>NZ_JAOWGX010000035.1:0-413092 GCF_030332915.1 Citrobacter sp. Cpo040
GGGTGGATCAGGGTAACAACCATTTTGATGTTGTCGCCCGGCATTACCATCTCTACGCCTTCTGGCAGTTCGATGGTACCAGTCACGTCAGTAGTACGGAAGTAGAACTGCGGACGGTAGCCTTTGAAGAACGGAGTATGACGGCCGCCTTCGTCTTTGGACAGAATGTACACTTCAGATTCGAACTTGGTGTGCGGCTTGATAGAGCCCGGCTTAGCCAGTACCTGACCACGTTCGATTTCTTCACGTTTGATACCACGCAGCAGAACACCAACGTTCTCACCAGCACGGCCTTCGTCCAGCAGTTTGCGGAACATTTCAACGCCAGTACAGGTAGACTTAGCAGTCTCTTTGATACCAACGATTTCAACTTCTTCACCAACTTTGATGATACCGCGCTCTACACGACCGGTAACAACGGTACCACGACCGGAGATGGAGAATACGTCTTCGATAGGCAGCAGGAACGGCTTGTCAATCGCACGCTCTGGTTCTGGGATGTAAGAATCCAGGAAGCCAGCCAGTTCGATGATTTTCGCTTCCCACTCTGCTTCGCCTTCCAGCGCTTTCAGAGCAGAACCACGAACGATCGGAGTGTCGTCGCCCGGGAAATCGTACTGAGACAGAAGTTCACGAACTTCCATTTCTACCAGTTCCAGCAGCTCTTCGTCATCAACCATGTCGCATTTGTTCAGGAACACGATGATGTACGGAACGCCTACCTGACGACCCAGCAGGATGTGCTCACGAGTCTGCGGCATCGGGCCGTCAGTCGCAGCAACAACCAGGATCGCGCCGTCCATCTGCGCAGCACCGGTGATCATGTTTTTAACATAGTCGGCGTGGCCCGGGCAGTCTACGTGTGCGTAGTGGCGAGTCGGGGTGTCATATTCAACGTGAGAAGTGTTGATGGTGATACCACGAGCTTTTTCTTCCGGCGCGTTATCGATCTGGTCGAATGCACGAGCAGCACCGCCGTAGGTTTTAGCCAGTACGGTAGTGATTGCAGCGGTCAGGGTAGTTTTACCGTGGTCAACGTGGCCGATGGTGCCGACGTTAACGTGCGGTTTTGTACGTTCAAATTTTTCTTTAGACACGGCTATATTCCTTACTATAGTGCTCTCCCCTATGGAGAGAGCACGGGACTTAGGTTTTAATCCTGTGGATTATTTACCACGGGCTTCAATAACGGCCTGAGCAACGTTGTTCGGCGCATCGTCGTACTTCAGGAACTCCATGGAGTAAGAAGCACGGCCTTTGGTCAGAGAACGCAGCTGGGTTGCATATCCGAACATTTCAGACAGCGGAACTTCAGCATGGATAACAACGCCAGTGACGTTGGATTCCTGACCACGAAGCATACCACGACGGCGGCTCAAGTCACCGATTACGTCACCGGTGTTCTCTTCCGGAGTCTCTACTTCAACCTTCATGATAGGCTCAAGCAGAACTGGTTTCGCTTTCTTAAAGCCATCTTTGAAGGCGATAGAAGCGGCCAGTTTAAACGCCAGCTCAGAGGAGTCAACGTCATGGTAAGAACCGAAGTGCAGACGCACGCCCAGATCAACAACCGGGTAACCAGCCAGCGGGCCAGATTTCAGCTGTTCCTGGATGCCTTTATCAACGGCCGGGATGTATTCGCCAGGAATTACACCACCTTTGATGTCGTTGATGAACTCGTAGCCTTTCGGGTTTGAACCCGGCTCCAGCGGGTACATGTCGATAACAACATGACCGTACTGACCGCGACCACCAGACTGCTTAGCGTGTTTACCTTCGATATCGGTAACTTTCGCGCGAATCGCTTCGCGGTAAGCAACCTGAGGTTTACCGACGTTCGCTTCAACGTTGAATTCACGCTTCATACGGTCAACGATGATGTCGAGGTGCAGCTCACCCATACCAGCGATAATGGTCTGGTTAGATTCTTCGTCAGTCCATACGCGGAATGACGGGTCTTCTTTAGCCAGACGGCCCAGAGCCAGACCCATTTTTTCCTGGTCAGCTTTGGTTTTCGGTTCTACCGCGATGGAAATTACCGGCTCAGGGAATTCCATACGTTCCAGAATGATCGGGTGATCCGGGTCACACAGAGTGTCACCAGTGGTCACGTCTTTCAGACCGATTGCAGCAGCGATATCGCCCGCGCGAACTTCTTTGATCTCTTCACGTTTGTTAGCGTGCATCTGTACGATACGGCCGAAACGTTCACGTGCAGTTTTCACGGAGTTCAGGATGGTGTCACCGGAGTTAACCACACCAGAGTACACGCGGAAGAAGGTCAGGTTACCCACGAACGGGTCGGTAGCGATTTTGAATGCCAGAGCAGCAAACGGCTCGTCATCGCTAGCATGACGCTCAGCAGGAGTATCTTTACCGTCGTCCAGAATACCGTTGATCGCAGGTACGTCTACTGGGGATGGCAGGTAATCAATTACCGCATCCAGCATCGCCTGAACACCTTTGTTCTTGAACGCAGAACCACAGGTTACCAGGATGATTTCGTTGTTCAGAACGCGCTGACGCAGAGCTTTTTTGATCTCTTCTTCAGTCAGTTCTTCACCACCCAGGTATTTCTCCATCAGCTCTTCTGAAGCTTCTGCAGCGGACTCGATCAGGTTCTGGTGCCATTCTTCAGCCAGTTCCTGCATGTCAGCCGGGATATCTTCATAAGTGAAGGTTACGCCTGCATCTTCTTCGTTCCAGTTGATGGCTTTCATTTTCACCAGGTCAACAACACCGGTGAACGCTTCTTCAGCGCCAATTGCCAGCTGCAGCGGAACAGGGTTCGCGCCCAGACGGGTTTTGATCTGACCAACAACTTTCAGGAAGTTCGCACCCATACGGTCCATTTTGTTAACGAACGCAATGCGCGGAACTTTATATTTGTTTGCCTGACGCCATACGGTTTCAGACTGAGGCTGAACACCACCAACTGCGCAGTAAACCATTACTGCACCATCAAGCACACGCATGGAACGTTCTACTTCGATAGTGAAGTCAACGTGCCCCGGGGTGTCGATGATGTTTACGCGATGCGGTTCATACTGCTTAGCCATACCAGACCAGAATGCAGTAGTCGCTGCGGAGGTGATAGTAATACCACGTTCCTGCTCCTGCTCCATCCAGTCCATGGTGGCTGCGCCGTCATGAACTTCACCGATTTTATGGTTTACACCGGTGTAGAACAGAATACGTTCGGTAGTAGTGGTTTTACCGGCGTCGATGTGCGCACTGATACCGATGTTACGGTAGCGCGCGATGGGTGTTGTACGAGCCATTTGATTCCTCGTTTATCTTTTAGGCGTTCAATTTAAGTAGCCCAAAGCGGGCTGCTTACTAGAAGCGCCCGCCTGGTGACTAAAACTCCGAAGGGATTACCAACGGTAGTGTGCGAACGCCTTGTTGGCTTCTGCCATACGGTGAACGTCTTCACGTTTCTTAACTGCAGTACCTTTGTTTTCTGCAGCATCAGAAAGTTCGTTCGCCAGGCGCAGAGCCATGGATTTATCACCGCGTTTACGAGCAGCTTCAACGATCCAACGCATTGCCAGGGCATTACGACGGACCGGACGGACTTCAACTGGTACCTGATAAGTAGAACCACCAACGCGGCGAGACTTAACTTCGACAGTCGGGCGCACGTTTTCGAGAGCTACTTCGAAAGCTTCCAGTTCGTTTTTACCAGAACGCTGAGCCAGGGTCTCCAGCGCGCTGTATACGATAGTTTCGGCAGTAGATTTTTTACCATCTACCATCAGGATATTTACAAATTTAGCCAGCAGTTCTGATCCGAACTTCGGATCCGGCAGAATTTTACGCTGACCAATGACGCGACGACGTGGCATGGAAATACTCCGTTGTTAATTCAGGATTGTCCAAAACTCTAAGAGTTTAGTTTGACATTAATATAAAACGTTTGGCCTTACTTAACGGAGAACCATTAAGCCTTAGGACGTTTCACGCCATACTTGGAGCGTGATTGCTTACGGTCTTTAACGCCGGAGCAGTCAAGCGCACCACGAACGGTGTGGTAACGAACACCCGGGAGGTCTTTTACACGACCGCCACGGATCAGGATCACGGAGTGCTCCTGCAGGTTGTGACCTTCACCACCGATGTAGGAAGTCACTTCAAAACCGTTAGTCAGACGAACACGGCAAACTTTACGCAGTGCGGAGTTCGGTTTTTTAGGAGTGGTAGTATATACACGAGTACATACGCCACGTTTCTGCGGGCATGCTTCCAGCGCAGGCACGTTGCTTTTTGCAACTTTGCGTGCACGTGGTTTGCGTACCAGCTGGTTAACTGTTGCCATTAAATAGCTCCTGGTTTTAGCTTTTGCTTCGTAAACACGTAATAAAACGACCTCATACAATATGAGGACGCAGAATTTTAGGTCGGTGTCGAAAAGGTGTCAAGAAATATACAACGATCCCACAATTACCAGGACATCTGGCTGGGATGCTTCACCGTAAGTCTGACGAAGTCAGTATAGCTAACCCTGACGACACTGTCTGAAATTTGACCACTCAAACCGCGGGCCTTAATGTCTTCTTCCAGTACATAGACCTTAATGGAGGCATTTTGCAGACTTTCAAGGAAACGGCTTCCTTCAATTGCCGCCGTCACGCCATCCTGGAGCAATAAAAGCTCATCGTCTTTATCTACCAGGCGAAGAAGAGAGGAGAAATCGGTAAGCCACGCGGAGCGATGTAGTGTGTGCAGCATGAGAGTCTCAAAACCTTAAAATGACGTCAAAGTTGCCTAACTCACGGCGTAAATCTTCCGGTTCAAGCGCTGTCGCATCGACCACAAAATTAACCCCCTGCTGAAGGCCTCGCTCGCGTAATGAGGCAGCGCAGAGCCAACATTGATCGATATCGTACAACCCTAACAGCTTGAAGGTTGCGATATAGTCTCGCGCCAGCACGGCATCCGGTTGTTGTCCCTGGAGGATTTGAAAGACGCCATCGCCGATAAAAAACACGCCGAGGTCTTCCGTTAATGCAGATGTCGCTAGCAATGCATCTAATCCTTCACGGCCAGATGCGCTGCCATGCGGCACGGTAGAAAAGACAAAAGCAACACGTTTCATCAGAACTGCACCACGCGATCGCAGGTCAGGGATGCCTCAGCCAGCGATCCAAGCCCGCTGAGGTTAAAACCTGATTGTAAATTAGCCCCTGCCAGTCCCAGACGCTTTGCTTCAGTTTCATCAACAACGCCGCGACGCAACGCCGCCGCCACGCAGATATTCAGCGTTACACCATGCTGTTGGTTCAGTTGTTGCCAGGCCCGCACCAGATCATATTCATCACTGGCGGGTGAAGTCAGTAAGTTGGCGTTATATACACCTTCTCGATAGAAAAAGACGCTGCATAACTCATGCCCTTCTTCGAGAAGCGCATGTGCAAATTGCAACGCGCTACTCGCCTGCTGCGTGCCATAAGCAGGCCCTGTCACCATGATGGCAAAACGCATTACTTGTCTTGCCCCTGGAAATCGCCGCTTTTGAACTGACGAATATAGAGGTAGACCGTATGTTTGGAGATGTTCAGCCGATCGGCGACCTGGTTGATGGCATCTTTAATATCGAAGATGCCTTTCTCATATAAATTCAGGACGATCTGGCGGTTCTTCGCGTTGTTGGAAACATTGCGATCGGCATTCACTTCTTCGATCGTGAATTCCAGCGTCTGGGTAACCAGATCTTCCACCGAAGAAGCGAAGTTGACGGCAGAGCCCACTTCCGGGGTTTCCGGTGGGATAAAGGTATTCATTATCTGCGAGAAAGGAACATCAAGGTTCATGTTGATGCACAGCAGACCAATCACGCGATGCTCACGGTTGCGAATGGCAATCGTCACCGACTTCATCAAGACACCGCTTTTCGCACGTGTGAAGTAACACTTCGACACGCTGCTATCCGCACCCGTCATATCATGCAGCATACGCAACGCAAGGTCGGTAATCGGTGAGCCAATTTTACGGCCCGTGTGTTCACCGTTAGCAATGCGGATGGCCGAGCATTTCAAATCCTGCAAAGAGTGCAATACGATTTCACAATGGGAACCAATGAGCATCGCCAACCCGTCCACTACCGCTTCGTAGGATTTGAGGATATCGAAGTCGGTTTGATCGAAAGGACGTTGATCCAGCAAATCTAGCTCACTGGTTTCGTTGGTTAAAAGCGACCTGGACATGAAAAAAAGCACTCCTTTTCAGGAGCCTGTCGTTATGTTGTCAGGGCAGGCTCATCACTATTATAGGGGCATCTAAAGTAATACAGCGCACAAGGCGCTTTCCAGTATTAATTATATCCTGTCGATAATAAAAAACCGCCGCCCTGTGGGCGGCGGTTTCTGTTAGCTTATTTTTTGCTGCTGTCTGCAGCTTTATCTGCCGGTGCAGCATCTGGCTGCGCGTCAGCTTTCGGTGCCGGTTTGATGTCTAACAGTTCAACATCAAAGACCAGCGTAGAGTTGGCCGGAATACCCGGGACGCCGGTTTTGCCGTAAGCCAGATCCGGTGGGATAACCAGCTGGATTTTGCCGCCTTTCTTGATGTTTTTCAGGCCTTCAGTCCAGCCAGGGATGACACCGTCAAGACGGAAAGACAGCGGCTCACCACGGGTGTAGGAGTTATCAAACTCTTTACCATCGATCAGCGTACCTTTGTAGTTGACTACCACGGTATCGCTATCTTTCGGTGCAGCGCCAGTACCTTCTTTCTCTACTTTGTAGACCAGGCCAGTAGAAGAGGTTTTAACGCCTTTCTCTTTAGCAAATTTCTCGCGGTAAACTTTACCTTTGGCTTCGTTGTCAGCCGCGTCTTTTTCCATTTTCGCCTGAGCGGAGCTCTTCACGCGCGCTTCAAACGCCTGCAGAGTTTGTTCGATTTCCTGGTCAGACAGTTTGCTCTTGTCTGCAAACGCATCCTGAACACCAGCGATCAGCTGATCTTTATCCAGTTTGATGCCCAGTTTTTCCTGCTCTTTCAGAGAGTTTTCCATATAACGACCCAGGGACGCGCCCAGCGCGTAAGCGGCTTTTTGGTCGTCATTCTTGAATGCTGCTTTGCTGTCAGCAGTAGCGGCTGGTTTCGCAGCATCAGCAGCGAAGGTGATCGGGGCATGCAGAGCAACAGCCATTGTGGTCGCCAGCAGCGTTACTTTAAACAGTGATTTCATCCATATCTCCAGGGCCGGGGCATCTCACCCCAGGGTTAGCTAACATAAAAATGTACTATAAAGCGTTGCAGAACAAATCAACATACAGGCACGCCCTATTATCACCACTTTTCAGACTCTTTTTGTTTAAATTAGTTTCGTTACCGAAGATTGAGTGCTGTGCAAACAAGCAAAGTTAAGTAGAATTCGCCGCAGTCCGCGATCTGCCGGAGAAAAAAGAAAGAGGTGAATCATGCAGGATACAACAATGGAAACTCGCCTGGCTGAACTGGAAAGTCGCCTGGCATTTCAGGAGATCACCATTGAAGAGCTCAACGTGACGGTGACTGCGCATGAACTGGAAATGGCCAAACTGCGCGACCATCTGCGTCTGCTGACGGAAAAGCTCAAAGCAACGCAGCCGTCCCACATTGCGTCGCAGTCTGAAGAGACCCCGCCGCCACATTATTGAGACGTAAAAAAAGCGGGGATATCCCCGCTTTTTTGTGCCGGATGACGACGTAAACGTCTTATCCGGCCTACGGTAGGCCTGATAAGCGTAGCGCCATCAGGCAATCATACCGATCAGTGGCAACCGCAGCCGCCGCCGTTACCTTTACCGCCACCGCCGCAGCAGCCTTCGCCGCCGTGCTCGTGACCATGGTCGTGACCGTGACCACCGCAGCAACCGTCATGACCGTGGTCATGATCGTGGTCGTGACCGTGCGCACCGTGAACGTGGCCGTGAGCCAGTTCTTCTTCGGTCGCTTCGCGGATAGCAACAACTTCTACGTTGAATTTCAGATTCTGGCCAGCCAGCATGTGGTTACCGTCAACCACAACGTGGTCGTCTTCCACTTCGGTAATTTCTACCGGTACTGGACCCTGGTCAGTTTCAGCCAGGAAACGCATGCCAACCTGCAGTTCGTCAACGCCCATGAAGACGTCTTTAGGAACGCGCTGCACCAGGTTTTCGTCGTACTGACCGTATGCGTCGTTTGCGCCAACAGCAACATCGAATTTGTCGCCAACTTCATGACCGTCCAGCGCTGTTTCCAGGCCAGAAATCAGGGAACCGTGACCATGCAGGTAGTCCAGCGGTGCACTCACCGGAGACTCATCAACCAACACACCGTCTTCTGTACGTACCTGATAGGCCAGGCTGACCACCAGGTCCTTTGCTACTTTCATGATATCTCCTGAGCATGGAAAGAATAGTGGCGCAGATTGTAGCGGAATTCTGCACCCGTGTACCCTCTAGCTTAAAAAAAGCTGCGCCATATCGCTAGTCCGGATGAAAAATCCCGATCACTTGCTCTTCTTTGCGAACGTGCTCGCGCGCCTCTTTATCGGCTTCCCGCATCTGATGACCGCACTTAACACACTCAACAATATCGATATTATTTTCGCGCCACATCGCCAGCGTATCCTGCGACTGGCAGGACGGACATTTTGCACCTGCGATAAAACGTTTACGAATTGCCATGGTTATCCTCTACTCAAATTCATCCCAGCCATCCAGCTGACGTCGCTCTTGCTGCATCTCTCGTTGGAAAATTTCCTCCAGCTCGCGCCGGGCTTCCCTGGCTCGAGAGATTTGTACCGTATCTGTATGCACGGGGATCAGTTCCCGCAGCATGCGCATATCCAGCCGCCGAAAATGTAGCTGAGCGCGCTGAGCCTGGTGCGGATGCATTCCCAGTGTAACCAGCGTTTTACGCCCCAACTCCAGCGCACTGGAGAACGTTTCGCGGGAAAACTGCGTCACACCAGCCTGTAATAACTCATGCGCTTCTACACGTCCGCGCGCTCGCGCAAGAATATGCAAATGCGGAAAATACTGTTGGCACAGTTCCACCAGTTTCATGGTGTCTTCAGGCTCATTACAGGTAATAACAATAGATTGCGCCGCCTCTGCCCCTGCGGAGCGCAACAGTTCCACCTGCGTGGCATCACCGTAATAAACCTTATAGCCATATTTACGCATCAGATTCACCGCGCTGATATCCCGCTCCAAAACGGTAATCCGCATTTTATTGGCCATCAACAGACGACCAATAACCTGACCAAAACGCCCAAACCCCACCACAATCACCTGCGGTTTATCATCTTCCACCCAGGGTTTTTCGTCTTCCTCATCCGTGCCGTTAAACTGGCGGGAGAGCCATTTATCAATCAACTTCATCACCAGCGGCGTGGTCATCATCGACAGCGTGACGGTCACCAGCAGCAACGCCATTTGGTCGCCCTGAAACAGCCGTTGCGAGGATGCCGTTGAAAACAGCACGAAAGCGAATTCACCACCCTGACTTAAAACCCCGGCAAATTGCATCCGTTCAGAGCTTCTCATGCCGTTAAGACGCGCCAGCACATATAGCACCAGCATTTTTACGACCACCAGCACGATCACGCTCGCTGCCACCCACAGAATATGGGTGTAGAGCACGCCGAGGTTGAGCGACATGCCAACGGAGATAAAAAACAGCCCGAGCAACAGGCCTTTAAACGGATCGATTGCCGTTTCCAGCTCATGTCGGTATTCGCTTTCCGCCAGCAGCACGCCCGCGATAAACGTTCCCAGCGCCATTGACAGCCCCAGCGCATCCATAAATAGAGCAGACCCCAGCACCAACAGCAGCGTGGCAGCGGTGAACACTTCCCGCACGCCAGAATCCGCAATAAAGCGGAAAACCGGACGCAGCAAATAGCGACCGCCAATCAGCATGCCGGCAAAGGCCAGCACCTTCATTCCCACTTTGATCCAGTCAAAATGTTCGTCAGCAGAACCCGCCAGCAGCGGAACCAGCGCCAGCGCGGGGATCACCGCCAGATCCTGAAACAGCAGCACCGAAAAACCCAGTTGTCCGGATTCACTGCGGTTCATGCCTTTTTCGCGCATCAACTGTAGCGCCATAGCGGTCGATGACATCGCCAGACCAATGCCGCCAACCACTGCCGCCTGCCAGGAGAACGCAGTGAGCATCAATAATCCGGCCAGCACCACCGCGCTCAGCATCACCTGCGCGGCACCGACGCCAAAAATTGAACGCCGCAGTTGCCACAGTTTGGCGGGATTAAGTTCCAGCCCAATGATGAACATCAGAAAGACTACGCCCAGCTCGGAAAAATGCAGGATTTCATCCACATCGCTGATAAATCCTAATCCCCACGGGCCGATAGCAATACCCGCCAGCAAGTAACCCAGCACCGGACCGATACCCAGCTTTGAGGCCAGGGGAACTGCAGCCACCGCCGCGAAGAGGAACAACACTCCCGCTGTCAATAAATCAGAACCTTCCATCAGCGGCCTCCCACAGGGATCGGATTCGCCAGCCAGTCACCATACGCTTTCGCATGGCTGTCCAGCTCCTGCTTCGTTTGCCGTCTGGCCCAGTAAACGATAATTGGGCTCATCCAGTGCATGCGGCACATACCGGCCGTTAGCTCGAAAGGACGCAGCACATCGCTCATTGGATAACGGTTTAGCGCGTCATAGCGGTAGGCACTTTCCGGTTCTCCGGTAGTGATAACGCTACGCCAGTACTTTCCCGCCAGTTGATTCCCTCCGGGACCGCTGGCAAATCCGCGGCTCAGTACGCGGTCAAGCCATTCCTTTAACAGCGCCGGACAGCTATAGGTATAGAGTGGGTGCTGAAAAACAATCACATCATGCTCACGCAGCAGCGCCTGTTCATGCGGAATATCGATAAAAAAATCAGGATAGTGCGCGTAAAGGTCGTGCACGGTAACATTGCTGAGCTGCATGGCCGGTTTAAGCAGAACACGGTTCGCGACCGAGTCCTGAGATTCCGGATGGGCATACAGCAGCAAGACTTTCGCTGGCTGGAACATCATCCCCCTCCCGGTTTTGTCTTTTGTCTATTTTCGACGTTTTGGGCTACCATTGCGCCTCGGTGCGGCAAACGGCCCGCACATTACATTATCATAATGATAAATTAACATAGTCTGAACATACGGCGCCTTATGATTGTTTTCTCATCGTTACAAATTCGTCGCGGCGTGCGCGTCTTGCTGGACAATGCCACGGCCACCATTAATCCAGGGCAGAAGGTTGGCCTGGTGGGTAAAAATGGCTGCGGTAAATCTACCCTGCTGGCATTGCTGAAAAATGAACTCAGCGCCGACGCTGGAGGATTTACCTATCCGGGAAACTGGCAGCTCGCGTGGGTGAATCAGGAAACGCCTGCGTTGCCACAGCCCGCGCTGGAGTACGTCATTGACGGCGACCGCGAGTATCGTCAACTGGAAGCGCAGTTGAACGACGCCAACGAACGTAACGATGGACATGCCATTGCCACTGTCCATGGCAAGCTGGATGCCATCGACGCCTGGACCGTGCGCTCACGCGCCGCCAGCCTGCTGCATGGCCTCGGCTTCTCCAACGAACAGCTTGAGCGCCCGGTCAGCGACTTCTCCGGTGGCTGGCGTATGCGTCTCAACCTGGCCCAGGCGCTGATTTGCCGTTCAGACCTACTGCTGCTCGATGAACCCACCAACCACCTCGATCTCGACGCGGTGATCTGGCTGGAAAGATGGCTGAAAAGCTATCAGGGTACGCTGATTTTGATCTCCCACGATCGCGACTTCCTCGATCCGGTGGTAGATAAAATTATTCATATCGAACAGCAAACCATGTTCGAGTACACCGGCAACTACAGCGCGTTTGAAATCCAGCGTGCGACCCGCCTCGCACAGCAACAGGCAATGTACGAAAGCCAGCAGGAGCGCGTGGCGCATCTGCAAAGCTATATCGATCGTTTCCGCGCTAAAGCAACGAAAGCGAAGCAGGCACAGAGCCGTATCAAAATGCTGGAACGTATGGAGCTGATTGCCCCAGCGCACGTGGACAACCCGTTCCACTTCAGCTTCCGTGAGCCGGAAAGCCTGCCAAACCCGCTCTTGAAGATGGAAAAGGTTAGCGCTGGTTACGGCGATCGCGTCATTCTCGATTCGATCAAACTGAATCTGGTGCCGGGTTCCCGCATCGGCCTGCTCGGTCGCAACGGCGCGGGTAAATCGACGCTGATTAAGCTGCTGGCCGGCGAACTGCCCCCAATCAGCGGTGAGATTGGCCTGGCGAAAGGCATCAAACTGGGCTACTTCGCGCAGCACCAGCTGGAGTTTTTACGCGCCGATGAATCACCCATTCAGCATCTGGCACGCATGGCACCGCAGGAACTGGAGCAGAAACTGCGTGACTACCTGGGTGGATTCGGCTTCCAGGGCGATAAAGTCAGCGAAGAGACACGCCGCTTCTCCGGTGGCGAAAAAGCGCGTCTGGTACTGGCGTTGATCGTCTGGCAGCGCCCTAACCTGCTGCTGCTCGATGAACCAACCAACCACCTGGACCTGGATATGCGTCAGGCGCTGACCGAGGCGCTGATCGATTTTGAAGGCGCGCTGGTTGTCGTCTCGCACGACCGTCACCTGATCCGCTCCACCACCGACGACCTCTATCTGGTACACGACAAGAAAGTCGAGCCGTTTGATGGCGATCTGGAGGATTATCAGCAGTGGCTGAGCGATGTCCAGAAACAGGAAAACCAGGGCGACGAACCGGCGAAAGAGAGCGTTAACAGCGCCCAGGCGCGTAAAGACCAGAAGCGCCGCGAAGCGGAACTGCGCTCCCTGACGCAGCCGCTGCGTAAAGAGATTACCCGTCTGGAAAAAGAGATGGAGAAACTGCACGCACAGCTGGCGCAGGCGGAAGAAAAACTCGGCGACAGCGAACTGTACGACCAAAGTCGCAAAGCCGAACTTACCGCCTGTTTGCAGCAGCAGGCCAGTGCGAAATCCGGGCTGGAAGAGTGTGAAATGGCCTGGCTGGAGGCTCAGGAACAGCTTGAGCAGATGCTGGCCGAGTAGTCATCATTGCCGGATCCGACGCCAACACGTCTCATCCGGCATTTTTGTTGAATTATCCCTGTGTCGCCAGACGCTGGCGGATTTCTTCGAAATGCTCGCGGTTAAACAGCTTGCCGTTGAGAAAACGAGTTTTCAGCTCCCCTTCCTGCTCTTGCTCCCAGGTCTGTTCGTCATGCAGACGCAATTCCCCTTGCTCATCACGTGTGACGCGAAGCAGACCACGGGCTGAACGTTTCAGACCATTATCAGTTTTTGGTTCTTTAAAAATCGTCCGGCCTTTGCCGTCGACTTCTCCCCACGTCGCTTTCATCGCAAAGCCAAAGGTGTCACGTGTGTTGTATTGATAAGTAAAAGAACCAACGCCAAACACGACGTTTGAACTGGCAAATCCTTTCGCTTCCAGACGACGCAGGATCTCATTCGCTCGCTCAAGGGTGATGGAGTCGCCATAAATCAGTCCGACATGCGGGTTGAGCACCTTGTAACCTTTGGCGTTAATCGTGCCGCCAAAAATCTCCCACAGCACTTCCACAGACCCTTTCTCCTGAGCGGAACGAACGCTGCTTGTATCGTCATCTTCGCCAGTACCACACAGGATCTCCACCGGATTGCCGCTATCCGGACGGAATACCACCCGACCTTCACGCGCCAGAATGATGTTCTTCAGTTCGCGGGTATATTCCGTCAGCACCTGCCAGTAGTCCCAGGTATCAGAGACTATCGATACAAATCCTTGCGGGTAGAGATCGGCAATCAGGCGGCGGAAGGTTTCAATCTCATGCTCGCGCTCACCCATACACATCACGCTGTGTTCGGTAGCCGGAATGCTGGCGCCGATAAAATAGGGCTCGCCGTCGGTGTAGTAATCGCGAGCGTACAGCAGAGATGGAATACTGTCGGTCCCTTTAAAGCTTAACAAATGCCCACTGCCCGCCTGCATGGTGTCCTGTAATCCGGACATACCGCGAAATGAAAAGTCATGGCACTGGAAGTCAAGGTGCGTCAGGTCGCTACAGGTTTGCTCTGCCCAGCGAGCGCAGATTTTGCGGTAGTGGTGAGCTATCGTGGCATTTGTTGACGCCTTCCACAGCTCCGCCGACAGCACGGTCTCCAGGTAATTCACCAGCCAGAAAAACTCAGGTTGGGTGTTGATGATAGTTAAAACCGGTACCGCCATCGGGACTTTGCTGCCTTCATCCAGCGCCTTAATGTGCAGCGGCAGATAGCCCAACTGATGCAGTGCACGAATATGGTCCACCGCCACCGCATCTTTGCCCAGATAGCTGTCCATGACCTGTTTGTATTCCCTGACCACCTCGTCTTCCGGGCGGGCAAAGAACGCCTCATTAAACAGGTCGACTAAAAACCACTGCATAAAACCCTGCAGGCCGAAGAATACCAGTTTGCCATCCGCCAACGGCGAGGAGAAAAAGCGATCGCTGCGCGGGGTAAAGTTGGAATACACGCGATGGGTACCCTGCGGATACTGTACGCGATGAGAAACTTTGTAGCCGTCGATAGCCAGAATCGGGTTCATTTTCATAATCAGTCTCTCCCTCAGGCGCGGTAAATCGCGTCAATGTCGATAAGCTCAAGCTGCGGATGTACCAACGCTGGGGCAGCTAAAGAGGTGGTGGTGTAGATCGCGTCAATACCGTTTGCAAACAGGTGATCAACGCCCTTAGAAAAGATACCGTGGGTGACATACAGGCTGACACTGCGGGCGCCAGCATCACGTAACACCTGTGCAGAGCCTATAAACGTACCGCCTGCGTCACACAGATCGTCAACAATCAGCAGATCCCTACCCCTGACGTCTCCGGCCAATAATGCAAATCCCGTCAGGCTGCCGCTTGCCACATCACGTTTTTTGCTCAGGATGGCATACTGCTCCACACCGGCCGCTCTGGCTACGGCATCAATCTTCTTCAGCGATCCCGCATCGGGAGCAACCAGCATCAGCGCGTTTTGCTGAAACAGCCGCGATAATGACGCGCTTTGCATCAGGCAGACCTCCTGGGGGATCGCCACAAAGTTGTCGATTGCAGCCGCCGCCGCATCGCTGTGCGGGTCGAGCACGTTAACCTTGTCAAATTTCAACGTATTAAGCTGACTGGCGAAGACTTTCAGCGCAAAGCTGTCACCCGAGACCATATGTCTGTCCTGACGCGCCCACGGCAGCCAAGGGAGGTCGAGATGGCTGACCAGTACATCGGTCTGATGACGTACCGCCTCAACCAGTTGCGCCAGCAGCATAAAATCGTTCATATCACGCATAGCCGTGGCACGGATGTGCATCAGGCGAGCAAAGGTTGGCAACGCATCGGTGACTTTTAACCAGACAGCACCATCAGGAAAAACACCGCTGGCAACGGCATAGGTCTGGTCGTCCAAAGTTAGTGTCAATTTTATGTTCATCGCGCTTCCCCCTCAATTGTGTCCCTTCGACACAATTAATAATGTCCCTGTGACACATATTAAGCAAGTATAAAATGAATTATTTTTAAGACGTGAGCTAATCCACTGATAAGCAATAAGAAAAAACGAACCTTGCCCCCCGGTGTCGGGCTGGTACACTTGTCAGCGTTACAAATCATCGTGAGTATCTTATGACCACCGAAGCCGACTACCTGAATCAGTACGATGCCAGCCGCTTCCCTTCACCTCTGGTGACGGTAGATAGCGTGTTATTTACCCTGCATCAGCAGGCGCTGTGCGTATTACTGGTCGAGCGGGCAAATCAGCCGCAAAAAGGGCGTTGGGGATTACCCGGCGGCTTTATTGATATCGAAAACGATGATTCAACCCGCGCCACCGCGCTGCGCAAACTCACCGAAAAAACAGGCGTTTCGCCTTCGTGGCTGGAACAACTGGATACCTTTTCCGGCCCTGATCGTGACCCGCGCGGCTGGAGCCTGACGGTCACCTGGTTTGCACTAATCGCCTGGGTAGACTGCGCGCCCCATATCGCCAGCGTCAGCAATGCCCGTTGGGTGCCGGTTGATGAACTGAAAAACTATTCACTCGCGTTTGATCACGAGAAAATCATTACCGCGGCGCTACACCGCTTACGGCAAAAAACGATGTACTCGCTCCTGCCCGTATACTGCTTGCCGGAAACATTTACCCATGGGCAACTGCTCGAAGCCACTGAGGTGATCCTCGGCCAGTCGATCCAGCGTAAAAGTCTGATTCGTCGCTTTGAAGCGTCAGGAATGTTTGAAGATACCGGAGAAAGCGTGGCGACAGGGACGCGTAAAGCCCGCCTGTGGCGACGTAAACACAACGTCGATTTTCATCTTTTCTCGCGTAACCTGCTGACTGACTAGCGACAAAATCACATATTGGCTAACCCGCACGCGCTGTGCGCGGTATAGTTATTCTTTCCGATTATTAATTGCTCCGGTGTTATGGTTGAAATCACGTCCACAGAAATGACCCCACCTACCGACGATTCGCGAGAATTCCGCCCGATGCGCGGTATCAGTAACCGCCATCTGCAGACGATGCTGCCGCGTTTAATTCGCCGCAAGGTGAAGTTCGACGCCCACTGGCAGCGTCTGGAATTGCCCGACGGTGATTTCGTCGATCTGGCGTGGAGTGAAGATCCGCAACAGGCGAAACACAAACCGCGCCTGGTGGTTTTTCACGGTCTGGAAGGCAGTCTGAACAGCCCCTACGCACATGGCCTGATTGAAGCAGCACAAAAGCGCGGCTGGCTGGGCGTGGTAATGCACTTTCGCGGTTGCAGCGGCGAACCCAATCGTCTGAACCGCATTTATCACTCCGGTGAAACAGAAGATGGCACCTGGTTTTTACACTGGCTGGAGCGTGAGTTCGGTCGCGTACCGACCGCGGCGGTAGGTTATTCACTCGGTGGAAACATGCTGGCTTGCCTGCTGGCAAAAGAAGGCAACGATATTCCGATAGATGCGGCGGTTATCGTTTCTGCACCTTTCGTGCTCGAAGCCTGTAGCTACCATATGGACAAGGGCTTCTCCCGGGTCTACCAGCGCTACCTGCTCAATCTGTTGAAAGCCAATGCCTCACGGAAGCTTGAAGCTTATCCAGGTTCGTTGCCGGTGAGTCTGGCCCAGTTGAAATCTTTACGCCGCATTCGCGATTTTGACGATCTAATCACCGCCAAAATCCACGGTTTCGCCGATGCTATAGACTATTACCGCCAGTGCAGCGCCATGCCGTTGCTCAATCGGATAGCCAAACCAACGCTGATTATCCATGCGAAAGACGATCCGTTTATGGATCATCATGTGATCCCGAAACCGGAAAATCTGCCCTCACAGGTGGAGTACCAGCTTACTGAACACGGCGGCCACGTCGGATTTATAGGTGGCACGGTGCGCCGTCCTGTGATGTGGCTGGAATCAAGAATCCCGGACTGGCTGACAACGTATCTGGAGGCATCATCATGATTATCCCCTGGCAAGATATCTCCCCGGACGCGCTGGACAATTTGATTGAAAGCTTTGTCTTGCGCGAAGGCACCGATTATGGTGAACATGAACGCTCGCTCGAACAAAAAGTCGCCGACGTCAAACGCCAACTACAATCAGGTGAAGCCGTGCTGGTGTGGTCTGAACTGCATGAAACGGTCAACATTATGCCGAGGAAGCAGATTCACGAGTAATCCGTAGCCGCCGGCCGACTTTACTATAATTACAACCATTTCATGGAGTTGTTATGTCTGCCAAACATCCGGTGATTGCGGTAACAGGATCCAGCGGCGCGGGGACCACCACCACCAGCCTCGCGTTTCGTAAAATTTTCGCGCAGTTAAATCTGCGCGCCGCCGAGGTGGAAGGTGACAGTTTTCATCGCTATACCCGTCCGGAAATGGACATGGCGATTCGCAAAGCGCGCGATGCCGGGCGGCATATCAGCTATTTTGGCCCTGAAGCTAATGACTTCGGCTTGCTGGAACAAACCTTCATCGAATACGGTCAGACGGGCAAAGGCCAGTCGCGAAAATATCTGCACACTTACGATGAGGCCGTACCATGGAACCAGGTTCCGGGGACATTCACGCCCTGGCAGCCGCTGCCTGAACCGACGGATGTACTGTTCTACGAAGGGCTGCACGGCGGTGTTGTCACCCCGCAGCAAAACGTGGCCCGGCATGTCGATCTGCTGGTTGGCGTGGTACCTATCGTAAACCTGGAATGGATCCAGAAGCTGACCCGCGATACCAGCGAGCGTGGACATTCGCGTGAAGCGGTGATGGACTCGGTGGTGCGTTCAATGGACGATTACATCAATTACATCACGCCGCAGTTTTCCCGGACGCATATTAACTTCCAGCGCGTACCGACCGTCGATACCTCCAACCCCTTTGCCGCTAAGAGCATTCCATCACTGGATGAAAGCTTTGTCGTGATTCATTTTCGTAACCTGGAAGGGATCGACTTCCCGTGGTTACTGGCCATGTTGCAGGGATCATTCATTTCCCATATCAATACGTTAGTCGTACCTGGCGGCAAGATGGGTCTGGCGATGGAATTGATTATGCTGCCGCTGGTACAGCGACTGATGGAAGGTAAGAAGATAGAGTGATGTGGTCTTTTGCCGGATGGCGGCTGATGCCTTATCCGGCCTACGTGTTTATATCCTGTAGGCCTGATAAGTGAAACGCCATCAGGCATGACATCACGCAGCAGCAACCACTTCATAGGAATGGGTAATATTCACTGCCTTTTCCAGCATCAACGCCACGGAGCAGTATTTTTCCGCTGAAAGATCGACGGCGCGGGAGACTGACGCATCTTTCAGATCGTTACCCGTTACGATGAAATGCAGGTTGATGTGGGTAAACAGGCGCGGTGCTTCATCACGACGCTCTGAAGTCAGTTTCACTTCGCAGTTGGTCACATCCTGACGACCCTTTTGCAGGATCGATACCACATCAATTGCGCTACAACCACCGGCAGCCATTAATACCATTTCCATCGGGCTCGGCGCTTTATCACCAGAGTTACCGTCCATCAAAATTTGGTGGCCAGAGGCGGACTCACCGAGGAAGGTTAACCCCTCAACCCACTTTACACGCGCTTGCATATTTCGTAACTCCAATGTTTCAATTTTCCTGACAGATTACGCGCACATAACAATTCTCGCAACGGAAGGCGACCTGCATCATGCTGAAGCGAGACACCAGGAGACACACGGCGAAAGCTATGCTAAAACAGACGGGATGCTACAGTAATACATTGACGTACTGCATGTATGCAGAGGACATCACATTACAGGCTGCAGTATATTTTTGACAGCCCCTTTCCCAGGTAGCGGGAAGCATATTTTTGCAAACCCAGAGGCAGCGTCGTTTTCTGGCTCTGGAGACAGCTTATAACAGAGGATAACCGCGCATGGTGCTTGGCAAACCGCAAACAGACCCGACTCTCGAATGGTTCTTGTCTCATTGCCATATTCATAAGTACCCATCGAAGAGCACGCTGATTCACCAGGGTGAAAAAGCGGAAACGTTGTATTACATCGTTAAAGGCTCCGTGGCAGTGCTGATCAAAGATGAAGAAGGGAAAGAAATGATCCTTTCTTATCTGAATCAGGGCGATTTTATTGGTGAATTAGGCCTCTTCGAAGAAGGTCAGGAACGTAGCGCCTGGGTACGTGCCAAAACCGCATGTGAAGTCGCTGAAATTTCCTACAAAAAATTTCGCCAATTAATCCAGGTCAACCCGGATATTCTGATGCGCCTGTCTTCTCAGATGGCTCGTCGTCTGCAGGTCACGTCTGAAAAAGTGGGCAACCTTGCCTTCCTCGACGTAACCGGTCGTATCGCGCAGACTCTGCTGAATCTGGCGAAACAGCCTGATGCGATGACCCACCCGGACGGCATGCAGATTAAAATCACCCGTCAGGAAATCGGCCAGATCGTTGGCTGCTCCCGTGAGACCGTCGGTCGTATTCTGAAGATGCTGGAAGATCAGAACCTGATCTCCGCACACGGTAAGACCATCGTCGTCTACGGCACGCGTTAACCCCATCGAAGTGGCGCGTTACCCAGTAATGCGCCACTTTTGTTTACTCCGATGTGGCGAAGACTGATATACCACCCAGAGATCAACTACGCACTACGACAAACGCTGGTGCTATGTTTACCTGTGGCTGTTGGTCTGATCATCGGTCAGCTTCATTTGGGGCTTCTCTTTTCCCTCGTCCCTGCCTGCTGCAACATTGCCGGTCTTGATACCCCGCACAAGCGCTTTTTCAAACGCTTAGTCATTGGTGCATCGCTGTTTGCCGGGTGCAGCTTGATCATGCAGCTACTGCTTGCGCAAACTATACCGCTACCATTGATCCTCACCGGCCTGACGCTCATTCTTGGCGTAACCGCCGAGCTAAGCCCCTTGCATGCGCGATTACTGCCAGCCTCGCTTATCGCGGCGATTTTCACGCTCAGCCTGGCCGGGAATATGCCCGTCTGGGAGCCGCTGCTGATCTACGCGCTGGGCACGTTATGGTATGGCCTGTTCAACTGGTTCTGGTTCTGGATGTGGCGCGAGCAACCGCTCCGCGAATCGCTCAGCTTGCTGTACCGTGAATTAGCCGATTACTGTGAAGCCAAGTACAGCATGCTGACCCAGCATGCCGACCCAGAAAAAGCGCTGCCTCCCCTGCTGGTTCGCCAACAAAAGGCGGTGGATCTGATTACCCAGTGCTATCAGCAAATGCATATGCTGTCGGCACATCACAACAACGAATACAAACGCCTGCTGCGTGCCTTTCAGGAGGCGCTGGATTTACAGGAGCATATTTCCGTTAGCCTCCACCAGCCAGAAGAAGTGCAAAAACTGGTTGAGCGTAGCCACGCGGAGCAGGTAATTCGCTGGAACGCGCGAACCGTCGCCGAACGCCTTCGGGTACTGGCCGATGATATTTTGTATCACCGCTTGCCGACCCGTTTCTCGATGGAAAAGCAGATTGGCACGCTGGAGAAAATCGCCAGGCAGCATCCGGACAATCCGGTGGGGCAATTTTGCTACTGGCACTTCAGCCGTATTGCCCGCGTGCTACGGACCCAGCGCCCGCTGTATGCCCGTGACTTAATGGCTGACAAGCAGCGTCGGTTGCCGCTGATCCCTGCCCTGAAAAACTACCTGTCGTTGAAATCCCCAGCGCTGCGCAATGCCGGACGCATCAGCGTTATGTTGAGTATCGCCAGCCTGATGGGCAGCGCTTTACACCTGCCAAAGCCTTACTGGATTTTGATGACAGTCCTGTTTGTTACGCAAAATGGCTACGGGGCGACCCGGGTGCGCATCTTACACCGTTCCGTAGGTACGCTCGTTGGACTGGTTATTGCCGGCGTCACATTGCACTTTCATATTCCCGAAGGTTTCACGCTGGCGGCCATGCTGCTGATCACCCTGGTGAGCTATCTGATCATCCGTAAAAACTACGGCTGGGCTACCGTCGGTTTTACGGTAACGGCGGTATACACCCTGCAACTACTGACGCTGAATGGGGAAGAGTTTATCGTGCCGCGGTTTGTCGATACGGTCATTGGCTGCTTAATCGCCTTTGGCGGCACGCTCTGGCTGTGGCCACAGTGGCAGAGCGGTCTGCTGCGTAAGAACGCCCACGATGCGTTAGAAGCCGACCAGGAGGCCATTCGTCTGATCCTCAGCAACGATCCACAGGCCACGCCGCTGGCGTATCAACGCATGCGCGTCAACCAGACGCAAAACACGCTGTTCAACTCGCTGAACCAGGCAATGCAGGAGCCGGGATTTAACTCGCACTACCTTGCAGACATGAAACTGTGGGTCACGCACAGCCAGTTCATCGTTGAACACATCAACGCGATGACCACGCTGGCAAGGGAACATACGATGCTGACGCCGGATTTGGCGCAGCGGTATCTGGAATCCTGCGAAATCGCGCTCCAGCGCTGTCAGCAGCGGCTGGAATATGATGGACCGGGAAGCTCCGGAGATGTGAATATTCTCGAGGCACCAGAGATGCTGTCCCACGGTCCGTTAAGCACCCTGGAGCAGCATCTACAAAGGGTATTGGGACATCTGAATACCATGCACACCATTTCGTCGGTAGCATGGCGTCAGCGACCGCACCACGGGATCTGGCTGAGCCGTCGGTTGCGGGATATGAAGGGTTAAGCTCGACTGCCGGATGCGCTACGCTTATCCGGCCTACGAATCACAGCTTACCCTGTACGCCATCCGGCAATCAGCCCACCACCTTCGCTACCGCCTGCGCGAAACGTTGCATTCCTTCATCGATATCCGCCTGCTCCACCACCAGCGACGGCGCGAAACGCATCACGTCCGGCCCGGCGTTCAGCACCATCACCCCTTCGTGCGCGGCGGCATAGAGGAAATCGCGCGCCCGGCCTTTAAACTGCGGTTTCAGCTCGGCGCCAATCAGCAGCCCCATGCCGCGAATATCGCTGAAAATATCGAACTGTTGATCAATCTTGTGCAAATGCTGGACAAACGCCTGACGCCGGGCCTGAATGCCTCCCAGCACGTCCGGCGTGTTGATGATATCAAACGCTGCCCCCGCTACCGCGCAGGCCAGCGGGTTACCGCCGTAAGTGGAGCCGTGCGAACCCACGTGGAACGCGGAGGCAATCTCCTGAGTGGTCAACACCGCGCTTACCGGGAAGCCGCCACCGAGCGCCTTCGCGCTGGTGAGGATATCCGGCGTCACGCCGTAGTGCATATAGGCAAACAAATCGCCGGTACGCCCCATTCCACTCTGCACTTCATCAAATACCAACAGCGCCTGGTGCTGGTCACAAAGTTCACGCAAACCTTGCAGGAATTCCGGCGTAGCCGCAGTGACGCCACCCTCTCCCTGAATAGGCTCAACGACCACCGCGCAGGTGTGATCGTCCATCACCGCTTTGACCGCATGCAGATCGTTAAACGGGACATGGAT
This sequence comes from Citrobacter sp. Cpo040, assembly GCF_030332915.1. NCBI lineage: Bacteria > Pseudomonadati > Pseudomonadota > Gammaproteobacteria > Enterobacterales > Enterobacteriaceae > Citrobacter > Citrobacter sp. Cpo040. The sequence continues at coordinate 22,994 of NZ_JAOWGX010000035.1, forward strand.
GATATCCGCCGGTTTTGGCCCAAAGCCGTCGGAGTATTTCGGCTGCCCACCAACGGACACGGTAAACAGCGAACGGCCGTGAAACGCATTATGGAAGGCAATGATTTTGGTTTTGAACGGACTATGACGCACGCAGGCATAATGGCGCGCCAGCTTAAAGGCGGTTTCGTTGGCTTCAGTACCGGAGTTCATGAACAGCACGCGCTCGGCAAAGGTCGCATCAATGATTTTACGGCCTAAGCGCAACGCCGGTTCGTTGGTAAATACGTTGCTGGTATGCCACAGGGTTTCGCCCTGGGTTTTTAACGCCTCAACCAATGCCGGATGGCAATGCCCTAACGCGGTCACTGCAATGCCGCCCGCGAAATCAACATACTCTTTGCCCTGTTGATCCCACACTCGACTCCCTTTTCCTTTTACCGGGATAAACTCAGCCGGTGCATAAATCGGCAGAATCACTTCATCGAATGTCGCGCGCGTAATTGCAGTTTGTTCAGTTGCCATGTCATTACCACCCTGTTAAGCAGAAACGCCAGTGAAATTATAATCACAAAATATGAATAAAAAATCACTGAATAGCAACTACAAATCAGCGATTGAGAAAATTAGCCAGCAGCTGATGCCCCTGTTCGCTGAGAATACTCTCCGGGTGAAACTGTACCCCTTCCATATCCCACTCGCGGTGACGAATGCCCATTATCTCCTGCGTTTCACTCCAGGCTGTCACCTCAAAGCACTCAGGAAGCGTCTCAGGGGCAACCACCAGAGAGTGGTAGCGCGTTACCGTTAATGGGTTGGCGAGTCCCTGAAAAACGCCCTGCCCGTTATGGGTAATCGGCGAGGTTTTACCGTGCATCACTTTAGCCGCCCGAACCACACTCGCGCCAAAGGCCTGCGCCATCGCCTGGTGGCCAAGACAAACACCCAACAAGGGGAGCTTACCGGCGAAATGACGAATAACATCCAGTGAGATACCGGCGTCATCCGGCGTGCATGGCCCAGGGGAAATCACGATTTTTTGCGGGTTCAGCGCGTCGATTTGCGCCAGCGTCAGCTCGTCGTTGCGCCGGACAAGGACATCAGCGCCCAGTTCGCAGAAGTATTGGTACAGGTTCCAGGTAAAAGAATCATAGTTATCAATAAGCAGGATCATGGCGGCTCCGGTACATAAGAACCGCGCTATTCTACTCAGTTTCCGGGGCTTCGCTTACCACTTTACGAAATATCGCCCGCAGTGCAGACAGGTCACCCATCGCCCCGCTCTGATTAGCCTGATTCCACTCCTCAACCGGAATGCCATCCCAGCTCAGCATATACCCGGCATGAATCGCTAACTGTTCGAAGAAAATACGCTGCGCCAGGCCACTGCCAATGCGAAACGGATGCAGCACATTGATTTCGCAATAATAGTGGGCAAGACGATCGACAAACTTGTCTTCCGGTATTCCCACCAGCCAGGACTCATCTTCCAGGTCCTGCATCAGCGCATTGCCCTCTTTCTCGATATAGGCGAAGTGGCAAAAGCGAGTATCGCCCTGGTAAATATCGACTTCACGCAGGTGTCCCGCCCAGTCAAAAATATCCCGATACAGCTGGCGATGAATGGCGCACAGGTGCGGTAAGCCCCGTTTAAGCGGCCCCAATTCGATAGTCGCCGCACGCAGTGCTGTCAGTTCATAAGCCGCCTGCGCTAAACGCTGCGCCTGATGAATCCCCAGACGGTTACGCATGACATTCAGGCCCGGATATAAATACGGGTCGCGACCATCACCGAATTTATCGCTCATAGTGCCTCCTCAGCTCTTCAAGACGCGCCAGGGCGTCTTCAGCACTCAGAGTAACCCGTGGAATATCTACGCCTTCCAGCCGTCGGCTGGCCTGGAAATTGGCGTTTCGCCGTTGTTCCCACAGCCTGGACTTTTGTTTATCGGTGAGTTTTTTCACGTGACCTCCCTGAATGAGCCGACACTTGCCACAAGTATAAGCAGCAATTTCGGGTTACGCAGAGAGAGGGGTGAACGCGGGCAAGAACTACCCGCGCAAGATACGATTACGGCAGGACTTTAGCAGAAAGGATAACAATCGGTTTTGACGGGACATTCTGGTATGGACCGACATCATGGGTCTGTACCTGAGAGATCTTATCCGCGACATCCATACCTTTCACAACTTTACCGAAAACAGCGTAGCCAAAGTCGCGCTGGCCGTGATCGAGGAAAGCGTTATCTGCAATGTTGATAAAGAACTGGCTGGTCGCGCTGTCTTTATCCGCTGTACGCGCCATAGCAATCGTGCCGCGAGTGTTACGCAGTCCGTTATCGGCTTCATTCTTGATTGGCGGGTTAGGTTTCTTCTGCTGCATCTGCTCGGTAAAACCGCCGCCCTGCACCATGAAGCCTGGGATCACACGGTGGAACGTGGTGTTGTTATAGAAACCACTGTTGACATAATCGACAAAGTTTTGCACTGAAACCGGGGCTTTCTGACTGTTCAGCTCCAGCTCAATGTTACCAGCAGAGGTTGTCAGCAGAACATGTGGATCACCTTTTGCTGCCAGTGCTGCGGGAGAGAGAGCAGAAAGAGCGAGAACAGCTGCAACAGCCGCCAGAGTCGATTTGAGCATGAGAATTCCTTAACAAGAGCAGAAATGAAGCAAGTGAATTGATTCTAAAGAGCCTTCAAGGACAAGGCCATCCCTTTACTTAATTTTACGTACCTGAAACAAATGTAACCTCATGGCTGCAAGTATCAATGTGATCAAGATCACATAGAAAAATGTAACGCACCAAGTTATTACCAATAAATATTTAAATGCGTCACTAAAGCGCCTAAAATCTGCCCGCTCACGGCGCAGTCAATGCGCCTTACACTTCTATACAGGCCAGTCATGACTAACAGCAATCGCATCAAGCTCACATGGATTAGCTTTCTCTCCTACGCCCTGACAGGTGCGTTGGTAATTGTCACCGGGATGGTGATGGGAAACATCGCAGATTACTTCCATTTGCCCGTTTCCAGCATGAGTAACACCTTCACCTTCCTGAATGCCGGCATTCTGATCTCTATCTTTCTGAATGCATGGTTAATGGAAATCGTGCCACTGAAAACCCAGTTGCGCTTCGGCTTTATCCTGATGGTACTGGCCGTTGCCGGACTGATGTTCAGCCATAGCCTGGCCTTGTTCTCCGCCGCCATGTTTGTATTGGGCCTGGTAAGCGGTATCACCATGTCGATTGGTACGTTCCTGGTAACTCAAATGTACGAAGGTCGTCAGCGCGGTTCCCGCCTGCTGTTTACTGACTCCTTCTTCAGCATGGCCGGTATGATTTTCCCAATGGTTGCCGCGTTCCTGTTAGCGCGCAGCATCGAATGGTATTGGGTCTATGCCTGCATCGGCCTCGTATACGTCGCCATTTTCCTGCTGACCTTCGGTTGTGAATTCCCGGCACTGGGTAAACACGCTCAGCAGTCAGACGCGCCGGTAGTAAAAGAAAAATGGGGGATTGGCGTGCTGTTTCTGGCGATCGCTGCACTGTGCTACATCCTTGGTCAGCTGGGTTTTATCTCCTGGGTCCCGGAGTACGCCAAAAGCCTGGGCATGAGCCTGAACGATGCGGGTAAACTGGTCAGCGACTTCTGGATGTCTTACATGGTTGGCATGTGGGCATTTAGCTTTATTCTGCGTTTCTTCGATTTGCAGCGCATCCTGACCGTACTGGCGGGTCTGGCTACCGTCCTGATGTATCTGTTTATCACCGGTACGCCAGAGCATATGCCGTGGTTTATTATGACGCTGGGCTTCTTCTCCAGTGCGATTTATACCACCATCATTACCCTTGGCTCCCAGCAGACGAAGGTCGCCTCACCCAAACTGGTTAACTTCGTTCTGACCTGCGGCACCATCGGCACCATGCTCACTTTCGTCGTCACCGGCCCTATCGTGGCACACAGCGGCCCTCAGGCGGCATTGCAAACAGCTAACGGCTTGTATGCGGTTGTATTCGTGATGTGCTTTATTCTTGGGTTTGTCACGCGCCATCGCCAGCATAACGCCCCAGCAACGCATTAATCTCACCGCCGGATGGTATCCACATCATCCGGCACATTCTCACCCTCCTCTTCTTTCATTGGTCATGTAGGCCAATTCTTACAAAAACCCCTTAATTTGTACGCTATTTATACAAACACGAAAACCCAAATAATTCCGTCACTTATAAAAATGCTGACAAATCAGTTATATACCTCTTAAGGAGTATATAAGGGCGAATTTGATTTGTATCAATAAGCGCGGTAGCTGAATCGTTAAGGTAGGCAGTAATAGAAAAGAAATCGAGGCAAAAATGAGCAAAGTCAGACTCGCTATTATCGGTAATGGTATGGTCGGCCATCGCTTTATTGAGGATCTTCTTGATAAATCCGACGCTGCCAATTTTGATATTACCGTCTTCTGTGAAGAACCCCGCAAAGCGTACGACCGTGTACACCTGTCTTCCTACTTCTCCCACCACACCGCCGAAGAGCTTTCTCTGGTGCGTGAAGGATTCTACGAGAAGCACGGTGTTAAGGTGTTAGTGGGCGAGCGCGCAATTACCATTAACCGCCAGGAGAAGGTGATCCACTCCAGCGCAGGTCGTACGGTTTACTACGATAAGCTGATCATGGCGACGGGCTCTTACCCGTGGATCCCACCGATTAAAGGTTCGGAAACCCAGGACTGCTTCGTTTACCGCACCATTGAAGACCTCAACGCGATTGAGTCTTGCGCGCGACGCAGCAAACGCGGTGCTGTTGTCGGCGGTGGTCTGCTGGGCCTGGAAGCCGCCGGTGCGCTGAAAAGCCTCGGCATTGAAACCCACGTGATTGAATTTGCCCCAATGCTGATGGCTGAACAGCTGGATCATATGGGTGGCGAGCAGTTACGTCGCAAAATTGAAAGCATGGGCGTGCGTGTGCACACCAGCAAAAACACCAAAGAGATCGTTCAGGAAGGCACCGAAGCGCGCAAAACCATGCGTTTTGCCGACGATAGCGAACTGGAAGTCGATTTCATCGTCTTCTCTACCGGTATTCGTCCACGCGACAAACTGGCCACCCAGTGCGGTCTGGACGTCGCGCCACGCGGCGGTATCGTCATTAACGACACTTGCCAGACATCTGACCCGGACATCTATGCCATCGGCGAATGCGCCAGTTGGAACAACCGCGTGTATGGTCTGGTCGCTCCAGGCTATAAAATGGCGCAGGTTGCCGTTGACCATATTCTCGAAACTGAAAACGCCTTTGAAGGCGCGGACCTGAGCGCCAAGCTGAAGCTGCTCGGCGTTGACGTCGGCGGTATTGGCGACGCGCATGCGCGCACGCCGGGCGCACGTAGCTACGTCTATCTCGACGAAAGCAAAGAAGTCTACAAACGCCTGATCGTTAGCGAAGATAACAAAACCCTGCTCGGCGCGGTTCTGGTAGGCGACACCAGCGATTACGGCAATCTGCTGCAACTGGTGCTGAACGCCATCGAACTGCCGGAAAATCCGGATTCACTGATTCTGCCAGCACACGCGGGCAGCGGTAAGCCGTCTATCGGTGTCGATAAACTGCCGGACAGCGCGCAGATTTGCTCCTGTTTTGACGTCACCAAAGGCATGCTGGTTGCCGCTATCAACAAGGGCTGCCATACCGTTGCGGCGCTGAAAGCAGAAACCAAAGCCGGTACCGGCTGCGGCGGGTGTATCCCGCTGGTAACGCAGGTTCTGAACGCCGAACTGGCGAAACAGGGCATCGAAGTTAACAACAATCTGTGTGAACACTTCCCGTACTCACGTCAGGAACTGTTCCATCTCATCCGCGTAGAAGGCATCAAAACCTTCGAAGAGCTGCTGGCAAAACACGGGAAAGGTTACGGCTGTGAAGTATGTAAACCTACCGTAGGTTCCCTGCTGGCTTCCTGCTGGAATGAGTACATCCTCAAACCGCAGCACACGCCGTTGCAGGACACCAACGACAACTTCCTGGCGAACATCCAGAAAGACGGTACTTACTCCGTGATCCCGCGCTCTGCGGGTGGCGAAATTACCCCTGAAGGCCTGGTAGCTGTGGGCCGTATCGCGCGTGAATTTAACCTGTACACCAAAATTACCGGTTCTCAACGTATCGGCTTGTTCGGCGCGCAGAAAGATGACCTGCCGGAAATCTGGCGTCAGCTGATTGAAGCCGGTTTTGAAACCGGTCACGCGTATGCCAAAGCGCTGCGTATGGCGAAAACCTGCGTAGGCAGCACCTGGTGCCGTTACGGCGTCGGCGATAGCGTGGGCTTCGGCGTGGAGCTGGAAAATCGCTACAAAGGCATTCGTACCCCGCACAAAATGAAATTCGGCGTCTCCGGCTGTACCCGTGAATGTGCGGAAGCTCAGGGTAAAGACGTGGGTATCATCGCCACTGAGAAAGGCTGGAACCTGTACGTTTGCGGTAACGGCGGGATGAAACCTCGTCATGCAGACCTGCTGGCAGCGGATATCGATCGCGAAACGCTGCTCAAGTACCTTGACCGTTTCATGATGTTCTACATCCGTACTGCCGACAAACTGACCCGTACCGCACCGTGGTTAGACAATCTGGAAGGCGGTATTGAGTATCTGAAGTCCGTCATCATCGACGACAAGTTGGGTCTGAACCAGCATCTTGAAGAAGAGATGGCCCGTCTGCGTGAAGCAGTGGTGTGTGAGTGGACAGAAACCGTTAACACCCCATCCGCGCAGGTTCGCTTCAAACACTTTATCAACAGCGAAAAACGCGATCCGAATGTCCAGGTTGTGCCTGAACGTGAACAACATCGTCCGGCCACGCCTTATGAGCGTATCCCGGTGACTCTGGTGGAGGAAAACGCATGAGCCAGTGGAAAAACATCTGCAAAATCGATGACATTCTGCCTGCAACAGGCGTCTGTGCCCTGTTAGGTAACGAGCAGGTTGCGATTTTCCGCCCGTATCACAGCGACCAGGTGTTTGCGATCAGCAACATCGACCCGTTCTTTGAGTCCAGCGTGCTTTCTCGTGGGCTGATTGCTGAACATCAGGGCGAATTGTGGGTTGCCAGCCCGCTGAAAAAACAGCGTTTTCGCTTAAGCGACGGTCTGTGCATGGAAGACGAACAGTTCTCCGTGAAACATTACGAAGCGCGAGTGAAAGACGGCACGGTGCAACTGCGCGGTTAATTAATTTTGGGAGGCGCAACGCCTCCCCTTTTTTGACGTATTTGTAGGTCTTTTATTAGTAGGCCTGATAAGCGTAGCGCCATCAGGCAATTGCACAAGCACATTGCCGGATGGCGGCATAAATGCCTTATCCGGCCTACGGTTACGATTTCTTTTTATTGTTTGTACTTCAAGGATAATCAACACATGTTCACAGACACTATCAATAAGTGTGCGGCTAACGCTGCGCGCATCGCACGCCTGTCGGCTAATAACCCGCTCGGATTCTGGATCAGTTCGGCAATGGCGGGAGCCTATGTGGGTCTCGGCATCATTCTTATTTTCACCCTCGGTAATCTGCTCGACCCGTCCGTTCGTCCTCTTGTGATGGGTGCAACCTTTGGTATCGCCTTAACGCTGGTCATTATTGCCGGTTCGGAACTGTTTACCGGTCACACCATGTTTCTGACGCTCGGCGTCAAAGCAGGCACCATCAGCCACGGTCAGATGTGGGCAATCCTGCCAAAAACCTGGCTGGGTAACCTGGTCGGTTCCGTGTTTGTCGCTCTGCTTTACAGCTGGGGTGGCGGTAGCCTGCTGCCGGTCGATACCAGCATCGTCCATTCGGTTGCTCTGGCGAAAACGACCGCGCCTGCAATGGTTTTGTTCTTTAAAGGCGCACTGTGTAACTGGTTGGTTTGTCTGGCAATCTGGATGGCAATCCGTACCGAAGGCGCGGCAAAATTCCTCGCTATCTGGTGGTGTCTGCTGGCGTTTATCGCTTCCGGCTACGAGCACTCCGTTGCCAACATGACGCTGTTTGCCCTCTCCTGGTTCGGCCATCACAGCGAAGCCTATACCCTGTCAGGAATTGGTCATAACCTGCTGTGGGTGACACTCGGTAATACTTTGTCCGGTGTCGTATTCATGGGATTAGGTTATTGGTATGCTACGCCAAAATCGGAGCGTCCGGCTCCGGCAAAAATCAATCAGCCAGAGGCTGCTGCCAATAATTAAGGGGTAATGTCGTGGATCATTTGCCTATATTTTGTCAACTACGTGACCGCGACTGCTTGATCGTCGGCGGTGGTGATGTCGCAGAACGCAAAGCGCGGTTACTGCTGGAAGCGGGCGCACGTTTAACGGTTAATGCGCTGGCGTTTATTCCGCAGTTCAAAGTATGGGCAGATGAAAACATGCTGACGCTGGTTGAGGGGCCGTTCGATGAGTCCTTGCTCGACACCTGCTGGTTGGCTATTGCCGCCACCGATGACGATGCCGTCAATCAAAGCGTCAGCACCGCCGCCGAATCACGGCGTATTTTCTGCAACGTGGTCGATGCGCCAAAAGCAGCCAGTTTTATCATGCCCTCCATTATCGACCGCTCGCCGCTGATGGTGGCGGTCTCCTCTGGCGGCACTTCACCGGTGCTGGCCCGTCTGCTGCGTGAAAAGCTTGAATCCATGCTACCTCAGCATCTGGGCCAGGTCGCGCAATATGCCGGCAAGCTGCGCTCTCGGGTTAAAAAACAGTTTGCCAGTATGGGTGAACGTCGCCGCTTCTGGGAAAAATTGTTCATTAATGACCGCCTGGCGCAGTCGCTGGCAAACAGTGACACAAAAGCCATCGAAGAAACCACCGAGCAGTTGCTTAGCGAACCACTGGATCACCGTGGAGAAGTGGTGCTGGTTGGTGCCGGTCCTGGCGATGCCGGGCTGCTGACGCTGAAAGGGCTGCAGCAGATCCAGCAGGCAGACGTAGTAGTTTATGACCGTCTGGTTTCCGACGATATTATGAACCTCGTGCGCCGCGATGCCGACCGGGTATTCGTCGGTAAACGTGCGGGTTACCACTGCGTACCGCAGGAAGAGATTAACCAGATCCTGCTGCGTGAAGCGCAACAGGGTAAACGCGTCGTGAGACTGAAAGGTGGCGACCCGTTCATCTTTGGTCGCGGTGGCGAAGAGCTGGAAACGCTTTGCCACGCCGGTATTCCATTCTCTGTCGTACCGGGTATTACCGCAGCCTCCGGTTGTTCCGCCTATTCCGGCATTCCACTGACCCATCGTGATTACGCCCAGAGCGTTCGTCTGGTTACCGGGCACCTGAAAACCGGCGGCGAGTTGGACTGGGAAAATCTGGCGGCAGAGAAACAGACGCTGGTGTTCTACATGGGGCTGAACCAGGCGGCCACGATCCAGGAAAAACTGATCGAATTTGGCATGCAGCCCGATATGCCCGTCGCACTTGTAGAAAACGGCACCTCCGTGAAACAACGCGTCGTCAACGGTGTGCTGGCGCAGCTCGGGGAATTAGCGCAGCAGGTTGAAAGCCCGGCGCTGATTATCGTCGGTCGTGTGGTTGGGCTACGCGATAAGCTGAACTGGTTCTCTAATCATTGATTTAAATTCTGCCCTGTTATTCAGGGCATTTATTTATTCTTTTTCCATTCATTCTTTATTCTCAAATCTAAATGAAGAAAAATTAAACTCATTCACCCCGCAAATAAACAATCACATTAATTCATCAAAACCGCACAAAATATCCTTCACACATCCTTAATGACAATAAATGAATTCACGTCTTCAATAAGTCATAGTTATCATAATTATTTCGCGAAATAGCGTTATCCGAAAGCAAGCAATACAATATTGGCTCCTCAAAATAAGTTTACATCTTGCGTCAGATATATAGTTCACTAAGGATAACAATTATGCAAAGGAAAAAACTCATTGCAGTAGGTATTGCAATAGCACTCCAAACCTACTACGTTCCAGCAATAGCTGCCGACAACGATGATGACAGCGATTGCCCCGCAAATATATCTGTATTATCTAAACAAGAACGCGACAAACTTTCAGCACGTTGCCTCGCTGGCTACGAAGAACAAGACAACCATTGGGGATGGGTGGCTGGCGGAGTCGCAGCGCTCGCCGCAGGTGTAGCGATTGGCATCGATAACAATGGTGGCGGGCATTCCCAACATAATAACACCCCAATCCTCCCACCAGATGACGGCGGCGATGTTACCCCTGTCCCACCCGACGATGGCGGCGACGTTACCCCGCCCGATGACGGCGGCGATGTTACCCCTGTCCCACCCGACGATGGCGGCGACGTTACCCCGCCTGACGACGGCGGCGATGTTACCCCTGTCCCACCCGACGATGGCGGCGACGTTACCCCGCCTGACGACGGCGACGATGTTACCCCTGTCCCACCCGACGATGGCGGCGACGTTACCCCGCCCGATGACGGCGGAGATACACCCACACCGCCTGATGACACCACCGTCACCACTTTCAGCAACGGCGTCACCCTCGATAAAGGCAAAAACACGCTGGCGTTCGACGACATCAAACTGGATGACGGCACGCACCTCGGCGCCGCCACGCTCAGCTACGCCGAAAAAGACGGCCAGTGGCAGCTCACCACCGCTGACGGCAAAACGCTGAACGTAACCGGCTGGAACGTCACCGACACCAACGCCGCCGTGATTGAAGGCACCCAACAGAATGGCAACTACTGGAAGTATGATAGCGAAGGTTATCTGATCCTCGCCAATGACCAGACCACTGTCGTCACCGGGGACGATAAAACCCACCAGTCCGATCGCGACGCGCAAATCAGCGGCGACAACAACACTGGCGTGATTATCTCCGGCGACCGGACAAACAACACCCTGAGCGGCGACTCCACCGTCACCGATGGCGCAACGGGCATCGTCATCACCGGCGATAACACCACCAACACCATCTCCGGTAAGTCCACGGTGGACGGCGGCACCGGCGCGTTAATCTCCGGCGACGGCACTAACACCACCCTTGCCGGCGACATCACCGTCAGCGGCGGCGGCACCGCCATCGTTCTCGACGGCGACAATATCACCGTGGATAACAGCGGTATCTCACACATCAGCGGCGCAGGCTCCACCGGTGCCATCATTACCGGCGATAACGCCCACGTCAGCAACGAGGGTGAACTGACCATCACCGACGGCGGCACCGGCTCGAAAATCACCGGCGACGGCGCACTGGTTGATAACAAGGGCAACTCCACCACCAGCGGCGAAGGCTCCACCGGGCTGTATATTGACGGCAACGATGCGCTGGTCATTAATGAAGGCGATCAGACCATCTCCGGCGGTGCAGCAGGCACCAAAGTTGACGGCGACAATACCCGCATGATCAACACCGGCGATCTGAACGTCGATGGCGCAGGCTCGGCGGGCGTGACGATCAACGGCGATAACGCCAACATCACGCAACGGGGCGACCTGCTGGTCACCAACGGCGCCGTGGGGATCGCCACTACCGGTAAGGGCAACAAAGTCACCAACGCCGGTAAAACCACCGTACGCGACGCAGACTCCGTTGGCTTTGAGGTGACGGGCGAGCAGAACACCTTTAACAATAAGGGCGACATTACCGTCTCACAAAAAGGCACCGGACTGGAGGTCACGGGGATCAATAATAGCGTAGAAAACAAAGGTGATATCTACACCACAGATGCTGGCAGTACGGGTATCTCAATCGATGGCGATAACAGTCAGTTTGCTAACAACGGCTCTCTTAATGTTACAACGTCCTCTACGGGGATAGACATTAATGGGGCGGGTAGTAACGTAAACCTGATGGGGACGATTAATGTCAAAGCAACATCAGATGATGGGCTTGACACCCCGGATGGTCTGCGTTTTGCAAATGGTAATGGTTTTATTGGCGTGAATATCAACGCGCAGAATACACAGGATCAACATGGCGAACTGTTAATTGATGGTGACATCAATGTCTCGTCCGAGCGTGATAATCCCAACGACTGGCCTGATAATTCAGGCGAAAATCCGGCCTATGGCCGGGATTTAGCAGGTGTTATGATGAACGGTGATTTTAACGATGTGCATATCACAGGCAGTGTTTCTGTCGATGCCACACCGTATCATCTTGATCTGGCCACTGGTATTTCTGCTAAAGGAACCCAGTATCAGGATAATGTTTCCGGGATCATCATTGACGGTCAAAATAATACCGTCACTATTGATGGCGGTGTTGATGTATCCAGTGCGCAGACGACCACAGACTGGACGGCCATACCTGTCGTGACGGGTATTGACGTATCCGGTAGTAATAATATGGTCGTACTCAATGGCTAATCGTCAATCACCGCGAGGAGCGCGTCTAACACTAACATTGCTTTTGCCAACATCAGCAATAGTTCTTCAATGTATATCAGCGAAGGCGCTACACTCAACATTGACTCTCAGTTGTCCACTGCGGCTGCGCCATTAACCGACCCGCATGGGATTATTAATATTAGTAGCCAGTCAACATTAGTCAACGATGGGAATATCTCTGGTCACTATGTGTCCATGATGGACAGTTCGATTATTTCTCTACAGGACAGTGCATTTACGAACGATACGCTGGGGACCATAGATATTGATGTCAGCCAGGATAATACAGCTCCCCCCATATTTTTTGGCATCGTGCAATCCGATAACAGCCAGGTCAGCAATAAAGGAAGTATTTCTTTAACTGCCAGCGATTTTGCATCCATGACGCCCACCGGCGTCGATGACCATTCAACAATTATCGCCATTAATAGCTCGATGCAATTTTCTGCGATTGAACTCTGGGATGATTCCAGTGCTATCAATGAAGGTACGATATCAACATCAGGCGGTAATACATGGGGAATCCTGTTAACCGATACATCAACGGCTGAAAATAAAGGAACAATTAATCACGAAGGCGTATGGAAAGATCAGAGCGGTAATAATCTGAACTGCGATTCTGACATTACCCGCTGTTTTGTTGCGCTTGGCGGAGGAATGGTAGTAACTGATACAGCAGTCGGCACCAATACTGGAACGATTAATGTAGTGAATGCCGGCACAGGAATGTGGGCGAATGGCTCCGGCAGCACCGCAATTAACCAGGGAGAAATAAATTTAACCAGCAACGAGAGCGTGGGTACTGACACGCCTTATCTGATTGGTATGGCAGCAACGAATGGCGGCACCGTCATTAATGACAAGACCGGCACGATTAATATTGATGCCTCATATGGTCAACCCTTCTATGCCGATGCCAGCAGCACCGTCATCAACTACGGTCAGGTCTGCTTCGGCGACAACTGTCAGAATAGCGAGGAATACAACCCGACGGATGAGTATGTCAGCAGTGCCTATTTCGACGGGCTGATCGCCGATACCGGCGAGACGGTCGTTCTGGCGAAAAACACTTCTATTATGGGCGATGTGGGCAATAACGGTACCGTGAACGGCGACCTGATTGTGATTAAGTCCGACGACTACACGCTGACCAATAATGCTTCCGGCACCATCAACAGCAAGATTGAGATCGACAACGGCACGCTGGATAACAAAGGTACGGTGAACAGCGTTACCCTCAACGGCGGCACGTTTAATAATACCGGCACCGCAGATGCGCTGGTGACAGTCAACAACGGCACCTTTAACAACCTTGCCGGAGGCGAAGTTAACCGCGGCGGCAAACTGAGTAACAATGCCGTGGTCAACAACAGCGGCACCTGGTCTCTCGGCTACGCCGGAGAAGGCGCATACGCCAGCACGCTCGATCTTAACAACCACGCGGTATTCAACAACAGCGGCGAGCTGATTATCGATAACGCGGAAAATAGCGTTAACTTCCGCGGCAATGGTCGCCTCTACAATACCGGCCATATCGTGATAAGCGATGCCAAAGGCAGCGCCGGGCTGAATGTCCAGGGCAACACCGGCGTATTCATTAACGCCGGCGTGGTGGACACCACCGCCAAATCCGTGATGGCCAGCGCCGGAAACGCCGATGCTGGCCTCGCGTTCTTCTGGAACCAGCAGGCAGGCATAATTAACTACGATGTGGATAACGGCAAAGCGGTCAGCTTTACCCACAACAACTACGTCGCGCAAAACGACGGCACCATGAACATCAGCGGCAACAACGCCTACGGCATGTACGGCAGCAAAAACGCCCAACTGGTGAACAACGGCACCATCAACCTCGGGACGGAAGGCACCACCGACACCGGCATGGTGGCAATGGCGCTGGACGCTAACGCCACGGCTGACGCGGTGATTGAGAACAACGGCACCATCAACATCCATGCCAGTGACTCTTACGCCTTCAGCGTGGCGGGCGCAGGCCATGTGGTCAATAACGGCATCGTGGACATTGACGACGATGTCACCGGTTCCGGCCTGATTAAGCAGGGCGACAGCGTGAACGTGGAAGGGACTAACGGCAATAATGGCAACGCAACCGAAGTGCATTATGCCGGTTACACCCTGCCGGACGTACCGGACACCACCGTCACCGGCGGCAACAGTTCCTCCCCGTCCTCCGGTACCAACGACCTGACCGGCTACGTGGTCGGCACCAGCGCCGACGGCAGCGCAGGCCAGCTTAAAGTCAGCAACGCCAGCATGAACGGCGTGGAAATCAACACCGGCTTTACCGCCGGCACCGCCGACACCACCGCCACCTTCGACAACGTGGTGCAGGGCAGCAACCTGACTGACGCTTCAGCCATCCAGTCCACCACCGTGGTGTGGAACGCCCAGGGCAGCCAGGACAGCGACGGCAACATTGACGTCACCATGACCAAAAATGCCTATGCCGATGTGGCAACCGACAGCAGCGTTTCTGACGTAGCAAGCGCACTCGATGCCGGCTACACCAACAACGAGCTGTACACCAGCCTTAACGTAAGCACCACCGCTGAGCTGAACAGCGCTCTGAAACAGGTAAGCGGCAGTCAGGCTATCACCGCGTTCCGTGAAGCCCGCGTGCTAAGCAACCGCTTTACCATGCTGGCCGATGCCGCGCCGCAAATTAAAGATGGCCTGGCATTCAACGTTGTGGCGAAAGGCGACCCGCGCGCCGAGCTGGGTAACGATACCCAGTACGACATGTTGGCATTGCGCCAGACGTTGGATCTGACTGCCAGCCAGAATCTGACCATGGAGTACGGCATCGCCCGTCTGGATGGCAACGGTTCGCAGACCGCAGGCGACAACGGTCTGACCGGCGGCTACAGCCAGTTCTTTGGCCTGAAGCACAGCATGGCGTTTAATGAAGGTCTGGCGTGGAAGAACAGCCTGCGTTATGACGTGCACAATCTCGACAGCAGCCGTTCTGTCTCTTATGGCGACACCAACAAGGTGGCGGATTCCAACGCACGTCAGCAGTATCTTGAGTTTCGCAGCGAAGGGGCGAAAACCTTCACCATGCTCAACGATACGTTGAAAGTCACGCCGTACGCCGGGGTGAAATTCCGTCATACGCTGGAAGGCGGCTACAAAGAGCGCAGCGCGGGGGACTTTAACCTGTCGATGAACGATGGCAGCGAAACCGCCGTAGATTCCATTGTCGGAATGAAGTTCGACTATACCGGTGAAAATGGCTGGAGCGCCAGCGCCACACTGGAAGGCGGTCCGAACCTGAGCTACAGCAAAAGCCAGCGTACTGCGTCACTGCAAGGTGCCGCAGGCCAGTCCTTTGGCGTAGACGACGAGCAAAAAGGCGGAGGCATCAACGGTCTGGCGACGGTCGGTGTGAAATACAGCGCCAAAGACGCCAGCCTGAATCTGGACGCTTACCAGTGGAAAGAGGACAACATCAGCGATAAGGGCTTTATGTTGAATTTCAGAAAAACATTTCGCTAATTAATTAAACCCAGCAGCCTGGTATTATTTATTAATACCAGGCTTTTTTATTTAAATTCAATTCACTAATCGTATGTTTTATATATAAAGCGACATGTCCTTTTCTGGACTACTTAAAGTTTATGTTAGTTGATATCTTATCCGGCGAAAAATGGACTTCATCCATTTATAAATAGATATCTAACAAGGATTTTGACATGCTGAAATTTGCAAAAATCACCTTAGTTGCTGGTGTTCTGGCTACGCTGACCGCGTGTACTGGTCATATCGAAAACACAAAAAATAACTGCAGCTACGATTATTTCCTGCACCCAGCAATTTCGATTTCAAAAATTATTGGTGGCTGTGGCCCGGCTGCGAATCAGTAATAGAAGCGATTGCGCAGATACAAAAAAACCGGGGTCTTCCCGGTTTTTTCATTTTCAGATTCTATGCTCATTCATATGCTATCGCATTCACGCTCTCACGCAAAATACGTAGTACGGTCTCTTCTCCACTCCGGTTTGGATTAATACGAATCGCATAATCGCCCAGCGACGGATTTGCTTCGCGAAACGTCCCGGAAAGACGATAAAACAGAGGAGGGATCTCATATTTCGACTCTGCCCCCACCGGGTATGGCAGCGCACCTCTCTCTTGTGCCGCTTTCAGCACACGAGCGGCAATCGGCTGGTGAAACTCCACGATCAGCACCTTCGACTGAGCATTGGCGATGACGGCTTTTTTCACCCCGGGCAGCACTCCGCTATTGAGCATCGTCAGTAACCGTGCTGAAACGCCAGCCTGTATTGCATGCATCACCGGAGCAAAAACCAAACCACGAAGCACCTCCAGGGCCTGCGCCCCCTGAATTTGGCTACCGCCGGAATAGAGAGTCGCACGGATTCTGGCGATAACCTCCGCCTTGCCGATAACCGCCCCAACTCCCTCCGGGCCAAAGAGCTTGAAGCAGGAAAATGTAGACAGCGTCGCCCCATGTTCACAGCCGATACCGTCTACCTTCATGACGGCGTAGTTATCATCGGTTAACGTCGGCACGCCGCACTTTGTTATTTCCGCCAACACCTCGGCTAACACGTAACGATCCTGCGGTTGCTGACGCGTATGCTGCACCAGTGCGGCGTCAGGACGATGCTGCGTAATCGCCTGCGTGATTGTCGGGAGGCAGTTGAAATCCGCCCTGACCAGGGTAATACCCATCTGCTCAATGAGTACCTGCGTTGTGGGATACACAGGCGCATCATGAACCAGCAGACGCTGGCCGGGTTTGAGCAGCGCAGCCAGCCCGGCGCGAATAGCCCCGGTGCCCGCCCCCTGAACCAGCGCTGCGGCCTCAGCATGAAATGCCTCGGCCAGCACCTTTTCCACACGTTGCGTCACCCGAGGCTGATTTAGCCCCGGAGCCAATCCCAAATCACCTCCGGCCAGAAAATCAGCGCCAGGAAAGTGACGGCAAATCGTATCCACCAGCGCAAACTGCTTTTGCTGTGCTTGCGTGAGCGTCAGGCTTTGCAGAGGAAACGTCTTCATGTTTTACGCCTCCTCAGGCCGGAACAAACAGACCAAACCAGTAGAGAATATTCAGTACAATACCCGTGATCATCACCGCCACGACCGGCGCCGCCATCTTCTGTACCGGACGTCCAATCGATTCATTGAGGAAGTAGATCGCTACCGCAATTGAGAAACCGGTGTAGCCTGCCATCTTGATGGCGGCAAAAATCGAACCGATCAACAGCGCCATTTCCATCAGCATATTCATGGCATTACGAATATTGTCCGATGCGTTACGCACTGACGGATAACGCCCCAGCCATTTGCCAATAGAGCGCAGCAGCAGCACTTCCGCTGAAATCACGATAGCGCCAAGGATTGCCGCAATCCACGGATTCGGTGCCAGGTAGCCAACGGAATAAACGAAGGTGAAACCCGCTACCGCGTAAACGCCCGTCGCCAGCGCGGTTGTCGCAATCATCGGTACAAAGCCCAGCCCGCGCATAAACTCCGCCAACGCCGCCTGGTTAACCAGCGTCTGCGACTGCTCCGGCGTAATCCCTGCCGAATAGGCTTTTTCCAGCGTAAAAATTGAGACCTCGCTACCAGCAAAAATTTTCATACTGGCAACGGCAGCAATCAGCGCGCCGACGATGGCAATATACGGCAGGTTTTTAATAATCCGCGAAGTTCGTTCTTCAAACACCGATAGCCCGCTGGCATCCATCTCCTCATCACCGCGGTGGCGAATATCATGCGTAATGGCGATCGCCAGCAGCATCATCATCCCCACAAAAATCTCAATCGATTCTGGGTTCAGATGCGGGAAGTAACGCACCACCACCACGCGGGTCATCAGTACTACCACCGCCGCGATAATGCTGTGCTTCCAGCCAAACTGGTAGAAAATCGCCACCAGCGGGAAGAGTGCGAATGCGGAAACCACTGGAGAACTCAGTTCACCGAGGCTACCCAGTACATCAACCGGCAGCGCCGTGAGCAGATGGTTCACCGGCAGCAGGCAGGTCAGAATCAATACGCCCCAGATAGCGCCCAGACCGAACGCCAGCAGGCTGTTCATCGCCAGCACGCCGAGAATATCCGTCGGCAGGAACAGCAGCCAGGCGTTGAGCAAGCCGGTTTTCAGGGTAAAGGAAATCCCCACCGACGCCACAAAGCCGATACTCAGACCAAACGCGATACTTCCCGCCTCACGGCGATTCATGTACCCCTCGATCAGCTGCGGCAGAATCGGGCGGATGCCGTCATGAAAGACGGCCGCCGAGCGGTGTGCCAGAAGTGACGTCATGCCGGTCAGGCAGGCCACCACCACAATCTGAATATACAGATCCATAGTCATGCCTTTTATTTCAGGTGGTTAACCAGCATCGGAATCGCATGTTCAACATGTTCGACGGAGAGACCAAAAGCCACTTTCCCTTCCGCAACCATTTTTGCGATATGTTCGTCTTTCGCCTTAATACCCGGCTTGGCGATAGTGCAGCTTTTGTTGTAGCCAATCACCGCGATAGCAATCGACAGCGCTGCACCCGCGCCGGTGTTACAAGCGCCGATGTAGTAATCCAGTTGTCCGGATTTCACCTTCATCGCCGCTTCCATATCGTTATGAATGGAGACTTCAAAGCAGCCCGGTGCTGCGGTTTCGATGGTCTTTTTAATCTGCTCACGCTGTAAGCCAGCAACGCCAATCTTTTTCATGATTCTGTCCTTATTGGAAAAATTGTGAGGGGTTATCACGCAACATCGTGTCCACATCGGCCTGGCTGAATCCTGACTGGCGCAACTGTGGGATAAAAGTGGTTAACAGATAGTCATAGCCATTGCCGCCATTGGCTTTTAAATGCGAGCGGCGGGTAATATCCATGGAGAGCATCACGCGATTAAGCAGCCCGCGATTACGTAGCTCATGCAGCATGCCAATGCGCTTCTCGTCCGGGTAATAGTTGTTTTTACCGATGGTATCGAATTGCACATACGCGCCGAGATCGATCATGCGTAAGATATTGTCGAGGTTATCTTTCAGGTCGCAGTGACCAACGGTTACGCGGGAAAGGTCAACGCCGTGCGCCTGTAGCAACACCAGCTGTTCCACCCCCATCGTGCTAAAAGAGGTATGGGTTGAGATGGGGCGTCCGGTTTCGATATGTGCCCGCGCCGCGGCGATAAACACCTTCTCTTCAAGCGGCGTAATCACGCCTTCACTGGAGCCGATTTCCGCGATAATTCCGGCCTTTAATTCAGTACCATCAATACCGATGACTATCTCATCGACCATCTCCTGCGCGAGCTGTTCCACGCTGCGGGCCGCAACATGTTCAGGGAAGAACGCATCCTGGTAATAGCCTGTGCAGGCCACGACGTTGATTCCGGTCTCGCGCATCAGGTCGAGCATGAATTGCGGACTACGCCCCATATAGCGGTTGGTCATCTCAATAATGTTGCTGACGCCTAACGCCCGGAGATCCTTCATTTCCTGACAAATGAGATCGTACTGATCTAACCGGCAGTCGAGGTTATTCTTGAACCCGGAGAGATCGATATGCAGATGTTCGTGGACCCAGGTGTAGCCCGTCGGATCAAAGTTCATAAAGTGTCTCCTGTAAGGCGCAATGCCGAGAGAAAAGAACAGCCATTTTGTGGTGCCGCCGCGCCGAAAAATTCACACACCGTAGCGCCAACGTCAGATAACGTCGCCCGGATGCCTAATTGCGCAGGCTCCAGCCCCTGTTGATATACCAATACCGGCACAACTTCCCGGGTATGATGGCTGTGACCAATGGTCGGATCGTTACCGTGATCGGCCATAACCACCAGGCAGTCATTTGGATCCATAGCGGCCAGAAGGCGCGAAAGATTAAGATCGACAAGCTGCAACCGCTCCGCATAACGTGCCACGTCTTCCGCGTGTCCGGCGAGGTCGGTCTCCTGAATGTTGGTACAGATAAATACCGTCGACTCAGCGTTAAATTCGTTAAGCGTGATATCCATGATCTGCTGGCTATCCACCAGGTTTTGCCAGCTGCGCCCGTGCGGATTGCCAACGATGTCCGCCACTTTACCGACCAGCACGGTAGGGATTCCGGCGTCATGCAGTTTTTGCGGTACCTGTACCTGCTCATCTACACCAAAACCCATATGCCTGACCTGGAAGCCATTTTCATAGGCGCCGGAGCGTGGGGCGTTAATACCGATAAAGCGTCCCTCTTTGGTCTCGGCTGCATCCAGAATGCGCTGGCTGTCTGCAAGCTGACCGCCAAACGCGATCACGCGCCCAACCTGAACCTGCTCACGCACCACCTGGCCTATCTTTAGCACCTCATCAAACGGGATAACGGCAAGATTGGCGGTAATGTTGTAGACCTGACCTAAATCCGCTTCGAGGTTATCGCCCACCGCAACCGCATCGTTGACCCAAAGAAACGCCAGGTCGTCGCCGCGGCGTTCCACATGCCAGCCCGCGGCTTTCAGCGCCTGTTCAACTCCATCGATGACGTCGCTAAATGGCATCCGCAGCGGAGCCTGAGGCCGCGTGCCTAAAATCTCCTGATGGCCCATAAAGGTATCTCCCCCTTCATGCTGTAGCTCTGCAACGCCCCAGACTGCAGATGCTGAAGGTTTCATCACGCCCGGCGCAAAGCCCAGAGCGTTAATCAGCCCCAACTTCTCAAGCGTTGGCAGCCGTAACTGCGGGAGTTCGCCCAGGATATGACCACAGGTATTCGCTCCGGCATCCTGCGGCCTGACCCGCGTGACGTCTTTCATTGCACCAACGCCAAAACTGTCGATTACTAACACCACGAATCGGGCCATTAGTCCTCCAGAATATTGCCGAGACTGTCGTAACGCGCGACGATTTCAGCTGCACCGTGCTGAATACCCGACACCAGCACCACGTCGCTACGCGTCACGAAGATCTGGGTGCGAAAACAGAAGATCACCGCGCTGCTCACCGGAAACTCCCCGGCAACAGGCAGGTAGTAGTCAATACTGCTGTCATCTACGGGTTTTAGCTTCGCTGCGATCGGCGAGTCACTTTCTGGCGTAAAGACCAGCGCATTTTGCGCATGGCCGCGACGGTAATAACCCCCACCGTAGCAATAACTGTCCCCGCGAAAATTGTGCGATACCTCGCTCAGCCAGAGCATCGCGATTCGTTCCGGCTGGTCGCCTTTTTGATTGGAAGGAATAGTGCCTGTCAGTGCATGACCCGGCTCGGCGTGGGTGACGCCATATTCCGCCAGCAGAGGGAGTGACGAACAGCTACTGGCTGACGGCGCGTTAAGTTGCTCAATGGCAATCCCGGCTTCCGCCAACTGACGTCGTGCATTCACCAGCGTGTGCAGATTAGGCGTCGGCATCGTCTGCGCTGAGTTTTCATCCCATAACAGGCAGGGGAAATGGGTCAACCCGCTCAGGCGTAAGCCCGGCAGTCTGCGAATTTCATTGACCACATCCGTCAGATACATCAGCGGAAATCCGCTTTCCTGCCCCGGATAGAGAAAATCATCCTTGTCGTACACTTTCAGCATCACGTTCTGTTCACAGCTGGCCTTCACCGCTGCAGCTGAAACTTCACGCGCTTTCTCCAGCGAGAACAACGTGATGACCTCGGTGCCCTGCGCCACTGCGTCATTGACCAGTCGCGACGGGATCTGCACCAGATGTCCCTGGTGCGCAACCGGTAACCCGGCACGACGCATCACACGACTCTCCTTGTAATCGACAACCACGATGCCTTCATAGCCAAGCTGCAACAGCTTGTCCGCCAGCCACGGGTTACGTCCTACCTGTTTGGTCATCAGATATAGCGAGATGCCATGTTGCCTCGCGACATCCAGCAGACGTTTGCCATTCTCAATAACCTGGTCAACATCAATAACCCAACTGTCAGGTGCGATCTTTCCCTGCTGCCACAACGCGATAGCAGCCGAGATAAGCGTGGGGTTCTGGCGTTTCAATGCCTCTATAAACATTTCTCTGCCTCGTTTCTAATCCTTCAGCTAAATATTCATTTTTTTGAATATTTAGGGTGCAATAGGCTAATTCTCCATGGGTTTTAGACGCCTTCGTTCGCAGCCATCCACAATCCATACAAGTTCGCCAGCATGTAGCCTTCTTCATTCGTGTGCAGCGTCACCGTGAACTCTTTCAGCAGCGCCTGATGTACCAGCAAAATAGTTGGCCAGAGATGAGATTGCGTCAGCTCCTCTAACAGCTCACCATCCAGTGCTTCAATCACTTCGCCCTTGCGGCTACGCATTAACGCGCTCGCCATATGGGTCATCGCCATGATTCCTTGCTCATTTTGAATCGGCAAACACCACTCTTCATCCAACCGCCTGACTACTTGCAGCATGCCGCTGCAAATATCCTTGTCGATAACGCCTGCTTCGCACAGCAGGTTAAGCCTGTTTTCCATGTCGTTCGCCTTCACTTAATAACTGGGTTCCTGTTCACCGTTCGCCACACGTTGCTGGTGGGCAAGCAGCGCCTCTTTATTAACAACGGCCCGCAGTAGCTGTTGCATCGGATAATCCTCTGCCCGGGTCAGTACCACGGCCTCCGTGGCCTGAAGAAACCGCGGATCGTTGGTGAGCGGCGTGGCTTCTAATCCCAAAACTGCCAGCTCGGCCTCCGCAACTACGTTCCAGATAACCGCGTCCACGTCCCCTTTCGCGATGCGCTGCAAACTCTCGTGATAGGGCATATCGATCAATTCAACGTCACGGTCGCCAAAACAGGCCTCGGTCATGATTTTCTGATCCGCCGAACGGTTATCCAAACCGACACGTTTTACTGTTGCAGATTCGCCCTTGCGACAAATCAGCTGGTGCTCGCCAACGTAGGTATGCGGCCCCAGTGCCAACGTGATACGCAATCTGTCCTGGGCAAGGTAACTTTCCGCCGCCAGACGAGAAACCACCGCCA
This sequence comes from Citrobacter sp. Cpo040, assembly GCF_030332915.1. Taxonomy (NCBI): domain Bacteria; kingdom Pseudomonadati; phylum Pseudomonadota; class Gammaproteobacteria; order Enterobacterales; family Enterobacteriaceae; genus Citrobacter; species Citrobacter sp. Cpo040. The sequence continues at coordinate 46,312 of NZ_JAOWGX010000035.1, forward strand.
TGTCGTAGACGCCGTTTAGCAGGCATTCCACGCGAATATCAGCCCCACGCATGTGTGCGTAATAAAATGGGATCCCGTCGAACTGCGCCTTCAGCCCACTCGCCAGCCCTTCATATAAACGGGTGTAGGGCAGCGGCATCGCACAAACTACGTTATTAATATCTACATGCTTTAGCAGCGTACGGTTATCCATCTCCACCAGATAGCTACCGTTACGTCCGCGACGCTCAATACGGATCGCCCCTGAGGATTCCAGCGTTTTCAACGCGGCCTGGGTTAACCCTACCGATGAGTGACACTCGGCTGCCAGTTCATCAATAGTTTTCAGTCTGTTACCACACTTCTCACCGAGCAGGTAACGGGCCAGGGTTGTCAGCACAACCCCCTCTTTCTTGATAAATGTCCGACGCATTTTATATTTTCAGTAAATTGAATATTTATATCTTCATTAAAGTGAAGATATAACGCAATGAGGAAATATGCAAACGGCGAGGCGCTTCACATTTTTTGAGGTTCACAAACGAGCAGGCGAAAAAAAACCGGGCGTAACCCGGTTTCTTCAGTATCGCAGAGCGCATTACGGCTTGGCGACAAAACCAATCGCTTCGTAAACGGCTTTCAGCGTAACAGATGCGCGGGCGCTGGCTTTTTCCGCACCTTCTTTCATCACTTTCTGCAGGAAAGCTTCATCGTTACGGAAACGGTGATAACGTTCCTGAAGCTCGGTCAGCATACCGGAAACGGCCTCTGCGACTTCACCTTTCAGATGACCATACATTTTGCCTTCGAAGTGCTGTTCCAGCTCCGGAATGCTCTTACCGGTAACGGCGGAGAGAATATCCAACAGGTTGGAAACACCCGCTTTGTTCTGCACGTCGTAGCGTACAACTGGCGGCTCTTCAGAGTCGGTCATCGCACGTTTGATTTTCTTAACCACAGATTTCGGATCTTCCAGCAGACCGATCACGTTGTTGCGGTTGTCATCCGACTTGGACATTTTCTTCGTCGGCTCCAGCAGCGACATCACGCGCGCGCCGGATTTAGGAATGAACGGCTCAGGCACTTTGAAGATGTCGCCATACAGGGCATTAAAGCGCTGGGCGATATCGCGGCTCAGTTCCAGATGCTGTTTCTGATCTTCGCCAACCGGTACCTGGTTGGTCTGATACAACAGGATGTCTGCCGCCATCAGTACCGGATAATCAAACAGACCGGCGTTGATGTTCTCCGCATAGCGCGCGGATTTGTCTTTGAACTGGGTCATACGGCTCAGTTCGCCGAAGTAGGTGTAGCAGTTCAACGCCCAACCTAACTGTGCATGCTCCGGTACGTGAGACTGCACGAAAATGGTGCTTTTTTCAGGATCGATACCGCATGCCAGATACAGCGCCAGCGTATCGAGCGTTGCTTTACGCAGCTGCTGAGCATCCTGACGAACGGTGATGGCATGTTGGTCAACGATGCAGTAGATGCAATGGTAGTCATCCTGCATGCTCACCCACTGACGCAGCGCACCCATATAGTTGCCAATGGTCAATTCACCTGAGGGCTGTGCGCCACTAAAAACGATGGGCTTAGTCATTTTTTGATTCCTGATTTTCGCTATGCGGAAGCCCGAGAGCGGGCAGTAGTTCATTAATACGGTCGTAAATAACGTCGGGCTGGCTCAGCGCGATCGACTCGCCGTAGTTGTAGCCATAGGTCAGGCCAACGGACGGACAGCCAGCAGCTTTTGCCGCCTGAATATCATTGCGTGAATCCCCTACGAAGAGCATTTGCTCAGGCTTGATACCAAGCTTGCTTGCCACCAGCAGCAGCGGATCCGGATGCGGTTTTTTATTCTGCACGTCGTCACCACCGATGACCACGCTAAAGTACTTGGCGATATCTAATGCTTCGAGCAATGGCGCGACAAACGGGGTCGGTTTGTTGGTCACCAGACCCAGCGGCAATCCTTTCGCATGCAGCGCGCCCAGCGTGTCGGCAACATCAGGGAACAGGAATGTCCCCTCTTCTGCGACATCGCCGTAGTATCTGTCGAACAGCTTACGCAAAATACGTACCTGCTCCTCGGCGGGAATATCATCATCAACGGGCGGTTTACCCATCGTTTTACGTAATGTTGCGCGCTCCTGACGAGACCACGCCAGCGCGCGCTCCATCAGTACATCTGCACCGTTACCAATCCAGGTGATAACGCGTTCTTCTCCGGCAACAGGCAGTTCCAGCGCATACAGCGCCATGTCCACCGCTGCGGCTAATCCCGGCGCGCTGTCGACCAGCGTGCCGTCGAGGTCAAATGCAGCGCCCCGAATATCCTGAAACTTATCCATGACTTACCTTCGCCAGTTCATTGCGCATTTCATCAATGACTTTTTTGTAGTCTGGTTGGTCGAAAATGGCGGAGCCTGCGACAAACATATCTGCGCCTGCTGCGGCAATTTCACCAATGTTATTCACTTTGACGCCACCGTCCACTTCGAGGCGGATATCGTAGCCAGATTCATCAATACGACGACGCACTTCACGCAGCTTATCCAGCGTTTGTGGGATGAAGGACTGTCCGCCAAAGCCTGGGTTAACGGACATTAGCAGGATCACATCGAGCTTATCCATGACGTAGTCCAGATAACTCAGTGGTGTTGCCGGGTTGAATACCAGGCCCGCTTTACAGCCATGCTCTTTGATCAGCTGTAAAGTGCGATCGACATGCTCGGAGGCTTCCGGATGAAAAGTAATGATGCTGGCGCCAGCGGCGGCGAAGTCCGGGACAATCCGATCGACCGGTTTCACCATCAGGTGAACATCAATCGGGGCGGTGATGCCATATTTACGCAGCGATTTCAGTACCATCGGTCCGATGGTCAGGTTCGGTACGTAGTGATTGTCCATGACGTCGAAGTGCACGACATCGGCACCGGCAGTCAGCGCTCTCGCGGTGTCCTCACCCAGGCGGGCAAAATCAGCCGACAGAATTGAGGGGGCGATCAAATACTGTTTCATCCGCTTCTCCTTGAGATTTATTTCTTCGCAGGCGTTACAACTCCTGGTTTATACAGTGCCAGCAGTTCGTTCACCTTTTTACGCGTGCCGCCATTGCTGCTTATGCTGCGCCGCACTTTGACCTGAAAATGTTTCGCCGCTCGGTACCATTCACGGGTATCGGGCGTATCGTGGTTCGAAATTAACACCGGGATCTGCTTACTGACCAGCTTTTCTGCCATCTCGGCCAAATGCGCCTGCTCTTTCGGGCTAAAGCTGTTGGTGTGATACGCAGTGAAATTTGCCGTCGCCGAAAGTGGTGCATAAGGCGGGTCACAATAGACCACAGAGTTGCTATCCGCACGGTCCATGCACTCTTCATAGGAAAGGCAATGGAACTCCGCATTCTGCGCTTTCTCAGCAAAATGGTACAACTCGGCTTCCGGGAAGTAAGGTTTTTTATAACGCCCAAACGGGACGTTAAACTCGCCGCGCAGGTTATAACGGCACAATCCGTTGTAACCAAAGCGGTTCAGATACAAGAACAGCACTGCTCTGCGGAACGGATCCTCGCTGGCATTAAATTCTTCTCTGAACCGATAGTACACCTCAGCCTGATTGGTTTCAGGCATAAACAGCTCACGCGAAGCCTGCACATACTCATCGGTACGCGTCTTCACGATGTTATAGAGACTGATAAGGTCGCTGTTGATATCGGCAAGAATATAACGAGAAAAGTCGGTGTTGAGAAACACCGACCCGGCACCCACGAAAGGTTCAATCAGGCACTCACCCTGAGGTAAATGCCGTTTGATATCATCAAGCAGGGGGTATTTCCCCCCTGCCCATTTCAAAAAAGCGCGATTTTTTTTCATGCTGACTAACTAATTACACCTTCTCCGGCTGTGGAGAAAGCTCCGACAGCATCCTGCGCTTTAGTCTTTGTCCCGCAATTGGGCGAAACATCAAACCATTGCAGAACATATCCTATCTTACTTCAAATCGGCCTGAACCTGATGCAGCGGTTTTGCCCACGGGTTTTTCGCCTGAATATCAGCGGGTAACGTAGACACTGCACGTTTCGCATCTTCTTTAGACGCATACACGCCTGTCACCAGAACATACCACGGTTGACCGTTACGCGTCGTCTGGTACACCACGTAGTTCTTCAGGTTTTCTTTCTTCGCCCAACCGTTCAGGTTGTCGTAGTTAGAAGAACTGCTGAGCTGCAACGTGTAATGGCTGGACGGCGCAGATTTTAACGCTCCAACATTACCTGCACTTTTCGCTCCACCAGCAACAGGCGTTGTCGTTGTTGCTGTCGCCGTTGGCGCAGGCGTTGCGGTCTGCGTTGGCGTCGCAGTTGCTTTCGGCTCAGCGGTCGCTTTCGGCGTAGCGGTTACCACAGGTGCTTTAGTTGTGGTGGTCGGCGCGGTAGCAGTTACGGTTGGTTTTGCCTGAGCAACAGGTTTCGGCTCTGTCGGCGTCGCTTTCACCGTAGTTTGCGGTTTGCTCTTCGGCTCAATAACGGCCTGTTTACGTTCCTGGCGCGTAGCAGCAGGACGCTCAGTCGTTTCCGTTTTCGCCGTCTGGCGCGCAGCATTACCATTACGCATCGGCGCAACGGTCGCAGGTTCGGTCGGCAGCGTAGAGTTAACCACTGCGTTGTTAACCTGCTCCTGACCCTGTGGTTGTGTCAGAGCATTGTTCAAATTGCCCTGCACTTCAACACGCTGCTGGCCTTCGGTTGCCGCAGGTGCCTGACCTTGAGTCGGGGTAGAGGAAATCGGTGGCAGGGAAACATCCTGCTGGGTATTGCCAGCGGTCTGCTCAGTGCCCGTTGCAGGTGTCGTTGCGCTCGTCTGATCCGTTGCATTGCTGCCAGAAAGATCGATGCTCTTCTCACCAGATGCTGCCTGCTCATTGGAAGAAGATGAGGGGGCTTTCAGCGCAGAACCAATGCCGATAATCAGCAGCAGCAGTACCAGAACACCCACACCCATCATCATGTATTGGCGGGAGGCAGGTTTGCTGGCGGCTTTCTTACGCTTGCGCGGACGACGTTCTACACGCTCTTCATCCACGGCATCGTCATCAGATTCATACTCTTCTTCAATGTCCTGCTCTTCTTCACGCTCTTTGCGTGCACGTGCAGGACGGCGATCGTCAGCATCCAGATCAACATCATCAAAATTGATTTGCGGCTCATTATCGCGTTCAGACGATTGACGAGAACGACCAGTACGACGATCGCTGGGATCGGGTTTCAGCTCGTCTTCTGGTTTGAATTCATCCATTTAACACCCCACTCAAAGGTTAATGCTTACGACTTTGCACATAACCTGAAGCTAAAAGACCTACGTTTCGCAACGTAAGCCTGACCTTTCTTGTTGTTACGCCTGCTGGCAATCAGCAATAGCGTTAAGAACCACCTCGTGCGACACTCCGCCGCGCACTTCACTCTTCCCTATCGCTCGCGGAAGCACCAAACGAATCTCTCCCGCTAACACTTTTTTATCTCGCAGCATGTGCGGCAGATAAGCCTCGGTGGACATTTCACGCGGCCCATTCACCGGTAAGCCAGCTCGCTGTAACAGCGTAATGATGCGCTGCGTATCAGCGGAGGTGAACTGACCCAAACGTTCTGACGTACGGGCAGCCATTACCATACCTGCTGCGACTGCTTCACCATGTAACCAATTGCCATAACCCATTTCAGCTTCGATCGCATGGCCAAACGTGTGTCCCAGATTCAGTAAAGCACGTAAGCCCATTTCACGCTCGTCTGCTGCGACAACTTCTGCTTTAAGCTCACAACAACGACGGATACAGTACGCCATTGCCGGACCATCCAGACGCAGTAACGCATCCAGATTGTCTTCCAGCCAGCTGAAAAATTCACCGTCAAGAATGATGCCGTATTTGATCACTTCCGCCAGCCCCGATGCCAGCTCACGCGCAGGAAGCGTTTTCAGACAATCGAGATCCACCACCACGGATGCCGGTTGGTAAAACGCGCCAATCATGTTTTTACCGAGGGGATGGTTTACGGCGGTTTTGCCGCCAACGGAGGAGTCGACCTGCGACAACAGAGTTGTCGGGACTTGAATAAAACGAACACCACGTTGATAGCTGGCTGCCGCAAAACCGGTCAGATCGCCAATCACGCCGCCGCCAAGGGCAACTAACGTGGTATCACGACCGTGCGGTTTTTGCAGTAACGCGGTGAAAACCGTATCCAGAACCGTCAGGCTTTTATACTGCTCGCCATCGGGAAGGATAACGCTATCAACGTTAACACCCGCCTGTTCAAGTACGCCGCGAACCTTATCGAGATAAAGGGGAGCCAGGGTTTCGTTGGTCACCAACATAACCTGATCGCCCGATTTCAGCGGTAAGAATGAAGCTGGCTCATTGAACAAACCAGCCGCGATGGTGATAGGGTAACTACGTTCCCCGAGAGTGACTGTGATCCTCTCCATTACGCGACATCCACCTTAGTTACTTGTACCCGCAGACGAGTGTGTATTCAGCCAGAATTAGTTGCTTTCCAACATATGAATAATCTGGTTTGCTACGACTTTTGCGCTCTGATCGTCGGTGCGAATGGTCACGTCAGCAATCTCTTCGTACAGAGGATTGCGTTCGTCAGCCAACGCTTCCAGAACTTCACGAGGCGGTGATTCTACCTGCAGCAGCGGGCGTTTCTTGTCACGTTGAGTACGTGCAAGTTGTTTTTCAATTGTCGTTTCAAGATAGACCACGACGCCACGCGCGGAAAGACGGTTACGTGTTTCACGTGATTTTACAGAGCCACCGCCAGTTGCCAGCACAATACCCTGTTTTTCCGTCAACTCGTTGATGACTTTTTCTTCGCGATCACGGAAGCCGTCTTCACCTTCTACATCGAAGACCCAGCCCACATCAGCTCCGGTTCGTTTCTCAATCTCTTGATCAGAATCGTAAAATTCCATATTGAGTTGTTGAGCTAACTGGCGCCCAATAGTGCTTTTTCCGGCACCCATAGGCCCAACCAGAAAGATATTGCGTTTCTCTGCCATTTTTTCGGTACTACTAAGACTATTCGTTAATGGTAAACCCGCTTCGCAGACACCCAGCGCAGCAGGACATGAACTGAAACCTCATAAGATATTGCGAGAGTCAGACTGAAAATTATCTCAATACTCAAGCGGGTTTGGCAACTGAATAAATCACCAAACCTAACGCATTTCTGGTCGTGGCAGGCATGCTACCCTGCAAACATCAGACCTGGCGACGTATCGCGCAGTCAAATGACACCCAATAAGCCTATGGCACACCACCGGAAAGGCAAAGCGTATTCACTGCCGCATAAGTAAAGAAAAGTACCGACGCTCAAATCGGTACTCCTTGTATGCTAAATACACCCTCACGTCAAATCCCTGAAACGTGTTCAGTGCAAAAACAACGGCTTTTCATGCATAAGTTATTCCGTTGAAACCAGTCTGGGCGTAATAAAGACCACTAATTCGCGCCGTTCGTCTTCTTTACCATCATGGCGAAAAAGAGAGCCAAGCCAGGGAATGTCGCCTAATAGCGGCACGCTGTCGGCTGCGGATTTATTCTTATGTGAAAAAATCCCGCCAAGCGCAATCGTCTCGCCGCTTTTTACCTCGACCTGCGTTTCAATCTCCTGCTTGTCGATAGCCAGCACTTCGCCATCTGCCTGCTGTAGAACCTGTCCGGGAACATTCTGGCTGATATGCAGTTTCAGCCTGATTCTCCCTTTCTGCAACACCGTTGGTGTTACCTCCATCCCCAGTACCGCTTCCTTGAACTCGACGGATGTCGCACCGCTTTCACCGCTGGAGACCTGATAAGGGATCTCACTGCCCTGCTTAATACTGGCAGGTTGCAGGTGAGATGCCAGTAATCGTGGACTGGCGATGATATCCAACTGCTGTTTTTGCTCCAGCGCAGACAACTCCAGTTCCAGTAAACGACCGTTAATACGGCCAATGTTAAATCCCACACGGGATGTGGCGGTGGCTACAGAAAGGTCGCTGGCGAGCGTCGTGACATTCCCAACCGCCCCCGAGTGTTGTGCGTCAGCCAGCGACCACTTCACTCCCAGCTCGCGCAAACTTTTTTCATTAATAGTCACGATATGCGCCGCCAGTTCGACCTGGGCAACCGGCAAATCCATTTGCGATACCCACTTTTCCAGGGTGTTAAGCGCAACGCTATTATCACGCAGCAGTAAGCGGTTGGTCCGTTTATCCACCGTCATGCTTCCCTTGGCACTGAGCAGCTTTTCTCCTGCTTTTGCCAGCTCGGCAGCATCGGCATAGTGCAAAATAATGCTGCGCTGCTCCAGCGGCATACTAGCCTGAATCCGCGCCTGTTCATTGTCCTGGCGGGCCGCATTTTCACTCTGCCATTGAACAGAATGTACATGCAGGATGTTTCCCTCCTGGCGTAATACCAGTCCGGCACTTTTTACCACCGTCTGCAATGCCTGCTTCCAGGGGACATCCGTCAAATGCAGCGACAGCACACCGCTGACATCTGGCGAAACCACCAGGTTTTTCTGTTCCTGTTCAGCCAGCGCCTGCAATACTTGCGTAACCGGCACATCATCAACCACCAGCGTCACGTTTTGCGGTTTCGTCGCCAGTGCGCTCGTTATCCCGACCGCCAGCGCTATTACTATCCACGCTATCCATCGCTTCATTTACCGCTCCTTGTCGTTGCCACTGCCACCGCGGCGGTTCGCAGTTTTTTTCTGTGCCGAGGGTTATGTTCTGGGCCGTTATCTGCGTAATCGTCCAACCGTTTTTCAGGACGTCATTTGGCTTAACCCGCCGCCATTTTTTCTGGCTATCCTGAACGATGCCGATGGGTCGCGTGCCCTGGCTCACCATGCCCTGAAAACGCCATGTCGACAGCTCAGCAATTTGGCAACGGTCCTCCGGCGGCAGGAAGGGATTACGCATACCGGTGAGCATCAGTACGCTCATACATGCCAACAGCCAGCGTTCAACCGTCATTCAGGCGCTCCAGCTGTAGCGTTAGCAGCAGCTCCGTGTCTTCTGCGCTAAGCGAAAATCGGCTGACGCTCATCCCCTGATCCGCCAACTGGACAAACGTCTGCGGGATAGCATCCCAGGCCGATATCAGCGCCATCTCTCCGCCTTGCGCAGAGGGTTGCCAGTGGATAAGACGAGTAAGTGAAGTCTGAAACAGTAGTGGAGAGAACAGGGTCAGTTTCTCTTCCGGCTCTGCTGTTGATGCCGCCAGCAGATAGACATCTCGCCATTGCATCTGAATAGCTGCACGTTGCTGGACCAGCGTCTCGCGTTGCATCGTCCGCTCCCGCGCTACGGGATAAAGACATAACGTCACCAGTATGAGTAGCCCCAACATCCAGCCGCACCAGCAGATGAGTCGAAAGCGCGGCGACTGCGCTAACCAGACATCACAGAGCGTTATCATGCGCACCGCTCCGTGTCAGTCGATAGTGGAATTGCCATCGTCCCTGCGCATCCTGCTGCGTTTCACCGGGGCTGCTCAACTGAAATAATGGCTGCTGGCGTAATTGCGCTTCCAGAGTCTTCAGCGCGGCAAAGTTCAGCGTGTTTCCCGTCAGTTCCAGCGCGTCCTGCTGCCAGGTCATTTTTGTTAACCACGCCTGCTCAGGCAGTAATTCCGCCAGCTCTTGCAAAACCGACTGCCAGCTTCGGGTCTGCTCACGCTGTTTGTTCCGTGCCTGTGCCTGTTGCCATCGTTGCTGGCGCTGCTGCATACGCGGCTTTAGCGCCATTAAGGCCTCGACACGCGTTTTTTCGGCATCTGCCAGCAACAATTCAGCCCGATTTTCTACACTCAACACGCTGTAATAGCGCAACAACACGCCAATACTAAGCAGTAGCGAAGCGCTAAATAAGATGCCCCAGAAGCGCAGGCAAGCGTAACGCCGAGTCTGACGCCAGGGCAGAAGATTAATGGTCGCTATCATCGGTACGCGCCTCCCATAGCGAGTCCCAGCGCAATGGCGAAGTGATGACTTTGCGTTGGAATGGGCGGCTGGCGTACAGACACGGCGCTCAAAGGATCGAAGCCGCCAGGGGAGCATTGCGCAATGGCTGTCGTGGGCAGAGATAATGTCGTGGCAAGCTCATCGATACTGCCAATATCGCCCGTTGATTTACGTCCCCATGCCGAACGGGTCGCCCATAACCACTGGGCGTCATCACGCCATACCAGACACTGCTGATGCTCTGGCAAGAAGGGAATAAATCGCTGTAACGCGCTGGCATCCGGTGTAATCGCCGTAACCTGCACCTTCAGGGTTTGGATAAGCGTCAGAAGCGCTGAAATCTCTTTGCTTTGCGCAGCAGTGACGTTAAACGCCGGGCTCAACGTGTCTTCGCTATAATCAAAATACAGCGCATCCGGCGCCATATCCAGTTCACGCGCCATCGAACCAGACAACCATGCGGTTTGCTCTGGCTCGCGTAACGTCATTGTCGGACGAGGAAACTTTTTTTGTAACGTCCTGTTGGCGGGAAAAGAGAGATGAATATGGTGTCGGCGAGGAAGCTCCCGGCTCCACGGCAGCAGCGCGGCGACCAGCTGTTCAGGCTCGCGAATGTGGCCATCGACGATAGCCTGAGGCGTCAGCGGTATACGCCACCAGCGTTGCAGATACCAACCGGATGCGTCGCGAACGATAGCGACAGCCAGCGCTTCATGTTGCTGAATATGCAGACCAATTTTCCAGATATTGAAAGCCATTGCTGATGATCTCCTTATCACCCGTCGCTTTAACGGGTATATCAATGCGTCTGGCTTGCCTTTATACTACCGCGCGTTTGTTTATAAACTGCCCAAATGCCACTAAATGGGAAATCTCCAGTGAAGTTCGTAAAGTATTTATTAATCCTTGCAGTATGTTGCATCCTGCTGGGAGCAGGCTCGATTTATGGCCTCTATCGCTATATCGAGCCGCAATTGCCTGACGTCGCGACGCTCAAAGATGTGCGTTTACAGATCCCGATGCAGGTTTACAGCGCTGACGGCGAGCTGATCGCGCAATATGGCGAGAAACGTCGAATCCCGGTCACGCTGGATCAGATGCCGCCGGTAATGCTCAAAGCCTTTATCGCCACAGAAGACAGCCGCTTTTATGAGCACCACGGGGTAGACCCGGTGGGGATCTTCCGTGCGGCAAGCGTCGCGCTGTTCTCCGGTCACGCGTCGCAAGGGGCGAGTACCATTACCCAACAGTTGGCGAGAAACTTCTTCCTGAGCCCGGAACGTACGCTGATGCGTAAGATCAAGGAAGTGTTCCTGGCAATCCGCATTGAACAACTGCTGAGTAAAGATGAGATCCTCGAACTGTATCTGAACAAGATCTATCTGGGGTATCGCGCCTATGGCGTGGGTGCTGCCGCGCAGGTCTATTTCGGTAAAACGGTTGATCAGCTCAGCTTAAGTGAAATTGCGGTGATTGCCGGTCTGCCAAAAGCGCCGTCAACCTTCAACCCGCTCTATTCGATGGACCGTGCAACCGCGCGACGTAACGTTGTACTGTCGCGTATGTTGAGCGAAAACTACATCACACAGGCCCAGTACGATCAGGCGCGCGGCGAGGCCATTGATGCCAACTACCATGCGCCGGAAATCGCTTTCTCTGCACCGTATCTGTCTGAGATGGTGCGCCAGGAGATGTATAACCGTTATGGCGAGAAAGCCTATGAAGACGGGTATCGCATCACCACCACCATTACGCGCAAAGTACAGCAGGCGGCTCAGCAGGCAGTACGTAACAACGTGATGGATTACGACATGCGCCACGGCTACCGCGGCCCGTCAAACGTGCTGTGGAAAGTGGGCGAAAGCAGTTGGGACAGCAAGAAAATTACCGATACGCTGAAAGCGCTGCCGACTTATGGCCCCCTGCTGCCGGCGGTTGTTACCAGCGCCAATCCGCAGGAAGCCATTGCCGCGCTGGCGGATGGTACGTCAGTGTCATTACGCATGGATGGTATGCGCTGGGCGCGTCCTTACCGTTCGGATACTCAACAAGGCCCAACGCCGCGTAAAGTGACTGACGTAGTACAGACTGGCCAGCAAATCTGGGTACGCCAGGTGGGAGATGCCTGGTGGCTGGCGCAAGTGCCGGACGTCAACTCCGCCCTGGTCTCCATCAATCCGCAAAACGGCGCGGTGCTGGCGCTGGTTGGTGGTTTTGACTTCAACCAGAGCAAGTTTAACCGTGCAACCCAGGCGCTACGCCAGGTGGGCTCCAACATCAAGCCATTCCTGTATACCGCCGCGATGGATAAAGGTCTGACGCTGGCGAGCATGCTCAACGACGTGCCAATCTCCCGCTGGGATGCCGGTGCTGGTTCTGACTGGCAGCCGAAGAACTCCCCGCCGCAGTACGCCGGTCCTATCCGCTTACGTCAGGGGCTGGGTCAGTCGAAAAACGTAGTGATGGTACGCGCCATGCGCGCTATGGGCGTGGATTACGCGGCAGAGTATCTGCAACGTTTCGGTTTCCCGGCACAGAACATTGTGCATACCGAGTCACTGGCGCTGGGTTCGGCTTCGTTCACGCCGTTGCAGGTGGCGCGCGGTTACGCGGTGATGTCTAATGGCGGCTTCCTGGTCGATCCGTATTTCATCAGTAAGATTGAAAGCGATATGGGCGGCGTTATCTTCGAAGCGAAGCCGAAAATTGCCTGCCCGGAATGCGATATTCCGGTGATATATGGCGATACCCAGAAATCTAATGTGCTGGAAAACAGTAACGTAGAAGATGTCGCCGTCTCGCAAGAACAGCAGAATGCCGCCGTGCCTATGCCGCAACTTGAGCAGGCAAACCAGGCTCTGGTCGCGCAAAGCGGCACACAGGAGTACGCTCCGCACGTGATCAACACGCCGCTGGCCTTCCTGATTAAAAGCGCGCTGAACACCAATATCTTTGGTGAACCAGGCTGGATGGGAACCGGTTGGCGCGCAGGTCGCGATTTACAGCGCCATGATATCGGTGGGAAAACCGGGACCACCAACAGCTCTAAAGATGCGTGGTTCTCCGGTTACGGACCAGGGGTAGTAACGTCGGTATGGATCGGCTTTGATGACCATCGCCGCAACCTTGGTCATACAACGGCTTCCGGCGCGATCAAAGACCAAATCTCCGGCTACGAAGGCGGTGCGAAGAGTGCGCAGCCTGCATGGGATGCTTACATGAAATCCGTGCTGGAAGGTGTGCCTGAACAGCCGCTGACGCCACCGCCGGGTATCGTGACGGTCAATATCGATCGCAGTACCGGTCAACTGGCGAGCGGCGGTAACAGCCGTGCAGAGTATTTCATTGAAGGTACTCAGCCAACGCAGCAGGCGGTACACGAGGTAGGGACAACCATTATCGATAATGGTGAGACACACGAACTGTTCTGATCGATTGCCGGATGGCGCTTCGCTTATCCGGCCTACAATTTCGGTACAATTATTTGATCTTCCGGAATTTTGTAGGCTGGATAAGGTATCAGTTGGCAATCGTAATTAAAGCCGTCCCTGCCCTTTCAGCCATTCACGGACGAGGAACAGCGCACTGACATTACGTGCTTCATGAAAATCAGGATCTTCCAGCAGGTCCATCAAATGCGCCAGCGGCCAGCGCACCTGCGGTAATGGCTCGGGTTCATCACCCTCCAGCGATTCAGGATATAAGTCCTCTGCCACCACGATGTTCATCTTGCTGGAGAAATAAGATGGCGCCATGCTAAGTTTCTTTAAAAACGTCAGATCTTTTGCGCCAAACCCCACCTCTTCTTTCAGCTCCCGATTCGCCGCCTCAAACACGCTTTCGCCAGGATCGATTAATCCCTTGGAAAAACCCAGTTCGTAGGACTCCGTCCCGACCGCGTACTCGCGAATAAGGATCAGATGGTCGTCAACAATCGGCACAATCATTACCGCTTCACGCGTGGATGGACGCATACGTTCATAAACGCGGCGTACACCATTGCTGAACTCAAGGTCCACGCTTTCGACCTTAAACAGCCGGGATTGGGCGACGGTTTCCACTTTCAAAATCGTGGGTTTCTGTAATGATTTGCTCATTGTGAGGATCTTTGCTGTGAAATCTGGGGTTATTGTGCGATATACCGCACGGTTTCGGCAATGTGAATTGCCGTTTATTTACATTTATGTAACGTACTAAAAGTTAGTCCCTATTTCAAATTAAAAGTCAATAGGTTGAAATAACTCCAGGAATTTGCTGATATTCCATTTTTGGTGATTTTGCTATGATTCGCATTTACTGGGCTGTACTTAAAGATGCTCAAGTTCGACTCCACACTTGCCGATAGCCAACCACAGAATCACGAATATTGAACAGGGTGCGACTGACCACGCCTGACAGACTAAGTAAGATGGGGAAAGCATGAGCACCATTCTGATTTTTTTAGCTGCTTTGCTGGCCTGCTCATTGCTTGCAGGATGGCTACTCAAATCAAAATCCAGGCAGAAAAATTTACCCTTGAGCAGCGTCTTCTCAGACGCCTCGAAACGTAAACTCACACCTGAAGAACGCAGCGCAGTCGAAAACTATCTCGAAAGCCTTAGTCAAATTCAGCAAGTTCCTGGTCCAACAGGAGCCAGTGCTGCGCCGGTCTCATTAACGTTGAATGCCCAAAGTAATAGCGTCATCGTGCTTACTCGTTCGATTACACGTTACGGCATTACCACCGACGATCCTAACAAATGGCGCTACTATCTTGATTCCGTTGAGGTACATCTTCCCCCTTTCTGGGAACAATACATCAACGACGAAAACAGCGTTGAGATAATCCACACCAATACGATACCGCTGGTTATCTCGTTGAACGGCCATACGCTGCAGGAATATATGCAGGAAGCGCGTGGCTATGCGTTGCAGCACACCGCTTCTACCCAGGCGTCCATTCGTGGTGAAGAAAGTGAGCAGATTGAACTGCTGAATATTCGCCAGGAAACCCATGAAGAATATGCGCTCAGCCGCCCTTCGGGATTGCGCGAGGCGTTGCTGATAACCGCCTCATTCCTGCTGTTCTTTTTCTGTTTGGTTATCCCGAACACGTTTGTTCCGTGGGCAGTTGGTGGCGCGGTATTGCTGTTAGCTGCGGGTCTGTGGGGATTGTTCGCCCCGCCGTCCAAAAGCGCCCTGCGGGAAATTCATTGTCTGCGCGGTACGCCACGTCGCTGGGGGTTATTTGGCGAAAACGACCAGGAACAAATTAATAATATCTCGCTGGGTATTATTGATCTGATCTACCCACCTCACTGGCAACCTTACATCGCCCAAGACCTTGGCCAGCAAACGGATATCGATATTTATCTCGATCGCTACGTTGCCCGCCAGGGGCGTTTTTTATCTCTGCACGATGAAGTGAAAAACTTCCCGTTACAGCACTGGCTGCGCAACGCCGTCATCGCAGGCGGCTCGTTGCTGGTACTACTGATGCTGCTGTTTTGGATCCCGCTGGATATGCCGATAAAGGTCACGCTCTCCTGGATGAAGGGCGCGCAAACTATCGAAGCCACCAGCGTTAAACAGCTCGAAAACGCGGGCGTTCGCGTGGGTGACACGCTGCACCTGAGTGGTACGGGTATGTGTAACATTCATACCCAAGGGAGCTGGAATGCGCAGCCTGCCACGCCGTTTATGCCTTTCGATTGCTCGCAAATTATCTGGAATGACGCGCGCGCATTGCCGCTGCCTGAGTCTGACCTGGTGAATAAGGCTACCGCCCTCACGCAGGCAGTGAGCCGTCAGCTGCATCCCAAACCTGACGATGACTCTCGCGTCAGCGCATCGCTACGCTCAGCAATCCAAAAGTCCGGCATGGTGTTACTGGACGATTTTGGTGAGATTGTCCTGAAAACGGCCGATCTGTGTGCAGCCAAAGATGAATGTGTACGCTTAAAGAATGCGCTGGTTAACCTCGGTAACAGTAAAGACTGGGCCGCGCTGGTGAAGCGAGCGAACGCAGGCAAACTGGATGGGGTGAACGTGCTGCTGCGTCCGGTAAGCGCAGAGTCGTTAGATAATCTGGTGAATACCTCTACGGCACCGTTTATTTCACGCGAGACTGCGCGAGCAGCCCAGGCGCTGAATAGCCCTGCTCCCGGCGGTTTCCTGATTATCAGCGACGAAGGCAGCGATCTGGTCGATCAGCCGTGGCCGACGACCTCGCTATATGACTATCCGCCTCAGGAACAGTGGAACGCCTTCCAGCGCCTGGCACAGATGCTAATGCAGACGCCGTTTCGCGCGGAGGGGATCGTCACCAATATTTCGACTGACGCCAATGGCACCCAGCACATTGGACTGCACCGTATCCCGGACCGCTCAGGTTTATGGCGCTACCTTGGCACGACGCTGCTGATGTTCTCCATGCTCGGATGCGCTATCTACAACAGCATACAGGCATTCAGACGCTACCAGCGTCACCGCACCCGCATCGCGGAAATTCAGAGCTACTATGAAAGTTGCCTCAATCCAACACTGATTGACAACCCGGAAAGCCTGATTCGATAACACGCTCGCGCGCCAGGATATGCTACCCTGTCGCGCATCATGTTTTCTTCTGGGGAGTTTCCATGCATATCAATATTGCCTGGCAGGATGTCGACACCGTGTTGTTAGATATGGACGGCACGCTGCTCGACCTGGCATTCGATAACTATTTCTGGCAAAAACTGGTGCCGGAAACCTATGGCGCGAAGCAGGGTATCTCTCCCCAGGAAGCCCAGGACTATATTCGTCAGCAGTATCATGCCGTGCAGCATACGCTAAACTGGTACTGCCTGGATTACTGGAGCGAGTGCCTGGATCTGGATATTTGCGCCATGACTACGGAACAGGGACCGCGCGCCGTTTTGCGCGAAGATACCGTACCGTTTCTTGATGCCTTAAAAGCCAGCGGCAAGCGCCGCATTTTGCTCACCAACGCGCATCCGCATAATCTGGCGGTGAAGCTTGAGCATACCGGTCTGGCCTCACACCTTGATTTATTACTTTCCACCCACACATTTGGTTATCCCAAAGAGGATCAGCGGTTATGGCACGCTGTGGCTGAAGAAACGGGAATGAGTGCAGAGAAGACGCTGTTTATTGACGACAGCGAACCCATTCTCGACGCCGCTGCTCTGTACGGTATTCGTTACTGCCTCGGCGTGACCAATCCCGACTCCGGCATCGCCGAAAAACAGTACGCACGCCATCCGTCACTGAATGACTACCGCCGACTGATCCCCTCACTGATGTGAAGGAGACGCCATGAAAGAAAAGCCCTCTGCTGAAGTCAGGCTGGATAAATGGCTGTGGGCTGCACGCTTTTACAAAACGCGTGCGCTAGCCCGCGAAATGGTTGAAGGCGGTAAGGTGCACTACAACGGCCAGCGCAGTAAGCCAAGCAAGATTGTCGAGCTGAACGCCACCCTCACCCTTCGCCAGGGAAATGACGAACGAACGGTCATTATCAAGGCCATTACCGAGCAGCGTCGCCCGGCAACGGAAGCCGTTACGCTGTATGAAGAAACCGCGGAAAGCGTGGAAAAACGCGAAAAAATGGCGCTGGCGCGTAAACTTAACGCGTTAACCATGCCGCACCCGGACAGACGACCGGACAAGAAAGAGCGCCGCGACCTGTTACGATTTAAACACGGCGACAGCGAGTGACTGTCACCTGCAAGAGAGATGATTATGCCGCAACATGACCAATTACATCGTTATCTGTTTGAAAACTTTGCCGTGCGCGGCGAGCTGGTGACCGTTTCGGAAACCCTGCAACAGATCCTCGAAAATCATACTTACCCGCAGCCGGTCAAAAACGTGCTGGCTGAGCTGCTGGTTGCCACCAGCCTGCTCACCGCCACGCTGAAATTTGCCGGTGATATCACTGTGCAGTTGCAGGGTGATGGTCCGCTGAGCCTGGCCGTCATCAACGGCAACAACAATCAGCAGATGCGCGGCGTGGCCCGCATGCAGGGTGATATTCCTGAAGATGCCAACCTGAAAACGCTGGTGGGCAACGGTTACCTGGTGATCACCATTACCCCGGAAGAAGGCGAGCGTTATCAAGGCGTGGTCGGTCTGGAAGGTGACACGCTGGCAGCGTGTCTGGAAGATTACTTCATGCGTTCTGAACAGCTGCCGACACGCCTGTTCATCCGCACTGGCGACGTTGATGGCAAACCCGCTGCTGGCGGAATGCTGCTGCAGGTAATGCCGGCGCAAAACGCGCAGGCAGATGATTTCGATCACCTGACCGCCCTGACCGAAACCATCAAAGCCGAAGAGCTGCTGACGCTGCCGGCCAACGAAGTGCTGTGGCGCCTGTACCACGAAGAAGAGGTTACTCTCTACGATCCACAGGACGTTGAGTTCAAATGCACCTGTTCACGCGAACGCTGCGCAGGCGCACTAAAAACGTTGCCGGACGAAGAAGTGGACAGCATTCTGGCGGAAGAAGGCGAGATCGATATGCACTGCGATTACTGCGGTAGTCACTATCTGTTTAACGCCATGGATATTGCTGAGATCCGCAGCAATGCCTCCCCTGCCGATCCCCAGGTGCATTAATCACTGTCTTGCCTGATGGCACGGCGCTTATCAGGCCTACGGAAAAACTGTCGTAGGCCGGATAAGGCGTTCGCGCTGCCATCCGGCAAAAACGATGTCGGCAACACACTCACTCGGTGTAATAAGTCATCGGCAGTCTTTTGCCATCAATAGTGATATCCCGCCAGATTCTGGGGGCTGAGCCCAGTTGCTGATTCGCCACCGCCTGCAGCAATTTATCCTTATTGAATCCTTCAGGTAGCCTGGCAACAGCTAACAAATCCCATTTGTTTTTTTGCACGCCGAAGACCAGACTCTCCCCATCGCCAAAGGCATATAACACCTGCTCAGGATGACCATCCGCATTGAGGTCCTGACTCACCAGTACGCACGCATTCTGCTCAGCACAAGAGGTGATGCGATACCCCTGTGTTTTGACAAACGCCCAGAACGCATCGTCTGGCTTCTGGCTCCCCGGAGCAATCACAACCTTCGATACTAACTGTGTTGCGGTTAGCTCTTTAACCGCATCCCGGCGCCCTTGCAGCAGAGAAATCAAGTCGCGTCTGCGTTTACTGTCTTGATTAAACGCCACATCTTTTTGTAATGCTTCCAACGCTGCGCGCCCCGGTTTTCCACTGTGATCCAACATATACAGGCTGACTTGATCCGGTTTAATTTTTCCGCTGTGATACAGCCTCATATGGCTGTTAACGCTGATGCGCCAGGCATCAATAACCGGCGATGACAGCAGAACCAACAGCCCCAACGCCAGCAACGAAACGCCAAGAATGACCAGCCCCTGAAGCTCAAGCGGATTGCGCCCGCGGCGCAAAATGCTGGCCAGATAGCCAAACGACCATACCAGCAGTACCACGACCACCAGCACGCCATACAAACGCTCAGGCGTCCAACCGTACTGCTGTATTCGGACCCACAGTGACCAACCTGCAATCAGCATATAGATGGGCGCGACAATCAGAGAGCATTTGATCAGGTAGCGTAACGCGCCAGGATAGGGTAACGCCTCTTTTTGCGGTTCACGCACGATAGCCATCAACAGCAACAGGAGCAGCGTCAGCGTTGACATCAACCCAGCAGCAGACACGCGTTGCGAAATAGCCTCCAGCCCAGTGAAGGGTAAGGTCAGTATGAACATCAGCGCCAACAGCGCGACCAGAGGTAACAGACCGGTGGCGATAAACGTCAGTAATTTTTGTACCGCCGTGACCAGGCGCGACTGTGTACGGGCCAGTACCACTGCCAGTGCGGTAATCAGGCCAAAGGCCACATAGCCAAACCAGTCGGTATCAAAGAAGAGCGTGCTGAAGAAGGGAATACCGACCAGCTTAAACATCTCGCTCCATAGCAGGAGCACCAGCCAGAACAAACCGTTGGCGACAAAGACAATCAGCAACGTCAACGCATTAAGCCACAATTGCCGATAAAAATGCGGGTAACGCGTCTGCTCACGAGAGACATGAAGCGAGTACTGAATCCAGGGCAAAGCAAGCATCGCCATCAGCAGTAAGCGCCAACCATAGAACATAAAAACTTCATGTTGCCGCCACTTATCACTGTCCTCGACTTGCCACTTTAGCCAGACACTCATCGCCAGCACGACAACAAAGATCAGCGCCATCCAGTACCACAGCGCGCGTTGTTTGAAAGAAACAACAGTAAGTAAAAGAGCCGAGGTGATCGCAATCGTCGCAGGCATGCCATAGAACAGCCAGCCGTCATTATGGGGCACCAGATATGTCATCAGCAGATAGCATAATGTCCCCTGCAACAGGCCGATGAATATCATGCCCCAACGCGTCGTACGTGAAATTTCAGCACTATCCATGTCAGTATCCAGAATGAAGGGAAAAGCTAATTATCGCATCAACTTCACAATTTTGAGCATTGATAGAGCGATTTCAGACCACGACGACGGGAAGTGAATCGATATTGTTTATGTATAACCCACATTCATTTCTTACGTGAATGCGATTACACTCACAAGATTCCCGCCAAAAACACTCTCCATTAACGTTTTAAGAACATTTTCCACAACAAAAAAGGGTTTCCTGCCATAATATCTGCCTCTTTGTGACAGGAGTCGCAGCGCATTCGGTCGCCCGTGATTTTCCCGGATGCGTAAATCTATGAGCCTTGTCGCGGTTAACAATCCCTAAAAAACCTTACTATTCCAGGTAATACATATTGGCTAAGGAGCAGTGAAATGCGTGTGAACAACAGTTTAACCCCGCAAGATCTCAAGGCTTATGGTATCAATGACGTTCAGGATATCGTTTACAATCCAGACTACGACACGCTTTTCCAGGAAGAACTTGATCCAAACCTGGAAGGTTATGAACGTGGCGTGTTAACGAATCTGGGCGCCGTTGCCGTTGATACCGGTATCTTTACCGGACGTTCGCCAAAGGATAAGTACATTGTCCGTGACGACACCACGCGCGACACGCTGTGGTGGTCCGACAAAGGTAAAGGTAAGAACGACAACAAACCGCTCTCCCCGGAAACCTGGCAGCATCTGAAAGGATTAGTCACCCAGCAACTTTCCGGCAAGCGCCTGTTTATCATTGATGCTTTCTGCGGCGCTA
Organism: Citrobacter sp. Cpo040; assembly: GCF_030332915.1. NCBI lineage: Bacteria > Pseudomonadati > Pseudomonadota > Gammaproteobacteria > Enterobacterales > Enterobacteriaceae > Citrobacter > Citrobacter sp. Cpo040. Next base: position 67,501 of record NZ_JAOWGX010000035.1, read on the forward strand.
ACGCCGATACCCGTCTTTCCGTGCGCTTCATTACCGAAGTTGCCTGGCAGGCGCATTTTGTCAAAAACATGTTCATCCGCCCAAGCGACGAAGAGCTGGTTGATTTCAAACCTGATTTCATCGTGATGAACGGCGCTAAATGCACCAACCCGCAGTGGAAAGAGCAGGGTCTGAACTCAGAAAACTTCGTGGCTTTCAACCTGACTGAGCGTATCCAGCTGATTGGTGGTACCTGGTACGGCGGCGAAATGAAGAAAGGTATGTTCTCCGTAATGAACTACCTGCTGCCGCTGAAAGGCATTGCCTCCATGCACTGCTCAGCAAACGTTGGGGAAAAAGGCGATGTGGCAGTCTTCTTTGGCCTGTCCGGCACCGGTAAAACCACGCTGTCCACCGACCCGAAACGTCGCCTGATTGGCGATGACGAACACGGCTGGGATGACGACGGTGTATTTAACTTCGAAGGCGGTTGCTACGCGAAGACCATCAAACTGTCTAAAGATGCCGAGCCGGAAATCTACAACGCGATCCGTCGTGACGCGCTGCTGGAAAACGTCACCGTGCGCGAAGATGGTTCCATCGATTTCGATGATGGTTCAAAAACTGAGAACACCCGCGTTTCCTACCCGATTTATCACATCGATAATATCGTTAAGCCGGTGTCAAAAGCGGGCCATGCTACCAAAGTGATCTTCCTGACCGCCGACGCATTTGGCGTGCTGCCGCCGGTTTCTCGCCTGACCGCAGACCAAACACAGTACCACTTCCTGTCTGGCTTCACCGCCAAACTGGCCGGTACCGAACGCGGCGTCACCGAACCGACCCCAACCTTCTCAGCCTGCTTCGGCGCAGCATTCCTGTCTCTGCACCCAACGCAGTACGCAGAAGTGCTGGTTAAACGTATGCAGGCGGCAGGTGCGCAGGCGTATCTGGTTAACACCGGCTGGAACGGTACCGGCAAGCGTATCTCTATCAAAGATACCCGTGCGATTATCGACGCCATCCTGAACGGTTCGCTGGATGACGCGGAAACGTTCCGTCTGCCAATGTTTGACCTGGCTATCCCGACCGAGCTGCCGGGTGTGGACACTCGCATTCTCGATCCGCGTAATACCTACGCATCTCTGGAGCAGTGGCAGGAAAAAGCCAATGCGCTGGCGAAACTGTTTATCGAGAACTTCGAGAAATATACCGATACCCCTGCGGGTGAAGCGCTGGTTAGCGCCGGACCGAAGCTGTAACGAAAAGTGCCGGATGGCGGTTTCGCCTTATCCGGCCTACAGCAACAAAAAGGGAGGCATTTTGCCTCCCTTTGTTATGCGTCTTTCGTGTTGCCCGGTGTGCGAGTGAAGGGAACCGGAAGCCATGCACGAATCGACAATCCACCGCGTTCACTGGTACCAATCTCCAGAATACCGTTATGGTTATCAATAATACGCTGCACAATCGCCAGCCCCAGGCCCGTACCGCTGGTACTGCGCGCGCTGTCGCCGCGGACAAACGGCTGGAACAGGTGTTTACGCTGCTCCGGCTTGATGCCCGGACCATCATCTTCTACCTGGAACCAGGCGCGATGCTGCTCCATTCCGCTACTGACCTTAATCCAGCCGTTGCCATAGCGGGCGGCGTTAACCACCATATTGGCAACCGCACGCTTGATCGACAGCGGGTGCATCTTCACCTGAATGCTGCCCGGCAGCAGCGCAGTTTCGATTTCACGTTCGTAGCCGCTTTCTGCCGCAACCACTTCACCCAGCACCGAGTTCAGATCCGCCATCTCCATCGGCATCTCCTGACCGGTACGCAGGTAATCGATAAACTGCTCGATAATGGCGTTACACTCTTCGATGTCCTTATTGATGGATTCAGCGAGATAACCGTCTTCCTCGCCCATCATTTCCGTCGCCAGACGAATACGCGTCAGCGGGGTACGTAAATCGTGGCTCACGCCCGCCATTAACAGTGTACGGTCATCGGCCAACTGCTTCACACCTGCGGCCATATGGTTAAAGGCTCGGGTTACGGAGCGCACCTCTGAAGCACCATACTCACGCAACGGCGGCGGAATGATACCTTTCCCCACCTGCAGCGCCGCATGTTCAAGATCCACCAATGGCCGGTTCTGGATACGGATAAACAGCCACGCCCCACCGATAGCCAGCAGCATAATCGCCAGCGTATAGCGGAACAGTGGTGAAAAATCGCCCTGATGAATTTCCGTAAGCGGCACGCGTACCCAGATATTGGGCGACAGCCAGGTTTTCAGCCACACGACCGGCGAGCTTTTGTTGACCTCAACGCGGACTTCCGTTGGGCCACCCAGCTGCTGCGCCATCTGATGGCTTAAGAATTCATAGTGTTGCGCCCAACGCAGTCCGGCCTCTTCAGCAGCCTCGTTGGAATAGAGAGAAATACCCAGCTCACGATAAATTTCCCGGCGGAATGCGGGCGGCACCACCAGTTGCGTACCGTCCTCCAGTTGCAGTTTATCGGTCATCAGCATACGAACTTCGTACGCCAGAACCTTATTAAACTGCTGGAGGCTCGGCAGAATCGCGAAGTTCAGCACTACCAGGTATGTCGTCACCAGGCTGGCAAACAGCAAGGTGACGATGAGCAATAACGTGCGGGCAAACGAACTTCGTGGTGAGAAGCGCATTCGCCTCATGCTTTAGAACCGTCCGGAACAAAGACGTAGCCCAGACCCCATACGGTCTGAATGTAGCGTGGATGAGCCGGATCTTCTTCCACCATGCGGCGCAGACGGGAGATCTGGACGTCAATAGAACGTTCCATCGCAGAATATTCACGACCACGGGCGAGGTTCATCAGCTTGTCTCGCGACAGCGGCTCGCGCGGGTGGCTTACCAGCGCTTTCAGTACCGCAAATTCCCCGCTGGTGAGCGGCATCGGCTCATCTTCGCGGAACATTTCACGCGTACCGAGGTTCAGTTTGAACTTACCAAAAGCGATAACCGCTTCTTCCTGAGAAGGTGCGCCCGGCAGTTCATTCGCCTGACGACGCAGGACTGCGCGAATACGTGCAAGCAACTCACGCGGGTTAAACGGTTTCGGGATGTAATCGTCGGCGCCGATTTCCAGCCCTACGATACGGTCAACTTCTTCACCCTTCGCTGTGACCATAATGATCGGCATCGGGTTGCTCTGGCTGCGCAGGCGACGGCAAATAGACAGGCCATCTTCTCCCGGCAGCATTAAATCCAGCACCATCAGGTGAAAGGACTCACGGGTCAGCAGACGATCCATCTGCTCAGCGTTTGCGACGCTTCGAACCTGGAAGCCCTGCTCGGTCAGATAACGCTCCAGAAGCGCACGCAAGCGCATGTCGTCATCGACCACCAGAATCTTATAGTTCTCTTGCATTGTTATTACTCCCAAAGGTTCGCAACAATTAAGTGTATATTCTTAAGAAAGCTAACGTGAGTCACCAGCGAATTCTGGTATGAATTCCAGGCTAAATTGTTACAAAGCATATTAAACAGCAGCTTAAGTATACAATGTTTCTCGCAATACATTATTTATTCTGTTGATATGCTCACGTAATACTAATTGTGCGCATCATCACAGAGTCGAAGGTAAAACAATAAGATGAAAACGCCCCTGATAACCCGTGAAGGGTATGAAAAACTTAAACAAGAGCTGAATTATCTCTGGCGTGAAGAGCGCCCGGAAGTCACCAAAAAAGTTACCTGGGCCGCAAGTCTGGGTGACCGCAGCGAAAATGCCGACTACCAGTATAATAAAAAGCGCCTGCGTGAGATCGACCGCCGCGTCCGTTATTTGACCAAGTGCATGGAGAATCTAAAAATCGTCGATTACTCCCCGCAGCAGGAAGGCAAAGTCTTCTTTGGCGCATGGGTTGAGATTGAAAATGACGATGGCGACATCCGCAAATTCCGTATTGTTGGCTACGATGAGATCTTCGGTCGTAAGGATTACATCTCAATCGACTCACCAATGGCGCGGGCGCTATTGAAAAAAGAGGTCGGCGATCTCGCAGTAGTAAACACCCCAGGTGGCGAAGCCAGCTGGTACGTGAACGAGATTGAATATGTGAAGTGAGACCGGAACAATCCGAAGCCCCGGCAGATGGCTGGCATTTTTGCCAGTCAATCCGTATAACTATCCCCTGATTTTTTATCCTATAGACGAAGCTATCCATGATGAATGATTCTTTCTGCCGCATTATCGCAGGTGAAATTCAGGCTCGTGCTGAACAGGTAGAAGCTGCCGTTCGCCTGCTTGACGAAGGGAACACCGTGCCGTTTATCGCACGATATCGTAAGGAAATCACCGGCGGTCTGGACGATACGCAACTGCGTAATCTGGAAACCCGTCTGGGATATCTGCGTGAACTGGAAGACCGCCGTCAGGCAATCCTGAAATCTATCGGCGAGCAAGGCAAACTGACCGACGATCTAGCGAAAGCGATCAACGGTACGTTAAGTAAGACCGAACTCGAAGATCTCTATCTGCCGTATAAACCAAAGCGCCGCACCCGTGGGCAGATCGCCATTGAGGCCGGACTGGAGCCGTTGGCAGACCTACTGTGGAACGAACCGTCTCACGACCCGGAAATGGAAGCCGCAAAATATCTCAACGCCGAAAACGGCGTGGCGGATACCAAAGCCGCCCTCGACGGCGCGCGCTACATTCTAATGGAGCGCTTCGCTGAAGACGCTGCTCTGCTGGCGAAAGTACGTGATTATCTGTGGAAAAACGCCCATCTGGTTGCCACCGTGGTAAGCGGTAAAGAAGAGGAAGGCGCTAAGTTCCGCGACTACTTCGATCACCACGAACCGATTTCTACAGTACCATCCCACCGTGCGCTGGCCATGTTCCGTGGTCGTAACGAAGGTGTGTTACAGCTTTCACTGAATGCCGATCCGCAATTCGATGAGCCACCAAAAGAGAGCCACGGCGAGCAGATTATCCGGGATCACCTGGGACTACGCCTGAACAACGCCCCAGCAGACAGCTGGCGTAAAGGCGTGGTTAGCTGGACCTGGCGCATCAAAGTGCTGATGCACCTCGAAACGGAGCTGATGGGTACCGTGCGCGAACGTGCGGAAGATGAAGCTATCAACGTCTTTGCCCGTAACCTGCATGACCTGCTGATGGCCGCTCCGGCCGGGCTGCGCGCCACCATGGGCCTCGATCCAGGTCTGCGTACCGGTGTAAAAGTGGCAGTGGTTGACGGTACCGGCAAGCTGGTCGCGACCGACACCATTTATCCGCATACCGGTCAGGCCGCCAAAGCCGCCGTTGCCGTTGCGGCGCTGTGTGAAAAACACAACGTTGAACTGGTGGCGATTGGTAACGGTACGGCGTCGCGCGAAACCGAGCGTTTCTTCCTCGACGTGCAAAAGCAGTTCCCGCAAGTGACCGCGCAGAAAGTGATCGTCAGTGAAGCCGGCGCGTCGGTTTACTCCGCATCCGAACTGGCGGCGCTGGAGTTCCCGGACCTCGACGTATCTCTGCGTGGTGCGGTGTCTATCGCCCGTCGTCTGCAGGATCCGCTGGCTGAGCTGGTGAAAATCGATCCGAAATCTATCGGCGTGGGCCAGTATCAGCACGACGTAAGCCAGACTCAGTTGGCGCGTAAGCTGGATGCGGTGGTGGAAGACTGCGTGAACGCCGTCGGCGTCGATCTGAATACCGCCTCCGTACCGCTGCTGACCCGTGTTGCTGGTCTGACGCGCATGATGGCGCAGAATATCGTTGCCTGGCGTGATGAGAACGGTCAATTCCAGAACCGTCAGCAACTGTTAAAAGTCAGCCGCCTGGGTCCTAAAGCCTTTGAACAGTGCGCGGGCTTCCTGCGTATCAACCACGGCGATAACCCGCTGGATGCCTCTACCGTTCACCCGGAAGCTTATCCGGTTGTGGAACGCATTCTGGCTGCCACCGAGCAATCGTTGCGTGATCTGATGGGTAACAGCAGCGAATTGCGTAATCTGAAAGCCGCTGATTTTACCGACGAACGCTTCGGGGTGCCGACCGTCACCGACATCATCAAAGAGCTGGAAAAGCCGGGCCGCGATCCGCGTCCTGAATTTAAAACCGCGCAGTTTGCCGATGGTGTAGAAACCATGAACGATCTGCTGCCGGGAATGATTCTTGAAGGGGCAGTCACCAACGTCACCAACTTCGGCGCATTTGTTGATATCGGCGTGCATCAGGATGGTCTGGTGCATATCTCTTCACTGTCGAATAAGTTCGTCGAAGATCCACACACCGTGGTGAAAGCGGGCGACATTGTGAAGGTGAAAGTGCTGGAAGTGGACCTGCAACGTAAGCGTATCGCGCTGACCATGCGTCTGGACGAGCAGCCGGGTGAAACCAATGCGCGTCGCGGCGGCGGGAATAACGATCGCGCTCAGGGCAATCGCCCGGCACCAAAAGCGGCGAAACCGCGTGGCCGTGACGCACAGCCTGCGGGCAACAGCGCGATGATGGATGCGTTGGCGGCGGCGATGGGTAAAAAACGCTAAGTTTAAACCCTGTGCCGGATGGTGGTGTAAACGCCCTGTCCGGCCAGGTTATCGCAATTAATTTGCAGGCCGGATAAGACGCATGAGCGTCGTCATCCGGCATATTTAATCCATGCCCCGCTTTGCACCACAATATATTTATCACTTCATTAACAGATGAAACCTTAATTAAACATTAAGATCCCCAATAATTACTTCCGCGAATCACTCGTTTCCAACCAGAATAAATATTGAGGAATATCAAAATTGGCTCAAATTATTATCCAATTGTACATTCCGTCACATTTATTCTATTGATGATAGAAACCATTCTCATTATCATTGATTTGTTGATTATTTACTCTTTCCTTACGTTGGCTAATCATCTGGTCTCATGCCGCCCTGTCGCCCCATGAGGTTATCATCCAGTTAGCGAGATATAAGTAGGTCCCTATGCAATTCACTCCTGACAGTGCGTGGAAAATTACCGGTTTTGCCCGTGAAATCAGCCCGGCTTATCGTCAGAAACTGTTGTCACTTGGCATGCTACCCGGCTCATCCTTCAACGTGGTACGCGTCGCCCCGCTCGGCGATCCTATCCATATCGAAACGCGTCGCGTAAGTCTGGTATTGCGTAAGAAGGATCTGGCGTTATTAGAAGTGGAAGCGGTTTCCTGTTAATACAGTGAGTCTATAAAAATGAAAAAACTAACCATTGGTTTAATTGGTAATCCTAATTCCGGCAAGACAACTTTATTCAACCAGCTCACCGGCGCGCGCCAGCGTGTAGGCAACTGGGCTGGCGTTACCGTTGAGCGTAAAGAAGGCCATTTCGCCACGACGGACCACCAGGTCACGCTGGTCGATTTACCCGGCACCTATTCTCTGACGACAATCTCATCGCAAACCTCTCTCGATGAGCAGATTGCCTGCCACTATATTTTAAGCGGCGACGCGGATCTCTTGATCAACGTGGTCGATGCTTCAAACCTTGAACGCAACCTCTACCTGACGTTGCAACTGCTTGAGCTGGGTATTCCCTGCATCGTCGCACTGAACATGCTGGATATTGCTGAGAAACAGCAAATCCGTATCGATATCGACGCCCTCTCCGCTCGTCTTGGCTGTCCGGTGGTTCCACTGGTTTCCACCCGCGCCCGCGGCATTGAAGCACTGAAGCTGGCGATCGATCGCTACAAAGAAAACGACACCGTTGAGCTGGTCCATTATGCCCAGCCGCTGCTGCAAGAAGCTGATTCCCTCGCCGACGCAATGGCCAAAGATATGCCGCTTAAACAGCGCCGCTGGCTAGGCCTGCAGATGCTCGAAGGCGATATCTACAGCCGTGCTTACGCCGGTGATGCAGCACAAAACCTTGATGCCGCTGTTGCTCGCCTGAGCGAGACAATGGACGACCCGGCGCTACATATTGCCGATGCACGTTACCAGTGCATTGCTGCTATCTGCGATACCGTCAGTAATACCCTGACGGCAGAGCCGAGCCGTTTCACCACCGCGGTAGATAAAATTATCCTCAACCGCTTCCTCGGTCTGCCGATTTTCCTGTTCGTGATGTACCTGATGTTCCTGCTTGCCATCAACATTGGCGGCGCGCTGCAGCCGTTGTTTGATGTTGGCTCCGTGGCACTCTTTATCCATGGTATTCAGTGGATTGGCTATACGCTGCATTTCCCGGACTGGCTGACCATCTTCCTGGCCCAGGGCCTTGGCGGCGGGATTAACACCGTGCTGCCGCTGGTACCGCAAATCGGCATGATGTATCTGTTCCTCTCCTTCCTTGAAGACTCCGGCTACATGGCGCGCGCCGCATTTGTGATGGACCGTCTGATGCAGGCGCTGGGACTGCCGGGCAAATCGTTCGTCCCGCTGATCGTCGGCTTTGGTTGTAACGTACCGTCAGTGATGGGCGCACGTACGCTGGATGCCCCGCGTGAGCGTCTGATGACCATCATGATGGCGCCGTTTATGTCCTGTGGTGCACGTCTGGCGATTTTCGCCGTCTTTGCCGCCGCGTTCTTTGGTCAGAACGGCGCGCTGGCGGTCTTCTCGCTGTACGTGCTGGGTATCGTCATGGCGGTGTTGACCGGCCTGATGCTCAAACACACCATCATGCGTGGCGAAGCAACGCCGTTCGTGATGGAGCTGCCGGTATATCACGTGCCGCACATTAAGAGTCTGATCATTCAAACCTGGCAACGTCTGAAAGGCTTCGTTCTGCGTGCAGGTAAAGTCATCATCATCGTCAGCATTTTCCTCAGTGCCTTTAACAGCTTCTCACTGAGCGGGAAAATCGTCGACAACATCAACGACTCTGCTCTGGCTTCCGTGAGCCGCGTCATTACCCCAGTCTTCAAACCGATTGGTGTTCACGAAGATAACTGGCAGGCAACCGTAGGTCTGTTCACCGGCGCGATGGCGAAAGAAGTGGTTGTCGGTACGCTGAACACGCTCTATACCGCAGAAAACATTCAGGAAGAAGAGTTCAACCCGGCAGATTTCCACCTCGGTGATGAGCTGCTCAGCGCGGTAGATGAAACCTGGCAAAGCCTGAAAGACACTTTCAGCCTGAGCGTGCTGGCTAACCCTATCGAAGCCAGCAAGGGCGACGGTGAAATGGCGACTGGTGCAATGGGCGTGATGGGCGAGAAATTTGGCAGCGCCGCCGCCGCGTACAGCTACCTGATCTTTGTTCTGCTGTATGTACCGTGCATTTCAGTGATGGGCGCTATCGCACGTGAATCCAGCCGTGGCTGGATGAGCTTCTCGATTCTGTGGGGCCTGAATATCGCCTACTCTCTGTCGACGCTGTTTTATCAGACGGTCAGCTACAAAGAGCACCCGACCTACAGCCTGGTGTGCATTTTAGCGGTCATCCTGTTTAACATCGTGTTGCTGGGCCTGCTGCGTCGAGCTCGCAGCCGCGTGGACCTCGCACTGCTGGCAACCAACAGGACGGCGAGTTCTTGCTGTTCCAGCACGACTGGCGATTGCCACTAAGGTTATCGACAATGGCATCGCTTATTCAGGTTCGTGATTTACTGGCTTTGCGGGGGCGCATGGAGGCGACACAAATTAGCCACACGCTGCATACCCCGCAGCCCATGATTGACGCCATGCTGAATCAGTTAGAAAAGATGGGCAAAGCGGTGCGGATTCAGGAAGATGCCGACGGGTGTCTTTCCGGAAGCTGCAAAAGTTGCCCGGAAGGTAAAGCCTGCCTGCGCGAGTGGTGGGCTTTACGCTAATCAGATGCTCTTTGCCGGATGGCGCTACGCTTATCCGGCCTACAAATGATGCAAACATCCAGGCCGGATAGCGCGTTTACGCTGATATCCGGCTTTTTTGCGTAATGGATTCCACACAGATTTCATTATTTCAGCAAAGAAGATCTATCCTCCAGCCAGCCACGCATCGTTATTAATTCGTGGATGATTACTGGTAACCTGGGAAGTAGAGTCTCGTCATCTTTTTTCTCAGGTATAGCACCGCGTTTCCACTGATCGATATCACTGTTGTGCCCGATGACGAGATTATGCAGCATCGCCGGATGGCGCTGTTGGAGCTCATCCAAAAGCATATTCGTAAACGCGATTTGATGGGGCTGGTAGAAAAACTGGCCATCCTGCTTGTTAAAGGACACGCTAATGACAACCAGTTGAAAGCCTTGTTTAATTATTTAATGCAGGCCGGTAACACCACACATTTTGGCGAGTTTCTTCATGAAGTCGCCGAACGTTTACCCCAACATAAGGACAAGTTGATGACTATCGCCGAAAGATTACGACAGGAAGGGCACCTTAATGGTCTTCAGGAAGGCCATAGGAAAGGGTTGCAAGAAGGGTTACAAACGGGTCTGCAACAAGGCAAACGAGAGGAAGCATTACGTATTGCATCAACTATGCTGGCTGATGGTATAGACCCACTAACCATCTTCAGAATTACTGGCCTGACCGCTGAGGATCTGGCTACGCGCAGCCATTAATCTTAGGCCCGGCGAGCATGGCACCACCGGGCAACACATCAAATTTATAGTTTCTGTTTTAACGCCACAAGCGCTGCACAGAATTCGGCGGGATGCGAGATAAACGGCGCATGCGCCGCTTTGGCAAACACCAAAGACTCGCTCTGCGGCCACAGTGCATCCAGAATCGGGACGACTTTGCGCGGCACCAGCCCGTCAAGATAGCCGTACAACCGCAGGAAAGGCATTTCCACCGCGCACAGCGGTTCTCGCAGATCGACCGTTTTCAGGATCTCAAGTCCACCATTGAGCACCTCGACGTCCGGCATGGGTAAAGCCAGCACCGTTTTCTTTAGCGCTCGCGCATCCTGACGCGCGGTTTCTGTGCCCATCGTTTGCAATGCCAGAAAACGCTCCACCGTACGCTGGAAATCTTCGCTCAGCTGCTGCTGGAAGCCTGCCAGCACCTCTGGCTTGATTCCCGGCCACTCATCCCGCGCGCTAAAGCAAGGAGAAGACGCGACGGTCACCAGCGCCTGAACACGCTCAGGATGCGTTAACGCTACCTGACTCGCGACCAGCCCGCCCAGACTCCATCCGAGCCAGATAGCTTTCTCCGGTGCCTGTTTCAATACCCGCTCAGCCATCTCTTCCAGTGACATTGCACCGAAACCCTGGCTACGACCAAATCCCGGTAAGTCGACAAGATGCAGCGTAAAATGCGAGCTCAGTTCCTCGCTTATGCAATGCCACACTTGCGCATTCAGTCCCCATCCGTGCAGCAGCACAAGATGGCAATTTCCCGAACCCTGGGTCTGCCACCAGATGTCATTCATCAGTTATTGTTCTCTTTTAGCCTGAAAGGATGCATCTATGCTAACAGTACCGGGATTGTGCTGGCTATGCCGAATGCCCCTGACATTAGGGCATTGGGGGATCTGCTCAGTCTGTACGCGGGCAACGCGTCAACACGCCAGCCTGTGCCCTCAATGTGGACTCCCTGCCGCTCATACCGTCATTCCCTGTGGGCGCTGCCTGCAAAAACCGCCGCCGTGGCAGAGACTGGTTACCGTCAGCGACTATGTTCCGCCGTTGAGCGGGCTTATCCACCAGCTCAAGTTTTCACGACGCAGCGAAACAGCCTCAGCTCTTTCACGTTTGCTATTACTGGAGGTACTACAGGCCCGGCGCGCCAGCGGCCTTCTTCTACCGGACAGGCTGGTCAGCGTCCCGCTCTGGCAACGCCGACACTGGCGCAGGGGGTTTAATCAGAGCGATTTACTGTGCCGTCCGCTGGCGCGCTGGCTGGGTTGCGACTGGGACAGCCGGACCATCTCGCGGGTTCGGGCAACCGCCACACAGCACCATCTCAGCGCCCGATTACGTAAACGTAACCTGAAAAATGCCTTTCGCCTTGAATTGCCGGTGCAGGGACTCCATATGGTTATTGTGGATGATGTCGTCACTACCGGAAGTACCGTCGCGGAAATCGCGCAGCTGCTTTTACGCAATGGCGCGGCGACTGTCCAGGTATGGTGCCTGTGTCGAACCTTGTAGAGCCTCGATGATGGGCGTATTATAACCAAGTAAAATAGTCAACTATTAGGCCATTACTATGATCCATATTTCCGATGCTGCACAAGCGCACTTTGCCAAACTGCTGGCAAATCAGGAAGAAGGGACACAAATCCGCGTATTTGTGATTAATCCCGGCACGCCTAACGCTGAATGCGGCGTTTCTTATTGTCCGCCGGACGCCGTGGAAGCAACCGACACCGCCATTAAATTTGACCTGCTGACCGCATATGTTGATGAACTGAGCGCACCGTATCTGGAAGATGCAGAAATCGATTTCGTTACCGACCAGTTAGGCTCCCAGCTGACCCTGAAAGCACCAAACGCCAAAATGCGTAAAGTTGCCGATGATGCGCCGCTGATGGAACGCGTGGAGTACATGCTGCAATCGCAGATCAACCCACAGCTGGCTGGCCACGGTGGTCGTGTCTCTCTGATGGAAATCACCGATGAAGGCTACGCCATTCTGCAGTTTGGCGGCGGCTGTAACGGCTGTTCAATGGTAGATGTAACGCTGAAAGAAGGTATCGAGAAGCAGCTGCTGGCTGAATTCCCTGAACTGAAAGGCGTTCGCGATTTAACCGAACACCAGCGCGGCGAGCACTCTTACTACTAACGCCCGAATCTGTAGAGTATCCGTAGGCCCGATAAGACGCACCCGCGTCGCTATCGGGCATTGCTGCCGAATGGCAGCGTAACGGCCTACAACACTGCATTTCTCTGCCTGTGCCCTGCAACAATCCCCCGCATAATTTGACCAGCCTCTCATATTTTAAATTTTGCCTGTCCAGGTGATTTTCAAGCGCAGCATGTTACCCGTATCATTCGTATCAGCACCTAACACACCCATAATAGCCAGTTAAACTGATTAGTTTTGAAGGCAACCAGCATTGGTGCTGAGAATACTCTGTTCCCGGTCGGGACAATCGGAATTTGTCATCTAAACACTGACGTTACCCATAACAAAGTAAAGGCCAGGTAAATCATGCCATTAGTCATCGTTGCTATCGGTGTAATCTTGTTACTCCTCCTGATGATCCGTTTCAAAATGAACGGCTTCATCGCTCTCGTCCTGGTGGCGCTTGCTGTCGGATTGATGCAAGGGATGCCACTGGATAAAGTCATCGGTTCGATTAAAGCCGGCGTCGGCGGAACCCTTGGCAGCCTCGCCCTGATTATGGGTTTTGGCGCCATGCTGGGCAAAATGCTGGCGGACTGCGGCGGCGCACAGCGCATCGCAACCACGCTGATTGCTAAATTCGGCAAAAAACACATTCAGTGGGCAGTGGTATTAACCGGATTCACCGTCGGTTTTGCCCTGTTCTACGAAGTCGGCTTCGTGCTGATGCTGCCGCTGGTATTCACCATTGCTGCCGCTGCTAACATCCCGCTGCTGTACGTTGGTGTGCCGATGGCGGCTGCGCTGTCCGTTACTCACGGCTTCCTGCCGCCGCACCCGGGTCCAACCGCTATTGCCACCATTTTCCACGCAGATATGGGTAAAACTCTGCTGTTTGGTACGATTCTGGCAATCCCGACCGTTATTCTCGCCGGTCCGGTATACGCGCGTTTCCTGAAAGGCATAGATAAGCCAATCCCGGAAGGTCTGTACAGCGCAAAAACCTTCACTGAAGAAGAGATGCCAGGCTTTGGCGTCAGCGTCTGGACCTCTCTGGTCCCGGTTATCCTGATGGCAATGCGCGCCGTGGCGGAGATGATTCTGCCGAAAGGCCATGCTTTCCTGACGGTTGCAGAATTCCTCGGTGACCCGGTCATGGCAACGCTGATTGCAGTGCTGATTGCGATGTTCACTTTTGGTCTGAACCGCGGACGTTCGATGGATCAGATTAACGACACGCTGGTGTCCTCAATCAAAATCATCGCGATGATGCTGTTGATCATCGGTGGTGGCGGTGCCTTCAAACAGGTTCTGGTTGATAGCGGCGTGGACAAATACATCGCTTCAATGATGCACGGCTCTAACGTTTCTCCGCTGCTGATGGCATGGTCTATCGCTGCAGTACTGCGTATCGCACTGGGTTCCGCAACCGTTGCAGCGATTACTGCTGGTGGGATTGTGGCACCGCTGATTGCAACGACCGGCGTAAGCCCTGAGCTGATGGTTATTGCGGTTGGTTCCGGTTCCGTCATCTTCTCCCACGTGAACGATCCTGGGTTCTGGCTGTTCAAGGAGTACTTCAACCTGACCATCGGTGAAACCATCAAGTCATGGTCAATGTTGGAAACCATTATCTCTGTCTGCGGTCTGGTAGGGTGTCTGCTGCTGGGTATGGTGGTCTGATAAAACTGAGCCTGATGGCGCTACGCTTATCAGGCCTACGTGCTACGAGCCATCACCATAAAAAAGCCGGGGAAATCCCCGGCTTTTTTACTTCTTCTTCGCGGCCGCTTTTCGCCGCTTATCCAAATCCTTAATCAGCTTATTCACGCCCTCATCGGCAAACATCTGTTCCAGCGTGGCGGTGAGCTTACGCCGCCAGTTTTTGTACTGGTCGCTGGTCCCCGGAATGTTGACCGGCTCAGCCATATCCAGCCAGTCTTCCGGTTGCAAGCCCAGCAGCGCACTGTTGCTGTCAGCGATGTAGCGTTGCATGCCGCGATTCAGAATCGGCGTCATCGACATCAGGGACGCCTTGTGACCGGCACGTTTTGGCAGGCAGCCGTATTTGTGCAGCGCATCCAGCAGCCCCTGTTTCGCCAGTTCCCGGTCCTGATACAACCCGCGCAGCACGACTTCATCCGGATACAGGCCCAGTGCTTTACCTAGCGTCAGATCGCCGCTATCCCAATAACCTTTAAGCGTAGGAAGGTCATGCGTCGCCGCGACTGCCATTGATTGTTCCGGGTACGCTTTCGGCGCACGGAAGTTTTTCTCATGGTCATTCTCAAAATAAAGCACTTTGTAGGAGTAGACGCCGCTGTCACGCAGCTTGCTGACGATCTCCACCGGCACGGTACCCAGATCTTCACCAATCACCATGCAGTGGTGACGTTTACTTTCCAGCGCCAGAATTGAAAGCAAATCATCGACCGGATAATGCACGTAGGCACCGTGATCGGCAGTTTCACCGTAAGGGATCCACCACAGACGCAGCATCGACATGACATGGTCGATACGCAACGCGCCGCAGTTCTGCATATTGGCGCGCAGCAGTTCGATAAACGGTTCGTAGGCGCGTGCCGTGATGATGTGCGGATCCATCGGCGGCAGTCCCCAGTTTTGCCCAAGCGGACCGAGAATATCCGGCGGCGCGCCTACTGAAGCTTTCAGGCAATACAACTCGCGGTCACACCAGGTTTCCGCCCCGCCTTCGGTCACGCCAACGGCCAGGTCGCGATACAACCCTATCGGCATTGCAAAGCCCTGGCTGGTTTTCCAGCAGTCAGCAAACTGGGTATACGCCAGCCACTGTAACCACAGGTAGAAATCTACGTCATCACGATGTTCTTCGCAGAAGCGTTTTACCTCTGGCGAGTCCACTGACTGGAAAGCTTCTGGCCACACCGGCCAGCCCCAGCGCAATGCGTCCTCTTTCACCTGATGCGCATGCAGCGCATCAAAGGCCGCCTGCCAGTAGAGGCTATCCCCTTCCTGAGCCACAAACTGGCGAAATGCCGCCATCTGCTCATCATCACGCGCAGAGAAGCTTTTCCACGCCATACGTAGCGCCGTCATCTTCAGTGCGGTAACAGCAGAATAATCAACCCACTCGGCATCGCGGGCGCGTTGCAGAGCTTGCTGAGTCGCGGGTTTCTTCCACCACGCCTGCGCCTCTTTACTCAGACGGAAATCATCTACGGCGTTTACATCAATATAAATAACGTTCAACCAGCGACGTGACGACGGGCTGTACGGGCTGGCACTCTCCGGATTCGCCGGATACAGCGCGTGAATCGGATTAAGCCCGATAAACGCGCCGCCGCGTTGCGCCACATCCTCCAGCATGGTGCGGAGATCGCCGAAATCGCCAATCCCCCAGTTCTTTTCCGATCGCAAGGTGTAGAGCTGAACGCATGCGCCCCACAGCTTCTGCCCGGCTAACAACGCCTGCGGTTCATAGCAGCGCTTTGGTGCCACGATGATACGACAATGGGAACGCAGCTCGCCCTGGGTCAGGGTCAACGTGTGATACCCCTCCGGCAGCTTCGCCGGAAGGTTAAAAGATTTACCGCCGACGGCATGCCCTTTGTGCTGCACGCCCTCTTCGGTGGTCAGCAGCCAGTTAAACTCTCCGCTTCCCTCAACCGCCAGCGGCATTTTCTTGCCAGCGGTATAGACCATGACATTCGGCACCGGGGTTACCGCCACCTGAGTGGCAGCGGTGGTGCGATGCATGGCGTCAAGCAAACGCCGTTTGGTTTCGGCGCCAATAGACTGCGGTTTACCGTGGGCATTAATGTAATTGGGGCTGATCCCCGCCGCCAGCGCGGCATTATCCAGACGTTTGCTTTCCATCGCGATTCCTTAACGTTTCGCCTGCCAGATACGAGCCTGATAATCGCGGATGGAGCGATCCGAGCTGAACATGCCGCAACGCGCGGTATTCAGAATCGCCGCCCGGGTCCAGGCGTCCTGGTCACGATACAACACGTCAACCTGCTTCTGAGCTTCAACGTAGGCCGCGAAGTCCGCCATCACCAGATACGGATCGCCGCCCTGCTTGCCGATACTGTGCAGCATCTGGTCAAAGGCATGCTTGTCGCCATCACTGTATTTCCCGCTTTCCAGCTCTTTCAGGACAGCATCCAGCACTTTGTCTTTTTTACGCCATTTCACCGGGTCGTAGCCTTTGGCTTTGAGCGCCTTCACCTCTTCCACGGTATGACCAAAGATAAAGATATTCTCGTCACCCACCTTCTCGGCGATTTCGACGTTTGCGCCATCCAGCGTACCTACGGTTAACGCACCGTTCAGCGCCAGCTTCATGTTACCGGTGCCGGAAGCCTCTTTCCCTGCAGTTGAAATCTGCTCAGAGATATCCGCCGCCGGGATCAGCATTTCCGCCGCCGAGACACAATAATCCGGCAGGAAGACGACCTTCAGCTTGTCACCGACTTTCGGGTCGTTATTGATGGTTTGTGCAACCTGGTTGATGGCGAAGATGATATTTTTCGCCAGGTAGTAACCCGGAGCAGCTTTTGCGCCAAACAAGAATACGCGCGGCACGCGATCTGCCTGCGGGTTCTCACGGATTTCTTTGTACAACGCCAGAATATGCAGCAGATTCAGGTGCTGGCGCTTGTACTCATGAAGACGTTTAATCTGAATATCAAAGATAGCGTTAGTCGTTATTTCAATACCGGTACGCGCTTTAATAAACTTCACCAGACGCTCTTTGTTCGCCAGCTTGATGTCACGATACTGCTGACGGAACTTCGCATCGTCCGCGTATTTTTCCAGGTTAATCAGCTGGTCGAGGTCGTTAGCCCACTCTTTTTTCAGCGATTTATCCAGCAGTGCGGCAAGCGCCGGGTTGCATTGCTTAATCCAGCGACGCGGAGTAATCCCGTTAGTGACGTTATGGAATTTGTTCGGCCAGAGCTGGTGATATTCCGGGAACAGATCTTTCACCACCAGATCGGAGTGCAGCGCCGCCACACCGTTGACCGCAAAACCGCTGACCACGCACATGTTGGCCATACGCACCTGTTTATTGTGCACCACTGCCAGCTTCGCCCAGACTTCAGCATCACCCGGCCAGGTTTTATCAACCAACGTCTTAAAGCGGTCGTTAATCTCTTTGATGATTTGCATGTGGCGCGGCAGGAGTGCTTTCACCAGTTTCTCATCCCAGCACTCTAACGCTTCCGGCATCAGGGTGTGGTTGGTGTAAGCGAAGGTCTTGCTGGTAATCGCCCACGCATCGTCCCAGCTCATCTGGTGCTCATCAATCAGCACGCGCAGCAGTTCAGGGATCGCGATAGTCGGGTGAGTATCGTTAAGTTGAATGACTTCGTAATCAGCCAGTTCGTGCAGCTTACGCCCTGCCAGATGATGGCGGCGCAGAATGTCGGCTACGGAGCAGGCGCACTGGAAGTACTGCTGCATCAGGCGCAGCTTTTTACCCGCGGTGTGGTTATCGTTCGGGTACAGCACTTTCGTCAGTTTTTCAGCGTCGATGCCCTGCTGCTCTGCGCGCAGGAAATCGCCGTCATTAAATTTGGTCAGGTTAAACGGGTGCGCATGGCTGGCCTGCCACAGACGCAGCGGTTGCGCTACGCCGTTACGGTAACCGAGAACCGGCAGATCCCAGGCCTGGCCGGTGATGGTAAACGCAGGCTCCCAGTGCCCTTCTTTGGTGACTTTGCCGCCAATCCCAACCTGCACGTCCAGCGCCTCGTTGTGACGGAACCACGGGTAGCTGCCGCGAAGCCAGTCATCCGGGGCTTCCATCTGTTGGCCATCGGCAAACGACTGACGGAACAGGCCGTACTGGTAGTTGAGGCCATAGCCCGTCGCCGACTGGCCGACTGTCGCCATCGAATCAAGGAAGCAGGCCGCCAGGCGTCCCAATCCACCGTTACCCAACGCCGGATCGATCTCTTCTTCCAGCAGATCAGTCAGGTTGACGTCATGCACTTTCAGCTCATCGCTCACCGCCTGATACCAGCCGAGGTTGAGTAAATTGTTGCCGGTCAGGCGACCAATCAAAAACTCCATCGAGATGTAGTTAACGTGACGCTGATTTTTTGCCGGTTTCGCCGCAGGCTGGGCGCTGAGTAACTCAGCCAACGCCCCACTCACTGCCTGCCACCACTGGCGCGACGTCATTTCTTGAGCCGACAGTAAACCGAAGCGCTGCCACTGACGCGTCAGGGCAGCCTGAAATTGATCTTTGTTGAAAGTAGGCTGTGACATAGGGGTTCCAGATCCTTAGGTAATAAAACAACGTTATCGCTAGTTTGCCTGGCTCGTTGTTGACATTCCTCATCCTGGCACGGATTAGGGAGGGAGGAGGAGCGGGGATGAGCATAAAAGTGTGATCACCACCACTTAAAGGGGAGGTAATTGCCCGTAAATTCGCGAAACCCCCGCATAACGCTCTTCGGATGACGCATTAGTAACAAAGGATTAATCGACAATATCAAATAGCGATATGACGATGAGAAACAATGTGTAAATAGGGAAATAGTTTCTAACCTGAAATATCTGTGCCGGATAAGATAGTTCACATAAAACTTTTAAGTCGGCCACAAAATTCGGTGATATTCATTAGCTATTTGAGTAACCACATAAAAAGAGAGGGATTTTTCGACACAGTCAAAATTACAACGGATCCAGTCGCCACGCCTGTTGCGACTCTTTAAAGCATTTATTGCAATAGATGTATAGATTTGTGACATAGTGCAAAATCAGACACACAAAAAGTCCGCTTAGCTTGCATAAAACACCAATCTGGCCGACCTTATATCTATTAATTACGAAGCGCAAAAAAAATCATTCTTCCCTATTTTCACACAGTGAAGTGACTAACTTATGTTGATTCCGTCTAAATTAAGTCGTCCGGTTCGACTCGACCATACGGTGGTTCGTGAGCGCCTGTTGGCTAAACTTTCCGGCGCGAACAATTTCAGGCTTGCCCTGATAACAAGTCCTGCTGGTTATGGAAAAACGACGCTGGTTTCACAATGGGCGGCAGGGAAAAATGATTTAGGCTGGTACTCTCTGGATGAGGGCGATAATCAGCAAGAGCGCTTTGCCAGTTATCTGATCGCCGCTATCCAACAGGCAACCGGTGGACACTGCACCACCAGCGAAGCGATGGTGCAAAAACGTCAGTACGCCAGCCTGACGTCACTGTTTGCCCAGCTATTTATCGAACTGGCCGAGTGGCACCGCCCGCTCTACCTGGTGGTGGATGATTATCATCTGATCTCTAATCCGGCTATTCACGAAGCGATGCGTTTTTTCCTGCGTCACCAGCCTGAGAACCTTACGCTGGTCGTGCTGTCGCGCAACCTGCCGCAGTTGGGCATTGCTAACCTGCGGGTACGCGATCAACTACTGGAGATAGGCAGCCAACAGTTAGCCTTTAACCATCAGGAAGCCAAACAATTTTTCGACCGACGTTTGTCCTCCCCCATTGAAGCGGCTGAAAGCAGCCGGATGTGTGATGACGTTGCTGGCTGGGCCACAGCGTTACAACTGATTGCCCTTTCCGCCCGCCAGAACAATAACTCTGCTCACCAGTCGGCACGTCGCCTCGCCGGGATCAACGCCAGCCATTTATCTGATTACCTGGTTGATGAAGTGCTGGACAGCGTCGACCTCGGCACCCGTCACTTCCTGCTGAAAAGCGCCATTCTGCGCTCCATGAACGATGCGCTAATCGTCCGCGTTACCGGGGAAGAAAACGGCCAGATGCGGCTGGAAGAAATTGAGCGCCAGGGGTTATTCCTGCAGCGAATGGATGACGTTGGCGAGTGGTTCAGCTATCACCCGCTGTTTGGCAGCTTTTTACGCCAGCGCTGCCAATGGGAGCTGGCGAACGAACTGCCCGAAATACACCGCGCCGCAGCTGAAAGCTGGATGGCGCAAGGCTTCCCCAGCGAAGCTATCCACCACGCGCTGGCGGCCGGCGACGCCCATATGCTACGCGATATCCTGCTTAATCATGCGTGGGGACTGTTTAACCATAGCGAGCTGACGTTACTGGAAGAGTCGCTGAAAGCCCTGCCGTGGGAAAGCCTGCTGGAAAATCCGCGTCTGGTTCTGTTGCAAGCCTGGCTGATGCAAAGCCAGCACCGCTATGGAGAGGTTAACACCCTGCTGGCGCGCGCAGAGCAGGAAATGAAAGGCGACATGGAGCCAACACTGCACGCCGAATTCAACGCTTTACGGGCGCAGGTAGCGATTAACGACGGCAACCCTGACGAAGCCGAACGCCTGGCGAAACTGGCGCTGGATGAGTTACCCATCGCCTGGTTCTATAGCCGGATCGTCGCTACCTCGGTGCATGGCGAAGTCCTGCACTGTAAGGGCGATCTCACGCGCTCTCTGGCGTTGATGCAGCAAACCGAGCAAATGGCGCGCCATCATGACGTCTGGCATTACGCACTGTGGAGCCTTATCCAGCAAAGCGAAATTTTGTTTGCCCAGGGCTTTTTACAGGCCGCCTGGGAAACTCAGGAAAAAGCGTTCCAACTGATCAAAGAACAGCACCTGGAACAGCTGCCGATGCACGAATTCCTGGTACGTATTCGCGCGCAGCTACTGTGGGCATGGGCGCGTCTGGATGAATCAGAAGCTTCTGCCCGTAGCGGTATTGAACTGCTTTCCACTTTCCAGCCGCAGCAACAGCTACAGTGTCTGGCGCTGCTGGTTCAGTGTTCACTGGCACGGGGCGATCTCGATAACGCTCGCAGCCTGCTCAACCGTCTGGAAAACCTGCTGGGTAACGGTCACTATCACAGCGACTGGATCTCCAACGCCGATAAGGTGCGGGTGATTTACTGGCAAATGGTGGGCGACAAAAACTCGGCCGCCAACTGGCTGCGCCACACGCCGAAACCAGAATTCGCCAATAACCACTTCCTGCAAAGCCAGTGGCGCAACATCGCTCGCGCGCAAATCCTGCTCGGCGAGTTTGAACCGGCTGAGATTGTGCTGGAAGAGTTGAATGAAAATGCGCGCAACCTGCGCCTGATGAGCGATCTGAACCGCAACCTGTTGCTGCTTAATCAGCTCTACTGGCAAGCAGGGCGCAAAAATGACGCCCAGCGCGTATTACTCGATGCGCTGCAGCTGGCGAACCGCACCGGGTTTATCAGTCACTTTGTTATTGAAGGCGAGGCCATGGCGCAACAACTGCGTCAGCTGATTCAGCTCAATACCTTACCGGAGCTCGATCAGCACCGCGCCCAGCGCATTTTGCGCGAGATTAACCAGCACCACCGCCATAAATTCGCCCACTTCGATGAAGGATTCGTTGAGCGTCTTCTTACTCATCCGGAAGTGCCGGAGCTTATCCGCACCAGTCCGCTGACCCAGCGCGAATGGCAGGTTCTGGGACTGATTTATTCGGGCTACAGCAACGAGCAGATCGCCGGAGAGCTGGCCGTCGCGGCAACGACCATCAAGACGCACATCCGCAATTTGTACCAAAAACTTGGCGTCGCACATCGTCAGGATGCGGTGCAACATGCGCAGAAGCTGCTGAAGATGATGGGATATGGGGTTTAGTTAATGCCTGATGCGCTACGCTTATCAGGCAATTATCTCAGCACAGCTCTAACTGAATATGATGGTCCGCGATAACCTGCATCACGCCAGCGGGCGGCAGCGTGTCGGTATACACCGCATCCACCATGCTGATACTGCCCATATTCACCATCGCGTTACGCCCAAATTTCGAGTGATCCACCACCAGCATCACATGCCGTGAATTCTCAATAATCGCGCGTTTGGTGCGAACTTCGTGATAATCAAACTCCAGCAGAGAACCATCGCTGTCGATGCCGCTGATCCCTAAGATGCCGAAGTCCAGTCGGAACTGAGAAATGAAGTCGAGGGTCGCTTCGCCCATAATACCGCCGTCGCGGCTACGCAGTTCGCCACCGGCGAGGATTATGCGGAAATCCTCTTTCGCCATCAGCGTATTCGCCACATTGAGGTTGTTGGTCACGATACGTAAATTGCTGTGATTGAGCAGCGCGTGAGCCACCGCTTCCGGCGTAGTGCCGATATCAATAAACAGCGTAGAGCCGTTCGGGATCTGCGTGGCAACTTTGCGTGCAATGCGCTCTTTTTCCGCCGTCTGCGTCGCTTTACGGTCATGCCACGGGGTGTTGACCGAGCTGGATGGCAGCGCCGCGCCGCCGTGATGGCGCAAAATCATGTTCTGATCGGCCAGATCGTTAAGATCGCGGCGAATCGTCTGCGGGCTGACGGAGAAATGCTCCACCAGCTCTTCAGTACTGACGTATCCCTGTTTTTTTACCAGCTCGATGATCGCGTCATGTCGTTGTGTTTGCTTCATTAGTGTTCCCTGAAATTTTGCCGGATGCGCTAACGCTTATCCGGCCTACAAAGTTCGTTTCCGCACATTCATCGTATCGGCAAACGCCATTGCCAGACCCACGGCCAATCCGGCGATATGAGCACCATTCGCCATCGACATGCCGAATAGATCAAACCAGCCGGCAACAATCCAGATCAAAGCAAAGATAATCAAACCACGCTGCAGGAAAATACCGCTTTGCGGATCGCGCTCGCCACGCAACCACACGTAGCCCATCAGCGCATATACCACGCCAGACAGTCCACCAAACCACGGGCCGCTAAATTTCTGCTGAACATAGCCGCTCAACAGGGCGCTGATCACGGTAATAACAATCAGTTTTCCACTGCCCAGACGCTTTTCAACCGCACCGCCGAGATACCACCACCACAACAGGTTGAACAGAATATGCATCAGCGAGAAGTGCATAAAAGCGTGGGTGAAATAACGCCAGAATTCAAATTTCAGCGAAGGGTCAAACGGCCATGCCAGCCAGAGCATCACCGCCTGGTCGCCCAGCACGTTCATCGCGATAAACACCAGCACACACGCGGCCATCACCAACCAGGTTACCGGGCCTGCGCGTTCGCGCAATGTGGCCAGGAACGGATAACGCTGGTAGTGCAGACCGCTGTCGGTCTGACCCGACTGCCAGCTTGCCGCGAGGTAGCGCGGATCGCCCGGATTCTCCAGAAATCTCGCCAGTTCAGCATGCACGCGCTCGGCCTGGGACTCATCCGCCAACCAGACATCCGTTTGCTGATGTTGTTGAATCGTCAGGATAACGCCCTGTGTCGCCATATAATCAACAAATGCCTGCGCCACGCGGGGGTTAGCAAAAGAGGTAATCATCAACATGGTTGCTGTCGCTTCATCCACACAAAAGAGGACAGTATATATATCCTACCCGTTTCAGGCTGCATCTTTGTTAGCTTACGAACCGTATGCCACTTCTGCCGGAAAATGTCGATGCCAGGCGTCGAAGCCGCCGTCAACGCTGTAAACCGCGTCATAACCCTGCTGAAGAAGATATTGCGCCGCACCTTTACTGCTGTTGCCGTGATAACACATCACCAACACGGCGGTGTCGAAATCATGCTCGCGCATAAATGACCCCAGCGTGTCGTTCGTCAGATGAAACGCCTGCGGGGCATGACCCATGGCATAGCTTTGCGGATCACGGATATCCACTAACACCGCGCTCCCCTGATGCAGCTTCTGATGCGCTTCTTCGACATTAATACATTCAAACTGATCCATTGCTCTCTCTTCTTTATATGGCAGGTGACGCTTTTCAGACATGTTACTGCTTAGTGTACGTCCCGACGGCAGTTAAACGCCATAATGTTATATGTATCACTGTAAATTGTTTATCCGATGTTACCAATGGCGCGATTCTTTGCTATTATGCTCGATAACGAACATTAATGAGCTATAACGAAAGTGCGAGAGGCCAGCATGGAAACCAAAGATCTGATTGTGATAGGTGGAGGCATCAACGGTGCCGGTATCGCGGCAGATGCCGCTGGACGCGGTTTATCCGTGCTGATGCTGGAAGCGCAGGATTTAGCCTGCGCCACCTCTTCCGCTAGCTCCAAACTCATCCACGGTGGCCTGCGCTACCTAGAACACTACGAATTTCGTCTGGTAAGCGAAGCGCTGGCCGAACGTGAAGTGCTGTTGAAAATGGCACCGCATATCGCCTTCCCGATGCGCTTTCGCCTGCCCCATCGCCCGCACCTGCGTCCGGCGTGGATGATCCGCATTGGTTTGTTTATGTACGATCATCTGGGCAAACGCACCAGTTTGCCAAGCTCTACCGGTTTGCGTTTTGGCGCGGATTCCGTAATGAAACCTGAGATTGTGCGCGGTTTCGAATATTCCGACTGCTGGGTAGACGATGCGCGACTGGTTTTGGCAAACGCCCAAATGGTCGTACGCAAAGGCGGAGAAGTATTAACCCGCACTCGCGCCACTTCTGCTCGCCGTGAAAACGGTTTGTGGATTGTTGAAGCTGAAGATATCGATACCGGCAAAAAATATACCTGGCAGGCGCGTGGCCTGGTCAACGCCACCGGTCCGTGGGTGAAAGAGTTCTTCGACGACGGTATGCACCTGCCATCACCGTACGGCATTCGCCTGATTAAAGGCAGCCACATCGTAGTGCCGCGCGTACATACCCAGAAGCAAGCTTATATTCTGCAAAACGAAGATAAACGCATTGTGTTTGTTATCCCATGGATGGACGAATTCTCGATCATCGGGACGACAGACGTTGAATACAAAGGCGATCCGAAAGCGGTGAAAATTGATGAGAGCGAGATCAATTACCTGCTGAAGGTCTACAACGCACACTTTAAGAAGCAGCTGGGCCGTGATGATATCGTCTGGACTTACTCGGGCGTGCGTCCGCTGTGCGATGACGAGTCTGACTCACCGCAGGCGATCACCCGTGATTACACGCTGGATATCCACGACGAAAACGGCAAAGCGCCGTTGCTGTCGGTCTTTGGCGGTAAGCTGACCACCTATCGTAAGCTGGCTGAGCACGCGATGGAAAAACTGGCATCGTACTACCAGGGTATTGGTCCGGCGTGGACGAAAGAGTGCATTCTGCCAGGTGGTGACATTGGCGGCGATCGCGAAGACTACGCGGCCAAACTACGCCGTCGCTACCCGTTCCTGACCGAGTCGCTGGCACGTCATTATTCCCGCACCTACGGCAGCAACACCGAATGGATTATCGGCGAAGCCACCTCGCTTGCCGAGTTAGGTGAAGACTTTGGCCATGAGTTTTATGAGGCCGAGCTGAAATATCTGGTCGATCACGAATGGGTTCGTCGTGCGGAAGATGCGTTGTGGCGTCGCACGAAAGAAGGTATGTGGCTGAACGCTGAGCAGCAGTCGCGTATGACCCAGTGGCTGGCGGAGTACATTGAAAAACACCAGCTGTCGCTGGCGTCCTGATAAAAATGCCGGATGCGGCTAGCGCCTTATCCGGCCTACAAGAGTGCATAAACGTAGGCCGGGCAAGCGAAGCGCCCCCGGCATCGTGTGTTACAACCGCACCGAATCGATATGCCAGATGTTTTCGGCGTACTCTTTGATCGTCCTGTCCGACGAGAAGTACCCCATGTTGGCGATATTAATCATCGACTTGGTGGTCCACTCTTCCGGGTGACGATACAGTTCATCAACCTTATCCTGGCAATCAACGTAGCTGCGATAATCCGCCAGAACCTGATAGTGGTCGCCAAAGTTAATCAGCGAATCCACCAGGTCGCGATAGCGTCCCGGCTCCTCAGGGCTGAATACGCCGCTGCCGATCTGCGTCAGCACCTGGTGCAGCTCTTCGTCTTTCTCGTAATACTCACGCGGCTTGTAGCCCTGGCTGCGTAAAGCCTCGACCTCTTCCGCCGTATTACCAAAGATAAAGATATTTTCTGCGCCCACATGCTCCAGCATCTCAACGTTGGCGCCGTCCAGCGTACCGATGGTCAGCGCACCGTTAAGAGCAAATTTCATATTACTGGTACCGGAGGCTTCGGTCCCGGCCAGAGAAATCTGTTCAGAAAGGTCGGCAGCAGGAATAATCACCTGCGCCAGGCTGACGCTGTAGTTGGGGATAAACACCACTTTCAGCTTGTCGCCAATTTGCGGATCGTTGTTGATCACTTTCGCGACGTCGTTGATCAGGTGAATGATGTGTTTCGCCATGTAATAAGCAGAAGCCGCTTTACCGGCGAAGATATTCACACGCGGCACCCACTCAGCGTCAGGATCGGCCTTAATGCGGTTGTAGCGGGTGATCACATGCAGCACGTTCATCAACTGGCGTTTGTATTCGTGAATACGCTTGATCTGCACATCAAACAGCGATTTCGGGTTCACCACCACGTTCAGTTGCTGGGCGATGAGCGTGGCCAGACGCTTTTTATTCTCCAGCTTCGCGCGGCGCACAGCCTGATTTACCAGTGGGTAATCGCAGTGCTGCTCAAGCTCGCTGAGCTGGCTGAGATCGGTTCGCCAGGTGCGACCAATGTTCTCATCCAGCACTTCAGAGAGCGACGGGTTAGCCAGCGCCAGCCAGCGGCGCGGCGTCACGCCGTTGGTGACGTTGCAAAAACGAGTCGGGAAAATCTTCGCAAAATCAGCAAACAGCGACTGCACCATCAGGTTGGAGTGCAGCTCGGAAACGCCGTTAACCTTGTGGCTCACTACCACCGCCAGCCATGCCATACGCACACGACGGCCGTTAGATTCATCGATAATCGACGTCCGCCCCAGCAGAGCAGTATCGTTTGGATACTGTTCCTGCAACGTCTTCAGGAAGTAGTCGTTGATTTCAAAGATGATTTGCAGATGGCGCGGCAAAATTTTGCCCAGCATATCGACAGGCCAGGTCTCCAGCGCTTCGCTCATCAAGGTGTGGTTGGTATACGAGAAGACCTGGCAGCAGACCTCAAACGCATCGTCCCAACTGAACTTATGCTCATCGATCAGCAAGCGCATCAGCTCAGGGATCGACAGCACCGGATGGGTATCGTTGAGGTGAATGGCGATTTTATCCGCCAGATTGTCGTAGGTTTTGTGCAGCTGATAATGACGGTTCAGGATGTCCTGCACCGTAGAGGAGACCAGGAAATACTCCTGGCGCAACCGCAGCTCGCGTCCTGAATAGGTGGAGTCGTCCGGGTACAGTACGCGGGAGACGTTCTCGGAGTGGTTTTTATCTTCCACAGCCGCAAAGTAGTCGCCCTGGTTAAATTTACCGAGATTAATCTCGCTACTGGCCTGGGCATTCCACAGACGCAGCGTGTTGGTGGCGTCGGTGTCGTAGCCGGGGATAATCTGGTCGTAGGCGACCGCGAGGATCTCTTCGGTTTCTATCCAGCGCGTTTTCTTACCTTCCTGCTGAATACGCCCGCCAAAACGCACTTTGTAGCGCGTGTTGTGGCGTTTGAATTCCCACGGGTTACCGTATTCCAGCCAGTAGTCCGGCGACTCTTTCTGGCGGCCATCAACAATGTTCTGCTTGAACATACCGTAGTCATAACGAATACCGTAACCGCGTCCCGGCAATCCCAGCGTTGCCAGAGAGTCCAGGAAGCAGGCCGCCAGGCGCCCGAGACCGCCATTGCCAAGACCCGGGTCGTTTTCTTCGTCGATCAGATCTTCAAGATCCAACCCCATACCTTCCAGCGCATTTTTGACATCGTCATAAATGCCCAGCGATAACAGTGCATTGGAAAGCGTGCGGCCAATCAGAAACTCCATAGACAAGTAATAGACCTGACGAGTTTCCTGAGATAATTGCGCACGGTTAGAACGCAGCCAGCGCTCCACGAGACGGTCGCGCACCGCGAACAACGTGGCGTTCAGCCACTCATGTTTATTGGCAATGACCGGGTCCTTACCAATCGTGAACATCAGCTTATAGGCAATAGAATGCTTAAGTGCCTCTACGCTGAGTGTGGGCGATGCATAAGTAAATGGAGCATTCATATAGGTGATTCCTGGATATCTATTTCAAGCGATAGTAAAGCTCACGGTATGACTTCGCCGCGACTTGCCAGCTAAAATCCATGGTCATGGCCTGACGTTGTACAAACCGCCAAAGCGAAGGCCGGGACCACAATACGAAAGCACGCCGGATCGCGCGTAACAGCGACCAGGCATTACTATCTTCAAATACAAACCCACTGGCGATACCGTCCGCCAGATTTTCCAGCGAACTGTCAGAGACTGTATCAGCCAGCCCACCGGTGCGCCGCACCAGCGGCAGCGTGCCGTACTTCAGTCCATACAACTGCGTTAAGCCACACGGCTCAAAACGGCTGGGAACCAATATCACATCGGCCCCACCCATGATGCGGTGCGAGAAGGCTTCGTGATAGCCGATCTGCACACCCACCTGTCCTGGATGTTCCGCCGCTGCGGCGAGGAATCCTTCCTGTAATACCGGATCGCCCGCGCCTAGCAATGCCAGCTGTCCACCCTGCTCTAACAACCCCGGCAGCGCTTCCAGCACCAGATCCAGCCCTTTTTGACTGGTCAGACGGCTCACCACGGCAAACAGCGGTACTTTATCGTTGACCTTAAGTCCCATCGCTATCTGAAGCTGACGTTTGTTTTCTGCCTTCTCCTCCAGCGTGTCGCGCGTATATCGCGATGCCAGCAGGAGATCGGTTTCCGGGCTCCAGATTTTTTCATCAACGCCGTTCAGCACGCCGGAAAGACGCCCTTCGCGATGACGCTGCTGCAACAGACCTTCCATCCCGTAGGCAAACTGCGGCTCGGTAATTTCCCGCGCGTAGGTCGGACTGACCGCCGTAATGTGGTCGGCGTAGTACAACCCTGCCTTCAGAAACGAAATCTGCCCGTTAAACTCCAGTCCGTGCACATTAAAGAACGACCATGGCAATTGGATGTCATCCATATGCTTTGCATAAAACATGCCTTGATACGCCAGGTTGTGGACGGTGAACACCGATTTCGCCGGATGGCCGCGCGCCGCCAGATACGCCGGAGCCAGACCCGCATGCCAGTCGTGCGCATGCACCACATCCGGGCGCCAGAATGGGTCAAGGCCACAGGCCATTTCACAGCCAACCCAGCCCAGCAATGCAAAACGCTGCACGTTATCGGTATACGCAAACAGGTTAGTGTCGTGATACGGGCTACCGGGGCGGTCATAGAGATGCGGCGCGTCAATCAGGTAAATACCCACGCCGTTGAAATGCCCGAACAGCAGCGTGATACGTCCGGCGAAGGTATCCCGACGCGTTACAACCTGCGCATCGGGAATGCCGCGACGAATATCAGGAAACGCCGGGAGCAGCACGCGGGCATCCACGCCGTCCGCTATTTGCGCTGCGGGTAACGCCCCAATAACATCCGCCAGTCCCCCGGTTTTTAACAGGGGGAACATCTCTGAACAAACGTGTAAAACCTGCATTATCGCTCCTGTTTGATCTGCAGTTTGCGTAGCATTTCACGCGTGACCAGCACAATACCTTCCTCTGAACGGTAGAAACGACGCGCATCTTCTTCCGCGTTTTCACCAATCACCATGCCTTCGGGAATAACGCAGGCGCGGTCGATAATGCAACGACGTAAGCGGCACGAACGTCCCACCCACACTTCAGGTAACAACACTGCCGAATCAATGTTACAGAATGAATTCACCCGCACTCGCGGGAACAGAACGGACTGCACCACCACCGAACCTGAAATTATGCATCCGCCAGAAACCAGCGAGTTCAGCGTCATTCCGTGGCTGCCGGAACGGTCCTGAACAAATTTCGCCGGTGGCAGCGATTCCATGTGCGTACGGATTGGCCAATCCTGGTCGTACATGTCCAGTTCAGGCGTCACCGAAGCCAGATCGAGGTTCGCCTTCCAGTAGGCTTCCAGCGTACCCACGTCACGCCAGTACGGCTCGGATTCCGGGTCAGACTGCACGCAGGACAACGGGAATGGATGTGCATACGCCATGCCAGCTTCGGTGATTTTCGGGATAATGTCTTTACCGAAATCGTGACTGGAGTTTTCATCGAGGTCATCTTCCGCCAGCAATTCATACAGATAATCGGCGTTGAAAACGTAGATCCCCATACTGGCAAGAGATTTGGTCGGGTCGCCTGGCATGGCTGGCGGGTTGGCGGGTTTTTCAACGAACTCGATAATTTTATCGGTGTCATCCACGTCCATTACGCCAAACGCGCTGGCCTCTTCAATAGGCACTGGCATACAGGCCACGGTGCAACGCGCGCCTTTCTCGACGTGGTCGATCAGCATGCGTGAGTAGTCCTGCTTGTAGATATGATCGCCCGCGAGGATCACCACATATTCCGCTTTATAGCGTCGAATGATGTCCAGGTTTTGGGTCACCGCATCCGCCGTACCGCGATACCAGTTTTCACCCTGCATTCTCTGCTGGGCAGGCAGCAGATCGACAAACTCGTTCATCTCTTCGCTAAAGAACGACCAGCCGCGCTGAATATGCTGCACCAGCGTGTGGGACTGGTACTGGGTGATCACGCCAATACGGCGGATCCCGGAGTTAATACAGTTGGATAAGGCAAAATCGATAATGCGGAACTTACCGCCAAAGTGCACAGCAGGTTTGGCACGTTTGTTGGTTAAATCTTTTAAGCGGGTACCGCGGCCACCGGCCAGGATCAGGGCAACAGATTTTAATGGCAGCTGGCGCGCCAACATTACACGATCGTTCTTCTCTAAACTCACCATGACTAACTCCTTTTTTATCTTCTCTGGAACACACACAGTCCGTGCGCAGGTCCCTGCCAGACAGCCGTAAGCACCGGATTATCCTCTCCGGCAAATGGGGGAACGGCGCACCATTCCCCTTCAGGTAAAACGATATCTGTCACCTCAAGCGTGGCATTTATTGCAATCAGAAAACGGTCTGAAAGCAGGATTTGCATCTGCCTCGGGCCGTTTTGCCACTCATCCGCACTTAAGGGTTGTGCGTACTTATTCAGCCAACGAACATTGCCATCGCCCTCTTCCCACCAGCGATCACCCGTTAGTGCAGGAATTTGCTGGCGAAGATGGATCAGGGCAGCTGTAAATGTGGTTAGTCCGCTGTTTGCCTGCTGCCAGTCCAGCCAGGTCAGGGCGTTATCCTGGCAGTAAGCGTTATTGTTGCCGTGCTGGCTATGACCATGCTCATCGCCCGCCAGCAACATCGGCGTCCCCTGGGAGAGCAACAGCGTGGATAACAGCGCATGAATGCTGTCGCGCCGCCGCTCAATCAGGTCCAGCGTGCCGCCTAATCCTTCTTTACCATGATTGTCGCTGTAGTTATTGCTAGTGCCGTCGCGATTTTCCTCACCATTCGCTTCATTGTGCTTATTTGTGAAGCACACACAGTCGCGTAGCGTAAAACCGTCGTGCGCAGTCACCAGATTGACCGTCGCGCTGGGTTTGCGACCATCGCGTTTAAACACGTCGCTGGATGCGGCAAAACGTCCGGCAAACTCACCCAACGAGAGATTACGCTGGAGCCAGAAGCGTCGGGTCGCATCGCGGAAATGGTCATTCCACTCGGCAAACGGCGGGGGAAAATTCCCCACCTGATACCCGCCTTCACCAATATCCCACGGTTCCGCAATCAGCTTAACGCGTGAGAGCAGCGGACAGTTTTGGATCGCGGTAAACAGTGGCGCATCCTGACGAAACGCAGGTGTACGCCCCATGACGGAAGCCAAATCAAAACGAAAACCATCCACATGGCAGGTTTCAACCCAGTACCGCAGGCATTCACATGCGTATTCCACAACGCCTGGATGGCTCAGATTGAGGGTGTTCCCACAACCGGTCCAGTTGTAGTAATCACCATCGTCCCTGATCCAATAATAGCTACGGTTATCAATTCCGCGCAGCGAGAAGACGGGGCCTTCGAGATCCAGCTCAGCGCTGTGGTTCAAAACGATATCGAGAATGACCTCAATCCCCGCTTTGTGCAGCGCTTTTACCGCGTCGCGAAACTCATCAAGCGCACTCTCCGGCGAACAGGCATAGGCCGGATGCAGCGCAAACATCGCTACCGGGTTGTAGCCCCAATAGTTCGACAGCCCCAGCCGCTGAAGCCGTGGTTCGCTGGCAAAATGTGCCACCGGCAGCAGCTCCAGCGCGGTAATGCCGAGGCGCTTGAAGTAATCGATCATCACTGGATGGCCCAGCGCTTTGTAGGTTCCGCGAATCTCTTCCGGCAGGTCTGGATGCAAAAACGTCAACCCTTTGACATGCGCTTCGTAAATCACGGTATTGCCCCACGGCGTGCGCGGCGGGGCATCATCCTCCCAGTCATAATGATCGGACACCACCACGCCCTTCAGCGCGATGGTGGCATTATCATGATGATCCGGTTCATTTAGCCCACCGTGCAGCAGCGGGTTATCTTTTAACTCGCCATCCACCCGACGGGCGCAAGGGTCAAGCAGCAGCTTGGCCGGATTAAACCGGTGGCCCTGCTGCGGTTGCCATGGGCCATGAACACGATAGCCATAGCGCAGACCGGGCCGTGCGTTGGCCAGATAGCCGTGCCAGACATCACCGCTACGCCCCGGCAGGTCATAGCGAAGTTCGCACCCTTGCTCATCGAATACGCATAATTCAACGCGTTCAGCGTGGGCCGAGAAGAGTGTGAAATTGACACCATGGCCGTCATACGTTGCACCATGGGGGGTGGCGTTGCCGGTTGCCAGTTGCGTCATTACCCCTCCCGAACCAGCCAGATCGTTGCCAACGGCGGTAACGTGAGGCTCAGTGAGTGCTGACGACCATGGCTGGCGATTTCATCGCTGTGCACCGCACCGCCGTTGCCGGTATTGCTACCGTGGTAATGCATCGAGTCGGTATTGAGGATCTCACGCCATTTGCCTGGCTGATTGATACCGAAGCGATAGCCGTGGCGGGGCACAGGCGTAAAGTTACTGACCACGATGATTTCATTGCCGACCTTGTCACGACGCACGAAAGCCAGCACCGAACGTTCGTTGTCATCCACCACCAGCCATTCAAAACCATAGGCGTCAAAGTCGAGCTCGTGCAGCGCTTTGTGATGACGGTAGGTGTGGTTCAAATCGCGCACCAGACGCTGTACGCCGTGGTGCCAGTTATCGCCACCTTCCAGCAGGTGCCAGTCGAGGCTGGCGTCATGGTTCCATTCACGTCCCTGCGCAAACTCGTTGCCCATAAACAGCAGTTTTTTGCCCGGGAAGGCCCACATCCAGCCGTAGTAGGCGCGCAGGTTGGCAAACTTCTGCCATGCATCTCCCGGCATGCGATCGAGAATGGATTTTTTACCGTGTACCACTTCATCATGCGACAGCGGCAGGACAAAGTTTTCGGTGTAGTTGTACAGCATGCCGAAGGTCAGCTTGTCGTGATGGTACTGACGATGAATCGGGTCCAGCTTCATGTAGTCCAGCGTGTCGTGCATCCAGCCGAGGTTCCACTTATACCAGAACCCTAAACCGCCCATATCCTGTGGTCTTGAAACGCCGGCAAAGTCGGTCGACTCTTCCGCCATGCTCACCGCACCAGGCACCTGCTCGCCAAGAATGCGGTTGGTATTGCGCAAAAATTCAATGGCTTCGAGGTTTTCACGACCACCAAATTCGTTTGGGATCCATTCCCCTTCTTTGCGGCTGTAGTCGCGATAAATCATCGACGCCACGGCATCCACGCGCAGCGCGTCAATACCAAAGCGTTCAATCCAGTACAGGGCGTTGCCCACCAGGTAGTTGCTGACTTCACGGCGACCATAGTTGTAGATCAGCGTGTTCCAGTCCTGGTGATATCCTTCGCGCGGGTCGCTGTGTTCATACAGGTTGGTGCCATCAAACTCAGCCAAACCAAAGTCGTCCGATGGGAAGTGGCCCGGCACCCAGTCGAGAATAACGTTCAGCCCCGCCTGATGCGCGGCATTCACGAAATAGCGGAAATCATCGCGCGTCCCGAAGCGACGGGTCGGCGCATACATGCCGGTAGGCTGGTAGCCCCAGCTACCGTCGAACGGATGCTCGTTAATCGGCAACAGTTCGAGGTGGGTAAAGCCCATCCATTTGGCGTACGGCACCAACTGATCCGCCAGCTCGCGGTAGCTCAGCCAGAAGTTGTTATCGGTATGACGACGCCATGACCCCAGGTGAACTTCATAGATAGAGATCGGTGCATCAAACTGGTTGGCTTTTTTGCGCGCCTCGCTTTGCACTACTTTTTCCGGCAGACCACAGATAAGCGACGCGGTTTCCGGACGCATTTGCGCTTCGAAGGCGTAAGGGTCCGCTTTGATTCGCAGCTTACCGTTGGCATCGATCATCTCGTATTTATACAGTTGACCATGCTGCGCACCGGGGATAAACAGCTCCCAAATACCGCTTTCTTTGCGCAGGCGCATCGGGTGGCGACGACCATCCCAGTAGTTGAACTGCCCAACCACTGATACGCGTTGAGCGTTAGGTGCCCAGACTGAGAAGCGCGTACCGGTTACGCCATCCATGGTATCCGCATGCGCACCCAGCGTTTCGTAAGGTCGCAGGTGCGTACCTTCAGATAACAGCCAGGCATCCATATCCTGGATCAGCGGGCCAAAACGATAAGGGTCATCAATCAGATTCTGCTGTCCATGCCAGACAACGGCCAACTGATAGCGAAAGAAATTTTTACGGCGGGGAAGTACTGCACAGAAAAAACCGCGAGAGTCGAGGCAATCCAGCTTGCCGACTTTGCGTCCGGTTTTGGGTTCGATCACCCACACTTCGGTGGCGTCAGGTAATAGGGCGCGGACTTCAAGTCCAGCATCAGTTTGGTGCATACCGAGTACGGAAAAAGGATCCGCAAAATGGCCTGCAATTAGCGCATTAATCACGTCTCTATCGATACGAACGGACATGGTTGTCATCCTGTTTTATGGCGTCACCCCTTCCAACTGATTTTCGACATCAGGTAGTGACACTTTTTTTGACCTGAACGGCGCAGCACAATTGTGCATCCTCTCTGCGTCGTCCCACCTTCAGGCAACAACTTAATACCTCCGGTACTAAGTCACCCTTAAAGAATAGCCAATGCTTTATCTTACTCCTGGTAAAAAATGAAACATCTGCGCTTACTCCTGTATTACGCAAAAAAAGGGGTGATTCCTCACCCCTTGATCGTTAACAAACTATTACGCCAATTGGCGCAGCATACGGCGCAATGGCTCCGCAGCACCCCACAGCAACTGGTCGCCCACGGTAAAGGCTGACAGGAACTCCGGTCCCATGTTCAGCTTACGCAGACGGCCTACTGGCGTGGTCAGCGTGCCGGTAACGGCCGCCGGGGTTAACTCACGCATGGTGATATCCCGATCGTTTGGTACAACTTTGGCCCACGGATTGTGCGCCGCCAGCAGTTCTTCCACGGTCGGAATAGACACATCTTTTTTCAGTTTAATGGTGAACGCCTGGCTGTGGCAGCGCAGCGCACCGACGCGCACGCATAGACCATCAACCGGGATCACGGAAGACGTGTTGAGAATTTTGTTGGTTTCCGCCTGTCCCTTCCACTCTTCACGGCTCTGACCGTTATCGAGCTGTTTGTCGATCCACGGAATCAGGCTACCGGCCAGCGGTACGCCAAAGTTATCAACCGGCAGTTCGCCGCTGCGGGACAGGGTCGTCACTTTACGTTCGATGTCGAGAATAGCAGAGGAAGGGGTCGCCAGTTCCTCGGCCACATGGCCATACAGATGACCCATCTGAGACAGCAGTTCACGCATATGGCGCGCGCCGCCGCCGGAAGCCGCCTGATAGGTCGCCACGGAAACCCAGTCAACCAGGTCATTGGCAAACAGGCCACCGAGGGACATCAGCATCAGGCTAACGGTACAGTTGCCGCCGACAAAGGTCTTAATGCCTTTGTTCAGGCCGTCGGTGATGACATCCTGGTTAACCGGATCGAGAATAATGATGGCATCGTCTTTCATACGCAGCGAAGAGGCTGCGTCAATCCAGTAACCCTGCCAACCGCTTTCACGAAGCTTTGGATAGATTTCGTTGGTATAATCGCCGCCCTGACAGGTCACGATGATATCGAGCGCCTTCAGCGCATCCAGATCAAAAGCGTCCTGAAGTGTGCCGGTCGCGGTGCCACCGAACGTCGGTGCCGCCTGCCCAAGCTGGGAAGTAGAAAAGAAAACAGGGCGAATGGCGTCGAAGTCACGCTCCTCAACCATGCGTTGCATGAGAACAGAGCCGACCATACCGCGCCAGCCGATAAAACCAACATTTTTCATAGCGTTTTTTCCTGCAGAGATGTGTGCTGTGTATGCTAACCAGTATCCTACTGGCCTATCCTTCACCATACAAAAAGCAGCCAAAGTCGCAAGTGAAATTAATCAATGATAGCGAAGCCATCAGTAATGCGACTTATCCCGCTGCGCAAGCAAGCAGAAAGTCCGCGGTAATTATCAGGGAATTTGAGTTATGAATGAAATCATTTCAGCGGCAGTTTTATTGATCCTGATTATGGATCCGCTCGGAAATCTGCCCATTTTCATGTCCGTATTGAAACATACCGAACCAAAACGTCGCCGCGCGATTATGATTCGCGAGCTGTTTATTGCGCTGTTGGTGATGCTGATATTCCTGTTTGCGGGCGAGAAAATTCTGGCATTTCTTAACCTGCGTGCAGAAACCGTATCGATCTCCGGGGGCATCATTTTGTTCCTGATCGCCATTAAGATGATTTTCCCCAGCGCTACCGGGAATAGCACCGGGCTTCCGGCTGGTGAAGAGCCATTTATCGTACCGCTGGCGATTCCGCTAGTAGCCGGGCCGACAATCCTGGCCTCATTAATGCTGTTGTCGCATCAGTACCCAAATCAGATGGGACATCTGGTGATTGCGCTGCTGATCGCCTGGGGCGGTACATTCGTGATTTTGCTGCAGTCTTCGCTGTTTTTACGTCTGCTGGGAGAGAAAGGGGTTAACGCGCTGGAGCGCCTGATGGGGCTGATTCTGGTGATGATGGCAACCCAGATGTTCCTCGACGGCGTGCGGATGTGGATGAAGGGGTAACGCACTCACTTTACGCCGGGTGTCGGCTTCGCCTTACCCGGCCTACGGTGTTGATATGTGCTCGTTTGTAGGCCCGGTAAGCGCTAGCGCCACCGGGCAATCAGCGCCGTGAATGTGTTTGTGAGAAACACCTCAATCATTTAAGTCTCTGAAAAAGCGTATTTTCATTTCTGCGAAGCGCCTTCCGAAATGCCCTCTTGTCAGCATCACGGATAAGCATTATCTTCTCGCTGCACCTGCAAAATCAGGTGCCAGAATTAGCCTTCTGAACTCCTTCATCGGTGACGCAAGTATTTTTGTGTCGCACGCTTAGGTACACTCCAATGGTGGACCGGGCGGGGGCGTCGCAAGACGCGCCGGTATCCGATGAGGCCGGTAAGGCTAACCCTGTTCGGCTCCACCTCCAGTGAGATTAGCCTCTCCAGTGGTGGATGAAAATCACTCATTGGAGGCTGCCCTATGGCTACTACCCCTCTCTTTTCATACTCTTTATTTACCCTGCCCTTTAGCCATGCCACGGACTTCACCGAACTGGCGGATAACTGTGAGCGTTTTGTCGAAGGGCTTGTTGAATGTCATGACCCTGTTGAAAAACTGGCGATTTGTGCGCGCCTGTCGGCCTGTCTGGCACTACTGCAACCAACCTTAACGGAACCTGTACCGCAGCATCTGCAGGCCAGCCTGACGGTAGAAACCTTACCAACCCGCTCTCCCCTCTTTGAACCCGAACCAGATCAGATGGGGCGTTACTGCCAGCTTTTGACGCATTTACTGATGAGTAAAAGATGGAACGCGTGGCGGGTGATTTACTGCAGGATTTAGTGGGCTATTTCGCCGATACGCTAAAAGCGCCGCGTTGGTTGAAAACCGAGGATGGGGTGATGGTGCTGTAAAAAAGCCGGGTGGCGGCTTCGCCTTACCCGGCCTACGGTGTCGATATGTGCTCGTTTCCAGGCCCGGTAAGCGCTAGCGCCACCGGGCAATGCCATCAGCTCAACAGCTGGAAAGCAATCATACCGACAATCGCGCCGACCGTACCGAGGATGGTTTCCATCATCGTCCAGGTCTTCAGCGTTTGCGCTTCAGTCGCGCCGGTAAATTTACCGAACAACCAAAAACCAGCGTCGTTAACGTGGCTGACCACGATAGAGCCGCCCGCGATACAGATAGACAGCGCCGCCATCTGGGCACCGGAGTAGTTCAGTTGCTCAATCACCGGCATCACCAGACCGACCGCCGTTAAGCAGGCCACTGTCGCGGATCCCTGAATGATACGCACCGCCGCCGCCAGCACGAAGCAGGTGATAGCGATCGGCAAGCCCATACCGGTTAACGCTTCGCCCAGTGCAGGACCAACGCCGGAATCTACCAGTACCTGTTTGAACACGCCGCCAGCACCAATCACCAGCAGAATAATCCCCGCTGGCTGCAGTGCATGGCCGCAGATTTCCATCACGCGGTCTTTTGGCATGCCCTGGCGTACCGCCAGACCGTAAATCGCCACCAGACAGGCAACCAGAATCGCGGTAAACGGATGACCGATAAACTCGAACCATTCGTAGGTTGAAGAACCGACCGGAACAAAGCGTGCGGCGATGGTTTTCAGGCCAACCAGCACCAGCGGCAGCAGGATCAGCGATAAGCTGAAGCCAAAGGAGGGCATTTTGCCTTCGCCCAGATGCGGCTCGGTAATGTCTTCCGGTACGTGCAGCTCAACGTAACGGCTGATGAAGTTACCCCACAGCGGCCCGGCGATAATCATGCCCGGGATCGCGGCGCACAGGCCAATCAGGATCATCCAGCCAAAGTCGGCGTGCATCTGAGAGGCCAGCAGCATCGGCGCAGGCCCCGGCAGCAGGAACGCTGCGGCAGCCGCCACGCCCGCAAACAGCGGAATGACCAACTTAACCAGGTTAGTACCGGTATGGCGCGCCATTGAGAACGCTACGCTAATCAGCAGCACAATCGCCACCTCAAAGAACAGCGGCAGCGCGCAAATCAGACCGGCCAGGCCAATCGCGTAATGTGCGCGGCTGTGACCGAAGGATTTCAGCATTTTGACGGCAATCTGATCGACCGCGCCGGTCTCATGCAAAATCTTGCCGAACATCGCCCCCAGCGCCACCACAATCGCCAGGAAACCGAGCGTGCCTCCCATCCCTTTTTCCATGGTCGCCGCGATTTTATCGAGCGGCATACCGGAAAAGAGACCTGCACCAATGGATACCACCATCAAAGCAACGAAGGCGTGCATACGCGCCTTCATCACTAAAAACAGCAGTAATAAAACGGACCCTACTGCTGTTAAAACAAGCGTTAATGTGCTCACTACTTACTGCCTTGGTTAATAACCTCAATGGTGCTGGCGACCACACCGTCCAGTGGTTGATCGATATCGACCACCAGTACATCGTTTTCATTCGCACCCGGTTCTTCCAGCGCTTCAAACTGGGTAACCAGCATCTGCGTTTTGAAGAAGTGGCCTTTACGCGCCTTCAGACGGCTTTCGATAACGTCAAAATCCCCTTTCAGATAAATGAAAGAGAGGTTCGGGTTACCGTCGCGCAACTGGTCGCGGTAGACTTTTTTCAAGGCAGAACAGACGATCAGCGAAACCTTGTTGGTACGCTGCATCGCAAAAGCGGCGTCATTCAGCGCCTGTAGCCACGGTTTACGGTCGTCATCGTTGAGTGGCTCACCGGAAGCCATTTTCATGATGTTGCTGCGCGGATGGAGAAAATCGCCATCAAGAAACGCGGCCTGCAGTTGATGCGCCACTTCGCTGGCGACAGCAGATTTACCGCTGCCCGATACGCCCATCAGAACGTAAACGTGGTGATCATGATTAGTCGTGCTCAAAGCGTTGCCCCCACTGGTACAAGAATCAGGAAATTGTTACGGGTAACTGTTATCGGTAACATTGTCCAGCCGGATAAATAGAGAAGCAATATCCATTCGTGCTCGAAGTGTATAAGTGTGAGCTACTTCAAACTTGTTGGCTTAAATAGATCCGCCCGGTGACAAGGTGAAACCTAAATCTAACATTTTAGGCGTGACTGCTTCACCACGAATGCGCGCCAGCAGGCGTTCTGCGCCAATGCTGCCCATCCGTTCACGTGGCGTGAGTACACTCGCCAGACGCGGCTCCATCACCTGCCCGATGTCGTGACCGTGGAATCCGGCAATCGCCATGTCATCCGGGATTTTCAGCCCTAAACGCTGGCATTCGAAGGCCGCCCCTACCGCCAGGTCATCGTTGGTACAGAAAACGCCGTCGAGCTGCGGGTATTCACGCCGCGCCTGACGGATGAGTTCAATACCGGAGGAGTAGGAAGAAGACTGTTCCACCATCACGCTGTACGGCACCAGGTTGGCATCGCGCATTGCCTGCTCGTAGCCTCTCTGTTTGATGATAGTACGTTCATCAAGACGAGCGCCAAGATAGGCTACATGACGGTGCCCGCGGGCGATAATAGCGGCAGTCATCTGACGCGCGGCTTCGAAGTTGTCGAAACCGACGGCGATATCCAGACACGGAGACTGGCTGTCCATCAGCTCAACCACCGGGATACCGGCAACTTCAATCATTTTCAGCGTACGGGGCGTATGGCTACGTTCGGTGAGGATCAGGCCATCAATATTCCACGACAGCATCGATTCCAGGCGCTCTTGTTCCATCTCAGGCTTATAGCCGTAGTGCGCGAGCATAGTTTGATAACCATGGGCGTCGGTGACGGCCTCAATGCCGCGTAGCACTTCAGCAAAAACCTGGTTAGTGAGAGACGGTAACAGCACGCCGATAGCGCGGCTGGTGGCGTTAGAAAGGATATCAGGGGCGCGATTGGGAATATAACCCAGCTCATCAAGTGCAGCGGCAATTTTGCCCCGCAGCGCCACGGAGACCTGCTCCGGGTTACGCAAAAAGCGACTGACCGTCATTTTGGTCACGCCCACGCGGTCGGCTACATCCTGAAGTACGGGTCTTTTCTTTTTCATCGTCCTGAAGCGTTAAAAAGGGATAGATTTTCCCAGTTTACCACGGACGCATGGAATTAATGACAAACGATGAAAAGCCGGATGGCAACGCTTTCGCGTCTTATCCGGCCTACAATGGGTTACAGCACGTTAGACTGGCGGCAGGTCAAACAGTAACACTTCACTGTCGCTGTCGGCATGAATAGAAATTGCCTGCTCATCCCAGATTGCCAGACCGTCGCTGGTGGTCGCTTTAGTGCCGTTAATAGTGACATTGCCTTTTACCACCTGGATCCAAACGCGGCGTTCAGCGGCAATCTGATGCACCGACTGCTCATCTTTGACCAGCGCCCAACGGTACAGCTCCATATCCTGGTACACTTTCAGTGAACCATCACGGGCATCCGGCGACAGCACCAGTTGTTTACCCTGAGCGGCATCGAAACGACGCTGTTCATAGCGCGGTGTAATACCGTTCTCCTGCGGCATGATCCAGATCTGATACAGATGCAGCTTCTCAGTATTGCTCGGGTTGTACTCCGAGTGACGGATCCCCGTCCCGGCGCTCATAATCTGAAACTCACCGGCCGGAACCTGCTCTTTGTTGCCCATGCTGTCCTGATGCTCTACCGCGCCTTCCAGCACGTAGGTCAGGATTTCCATGTCTTTATGGGGGTGAGTACCAAATCCCTGACCTGCGTCGATCACGTCATCGTTAATCACGCGCAGTGCTGAGAACCCCATAAAGTTCGGGTCATAGTAGTTGGCAAAAGAGAAGGTATGCCAGGAATCAAGCCAGCCATGATTAGCGTGGCCACGGTCGTTAGCTTTGCGTAAGTAGATCATTGTGTTCACCCCCAGATGTTTTCGATGGAGTAAGTGTGGACTCAATCCGCCTGGGATCATAGAGGGTGAAAATTGACTCCTCTGTTCAAAAAATATGAACAATCCCAGAGGAGTCTGTGCAGGCTATTTGGCGAGGGTTATCGTGGCAGGCGTTGCCTGTTCAAAGGCGCGTTCGAGGATCTCCAGGTTGGTAAGAACTTCAGATTCCTTGACGTAATTAGGCGTACCGGCCGTCAACGTCTGGTACACCGCGTCATAGACACGACCGTAATCCCCCACTTCCGGCTTTACCTCTTCTTTTACCGTGATGCCGTCATCGTTGACGTACTCCAGCACCCCAACAGAATCGTCAGCGGCGAAACCTGGTTCACCGGGCATGATATTGGCCTTCAGGCTGGTTTCCTGCTGGTCGATGCCGTACTTCACAAACGAGCCTTTGGTGCCAT
Source organism: Citrobacter sp. Cpo040 (assembly GCF_030332915.1). Classification (NCBI taxonomy): domain Bacteria; kingdom Pseudomonadati; phylum Pseudomonadota; class Gammaproteobacteria; order Enterobacterales; family Enterobacteriaceae; genus Citrobacter; species Citrobacter sp. Cpo040. The sequence continues at coordinate 110,431 of NZ_JAOWGX010000035.1, forward strand.
GGACAATAAACTTCGGATAGTCGATTTTCACCAGATGACTGGTTTTAACAATGGCTTTCAGGTCGCCGTAAAACAATTGCGCTTCAAAGGTATCGTCCGGGTTCGCTTTGTTGCGCAGACTGCGAATGTCATAGGCTACATGGTCAGGACGCCCGAAAAGGGAAATAATCTGATCCATGGTGTGTACGCCCAGACCATAAAACGCGCCGTCCTGCGGCAGTCCCGGCTTGGTTTCTGCTTCAGGACGGTAGTAATCGAAATGGCTTTCAACCTCAACAATCTTGCCGAGCTTGCCGCTCTCAATGGCTTTTTTCGCGGTGAGGAAGCAGGAGTCAAAACGGCGATTCTGATACGGCGTAACGGTCAGTCCTTTGCTTCGCGCCAGTTCGAACAGATCTTTTGCTTGCGCAAGCGTCGGCGTAAAGGGTTTCTCAACCAGCACATTTTTACCCGCTTCCAGCGCGCGTTTAGCGTATTCAAAATGGCTGTCAGCATGAGTACAGACGATCACCAGTTTCACCTGCGGATCGTTTAAGATCTCATCGAGGTCGCTGGTGAAGTGAATATGTGAATACTGCGACGCCTGCTCTTCCGGCCTGGCGTTGCGGCGGAAAATGTGCGCGACGTGCCAGCTATTTTTGCGGTTGAGGACGTACGGCAAATGGTAGCGGGTGGTGCTTTTACCAAAACCAATAAATGCGCAGTGTAAGGTCATGAGACGATCCTTTTGAAGGTGATTGTCTACACCATAGCGCAAAGCGGCTGGAGACTGAATCCATCCTGTCATCGTGCCGGATGCGGCGTTGCCTTATCCGGCCTACAAAACCCAGGTCTCAGCTGTAGGCCGGATAAGCGCAAGCGCCATCCGGCATCAGTCGCCCCACCCCGGGGACAAATTGACAAGTAAGCCAGGCAGAAACAAAAACCCCCAAAAAAAAAGCCAGCAAAAGCTGGCTAAAGTAATACTGGAAGCAATGTGAGCAATGTCGTGCTTTCAGGTTCTCCGTAGGGGTTCCCCTGAACGCAGAGCAATAATAATCATTCTCATTCGCACTTGTCTACTTCTTTTTGCAAAAAAATGCAGTTGACGGATTTTTCTTTCTCAGCGAGTGTAAATGCACAATTAACCCTGCAGGAGATAAGGAATGAGTGAGATAGTGATACGCCACGCTGAACCGAAAGATTACGACGCAATTCGTCAGATCCACGCCCAGCCGGAGGTGTACCACAACACGCTACAGGTTCCTCATCCTTCCCTCGAAATGTGGCAAGCGCGGCTAACCGAGCAAACCGGTGTCAAACAGCTGGTTGCCTGCATTGACGATATCGTCGTGGGGCATCTCTGTATTGAGGTCGCGCAGCGTCCGCGCCGCAGCCACGTGGCCGATTTTGGTATCTGCGTGGATGCCAGGTGGCACAATCGTGGCGTTGCCAGTGCGCTGATTCGTACGATGATCGACATGTGCGACAACTGGCTGCGCGTCGAGCGCATTGAGCTGACGGTATTTGTTGATAATGAGCCTGCGGTAGCAGTCTATAAGAAGTACGGCTTTGAAATCGAAGGCACCGGTAAGAAATACGGCCTGCGCAACGGTGAGTACGTTGATGCCTACTTTATGGCGCGCGTGAAATAAATTTAAGGGCGAGTCATATCGCCCTGATTATTGAAAGGACGCAATAGTGAAAAAGTTTCTTCCCCTGATTTTGCTGGCCTCGCTCTCCCCTGCTTTTGCCACTACTGTACAAAATCTCGATTCCATACCCAGTGCTATCCAACATACTGAAGGTAAACAGATTTTTGCTGAGCAAATGGCAGGATCAACCCCTGTGAAAGGATTTGGTGAGCTTCCTCAGGGCTTATCTGAAAAGCAGTGGATTGCCTGGGTTGCACCGAATGAAGATCCTGACAACCTGATCCTGACTGGTGCTAAATCTTGGGGAAAAGACGGTAAATATATTGGCATTGCCTGTTTTGCCGATAATAAGGCTGACGCCGAGCAAGCAAATAAATACGCGGATTACACCTGCCCGGAAAACTACAGCAACGGGCGCGCTAATAAATTATATCTCGGCGTTTTTTCCTGGCAGAATCCACAGCTAACGCCTATTGCACGCTCGGAAAGACCGTTAAACCAGCTCTCAGAGTGGAATAAAGCCGCTGAAAAAGAGAGCGATGATGAGTCCGTCAGACCGCTGGCTTATTATACAAAGCTGGATCTGGCACCGTACCGGATAGCACCCGATACCCTGGCATTCGGGGTACGGGGTGGATACTCCGATGCCTACTCCGGCGGCGGGGCATTTTATGAAGTGCTGGAACTCTACACCATCAAAGACAGCAAAATAATCAACGTGTTTTCTGACCTTGTTTATTACTATTCAGACATTGCCGGAGACTGGAATAAAGACGGCACAAGGCAGCACGACATCAGCGAAAGTAAGTACATTCTCAAAATGCGCTCGGCAAAGACGCACGGGTTTTATGACTTAGAGCGCGTTAACCTACAGGATAAAAGCAGCCAAATATTCCGCTGGTCCGAATCACTGCAGCGATATGCGCCATAACCTACCAGTCAGGCCTACATCGTTCAGAACGCTGTAGGCCATTATTCTTAGTACCCCGCCGTTAAATCATCCACGGAACGCGGGTCAGAAGCACCATACAGTGCGCCATCCGGTCCAACCATAATGCTCTGCGTGCTGCCCATCGCCTCTTTCAACGCTACTTTCTGTCCTTTTTGCTCCAGCAGCTTGATTGTATCCGGGCTAAAGCCCTTCTCGATACGCAGTTCATCCGGCAACCACTGATGATGGAAACGCGGCGCGTTGGTCGCTTCGGCGACGTTCATCCCGAAATCAATGCTGTTGACCACCATTTGCAGTACGGTAGTGATGATTCGGCTTCCACCTGGGCTGCCGGTAACCAGCCAGGTTTTCCCGTCTTTTACCACGATAGTCGGCGACATCGATGACAGCGGACGCTTCTTCGGCCCAACCGCGTTAGCATCACCGCCCACCAGTCCATAAACGTTCGGCACGCCTGGCTTAGCGGAGAAATCATCCATTTCGTTATTCAGCAGAATACCGGTGTTACCCGCCACGATGCCGGTCCCGAAGGTGGTATTCAGGGTATACGTTACCGCCACGGCATTGCCGTCTTTATCCACTACCGAGAAGTGCGTAGTCTGGTTGCTTTCATACGGGGCGAGCTTGCCAGGTTTGATCTGGCTGGAGGGCTTAGCCTTGTTGATATCAATCTGATCGGCAAGCGTTTTAGCATAAGCTTTGTTGGTCAGCGCTTGCCACGGCACTTTCACAAAATCCGGGTCGCCCAGATATTCTGAACGGTCGGCGTAAGCATATTTCTCCGCTTCAGCCATAACCTGCATAGCATCGGCGCTGCCAAACCCGTACTTCTTCATATCGAAGTTTTCGAGAATATTGAGGATCTGCACGATGTGAATACCGCCAGAGGACGGCGGCGGCATGGAGAAGACCTGATACCCGCGATAGTCACCGCTGATCGGCGTGCGCTCCACGGCTTTATAGCTGGCTAAATCCTCTTTGGTCATCAGCCCGCCGTTCTTCTGCATTTCCCCGGCAATCTGGTCGGCAATCGCCCCTTTATAAAACGCATCCGGGCCGTTTTCGGCAATCATTTCCAGGCTTTTCGCCAGATTCTTTTGCACCAGCTTGTCGCCCTTTTTCAGCGGCTCGCCGTCCTTCCAGAAAATGGCTTTGCTATTCTCGTGATTAGGGAGCACTTCGCTGCCATAGGTTTTCAGATCGTCGGCCAGCGCGTCATTAACCACAAAGCCCTCTTCCGCCAGCTTCATCGCCGGGCGCACCACTTTGTTTAGCGGCATCGTGCCGTATTTCTCCAGCGCCAGCGAGAAACCCGCCACGGTACCCGGCGTACCGGATGCCAGATGCGACGTCAGCGACTTTTTCGCATCGGCGTTGCCCTGCTCATCAAGGAACATGTCACGGGTCGCGCCAGCAGGTGCCATTTCACGAAAATCGATCGCTGTGGTGTTACCGTCTTTGGTACGCAGCAGCATAAAACCACCGCCGCCCAGATTGCCCGCCTGGGGATGCGTCACCGCCAGCGCATAGCCAACGGCCACGGCGGCATCGACGGCATTCCCGCCCTGTTTAAGAATGTCCACCCCAACCTGGGTAGCTAAAGCATCCACGGAGGCCACCATCCCTTGCTTAGCGCGTACGGGATGGAACACATCTTCCTCGACTCCGTAAGATACCGGCGGTGGCGCAGCCGGCGCGGCAGCAACGCTAAAACAACTTCCTGAGAGCAGAGCAGCAATGGCTACCCGGCGTAAAAACGTCGGTTTTATCATCGTTATTCTCCAGATGTATAGGGGTCGGCCCCCACTAAGCCTGGTGCATAACTCTGAAATAATCATCGTAACGGCGAGAAAGGAGTAAACTTAAGAGATCCCCGAGAGGAGAAAAGCGATGAAACGACTCTTACTTTTAGCCATGCTGTTGCCGTTTGCAGGCTTTACACAGCCCATCAACACCATGAATAACCCGAACCAACCCGGTTATCAGATCCCGAGTCAGCAGCGTATGCAAACCCAAATGCAAACGCAGCAAATTCAGCAGAAAGGGATGCTCAACCAACAGTTGCAAACCCAGACGCGTATGCAGCAACAGCATCTGGAAAACCAAATTAACACCAACTCACAGCGGGTCCTTCAGTCTCAGCCAGGCGAGCTGAATTCCGGTCAGCAGCAAATGCTGCCCAACAGCAACGGTGGGATGTTGAGTGGAACCCGTAACCCGGACAGCTCTCTGAATAAGCAACATATGCTGTCGGAGAAAAAGAATGGCGACATGCTGAAGCCCTCCAGCACGCCGCAGCCTAACGTTCCGTTAAAAACGATTGGGCCTTAAAAAGGTTGGAAATCCGGACCAATCGTATCAATGGCATCGGTACAGATGCAGTCCACTCCCCAGCGCAGCAGTTCCGCCGCGCGCTGGGGTCGGTTGACGGTATATACCAGAATACGTAGCCCCGCATCGCGCAGCGCATCCACACGCGCTTCATCCAGCAGTTTGTGATTAAGATGAATAGAGACGCAGCCAAGCCGCATGGTCAGCTCGCGCCAGTCCTCGCGCCATTCATCAAGCAGCAAGCCTCTCGGCAGTTCAGGTACCGCCTGCTGCGCCGCTTCAAGTGCATCAATTTCAAAGGATGACAATAGTGGCGGTGTCATTCCCGCCCACAGTTTCCGCGCGGCCAGCGCCACGACTTTGCCGGTTAACGTTCCGGTGCCGGTTGTGGGTTTAATTTCAATATTCGCCATCATACCGTGCTGACGGCAGCGCTCGGCCACTTGCGAGAGCAGCGGCAGCGGTTCACCTTTAAACTCACCGCTAAACCAGCCGCCGGCGTCCACGCGCAATAAATCCTGCCAGTTCAGCTCGCCTGCCACGCCCCAGCCGTTGCTGGTTCGCTCCAGGTTGTCGTCATGCAGTAAGAAGATCTCACCGTCTTTCGACAATTTAGCGTCAAACTCGATCATGGTATGCCCGTATCGCGCCCCCACGTCGATCGCCGCCAAGGTGTTTTCCGGGGCCAGCTTACCGCCGCCACGATGGGCGACAATATGGGGGTAAGGCCAGTTACTCATACGCGTTGTCCTGTTTCGCCATCAAAAAGATGCAGATGATTTTCTGGCAGATGCAGCCACAGCGTGCTGCCTGCCGTCGGGCGATGCTGATGCGCCAGTCGCACCACCAGCTTTTGCTCACCCCAGCGTCCGTGTGCCAGGTTATCTGCGCCCAGCATTTCCAGGGTGTCAACGACCAACGGCACGCCGCCTTCGGCCTGCGAGCTTAGCGCAATATGCTCTGGGCGGATACCCAATGTCATGTTACGCCCAATAGCCTCTCTCGCGCTTCTGCCGATGGGTAGCGTCATGCCACCCTCCAGTTCAAAATGGGTGCCCGAGGTACTGATGCACCCGTCCAGCAGGTTCATTGCCGGGCTGCCGATAAAACTCGCCACAAAGCGGCTGGCAGGTTTTTCATACACCTCAACCGGCGTACCTACCTGCTCGGCAATGCCTTTGTTCATCACCATCACCCGTTGGGCGAGGGTCATCGCTTCAACCTGGTCGTGCGTCACGTATAGCGAAGTGGTTTTCAGGCGGCGATGCAGATGTTGTAACTCCAGACGCATCTGCACGCGCAGCTTGGCATCGAGGTTAGAAAGCGGCTCATCGAACAGGAATACCGCTGGGTCGCGCACAATCGCTCGCCCCATCGCTACGCGCTGGCGCTGACCGCCAGAAAGTTCGCGCGGACGACGTTTGAGCAGCTCACCTAGCTCGAGAATACGCGCCGCCTCATTTACCCGCTCAGCAATGTGTTCCTTGCCCATCCCGCGGATTTTCAGCCCCCAGGCCATGTTTTCTTCCACGCTCATATGCGGGTAGAGCGCGTAGTTTTGAAAGACCATCGCTATGCCGCGATCCTTCGGCTCCATCTCGGTAACGCGTTTATTATCAATCCAGATATCGCCACCGCTTACCCGCTCCAGCCCGGCTACCATCCGCAGCAGCGTAGACTTTCCGCAGCCGGATGGCCCAACCATCACGATAAATTCCCCGTCCGCGACGTCCAGCGTCAGCGGTTTAATTACCTGGGTTTTGCCGTCCCAGCTTTTGGTTACTGCTTGTAGTTTGAGTCCTGCCATTTTATTTCTCACTGTCCACTAAACCACGCACAAACGCGCGCTGCATGGCTAACACGATGATTACCGGAGGGATGAGCGTCAGCAGCATGGCTGCCATCACCTGATTCCATTGGGTGGTACCTTCGCCGGTAGCGATCATGCCTTTGATGCCCGCTACCGCAGTGCCCAGGTTGACATCGGTAATAATTAACAACGGCCACAAATACTGGTTCCAGCCGTAGATAAAGGTGATCACGAACAGCGCCGCCAGATTGGTTTTTGACAGCGGTAGCACGATATCGCGGAAAAAACGCATCGGTGACGCACCGTCAATTCGCGCCGCCTCAACCAGCTCATCCGGCAGGGTCATAAAGAACTGTCGGAACAGGAAGGTCGCCGTAGCCGATGCCATCAACGGCAGCGTCAAACCCGCATAGCTGTCGAGCATTTTCAGGTTGGCGATAACCTCCACAGTGGGGAAGATTCGCACCTCAACCGGCAGCATCAGGGTGATAAAAATCATCCAGAAGAACAGGTTGCGCAGCGGAAAACGGAACCAGACGATGGCGAATGCGGAGAGCATGGAGACGGTGATTTTCCCTACAGTAATACTGAACGCCATGATGAAACTGTTAAGCATCATCAACCAGAACGGCGCGCTGTTGACGCCCACACCGTTGACCCAGATGTATTTCATGTTCTCCAGCAACTGCGTGCCGGGAACCAGCGTCATCGGCGTTTCAAACACCGCTTTATTGTCCAGCGTCGCCGCGACAAACGCGACGTACAGCGGAAACAGGATCACCATAATCCCCATAATCAACATGGCATGGCTGAATATTGTCAGCCCACGACGGTTCTCAATCATTGGTAACGCACCTTACTTTCCACATAGCGGAACTGCACCACCGTCAAAATAATGACCAGGAACATCAGCACCACCGATTGCGCGGCCGAGGCGGAGAGATCCAGCCCAACAAAGCCTTCGCGATAGATCTTATAAATCAACGTCGTGGTCGCCTGTACCGGTCCACCCGCCGTGGCGGCATCGATCACCGGGAAGGTATCAAAGAAGGCATAAACCAGATTCACCACCAGCAGAAAGAAGCTGACCGGGGCTATCAGCGGCAGCGCCAGCTTAAAGAAGCGGCGAACCGGCCCTGCGCCATCAATCGCAGCAGCTTCGATCAGTGACCGCGGGATAGACTGCAGTGCGGCAAAGAAGAACAGGAAGTTGTAACTAATCTGCTTCCAGACCGACGCGAACACCACCAGAAACATTGCCTGACCGCTGTTTTGCGCATGGTTCCAGTCATAGCCAAACTCACCGAGAAAATGGGTAATCAGCCCGCGACCTGGATTAAACAGGAAGATCCACAATACGGCGGCGACGGCAGGCGCGACGGCATAGGGCAACAGCATCAGCGTCTGGTAAAAACGGCTGCCGCGCACCACGTAATTCACCAGCGCCGCAAAAAATAACGACACCAGCAGACCGCTTACCGTGACTAACGTACTGAACTTAATGGTGGTCCAGAATGAGTCGAGGTAGTACGGGTCATGAAACAGCGCGACAAAGTTTTCCAGTCCGACAAACTGGCTAGAAAGACCAAACGGATCAACGGATTGTAGCGAGTACCACAGCGCTTCACCGGCGGGCCAGATAAAGAAAATAACGGTGATAACCAGCTGCGGAGCCACCAACAAATAGGGAAGCCAACGCGAGCGGAATACCGGACGGGATGAAGACATGTAGGTTCTTTTCCTGGAAGGTGCCGGATGGCGGTGCAAGCACCTTATCCGGCCTACAAACTACGAACTTGTAGGCCTGATAAGCGCAGCGCCATCAGGCACTTATACACTTAAGACTTGGTCGATTGCTCAAAGCGGCGCAGTAACTGATTGCCACGCTCAACGGCGGCATCCAGTGCCTGCTGCGGGGTTTTCTTCCCGGTCCAGACGCTTTCCAGCTCTTCATCCACAATAGTGCGGATCTGCGGCATATTGCCCAAACGCAGCCCTTTGGTGAACGGCAACGGCGGCTTGTTCAGCATCTGGCGGGTGGCAATATCAGCCCCAGGGTTCTTCTCATAGAAGCCCTGCTCACGGGTCAGGTCGTAGGCAGCGGTGGTGATCGGCAGATAGCCGGTCTTCTGGTGCCATTCGGCAGCAATTTCAGGCTTCGCCAGGAAGTTGAGGAACTGCGCCACGCCTTCGTAGGTTGCTTTGTCTTTACCCTGCATCACCCACAGGCTGGCCCCACCGATAATCGCATTCTGCGGCGCGCCCTTCACATCGGCATCGTACGGCATCATCCCGACGCCATAATTGAATTTAGCGTAGTGGCGGATGTCGGCCAGCGAACCGGAAGAGGCGGTGGTAATGGCACAATCCCCGTTGTAGAACTTCTCAGTGGATTCGTCCTTACGCCCGAAGTAGCTGAAATCACCTTTTTTGTTCAGCTCTTCCAGCAGAGCGATATGTTTCACCTGTTCCGGTTTATTGAACTCCAGCACCGCGTCAGTACCGTCAAAGCCATTGTTTTTGGTTGCTACCGGCAGACCGTTCCAGGCGCTGAAGTTTTCAATCTGAATCCATCCCTGCCAGCCGCTGGCGTAACCGCACTTCATTCCTGCAGCTTTCAGCTTCGCGGTGTACTCCGCCAGATCCTGCCAGGTTTTCGGCGGCTGCTCAGGGTCTAAACCGGCTTTTTTGAAGGCATCTTTGTTGTAGTACAGCACCGGAGTGGAGCTGTTAAACGGCTGGGAGAGCAAGTGTCCGCTTTTAGAGTCGGTGTAGTAACCGGAAACCGTCGGTACGAACTGAGACTCATCGAAGTTAATGCCAGCCTCTTTGAATACTTCATAGACCGGTTTAATGGCTTTTGAGGCCATCATGGTTGCCGTGCCCACTTCATAAACCTGCAGCAGCGCAGGCGCGTTTCCGGTACGGAAAGCGGCAATTCCTGCACTCAGGCTCTGCTCGTAGTTGCCTTTGTACTGCGGAACAATTTTGTAGTCGGGATTGGCTGCATTAAAACGTTGCGCCAGTGAATCAACTTCTTTACCCAGTTCGCCTTCCATTGAGTGCCAGAACGGGATAGTGGTGACCGCCAGTGCCTGACCTGCAAATGCCAGGCTAAGTGCCAGTCCTAAAGCTGTATGTCGTAACGATATCATCGGTTATCTCTCTTGTTGTGCCGGATGCGCGATATCACGCGTTTTATGCTCGCGGGGGTAACATGACATGCTCGAATGACAGAAAAATAACTTTTTTATTACAAAAAAAAGATAGTAAGGCGACAAACAGATGGCAAGGCGGTGAAAGCGTAGTGACAGGAAAATGCGGGGTGGTGCACAACAAAGCCGGATATCGCTATACCTTCTCCGGCCTGGATGGCGTTATCTGCTGCTCCAGCAAGGAAGATTAATCCCGACGCCAGCGTCGCTCATATTCATTCTGTAAACGCTGCTGCTCTCGCCGCTCACGTTCACGTTGGATATCCGATTTATCATCATCCCAGCCTGGGCATACCGAGCTGGTAAATACTTCGCAGGGCGAGTCGGATTGCGCTAACGGGTTGTCCGGTTTCTCTTCCCAGATAGCGGGATCGCGCGGGTCAAACGCTGGCGGTGTTGAGGCCAGGGTAGTTAATGAAAGCGTCAAAAACAAACTGCCAATCATCATGCAGGTACCTGAACGAATCATCCTTTCTCCATGTTCATTTTATTATTGATAACTATTCTCAATAATAACATAGAGCAATAAAAAGGGGCCACAGCGGGCCCCTTGTCTATTCAGAGAATGATTAACCGCCCAGATACGCACTACGCACCGCTTCGTTAGCCAGTAACGCATCACCGGTGTCTTCCAGCACCACATGACCGTTTTCCAGCACGTAGCCGCGATCGGCGAGCTTCAGCGCCTGGTTAGCGTTCTGTTCGACGAGGAAGATGGTCATCCCCTGTTCGCGCAGCTGTTCGATGGTGTTAAAAATCTGCTGGATGATAATCGGCGCCAGACCCAGCGACGGTTCATCAAGCAGCAGCAGCCTCGGCTGGCTCATCAGTGCACGGCCTATCGCCAGCATCTGCTGTTCACCGCCGGACATCGTTCCCGCACGCTGAATACGACGCTCATGCAGACGGGGAAACAGGTCATACACCCATTTGATGCGTTCCTGAAACTGGTCCTTTTCGGCAAAGAAGCCGCCCATCGCCAGGTTCTCTTCCACCGTCATGCGGGAAAACACGCGACGCCCTTCCGGCACAATCGCTACCGCTTCGCGCATGATTTTCGCCGTCTGCCAGTCGGTAATGTCTTTACCATCAAAGACGATTCGCCCGCTGGTCGCTCGCGGGTCGCCACACAATGTGCCGAGCAGCGTGGTTTTTCCCGCGCCGTTAGCACCAATCAGAGTAACGATTTCACCCTGGTTGATATACAAGCTGACGTCGTGCAGCGCCTGTATCTTGCCGTAGTGGGCGTTGACTTTGTCGAACGATAACATCGCCTTATCCATATTAATCCTCGCCCCCATTATGCTTCACCTAAATAGGCGCGGATAACATCCGGGTTATTACGAATCTGTTCCGGCGTCCCATTCGCCAGCGGCGTGCCCTGGTTCACCACGTAAATACGGTCAGAAATCCCCATCACCAGCTTCATGTCGTGCTCAATCAACAAAATGGTGGTGTTGTGATGGTTACGCAGTTCAGCAATCAGCTCGTCCAGCTCTTTGGTCTCTTTCGGGTTGAGTCCAGCAGCGGGTTCGTCGAGCATCAGGATTTCCGGCTGGGTCACCATGCAGCGGGCTATTTCCAGACGGCGCTGGTCGCCATAGGCCAGGTTACTGGCCTGACGGTTGGCGTGCTCCAGCAAGCCAATACGCGCAAGCCAGGTGGCAGCGCGATCCAACGCTTCACTCTGCGCACGACGGAACGACGGGGTTTTCAACAGGCCGGAGAAGACGCCGGTTTTCAGTTGCTGATGTTGCGCCACCAGCAGGTTTTCAATCACCGTCATTTCGCGAAACAGACGCACGTGCTGAAAAGTACGCACCACGCCCATACGCGCGATTTGCTGACCCGGCAGCCCTTCCAGGTGCTGGTCGCGCAGCTTAATCGTCCCGCCGGTCGGCTTATAAAAACCGGTCAGACAGTTAAAGACCGTGGTTTTCCCCGCACCGTTCGGGCCGATTAACGAGACAATCTCCTGCGGTCGCAGTTCCAGTTCAACGTTGTTTACCGCCAGCAGACCGCCGAAGCGCATCATCAGGCCGTTAACGGATAATAATGGCTGACTCATGCCTGCTCTCCTTTTGCTTCCCCGTTTTTCAGCTTCAACTGTGGACGGGTCATCGGCAACAAGCCCTGCGGACGCCAGATCATCATCAGTACCATTAAACCACCCAGCATTAACATGCTGTATTCGTTGAAATCACGCATCAGTTCGCGTGACACCACCAGCAGGATAGCTGCGAGGATGACCGCAAACTGCGAGCCCATTCCGCCCAGTACCACAATCGCCAGCACAAAGGCCGACTCGGCAAAGGTGAAGGATTCCGGGCTGACGAAGCCCTGGCGCGCGGCAAACAGCGTACCGGCAAAACCGGCAAACGCGGCGCTGATGGTAAAGGCTGTCAGCTTGATACGCGTAGGGTTTAAGCCCAGAGAACGACAGGCAATTTCATCTTCACGCAGCGCTTCCCACGCACGACCCAGCGGCATACGCAGCAAACGGTTGATAACAAACAGCGAGAAGACCACCAGCAGCAGCGCCACCAGATAGAGGAAAATGACGCGGTCAGACGGATCGTACTTGACGTTAAAGAAGTTGCTGAAGGTATCCCAGCCGCCTTCACGGGCGGTACGGCTGAACTCCAGACCGAAAAAGGTCGGTTTCGGGATCTGGCTAATACCGTTTGGACCGCCGGTTACTTCGGTGTTGTTGAGCAGCAGGATGCGGACGATTTCGCCGAAGCCTAAGGTCACAATCGCCAGATAATCACCGCGCAGGCGCAGTACCGGGAAGCCGAGCAGGAAGCCCGCAGCAGCGGAAACCAGTCCCGCCAGCGGCAGGCAGGTCCAGAAGCCCAGACCGTAGTAATGGTTCAGCAGCGCGAAGGTGTAAGCGCCGATGGCATAGAAGCCGCCGTAGCCCAGCACCAGCAGGCCGGAAAGCCCCACCACCACGTTTAAGCCGAGGCCGAGGATGATATAAATCATCGTCAGCGTGGCGATATCCACCGTACCGCGTGACACCATAAACGGCCACACCACGGCAATCACCAGCAGCGCCACCAGGAACAGTTTCTGTTTAACGGTGGAGCCGTCAATCGCCGGCAGAATAAATTTCGGTCCGGAGACGCTCTTCAGGCCTTTCTGGAAGGCTGGACGCAGCAGTTGGAAAAGAAAGACCACGCCAGTGCCGATAAATACCCACTGCCAGCGGATATCCGCGGCGGTATCGACCACCAGCTTGGTACCGTCCAGCTCTAACTGAACGCCCATAAAGACGCCCGCCAGGACGAAGAACATAGCGGCAGAGAGCAGCGCCATTGCAAAATGCATCGGTTTCATACTTTCTCTACCTCCGGGCGACCCAGAATACCGGTCGGCATCACCAGCAGCACCAGAATCAGCAGCGCGAATGAAACGACGTCTTTGTATTCAGTACTCAGATAAGCAGAGGAGAGCGCTTCCGCAACGCCCAGAATCAGGCCGCCGATCATCGCGCCAGGAATACTGCCAATACCGCCCAGTACCGCCGCGGTAAAGGCTTTCATCCCGGCCATAAAGCCGATGTATGGGTTAATTACGCCATAGAACTGACCGAGCAGCACGCCCGCTACCGCCGCCATTGCCGCGCCAATCACAAAGGTCAGCGCAATCACGCGATCGGTGTTAATGCCGAGCAGGCTGGCCATCTTCAGGTCTTCGGCACAGGCACGGCAGGCGCGGCCCATACGGGAGTAACGGATAAACAGCGTCAGCGCCAGCATCGCCAGGAAGGTTACGATCCAGATAACCAACTGCATGGTGGTGATGGAAGCAGAGAAGTTATCGCTACTGCCGACAGTCCACTGGCCATTAAACAGGCTGGGCAGCGCCACGTCGCGCGAACCTTCCGTCAGGCTGACGTAGTTTTGCAGGAAGATGGACATCCCGATAGCGGAAATCAGCGCGATCAGGCGCTTGGAGCTGCGCACGGGCCGATACGCCACGCGTTCAATGCTCCAGCCGTAGGCGCTGGCAATCACAATCGCACCGACGAAGCCCGCCGCGACCAGTAGCCAGCTGGAATCGATGCCCATCATCATTAGCGCTGCGATGATCATAAAGGAGACATAGCTGCCGATCATATATACCTCGCCGTGGGCGAAGTTGATCATGCCGATAATGCCGTACACCATCGTGTAACCGATGGCGATCAGCGCGTAGGTGCTTCCCAGCGTGACGCCGTTAAACATCTGCTGCAAGAAATAGAGGAACTGCTCGGACATAAGGTAACCTTTTTAAACCCGCCCGTTTTGCACGGGCGGTGGGATAACTCGTCTTCAGGTATTACTTCGCGACGGTCGAAGAACCGTCTGCATGCCACTGGAAGACACCAAACTCAAATCCCTTCAAATCGCCTTTTTCGTCCCATTTCAGCGGCCCAATCACGGTATCAGCCCCGTGTGCTTTCAGATCTTTCACCAGGTCCAGCGGCTCTTTGCTACCGCTTCGATCCATTGCTGTCGCCAATGACTGGACGGCTGCATAAGTGATCCACACGTATGGTCCGGTTGGATCTTTCTTGTCAGCTTTGAGCGCATCGACGATAGCTTTATTCGCCGGATCCTGGTCATAGCGTTTTGGCATGGTTACCAGCATGCCTTCAGCAGCATCACCGGCGATATTAGACAGCGACGCATTGCCGACGCCCTCAGGTCCCATAAACTGGGTTTTCAGCCCGACGGAACGCGCCTGACGCAGCATTTGCCCCATTTCCGGGTAGTAGCCACCGTAATAAACAAAGTCGATATTTTCTTTTTTCAGGCGAGCGATCAGCGCAGAAAAATCTTTTTCCCCGGCGGTGATACCGTCAAAGAAAACGATGTTGGCTTTGCCCGCTTTCAGGCTGTCCTGCACCGAACGCGCCAGACCTTCACCGTATTGCTGTTTATCGTGAATGATGGCGATACGCTGTGGTTTCACCTTCTCCAGAATGTATTTCGCGGCAGTCGGCCCCTGAGAGGAGTCCAGACCCGCTGTACGCATAATGTGAGCGTAACCGCGCTGGGTCAGTTCCGGGTTTGTGGCACCCGGAGAAATCATCAGAATGCCTTCATCTTCATAGATATCTGATGCGGGCTGCGTGGAAGATGAGCACAGATGTCCAATAACGTACTGAATACCGTCATTGACGATTTTGTTCGCTACCGCAACGGCCTGTTTCGGATCGCAGGCGTCGTCATATTCCACAGCGACCAGTTTGTCGCCTTTGACCCCGCCTTTGGCATTGATATCTTTAATGGCCTGACGTGCGCCATTAAATTCCATATCGCCCCACTGCGCGACCGGACCTGACATCGCGCCGACAACAGCGACCTTGATATCTTCCGCCATGACCGCGTGTGACATTGCCAGTGCTATCACCCCTGCGATGATTGTTTTCGCATTCCGTTTCATTACCTGAATCCCCATTCGTGACGTAATTAATATTTTGTATTTATGTGGTTAAAAAGCAGTCTGTGCTTTTTTTGAACTACACTATTTTTACCAGTCTCATTAATGGTTTAGCGCAGTTTTTTAAGCAAAATCAGGCTAAAATCTCTATTTTTCAGTCGATTAAGAAAAGATAATATTCTGCTTTTCACTATAGATAAACAAAAAAAAGCACGTTTGTCAGCATAAAATAACGGTACAAAGAGCCGAATAAAATGCTGCATTCCAGGGTATTATTCTGCCTGTTTTTCAATCTCTACGGTTTCAAACTGTCATTACCGTTGTTACAAAATTATTAATCTGGTTATTCACATAAAAAAGAGAAAGCATCCGGCCGAATTATTTCGGTACACTCATTCCATCTTTTGTGATTTGGACATGCTGTTAATGAAGCTGACCATCGTTCGTTTAGATAACTTTAGCGACCAGGACCAGATTGATCTGGGCAAAATCTGGCCGGAATATTCCGCCTCATCATTAAGCGTAGATGAAACGCACCGGATCTACGCCGCACGCTTTAACGAGCGTCTGTTAGGCGCAGTTCGCGTAACCCTGAGCGGCACGCAAGGTGCATTAGATTCATTGCGCGTACGCGATATCACCCGCCGTCGCGGCGTCGGGCAGTATTTGATCGAAGAAGTCATCCGGGAAAACCCTGACGTGAGTTCATGGTGGATGGCCGACGTCGGCGTTGAAGACCGCAGCGTGATGGCCGCGTTTATGCAGGCGTTAGGGTTTACGGCCCAGGAGAATGGCTGGGAGAAGCGCTAAAAGAAAGCCGGATGGCGCTGACGCTTATCCGGCCTACGAAGTGCTCGTTGTAGACCTGGTAAGTATGTAGGCCGGGTAAGGCGAAGCCGCCACCCGGCACTCAATTACTTGGCGTCTGTCGCCGTCCCGTTTGCATGCCAGTCAAACACACCGAATTCAAAGCCTTTCAGATCGCCCTTCGCATCCCATGACAGCGGCCCCATTACGGTTTCCACTGAGTTTGCTTTCAGGTATTTGGCAATTTCAGCCGGGTCGTCAGACTGGTTCAGACCGGCCTGCAAGGATTGCAGCGCGGCGTAAGTGGTCCATACGAATGCACCGCTCGGATCCTGTTTCTTGGCTTTGATCGCGTCCACAATCGGTTTGTTCGCCGGAACCTGATCGTAGTTCTTCGGTTTCGTTACCAGTAAGCCTTCTGCAGACTCACCCGCGATGTTAGACAGCGACACGTTCGCTACCCCTTCTGGTCCCATAAACTGGGTTTTCAGACCTGCGGCACGAGACTGACGCAGGATCTGCCCCATTTCCGGGTGATAACCACCGTAGTAAACGAAATCGATATTCTCTTTCTTCAGACGCGCCACCAGCGTAGAGAAATCTTTCTCGCCAGCGGTGATCCCGTCGAAGAACACCACGTCAGCGTTGGCTTTCTTGAGGTTGTCCTGCACGGAACGCGCCAGGCCTTCACCGTACTGTTGTTTGTCGTGAACGATCGCAATGCGCTTCGGCTTCACTTTTTCAACGATATATTTGGCAGCGGTTGGTCCCTGATCGGAATCCAGACCGGTGGTACGCATCACCAAGTTATAACCGCGCGCGGTCAGCTCCGGCGCCGTTGCCGCTGGGGTGATCATCAGAATGCCTTCGTCTTCATAGATATCTGACGCAGGCTGAGTGGAAGACGAGCACAGGTGGCCGATAACATATTTAATCCCGTCGTTGACCACTTTGTTAGCTACCGCTACCGCTTGTTTCGGGTCACAGGCATCGTCATATTTCACCATGACCAGTTTGTCGCCTTTCACGCCGCCTTTGGCGTTGATATCTGCAATCGCCTGCTCTGCGCCAGTAAATTCCTGATCGCCATACTGCGCTACCGGACCGGACATCGCGCCGACGACGGCAACTTTAATATCCTTAGCAAACGCCATATTGCTCAAAGACAGGGCGATACATCCTGCCAATAACGCTTTACCCTTCATATTCATCCTGACAATCCCCATTATTGTGGTTATTACGTGTGTTGTGATGTTGTTGTTCAGCACTTTATTTCGATTATTGGATAGCCACCCGTGCTTTAGCAGCATACTCTGCTAAAACATACCCGATTTTTATTATTTTGGAATAGCTAAATTTGACATGCAGATAACAACTTGATGACAAAAAGCTTAAACGTCAGGAGAGAGGGGAAGAGATAAAAACAAAAAACCCCGGATTTTCATCCAGGGTTTATCAGCATTTCCAGTTCGGCTGGAAATTACGCTTCGATCGCCGCGCGCAGTTTTTTCATGGCGTTCTTTTCAAGCTGACGAACACGTTCAGCGGAAACGCCGTAGCGATCGGCCAGCTCCTGTAACGTCGATTTGTTGTCTTCGTCCAGCCAACGGGCACGAATGATGTCCTGGCTACGCTCGTCCAGGCCCTCCATTGCGTGGGTCAGTTTGTTCGCGGCCTGATCTTCCCAGTTATCTTCTTCAATGCCGTCGGCAAAGTTAGAAGATTTATCCTGCAGATACAGCACCGGAGCCATCGGCTGGCTGTCAGACTCATCGTCTGAAGACATGTCAAACGTCATGTCCTGCGCCGCCATACGGGATTCCATTTCGCGCACGTCTTTGCTGGAAACACCCAGTTCGCGAGCAACCATTTCAACTTCGTCCTGGTTAAACCAGCCCAAACGCTGCTTGGTTTTACGCAGGTTAAAGAACAGCTTACGCTGTGCTTTGGTGGTCGCAACTTTAACGATACGCCAGTTACGCAGAACGTATTCGTGGATCTCAGCTTTGATCCAATGCACGGCGAAGGAAACCAGGCGCACACCCACTTCCGGGTTGAAACGGCGCACGGCTTTCATCAGGCCGATATTACCTTCCTGAATCAGATCCGCCTGCGGCAGGCCATAACCCGCATAATTACGAGCAACATGAACAACAAAGCGCAGGTGAGACAGGATCAGCGTTTTAGCTGCTTCCAGATCGCCCTGGTAATGCAGCTTTTCAGCCAGTGCCCGCTCCTCGTCAGCCGACAACATCGGCCACGCGTTCGCAGCCCGGATGTAAGATTCCAGGTTACCAACAGGGGCTAAAGCTAAATTTTGCATTTCTTTGGTCATTCAAATCCTCTCAATCTTTTCATCTGGCGCATTGGCTAAAAACTAATTAACAAAAACCAGTAGCAACAACCATGCCAGAGCTTATGAGCAACGAGAATATCATTCAATCTTTTATCAGACAGTGATTTTATCCACAAGTTCCATGTCGTAATGTGTATAGATTACGCACAAAATGTGACATCACAATGAATACGCCGGGAAGAGATCACAGGGACTCTTTCCCTGCAGAGCGAACTACTCAGTGCAGGGAAAGATTATACCAGAGATTTTTTAATCGGGGGTAAAGTGGCGTAAATGTTGAACCGTGGCAAGCCAGGCTGCCACCCAGCCAATCATTGAGCACACCAGCAGCAATAACAGGCACTCATCGAATGATAAGCCATTGATATCAAACTTGGTTCCAAATACCTGTGCCACCTCAGTCACCGCTGACGACAGACGCATCACCAAAATTTCTGACAAAATCAGTGAAAGAAATGCACCGGAAAAACCGAGCAGTGCACCGCCGTAGAGGAACGGACGCAGGATAAATCCATCCGTCGCGCCAATCAGTTTTTGCACGTTAATGGTATCGCGACGCGCAAAAATACTCAGCCGCACGCTGTTACCGATGACGAGGAAGACCGCCGCCACCATCAGCACGCCAATCATCGCGGAAACGCGTCCGACAAGGCCCGTCAGCGCCGTCAGGCGAGCGAACCAGCTGTCATCCATTCGCACTTCATCAATACCGTTGATTTGTGCGATGCGGTCACGCAGCGTGTTCAGCGACTCCGTACCCTGGAAGTCCAGTTTCGGGATAACAACCGCCACGGCCGGAAGCGGGTTCTCTTCCAGCATATCCAGCGCGCCGCCAAAGCCAGACCAGTTGCGGAATTCACCCAGCGCGTCGTCACGAGAAAGATAATTCACTTTCTCCACGCCCTGCTCGGCCTGCAACTGACCAACCACCCGCGCCGCCGCATCATCATCCAGCGTTTTTTGCAGGTAAACGGTGATCTGCGGAGACGGATAATACTGGCTTGCCGCATGGTTTACGTTCTTATAAACCATGTAGCACACGCTTGGCAGCGTCAGGGAGATGGCAATAACCATCACCGTCAGAAACGTCGCCAGCGGCTTGCTTTTCAGGTCCTGTAACGCGCCCTGAAACGCATAACGTACCTGCTCGTTAAAGACATTGGTTTTACGCGAATTCGGCTTTGGCGCGGCTTTCGCACGCTTTGGCGTGTTGCGACCGCCGTCACCCGGCGCACCGCCCGATTTACGAAAGCGATCCAGTCGGCCACCGAACTGTTTGATTTGGTTAATAGCGTCACGTCTATTCATGCGCCAGGCCTCCATGCAGATGTCCATCGCTCAGAACCATTTGGCGATAGGAGCGACGGGAGATCAGGCCAATATCGTGCGTGGCCATTAATACCGTGACCCCGACGCGGTTAAACTCTTCGAACAGGCGAAGGATCCCTTCTGACAGCGCGTCATCCAGGTTCCCCGTTGGTTCATCCGCCAGCAGCACCGCAGGTTTGTTCACCACCGCACGGGCGATGCCGACGCGTTGTTGTTCACCGCCGGAGAGCTGAATCGGGAAGTTTTTCGCTTTGTCCAACAGCCCGACCTTATCCAGCGCCGCTGACACGCGACGACGAATATCGTCCCCGCTGGCACCCGCGATGATTAGCGGGATTGCCACGTTGTCAAACACGGTTCTGTCCATCAACAGGTGGTGATCCTGAAAAATCATGCCAATCTGACGACGCAGAAACGGCACTTCACGGTTTTTCAAACGGCTGATGTCATGCCCGCTAAAGTAGATTTTCCCGGCGCTGGGCCGTTCAATTCCACAAATCAGCTTCAGCAGGGTACTTTTCCCCGCGCCGGAGTGGCCGGTCAGAAACGCCATCTCGCCAGGCTGCATATGGAAGGTCACTCCCTGCAGCGCTTGTCTCCCACCGAGATAGGCCTTGCTGACATGTTCAAAGCGAATCATTGTTAATCCTCTCGGGCAAAAAGTGCCTCTATAAAATCGTCCGCTTTAAACGGACGTAAATCCTCGATACGTTCGCCCACACCGATATAGCGGATAGGGATGCCAAACTGATCGGCTACCGAGAAGATAACCCCGCCCTTCGCCGTACCGTCCAGCTTGGTCAGGGTGATACCGGTTAAGCCCACCGCTTCATGGAACAGTTTGGCCTGGCTTATCGCATTCTGCCCGGTGCTGGCGTCGATAGTCAGCATAACTTCATGCGGCGCATCTTCGTCCAGCTTCTTCATGACGCGAACGATTTTTTTCAATTCTTCCATCAGGTGCGATTTATTCTGCAAACGCCCTGCGGTATCAGCGATCAGCACGTCTACGTTACGCGCCTTCGCCGCCTGGATGGCATCAAAGATGACGGACGCGGAATCCGCG
This sequence comes from Citrobacter sp. Cpo040, assembly GCF_030332915.1. Lineage (NCBI taxonomy): Bacteria > Pseudomonadati > Pseudomonadota > Gammaproteobacteria > Enterobacterales > Enterobacteriaceae > Citrobacter > Citrobacter sp. Cpo040. The sequence continues at coordinate 131,364 of NZ_JAOWGX010000035.1, forward strand.
CCAGTATGCTGAGCAATCACCGGGATGTTGTTACGCTGACCCCAAACCTGCAGCTGTTCTACCGCCGCCGCACGGAAAGTATCACCTGCCGCCAGCATTACCGATTTACCCTGCTGCTCAAACTGACGCGCCAGCTTACCAATAGTGGTGGTTTTGCCCACGCCGTTGACGCCAACCATTAAGATAACAAATGGTGTTTTGCCATCAACATTCAGCGGTTCGTCAACCTTCGCCAGAATCTCGCCCATCTCTTCTTTCAACAGACCGTACAGCGCTTCCGCATCTTTAAGCTGCTTGCGGCTGGCGCCTTCCGTCAGATTCGCAATGATTTTGCGGGTCGTTTCTACACCCACATCAGCGATCAGCAGTTGCTCTTCTAGCTCTTCAAACAGATCATCGTCGATCTTTTTACCACGGAACAGACTGATAAATCCGGAACCGAGGTTTTCTTTTGTTTTCAGCAGGCTGCGTTTCAGGCGCGCAAAGAAACCTTCTTTGGTTGGTTTTTCCTGCTCCTGGACCGCCTCTTCTTCTACCGGTTCTTCTACAGCAGGTTCTTCTACCGGTTCTTCTACAGCAGGTTCTTCTACCGACACCACCATAACTGCTTCTTCAGCAGCCTCAGCGGCCAGCGCCTGTGCTTCCAGCTCTTCGTCGGTCAGTTGCGGTTCGTTTTCAGCTTCTTCTTCAGCCGCCTCAACGATTTCCACGGTTTCCGCTTCGGCCTGCCACTCTTCGGCAGAAACTTCTTCAGTTTTCACCTCTTCCGGCAGCGGCAATTCTTCGCGTTCGATAACCACCGCTGCTGGCGTTTCTACTACAGTTTCAGCAATGGGTTCAGCAACCGGCTCAATCTCCGGCTGCGCTTGTTCGGCGACAGGTTCGACTTCCGGCTGCAGTTTTTCGATTTCCGCAACCTGTTCAGTTACTTCAACGACTTCAGCTGCAAAGGCTTGCGTTTCAGCCTCGCTACGGGTTTCCTCGACGTGCGGTTGTTCGTCAACGACGGTAGTTTCTTCAGCAACCGGTTGTTGTTCTTCGTTTTTTACTTCTGTCTCGTTTTCCGGTGCCTGCTCTTTTTGACCAAAGCCCAGCCAGGAAAAAAAGCCACGTTTTTTCTCTTTCGCCATTTGCGACTACACTCCCCCGCTGTTGCTTCATGGCACAGCGTCAACGCTATGTACATAGCAGCTAAAAAAATGATGAAATAGTCTATCACTTAACTTAACTCACATCACCGCCTGGAATGACACGTCAGCAGCGGATTGAGCAATAATTGAAATGAAAAAACCGAATCACTCTGGTAGCGGCCAGATCCGCATTATTGGCGGGCAATGGCGTGGCCGTAAACTCCCGGTTCCGGACAGCCCCGGCTTACGTCCGACCACCGACCGTGTGCGCGAAACGTTGTTTAACTGGCTGGCCCCGGTAATGGTCGATGCTCACTGTCTGGACTGCTTCGCCGGCAGCGGCGCGCTGGGGCTGGAAGCCCTCTCTCGCTATGCGGCAAATGCGACGCTTCTGGAGATGGATCGCGCGGTATCTCAGCAGCTACAAAAGAATCTCGCCACACTGAAAGCCTCCCATGCCCGCGTCGTCAATACCAATACGCTGACATTTTTGGCTCAGGCAGGTACGCCGCATAACGTGGTATTTGTTGACCCGCCGTTCCGCAAAGGATTACTGGAAGAAACATTAACTCTTCTGGAAACTCATGGCTGGCTGGCAAATGAAGCGTATATTTACGTTGAAAGCGAAGTAGAAAACGGCTTACCGCCGGTTCCGGTGAACTGGTCGCTATACCGTGAGAAAGTCGCCGGACAGGTCGCCTATCGCCTGTACCAACGTGAAGCACAAGGAGAAAACGATGCTGATTAACCTGGGACGCCTGCTGATGCTGTGCGTCTGGGCATTTTTACTACTGAATATTTTCCAACCCTTTCCACGCCCGCTTAACATCTTCGTTAACGTCGCACTGATATTTATGGTGCTGATGCATGGCATGCAGCTGGCGCTGCTAAAAAGCACCATACCTAAAGATGGCCCGCAGATGACCAACGGAGAGAAAATCCGTATTTTTCTGTTCGGCGTCTTTGAGCTACTGGTGTGGCAGAAGAAGATTAAAGATCAGTTGAAGAAGTAGCTGTGATCTTTTCGCCCGGCGGCACGTTGCGGGCCGGGGCGAAAAATCTGTAGGCCGGATAAGGCGTAAGCCGCCATCCGGCATCAGTCAGATGACACCTTAGCGTTCAAGCGTAAAATCAACAAATCGCGAACCTTTGTAACTCAGCGTGCCTTTATCCCCGACCGTTAATGCGTGGTACTGCTGCGCATCCAGACGAAACGTCTGCTCCATCCCCCCGTTTTGTGGCTTAAAGCTGGCTTCATAGCGCATGCTGGTTCCTGCCGGGCTCACTTCCTGCTGACGGGATCGCCGATCGTTTAGCGGTTTTTCCCGTTTGTTACTCACCACCACCTGCTTTTGCACCAGCGGCGCCGTATCATTATCGGCTTTTTCTCGCCGCTGCTGAACAAAGCGAAACGACGCAGCGACAACGATTAAGACGATGATAACAATGAAAAAAAGTGGTGGTTTGCTCATATTATTAACCCATCAGAAAATGCGGAAATAAGCATACATCGCCTGTTATGGTGTTGTCATCTGGCTGTGTCGACCTCTACACTGGACAGTAGAGCCGTGAGCACCCCGCTTACGAAAAAATAACGAATTCAAGGAACTAAGATGCTTTGGTCGTTTATCGCTGTCTGTCTTTCCGCATGGTTGTTCGTGGATGCTTCCTATCGTGGACCTGCCTGGCAACGCTGGGTCTTTAAGCCCCTGACGTTACTCCTGCTGGCGCTGCTGGCCTGGCAGGCGCCAATGTTTAACGCTATCAGCTATCTGGTGCTGGCTGGCCTGCTTGCCTCGCTGCTGGGCGATGCGCTGACGCTGTTACCGCGCCAACGCCTGCTGTACGCCGTGGGAGCATTCTTCCTGTCGCATCTGCTGTACACCATCTACTTCGCCAGCCAAATGACGCTGTCGTTCTTCTGGCCTTTGCCGTTGGTGCTGGTAGTGCTGGGGGCGTTGCTGATCGCCGTGATCTGGACGCGTCTGGAAGAGCTGCGTGTCGCTATCTGCACCTTTATCGGCATCACGCTGATGATGGTCTGGATGGCCGGTGAGCTGTGGTTCTTCCGCCCGACCGCCCCGGCGCTGTCGGCATTTATGGGCGCATCCCTCCTGTTCATCGGCAACATTGTCTGGCTGGGTAGCCATTACCGTCGCCGCTTCCGCGCCGATAACGCCATTGCCGCCGCCTGCTACTTCGCCGGACATTTCCTGATTGTTCGTTCGTTGTATCTTTAAAACGCTTGACTCTGGAGTCGACTCCAGAGTGTATCCTCCGGTTAATACGAAATGATTATCAACCGGAGGATGCCATGTCGACACCCGATACCCGTGGCAAAAAAGTCCCACAATTCTCTTCTTTCAAGCCAGCGCCTGCACCACAAAAGGCGGATGACTGCTGCTGCGAAGGAAGCTGCTCCACTACACCAACCGTATCCGATACCGTAATAGGTACCCGCTATTCCTGGAAAGTGGCAGGCATGGACTGCGCAGCTTGCGCCCGCAAAGTAGAGAATGCGGTCCGCCAGGTCAGCGGCGTCAACCAGGTCCAGGTTCTGTTCGCCACTGAAAAACTGGTGGTCGATGCCGGTTCCGATATCCGCCAGCAAGTTGAAAACGCGGTGCAAAAAGCAGGCTATACCCTGCGCGATGAGCACGCGACGGACGCCGCACCCGAGTCACGTTTTAAAGAAAACCTGCCGCTGATTTCGCTGATTATTATGATGGCGATTAGCTGGGGGCTGGAGCAGTTCAATCATCCCTTCGGTCAGATAGCGTTTATCGCCACCACGCTGGTCGGCCTGTATCCCATTGCCCGTCAGGCCCTGCGTCTGATGAAAACCGGCAGCTACTTTGCCATTGAAACGTTGATGAGCGTCGCCGCCATTGGCGCACTGTTTATCGGCGCGACGGCGGAAGCCGCTATGGTGCTGCTGCTGTTTTTAATTGGCGAGCGTCTGGAAGGTTGGGCCGCCAGCCGCGCCCGTAAAGGGGTCAGCGCACTGATGGCGCTCAAACCGGAAACCGCCACACGCCTGCGTAACGGCGAGCGCGAAGAGGTGGCTATCAATACCCTCCGGCCTGGCGATGTTATTGAGGTTGCCGCGGGTGGGCGTTTACCTGCCGACGGCAAACTGGTCTCCGGCTTTGCCAGCTTTGATGAGAGCGCCCTGACCGGCGAATCGATCCCGGTTGAACGCGCCACCGGCGAGAAAGTCCCGGCGGGTGCCACCAGCGTGGACCGTCTGGTTACGCTGGAAGTGCTCTCCGAGCCGGGTGCCAGCGCGATTGACCGTATTCTGAAGCTGATTGAAGAAGCGGAAGAACGCCGCGCTCCCATTGAGCGCTTCATTGACCGTTTCAGCCGGATTTACACTCCAGCCATTATGGCGGTTGCGCTGCTGGTCACCCTCGTACCGCCACTGCTGTTTGCCGCATCCTGGCAGGAGTGGATTTATAAAGGGCTGACGCTACTGCTGATTGGCTGCCCTTGTGCATTGGTGATTTCAACCCCCGCAGCCATTACCTCTGGTCTGGCCGCTGCGGCGCGTCGTGGGGCATTAATCAAAGGCGGAGCCGCGCTGGAACAGTTGGGTAGAGTCACTCAGGTGGCGTTTGATAAAACCGGCACCCTGACCGTCGGTAAACCACGCGTCACAGCGATTCATCCGGCAAGCGGTATTGGTGAGGCTGAACTGCTGGCACTGGCGGCAGCGGTAGAGCAAGGCGCGACGCACCCGCTGGCACAAGCAATTGTTCGGGAAGCACAAACGCGCGAGCTGACTATTCCTGTCGCAAAAGAGCAACGGGCGCTGGTTGGCTCTGGAATTGAAGCGCTGGTCAACGGCGAACGCGTACTGATTTGCGCCGCCGGTAAGCAGCCTGCCGATGCCTTTGCCGGGCAGATTAGCGAGCTGGAAAGCGCGGGCCAAACGGTGGTGTTGGTGCTGCGTAACGATACCGTTCTCGGCGTACTGGCCTTACAGGACACGCTGCGCGATGACGCTCGCAGCGCCATCAGCGAGCTTAATCAGATTGGCGTGAAAGGGGTGATCCTGACCGGTGATAACCCGCGTGCGGCCGCCGCCATTGCCGGTGAACTGGGCCTCGAATTCAAAGCAGGACTCTTGCCGGAAGATAAGGTGCAGGCCGTTACCCATCTTAACCAACAGTCGCCGCTGGCGATGGTCGGCGACGGCATCAACGACGCCCCGGCAATGAAAGCGGCTACCATCGGCATTGCGATGGGAAGCGGGACCGACGTCGCGCTGGAAACCGCCGATGCCGCTCTGACCCACAACCGTCTGCGTGGTCTGGTGCAAATGATTCAGCTGGCGCGGGCTACCCACGCCAATATTCGCCAGAACATTGCGATTGCGCTGGGCCTGAAGGGGATTTTCCTCGTCACCACGCTGCTCGGGATAACCGGACTGTGGCTGGCGGTGCTGGCGGATACGGGGGCGACGGTGCTGGTGACCGCGAACGCGCTGCGGTTGTTGCGTAAAGGGTAGTGCCTGTTTCTCGCCTGATGGCGCTTCGCTTATCAGGCCTACAGGTTACTCAGTCTTTATAGGCCGGAGAAGCGTTAGCGCCATCCGGCATGACAAGATTACTGCCCTTTGCGCACTAAATAACGGTACGGCAGCGAGTCGGTCTCTTTGGCCACCAGCTCATGTTCCATAAAGGTACAGAAGCCAGGAATATCGCGGGTTGTTGCCGGATCGTCGGCAACAATCAGCAGCGTTTCACCGGCCTGCATGCCGCGTACGGTTTTACGCACCATCATTACCGGTTCCGGGCAGCGCAGCCCCTGGGCATCAAGAGTATGGTCGGGGGAAGTAAACAGGTCGCTCATCGTCGTCTCATTCATACAAAAACGGCGTTATTTTACGCTCTGTTGTGGCGTAAGCCAATCAGGTTAACGATTGCGTGAAAAACAACCATTGCAATGTGCTCTTAAAGCAGTATCATGCGACGGTTTTTTATTGGGTTCCCTCACCCCATCCAACAAAAAGGTCACAATATGACTCCGTTTACACAAACTCAGCGCGTAAAAGCGTTGTTCTGGTTATCGCTATTTCATCTGCTGGTGATCACCTCCAGCAACTATCTGGTGCAGCTTCCAATCTCCATTTTTGGTTTCCATACCACATGGGGCGCGTTTAGCTTTCCGTTTATTTTCCTCGCGACCGACCTGACCGTGCGTATTTTTGGCGCGCCGCTGGCTCGACGTATCATCTTTGCGGTTATGATCCCCGCGCTGCTGATCTCCTATGTCGTTTCATCACTGTTCTATATGGGATCGTGGCAAGGATTCGGCGCACTGCTGCACTTTAACCTGTTTGTCGCCCGTATCGCCGCCGCCAGCTTTATGGCCTACGCGCTGGGACAAATTCTGGATGTGCATGTCTTTAACCGCCTGCGTCAAAACCGTCGCTGGTGGCTGGCACCGACGGCGTCCACGCTGTTTGGCAATATCAGCGATACGTTGGCCTTCTTCTTTATCGCTTTCTGGCGTAGCCCGGATGCCTTTATGGCCGAGCACTGGATGGAAATCGCACTGGTCGATTACTGCTTCAAAGTGCTGATCAGCATTATTTTCTTCCTGCCAATGTATGGCGTGCTGCTGAATATGTTACTGAAAAGGCTGGCAGATAAATCTGAAATCTCTGCATTGCAGACGAGTTAAAGGTTCATTTTCCGAGTTGTGATAAGATGGACGAATGAGCCGTTATGGCCGTTTATCGAAAGGAAGAAGTCAATGCGCAATCTGGTTAAATATGTCGGTATTGGCCTGCTGGTTATGGGGCTTGCGGCCTGTGATAATAGCGATACAAAAGCGCCAGCCGAGGGTGCTGCCGCAGAAAGTAACGCCACCGGACAACCGGTCAGCCTGCTGGACGGCAAACTCAGTTTTTCCCTGCCAGCGGATATGACCGATCAGAGCGGTAAGCTGGGTACCCAGGCGAACAATATGCACGTATATTCTGACGCAACCGGCCAGAAAGCGGTGATTGTAATTGTCGGCGACAATACCAACGAAGATCTGGCGGTGCTGGCAAAACGCCTGGAAGATCAGCAGCGTAGCCGCGACCCGCAGTTGCAGGTCGTCACCAATAAATCTATTGAGCTGAAAGGCCACACGCTGCAGCAGTTAGACAGCATCATCTCGGCCAAAGGCCAGACCGCATACTCTTCCGTGGTGTTGGGTAAAGTGGACAACCAACTGCTGACGCTGCAAATCACGCTGCCTGCTGACGATCAGCAAAAAGCGCAGACGACCGCAGAAAACATCATTAACACGCTGGTTATCCAGTAACGGTTAAGACGATGACGCGGCCTCCGGTGACACTACCTGAGGCCGTTTTTTTAACCGCCAGGTCAGCAGTAACGCCACCGCTACCAGCCCTGCCGCCGCCAGATAGATAACCGGCACACCCGCCCACGTCATGACCAGCCCGGCCAGCGGCCCGGTAACCCCCAGCGATAAATCCATAAACACCGTGTAGGTCGCCAGCGCAGCGCCCTGATTTTGCTGAGGAACGGCTTTTACCGCCACCACGCCCAGCGCCGGGAAAACCAGTGAGAACCCAGCCCCGGCCAGCAGAACGCCGATTTTCGCCATCCACGGCATCGAAGCCATCCCGACCAGCAGTAGCCCGACAATCTCGACGCTAAAGCAGATCATCGCCACATTCAGCCCGCCTAAACGGTTGATACCATTTGGGAACAACAAACGAGTACCGACAAACGTGCAGCTAAAAAGCGTCAGCGCGAATGCAGCGCCATCCCAGCCTTTGGCATCATAGAACAAGGTAATGAAGGTAGCGATTACCCCAAATCCGGCGGAGGCCAGGGCCAGCGCCATGCCATACAACCAGACGCGCCCAAGCACCGCGCGAAATGGCAACGGTTTGCCTTTGCTGGCCTTCACCGCCGGACGGGGGAGCGCCAGCAGTATTGCCAACAGCGCCACGCCCATCACGGTCAGCGCCAGCCCCTGTAAGCCACCCCAGGCATAACACAGAACGCCCAGCGGAGCGCCTATCGCCATCGCGCCATAGGTCACGATGCCATTCCAGGAAATCACCCGTCCGATGTGCATTGAGCCAACCACCCCTACGCCCCACAGCGTAGAGCCGGTCCCGGCAAAGCTTTGCCCGATCCCGAGAATCACCCGCCCCAGGCATAACAGCAGCAGACTGGCCAACGGCCATCCGTTCGTTGATCCCGCCAGTAAATAGCCCAGGCCACTTAAAAAGCAGCCGCACAGCCCAAATACCACAATTTTCTTTGGCCCCAGCAGATCGGCATAGCGACCGGCATGCGGACGGCTCAGCAGCGTAGCGAAATATTGCAGGCTGATGACCAGTCCGGCCCAGAAAGCGCTAAATCCCATTACATCATGGACGTAGCCAGGCAACACCGCGAGCGGCAGACCGATGGTCAGGTAGCTGGCGAAGTTAAACATCACCACAGAGACAATACGCAGGTTCAGGCGTAAACCGCTAAGCGTCGGTTCAGCGACGGGTTCGGGCATGGAGGGTCACCACATTTTCACAACAGTGTTTCATTTCTACCATGTTGCAGAGCAGAAATCAGTAGCCAGTTTAGGAGTTTTAGTCGCAAACCAGCCGCTACACTTAATGCAAAAACGCAAACAGGAAGAAGACATGATAACCACCCAGCCCGATAAAACGGGTTTGCACATTTTGCTCAAACTGGCCGCTCTGGTGGTGATCCTCGCAGGTATCCATGCTGCGGCGGATATCATTGTGCAGCTGCTGCTGGCCCTCTTTTTTGCCATTGTATTGAATCCACTGGTCACCTGGTTTATCCGCCGGGGAGTCGGTCGCCCAATCGCTATTACCTTAGTCGTGGTGGTGATGCTGATCGTTCTTACGGCGTTGGTTGGCGTGTTGGCGTCATCAATCACTGAATTCATGGACCTGCTGCCAAAATACAATAAGGAGCTAACACGCAAGGTTCTGTATTTGCAAGAGATGGTGCCTTTTCTGAATCTGCATATGTCCCCGGAGCGCATGCTGCAACGCATGGACTCTGACAAGCTGATGACCTTCACAACCACGCTGATGACGAGTCTTTCTGGTGCCATGGCCAGCGTCTTTCTGCTGGTGATGACGGTAGTTTTTATGCTGTTTGAGGTGCGTCATGTCCCCTATAAGATGCGTTTTGCGTTAAATAATCCGCAAATCCACATTGCGGGGCTACATCGGGCGCTAAAGGGTGTGTCACACTATCTGGCGCTGAAAACGCTGCTCAGCTTATGGACCGGTGCCATAATCTGGCTGGGTCTGGCGCTGATGGGGATTCAGTTTGCTCTGATGTGGGGCGTACTGGCATTCCTGTTAAACTACGTGCCCAACATTGGCTCGGTCATTTCCGCCGTCCCGCCCATGATCCAGGCACTGCTTTTTAATGGCATTTACGAATGTCTGTTGGTTGGCGCACTGTTTCTGGTGGTGCATATGGTGATTGGCAACATTCTCGAACCCCGAATGATGGGGCATCGGCTGGGATTATCGACGCTAATCGTCTTCCTCTCTCTGTTGGTATGGGGATGGCTGCTCGGTCCGGTCGGCATGTTGCTCTCCGTGCCATTAACCAGCGTGTGTAAAATCTGGATGGAAACCACCAAAGGCGGCAGCAAACTGGCGATTTTGCTGGGGCCCGGCAGGCCCAAAAGTCGGCTTCCCTGAAAAACTACCAACCGAGGTAGTTTTTATATTTTTATATGACCGTTAAAATGACGCTAACGCAGTTATATATAGAAGCTTATCTTAAATAAAGAGTGAAAGGGATTTCATTCTTTATAAAGAAAATACATAAGTCAAGATGATGGTTTCTTTACCGAAACGCATAAAAATAATGAATCCCCCCAAAGCATTTAACTTAAGCTATCTACTTAGCTTTAAAGGTTATTTTATTTGATACATTTTCTCTAAAAATCTATACTTCTCGCCAATGATGATGCTGAAAAATTTCTGTTGAAGAAAGTCCTGGGATATTACTATCCGGTCATCTCATTACCTTGCTACCAACCATATGAAATAAAATGCTAATTTAGCTTAAATATAATCATAGGCAATACAAGGTGCCCATGATTTCGGAGTTTATTATTTAATACGTATAAACGGTACTTTGATAGGGAGCTTTAATGAAACAGTATATTAAGTGGTTTGCGGCCATTGCCGTTGTCGGTGCTCTGGCGGGTTGTGCACGTACTGCGCCGATTGATCAAGTTCACACCAGTGTGAGCGCGGGGCATACTCAGGACCAGGTTAAAACCGCGATCCTGAAAGCCGGTATTCAACGCCAATGGGTCATGTCTGAAGCCGGACCAGGTGTTATTAAAGCTCGCCAACAAACCCGCGATCATGTAGCTGAAGTCCGTATCACTTATACCGCCACCAGCTATGACATCAAATACGACAGCAGCCTCAACCTGCAGGCATCTGGTGGAAAAATTCACAAAAACTATAACCGCTGGGTACGCAATCTGGATAAAGACATCCAGCTTAATCTGTCAGCCGGTGCCAATCTGTAATTATGCCTAAAGTCGGGCTGAAAAGGCCCGATACTCTTATTATCTGCCATTTAACAGGTTGTCCCCACATGTACGAACAGGATTCGCTTAGCGCACTGGATGCCATTACTGAAGCACAACGTATCGCCTTTGCCCCTATGCTTTTTCAAACCGCGTTGTGTCTGCGAAATGCGGGAGTACTCACCTGGCTAGACAAGCAAGGTAAACGCGGCGCCACGCTCGACGAAATTACCGAAAACAGCACCATCAACGAATATGCCGCCAGCATCCTGTTGGATATGGGGTTAAGTGGGCGAATCATTACCCACAAAGAAGGATATTATTACCTCGCTAAAGTCGGTCATTTTCTTTTACATGACACGATGACGCGCGTGAATATGGACTTCACTCAGGATGTTTGCTACCAAGGATTGTTCTATCTTGAAAATGCGTTGAAAGATGGAAAACCCGCGGGACTAAAAATTTTTGGCGACTGGCCAACAATCTATCCTGCGCTATCACAATTACCGCTGGCTGCGCGTGAAAGTTGGTTTGCTTTTGATCATTACTATTCAGATGGCGCATTTGATGCCGCATTGCCATATGTATTCGCCAGCGCCCCTGCAACCCTGTACGATGTCGGTGGAAATACCGGAAAATGGGCATTACGTTGTTGTCAGCATGATGACAATATTACAGTCACCCTCTTAGATTTGCCGCAACAAATTGCACTTGCCCGCGAAAATATAGAAAATGCAGGATTATCTCATCGCATAAATTTCCATGCTGTGGATATGCTTAGCGACTCGCCTTTACCTGACGGCGCTGATATCTGGTGGATGAGCCAATTCCTGGACTGTTTTTCCCCGGAACAAATTATCGCTATGCTAAGCAACGTTGCTCGGGTGATGAAACCGGGCGCGAAGCTGTGCATTATGGAGCTGTTTTGGGATGCCCAAAAATTTGAGGCGGCATCATTTAGCCTGAATGCGTCTTCGCTTTATTTTACCTGTATGGCGAATGGCAACAGCCGTTTCTACAGCGTAGAGAAGTTTTATCACTATCTGAATCAGGCAGGTTTTCAGGTAGATGAACGCCACGATAACTTAGGTGTTGGGCATACTTTATTGATATGTCAGAAGAAAAAATAAGAAACAATCGGAACAACCGATTTACCGCGGATACGCGTTGATGAAATTTGCTTTCAATATTATCGACTGGCAGGCCAGGGCGCCTGGGTTAAGCGAAACAGAACAGTGGCATGAATGGTCACGGCTTTCGCACGCCATCGATCCCACCGCGCCGTTGGCTAAGCTCCATGAGTTACCGATGATGACAGCTCGCCGCCTCAGTTCCGGCAGCAAACTGGCCGTCGATTGCGGTCTGGCGATGCTACGCCGTCATGATATCAATGCCGTTTTGTATACCAGCCGCCATGGTGAACTGGAGCGTAACTACAGGATCCTGCACGCTCTCGCGACTGAGCAAGCGCTCTCACCGACCGATTTTGCCCTTTCTGTCCATAACTCTGCTGTGGGTAACCTGACCATCGCCGCAAAAAAACCGATTGTCTCCTCCTCGCTTTCTGCTGGCAGGGATACATTCCAGCAGGGGTTATGCGAAGTCATCGGGCTGTTGCAGGCGGGATATCAGCGCGTATTGATGGTCGATTTCGACGGTTTTCTGCCCGAGTTTTATCACCCACAGTTACCACCAGACATGCCAACGTGGCCGTTTGCCGTCGCGCTGGTTATTGAATCCGGTGATAGCTGGCAATGTGAAACCCGTCCACACAGCGCACAGGACGAGACAACGTTGCCGCAAAGCCTGTTGTTTTTACAACATTACTTACAAGATGCCAGGGCGTTTACCCTGCCTGGCGAACGCGTACAGTGGCAGTGGAGTCAGGGATGAACACGATGATCCTGCGGCTTAACCGGGTATGGCGACTGGTGATGACCGGTTTTTGCTTTGCCCTGTTTGGCCTCGGCGGGCTCCTCCTATCTACGATTTGGTTTAACGTCCTGCTGATCGCGGTATGGGATAAAGCCCGACGTCGGCGTATCGCCAGACGCAGTATCGCCGCCAGTTTTCGTCTCTTCTTAACCGTGGCGAAGCGGCTTGGCGTGCTGGATTACCAGATTGAAGGGCGAGACATTTTACGCAACGAACAAGGGTGTCTTGTCGTCGCCAACCACCCGACGCTCATCGACTATGTCCTACTGGCCTCGGTCATGCCAGAAACCGACTGTCTGGTGAAAAGTGCACTACTCAAAAATCCGTTTCTCGGCGGCGTAGTCCGGGCCGCAGATTATCTGATTAACAGCCAGGCTGATGCGCTATTGCCCGCTTGCCAGCAACGTCTGGAGCAAGGCGATACCATTTTAATTTTCCCCGAGGGAACCCGTACACGCCCCGGAGAAGCAATGACGTTACAGCGTGGTGCGGCGAATATCGCCGTGCGCTGCAGCAGTGATTTACGCATTGTGACTATTAACTGCAGCGAACAAATGCTGGATAAAGAAAGCCAATGGTACAACGTCCCATCGGTAAAACCGATGTTTACCGTTTCAGTACACGAACGGGTTAAGATCGGCCAATTTTACGACGCAAACTCACAAGAACCGGCGCTGGCCGCAAGGCAGTTGAACCGGCATCTTTTGCTTCAATTACAACCAGGTACTTTACCTCTTTCAGGAATTAATGATGCAAGCGCTTTATCTTGAAATCAAAAATCTCATTATAACGACATTGAATCTCGACGAACTGACAGCTGATGATATTGAAACCGAAGCGGCACTCTTTGGCGATGGCTTAGGTCTGGACTCAATCGATGCCCTGGAGCTGGGTCTGGCGGTGAAAAACGAGTATGGCGTGATCCTCTCAGCAGAGAGCGAAGAAATGCGTCAGCACTTCTTCTCCGTCGCCACGCTGGCATCTTTCATTCACGCGCAACGTGCCTGAGGATAGTCCGTTATGACCGAACAAAAAGCCATTTACGCAGAAGTCTCCTCGCTGCTGGTCAAGCTGTTTGAAGTTGACCCGCAAGATATCAAGCCTGAGGCGCGCCTGTACGAAGATTTGGAACTCGATAGCATCGATGCCGTCGACATGATCGTGCATCTGCAAAAGAAAACCGGTAAGAAAATCAAGCCGGAAGAGTTCAAAGCAGTACGCACCGTACAAGATGTCGTCGATGCGGTAGAACGCCTTCTCAAAGAAGCGTAATTCTCCGTGTCGGGCACACGCTCGTTGCCAGTCGTACAACTGCTGACAGGTCTACTGTTGCTGGCCTGGCCGTTTTTGATCTGGTTTGGCCTGGCGCATAACAGTCTGCACTGGTTGCTACCGTTGATGGCGCTACTCCTTTTTTTACGCTTTCGCCAGACCCGGCGACAGGCGGGGCCGCTGCGCGTCGTGACACAGGTAGTGGCGGTCGCGGGTATCACCTTGTGCATTGCCAGTTATCTGCTCAAAACGCACCAGCTGCTGCTGTTTTATCCGGTAGTGGTAAACGCCGTTATGCTGTCGGTTTTTGGTGGATCGTTATGGTCAGCAATGCCCATTGTTGAACGTCTGGCACGACTGCGCGACCCAAATCTGCCCGATGCGGGCGTGCGCTACACGCGCCGTGTGACACAAATCTGGTGCGCCTTTTTCATCCTCAATGGCAGCATTGCGCTCTTTACCGCACTGAATGGCGATATGACCCTGTGGACCACCTGGAACGGCATGGTTTCCTATCTGCTAATGGGAACATTGATGGTAGGCGAGTGGTTAATTCGCCAACTGGTGATAAAACGAGATACCCAATGAAGCAGCCCCTCACACTCGCTCAATGGCTCTGTGCCCCACGTCCGGACGACGTTCCTGTTGCGTGGCAGGAAGAGCATACCTGGACGCTTGGCCATCTGCGCCATGATGTGGCCCAGTTGATAACATATCTGCGACAGCAGGAAGGTGAACGCTGGGCATTGTGCTTCGAGAACAGCTATTTATTCATCGTCGCGCTGCTGGCAACGCTCCATGCCGGCAAAACACCGGTGATCCCAGGACATTGTCGCGTTTCGTTGTTAAACGAGCAGCACTTGCTGTTTGACGGCGTACTGAGCGATAAAGCGATGGACTGGCAGGGAACGCTGCGGGTGGTCAGCTCCGCCATGACATCCGTGGCTCACGACATCACGTTCCCAGCAATACGCAGTGACGCCTTTGTGGAGCTATTCACTTCCGGTTCGACCGGCCAGCCGAAACGCGTGATCAAACCGATCGCTCGTCTGGATAGCGAAGCGGCATTGCTCGCTACACGCTTTGCCGATCGTCTGGCAGGTTGCCGGGTGGTCGCGTCAGTGGTACCGCAACATCTGTATGGCCTGACGTTCCGTATCTTTTTGCCGATGGCCTTAGGTCTGCCGCTGCACGCGGCGATGCTTTGGTATGCCGAACAACTGGCGGCGCTGAGCGCTGAGCATCGGTATGCGTTTATCAGCAGCCCGGCGTTTCTGAAACGCCTCGACCACAACCTGACACCGCCGCCGGTCGAACTGATTCTGTCTGCGGGCGGCATGCTGCCCTGGCAGGACGTCACGCAGGCTGCTGACTGGCTAAATGTCTGGCCCGATGAGATCTACGGCAGCACTGAAACCGGGATCCTTGCGTGGCGCTATCGCCATCAGGATGATGTGGCATGGCTGCCCTTTCCCGGCGTCAGATTCCAGTCAGAAGACGACGCATTTCGTGTGTTTTCACCGCTAATTAACGCTGATGATGGCCTGTTACTCGATGATGTACTGCAGTTTATCGAAAATGGACAGTTCCGCCTGATGGGCAGACGCGGGCGGGTGGTCAAAATTGAAGAGAAACGCATTTCACTCAGCGAAGTGGAGCAACGTTTACTGGCACTGGATGGTATCTGTGAAGTCGCGGCATTGCCGGTCTCACGTGGAGGACGTCAGGGCGTTGGCGTCCTGCTGGTACTGGATGACGAAGCCCGGCAACGCTGGCTTGAGTGCGGTGGTAAACCGCAAGAACTGACCTGGCGACGTTCGCTGCTGCCCTGGCTGGAGCCTGTCGCGGTTCCCCGCTACTGGCGGGTGATTGATGAGATTCCGGTCAACAGTATGAACAAGCGTGTCTATGCGCAATTACAGGAGTTATTTCATGAAACCCCATGAAATCGAGCGCCATCAGGCACTGCCTCATCAGGCTGAGATTGTTTTACAACTCGACCCTTCTCTGTTTTGGTTCAGCGGGCATTTTAGCGTGCAGCCACTGCTGCCGGGCGTTGCACAGCTGAACTGGGCGATGGATTACGCCACCACGCTGCTGGCCCCTGGCTGGCGTTTTCACAGTATTCAAAACGTGAAGTTCCAGTCGCCGTTATTGCCAGAGGCCACCGTCACCCTGAGTCTGAGCTGGCAGGAAGCGCGTCAGATGCTCTCTTTTAGCTACCAGCGCCACGACGGTGACGTGCGCCATACCGCCAGCAGCGGGAAGATTCGGTTATGCCGCTAACCTTTTCCCCGTGCGTGTTGATCCCCTGCTACAACCACGGCGCGATGATGTCGGACGTATTGGATCGTCTTCAGCCGTTCAATCTCCCCTGCATTGTGGTGGACGATGGCAGTGACGAGACTACACGAGATGAACTGGCACGCCTGGCGGCAGAATACAGCAATCTGACGTTAATTCGCCTGCCCATCAACGCAGGCAAAGGCGCGGCGGTTATTCGCGGAATGCAGACGGCGGCAGATGCCGGGTTCAGTCATGCCGTGCAAGTCGATGCCGACGGGCAACATGCCATTGAAGATATTCCCAGGCTGCTTGCATTGGCAAAAGAACATCCGACAGCACTGATTTCCGGGCAACCGATTTACGATGATTCGGTTCCTCGCTCGCGCCTGTACGGTCGTTGGGTAACCCATATCTGGGTGTGGATAGAAACGCTCTCGTTGCAGCTCAAAGACAGTATGTGCGGCTTCCGGGTGTATCCGGTGGCCCCCACGCTGCAACTGGCACAGCGCGTAACGCTCGGCAAACGGATGGATTTTGATACTGAAGTGATGGTGCGCCTCTACTGGCAAGGCAACACCAGCTATTTTATCCCCACGCGAGTCACCTATCCGCAGGACGGGCTATCCCATTTCGACGCGCTTAAAGACAATTTGCACATTTCATTGATGCACACTCGCCTGTTCTTTGGCATGTTGCCACGCATCCCCTCCCTGCTTTGTCGTCGTTCATCGACACACTGGGCGCAGCAACAGGAAGTCAAAGGGTTGTGGGGAATGCGCCTGATGCTACTGGTCTGGCGTGTACTGGGTCACAAAGCCTTCTCCCTGCTACTGTATCCGGTCGTCGGCGTATACTGGCTCAGCGCTTCAACTGCCCGAAAAGCCTCTCAACGCTGGATTAGCCGCGTAAGGGCGCAACTGATCACACGGCGGATGCCAGTACCGCCAAACCTGACCAGTTATCAGCATTTCCTGCGTTTTGGCGGCGCGATGCTGGATAAGATCGCCAGTTGGCGTGGTGAGCTGCACTTCGGTCGCGATGTGATTTTTGCACCAGGTGCAGAAACGACGCTGAATATCAGCGATCCTCGGGGAAAACTGCTACTGGCTTCACATCTTGGCGATGTCGAGGCCTGTCGGGCACTGGCCCAGCTACAGGGCAGTAAAACAATCAATGCGCTGGTATTTAGCGATAACGCCCAACGCTTTAAACAAATCATGCAAGAGATGGCCCCGCAGGCTGGATTAAATCTGCTCCCGGTGAACAGTATTGGTCCAGATACTGCCATTCTGCTCAAAGAGAAATTGGAGCGCGGTGAATGGGTAGCCATCGTAGGCGATCGCATCGCAGTCAATCCCCAACGCGGCGGCGAGTGGCGCGTGTGCTGGAGCCGCTTTATGGGGCAAAACGCGCCATTCCCTCAGGGCCCGTTTATTCTCGCGTCTATTTTACGCTGCCCTGTAGATCTGATTTTTGCCCTGCGTCAGCAGGAGAAACTCCACATCTACTGCGAACCGTTTGCCGACCCGCTGCTCTTACCGCGCGCCACACGACAACAGGCATTACAGAATACTGTCGATCGCTACGCCGAACGCCTTGAGCACTATGCGCTTCAGTCGCCCCTCGACTGGTTTAACTTTTTCGATTTCTGGCAACTGCCGGATACCAATGACAAGGAGTAAAGGGTGCTTAACGATCCCCGCTTTACGGCTGAAGTCGAGCTAACTATTCCGTTTCACGACGTCGATATGATGGGCGTAGCGTGGCATGGTAACTACTTCCGTTACTTCGAGATTGCCCGTGAGGCACTGCTGAACCAATTCGATTATGGCTATCGGCAGATGAAAGAATCTGGCTATCTGTGGCCCGTGGTCGACACTCGGGTGAAGTATCGCAATGCGCTGACTTTCGAGCAGCGTATCCGTGTACGCGCCCAAATTAAAGAGTACGAAAATCGCCTGCGTATTGGCTACGAAATTTTTGATGCCGAAACAGGTAAACGCGCCACAACAGGCTACACCATCCAGGTCGCCGTCGACGAAAAAAGCCGTGAACTGTGCTTTGTCAGCCCGGATATTCTGTTTGAACGGATGGGAGTGACACCATGAAATTATGGCCATTGCTCGTGCTGCTCGTCAGCCCTTTCGTCAGTGCCCTGACGCTCGACTCCCTACAACAGCGTTTTACCGAACAACCGGTGGTTCGCGCCCACTTCGATCAAACCCGGACGATAAAGGATCTGCCGCAGCCGCTGCGATCTCAGGGCAAGATGTTGATCGCCCGCGACCAGGGGTTGCTGTGGGATCAAACGTCCCCGTTCCCGATGCAGCTGCTGCTGGACGACAAACGGATGGTTCAGGCAATTAACGGTCAACCACCGCAGACCATTACCGCTGAGAATAACCCGCAAATGTTCCAGTTTAATCATCTGCTACGGGCGTTATTCCAGGCGGATCGTAACGTGCTGGAACAAAACTTCCGCGTGGAGTTTGCAGACTTAGGAGAAGGTCGCTGGACGCTACGCCTGACGCCAATCACCACACCGCTGGATAAGATTTTTGCGACGATTGATTTAGCAGGAAAGACCTACCTGGAGAGCATTCAGCTCAATGATAAGCAGGGCGATCGCACCGATATCGCGCTTTCCCAACACCAACTAACGCCAGCGCAACTGACCGATGACGAACGCCAACGCTTTGCCGCCCAGTAAACGCCCCGCGCTGTTATGGGGAGTCGTCTGCCTGCTTCTGCTGGGCATCTTTCTGACGCTGCTACCTCAGGCCCGCCTTAACAGCAGCGTGCTGGCCATGTTGCCAAAGCAGACGCTGGGCGCTATACCTCCGGGCCTGAACGAGGGATTTATGCAGCGTCTTGACCGTCAGGTGGTCTGGCTGGTGAGCCCCGGTAAGCAACCGGACCCAGCTATAGCCCGGGACTGGTTGGCTTTACTGCAAAAATCGCACGCGCTAGCCCAGGTAAAAGGTCCAATGGATGCCGACAGCCAGCAAGCCTGGGGGGCCTTCTTCTGGCAACATCGTAACGGCCTGATAGATAACGAGACCCGCGCCCGGCTGCAAAACGGCGGTGAAGCGCAGGGCCAGTGGATCCTGTCCCAACTTTACTCCGCATTCTCCGGCGTCAGTGGCAAAGAGCTACAAAACGATCCCTTCATGCTGATGCGTGGTTCGCAGCTGGCCATGGCCAAAACCGGGCAGCGCCTGCGCCTGATGGATGGCTGGCTTGTCACCCAGGATGAGCAAGGCAACTATTGGTATCTGTTACATGGCGAGTTGACCGGCTCATCGTTTGATATGCAACAGACGCACCAATTGGTCACCACGCTGAATACGCTGGAAGGTGAGCTAAAAGCCCACTATCCACAGGCTCAACTGTTGTCTCGCGGGACGCTGTTCTATAGCGATTACGCCAGCCAGCAGGCGAAACAAGATATCTCTACTCTCGGCATAGCCACTGTGCTCGGGGTGATCCTGCTCATCGTGGCTGTATTTCGTTCGCTGCGTCCGCTGCTGCTGTGCCTGATTTCGATTGGCATTGGTGCGCTGGCGGGGACCGTCGTCACGCTGCTGATTTTTGGCGAGCTCCATCTGATGACGCTGGTGATGAGCATGAGCATCATCGGTATTTCCGCCGACTATACGCTCTACTATTTGACCGAACGGATGGTGCACGGTGCGGAAACATCGCCATGGCAAAGCCTTGCCAAAGTGCGCAATGCCCTGCTCCTGGCTCTACTCACCACCGTAGCGGCTTATCTGATTATGATGCTGGCCCCCTTCCCCGGTATTCGCCAGATGGCGGTATTCGCGGCGGTAGGTCTGAGCGCCTCCTGCCTGACGGTCATTTTCTGGCACCCGTGGTTGTGTCGTCGGTTGCCGGTACGCCCGGTGCCGGCAATGGTACTCATGCTACGCTGGCTTGCTGCATGGCGGCGGAATAAGAAATTATCCGTTGGCCTGCCGGTGGCGCTGGCGTTGTTCTCGTTGGCAGGTATGGCGACGCTACGCGTAGACGATGATATCTCCCAGTTACAGGCGCTGCCGCAGGAAATTCTTGCTCAGGAAAAAGCGATTACAGCCCTGACCGGGCAAAGCGTCGACCAGAAGTGGTTTGTGGTGTACGGCAAATCCGCTCAGCAAACGCTGGAGCGGATGGAAACCTTTATCCCCGCGCTGGAACAGGCAAAAAAAGACGGGTTACTCAGCGGATATCGCACCATTCCGCTCAATTCACTCGCCCGGCAACAGCAGGATCTGTCTCTGCTAAAAGATGCCGCGCCCGCCATCACGAAAGCCTTAAACAACGCCGGTCTGGCGACGGTGAACCCCGATCTTAGCGCCATGCCCGTAACCGTCGATGCCTGGCTTGCCAGCCCGGCCAGTGAAGGCTGGCGCTTGCTATGGTTGTCTCTGGCTGATGGCGAAAGCAGCGTACTGGTTCCCGTTGAAGGGGTGAAACAAAGTGATGCTTTAAATACGCTCAGCGCGAAATATTCCGGCGTGGCGTGGGTGGATCGCAAGAGCAGCTTTGACAACCTGTTTTCCCTTTATCGCCATATTCTGACCGGCCTGCTATGCATTGCGCTGGCGGTAATTGCCTGTGGCGCCGTCATTCGGCTTGGCTGGCGTAAGGGCTTAATTAGCCTGGTACCCTCAGTGCTGTCTTTAGGTTGTGGTCTGGCAGTACTGGCCCTGAGCGGTCATGCGCTCAACCTGTTCTCGCTGCTGGCACTGGTGCTGGTACTGGGAATTGGCATTAACTACACGCTGTTTTTCAGTAATCCACGCGGTACGCCACTGACATCGCTGCTGGCTATCACGCTGGCAATGATGACCACGCTCCTGACGCTCGGCATGCTGGTCTTTAGCGCCACTCAGGCAATCAGCAGTTTTGGCATTGTGCTAGTGAGCGGTATTTTCACTGCCTTCCTGCTGTCACCGCTGGCGATGCCAGGAAAAAAGAGAAAAAAAGAAGATGATTAAACAGAGATTCTGGCGCACCGCTGCGCTCGTCGCCACGTTGCTGTTGGCAGGTTGCAGCCACTCGCAGCCGGAACAGAAAGGCCGCCCGCAAGCCTGGTTAGAGCCGGGGACTCGTGTAACGCTACCTGCCCCGGGGATTTCTCCCGCGGTGAATTCACAACAGCTACTAACCGGAAGTTTTAACGGCAAAACTCAGTCACTGTTGGTCATGCTCAATGCTGATGACAAGAAAATCACACTTGCCGGGCTGTCATCAGTCGGCATTCGCCTGTTCCTCGTGACTTACGATGAAAAAGGACTGCACACCGAGCAATCGATCATCGTTCCACAATTGCCGCCAGCCAGCCAGGTGCTGGCTGACGTGATGCTAAGTCATTGGCCGATTAGCGCCTGGCAACCGCAATTACCCACAGGCTGGACGCTCGTCGATACGGGTGACACGCGTGAGCTGCGCAATGCCCGCGGCAAAGTGGTCACGGAAATCACGTATCTGAATCGAAAAGGAAAACGCGAACCGATCAGCATTGAACAGCACGTTTTTAAATACCACATCACCATTCAATACCTGGGTGACTGAGATGATCTACATTTCTGCCGTTGGCATGATTAATGCGTTGGGCAATAACACTGATGAAATCGCAGCCAACATCACTCGTGGCATAGCGCCGGGAATGCGCCCGCGCACGGGCTGGCTGCAAGGACACCCATCCGCCGTGTTAGCAGGCGTTGACGGTGAGCTGCCCGCTATTCCTCAGCACTTTAGCGCTCATCGTTCGCGCAACAACCAGCTATTGCTGGCAGCACTGATGCAAATCCAGCCGCAGGTGGACGACGCTATCGCCCGATTTGGTCGCGATCGTATTGCTGTTGTTCTCGGCACCAGCACCTCCGGTCTGGATGAGGGTGACGTTCACGTAGATTTGATGCTCAACGGCAAAGAGAGCACTGACTGGCGCTATCCGCAACAGGAACTGGGCGATCCGTCGCGTTTTCTTAGCCACTGGCTGGCGCTGGATGGCCCGGCCTTTACGCTCTCAACCGCCTGCTCGTCCAGTGCAAGAGCTATCATGAGCGGACGTCGTTTGATCGAATCTGGTCTGGTCGATATCGCCATTGTCGGCGGTGCGGATACGCTAAGCCGAATGCCAATCAACGGATTCCATAGTCTGGAATCACTCTCCCCAACGCTGTGTCAGCCGTTTGGCCGCAACCGTTGTGGGATCACCATTGGCGAAGGCGCAGCATTGATGGTATTAACCCGCGAGCCACAGCCTATCGCGCTCCTTGGCGTCGGCGAATCCAGCGACGCGTACCATATTTCTGCTCCCCATCCACAGGGGGAAGGTGCCATTCGCGCCATCGGCCAGGCGCTTAACGACGCAGGAATGACGCCGGAACACGTGGGCTATATCAATCTGCACGGTACCGCCACACCGTTAAACGATCAGATTGAGTCCAACGTCGTGAGCGCGCTATTTGGCGAAACGGTCCCGTGCAGTTCAACCAAACACCTGACCGGGCACACGCTGGGCGCTGCGGGGATCACCGAAGCAGCGATCAGTATGCTGATTCTGCAACGCGAGCTGCCGCTGCCGCCGCAGGATTTTAGCCAGTCGCCACGCGATGAAACATTGCCACCCTGCGGCATCATTGAACAGCCGCAGCCGCTGACTCGCCCGGTTATCTTGTCTAATTCGTTTGCCTTCGGTGGCAATAATGCCAGCATCCTGCTCGGGAGAATCTCATGAGCCACTATTTATCACCGGGCGATTATTTACCGCATGATGCGCCGATGCTGCTTCTTGAAGAGGTCGTCAGTGTGGCGGACGAAACCGCCACCTGCCACGTGACGGTATCAGCAAACAGCGTACTGGCCCCTTTTCTCGACCCTGATGGCAGTCTGCCTGGCTGGTTCGCACTGGAACTGATGGCGCAGACCATTGGCGTCTGGTCTGGCTGGCACCGCCAGCAACAAGGTCAGGCGAGTATTACGTTAGGCATGGTACTGGGCGCACGTGAGTTAGTCTGTGCTACAGGTGTTCTGCCTGCCGGGAAGAAGCTGAGTATCCATGTCAAATTGCTGATGCAGGATGCACGATTCGGTAGCTTTGAATGTGCCATCCAGGCAGACAACGAGACGCTGGCAACCGGTCGCGTCAACACCTTCCAGCCGACATCAGAAGAAATTAACACGCTATTTCAACAAGGAGCGTCCACATGAGCCGTTCAGTTTTAGTTACGGGTGCCAGCAAAGGTATCGGTCGCGCCATCGCCAGACAACTGGCCGCGGACGGTTTTGTGGTCGGCGTACACTATCATCGCGATGTGCAAGGAGCACAAGAAACGCTGGATGCTATCCTCGCCGCTGGCGGCGCAGGGCGCCTGTTGACATTTGACGTTGCCAATCGCGAGCAGTGCCGTGAAATACTGTCGCAAGATATTGAGGCAAACGGCGCATGGTACGGCATTGTCAGCAACGCTGGAGTCACTCGGGATGCCGCTTTCCCTGCGCTCAGTGATAACGACTGGGATTCGGTGATCCATACCAACCTCGACAGCTTTTACAACGTCATTCATCCGTGCATTATGCCGATGATAAGCGCACGCCAGGGGGGCCGTATCATCACACTGTCTTCGGTTTCGGGCGTGATGGGCAACCGCGGTCAGGTCAATTACAGTGCGGCAAAAGCCGGAATTATTGGTGCCACCAAAGCGCTGGCTATCGAACTGGCAAAACGCAAAATTACCGTAAACTGCATTGCACCGGGACTCATTGATACCGGGATGATCGAGATGGAAGAAGCCGCATTGAAAGAGGCGATGTCGATGATTCCCATGAAACGAATAGGTCAGGCTGAAGAAGTGGCCGGGCTTGCCAGTTATTTAATGTCGGATGTGGCGGGCTATGTAACTCGCCAGGTGATTTCCATCAATGGAGGGATGTTATGACACGTCGTGTCGTGATTACAGGCATGGGCGGCGTCACCGCCTTTGGGGAAAACTGGCAGGCTGTCTCCGCCAGGTTATTGGCATATGAAAATGCGGTACGCAAAATGCCGGAGTGGCAGGTTTATGATGGACTACACACACTGCTGGGAGCGCCGATCGACGACTTCACTCTGCCGGAACACTATACCCGCAAGCGAATTCGCGCCATGGGGCGCGTATCGCTGATGTCCACCCGCGCAACAGAGCTGGCGCTTGAGCAGGCCGGGCTGATTGGCGATCGGGTACTGACTAACGGTGAAACCGGGATCGCTTATGGTTCATCAACCGGTAGTACCGGTCCAGTGAGCGAGTTCGCGACCATGCTGACCGAGAAACACACCAATAACATCACCGGCACGACCTACGTGCAAATGATGCCGCATACCACTGCCGTTAACACCGGATTGTTTTTCGGTCTGCGTGGGCGAGTCATCCCGACATCCAGCGCCTGCACATCCGGTAGCCAGGCAATTGGTTATGCATGGGAAGCCATTCGACACGGTTATCAAACGGTGATGGTCGCCGGCGGCGCAGAAGAACTGTGTCCTTCCGAAGCCGCCGTGTTTGATACGTTATTCGCAACCAGTCAGCGCAACGACGAGCCGAAAACCACCCCATCCCCATTCGATGAAAAACGCGATGGTCTGGTCATCGGAGAAGGTGCAGGTACGTTAGTGCTGGAAGAGCTGGAACACGCTAAAGCGCGCGGAGCAACGATTTATGGTGAAATCGTTGGCTTTGCCACTAACTGCGATGCTGCCCATATCACCCAGCCGCAGCGCGAAACAATGCAGATTTGCATGGAAAAATCGCTGAATATGGCAGGTATTAGTGCCCGGGATATCGGCTATATTTCAGCGCACGGAACCGCAACCGATCGTGGTGATGTTGCAGAAAGTCAGGCAACCTCTGCAATTTATGGTGATAATGTTCCGCTATCCTCGCTTAAAAGCTATTTTGGACATACCCTTGGCGCTTGTGGCGCACTAGAGGCCTGGATGAGTCTGCAAATGATGCGTGAAGGCTGGTTTGCGCCTACGCTAAATTTGAGTCAGCCAGATGCCAATTGTGGCGCGCTGGATTACATTATGGGTGAAGCCCGCAAGATTGATTGCGAGTTTTTGCAGAGCAACAACTTTGCGTTTGGCGGCATAAATACTTCTATCATCATTAAACGTTGGCCGTGATATGTACCGGATCGTTCTTGGGAAAGTTTCTGTTTTAAGCGCAGGTGCATTGCCTGCCGCACTGAGTGAGCAAGCGCCGCAAGGTGCTCGCCGTGCGCGCTGGCTGGCCGGTCGCGTGCTGCTTTCCCATACCCTTTCGCCATTACCGGACATCGTATATGGCGAGCAAGGAAAACCGGCCTTTTCTGCTGACACGCCGCTGTGGTTCAATCTCAGCCACAGCGGTGATGATATCGCCCTGCTGCTCAGCGACGAAGGGGAAGTCGGCTGCGATATAGAAGTCGTTCGCCCGCGCGATAACTGGCAAACGCTGGCAAATACGGTATTCAGTCTTGGTGAACATGCCGAAGTCGAGGCCGAACGCCCGGAACAACAGTTGGCGGCGTTCTGGCGCATCTGGACGCGTAAAGAAGCGATCGTGAAGCAGCGCGG
The DNA here is from genome assembly GCF_030332915.1 of Citrobacter sp. Cpo040. Classification (NCBI taxonomy): domain Bacteria; kingdom Pseudomonadati; phylum Pseudomonadota; class Gammaproteobacteria; order Enterobacterales; family Enterobacteriaceae; genus Citrobacter; species Citrobacter sp. Cpo040. Next base: position 157,164 of record NZ_JAOWGX010000035.1, read on the forward strand.
CGGCAGTGCCTGGCAAATCGTCAGCGTCGACAGTACCGCGTTAACTTCCTCACTCTCCGTCAGCCAGTGCCAGCTCGATACCCTGAGCCTGGCGGTGTGCACCCCCACGCCGTTTACCCTGACCGCAGACGCCGTGCAGCGCCTGGAAGCCTTAGCGTAAATTTTCCGGAAAGTTTTTCGGCAGCTCGCTCGCCGCACAGGCAATAACGTCATCGTTGTTCGCGCCGCAGTCACGTACGAAAGTGATGGTCGCGAACTCATCAATCACCTCGGTGGGATACGCCGGGCCGGTATCGCGGTACGACATCATTAGCGGAATATGGTCATTCTGGAAGCAGACCGTTTTTTCCGGATTATTGATCACCCAGCGAGGGAAAAAGATGGTGCCGTGAAAGAGTTTGTCACCCAGGTTTACGATCAGGCTGACGTCGGTCCCGGTCGGTTCGGTCCATGAAATTTTATAAACGCTCTCCCCGACCCGCACAATATAGGCCCGCTGATCTTTCACCCAACGATTTCCCACAATACCGCTGTGAATGCGGTAATCCAGGGTAGTGTCGTTTTTCACGTAGATCTCGTAATTCCAGCCATTATCGTAGGTATAGACCAGATGTTTGCCAACAAATCCGCTTAAATCATGTTTATCAAACGCGCTCATATTCGTTCTCCTCTTACTTGATGTGAGGATCTTAACGCTTCAAAAATTGGATGAATAACGCTATGTTTGCATCAAATTCATTCAATTATTAGATGAGTTATGCACAAAACAACCCTCGAGCAGTGGGCCCTATTGGAGAAAGTGGTGGAGCTGGGCAGCTTCGCTAAAGCGGCGGAAGAGACCAACCGTAGCCAGTCTTCGGTAAGCTACAATCTGGCACTGTTACAGGAGCGACTTGGCGTAACGCTGCTGACCCCGGAAGGCCGCAAGGCTGTCCTGACCCCGGCCGGAGAGCTATTGCTCAATCAGGTCAAACCGTTACTGAAGGCCTTTTTATGGGTGGAAACCCGGGCCGCAACGTTACAAAACGGTACGCGAACGCGGCTGGATTTGATGGTAGATAGTATCTTCCCACGCAAACGCCTGTTTGCCATTCTCAAACAGTTTCAGCAGGCCTGGCCGCAAACGCAGGTGCGTCTGACCGAAGTCCTGGAGAATGGTGATGCTCGACTGGCAGCACATGCCGATGCGGACGTAATGGTCCTGACCCGGCGTCAGGATGTCACCGGACGCGGCGAATGGCTGATGAATATTGACTTCGTGGCCGTGGCCCACCGCGATCACCCACTCTGCATGCTGGATGCGCCGCTGAATGAAGACGCATTACGCGCCTGGCCGCTGATTCGCATTGCCGATCGCGATAACCCACAACAACCGGCGCGTGATGCCTGGACCTTCTCGACCATTGATGCCGCGATTGATGCGGTGATGTATCAGGTCGGTTACGGCTGGCTGCCCGAGGAACGTATTCAGACGCAGCTTGATCAGGGGCTTTTACGCCCACTGCCGTTAAGCCATGGTGCTCGTCGCGCCACGCCTTTGCATCTGATCGTTAAAGATACTCTCGCTCCGCTGGATGAACAGGTCAGTACCCTCCTGCGTTTATTGCGAGAGCATTAACCTTTTCCCCGGATGCCGGACGTGTGTTACAAAATACGCTATTCCCCTTACCCCCTGTGCGCCAACGCGCCACATGAAAGGTTAACTGCAGATGCAACGAGTCACCATTACCCTCGATGACGATTTACTGGAAACGCTCGACGGCCTGAGTCAGCGCCGTGGCTACAACAACCGTTCCGAAGCGATCCGCGATATTCTGCGTGGCGCACTGGCGCAGGAAACTACCCTTGAACACGGCACTCAGGGCTTCGCGGTGCTCTCGTATGTTTATGAGCATGAGAAGCGTGATCTGGCCAGCCGTATTGTTTCTACCCAACACCACCACCACGATTTATCGGTCGCCACGCTGCACGTGCACATCAACCATGACGACTGCCTGGAAATCGCCGTGCTAAAAGGCGACATGGGCGATGTACAGCATTTTGCCGATGACGTGATTTCCCAGCGCGGCGTGCGCCACGGCCATCTACAGTGCCTGCCGAAAGAAGAGTAATTGCCTGTTTCGTTGCCGGATGCCGGATGGCGGCTACGCCTTATCCGGCCTACGTCCGTTATACTTTGTAGGCCAGGTAAGCGAAGCGCCCCGGCAATAATGATTACGCCATCGTACCAATCGTCTTTCTGAAACGCAGCAGTGCTATCAGGAAGAACGCGCTGCCAATCGCCAGCAGCGTCAGAAACTGCGGCCAGACAATGCTAAACCCGGCGCCGCGGTAAAGTATCGCCTGCGCGAGACTGACGAAATGGGTAGTCGGCATGGTCAGCATAATGTCCTGCACCGCCTGCGGCATGCTTTCACGCGGTGTGGAGCCACCTGAGAGCATCTGTAACGGCAGCAGCACCAGAATCATCAGCAGCCCCAACTGCGGCATGGAGCGCGCCAGCGTGCCCATAAAAATGCCGATCGAGGTGGTGGCGAACAGGCTCAGCGCCACGCCCAGCATAAACAACGGTATCGAACCTTCAATCGGCACCCCGAGCACGCCTTTTACCATCAGCATCAGCGACAGACCGGAAACCACCAGCACCACCAGCCCCATCGACCAGATTTTTGCCATCATGATCTCAAACGGCGTCACCGGCATCACCAGCAGATGTTCAATGGTCCCGTGCTCGCGTTCGCGGATCAACGCCGAACCGGTCAGCACAATCGCCAACATAGTGATGTTGTTGATAATCGCCATCACCGCGCCAAAGCGGGCGGGTTCCAGATTAGGGTTAAAGCGCATGCGCATTTCCAGCGCCACCGGCGGCTCATTGTTATCGCGGTAACGCGCCACAAAGCTGTTCACCTCGCCGCTGATGATATTCTGGATATAGCTGTTGCCGGTAAACGCCTGGCTCATGCGCGTGGCATCGACGTTAACCTGTATATCCGGTTGTCGTCCGGCCAGCACATCACGCTGAAAATCAGGCGGAATGTTTACGGCGAAGGTATAGCGCCCGGCGTCCAGCCCGGCATCCATTTCATCGGCAGTGATCATCTCCGGCGGTAAAAACCACGGGCGATAAAAGCTGTTCACAATCCGATTCGACAACTGCGACTGGTCCATATCGGCAATAGCAATCGGTGCCAGATGCAGCGAACCCGGCAGGACGGTCGCGGAAGAATAAACCGAAATCGTGAAGGCGAAGACGATCAGCGTCAGCATCGCTTTGTCACCCAGCAGGCTGCGCAACTCTTTGATTCCGAGGTTATAAATATTGCGTAATCGGCGCATCACCCCTCCTGTTTTTTCAGCAGTAATACGCTCAGACCAATCACCACCGGAATGGCTACCGCCAGCGGAATAAACAGCTGCCAGAGATCGGTCAGATCCAACGCTTTAGAGAACGTTCCGCGCGCGATGGTCAGAAAATGGCTGGTCGGATAAATTTCACCAATCCACCGGCCCGGCCCTTCCAGCGAGGCAACTGGATCGATCATTCCGGAAAACTGCGTCGCCGGGATCAATGTAATAATCGCCGTACCAAAAATGGCCGCGATCTGGCTTTTCATAAACGTGGAGATTAACAGCCCCAGCCCGGTGGCAATGGTGACGTACAGCAGCGCAGCCAGCGTCAGGGTCACAAAGCTCCCCTTATGCGGAACGCCGAATACAAACACCGACAGCGCGCACAACAGCAGGAAATTCAGCATGCCCAGCACGATGTACGGCAACTGTTTGCCGAGTAAAAACTCGCTGCGGGTCGTGGGCGTAACGTACAGATTGATAATCGACCCCAGCTCTTTCTCACGCACCACGCTGAGGGCGCTGAGCATGGAGGGGATCATCATCAACAGCAGTGGGATCACTGCCGGAACAATCGCCGGCAGGCTCTTCACATCCGGGTTGTAACGATAGCGAGTTTCAATGGTCATCAGCCCGTTTTGCCCGCTGGCATTTGGCTGGCGCGCCATCACATCCTGCAGCCAGGTCTGGTGCATCGCCTGCACGTAACCCCTGACCGTTTCAGCGCGGCTTGGCATTGCGCCATCGACCCAGACGCCAATCTTCACCGGCGTTCCACGCGCGATGTCGCGGCCAAAATTTGGCGGAATTTCAATTGCTACCGCAACTTCGCCAGAACGCATCCGTTTGTCCAGCTCGTCATAACTGGTGAGCGGCGGTTGTTCGATAAAATAGCGCGATCCCGCCAGATTCAGCGTCCACGCCTGGCTGCTGACGGTCTGGTCGCGGTCGAGCACCGAAAAACGCAGGTTTTCCACATCCATGCTGATGCCGTAGCCCATGATAAGCATCAGGATCACCGTGCCCATCAGCGCCAGCGTGGAGCGTACCGGATCGCGCCGTAGTTCCAGCGCTTCACGGCGGCTGTAGCTGAATAAGCGCCGCAGGCTAAAACCTTGCCGCGGCGGCTTACTGTTTTCATGCACTGTCGGGACATTGGCTGGCGCTAACTGAGTTTCCGGCGCCGGGCCTGCCGCTTCCTGCAACCAGGAGATAAACGCCTCTTCCAGACTGGCAGCTCCACGCTGTTTCACCAGTTCCTGCGGCGTACCGCTGGCCAGTACTTTTCCGGCGTGCATCAGCGACATGCGGTCGCAGCGCTCCGCTTCGTTCATAAAGTGAGTGGAGATAAAAATGGTCACTTTGTCCTGGCGCGACAGGTCGACCATCAGTTGCCAGAACATATCCCTCGCAACCGGATCGACCCCGGAGGTCGGTTCATCAAGAATGAGCATCTCCGGGCGATGGATCACCGCCACCGCCAGCGACAGGCGTTGACGGATCCCCAACGGCAGCGCACCGGGCAGCGCATCTTCGACATCGGTCAGCGAAAAGCGCTCGCTCATCTCCTGCACCCGCCCAGGGATTTCTGCTTCGGGGATATGGAACAGCCGCGCATGTAGTTCGAGGTTTTGCCGGACGGTCAGCTCGCTGTAAAGCGAAAATGCCTGCGACATATAGCCTACCCGGCGGCGGGTATCGATATTTTTCGGATCAACCGCTTGCCCAAACAGCCACGCCTCGCCTTCGCTTGCGGGCAGCAGTCCGGTGAGCATTTTCATGGTGGTGGATTTACCGCAGCCGTTGGAGCCGAGAAAACCGAAGATTTCCCCGCGCGGAATGCGGAAGTTAACGTGGTCCACCGCCACAAATTTACCGAAGCGCATGGTCAGGTTTTTCGCCTCGATGGCAATCTCTTCCTGCTCAGCGTGATACGGCGGGATCACTACCGGTTTATGCGCCTGGCGCTGGGCTTCAGGTAACAGCGCGATAAACGCCTGCTCCAGCGTGTTGCTGTTGGTTTGCTCACGTAGCTGCTGCGCGCTCCCGGTGGCTAACACCTCCCCGGCGTTCATCGCCACCAGCCAGTCAAAGCGCTCGGCTTCTTCCATATAAGCGGTCGCAACCAGCACGCTCATGTTGGTCTGCCGCTGACGAATACTGTTAATCAGATCCCAGAACTGGGCACGGGACAGCGGGTCGACCCCGGTGGTGGGTTCATCGAGAATTAACAGTTCCGGGTCGTGGATTAACGCGCAGCACAGCCCCAGCTTTTGCTTCATCCCGCCCGAGAGTTTCCCGGCAGGACGGTCACGAAACGGTGCCAATCCGGTGCTATTCAGCAGCTCGGTAATCCGCGCCTCACGCTCCGCTTTGTCATGCCCAAACAAGCGGGCAAAGAAATCGACGTTCTCATATACCGACAGCGTGTGATACAGGTTTTTCCCCAGCCCCTGCGGCATCCAGGCAATGCGCGGGCAGACATCCCGGCGATGTTTTGGGTCGCGCATATCGCCGCCCAGCACCATCACGTTGCCGTGTTCAATGACCCGCGCGCCGGAGATGAGCGACAACAGGCTCGATTTTCCGACACCATCCGGGCCAATCAACCCCACCATACAGCGGGCAGGGATATCCAGCGTGATATTGTTCAGCGCTACCGTTTTCCCGTAATGCTGACTCACGCCGTCAAGGTGCGCCACGGGAGGAACGGGAACCAGCGCCAGATGCGTCATTGCGGCAACCTCACCACCAGGTCGTCAGGCCAGGCGCGACTTTCATCAACACGCACCCACGCCATGCCCGGCAGACCGGTTTTCACGTACTCCAAATGCTGCTGTAACAGCTCTGGCGGGATACGCGCTTTGACGCGAAACATCAGTTTCAGCCGTTCATCGCTGGTTTCGACCGTTTTCGGCGTGAACTGCGCGACGCTAGCCACAAAGCTGATGGTCGCCGGAATACGCAGATCCGGCGCAGCATCCAGCACCAGCCGCGCTTCTCCGCCAATCTTCAGTAAACCAGCCTGTTCGGTTGGCAAGAAGAACGTCATGTAGACATCGCTGAGATCGACCATATTCAGCACGCGACCGCCTGCGGAAAGCACCTCGCCCGGTTCAGCTACGCGGTACTGTACGCGGCCATCGCGCGGGGCTTTCAACTCGCTGTCATCAATATCAGCCGCAATACGACGTTCGGTAGCCTGCGCGGCTTCTACGCGGGTTTGCGCCTGAATGATACTGGTGCGAGCGGCTTCAATGGCGGCTTTTGCCGCAGAGACCTGCGCCTTTGCGGATTCCAGTGCAGCGCGTGCGCTTTCTGCCGCAGCCCTGTCGTCATCCAGCTGTTGCTCAGACACAGCCCCACGCTGAGATAGCGAACGGGAGCGGACGTGGCGTTTAGAGACCGACTGCAGTTCCGCCTCACGCTGTTTTACCACCGACTGCGCGGCGCGCATTTCACTTTGCCGCTGCTCTAACAACGCCCGCGCTGCCGCCACCGCACTTTCGGCCTCTTTGATTTGGGCTACCGCTTCCAGCCGCTGCTCCTGCAGCACGCGGGTATCCATTTTCGCCAGCACTTCGCCCTGGCGAACGAACTGCCCTTCCGACACGAGGATCGTGTCAATTCGCCCGGCAATCTTGGTGGCAATATCCACTTCGGTAGCTTCAATTCTGCCATTGCTGGCTGCAAACCCCTCCGGTATTCCCGCAGGACGAAGCATCCACCATGCTATCGCGGCCACCACGACCAGAATGCCCGCCACCCACCACATCATATGACGTTTAAACTTATCCATATTCGACCCGCCGTAATCCCTGTTATCAAACGATGCGTGTCACAAAGCCCACTGAACAGCTATTCAGCGGGAGATTCCATCCGGGATAAGAAGGAATGAGAAACAATGGCCAGAGAGCAGACAGGCATGTAAGCAACCTGCGCCGCGAAGGAAGTGAATGATGAAGATGCTGTGAAATCGGGTAGTAATGTTGTCATCATCAGCGTTCCTGGCCGTAAATGAAACACGCATACTCATTACTGCTGTCTATTGAATACTAACACCTGGATTCAATATGTCTATTCGGTTGTAGCAGGTATGTTGCAGGCAAAAAACCGTGCCCGGCAATCCATTTACCGGGCAAATTTCACAAGTGAGCTTTATGTAAAACGCAGCGGGTCCACGCTCAACGTATCGTCTTCGCTTATTCAGATACCAGATCCTGTGCACATGCCCAGGCACTCGACCATGCCCACTGGAAGTTATAGCCACCCAACCAGCCGGTGACGTCCATCACTTCGCCGATAAAGTAGAGCCCTGGCACTTTGCGGGCTTCCATCGTGCGCGATGACAGCTCGTTGGTATCAACGCCGCCCAACGTGACTTCAGCGGTACGATACCCTTCCGTACCGTTCGGCTGCACCCGCCACTCGGTCAGCGTTTCAACCAGCGTCTGTTGATCGCGCACGTTAAGCTGCTTCAGAGACACGTCAGGAATTTGCCCTAACTGCTGCAGGCATTCCACCAGACGCTTTGGCAACTGCATTGCTAAGGTGTTCTTTAAGCTCTGGTTAGGGTGTGCGCTACGTTGTTCGTCGAGGAAGCTCGCAAGGTCAACATCCGGCAACAAATTAATGCTGACAAATTCGCCTGGCTGCCAAAAACTGGAAATCTGCAAAACAGCTGGGCCCGAAAGTCCTCGGTGTGTAAAGAGCAGATTTTCGCGAAATACGGTGCCATCCTCGGCAGTGATAACGGAGGAGACCGATACGCCAGAGAGCACCTGAAGCTGCTCCAGCAGTGGCTTATGCAACGTAAAGGGCACCAGTCCCGCGCGCGTTGGCAACACCTTCAGACCAAACTGTTCGGCAATTTTATAACCAAACGGCGTTGCCCCCAGACCCGGCATGGAAAGCCCACCGGAAGCGATAACCAGTTTTTTCGTGCCGACCGTCATGCCGTTCAGTTCGAGGGTGAAACCTTCATCATCCTGCACCACGCTCAGGACTTCGCTCCGTAACCGCATAGTTACGTTACCTTTTTCACACTCGTCTACCAGCATATCGACAATTTGCTGAGCCGAATCATCGCAGAACAGCTGACCCAGCGTTTTTTCGTGCCAGGCAATACCGTGTTTGCCCACCAGGTCGATAAAATCCCACTGCGTATAGCGTGCCAGTGCCGATTTGCAAAAATGGGGGTTTTGGCTCAAATAGGCGGCCGGTTCGACATAAAGATTGGTAAAGTTGCAGCGTCCCCCGCCAGACATGAGAATCTTGCGTCCTGGCTTTTTACCATTATCAATAAGCAGTACTCGACTACCTGCTTGTCCTGCCTGCGCGGCACAAAACATACCCGCTGCGCCAGCGCCTATAATAACGGTATCAAACCTTTCCACGTTGCGATCCTCTCTAAAAAGCGGGTGTGAATTGTAAAGATTCCTCAGTGGTCGCACCAGCACCAAACTACCGATAAAGGGTATTTAACTGAAATATATAGGATAATTCTTTAGTGGTGTAAAACAAAGCAGGAGACAAATCAAAAAAACTCTATATTTCACTTTGCCCGCGCCGCCAAAGTCACTGATAATGCGCCGCGTTCATGTCCTCAAAATGGCGTAACGTCCTATGCTACATTTGTTTGCTGGCCTGGATTTACATACCGGGCTTTTACTATTGCTTGCTCTGGCTTTTGTGCTGTTCTACGAAGCAATTAACGGCTTCCATGACACAGCCAATGCTGTCGCAACCGTGATCTATACCCGTGCAATGCGTTCGCAATTGGCGGTGGTCATGGCTGCGTTGTTCAACTTCTTTGGTGTTTTGCTGGGTGGTCTCAGCGTGGCGTATGCCATCGTGCATATGCTACCAACGGATCTGCTGCTTAATATGGGATCGTCACATGGCCTTGCCATGGTGTTCTCCATGCTGCTGGCGGCAATTATCTGGAACCTGGGTACCTGGTACTTTGGTTTACCTGCATCCAGCTCCCACACGCTGATTGGCGCCATTATCGGTATTGGTTTAACCAATGCACTGATGACCGGCACCTCGGTGGTGGACGCACTTAACATTCCGAAAGTTATCGGTATTTTTGCTTCGCTTATCATCTCGCCAATTGTTGGTCTGGTGGTTGCAGGCGGTCTTATTTTCATTCTGCGTCGTTACTGGAGCGGTACAAAAAAACGTGCCCGTATCCACCTGACGCCAGCAGAACGTGAAAAGAAAGATGGCAAGAAAAAGCCGCCGTTCTGGACCCGTATTGCACTGATCCTCTCCGCTATCGGCGTAGCGTTCTCTCATGGCGCTAACGACGGGCAGAAAGGCATTGGTCTGGTGATGCTGGTGCTGATTGGCGTAGCGCCTGCAGGCTTCGTGGTGAATATGAATGCTTCCGGTTACGAGATTACCCGTACCCGTGATGCAATCAATAACGTCGAAGTCTTCTTCCAGCAGCGCCCTGACCTGCTTAAACAGGCCACAGGCGTAGACCAGCTGATTCCGTCCCCGACGGACGCGGCACCCGCGACGACGACAGAGTTCCATTGCCACCCGGCGAATACCATCAACGCGCTGGAACGTGCGAAAGGTATGCTGGCGAACCTGGAAACCTACGACAAGTTAAGCGTCGAACAGCGTGGTCAGCTGCGCCGTATTATGCTGTGCATCTCTGATACCACCGATAAAGTGGTTAAGCTGCCTGGCGTAAGCGCTGACGATCAGCGTCTGCTGAAAAAACTGAAAGCTGACATGCTGAGCACCATTGAGTACGCGCCTATCTGGATCATTATGGCCGTCGCACTGGCGCTGGGTATTGGTACGATGATTGGCTGGCGTCGCGTTGCCACCACCATCGGCGAGAAAATCGGTAAGAAAGGCATGACTTATGCCCAGGGGATGTCGGCGCAGATGACCGCCGCAGTCTCTATCGGTCTCGCCAGCTACACCGGTATGCCCGTTTCCACCACCCACGTTCTCTCTTCTTCCGTTGCGGGGACGATGGTTGTTGATGGCGGCGGATTGCAGCGTAAAACGGTAACCAGCATTCTGATGGCCTGGGTCTTCACCCTGCCGGCTGCGATTATTCTTTCCGGGGTGCTGTACTGGCTCTCCCTGAAGCTTATCTAAGCGAATGCACGGTAAAAAAGCGGGTCAGGAAGCTGACCCGCTTTTTTTGTATCTGTTGTTGGCATCAGTGCCAGATAATCAGCGCAACCATGCTGATTAGCACCAGGCCGCATAGCGCGCTGGTGAGAATGAACTGACCGCGAACCCGCTCACAGCGGCGAATAAATTCATCATCATGATGATCGCGGTAACGCTGAGCGTAGATATACCACACCAGACGCATCTGCTTGTTCGGTTGCCCATGCGAGGTAAAAAAGCCCCCTCCATCTACATACTGGTAAAGTAATGGATCGCAACCACGAAGTACCACTAACAGTGCGCGTAGCGAAGAAAAATAGCGCGCCATATTAACAATGCAAACGACACATAAAGCCCAGAATAATGCAATGGTGCTTATCATACCTCCTCCCCGGCGACCCGCCCACGGAACTCCTTTCCGGGACTACCGCTCCCCGATACCCTGCCAAACCATTCAATGAAGAGTGCAGCCGAAACCGTTCGTGTTAGTATCACGCATCCGAACGCCTCTTTAGATAGTGTAGGAGATTAGTTAATTTTTTTGCCATAAGGTTAATCGCTATCAATGCAATTAACTAAAAAATTTGTTTAACTATTTGGCAAGCAAGGCGGATTGACGGATTATCCTGGTCGCTATAATGTAAGGATAGTCCTTATATGGTACGTTTTTACGACTGGGCTAGCCCCGCGCACAAGGTTCGCAGGACGCGGATGACGCGGCGGCATATAACGCCAGCAGGCTAGTCATCGACAACTTATGGAAGGAGTAACACTATGGCTTATAAACACATTCTTATCGCGGTTGATCTTTCTCCGGAAAGCAAAGTTCTGGTTGAAAAAGCGGTTTCTATGGCGCGACCTTACAATGCTAAAGTCTCCCTTATCCACGTTGACGTAAACTATTCCGACCTGTACACCGGGCTCATCGACGTGAATCTGGGCGACATGCAGAAACGCATTTCTGAAGAAACCCACCACGCGTTAACCGAGCTGTCCACCAATGCAGGCTACCCTATCACCGAAACCCTGAGCGGTAGCGGCGACCTGGGTCAGGTTCTGGTTGATGCCATCAAAAAATACGACATGGATCTGGTCGTCTGTGGTCACCACCAGGATTTCTGGAGCAAACTGATGTCCTCCGCGCGCCAACTGATCAACACCGTCCACGTCGACATGTTGATTGTTCCGCTGCGTGACGACGAAGAAGCATAAAATGCTTGCCGCCGGAAGTTAACCCGGCCCACTGCAAGTCGTTAAGCCTGTAAACGCCCGCCTTCGCGGGCGTTTTTGTTTTTATCATTCGGTCACAATTAGTACATCAATCCAACAAACAAATCATAATTAGTGTGATCAACTAATTGGATCGAAAACTATCTCTATAATACTCTACCCTTGCGGCCAATAACCGCAGTCTATAACAAAATAAGACTTTTTCGGCGCGTTTAAGCATACGCGTTCATACTTTTCGGGATGGCTTTGAAAGGCGATGGAATATGAATAAAACTGCACCTACGGGCTTGCTGCAGCAACCTCGTCCGTTCTTCATGATCTTCTTTGTGGAATTATGGGAACGATTTGGCTATTACGGCGTACAGGGCATCCTGGCGGTATTTTTTGTTAAGCAGCTCGGATTTTCACAAGAACAGGCATTTGTCACCTTTGGTGCCTTTGCCGCACTGGTTTACGGCCTGATCTCGATCGGCGGCTACGTCGGCGACCATCTGTTAGGCACCAAGCGCACGCTGGTACTCGGTGCCATTGTGCTGGCAATCGGCTACTTCATGACCGGGATGTCGCTGCTTAAGCCGGATCTGATCTTTATTGCTTTGGGTACCATTGCCGTTGGTAACGGGCTATTTAAAGCCAACCCGGCAAGCCTGCTGTCAAAATGTTATCCCCCGAAAGACGCCCGTCTGGACGGTGCTTTCACCCTGTTTTATATGTCGATTAACATCGGTTCGCTACTGTCACTGTCGCTGGCGCCGGTGATTGCCGATAAGTTTGGCTACGCTGTGACTTACAACCTGTGCGGAGCCGGACTAATCGTCGCGCTGTTGGTATACTTTGCCTGCCGCGGAATGGTGAAAAATATCGGCTCTGAGCCAGACCATAAGCCACTGAACTTCCGTAACCTGCTGTACGTGCTGGCCGGTACGGTAGTGATGGTATTTATCTGCGCCTGGCTGATGCACAACGTGCAGATTGCCAACCTGGTGCTGATCGTCCTGTCGATTGCCGTGACCATCATCTTCTTCCGTCAGGCATTCAAACTGGATAAAACCGGGCGCAACAAGATGTTCGTGGCCTTTATCCTGATGCTGGAAGCGGTGGTGTTCTACGTGCTGTACGCGCAGATGCCGACATCGCTAAACTTCTTTGCGATCAATAACGTACACCATGAAATTCTTGGTTTCGCCATCAACCCGGTGAGCTTCCAGGCGCTGAACCCGTTCTGGGTGGTACTGGCGAGTCCGGTACTGGCCGCAATCTATACCCGTCTGGGCAACAAAGGCAAAGACCTGACCATGCCGATGAAATTTACGCTCGGTATGTTCCTGTGCTCATTGGGCTTCCTGACGGCCGCCGCTGCCGGGATGTGGTTTGCCGATGCACAGGGGCTGACGTCGCCGTGGTTTATCGTGCTGGTGTATCTGTTCCAGAGCCTGGGTGAACTGCTGATTAGCGCCCTGGGACTGGCTATGGTCGCCGCTCTCGTGCCACAACACCTGATGGGCTTCATTCTTGGGATGTGGTTCCTGACGCAGGCCGCGGCCTTCCTGATGGGGGGTTATGTCGCCACGTTCACCGCCGTACCAGAGAACATCACCGACCCGCTGCAAACGCTGCCTATCTATACCAACGTCTTCAGTAAGATTGGCCTTGTCACCCTGGCCGTAACGGTTGTTATGGCGATTATGGTGCCATGGCTGAACCGCATGATTAATACGCCGAGCACCGAGCAATAACCTTCAGTGCCGGATGGCGGCTATTGCCCCTATCCGGTCTACATTCAACATGCCCGGTCACCTTGCGCTATCGGGCATTTTCACTCACTACCCTTTACGCGCGTCTATCCACTCCTGCACTTCCACCACAAAAGTGTCCGGCGCTTTACGGTACATTTTGCGCGCCAAGTCCAGAATCGTATGCTGACCGAGCGCTTCTTCCATTCGCTGCTGGGCCATGTCCATTACCGAACGCACGCCACAAATGCCTTCACAGGCCCACTCGGGTGGATGCTCCTCAAATACCGCCAGCCGCTGGCGAATTTCACGACATTCAAAGATGCGCTTATCGCCATCAATAGCATTCACCACATCCAGCACCGTGATGTGTTCAGCGGGTTTAGCTAACTGGAAACCGCCACCTTTGCCTTCAATGCTGCGCACCAGACCCGCTTTGGAAAGACGGGTGAAAATTTTTGCCAGATAGTCATACGGTACGCTTTGCAGTTCGGCTATTTCCCGCACGCTCATATCCCGCGCGTCGCCCTTACTGTCGACCATACACATCAGGCTATGAATGCCGTACTCAACTCCCGAACTGTAGAATGCCATTTTCTTATCTCAGCCAAAATGAATCTGAGTTTATTGTAGCTTTTTCATCTCATTCATTCCAGACAGCAAAGTGCCCCCCTTTTCACAAAACAAATTTAAACACATATTTATCAAACAGATAATCAAGAAACACCACCCTTTAAGGCAAAAAGGAGCTCGATCGCATTGCAATTCATAACTACGACAAATAAAATCCGAGTAAATAATTCGTAGTCACCAGTGAGAAAACCCCAATGCGTAAACAAATTCTGATCGTGGGCGCCGGCTTTGCCGGTATGTGGGCAGCATTAAGCGCCGCACGACTGGCGGATAAACATCAGCAGGCAATTGATATTACAGTAATTGCTCCACAGCCGGAGCTGCGTGTCCGCCCACGATTTTATGAAAGCGCCGTTCATACGCTGGTCGCACCACTGCAACCGTTGTTTGACGTTACCGGCGTCAACTTCCTGCAAGGTCACGTCGAGCAAATCCTCCCGGACTCTAAAGAGGTGAGCTGGAAAGATGCCAACGGTGACACTCATCTGCGTCGCTATGACCGCCTGGTGCTCGCCAGCGGAAGTCACGTAAACCGCGACGCCGTCGCCGGTGCCGCCGAGCACGCGTTTGACCTCGACCAACTCGAGAGCGCCGCTGTACTGGAGCAGCACATTAATAATCTGGCATTACAACCGGAAAGTGAGGCTCGTAATACCGTGGTGGTCTGTGGTGGTGGTTTCACCGGGATAGAGATGGCGCTGGAATTACCGGGTCGTTTGCGCGAAATATTGGGCGCAGATGCTAAGACCAGAGTTGTCGTAGTTGAACGCGGTGCTCAACCAGGCGGACGCTGGAGCCAGGAATTACGTGACGTGATTATCGAAGCCTCTGCTGAACTAGGCGTCGAGTGGCTGGTCAATGCGGAAGTAGAGTGCGTGGATGCCTCCGGCGTCACGCTGAAAGATGGGCAGGTGATTGCCTCTCAGACGGTTATCTGGACCGTCGGCGTGCAGGCTAATAGCCTGGCAGCACAGATTAACGCCCCGCGCGATCGCCAGGGCCGTCTGCATGTGAATGCCAATCTGCAGGTTGTGGGTCACGATGATATCTACGCCACTGGCGATGTGGCCTATGCCGCCACCGACGACAAAGGCAACCATGCGTTAATGACCTGTCAACACGCGATTTTGTTGGGTAAATTTGCCGGTAATAACGCCGCGGCGGACCTGTTGGACGTAACGCCATTGCCATATCGTCAGGAAAACTACGTCACCTGCCTGGATCTTGGTGCCTGGGGTGCGGTGTATAGCGAAGGATGGGATCAGCAGGTGAAACTGACGCGCGCAGAAGCGAAGAAGCTGAAGGTGTCGATTGTCAGCGAGCTGATTTACCCACCGAAAGCAGACCGAGCAGTAGCATTTGAGATTGCCGACCCGCTGGCACCGTTTGTTTAATAGGTTATGCCGGATGCGGCTAACGCCTTATCCGGCCTACAAAGACACGCTGTCGTAGGCCTGATAAGCGCAGCACATCAGGCAATTCAGCGCATCATGCCGGATGTGGCCTACAAAGACACGCTGCTGTAGACCTGATAAGCGCAGCACATCAGGCAATTCAGCGCACCAAGCCGGGATGTGGCCTACAAAGACACGCTGCCGTAGGCCTGATAAGCGCAGCACATCAGGCAATTCAGCGCATCATGCCGGATGTGGCCTACAAAGACACGCTGCCGTAGACCTGATAAGCGCAGCACATCAGGCAGTTCAGCGCACCAAGTCGGATGCGACCTACAAAGACACGCTGTCGTAGGCCTGATAAGCGTAGCGCATCAGGCAGTTCAGCGCACCAAGCCGGATGCGGCCTACAAAGACACGCTGTCGTAGGCCTGATAAGCGTAGCGCATCAGGCAGTTCAGCGCACCAAGCCGGATGCGGCCTACAAAGACACGCTGCCGTAGGCCTGATAAGCGTAGCGCATCAGGCAGTTCAGCGCACCAAGCCCGGATGTGGCCTACAAAGACACGCTGTCGTAGGCCTGATAAGCGTAACGCATCAGGCAGTTCAGCGCACCAAGCCGGGATGTGGCCTACAAAGACACGCTGCCGTAGGCCTGATAAGCGTAGCGCATCAGGCAGTTCAGCGCACCAAGCCGGGATGTGGCCTACAAAGACACGCTGCCGTAGGCCTGATAAGCGTAGCGCATCAGGCAGTTCAGCGCACCAAGCCGGATGCGGCTAACGCCTTATCCGGCCTACAAACTATGCTGTCCCAGCGTAGATATCAAACCGATGCCCTTTCGTGACTACCGCGTTCGGCGTGGCGACATCCGCCAGCGGCGGCGCGTAGTCTGGGCGCTTCACCACCACACGTTTGGTGGCCAACTGACGCGCAGGCTCCAGCAGCCCATCCGCATCTAAATCCGGCCCCACCAGCGACTGAAACACCCGCATCTCTTTTTTCACCAGCGCGCTTTTCTGCTTATGTGGAAACATCGGATCGAGGTACACCACCTGCGGGCGCGGCGTAATATCGATTAACGCCGTCAGACTCGACGCATGGATCAGCTGTAAACGTTCCTGCAGCCACGGACCGATTTCCGGGTCGGCATAGCCGCGCGCCAGGCCATCATCAAGCAGCGCCGCCACTACCGGATTACGTTCCAGCATTCTTACGCGGCAGCCTACGGAGGCCAGTACAAACGCATCGCGCCCCAGCCCAGCTGTCGCATCGACCACATCCGGCAGGTAATCGCCTTTAATGCCAACAGCCTTCGCCACCGCTTCACCGCGTCCACCGCCAAATTTGCGCCGATGGGCCATCGCACCGCCCACGAAATCCACGAAGATACCGCCGAGTTTGGGTTCATCACGTTTGCGCAGTTCCAGATGTTCCGGCGTCATCACCAGCGCCATCAGGTTATCTTCATCGTGTTCCAGTCCCCAGCGGGCGGCAAGAACAGATAAGGCGCCGTCTCCGGCGCCTGTTTCATCTACTAAGCAGATTTTCACGTGAATAATCAGCCTTTGATCCCGTAATGCTCCAGCATTGCATCCAGCTGTGGCTCACGGCCACGGAAGCGCTTGAACAGTTCCATCGGCTCTTCAGAACCGCCACGGGTGAGGATGTTATCGAGGAACGATTGTCCGGTTTGACGGTTGAAAATCCCTTCATCTTCGAAGCGAGAGAAGGCATCTGCCGCCAGTACGTCTGCCCACAGATAGCTGTAGTAACCCGCTGCGTAGCCACCAGCAAAAATGTGGCTGAAGGCATGCGGGAAGCGGCCCCACGTTGGGCCCGGCACCACGGCGACCTGTTTTTTAATTTCCGCCAGCGTCTCGAGGATTTTAGCCCCTTGCTGCGGGTTAAACTCCGCGTGCAGACGGAAATCAAACAGACCGAACTCCAGTTGACGCAGAATAAACAGCGCTGCCTGGTAGTTTTTCGCCGCCAGCATTTTATCCAGCAGTTCCTTCGGCAGCGGTTCACCGGTCTCAAAGTGACCAGAGATAAACGCCAACGCTTCCGGCTCCCAACACCAGTTCTCCATAAACTGGCTCGGCAGTTCTACCGCATCCCATGGCACACCGTTAATACCGGAAACGCCCGCGGTTTCGACACGGGTCAGCATATGGTGCAGACCATGGCCGAACTCGTGGAACAGGGTGATCACTTCATCGTGGGTAAACAGCGCAGGTTTACCGTTCACCGGACGGTTAAAGTTACAGGTCAGGTAAGCGACCGGCTTTTGCAATGTGCCGTCGGATTTACGCATCTGGCCGACACAGTCGTCCATCCACGCCCCGCCGCGTTTGTGTTCACGGGCATACAGATCAAGATAGAAGCTACCACGCAGCTCGTTGTTTTCATCGTACAGCTCGAAGAAACGAACTTCCGGATGCCAGACGTCAACATCGGTGCGCTCTTTGGCGGTGATGCCATAAATACGTTTAACGACTTCAAACAGACCGTTAACGGCTTTGTTTTCCGGGAAGTAAGGACGCAGCTGTTCGTCGCTGATGCTGTAGAGGTGCTGTTTTTGTTTCTCGCTGTAGTAAGCGATATCCCACGGCTGTAGCTCATCAACACCAAATTCCGCTTTCGCGAAGGCGCGCAGCTGAGCCAGCTCTTTCTCACCCTGCGGACGGGCACGTTTCGCCAGGTCAGTCAGGAAGTCGAGTACCTGCTGCGGGTTCTCCGCCATTTTGGTAGCCAGAGATTTAAAGGCGTAGCTCTCAAAGCCCAGCAGTTGTGCCAGTTCGTGGCGCAGCGCGAGGATCTCTTCCATTATCGGGCTGTTGTCCCATTTGCCCGCGTTTGGCCCCTGGTCAGACGCGCGCGTGGAGTATGCACGATACATCTCTTCACGCAGCCCCTGGTTATCACAGTAGGTCATCACCGGCAGGTAGCTTGGGATATCCAGGGTTAACAGATAGCCTTCCTGCTCTTTGGCTTCAGCCTGCGCTTTTGCGGCGGCCAGCGCGCTTTCCGGCATCCCGGCAAGTTCCGCGTCGTCGGTCACCAGCTTGGTCCAGCCCATCGTAGCATCGAGGACGTTATTGCTATACAGGTTGCCGAGCTCAGACAGGCGGGTGGCAATCTCACCATAGCGCTGCTGTTTTTCCTTCGGCAGACCAATACCAGAAAGCTCAAAATCGCGCAGCGCGTTATCAACCGCTTTTTTCTGTGCGGTGTTCAGGGTGGCATAATGATCGCCATCACGCAGGTCACGGTACGCTTTGTACAGGCCTTCATGTTGTCCAACCCAGGTGCTGTATTCAGACAGCAGCGGCAGCGTTTGTTCGTAGGCTTCACGCAGTTCCGGGCTGTTTTTCACCGAATTCAGGTGACTAACCGGAGAGAAAATACGTCCCAGCACATCGTCGACTTCTGCCAACGGCTGGCAGAGATTTTCCCAGGTGTACGGCGCGCCCTGCGCAACCACGCGCTCAACATTTTCACGGCAATCGTTCAGCGCCTTAGTGACGGCAGGCACAACGTGCTCTGGCTGAATTTTAGAAAACGGCGGCAGTTCGAAGGGAGTCAGCAATGGATTGGTCATTAGCGCGGTCCTGTTGAAAAGAGTGAATGAAGCGCGTATCCGGCGCTGTGCATATTAATTTGTACAATGGGGTTAAGTGTAGAGGATTTCAATCCTAACCGTGACGGAAAGACGCCCGGTAGCGCTGCGCTTACCGGGCCTACGGGTAATCTGTGCCGATCTGCTGTAAACTGTGGCAAATCGTCATTTCAGCGGAATTTCATTACCCATGCTCAGTTATCGCCACAGTTATCACGCAGGCAACCACGCCGACGTCCTTAAACACACCGTTCAGAGCCTGATCATTGAATCACTCAAAGAGAAAGAAAAACCGTTTCTCTATCTGGACACCCATGCTGGCGCAGGCCGTTATCAGCTGAGCAGTGAGCATGCCGAACGTACCGGTGAATATCTGGAAGGTATCGCCCGTATCTGGCAGCAGGACGATTTGCCTGCCGAACTGGAACCCTACATTGGCGTGGTGCAACACTTCAACCGTAGCGGTCAGTTGCGCTACTACCCGGGCTCTCCGTTAATTGCTCGCCAGCTGCTGCGCGAACAGGACAGCCTGCAATTAACTGAACTGCACCCGAGCGACTTCCCTCTGCTGCGCGGCGAATTCCAGAAAGATGAGCGCGCTCGCGTGGCCAAAGCCGATGGTTATCAGCAGCTGAAAGCAAAATTACCGCCAGTTTCCCGTCGTGGGTTGATCCTTATCGATCCACCCTACGAAATCAAAAGCGACTACCAGGCAGTAGTGACCGGTATTAACGAAGGCTACAAACGTTTCGCGACCGGCACCTATGCGTTGTGGTATCCGGTGGTTCTGCGCCAACAAATCAAGCGCATGATCCACGACCTGGAAGACACCGGCATCCGCAAAATTCTGCAAATTGAGCTGGCAGTACGCCCGGACAGCGATCAGCGTGGCATGACGGCATCCGGCATGATTGTGATTAACCCGCCGTGGAAGCTGGAGCAGCAGATGAACAACGTCCTGCCGTGGCTACACAGCAAACTGGTCCCGACAGGAACCGGTCATACCTCGGTAAGCTGGATCGTGCCGGAGTAATCGCAGCCATCGGTGGAACCTTTTAATATCAGGTATACAATCGCGAATATTTTGGCGGATGGCGTAACGCTTCTCCGCCCTACAATGAACATAAAGGAGCGGTCATGACCAAGCACTATGATTACATCGCTATTGGCGGCGGCAGCGGCGGTATTGCCTCCATTAACCGTGCAGCAATGTACGGCCAGAAATGCGCACTGATTGAAGCCAAAGAGCTGGGCGGCACCTGCGTTAACGTTGGCTGCGTACCGAAGAAAGTGATGTGGCATGCCGCACAGGTCCGCGAAGCGATCCATATGTACGGGCCGGATTACGGTTTCGACACCACCATCAATAAGTTCGACTGGGATAAACTGATTGCCAGCCGTACCGCTTATATCGATCGCATTCATACCTCGTACGACAACGTGCTGGGCAAAAATAATGTCGATGTGATTAAAGGTTTTGCGCGCTTCGTTGATGCCAAAACCATTGAAGTGAACGGTGAAACCATTACTGCCGATCATATTTTGATCGCCACCGGCGGGCGCCCGAGCCATCCGAATATTCCAGGCGTGGAATATGGTATCGACTCCGATGGTTTCTTTGAGCTGCCAGCGCTGCCAAAACGTGTAGCCGTTGTTGGCGCAGGCTACATCGCCGTTGAACTGGCAGGCGTAATTAACGGCCTGGGCGCAGAAACTCACCTGTTCGTGCGTAAACACGCGCCGCTGCGCAGCTTTGATCCGATGATCGTCGAGACGCTGGTCGAGGTGATGAACACCGAAGGTCCGACCCTGCATACTCATGCGATTCCGCAAGCGGTCATTAAAAACGCCGACGGCAGTCTGACTCTGCAACTGGAAGATGGCCGTAGCGAAACGGTGGATTGCCTGATTTGGGCGATCGGTCGTGAACCAGCCACCGATAACTTTAACCTGGCCGTTACTGGCGTGAAAACCAACGAAAAAGGCTACATCGTCGTTGATAAATTCCAAAACACCAGCGTACCGGGGATTTATGCCGTTGGCGATAACACCGGTGCCGTTGAGCTGACGCCGGTTGCCGTTGCCGCGGGCCGTCGTCTGTCCGAGCGTCTGTTCAACAACAAGCCGGACGAGCATCTGGACTACAACAACATCCCGACCGTGGTCTTCAGCCACCCGCCGATTGGCACCGTGGGCTTGACCGAGCAGCAGGCTCGCGAACAGCACGGCGATGACCAGGTGAAAGTGTATAAATCCTCGTTTACCGCGATGTATACCGCTGTCACCTCACATCGTCAGCCGTGCCGTATGAAGCTGGTTTGCGTGGGTCCGGAAGAGAAAATTGTCGGTATTCACGGTATTGGTTTTGGAATGGATGAAATGCTGCAAGGCTTCGCGGTCGCGCTGAAAATGGGCGCAACCAAGAAAGACTTTGATAACACCGTTGCGATTCACCCAACGGCGGCAGAAGAATTCGTTACTATGCGCTAATTGCCCACGTGTAGACGTTATTCACTACACGCTTAAGTAACACTCCTCCGGCAACCGGAGGGGTGTTATGTCACCGCCGCCCGCGCTATTCGGCCAACGCGCGCATCTCTTTAATCAGGTCAGATTTACCTTCAAACCCTATGCCCGGCAGTTCTGGCATGACGATATGACCCTCTTCCACCTTAACTGAATCCGGGAAACCGCCGTACGGTTGGAACAGATCCGGATAACTTTCATTCCCACCGAGACCAAGACCCGCCGCAATGTTCAGCGACATCTGATGACCGCCATGCGGTATGCAGCGTGATGGGGACCAGCCAAACTGCGCCAGTACGTCGAGGGTACGCAGATATTCGACCAGACCGTAGGAAAGCGCACAGTCAAATTGCAGGTAGTCGCGATCCGGGCGCATGCCGCCGTAACGCAGCAGGTTGCGCGCATCCTGATGAGAAAAGAGATTTTCACCCGTCGCCATCGAACCTGGGTAAAATTCTGACAGCGCGGCCTGGAGAGAATAATCCAGCGGGTCGCCAGCTTCTTCGTACCAGAACAATGGATAATCTCGTAGCATTTTGGCATAGGCAATACTGGTTTCCAGATTAAAGCGTCCATTGGCATCAACGGCAAGACGCGCTTCATCGCCAATTTCAGTCAACACCGCTTCGATACGGCGACGGTCCTCTTCCAACGATGCGCCGCCGATTTTCATTTTAACCACGTTGTAGCCGCGGTTCAGGTAGCCTCGCATTTCCTGACGCAGCGCGCTCAGGTCTTTACCCGGATAATAGTAACCCCCCGCCGCGTAGACAAAGACGCGTGGATTCGCCTCAACACCCTTCATCTCAGCCAGCAGACGGAACAACGGCTTGTTGGCAATTTTGGCAACGGCATCCCAGATAGCCATATCCAGCGTACCCACAGCCACCGAACGCTCACCATGGCCCCCCGGCTTCTCATTACTCATCATGACGTCCCAGATTTTATGCGGATCCAGGTTATCGCCTTCGGCATTCAACAAACTTTCCGGGTCAGCGTCCAGAATGCGGTTACGGAAGCGTTCGCGGATCAATCCCCCCTGGCCGTAACGGCCATTAGAGTTAAATCCGTATCCCACCACACGGCGGCCCTCTATCTCAACATCAGTCACAACGGCCACCAGGCTGGTCGTCATCTTGCTGAAATCGATATAGGCATTACGAATAGGGGAAGCGATGGGTTTGGTAATTTCTACAACATCGAGGATACGCATGTTTTCTCCGGCGGGTTCTTGGTCAGTTATGCTTGCACTTACGCGCCTGTAAAAAGTGATAACTCATGCCGGTTTATTATTGGCATAATGCACTCAGGCAGCATTTAAGGACGCCATCGTCCTGTATTTCTCCATCTTAAGCAGTGCCTATTTACTGATCTAATGCCAAAGAGGCTGGCTGTAATGCAAAATCGGCATCACCTGGAACTCACCTGGCTTGAAGACTGCGTTGCGCTGGCGCAGTCACTCAATTTCTCCCGCGCAGCCGCTTCCCGATATGTGACGCAGCCCGCATTCAGTCGGCGCATTGTTTCGCTGGAAGAGTGGCTTGGAACGCCGATTTTTGAACGTAACCGCCGTGGTGTCAGCCTGACCCGTGCGGGGGAAGTTTTCGTCGCTCAGGTGCCCGAACTGATCCGGGCGCTATACACCCTGAGAAATGAAACCATCGAAGCGGCGGGAAATTCCCGACCGGATGTTATTTTCTCCGCAACGCATTCCCTGTCGTTCTCATTTTTTCCGGCGCTGATGCGCAATAATGAAAAAATCGCCCGTTTCGGCTCATTTCGCCTGCTGTCAGACACGCTCAGCGCCTGTGAACGGATGATTGAAAAAGGGGATGCGCAGTTTCTGCTGTGTTATTACCACCCTCACATGCACATCAACCTCGATCAGACGAAATATCTTAGCGTCCGTCTCGGTCGAGAAATGTTATTACCTTACTCCAAATGCGATCCCCGCTCTCATCAGCCGCTCTGGCAGGCTACGGGGGGCAAAAAATTTCCGTTTCTCTCCTTCTCTGCAGAATCCGGTCTGGGGAGGATCCTCTCGAACACGTCATCGGTGAATCATGCCCGACGCGGTATGGACATCGCATTCACCGCCGATCTGGCCGCCACGCTGCTGGCGATGGTCAAAGCCGGGGACGGCATTGCCTGGCTGCCGGAAAGTCTGGCGGCCCCGGACGTTCAGGCCGGGACGATCGCCGCGGCGGCTTCACAGAAGAGCGGGTTATGGATACCCATTGATATCCGACTGTTTCGGCCTGCGGGCAGAATGTCCAGAGCGGTAGAAGAATTGTGGGAAATATTCGTGGGCGAGCAGAGATAACAGGATGCCACAAGGGGAGGACACGCGCTCATTTTGCATAAAAATGAGCGCGTTAAATAACTGGCCTTAGTAGGTATTAAAATAATGCTGAATGAGCTCAGGGTTTTTCGTTTGCGTTAACGCGGTCATCAACAAAACCCGGGCTTTCGCAGGATTTAATGAATCAGACACTAATCCCGGCTGCCCCTTATCCGGTGGAACAATGCCGCTGCCCGTTCGGGATGCACGCACCACAATGATTCCCGCTTTCTCTGCTTTTTTAATTCCGGCTTCACTTCTGACAGAGACCGATCCGGCACCGGTTCCCGCATAGACTATTCCGTCTACATGATGCGCAATAGCAGCATCATACATATATTCAGGATCGTCCTGATAACCATAAATAATCGCTACCTGCGGCAGCTTTTTAAGGCTTCTTACATCAAAAACGGAACGCAGGGTGTGCGTCTTTTCAACGCGAGTGTCAAACTGTGGTTTGCCATTGACGATAACCCCTAAATATCCCTGCTCCGGGGCTTTGAAAGTATCCAGCGTGTTCGCGTTGGTCTTGGTCACAAATCTTGCAGAACCAATACGATCATTTAAAACCACCATAACCCCCCGACCCTTTGCATTCGGATCGGCGGCCACCGTGACCGCTTCCAGCAGATTCATTGCACCGTCGGCACTAATAGCTGTTGCGGGTCTCATCGCCGCAGTAAACACCACGGGTTTATCACTCTTAACCGTCAGATTGAGAAAGTAGGCCGTTTCATCGAGCGTGTCAGTTCCGTGGGTAATAACAATACCGTCAACATCATCACGCGCGAGCAGCGCGTTCACCTGCTGAGATAGCTTTAAAATAATGTCACTGGTCATGTTTTCACTGCCAATATTAGATATTTGCTGACCATCAACACTGGCAATATTATTAATCTCAGGCACCGCTTTAATTAATGTTTGAACACCTATCTCACCGGATTTATATCCCGATGTTTGGGTATTGCTTTCGGCAGTGCCAGCAATAGTTCCTCCCGTCGCCAAGATTATTATGTGAGGTTGGGTTGTCGCACTAAAAACGGTTGAACTGATAAATAACATCGCCACCGCGATGAATATTTTTATATTCATTTTAACCCTCTGAATTTAAATAATCAGTGATATAAGAAATGCTTTAAAAAGATCAAGCCAGAATTATTTTCCCGATAATAAGTCCAACAATGACAGCAACAATAACATTCACTAAACCTGGCCGCATAAAGCTATGGTTAAATACATATTTGCCTATGCGCGTGGTTCCCGTATCATCGAAAGCGAGCGCAGCCAGACATTGACCCGCAACTGGAATGAAGAAGTACCCATTCACCGCAGGCCATGCACCAATCAGCGCATAAGCAGGTAAGCCTAATGCCAGCCCCAACGGTAGAAGAATAAGCGTCGTTGCTGCCTGGCTACTGACCATCGCAGAGACAAAAAACATCATGATGGCAATTAACCAGGTATGTTGCTGTAATAGCGTCTGAACTTCTGCCTTAATCAGATCAATATGCCCGTTGACAAAGGTTTCGCTCATCCAGGCAAGGCCAAAAGCGCAGACAATAGCCAGTGCCCCCGCGCGAAACACAGTGCCGCTGATGATTTGATCCACCGGAGGTCGGCATATCAAAACTATCAGACAGGCAAAAGAGAGCATTGTTATTTGGATCGCTGCCGACATCGATAACGGTTGCAGCCCTTTTGCCGTTTCCACCATCGGTCGTAATTCAGGAATGATCCCTAACAGCACAATCACCACGGCACTCATCAAAAACAGTACAACAGAGAGTTTAGCGCGAAAGGTAACTTCTGTTTTATCGCGTTGTTTCTGTGCTGGCTTTATTAATCCCTCAGCAAGCCTGCGTTGATATTCAGGGTCGTCCTTTAGCTCTTTGCCTTTATTAAAGGTCGCTATGGCCCCCATCGCGACACCCACTAATGTTGCGGGGACGCAGATCATCATAATTGTAGAAATGGATATCCCTAATGGCGCCATTAAACCAATCATTGCCGCCATCGCCGCCGATATTGGACTGGCCGTGATAGCCTGCTGCGATGCAATAACAGAAATGGATAATGGCCGCTCAGGACGGATCCCTGAATCACGAGCGACTTCAGAAATAACCGGCAATAAACTATAAACAACATGCCCCGTTCCGGACATAAAGGTGAAGATATAGCAAATAAAAGGTGCCAGCAGCGTAATATAACGAGGATGACGGCGCAGGATTTTCTCTGCCAGTTTAACCAGTAAATCCAGACCACCAGCGGCTTGTAATGATGAGGCAGCTAAAACAACCGAAAGAATAATAAGAATAACGTCAATCGGTGGTGTTGATGGCGTCAGGCCAAAAACAAATACCATGACGCCAACACCGAGTCCGCCGACCATGCCTAAAAATACACCGCCAATCCTGGCTCCAATCATTAAGGCTAAAAGAATAAAACACAATTCCGTCCAAAACATACTTCCTCCTGGCTTATCTGGAGTGAATGTTGGGTTACATGAGTGGAACAGCGTTAACAGGTTTAATACGGTTTACCAAAACCGAATGCACCGTAATCAGACAAAACATTCGCTGCAGATTTACCACCAGCCTGCATGGCACACAGCACCCTTTCTCGATCGGGCTCAGCCATACCTGATTGGATAATGGAGAGCATAAATCCGGTTAAAAACGCATCACCCGCCCCCAGGGTGTCTACTGGCTCAATATATTGTGGCGTCCAGTCAAGAAAACCACCGGCAGAAAAATAATAAACACGCTCATGCCCACAGGTTGCAATAATATGTCGACAACCGTATTGATAAAGTTTAGTTATTTTTTCTTTGGTTTCATCTGGTGATATACCACTGCAGGAAATGAATCCATAATCTACCCAGGGACATACTCTTGCGAAATACTCATCGGTGCCACGTCCAGAAAAATCGAACGATAACATACTATTTTTCTGTTTTATTTTCTCTAACTCAGTTTCCAGATAACCATTAATGCTGGTGTGTACTAAGTCAAAACTGGCAATGTAGCGCAGATCATCCACCGTTAGCGTGAAGGGATGCTCACGTAAAACGCCATTTTTATTACTGGTGACAAACTCACGATCGCCATTATTGAGGCGAATACAGGCGTAACCATTCTCTCCCTCATAATGCCGACAATGGGTAATATCTATCTGTAACTTATGCAATACATCTTGTATATGTTTTGCCGCATCATCATTCCCAAACGCCCCTATGAAGGCGCTTGAAGCCCCTGCTTGCTTTGCGTAGACGGAAAAATTTAAGGCATTGCCACCTGGATACATCATTCCAGAATGAAGGTATTTATCGACGACATTGTCACCTATACCTATTACGCGAATACTCATAATAATACCCTGCTCTATAATATCTTAAAAAGCGTCCTTGCTTTTACCTTAATCCTTTAGTAATCAGTATGCTACTTTCCACATATAGCGACGTGTAGTGAGCGGATGCTGGCGAGCTTCAGCAAGCGCACGGTTGTAGACAGGGTAAACATTATTGAAGAGCGAATGGTTAAAGTAATCAATAACCGTAGTTTTGATAGTCGACAACCCTAACTCTTTCGCATCTATCACTTCAATTCGCTGACCATATTTTTTCAGAAAATCTAATGCACGCTCATCGACCGGGCGGGTACTACCTTCAGAAAGCTGCACGAAAAATGGTGTATTAGCATCCGTAATCTCGAACGGCCCGTGGAAGAATTCACCGCTGTGAATACAGGCTGAATGAATCCACTGCATTTCCATAAATATGCAGATACTTTGTAAATAGGACGCGCCATAGCCAGCCCCACTGGCAACAGTATAAATAACTTTATCGTCTTTATATTCCTGAGCGAATGCTTGTGCCCGTTCAGCCACATGCTCGCAAGCACGGTATACAATACGGTTAATTTTACTGACGCCATCAAGGAAGTCGTCATAGTGAACATAGCCTTCTGTCTGCTGAAGAAGCTCTACTGCAGTAAGCAAACACTGGATCGTCTTCTCTCCAGCGACATCTTTTCCCTCACCAAAGGTATAGGTCTCAACATAATCACAATGCGCAACCAAAGGTGAATCCATAACCCAGGTCAGCCCAATAACGGTCGCGCCATGCAGACGTGCAATTTCTGCCGCCTTCGTGGTTTCTGGGGTATTGCCTTTATGTGAAGCAACAACCACGATAGCATTTTCACCCAGTGCGACAGGCGGGTTACTGATAAATTCCCCACTGTTGTAAAGGCCCACGCTCAGCGTTTTTGACTCTTTTTCTAAGAATGCTTTTGCAGGGTAAAACGCCGCATAAGACCCACCACAGGCAACATAGTAAACATGTTTAGTCCCCCCTTTTTCCGCCTGGCTGGCCACAATATCGTTCACAATTTCTTTAATGCTCATTATGGTTCCCTCTGGTTTAATCAATGATACAGGCGGATAGCGCCCACAAAATGACTCTCAATGTATTGGTATTTTTATAATACATTTAAAGACATTTGATCAACGAAAGAACCATAAAAAATCGGGATCCGCGACACGGATCCCGATTTTGGCCAGCATCTAAGGGTGTAAGAGGAGGGTTACACGGTGAAGCGAATCTTGTCGCCAACGATCAACTGACGGGACACACAAGATAATTCTCCTTTGTTATCAATCATTTCACTCTTAATTAGAATCAGAGGGTAATTTTCACTCACCCCAAGATAGTGAGCAACCTCAAAGCTTGCATACACGAGCTCAATCATTTTGCGCGAATGAGTAAACCACAGCCCATATTTTTCACGTAAGCAAGCGTATAACGAGTGATTATTGAGGTCTTCTTGTAGCAGAAAGGCAAAACGAGGAGGTAACTGGATGGTTTCCAGCGAAACGGGAATATCGTCAGCATAACGAATACGTTCAATGACTACTGCTTTCTCTTTTTCAGCCATTCCCAGCGAGGCGCTGGTCTCGTTATCTACCGATTCAAAAACCGATTTGATAGTCCGGGAACCGGGCCGCCGCCCCTGAGACTGACACAACTCGCTAAAGCTCATAATCCCGGTCATACTGCGCTGAAACTTTTCATTACTGACAAACGTCCCCTTGCCAGAAACACGCGTCAACAGATTTTCACGCGTTAGGGCATCCAGAGCTTTACGCACCGTTACACGACTAACTTGCCACTGACTACTGAGTTCATTCTCTGTGGGGATCTGCTGACCGGGCTTGTATTCACCGCGCAAAATCGCCTCTTTCAGAGATGCCTCAAGCTGTTTATAGAGAGGTTTTGCGCTATTGCTGTCAGGTTGCTCCATCATTTGTATCCATTTATATTATTAAAATACCATAACATGTATTATAACTATTTACCTGACATTTGCTGGCATAAAAAAAGAAAATCGGCCACAAAATCAATCTTGTGACCGATTTATCATATTGAAATTACTGATGGGTCTGTATATACGGCGTATAAATCCCGTTCAGACTCTCAAGGAACGCCACGATATCGTCGATATCTTCCTGCGGCAGTTCTTTACCCACCTGATAACGCAGCATCAGTTTTACCGCACCGTCGAGCGTAGGCACATCACCGCGATGGAAATAAGGTGCGGTCAGCGCAACGTTACGTAAGCCAGGGACTTTTTGACGCAGCTTGTCACGTAATTCATTAGTGACGTTCATGCGGCCAATATCTGCGGCAGTGACCTCGCCGAAATTAAAGTCCTTTTTCAAACCCAAAGGTTCGAATGAGCGCCCGCCTAAAATAATACCGCCATGACAGGTCGCACACTTATTATCTTTAAACAACTGATAGCCATGTTTTTGCTGAGCAGTTAACGCCGTTTCATCGCCGCGTAGCCATTTATCAAACGGCGAATTTGGCGTAATTAGCGTTTTCTCAAACTCAGCAATCGCATCGGTAATATTATCCCCGCTGAATCCCTGCGGATAAACCGCGATAAACTCCTGCTTGAGTTGTGGATCCTTATCCAGTTTTTGGATAATTTCATCCCAGGATTTAGACGCCATTTCGATAGGGTTCAACGGCGGGCCGCCTGCCTGCGCCTGCAATGTTGGCGCACGACCATCCCAGAATTGTTCAACGTTGAAGACCGAGTTAAACACCGTCGGCGCATTAATCGGGCCAACGGCGCCGCCTACGCCGATCGACGTTTTCCGGCCATCCACGCCGCCTGCATTCAGGGCGTGGCAATGCGCGCAAGAAATCGTGCTGTCGCCTGAAATACGCGGGTCGTGGTAAAGCGTAAAGCCAAGCGCTACTTTGCGGGCATCGGTCGGGATACTTTCTGGTATCGGTTGTACCGGTTCATTACGATGCTGCGCGGCGGTATCGTTACTGGCGTAATACTGCTCACGCTGTTTCGCAATCCAGCCCAGGATCTCGGCTCGCTCCGTATTGCTGACCTTCCCGGCCCAGTGCAGCGCGGTATATCGCGTTGGCGGCATGGTGTCGTACTGCATCACCCATTCAATTTTATTCAGGTCGCTTTGCGAAACGGGTTTATCTGCGACCAGCGCCGCACGAACGGCTTCAAGATTGAATGATTTGTATCCCAGTTGAATGTCGTAATTCATCAACTGTTTAGCGACAGGAAAAGAAGAATAGAACGGTAATTCAGCTGAAGGCGTGTGACAATAATCGCATCCTTTTTCGCGTAAAAAACCTAATACCTTATTATTTTCTTCCAGCGTAGAGGCCTGAACATCAGCCTGTTTGCTACGTTGATTATCGTGATACCACACATAACCGGATAATCCAAAATAACAAATCACGACGCCAGCTATGGCAATCGCGGTAAGACGGGTAATGATTTTCATTATTTTACCCTCACCGTTGTGAGTTATTGTGACCCAGAAAAATTAGAATAATTAATGCACAGTCTTTGTCAGACCTGACCATCATAGGAAATAAAGGGATTACTATTTTGATAAGTATCAAGCAATTACATGGAGGAGAACTATCAATAGAATAGCCTGCGCCTATTATAGAGATAAGACGTTACCTTTCTCTGTTCACACCTCGTTGCAATCGAATGCTCTGAAAATGGAATATATTCAGATTATGCAGAACTTTGAATTATCCATTATTTTCATTGGGATAGTCTGATTCTTTAAATTTTGCTCAGCATTAAAACGTGATCAACCGCACGCTTTACTCACCCGACACCGAAGCGAGTGTCTACGCTTAACTGACGACCGGGCAATAGCCTTAATCTTTCAACGTCCATCGGAGGTCTTTCTCATTATGCTCAACCAGAAACTACCCCACGCCCCTTCTGAAGAAATGACGATCGACATCGATCTGCTTTATGAAATGGATCCGTGCGAGTTAAAGCTGGATGAAATGATTGAGGCGGAGCCTGAGCCGGAGATGATTGAAGGGCTTCCCGCTTCAGATGCGTTAACTCCTGCCGATCGTTATCTCGAACTGTTCGAACACGTCCAGTCATCCAAACTGTTTGCGGATAGTAAAACCTTCCCTGATTGTGCGCCCAAAATGGACCCGCTGGACATTTTAATCCGTTATCGCAAGGTTAAACGCCATCGGGACTTCGATCTGCGACGCTTCGTCGAGAACCATTTCTGGCTCCCGGAAACGCCCTCCAGCGAATACGTTTCTGACCCGGAAAGTTCGCTGAAAGAACATATTGATCAACTGTGGCCGGTGCTGACGCGCGAGCCGCAGGATCACATTCCCTGGTCCTCTCTGCTGGCGTTACCGCAGTCATACATTGTGCCAGGCGGGCGTTTTAGCGAAACCTACTACTGGGATTCCTACTTTACCATGCTGGGTCTGGCAGAGAGCGGCCGCGAAGATCTGCTGAAATGTATGGCAGATAACTTTGCCTGGATGATTGAAAACTATGGTCACATCCCGAACGGCAACCGTACTTACTATCTGAGCCGCTCACAGCCGCCCGTTTTTGCCCTGATGGTGGAGCTGTTTGAAGAAGATGGCGTACGCGGCGCGCGTCGTTACCTTGATCATCTAAAAATGGAGTACGCGTTCTGGATGGATGGCGCCGATTCCCTGGTACTCAACCAGGCCTACCGCCACGTGATCAGAATGTCGGACGGCTCTCTACTTAACCGCTATTGGGACGATCGTGATACGCCGCGCGATGAGTCATGGCTTGAAGACGTCGAGACCGCCAAGCATTCGGGTCGCCCGCCCAATGAAGTGTATCGGGATTTACGCGCGGGCGCGGCTTCTGGCTGGGATTATTCATCGCGCTGGCTGCGCGACGCAGGCCGCCTTGCCAGCATACGCACCACGCAGTTCATCCCAATTGACCTGAACGCATTCCTCTACAAGCTGGAAAGCACTATCGCCAATATTTCCGCGCTGAAAGGTGACAAAGAAACGGAAGCACTGTTTCGCCAGAAAGCCAGCGATCGTCGTGATGCGGTAAACCGCTATCTCTGGGACGATGAAAACGGCTGCTATCGCGATTACGACTGGCGGCGCGAACAAATGGCCCTGTTTTCTGCCGCCAGTATTGTGCCGCTGTATGTCGGTATGGCAACGCATGAACAAGCCGATCGGCTTGCTAACGCAGTTCGCAGTCGCCTGCTCACGCCCGGTGGCATTTTAGCCACGGAGCATGAAACCGGGGAACAATGGGATAAACCCAACGGCTGGGCGCCGCTGCAGTGGATGGCGATCCAGGGCTTCAAACTGTACGGTGACGACCATCTCGGGGATGAAATTGCCCGTAACTGGTTGAAAACGGTGAATCTCTTTTATCAGGAACACCACAAACTTATCGAAAAATACCACATAGCCGACGCAGCGCCGCGCGAAGGCGGCGGTGGGGAATATCCGTTGCAGGACGGCTTTGGCTGGACCAATGGCGTGGTGCGCCGACTCATCGGTTTGTATGGCGAACCCTAGCAGCTGACGGTCTGAGTCATCAGGCTTTTAGTTAATCGCATCGTACAGCTCGGCGTGAATTTTCTGCCATTTCTTGTTCTCAGGGCTTGGCTGGGCGCGAACACGCAGCTCGGCCTGCTCAAGATCATATTGCTGACGCGCAACGACCGCAGGCACGGAACAAAAACTTTGCAGATAACTTTTATGCAGCGAAGTGAGCGATGCCCCATTCGACATCGCATGGCTGAGCGTAGTCATAAACTGTCGGCATGGTTTGCTTTCATCCATCTGCGAAGGGTAACGCAGCAGCAGTCTCAACACCTCTGTATTGCCCGCCGAAAACGCCTGCTCCGTCCACGCCAGCTTCCAGTCCATCCCGCCCTGCAGGAACAGTGACGTCACGCGGGTGTCATTGCGATCGATAGCCGCACGCATGTTAAAGGCATCCCAGGTGATGCCCATTCTGGTCACCGCCTCCCGTGCGCTGGGGGCATCGCGTCGCGGTTCCTCCTGCACAATTTCAACGGATTGTCCGGAAGACGCCTGTGGCGCTGGCGAAGTGAATAACCAGAACGCACCCAGCGAAATCGCCAGCACCATCACGCCGACCGCTACCCACAACATACCGGAAATCAGCTGTTCACGTTCTTCCGCAGTGCGCTTGGCCCGCTTTTCCGGCGGATCAATACTGTCTGCGATTTCATGCTTATCGCCTCCCGCTTGCTCGTCTTTTTGCTTTGCTGTTTCCCAAAACTGGCGGACCATGGCCTCATCAGATTCCAAATACGACGCAGGATTAATGCGCGTACGCCGTTCTTCAAATGCCCGTTGCACAGGATGAGTTATCTGTCG
Organism: Citrobacter sp. Cpo040; assembly: GCF_030332915.1. Lineage (NCBI taxonomy): Bacteria > Pseudomonadati > Pseudomonadota > Gammaproteobacteria > Enterobacterales > Enterobacteriaceae > Citrobacter > Citrobacter sp. Cpo040. The sequence goes on from NZ_JAOWGX010000035.1 coordinate 190,870, forward strand.
GTACTGGTAGTCCAGCAACATCAGTTGTACCGACGTCAGCGGCTGCTGCGCGATAACGCAGTTACGAGCCAGGCGGCAATCATCCAAAAACATGCGTAGCGTGATGCGCGGCTCAACAAATGACATGAGCACTGAGGTATCGTTAAAAATCTGCGTAAAGTGGCGAACGAATAATTTCTTATCGACGACCATCAGCGCCAACTCGCTAAACATCATACCGTCCAGCGCATCTCGTCCTTCGCCCAACTTTAGCCAGCGACGCAGACGTTCACCACCAAAGTGCTGTTTCAGAAAGCTGTTGAGAGGATGTTGATCCGGCCATACCCGTGCAATCAGAGATTTGAGGGTTAATTCTATTGCGCGAAGTTGACGCTGCGCCCGCATCTGAGCATCCGGCTCCACAGGTGCAATTTCGGTTTGATACTTCAGGATGGGCTGTTGCTGGCGTAATTGTTCCAGAGAAGCCACAAAGCGCAGCGCTGAAATCAGCTGGTTTTCACTGACGTCCTGGCCATTTTCATATTGGGGTACACTCTGTTGAAGATGACGTAGCCGCAGAGTGAACTGGCTCAATTGCGCATCATTCATCTGCAACCGTCTGGCGACAGCCCCCCAGCCGCCCAGATTCAGTCGTGCCTGATCCAGTTGCTCGAGAAACCACCGTGGGTCTTTGCCTTCTGCGGCATGTACGCCTAGCAGCAGTAATATTTCTACCGACGCCTGGCGGATAATCCCCAGACAATGTTCAAAGGGTGTACATGTCGCTTGTAACGCGCTATTGGTCATCATCTTCCCTAAAAGGACCCAAAACGTGCGGCCTCACAATGGTATGTAATTATCTTTTTTAAACGCAACGTTGTGCCGATGTAGACTAGAACACATTCATATAGCAAATAAATAAGTTTTACAGTGACTTCCGCACAATCATTGAAAATTATTCTGGAGATAAGCCTGTGCCTGTACTGCAAACATCACGTCTGCTCTGCCGCCCACTGACAGAAAATGACTGGACGTTCTTCTTAACGCTACAGCAGAACCCAGATGTGATGCGCTTTGTCGCTGACGCACGTACTGAAGAGGAAATACGGACAGCCTTCGACTCCCGCCTGCCTGAATGGTTTCCCGGCAGCCCGCACTGGCTATGTCTGCTCCTGTGCGATAAGACATCGGGAGCACCGCTTGGCGTGACAGGATACATTCAGGAGAGCAATGAGTGTGCCGAGGTTGGCTTTCTGCTCGCCCCAGAGGCGCAGGGTAAAGGGTATGGCGCTGAATCTCTGCATGCCGTGTGTGAATACGCATTTGCCAGCGGCGGTCTGCGGCGACTGACCGCCTGTGTCACCGCAGGAAACGAAGCCTCACGGCGTCTGTTGGAAAAGGTCGGGTTCATTCATGAAGGCACGCTACGCGCAAGCTACTGGCTACATCATACCTGGCACGATGACTGGATTTTTGGTCTGTTAAAACAGGAATATCAGCCGCCCACGGCATAGGTCGTTTTGCGGTAAATACTGGCTGTCAGGCAACTAGCGTAACGGCGTGTTTTTTTTAGAATAGGTCTCTTTGCACAGAGACTATTATGCCGCTGCGTTCGACGCATTTCACGCCCGCTTGTATTGCATTTATTAAGCAATGGCAGGGCCTGTCGCTGGAAAAGTATCAGGACAAAAAAGGCATCTGGGTCATTGGCTACGGACACGAAATCACCGCCAATGAATCCTTTGATACCCCAATTACGGTGATGCAGGCAGAAACATTGCTGCTCGCAGATATGAGGATCTGCGAGGCATTCATCCATAAGGAAATGACGCAAATAAAAGACAGGTTTCAGCTGGAAGCATTAATTACGTGGATATTCAGTGTGGGAATTACCCAATTTTGCGCTAAAATATCTGGCCGGTGTTTATTTCACAGCCAGAAATATTCTGACTGTGAAATATGTTCCTAGTAAATGGTGTTGTTTAACATCATTGCCGCCTGCGTACGGTTTTTTACCTCCAGGCGCTGGTACAACGATTCAAGATGGGCTTTTACCGTTCCGGTACTGATATTTAACAGTCGACCAATTTGTTTATTAGATTCTCCGGCGGCCAGCATGGTCAAAATCTCCCGCTGACGCGCGCTGAGCAATCTGATATTTTGCCCACCGCTTTCGGTAGCGGTTATGCAGTCTCTGGGGATAAACATCATACCCATCGCGACGCTATTGAGGGCCAGCGTAAAGGTTTCCGCGTCAGAATCGCGCGGAACAATGGCCAGCACGTTCAGTTTAGTGACCTCTTGCAGCCATTTTTTACGGCAGTCCGTTGCGGTCACCAGCACCTTCACCATCGCAAAGCGCTCTGCTATCTGTTGCAGCAAGCTACAGCAGAACTCAGCATCAAGGTCGCCATCCAATATAACTAATGCCTCGGGTTTATCTTCCAGCGTCAGCCAAAGTTCATCTGCCTGACTGACACCCTGAACATCCACTCCTGGAATACGTTGCTGCAAACTTACATTCATTCCATGAATAAATATTGACTGCCTGTCAAACATTACTACCTGCATTATTTATCTCCATCCGAATAGGATATTAGCCTTAACATGCGGAAGGGTATTACCCATAGGGTAAAATAAGAAGTCACCATTTGGCGGGGGGCCATTTTACCGATAGATGGGGAAGAAAGAAGCAGAAGTTATGAATAGTTACAGCTCAACCCGAAGGATCATACAAAGGAACAAAAACAGGTTCGAAAATTAGGGAAAGTCTTAATATTCGATGCTCATGATAAGACAATGAATATTAATTAATATGATTTTATATTTTTAGCTAAAAATAAGATATCTACGACAATGGATAAATCTGTTACAAAATACAATCTAGCATTAAGTGCTTATTCAACGCATGCCATGACATGTTGAATAAGCACCTTATGGGTTTACAGGAACATTCCGCCGGATACCTCGATACGCTGTGCCGTCATCCAGGCCAGTTCATCGCTAAGCAGCGCAGCAATTGCATCGCCGATATCATCCGGCAAACCAACGCGTCCCAGCGCCGTTTGCGATGCAATGTACGCATTCAATTGCGCATTATCCCGCACATTTCCGCCGCTAAAATCCGTTTCTATTGCGCCTGGCGCAATAATATTCGCCGTTATGCCGCGCTCTCCCAGCTCTTTTGCCTGATAACGGGTTAACACTTCCATCGCACCTTTCATGGCTGCGTATGCGCTGTAACCCGGTAGCGCAAAGCGGGCAAGCCCGGTCGAGACATTGAGGATGCGACCACCTTTATTCATCAGCGGTAGCAAGCTCTGCGTCAGGAAAAAGGGGCCCTTAAAATGGATGTTCAAAAGTTGGTCAAATTGCGCTTCAGTAAATGCCGGATACGGTGCGTTAATGCCGATCCCGGCATTGTTCAATAAATAATCAAATGCGTTACTTTGCCACTGCGTTTGTAACGTTCCCTGCACCTGTTGAACAAACTGAGGGAATGTAGAAATATCACCGACATTCAACGGTAATGCCGCCGCTTTACCGCCAGATTGGCGTATTTCATCCACAACCTGCTGCGCTTCTTTTTCATTGCTGTTCCACGTCAGGATAATACCGATTCCTTTACTCGCCAGCTTCAGCGCCGCGTTCTTACCGAGTCCACGGCCGCCGCCAGTCACCAATGCGATACGTTGCGTCATAAGAAACCTCATTTCAGGTGTTGTGAAGATTGAGACAAAGCTTATTAGGTGATAGAAGAACAATAAATACTGCTAACTGCGCATTACTGTTTCATTTAGAACAACAATAGGGCATGAGAATGGATAAAATTCACGCAATGCAGTTGTTCATCCGCGTCGCAGAACTGGAGAGCTTTTCGCGCGCGGCAGACACCCTCGGACTTCCTAAAGGTAGCGTATCGCGCCAGATCCAGGCTCTGGAAAATCATCTGGGCACGCAATTGTTGCACCGCACAACACGCCGCGTTCAGCTCACGCAAGACGGCATGATCTATTACGAACGCGCGAAAGATCTGTTGAGTAATCTGGATGAGCTGGATGGGCTGTTCCATCACGATCCGTCCAGCATCAGCGGCAAGCTGCGCGTTGATATGCCGGTCGGTGTAGCAAGAAACCTGGTGATGCCCCGCTTACCGAGCTTTTTGCATCAGTATCCGGGCCTGGAACTCGAACTCAGCAGCAGCGACCGCCTGGTGGATTTGATCCGCGAAGGTTTCGACTGTGTGGTACGCGTAGGTACGCTGAAAGATTCAGGGCTGATTGCGCGCCCGCTGGGGAAACTCACGCAGATTAACTGCGCCAGCCCGCAATACCTCACCCGCTTTGGTTACCCGGAAAGCCTGGAGGATCTTGCCTCGCATGCAGTGGTGCATTACTCGGTCAATTTGGGAACGCGTGCGCAAGGTTTCGAAGTGGCGACAGAAAACGGCACGCAATGGGTTAAAACCGGCGGCATGCTAACGGTAAACAGTACCGAAACCTATCACGCGGCATGCCTTGCCGGTCTGGGCATTATTCAGGTGCCGCGCGTTGGCGTGCGTGATGCCCTGCGCGCCGGTACGCTGGTCGAAGTGTTGCCGCAATATCGCGCCGAGCCAATGCCAGTCTCTTTGCTTTATCCGCATCGGCGCAACCTCTCCCGCCGGATACATCTGTTTATGGAATGGCTGACTGGCGTGATGAAAGACTATGTGGATTAGTCCATTTTTCAGGATGCGCCCCTGAGCAGGCTATAATGTCATGAGTGAACAAAATAAGGACAACCGATCGGATGACGCAGGAACAAGACGCAAAACACCCTACGCCAGAACATAAATCAGCCTCCGCCGCGCCGGAGAAAAACGCTAAAGCGAACCAGGCGCTGAAAACCGCGCTGACCTTCGCTGATAAAATTCAACGCCAGCCCATCATCGCCCATCTTATTCGTGCCGCAGAGCGGTTTAACGATCGTATGGGAAATCAGTTTGGCGCCGCCATTACCTACTTCTCGTTTCTGTCGATGATCCCAATCCTGATGGTGTCGTTTGCCGCCGCGGGTTTTATTCTCGCTTCGCACCCTACGCTGTTGCAGGATATCTTCAGCAAGATTCTGCTGAACGTCAGCGATCCGACGCTCGCCTCTACGCTGAAAAACACCATCAATACCGCCGTTCAGCAGCGTACGACCGTAGGTTTGGTTGGGCTGGGTATCGCGCTCTATTCCGGCATTAACTGGATGGGGAACCTGCGCGAAGCGATTCGTGCCCAGTCGCGGGATGTTTGGGAACGTACGCCGCAGGATCAGGAAAAAATTTGGGTCAAATATCTGCGTGATTTTGTTTCCTTGATTGGCTTACTGGTTGCGCTGATTGTTACTCTGTCCATTACCTCTATCGCCGGTTCCGCCCAGCAGATGATTATCTCTGCGCTGTATCTCGACGGTATCGAATGGCTGAAGCCCGCCTGGCGACTGATCGGCCTGACCATCTCTATTTTCGCCAACTACCTGCTGTTCTTCTGGATTTTTTGGCGGCTACCGCGTCACCGACCGCGTAAGAAAGCGCTCATACGCGGTACCTTTATCGCGGCGCTGGGGTTTGAAGTCATCAAAATGATCATGACGTATACGCTGCCATCACTGGTGCAGTCGCCGTCAGGCGCGGCATTTGGTTCCGTGCTTGGACTGATGGCATTCTTCTACTTCTTCGCTCGTCTGACCCTGTTTTGCGCAGCCTGGATTGCCACGGCGGAATACAAAGACGACCCGCGTATGCCGGGGAAAACACACCGCTAATCTTTGTTAACTGGCCGGATGGGGCTGCGCTGATCTGGCCTACGGGAGAGTATTGTTGGCCGGATAAGCGCAGCCCCATCCGGCAATTATAATGCCGCCTGCTCTCACTGATTTAGTGAATAAATCCAACCCGTAACTTTTATTTAACCAAAAACCAGTTTTATCATCCAAGTTTTAAATTATGTGAAGCATTTCATGGAAGTGAAATCTCAAGCCTAAAAATTATCCCCTTTTTGCTCCATTTTTGACCGGTCTCAAAGTTTGTTACAGATTGAAATGTCTCTTTTGCTGTGCGTAATATGACCTTTCGTTCGGCCAAAAATAAGAAAATATTATGCAAGCAACAGCCACAACACTCGACAACGAACAGGAACACACCCCGGTCAACTCGCGCAATAAAGTTGTCGTCGCCTCGCTCATTGGCACCGCCATTGAGTTCTTCGACTTCTATATTTACGCCACCGCCGCGGTGATCGTGTTCCCGCATATCTTCTTCCCGCAGGGGGATCCGACCGCGGCTACGCTACAGTCCCTCGCCACTTTTGCTATCGCCTTTGTGGCCCGACCAATCGGTTCCGCGGTGTTCGGACATTTCGGCGATCGCGTCGGCCGTAAAGTCACGCTGGTTGCTTCACTGCTTACCATGGGGATCTCGACAGTCGTCATTGGCCTGCTGCCGGGCTATGAAACTATCGGCATTTTCGCCCCACTGCTGCTGGCGCTGGCGCGTTTTGGTCAGGGTTTAGGTCTGGGCGGTGAATGGGGCGGCGCAGCGTTGCTGGCGACGGAAAATGCGCCACCGCGCAAACGCGCGCTGTACGGATCATTTCCGCAGCTGGGCGCGCCTATCGGTTTCTTCTTCGCCAACGGTACCTTTCTGCTGCTCTCCTGGCTGCTGACCGACGAACAATTCATGAGCTGGGGCTGGCGCGTACCGTTCATCTTCTCCGCGGTGCTGGTGATTATCGGTCTGTACGTCCGCGTTTCGTTGCATGAATCCCCGGTCTTCGCCAAAGTAGCCGCGGCGAAAAAACAGGTGAAAATCCCGCTGGGTACTCTACTGACAAAACATGTTCGCGTGACGATCCTCGGCACGTTCATCATGCTGGCGACCTATACGTTGTTCTATATCATGACCGTCTATTCGATGACGTTCAGTACCGCCGCAGCGCCCGTAGGGCTTGGCCTGCCGCGTAATGAAGTGTTGTGGATGCTGATGATGGCGGTTATTGGTTTTGGCGTCATGGTACCGGTGGCGGGCCTGCTGGCCGATGCGTTTGGTCGCCGCAAGAGCATGCTTATCATCACCACGCTGATCATTCTGTTTGCGCTGTTTGCCTTTAAACCGCTGCTCGGCTCTGGCAATCCGGTGCTGGTGTTCGCCTTCCTGTTGCTGGGCTTAAGCCTGATGGGTCTGACATTTGGCCCAATGGGCGCACTGCTTCCGGAGCTGTTCCCGACCGAAGTGCGCTACACGGGGGCGTCGTTCTCGTACAACGTTTCGTCGATTCTCGGCGCATCGGTTGCCCCATACATCGCTGCATGGTTGCAGGCGAATTATGGTCTGGCGGCTGTTGGTACGTATCTGGCATCGATGGCGGCATTGACGCTGATTGCACTGCTGTTGACCCACGAAACCCGCCATCAGTCGTTGTAATTCTTTTGCCGGATGCGGCATAACCACCTTATCCGGCCTGGGTTGAGCATGAAATCCAGGCCGGATAAACATCCGGCCAGACATCACTTCTTCATCTGTGACAGGATCGTCCGGCACTGATTCGCGTCACCCTCTGACGGCGAAATCAGCGCCAACAAGGCCGCCGCAGGAGTGACTAACGTGGCTAATGCGGCAGCAACCGCACCGCGCGCAATCAGCGGTCCGGCCTTCACGCCAGCCTGCGGATTCTTAAAGGTGCCGCGAACATACAGCGGTGAACGCAGAGTAATAATACGAATCCCTTTGCTCTCCGGATCGATGGTTAAATCCAGTTGCTCCGACGCAAAGCTCGCCGTACCAGTGACATTAATGACTGCGTTTTCCGTGTCGAAAGCAAAAATCTGCGGACGCGCCACGCCGTTAACAATATCCAGATTCGCCGCCGCGCAGTTCACCCGCACTTCGTCATCACCAAATATCTGCCCGACAAGATAGTTCCCCAGATTCAAGCCCACAATTTCCATCAGATTCCGGCTGATCAAGCCGTCATTCATCAGCAGTTTCAGGTTGCCATTGCTGTTACCCAGCAGCGCCGCTACCGAGTTTCCACTTCCGCTAAACCGAGCGTCCCCGTTCATTTCACCGAGCGTTTTCTGCATCAGTTCCACATCGGGCATCAGCGCTTTTAGCTTCAGCCGCCGCGCCTGAATATCCGCCTGTCCCCGCATCGGCTTTTTATCCCCTTCCAGATGGATGCTGGAGACAATGCTGCCTCCCGCAAGACCAAATTTCAGCGGTTGCAGGCGCAGGTCGGCATTTTTCAGGATGATATGAGTGGAGAGATCGCTGATCGGCAGACTACTGCCATGCTCAATACGCCGTCCTTTGAAACGCACGTCAGCGTCCATCACGTTCCATTTATCGGTTTCAAAACGGTCATACGGCAAGACCTTGTCCGCAGGCTGAACGCTCTTCTCACCTTTGCGTTGTTCAGATTGTTTTGCCCGTTCCGCCCCTTTGCCTGAATCCACCCCGATCAGCGGCCCCAAATCGGCCAACCTCAACTGGCGTGATTCCACATCACCCTTCAGCATGGGGCGCGGCTTACCGGTGGTGTAGGCCAGCGTTCCGTGAATATCGCTGTCGCCAATACGACCATTGAAATCGCGATAATCAAAAACAGAGGATTTTTCCGGGTCAATTTTCGCCACCAGACGTCCGTCGGTTTCAAACGGCGGCGTATCCGGGAGCAGTACGCCGGTCAAATCGTACAAATCCCCTAGCGAATCTCCCGAGAATTTAAGCCGCAGATCCGCCCCGCCCATATTCATCGGATCGTTTATCGTGCCGATAAACGCTACGCGCGTATTGCCCGAACGGAAATCAGCCTGAATCGGGAAAGGCGTATCTTCGCCACGCAGCGCCAGCATTCCGCCTATTTTTCCGCTACCGCTTAGCGGTTCGCCGTTATATCGCCCTTGCGCTTTCAGCCCAAACACGTAGTCCTCGACGCGGGCGTTGCTCTCTTTACCTTTTGCGCCGGTCACTTCGCTAAAGGGTAACGGTTTACCCAGCGGATCGACCAGGATCTCAATCTCCGACTTCGTCACCTTATCGTTAATGGCGATACGTCCCTGGTCGAACAGAATGTTATCCAGCCGGAAAGACCATGCGGATGGCGGCGCATCAGGATCGCGGTTTTCGTCCCCAGCTAAGTTAAAGGTCCAGTTATTGTTTTTCTCCGACAGGCGGATCAGCCGCGCATCGGGTTTGACCAGCTTGACCCACGGGAGCCAGACGGTTTTTGTCAGCAGTGCCAGCGGGGCGAGCGTAGCTTCAACGCGCGGGAGATGCACCATGGTGACGTCGGGAATGTCCGGCGGGTTGCCGAGGATGATATCTTCAGCATGAACATGCGGCCACGGAACCCAGCTACGCCAGCCAGTTTCCTGCTTCTGGCGTTCCCAAACCACGCCCAGGTCACCCCGTATAGCAAAGGGCCGGTTGAGTTCTGTAGAGACTTTCTGGTTGATGGTCGGTTTGAGCCGGTTCCAGTCAAATGTCGCAATCACAATGATGAGTACGACGATCAACAACAAGAAAACCCCTATTACTGATGTGGTTATTTTACCTGTTTTCGTCATGTCTAACCTCCTTACTTCCTTCCTTGCCTGTCCTAAAGATAGTCCAGCAGGATGAAAAGGAGGTGCACTACGCCCTCATCAAAGCGACAGGATCACCTCTTCAAGCGTATCCAGAGGCACTGGACGAGAGAGAAAATAGCCTTGCGCAGCGAAAGCCGGTGAGTTTTGCACATCGCGCCACTCTTCCAGCGTTTCAACGCCTTCGACAATGACACCGCGGCAATAGCGGTTCATGAGCTGCAATAGTAGTGTGAAGAGATTACGTCCCTCCGGCGTCTTGCGCAGCATGACGAACAGATCCCGCGCCACTTTGATATAGTCATAACTCACTTCACTAAGCGCCGAGAAGTTCGCCATTCCGGTACCAAAGTCATCCAGCCAGAGCGGGCCGAACTCGCACATTGAGGCGAACGACGACCCCTTCGGCAAGCGGATATGTTCCACCAGCTCAAAACGCAGCCACGGCAGGCCTTCAATGATTTTCAGGATTTCGGGATCCTGACGCATCGCAATGAGTGTTGGTCCATCGACATTCACTGAAGCCAGCAGGTTGTTGGCTCTGAAAAAGCCCCCTTTCAGCTCAAGCTGCAGAAGTTGCTCTTTCACTACATCAACACGATGCCGTACAGCCACTTCAGCAAAATAGCGGTCTGGTGCAATACGTTGGGAAGGGTTATCAGGATGGCTCACGACGGTCAGCAGTTCAACGGCCATCAGCCGTCCGTTGGTCTGGTAAATTGGCTGGTAGGTGTAAGCACGCTCGCACTGCAGCCAATAGCGTCTTTCCAGCAAGCTTTCAATACTCGCATCGGGCGTAATGAGCTGCTGGGTAACCTGCTTTATCATCTGAGATGTCCTGTAAATAAGAGTGTGACTGACCGGACTCGTCAAAGGTTATCGGCGCTCAGACGAAGAACTTTACGTTCAGCTGTGCGCAAAAATAAAAACTAAGCGGCAAAAACAACGCAGAACACGTGCTGGCTCAAAAAAATAATGGAACGATGTTTTAATATAGTTGACCACTTAACACCCACAGCGCACACTAACGCTAATTTTTTTCAGAGCAGGTTACGACTATGTCCAGAAAGATTGCCGTGATTGGCGAATGCATGATTGAGCTGTCACAGAAAGGCGCTGACGTTCAGCGCGGATTCGGTGGCGACACGTTGAATACATCCGTTTATATCGCCCGTCAGGTCGATGCGGCGGCACTTTCCGTACACTATGTGACAGCACTGGGTACCGACAGTTTTAGCCAACAAATGCTGGAGTCCTGGCAGGGTGAAAACGTAGATACCTCATTAATCCAACGCATGGAAAACCGCCTGCCGGGTCTCTACTACATTGAGACCGACAGCACTGGCGAGCGCACCTTCTATTACTGGCGTAATGAAGCCGCCGCAAAATTCTGGCTGGAGAGCGATCAGTCTGCCGCGATTTGCGAAGAGCTGGCGACATTTGACTACTTATATCTGAGCGGAATAAGCCTGGCGATTTTAAGCCCGGCAAGCCGTGACAAGCTGCTGTCATTGCTGCGTGAATGCCGTGCCAACGGCGGAAAGGTCATTTTTGACAATAACTACCGCCCACGTCTGTGGAGCAGCAAAGAAGAAACCCAGCAGGTGTATCAGCAGATGCTGGAATGCACCAATATCGCATTCCTGACGCTGGACGATGAAGACGCACTGTGGGGTGAAAAACCCGTTGCCGAGGTGATTGCCCGTACTCACGCTGCTGGCGTTCAGGAAGTGGTTGTGAAGCGTGGCGCAGACTCTTGCCTGGTTTCAATTGCAGGCGAAGAACTGATCGACGTTCCTGCAGTTAAACTACCGAAAGAGAAAGTGATCGATACCACTGCGGCCGGAGACTCCTTCAGCGCCGGGTATCTGGCGGTCCGTCTGACCGGTGGCGATGCTGCCGAAGCCGCAAAACGAGGCCACCTGACGGCAAGCACCGTCATTCAGCATCGTGGGGCGATTATCCCCCGCGACGCCATGCCGCAATAATTTATTGTTCCTGTAGGCCGGATGAGGCGTTAACGCCGCATCCGGCACTGGGTAAGCCGGGAGCGCTTCGCTTGCCCGGCTTACAGGTTACGATACCCTTTACTGTACAGGCGGGATATCCGTCACTTCAGGGTGTGATTCATCCGTTTCAACAGACGTTGCCGCTGCGGTAACGGGCGCCATAATGCTATCCCACGTCGCCTGCAGATCCTTCATATTGAATTCAGGTTCGCCCTTCGGCTGCAGCAGAATTAACGCCATATCTTGCGACAGCTGCTGACGCAGATCCTGATTCAGCATCTCAACGCTCAGGCTGTTGAGGAAGCTCTGGCGTAAACGCTGGTACTGTTCAGGCGCAATATCCACCACCTGATTTTGCAGCGAGCGCAAACGCTGGCTGATCAAAATATCGGTATCGGTACGACCATAGGTGGCAAACAGCTTCTGCAGTTCCAGATTCTTTTGCGCTACCAGCGCATTGAACTCTTCTTCCGGCAGTCCCTTATCACGCACTTTCGCCAGCTCACGCGCAACCGTACCCAGATTGGCGTTCAGCTTATCGTTCGGCGACTCAACGTTAATCGCGCACTGCGCGCGCAGGAACAGCACCCGGCAGTCAAATCCGAGGCCAATGTCTTTGGCATTGTTTTTGGTTAGCTCTTGCTGAATGTGCCAGAACAGCGCCTCACGGGCTAAATCAGCGCGCCAGTAACGTAACAGCGCGGCAGATTCACGGATCGGCTGCCATGGCGTGTCCCACATGATGGAAAGGCGATCCTGGCGTACCGCATCGGTCATAATACTCACGGCTTCTGCTCGCAGCGGAGAGAGCGTGGGAACCGGTGCAGGCGTTTCGCGTTTTCCTTTTAACTCGCCAAAGGTTTTATTGATTTGCTCAGCTACGCTGCGTGCATCAACGTTACCGACGATGATCAGCGTCATCGCGTCCGGGGTATACCATTTCTGGTAGAAAGACTGAATTTTCGACGCGTCTACCGGCGTTTTCAGCGGATCGGCAGGATCGTGCCCCAGTAGGGTCGATCCCTTCAGACGGTAACGCCACCACCCTTCTTTGGTATCTGACGGCCAGGTTGCAACCATGTCTTCGCTACTCAGCGCATGATTGACCGTTTCAGAGGTGATGCTCAGTTTACCGGAGATATTTGCCAGATAAGAAAGTGACTCTTTCAGTAGGTCGTTACGGCTGTTAGGCAGACTGAGGTTATACAGCGTGGAATCGTAGGAAACGATAACCGGCGGCATGGGACGTTTGGGATCGAACCCCTGCTGCCACAGTGAACGGGCTTGCGTGGCATCGAGGCCACCGCTTTGCGTCAGCGCGATACGCGGGATCGCATGGCTGAAACCACTCTGTTGCGCACTTTCGGTGAGTGAACCGGTATTGACCAGCAGGCGAACCTCAATACGGTCGCTCGGACGCTGGGGAGTGGCTAACACTTGCCACTGTAAACCATTTGCCAGCGTGCCCTGTTGCCACGCTGGATCAGGCTGGAGCGCATCTGCCTGCACATAGCCGGCAGTGGCCATCATCAGCAAGCCGCCCGCTAAAAGTCGAATTTTTGTGCCCTGCATGTGAACCCCTGATCAACTATCCTGGAAATAAAAAGACAGCCCTCGAAAGGACTCTCTGAATATGACGTTAAAAACACTTCGTGTTAGACCGCGAGAACATAAAAATGTCACGGAAGAAGTGAAAAAATCCCGAGCCGCCGAATCGACGGTTTCAGGCACAGGGGGTAATTATGCGCAAACGCCCGCAGTCCTGGAAGGGACTACGGGCATAAGTGACGAGATTAAGAGGATAAATCGTGCGTTTTGCCATCCGGCGCACGATTATTCAGCGTGTCATCCAGCTTTTTGGTATCCAATTCTTTCACCCATTTAGCCACAACGACAGTTGCAACACCGTTACCAATCAGGTTAGTCAGCGCACGGGCTTCAGACATGAAGCGGTCAATACCAAGAATCAGTGCCAGGCCTGCAACCGGTAAATGCCCCACCGCAGAGATAGTCGCGGCCAGAACAATGAAGCCACTCCCGGTCACACCCGCTGCACCTTTTGAGGAGAGCAGGAGCACCACCAACAGGGTTATCTGATGGAAGATATCCATGTGGCTGTTGGTCGCCTGAGCGATAAACACCGCCGCCATCGTCAGATAGATTGATGTCCCATCAAGGTTAAACGAGTAGCCCGTGGGTATAACCAATCCGACAACCGACTTCCGACAGCCCAGTTTTTCCATCTTATCGAGCATACGCGGCAGCGCAGACTCGGAAGAAGAAGTACCCAGAACGATCAGCAGCTCTTCACGGATATAGCGGATGAATTTAAAGATACTGAAGCCGGTTGCGCGCGCAATTGAACCCAGCACCAGCACCACAAACAGAATACAGGTGATGTAGAAGCAGATGATTAGCTGACCCAGTTGCACCAGCGTTCCGACGCCATATTTACCGATGGTAAAGGCCATAGCACCGAAAGCACCGATAGGCGCCAGGCGCATGATCATATTGATGATGCCGAAAATAACCTGCGAGAAACTTTCAATCACGTTGAAAATCATCTGGCCCTTGCTGCCCAGACGATGCAGCGCAAAACCAAACATTACTGCAAACAGCAATACCTGCAGGATGTTACCGCTGGCAAACGCGCCAATGACGCTCGCCGGGATAATATCCATCAGGAAACCTACGATCCCCTGGTCTTTTGCCTGTTCGGCGTAAATCGCAACCGCTTTGGCATCCAGCGTCGCCGGATCGACGTTCATCCCGGCACCGGGTTGCACCACGTTAACAATGATAAGACCGATGATCAGCGCAATCGTACTGACCACTTCAAAATAAAGCAGTGCAACCGCACCGGTGCGGCCTACAGCTTTCATACTTTCCATGCCTGCAATGCCGGTAACGACAGTACAGAAGATGACAGGTGCGATGACCATCTTGATGAGCTTGACGAAGGCATCACCAAGCGGTTTCATTTGGGCGCCTAATTCAGGGTAGTAATGGCCAAGGAGAATACCAATGGCAATCGCTGTCAGGACCTGAAAGTAAAGGCTTTTGAATATAGAGGTTTTCATAGGGTGTCCTTAAAGTAAAAACCACAGGTCTTGTAAGGTTTTGTTTAACCTGCGGCCTTAAAGTAACACCCACACAACTTGACAGAAATGTACCTGGATCATAATTGATACAAAAATGTTAAAAATTTTGAGCTGGCTCGCACAAGCGAGACCTTTTTTAACTTTTGTAATCAGCGCTTTCCGGCGCCAGATAACGTTCTTCGAAGATATTTGCCGGAACCGGTCGGGCAAACAGGAACCCTTGTGCCACTTCCACCCCGGCATGTGATAGCCATTCACGCTGCGCTTCGGTTTCGACACCTTCGGCGATCATCTGCAAATTAAGGCTGTGGGCCAACTGAATGATGGCGGAGATCATGCTGCAATCCTCAGGTACCCCATCGACAAACATCTTATCGATTTTGAGGACATCCACCGGTAGCGACTTCATGTGCTGCAGCTGTCGCAGGCCCGCATACCCCATGCCAAAGTCATCCAGTGCGATACGTACTCCCGCATTACGCAATGGGCGCAAAATGGCCACCGCGGCGTGGGGATCATCGATATGTCGGCTTTCAGTCACTTCCAGGATCAACGTACCAGGCTTGATGCGATAGCGGTTTAACAACTCCAGCAGGTCCGAGACCATACTCGGGTGCATCAGCTGTAGTGCGGACAAATTCACCGACAGCGGCAGCATCAGACCCCGTTCCTGCCACGCTGACAGCTGGCGGCACGTCTCTTCCAGCACCCAGTAACCAACCGTCACCATCAGGCCGCAGGACTCAATCCTGTCGATTAACCCTTCGGGCAACTCCCAGCTTCCGTCCGGCTGCTGCATCCGCAATAATGCTTCTGCGCTCAATACCTTACCGCTGGACATTTCCACCTGCGGCTGCATCCAAAGCGCGAACTGACGATTATCCAGCGCGGTAAGAATATCGTTCTCTTCCGTCAAACGCTGCTGCGCCTCTTCCATCTGTAACGGATCAAAGAACTGAATTTGATTTTTACCCTTATGGCGCGAGGTTAATACGGCCGAGAGAGCGCGGCGGTAAAGCTGTTCTGCGGTCAAATCACCATAGAACATTGCTACCCCAATGTTGCAGGTAGGACGCAGTTGAATACCCTGAATAGGTAATCGCTCGTTAACGATAGTGAGTACTTGCTGACCTAAAGTAATAGCGTGCCAGGGTTCTTTTACGCCATGGGCGATGATGGCGAAGTCATAGCCACTCACCTGGGAAAGCACCATCCTGGGGGCTAATACCGACTTGAGTTTTTCGACCAGCGTAAGCAGCAGGATTTCCCGCTGAGTTTCGGTTAACACACCCGCGGTGTCACGTAGGGTTTCGCAGGTGACAATCATCAGCGCCGTCGTCTGCTGGCGGGTAACAACCTGCTCCAGCAGCCCCATTAAAAACGACTTATTGGGCAGTTCGGAAACCGGGAAACGCATTGCAAAGTCGCTTTGCTCTTCGCTATGTCGCTGAATCAACTGCTGATTAAGATTGTAGCTACGCACCAGCATACCAATCTCATCATCCTGATGTAGACGCGGCAATGCCAGTTGATAGCCAATCAGATCCTGCTGTTGGATGTCGTTCAGCTCACGAGCAATTTTACGTAAGGGGTGCACAATCAAGCGGTTAATGCACCAGGAGATGGCGACGGTCAGTATTAACGACAAAAGTAAGTAAATGGTCACTAACGTCGAGAGCGTACTCATCACGAATTTGTACATACGGTACGAATCCGCCTGCAGTACCAGATACGCCAGCGGTTGCGGGTTAGCTGAACGCTCAAGAGAATAGATCGGCAGCGAAATTTGTACCGGAAGCTCAAACAGGCGAGTCACCGTAACAGGAACGGGGCGTTCAGGGATAAAGCTCATCCGCAACGCCTGAAACTGATTGGGCAGCACCACATCGGCGCGACTTACCACGCCCGCTGGCCGAATACTTTTTAAAATGGCTTCCGCTTCGGGAATATCCCCTTTCAGGATAGTGTCCGACAGAGGCTCACGGACGGAGCGAGCGATACTTTCCAGTTGCGTAGCCGTGTTATAGCGGTTTTGCTGGACCAGATGGAACAACAAAACGGTGCAAAAAATAAAAACGAACACCATAACAACGGCCGCAACCATTGCCATCTGCTTAATTGTTAACGAGCGACTGACACGCAAACTGACTCTCCACGGATAGACGAAACTGCCGTCAGAGTATACCCGATCGTAGCGGTATTAAGAGAGGCGGTATCTGAAAACTTCCCAGCGTGCATTATCGCGACAGGATAGGCACCTGGCGACGAGATTTATCTGCATTTAAGCCGAAAAAGGCCGCAAGGTCGCCCCCTGCGGCTTGGTTCGGGCGCATGTTGCCATCACGGCAGGCAGACGCCCACAAAGCGCATTACTTCCTGTTACGCAGCCAGTTCACAATCAGGCTGGCAATGGTGCCAGCGATGATGGGAGCCGCTAAATCGTGCCAGAAGGCCACGCCTAACTGTGCGAGCGTCATATAGCCGCCTGTGTTGCAATGGCAACTGTTCGCGGCTATCCTTAACTTGTCTGGAGTCAAGTTAGCCCCCGTCTTGTTGCCTGGTTTATACCGAACAACGTGCGGGGGTTTTCTCTTTCCAGCAACCGATGCCGCCGGGGATCAAGCCCCCGCAACATTGCGCCTCACCGGGAATTCCCGGCTTGCCGCTGATTCTACGGCAGCCCACTTGCCATATCACTGCGCAATATTGCGCTCTGCGTAGCGCCTCGCAATTCACCCATTTTCTCACCAGCACGCTGGAAAGATTCTTTCCAGTTGGCAACATTTCTGCCGACCATTAGTTCAGACAAAAACATAACACATTGATATCTATCAGTTCATTTTCTGGCACAGCGATTGCTATTTGACTGTGAGCTGTTCTGTTCCGAATTAAAGGAGATATCATGTCTGACTGTCGTACTTACGGATTCAACACCCAGATCGTTCACGCGGGGCAACAACCCGACCCTTCAACTGGCGCGCTTAGTACGCCTATTTTCCAGACCTCAACGTTTGTTTTTGACAGCGCCGAACAAGGTGCCGCTCGCTTTGCGCTCGAAGAGTCCGGGTACATTTACACCCGCTTGGGTAACCCCACCACCGATGCGCTGGAGAAAAAGCTGGCGGTACTGGAAAGAGGTGAAGCCGGGTTGGCAACCGCGTCCGGTATTTCTGCTATCACCACAACGCTGTTGACGCTTTGCCAGCAGGGTGACCATATCGTTTCCGCCAGCGCGATTTACGGCTGCACCCACGCGTTTTTGTCGCACAGCATGCCGAAGTTTGGGATTAACGTCAGCTTTGTCGACGCGGCAAAGCCTGAAGAAATCCGCGCCGCCATGCGACCAGAAACCAAAGTTGTGTATATCGAAACGCCCGCCAACCCAACGCTGTCGCTGGTCGACATTGAAACGGTTGCCGGTATCGCCCATCAACAGGGCGCATTGCTGGTGGTGGATAACACCTTTATGTCGCCGTACTGTCAGCAGCCTTTGCAACTGGGCGCGGATATTGTGGTTCACAGCGTCACCAAATATATCAACGGTCACGGGGATGTGATTGGCGGCATCATTGTTGGTAAGCAGGAGTTTATCGACCAGGCGCGGTTTGTAGGCCTGAAAGATATCACCGGCGGCTGCATGAGTCCTTTCAATGCGTGGTTAACACTGCGCGGCGTTAAAACGCTGGGCATTCGTATGGAACGCCACTGTGAAAATGCGCTGAAAATAGCCCGCTTCCTCGAAGGGCATCCATCTATTACTCGGGTGTATTATCCTGGCCTGACTTCGCATCCACAGTATGAGTTGGGCCAGCGGCAAATGAGCCTGCCAGGTGGAATTATCAGCTTCGAAATCGCCGGCGGCCTCGAGGCTGGTAGGCGGATGATCAATTCTGTAGAATTGTGCCTCCTCGCGGTCAGTCTCGGTGATACCGAAACCCTCATTCAGCACCCAGCGTCTATGACACATTCGCCCGTTGCACCTGAGGAACGGCTCAAAGCAGGTATTACCGACGGGCTTATCCGTCTTTCTGTGGGTCTTGAAGATCCAGAAGATATTATTAACGACCTTGAACACGCCATCAGAAAGGCAACATTCTGACCAATATGGCCTGAACCGACGCCGTTCGGTTCAGGTTGTTGAGAATCAAGGCACAACAGTCTGGCAATACACGCGATCCTCTTTCGGGGAGAACGTGTATTTTGGGCAGGGGGTTCTATGCAGGACAACACATTACAATTAAGCAACAATACAGCAACCGCCGTACCATTCTCAAAAAAAATACCGTTTACGAAATACGATTTTGGCTGGGTATTACTGTGTATCGGCATGGCCATTGGTGCCGGAACGGTACTGATGCCGGTACAAATTGGCTTAACAGGCATTTGGGTATTTATCGTTGCCTTTATTATTGCTTATCCGGCAACTTATATTGTGCAGGATATTTATTTAAAAACATTATCAGAAAGCGAAACCTGTAATGACTACACGGATATTATAAGTCATTACCTGGGAAAAAACTGGGGCGTATTTCTTGGCGTCATCTATTTCCTGATGATTATTCACGGCATATTTATTTATTCTTTATCCGTGGTTTTTGACAGCGCCTCATATATTAAAACCTTCGGCTTGACCGAGGCCGATCTTTCACAATCGATAATCTACAAAGTGGCCATTTTTGCCGTGCTGGTCGCCATTGCTTCCGGGGGAGAAAAGCTGCTGTTCAAAATCTCCGGCCCGATGGTGGTGGTCAAAGTGGGTATCATCATCGTATTTGGTTTTGCGATGGTTCCGCACTGGAACTTCGCTAATATCAGCGCCTTCCCTGAAGCATCGGTCTTCTTTCGTGATGTACTGCTAACCATCCCGTTTTGCTTCTTCTCAGCGGTGTTTATTCAGGTGTTGAACCCAATGAACATCGCCTACCGCAAACGGGTGGCAGACCGGGTGCTGGCTACGCGTATGGCAATCCGTACGCATCGCATCAGTTACATTACTCTGATTGCTGTCATTCTGTTTTTCTCCTTCTCTTTTACCTTTTCCATTAGCCATGAAGAGGCCGTTTCGGCTTTCGAACAAAATATTTCAGCACTGGCGCTGGCGGCTCAGGTCATTCCTGGGCAGATTATTCATATCACCTCAACGGTATTAAATATCTTCGCCGTATTAACCGCGTTCTTTGGTATTTATCTGGGATTCCACGAAGCGATCAAAGGTATTATTCTCAACGTTCTGAGCCGCGTCATTGACGTTGAGAAAATTAATCCGTTGGTGCTTACGCTGGGTATTTGCACCTTTATTGTTATCACCCTGGTCATTTGGGTGTCATTTCGCGTATCGGTACTGGTGTTCTTCCAGTTAGGTAGCCCGCTTTACGGGATTGTGTCGTGTATTATTCCGTTCTTCCTGATCTATAAAGTAACGCAACTGGAAAAACTGCGCGGACTGAAAACCTGGTTGATCCTGCTGTACGGAATTCTGCTGTGCCTGTCGCCCTTATTGAAGCTGATTGAATAACCCATGTATATCGCGCCGTCAGACGCTGGCGGCGCTTAACCCACACTCTCCAGCTGATAGCCGCGAATTTTATTCAGCACCGTGGTGTGCGACACACCCAGCGCTTTGGCGATATGCCGTGACGACACATTATCTTCCACCATCTGTTCAATGAGCTGGCGTTCAGCGCAGAGAACCTGCTCTTTAAAAGGACGTTCTGTCGCGCCCCGCTCAACGGCAGGCAAATTCACCATCCCTAATTCTTCCCGCGTAATAACATCGGATTCCGCCATCAGCATCAGGCGAATAATGGTATTTTCCAGTTCGCGCACGTTTCCCGGCCAGGTGTGATGGTGCAGGGCATCAAAACAGGCTTTATCCAGAATGATCCGCCGCTGGAATTCCTTCGCGTATTTCTGCACAAAGTGGCGAATCAGCAGGCTGATATCCTGTGGGCGCTCGCGCAAAGGTGGAATGGTCAGTGAAAGCACGTTGATGCGGTAATAGAGATCGGCGCGCAGCAGACGTTGTTCCACCATCTCTTCCAGATTGGCATTGGTTGCCACAATAATGCGCACATTGACCGGAATAATATGCGCTCCGCCAACGCGCCGAATCCCGCCATCCTGAAGCACGCGCAGGAGTTTAGCCTGTAAGCTCAGCGACATTTCGCCAAACTCATCGAGAAAAAGGGTGCCTTTATCGGCCATTTCAAACAGCCCTTTTTTGCCTTTACAATCCGCGCCGCTGAAAGCCCCTTTCTCATAGCCAAAGAATTCACTCTCCATTAGCGACTCAGGTAGCGCAGAGCAGTTGACCGGAATAAACGGATAAAAACGTCGCTGCCCGGAATTATGGATAGCCCGGGCCAGCAGCTCTTTACCGGTCCCCGTATCGCCACGGATCAGAACGGTATATTTGCTGTCGGCAATTTTTATCGCCTTTTCGATAAGCGCGTGCATGCTCTGGCTGCTGCAAATAATGTCAGAGAAATAGCGCGGCCGTTCCGGCTCCGGCGTTGACAGCTCACTTATCTCCTCACAGAGGTAAGCGACATGAATAATATCGGCGCGCTGGCTTAAACAGGATTGCACACAGGAAATATCCTGTAGCTGGCGGCACCAGGATTTAATCAGGATCCGCCCAGGCGTGACTTTCATGGAGATGATATTGATATCACAGCAGGAAAACTCCTTCAGGACATCCTCAACCATCGACAGACGATCAATTGTTTTAATATCCCAGCGTATCGTGACCACATTTGCTCCTGGTAGTTAGCAACTGCGAAATAGATATTTCTGTGACTAGAGGGAATCTGACTACATTCTAGACGCTGTGGAATAATGTTCTGCCAAAGGACTCACATTGTGGACGTAAAGAGAAAATATAAAAAAACCGGAGCACAAGGCTCCGGTTATCGGGTCATAACCCAGGTTTATTGCTGTGGGTTCTCATCCTGGTCAACGGCAAAACACGCCACCAGTTGACCGCCGTAATCTTTCAACTGCGGCTGAAGCTGGGTACACGGACCAAAGCGACGACGGCAGCGGGCGTTAAACGCGCAGCCCGGCGGCGGATTCAGCGGGCTTGGCAGTTCACCGGTCAGCTTGATACGCTCACGGCGATCGTCCGGGTTCAGACGCGGCGTTGCGGAGAGCAGCGCTTGCGTGTACGGATGACGCGGATTATTGAAGATTTGGTCCTTCGTCCCTTTCTCCACGCAGCGGCCTAAATACATCACCATCACTTCATCGGCAATGTGCTCGACCACCGACAGGTCGTGCGAGATAAAGACGTATGACAGCCCCAGTTCCTGCTGCAAATCCATCATCAGATTCAGCACCTGCGCACGCACCGAAACGTCCAGCGCTGAGACCGGTTCATCGGCAATCACCACGTCCGGATCAAGCATCAGACCGCGAGCGATGGCAATACGCTGACGCTGACCGCCGGAGAACATATGCGGATAGCGGTCGTAGTGTTCGGTTTTCAGCCCCACTTTCGCCATCATCGCCAGCGCTTTTTCACGACGTTCCTCTTTGCTGAGCGTGGAGTTGATCAGCAGCGGCTCTTCCAGAATCTGTCCCACTTTTTTACGCGGGTTCAGGGAACCGTACGGGTTCTGGAATACAATCTGGATTTTCTGCCGACGCAGCTTTTGCGCCTGCGGGTCGTGCTTAAGCAGATCCTGTCCCTGGTAATACAGCTCACCGCCGGTCGGGACTTCAATCATCGTCAGCAGGCGGCCAAGGGTGGATTTCCCACAGCCCGACTCGCCTACCACCGCCAGCGTTTTACCACGCTCTAAGGTAAAGGAGACGCCGTCCAGCGCTTTCACCAGGCGCTCCGGGGCGAACATGCCCTTTTTCACCGGGTAGTGTTTTTTCAGATCAATAGCCTGCAACAGCGGCTGTGGCAAAGCGGCCTTTTGCGTACTCATAGCCCAGGCCTCCCGGCATCATCAAGTGGGTAGTGGCATTTCGACTGACGACCGCCTTCCAGCAGGTTCAGTTCAGGTTCTTCAGCGCGGCATTTGTCGGTCGCATAGGGGCAGCGTGGGTTCAGCAAACAGCCGCTCGGGCGGTCATATTTCCCGGGAACCACGCCCGGCAGCGAGGCCAGACGTGCTTTATCCTGAGCAAACTCAGGCAGCGCGCGCAGCAGCGCCTGGGTGTAAGGATGACGCGGCGCGCGGAAAATATCCTGCGCGGCTCCGGTTTCTACCACCTGGCCGGCGTACATCACGATGATTTTGTGTGCCGCTTCAGCCACCAGCGCCAGATCGTGCGTGATTAAGACCAGCGCCATGTTCTCTTTTTGCTGCAATTCCAGCAGTAGCTCGATGATCTGCGCCTGAATAGTCACATCCAGCGCCGTTGTCGGTTCGTCGGCAATCAGCAGTTTCGGACGACAGGCTATCGCCATCGCGATCATCACGCGCTGGCTCATCCCACCGGACAACTGGTGAGGATATACATCCAGACGTGAGGCCGGATCGGGGATACCCACCAGCGTCAGCAGGTCTATTGCCCGCTGAATACGCGTTTTTTTGTTGCCGCCCTGGTGCACTTTAATAGCTTCCATAATCTGGTAGCCGACGGTGTAGCAGGGGTTAAGGCTGGTCATCGGGTCCTGGAAGATCATCGCCACTTCCGCGCCCACTAACTGGCGACGCTCTTTCTCAGAGATGCGCTTCAGGTCGCGACCATTAAACTCCAGATTTTCGGCCATAACGCGGCCTGGGTAGTCAATCAGTCCCATAATCGCCAGCGAACTGACGGACTTACCAGAGCCGGACTCTCCTACAATGCCAACCACTTCACCCTGATTCACACTGTAGCTAATGCGGTCTACGGCGCGGAATTCGGAACCTACGTCGCCGAAATGCACCGATAATTTATCTACATTTAATAACGCCATCTCGAACCTCTTACTGCTTCAGTTTGGGATCGAGCGCGTCACGCAGACCGTCACCCATCAGGTTAAATGCCAGCACCGTCAACAGGATCGCCAGCCCCGGGAAGGTCACGACCCACCAGGCGCTTTGGGCAAACTGCAGAACGTCAGAGAGCATGGTGCCCCATTCCGGCGTAGGCGGCTGTGCGCCCATCCCCAGGAAGCCGAGGGCAGCCATATCGAGAATGGCGTTAGAGAAGCCAAGCGACGCCTGAACAATCAGCGGCGCAAGACAGTTAGGAAGAATGTTGACGAACATCTGGCGCATCGCGCCGGCTCCCGCCACGCGAGATGCAGTGACGTAGTCGCGGTTAACCTCCACCAGCACGGCGGCGCGCGTCAAACGGACATAGTGCGGCAATGCCACGAACGTCAGCGCCAGCGCGGCGTTGCCAATCGAGGGGCCAAATACCGCCACCAGCACCAGCGCCAGCAACAGGCTCGGCAATGCCAGCATGATATCGACCACACGCATGATGACGTTATCAACAATCCCGCCAAAGTAACCGGCGATCAGCCCAAGAACCACGCCCATCAGCAGGGAGAGTACTACCACCAGACAGCCGACCAACAGCGACAGACGCGCACCGTACATCAGGCGGGACAACACGTCGCGGCCTACATCATCAGTACCAAACAGATGCGCCATGGTACCGCCGTCCTGCCACGCGGGAGGAGCCAGCAGCGTATCGCGGAACTGGTCTGCCGGGTTGTAGGGTGCGAGGACGTTGGCAAAGACCGCAATCAGGATCATCACCACAACGTACACCAGCCCAACAACCGCACCTTTGTTGCGTTTAAAATAGTGCCAGAACTCCTGCAGCGGAGTCATCGGCACCGGTGCAGCAATAACTTTATTTTCAGTAACCTGTGACATGATGGCCCCTTACTTCTTATGCCGAATACGCGGGTTCACCACGCCGTACAGCAGGTCTACCAGCAGGTTGACGAGAATAATCATCGTCGCGACCAGCAGCACCCCGCCCTGCACCACCGGATAATCGCGGCGTTGCAGCGCATCGATCAGCCAGCGCCCCAGCCCCGGCCACGAGAAGATGGTCTCGGTCAGAATCGCCCCGGCCAGCAGCGTACCAACCTGCAGGCCGATAACGGTCACCACGGGCAGCATCGCGTTACGCAGAGCGTGAATAATGATGACGCGCATACGGGTCAGGCCTTTGGCGCGCGCGGTACGGATGTAATCTTCACCCAGCACTTCCAGCATCGATGAACGGGTCATACGCACAATGACCGCCAGAGGAATGGTACCCAGCACCATCGCAGGCAGGATCATATGCGCCAACGCATCAATAAAGTTGCCCTCTTCACCCCAGATGGCGGTGTCGATCAGCATAAAGCCGGTTAGCGGATTGGAATCATCAAGGAACACCATGTCGCTCACCCGCCCAGAAACTGGCGTCAGGTTCAACTGCACGGAAACCAGCATGATCAGCATCATGCCCCACCAGAAAATCGGCATAGAGTAACCGGTCAGCGCCAGGCCAACTGCCGTGTGATCGAAAATGGAGCCGCGCTTAACGGCAGCAAGTACACCCACTGGGATACCCACTGCGACGGCGAAAATCATCGCGCAGACGCCGAGTTCCAGCGTTGCTTTGAAGCGAGGTACGAACTCTTCCCACACCGGTAAGCGGCTTTTCAGTGAGATACCTAAATCACCATGCATAACCCCCCAGATATAGTGGAGGTACTGCTGCCACATCGGCTTATCCAGACCGAGTTCAGCCAACAGTTGAGCATGACGCTCAGGGGAGATCCCACGTTCACCCGCCATGATCATAACCGGATCGCCGGGGATCATATGGACAAAGGCAAAGGTGAGAAGAGTGATACCGATAAACGTGGGGATGACGAGTCCCAAACGTCGGAGAATGAACTGCAACATAACCCGGATTCTCTCTAATGACGCACGGCCTGGAACCGTGAGTCTGTATTGCTCACAAATCTTATCCCACGCAAACTGCATCGCGGGTAAAGCATTACGCCGGAGGGCGCTGCGCTTATCCGGCCTACACAATACCGGGGCGCAGCGCTTCCTTAATTGCTTTTAATTATTCGACAGAGACGTTTTCGAAGTGGTGTTTGCCTAATGGATCAACCACATAGCCTTTCACTTCTTTACGCACTGGTTCGTACACGGTGGAGTGAGCAACAATCAGAGCCGGAGCCTGGTCGTGCATAACAACCTGAGCTTGCTTGTACAGTTCAATACGTTTGTTGTGATCGTCGGTCGCACGCGCCGGCTGGATCAGGTCTTCAAACGGCTTGTAGCACCAGCGAGAGTAGTTGGAACCGTCTTTCGCTGCCGCACAGCTGAACAAGGTCGCGAAGAAGTTGTCCGGATCCCCGTTATCACCGGTCCAGCCCATCATCACCGCCTGATGTTCACCCGCTTTGGCGCGTTTCAGATACTCGCCCCACTCGTAGGTCACAATCTTGGCCTGAACGCCAATTTTCGCCCAGTCAGCCTGAACCATTTCTGCCATACGACGTGCGTTCGGGTTATATGGACGCTGTACCGGCATAGCCCACAGCTCAACGGTAAAGCCTTTGTCCTGACCAGCTTCCTTCAGCAGCACTTTGGCCTTCTCAGGATCGTAGGTGTAGTCTTTAACGTCGTCGTTATAGCCCCACATGGTCGGCGGGATCAGGTTTTTCGCGGCAACGCCAGCGCCCTGATAAACCGCTTTGATGATCGCTTCTTTGTTTACCGCGTAGGTCAGCGCCTGACGGACTTTCACGTCATCAAACGGTTTCTTCTCGGTGTTGAAAGAGAGGTAGCCCACGTTCAGACCCGCCTGCTCCATCAGGTTGATGTTTTTATCCTGCTTCATGCGCGCGATGTCTGCCGGGTTCGGGTACGGCATCACCTGGCACTCGTTCTTCTGCAGTTTGGCGTAACGCACGGAAGCGTCAGGCGTAATGGAGAAGACCAGACGGTCGATCTGCGGCTTGGTGCCCCAGTAACCTTCGAATGCTTTATACAGAATACGGGAGTCTTTCTGGTACTGCTGCAGCTGGAACGGACCGGTACCAATTGGGTTCAGATCCACTTTCTCCGGAGAACCGGCTTTCAGCATGTTGTCAGCATATTCTTTGGAAAGAATAGAAGCGAAGTCCATCGCCAGGTCAGCCAGGAACGGCGCTTCCGGGCGAGTCAGCACGAACTGAACGGTTTTATCGTCCACTTTTTTCACTTCGGAGATCAGATCCGGCAGACCCATCCCTTCGAAGTATTCATAGCTGCCGCCAGAGACTTTATGGTACGGGTTCTGGGCATTTTTCTGACGATCGAAAGAGAACACCACGTCATCGGCGTTAAAATCGCGCGTCGGTTTAAATTCTTTGTTGTCCTGCCACTTCACGCCCTGACGCAGGTGGAAGGTGTAGGTTTTGCCGTCTTCGCTGATTTCCCACTTCTCAGCAAGGCCCGGGATCACTTCAGTCGTACCGGTTTTGAACTCGACCAGGCGGTTATAGATCGGTACGGAGCTGGCATCATAGGTGGTGCCAGAGGTGAAAAGCTGCGGGTTAAAGCCTTCAGGAGATCCTTCTGAACAATAAACCAGAGTTTTAGCCTGTACGCTTGCTGCGACGGTCATAGCCACCAGGCTCAGACCAAGCTTCAGCATCCCTGACTTCTTCAAGGAAATACTCATTCTTCTGCTCCAATGTGATGTTTGTTGTTTTACCCTTTGCAGTGGGTTTGCACCGCCTGGCCTTTTTTGTTTTTTACCCGGCCGGGTCGGCGTTAAGAGGATGGGGATTCCGTTCACATAAGCGACTGAGTTGCAGTGCGGATTCTCCATGAAATGCCCCTCATACCCTACAATCTGTCAACAGAATGTGAAAACGTCAATACAGGTCACCGTGATTTACGCCAACGGTGAGAATTCACAAACAAAGATTAAAAAAAGTGCGGAAGGACATTTTCAGCAGGGAAATTTGTGCTACGCGTACTATGCCAGAATAAACATCTTCATATTTCGCAACATTTGGTGATTAACATTTATGCAATTTATTCAAACTTTCTAAATTAATGCTGCATATCTGAGCGATTAATACCATGAACGTTAAAGCGCACAGCGGAAAATGCCAGCTTCAGCCATAAGTAGCGCAAAAAAAGTTTCAAGCAAATATAAAAAAAGGCAATGGAATATGTCACAGAATCGTTAACAGTCAGTGGGAAGTGGTGCACAATTTTTGCAGATAAAATGAAGGTCAAACGTGGGGTCGGAAAAACAAAAAATACGCCCTGCCAGCGCTTCGCCTGTAGGCCGGATAAGGCGCTTGCGCCGCATCCGGCAATGTCTGTTATAGCGTGATGTTTTGCCTGATGGCGCTTCGCCTGTAGGCCGGATAAGGCGCTTGCGCCGCATCCGGCAGTGTCTGTTATAGCGTGATGTTTTGCCTGATGGCGCTTCGCTTATCAGGCCTACAAAAGCCACAAATGCAAAAAACCCGCTCAGAGAGCGGGCTTTTCTAATTTGGTCGGTGATAGAGGATTACTCGCCACTGCGTGGCTCGCCCTGCGGGCCGTTGCTGACGCAACGTTCTCTCGCTACGCTCGAGTCGAACCTCTTGCCCCCGGAGGTTCTCATCCTCGTGGATTCCGGAAAGCAAAAAGCCCGCTCAGAGAGCGGGCTTTTCTAATTTGGTCGGTGATAGAGGATTCGAACCTCCGACCCCTTCGTCCCGAACGAAGTGCGCTACCAGGCTGCGCCAATCACCGAATGCGGGGCGCATCTTACTGCTCAGCTGCGCGCCCGTCAATCCCTTAGTATCAAAATGCCATTTGATCGGTGAGAAAGTCAGCAGCTCAGTTACTGGGCTGTAGCCTTATTCGCGTCCGGGATACGGCACCAGTTATTATTCTCGTTAATACCGCCATTTGGCGAGGTATAACCGAGGCAACCCAAAATGGTGTCGTACAGTTCCACATGACGACGCGGCACCTTCATATCAGCTTCTTGCTTAAGGTGTGCAAACGCCTTCGCATGGTCGGGGTCTTCCAGATATTTGTCAGACATCCACACCATCATAGGAACGCGGAACTGCTCAGGTGGCGCCATTTTACGCGGCGTACCGTGCAGGTGCTCGCGCTCGTTAATCGACTCACCGTGATCGGCGGCGTAGAACACGATCGCTTTCTTATCACGTAGTTGATCAAATACTTTGGTAATAAAGTGATCAACATAGGTTACCGAGTTATCGAATGAGTTGATCATCTCAGCTTTCGAGCAACCGCTATCAACATTGACACATTCCGGCTTCCACTGCGCATAATCACGGGTATAGCGCTGGGTGTAGTTAAAATGCGAGCCCTTGGTATGCAGAATAATTAGATGCTTGCCACCATCTTCATTATTTTGCAGAGACTGCTGCATCTCGGTAATCAACAGCATATCGTCAACGTTCTTGCCACGGTTGCGCGGCTCTGCGCCAATCTGCTCACGATAGGCGATGTTCTCCGCCATGGTGTTACTGTAGAACCACATCTCGCTTTGCATCGCGTAAAGATCGGTCTTGAACCCTAACTGGCCGAGCACGGAGAAGACGTTTTGTTCTTTCAGAGTACGCTGCGGGTTTTCTTCTGCCCCACCCTCACGCACAAACATGCAACGCAGCGAAAGTTTGGTTGCCGTATCACAGGAATATCCACGGAAGGCGGCCAGATTTTTCTCCTGGGCGAGCCTTGGCGTGGTATTGCGCTCATAGCCAAAAATTCCCATATGATCCCAGCGGGTCGTTTCGCCGATAATAAAGACCACATAGGTGTCGTCGAGGTTTTTGGGGGCAACATAGGTAAACTTCTTCGCCGGGTTCATCAACGATTTGTTGTCTGAGGATTCATCCACCTGTGCCCAGGCGTACAGACCCAGCGCGGAGAGCCAGTTTGACGGCAGATAGGAATTCGCCACTACCCCGCCATAGCTGGGTAAATCGATTCCCGTTGCTCGCTCAACGCTTCTCTGTTGCATGCTCAGCAGGCGAATCGGGACCCATACCATCAGACCAGCCAGTAAAACTACCGCCACGCTGCGCCATCTCATGCCAGGCGTACGTATCTGTTTCATCAGGGTATAGCGGCAGCGATTACTCCAAATCAGAACCAACGGTAAAATGCTGACCGAAACCAGCCACACGACAAAATGCCAGCCAACCACTTCTTTCGATAAATCAATATCCGTGGTCATTACGGAGGCAATAATACCGTAACCAATTACCACGTTCAGGAAGGTCATGTAATAGCTGGCACCGGCAGAACACAGCACCACTAACGTTGTCAGGACACGCCAGGCGCGCCGACCAAATAAAGAGAGAAGTCGTAGTAAAAAGAAGGTCACCAGCACAGTGCCGGCTAATTCAACAACCGCAGAGAGTCCTTTCCAGACGGTAAACTCGTGTGCATATCCGCTAAAGCGCCGGAAAAATACAGCACAGTTCATAAACAAACCGATATAGATTGCCAGCAGGAAACTGAGTTTCTGCTGCGTCATCGACTTAATATATCTCATGCAAACAAACCCTGGGAATCGGGATTAAAACACCCTGAGCAGTAGTCAAACAGACCAGGCAGGGGAAAATGCGACAACAGCAGAAGTGAAATGTCTACGGGCGCGGGTAAGTAGACCACAGGAGGGGGAAAAAGTGCTTATGGAGAATGCAAATGACGCATATATTTTTGTAAATATATGCGCCAGGTATTAATCAGACTACTAATAGGTTTAGGCGTGCGCCTCGGTATATACGCTACGCTGTGGCTGGCGGATGGTGGTGGAGAGTGCCAGCGAGATAATTAACAGCGCAAAGATAACGCAGAAGGTCACATAGAAACCGCCGAACAGCGAGGCGATAATGGAACCACAAATACTGCCGATACCGAAACCTAAGTAAATGACGCCGTAGTTTTTAGCAAGGTTATTCAAACCGAAGAACTCGCTCACCAGTGACGGGAACACGGTGATGGTACCGCCAAAGTTAAATGCTACACAGGCAATCGCCGCGAAGAAGGTCGCATCATTCAGCGGGGCGAACAGCAGTGCCGCCATACCGACCAGCGAAACGACCTGCCCAATGGTGATAACGCGAATACGAGAGATTTTGTCGGACAGAATCCCCAGAACCAGACGACCTGACAGGTTAGCGATAGAAATGACGGTAACCGCATTTGCCGCCGTTGCCACATCCATATGCGCCAGGCTTTGTGCAATATCTTTCGCCACGCCAATCACATATAGCCCACTCATACACGCCGTCAGGAACATCACTGCCAGCATCCAGTACTGCGGTTTACGCATGGACTGCGCCAGGGTGTAGTCATTCTCAACCACGCCATTTTTCGTTTTCACTTCCTGATTCGGCGCGTCTTTCATCAGCGTGGAGCCAAAGACGATCATCACCAGCACAATCGCGCCCCAAATCATGAAGGTTTTTTCCAGACCCACAGTGCTCAACAGTTGGCTGTCGATGAATTTAAAACCGAGGCTGCCAAGACCGTAAGAACCGATGGCAAAGGCGGAAATCAGCCCTTTACGCTCAGGGAACCATTTTACACAGTTGGAAAGTGTTAACAGGTAGCCTGCGCCATCCGCCAGACCGACCAATACACCGGCGCTCAGCCACAGCATAATCAGGCTGTCAGAGTGGGCGGTTAAGAAGAAGCCGACACCCAGTAAAATACCGGAGGCCATGGTGACGCGTTTCACGCCAAAACGTTCCTGCAGTTTCCCGGCGACGGAAGAAGAAATTGCCAGCCCGAGGCTCAGCAGGCCAAAGGAAAAGGCAACCTGACTCACCGGCGCATCAAGCTTAGAAGAGAGCGCACCGTTAAACAGGCTCCAGGTATAAACAGAACCTAAAGCAAATTGGGTAATGATGGTGCCGATCAGTGTCAGCCAGCGGGTACGCTGATAATCAGAAGTTTTCATGGCAGTCTTCCTGCATAAACAAAATGGGAAATTCTCTGCCAACAACCATACCGAAGCGCTTTTATGAGCAGGAGAAAACGGCATGAAATGCCGCCAGGACGGAATGAAATGCCTGGAATGCGGAATGAATGACGAGACAAAAAGTCGGGTTACTGAATTTTATCGCATGAGTTAGTACACGCTATCGCTGGAGTGCGTGTGATTGTTGATCTCAACATGTAATCAAGATGTTTATATACTGATTACTTACGTTAAAATTTGGCGCTCACTCCCATGGTGTACATATAGTCGCTGTTGTTGGTACTGTTTTCCGCCTGCGAAAGCGCCGCGTAAGCCGCCATGTGCGGGTTCAACAGCATATCTGCACCGACGGTGACATCCACCCAGTTACCATCCTGACCCGCTGCTGACATGCGGCTGAGACCCGACTGCGCCTTCCAGATATTCTCGCCAAACTGCTGGTTATAGCTGATTTGCGCCCACGGACGCACATCACCGAACTGCGAATTGACTCGCCAACCCAACGAACTCACGCTGGCATGCCACAGCGGATCGTTCTGCGTTACCGACGTCGCGCTATCGCCAAATTCGTTGTAAGTAGATGTGGTTGAACCGTCATAATGCAGCGCGGCAACCGGACCAGTTGTCACCTGCCTTGAAAGCGGGAAGTTCCAGCCCATACTCATGCCGCTGGTCGCATCCATAGGCGTCTCATCCGCCAGATTTACCACGGGACCCGCCACGTTCTGAGTGGAACGAATACGTTCTTCCAGAATGTCGTTATAACGTGGTTGGTGATCGCTGTCCCATGTATAACGTTCAGCCGTATGCCCTGACATCGCATCAACGATATATTCTTGTTGCCAGCCATATGCTGTATTGATGGACAGCGCACAAACTACGACGCTCGCCAGAGTTAACCTTTGGCGACCACTACCGTTTCTTATAATCATCAACGCGACTCCAGAAAAGAGCCGAATTCGGCGATATTATTGTCATTGTGTGAAGGATATTGGGCCCATCAGGCCCTGTATTAAATATTGTCTTTTTAGCTGGCGCGTCAAGGCGGGCCGAATGAAATTTTTACGCCAGTAAAAACAGCGAGGAAGAATATGCAGCGTTGCGGATGGGTCAGCCAGGACCCACTTTACATTGCCTACCACGACAAGGAATGGGGCGTCCCCGAAACCGATGGTAAAAAGCTGTTCGAAATGATCTGCCTTGAGGGCCAGCAGGCCGGGTTATCGTGGATTACCGTGCTCAAGAAACGGGAAAACTATCGCCACGCCTTCCACCATTTTGACCCGGAAAAAGTGGCGGCCATGACCGAAGAGGATGTGGAAAGGCTGGTACTGGATGCCGGCATTATTCGTCATCGCGGAAAAATTCAGGCCATTATCGGCAACGCTCGCGCTTTTCTGACGATGGCGCAAAACGGAGAGTCGTTTAGCGAATTCGTCTGGTCATTTGTTGATAACCAACCGCAAGTGACTCGCGCCGCCAACCTGAGCGATATTCCCACCTCCACGCCTGCGTCAGACGCGCTGTCTAAAGCGTTAAAAAAACGCGGATTTAAGTTTGTCGGCACCACCATTTGTTACTCCTTTATGCAGGCGTGCGGCCTGGTCAACGACCATGTCACCAGCTGCATCTGTTATCCGGGAGAACAACATGATTCGTGAATCCAAGGCTGAAGATCTGCCGTCAATTCTGGCGCTGTGGATGGAAAGCACAATCCATGCCCATCCATTTATCGAAGAGCGCTACTGGCGCGAAAGTGAATCCGTGGTGCGGGATGTTTATCTGCCAGCCGCGCAAACCTGGGTTTGGGAAGAAGAAGGCGAGCTCAAAGGCTTTGCCAGCGTGATTGACGACCGCTTTCTCGGCGCGCTGTTTGTCGCACCTGCCGCCATCAGAAGCGGGATCGGCAAAGCGCTGGTGCAGCATGTCCAGCAGCGCTTTTCGATACTCAGCCTTGAGGTCTACCAGAAGAATCAATCAGCGGTGAACTTCTACCATGCGCTGGGTTTTCGTATTGAAGACGGCGCATGGCAGGAAGAGACTCACCACCCCACGTGGATTATGGGCTGGCAGGCGGATCAAACGCCGTAAGCGCCAACGTTGGTCCGCTGTATTTTTCAAGCCACGCCAACGCAGTATTGCCCGCGCAGCCATTCCCCAGCTTCGAGCTGGGGAGATCTTTGGTCAGCACGTTGACGGCGCCATTTTTACAAATACCGTTCGCTGCGAGATCCAAATCAGGCCAGGCGCCTTCATGAATACAGATGACGCCGGGTTTAATACCCGCCGTCACCACCGCGCCCGCCAGAACTTGCCCGCGCTGGTTCCACACCCTGACCGTATCGCCATCCGCAATGCCGCGCGCGTGGGCGTCCTGCGGATGAATCGTTATCGGCTCACGATCCGCTACCGCGTACTGCTCACGTAGCGCACTGTAGTTAAGCTGACTATGCAAACGGTGCGCCGGATGGGCGGAAAGCAGCTGTAGCTGGTCCGGTTCGGCGTTACCGAACCACTCATCCGGCTCCAGCCACATCGGATGTCCCGCGCAGTCCGCGTAGCCGTAACCTGCAATCCTCGCGGAGTAGATTTCAATTTTGCCGCTGTCCGTTTTCAGCGGATGCGTCTGCGGGTCGCGGCGAAAATCCGCAAAACGGATAAACTGTGCGCTGGCGGCGTTTTCCGGCATTTCGATCAGGGCGTTGCGCTGCCAAAACTCGGCGAAAGGCGGCAATGTCACCTGCTGACTGGCCCCACGTTGCCCGGCAATATTGTAAAAAGTCTCCAGCCACGCCAGTTCGCTTTTACCTTCGGTGAACCGTTCATATCCGCCCTTTTCCCAGCGCTCACTCAGCTCGGCAAAGACATCAAAATCATTTCGCGCTTCGTCCTGCGGCGGTACGACCTGCTTCATCGGCACCAGGTGCTGGTTGCTGTAATCGCCAGTCATGGTCAAATCATTACGCTCAAAGGAGGTGGTTGCTGGCAGCACGATATCAGCATGCTTTGCTGCTGCGGTCCAGAAACACTCCGAGATGACCACCAGCTCCGGTTTTTGCCAGGCGCGAATTAAACGGTTAGTGTCTTGATGATGGGTGAAGTTAGCGCCACCCGCCCACCACAGCATACGGATGTCCGGGAAATGGCGGTCCATGCCGTTGTGCTGGTAAAAACCGCCGGGATTTTCCAGCGCTTCGACAATTCGCGCCACCGGGATTTTATCTACCGCGTCGGTGCCGCCTTTAACGCTGCCCTGCATTGAAGCCAGCACCGCAGCCCGGCGCGTTGGGTTGCCGCCGTTGGCAAAATGGTACGACAGCCCAAAACCGCCGCCTGGCTTCCCGATTTGTCCGAGCATGGCGGCCAGGGTGACAATCATCCAGTGTTTCTGCTCGCCATACTGTTGGCGCTGCATGCCCCATCCGGCCATCAGCATGGTGGTATTTTGGTGAAATATCGCTGCAAGTTCGCGTATCTTCGCTGCCGGAATGCCACAAATCTCTGCCGCCCATTTTGCCGTTTTTGCAACATCGTCAGATTTACCCAGCAGATAGTCGGCAAAACGGTCATATCCGGTAGTACACCGGGAGAGAAAGTCCTCGTCATGCCAGCCGTTTTCCACCAGCGTATGCGCGATGCCCAGCATCAGCGCTACGTCGGTCCCCATATGCGGGGCAATCCATTCCATCTTATCGCCAAAGAAATCGACGCTTTCCGATCGCATCGGATCGATACAGATCAATCGTTTACCGCTGTCGCGCAATGCCTCAAAGTACGCGAGGCCCTGCTCATCGGACGCGTTCCAGGCAATCTTCAGGGTATTCAGCGGATTGGCGCTCCACAACACCACCACCTCGCTGTTCTCCAGCACCACCGGCCAGCTGGTTTGCTGCTGGTAAACTTCGTTCCCGCCCACCACGTACGGCATGATCGCTTGCGCAGCCCCCGTCGAGTAATCCCCCAGATGCCCGGTATAACCGCCCGCCAGCGCCATATAACGCTGTAACAGGGTCGCCGCTTTGTGTAACACGCCGTTGGACCGCCAGCCGTACGAACCGGCAAAAATTGAGGCCGGGCCGTAGCTGTCACGGATGCGTTTATGCTGCGTATGGATAAGATTCAGCGCGTCGTCCCAACTGACGCGAACAAACTCATCCTGCCCACGTACGCCCTGTGGGTTTTCCGGCGAGGCGAGAAACCCTTTACGCACCATCGGAAAACGTACCCGCGTTTTACTGTGAACCTGGTCGCGCACCACGGTTTGCAAAGAGTTGGGATGAGCGGTGGGCAGCGCGCCACGCGAGGAGAAAACCGTCTCACCATCAGTGTCGACGAGGATTGGTCCCCAGTGGGCGGCGGTTAACACCGAGTAATGTGCGGGTGAATTAGCCAAGATGGCGCTCCTGAATGCGATGTGACGGCTTATTTATTATGCCGTTCAATGTTACTTACAAATTTCAGAGTCTTCCCTGGAATTTTCTTCATGTTCACACGTCATAATCAACCGCCACGGTCGCTGTGGCAAAGAAGAAAAAGTCATTAAGGAATTAAGATGAAGAAACGTGTATTTGTTATTGCTGCCATCGTGAGCGGCGCCCTGGCGGTTTCTGGCTGCACAACAAACCCTTACACCGGCGAACGCGAAGCAGGTAAATCCGGCATTGGCGCAGGTATTGGCTCTCTGGTCGGCGCGGGCATTGGCGCACTCTCTTCTTCGAAGAAAGATCGCGGCAAAGGCGCACTGATTGGCGCAGCGGCTGGCGCGGCCGTTGGCGGTGGTATCGGCTATTACATGGACGTGCAGGAAGCGAAACTGCGCGAAAAAATGCAGGGAACGGGCGTCAGCGTGACGCGCAGTGGCGATAACATCATTCTGAACATGCCAAACAACGTCACCTTCGACAGCAGCAGTGCCAACCTGAAGCCTGCGGGTGCTAACACCCTGACCGGCGTGGCGATGGTACTGAAAGAGTACAATAAAACCGCCGTCAACGTGCTGGGCTTCACCGACAGCACCGGCAGCCAGGATCTGAATA
Source organism: Citrobacter sp. Cpo040 (assembly GCF_030332915.1). Lineage (NCBI taxonomy): Bacteria > Pseudomonadati > Pseudomonadota > Gammaproteobacteria > Enterobacterales > Enterobacteriaceae > Citrobacter > Citrobacter sp. Cpo040. Next base: position 227,530 of record NZ_JAOWGX010000035.1, read on the forward strand.
TGCGTCTGTCACAGCAGCGCGCAGACTCCGTAGCCAGCGCCTTGATCACTCAAGGGGTCGCAGCTAACCGCATCCGCACTCAGGGTATGGGCCCGGCAAATCCGATCGCCAGCAACAGCACAGCGGAAGGTAAAGCGCAAAACCGCCGCGTAGAAATTACCTTAAGCCCGATCCAGTAACGTTTTGTGCCGGATGGAAGCAGACCGTATCCATCCGGCATGAAGCACTTGCCATCGTTGATTTTCGCGTTAAGGTGTTGTCACCAAATTCAGGGAAATCAGCGATGAGCAAATCAACACGGGCAACCATCAGCGATGTGGCGAAAGCTGCAAAAACCGGCAAGACCAGCATTTCACGTTATCTCAACGGTGAAAAGCACCTGCTTTCCGACGCGCTGCTGGCCCGCATTGAACAAGCCATTGCCGATCTCGACTACCGTCCCAGCCTGATGGCAAGAGGCCTGAAACACGGTCGTACCCGCCTGATTGGCCTGATCATCGCCGATATTACTAATCCCTACTCCGTCAACGTGCTAAGTGGTATTGAAGCCGCCTGTCGCGATAAAGGCTTTACCCCGCTGGTGTGTAACACCAACAACGAAGTGGATCAGGAACTGCATTATCTCGACCTGCTGCGCAGCTACCAGGTCGAAGGGATTGTGGTCAACGCCGTCGGGATGCGCGAAGAGGGGCTGAACCGCCTGCAACAGTCTGCGCTGCCGATGGTGCTGATTGACCGTAAAATTCCCGATTTCGCCTGTGATATGGTCGGGCTGGATAACACCCAGGCGGCAACGGTTGCCTCCGAGCATCTGGTAGAGCAAGGTTTTGAAGCCATCCTGTTCCTCAGCGAACCACTCGGCATGGTGAATACCCGCCGCGAACGCCTGAGCGCTTTTCGTGCCACGCTCGCGCAATACCCCGGCGTGATCGCGCAAAATGCCGAAGTCCCGCTCACGGACAATACGCAACTGGACGACACCCTGCGCCAGTTTCACCAGCAGCATCGTGGAATGCGCAAAGCCGTTATCTCTGCCAACGGTGCCCTCACGCTACAAGTAGCCCGCGCCCTGAAACGCATTGGACTCAACTGGGGGAGCGACATTGGCTTACTCGGCTTTGACGAACTGGAATGGGCTGAGCTGGCGGGCGTCGGTATTACCACGTTGAAACAACCCACCTGGCAGATTGGTTACACCGCCGTTGAGCAGGTTGTGCGCCGGATTGATGGCGGATCCGCTGCCATTCAGGAACAGGTCTTCTCCGGCGAGCTGATCGTGCGCGGCTCTACCGCCCGTTAAATTACCTTCGTGATGGTGATCATAAATTCGACATCATAGACTTTTCTTTGGAACCGGTTCCATCTAGCGTTATAACAAGAACGCTAGTCTGGAGTTTCCATGAAAAGAAAAATTATGGTGGTCACCGCCGCTTACGGTCACGACCAGGTACGGGCCGCAGGCGGGCAAACGGCAATGCTGCCCATCATCGCTGAAGCCGGTGCTGACGGCGTCGAAATCCGCCGCGAGCTATTAACTGACGCCGAGCTGAAGACGCTGTCCACGATGGCCTCTGCGATCGAAATCTTCGGCCTGCTGGCCTGTTACTCTGCGCCTGAACCGTTGTTCCTTGAGGACGGTAGCCTCAACCCCCGTCTTCCAGAACTACTTGAGGAAGCGCAGGCCTTGCAGGCACTGTGGTTAAAAGTCTCCCTCGGCCATTTTTCCCATACCGAACAGTTCGACGTTCTACGCCAATGGCTGGACAACAGCGGAATGGAGCTGGTTGTCGAGAACGATCAGACCGACTGCGGACGCCTGCAGCCGATGCAGCGCTTTAACGAAGCCTGTCAGACGCAAAACCTGCCGATATCTTTAACCTTCGATATGGGCAACTGGCTGTGGGTGGGCGACTCCCCGGAACTGGCGGCGCAGAACCTGGCGTCAACCGTTGGGTATATCCATGTTAAAGCCGCAGTTGCACATCGCGACAGCTACCGCGCCGTACCGCCAGATACCGCCGATCCGCGCTGGCTGGCGCTGCTAAAAACGCTGCCCAACGATGTCCCACGCGGCATTGAGTTCCCCCTGGAAGGGCAGGATTTGGTGGCGGTTACCCGCCGCTACGTCGAGCTGTTACGCGAGGAGTAACGCATGAAAAATTCACTGGATGTGGTCACTATTGGTGAAGCGATGGCGATGTTTGTCGCCACGCAAACCGGCGAACTGGCGGATGTGGAGCAGTTTATCAAGCGCGTTGCAGGCGCGGAGCTCAACGTGGCGACCGGTCTTGCCCGTCTGGGCCTGAAGGTCGGTTGGGTGAGCCGTGTAGGCAACGACAGTTTTGGACGTTTTATCGTTAAGTCGCTGGAAAAAGAAGGGATTGATGCGCAGGGAGTCACCCAGGACGGGCGTTACGCTACTGGCTTTCAGCTTAAATCTAAGGTCGAAAATGGAACCGATCCCATTGTGGAATATTTCCGTAAAGGTTCCGCTGCCAGCCACCTCAGCATTGAGGATTACCACGAGAACTATTTTGCCAGCGCACGTCACTTGCACCTGAGCGGCGTGGCAGCCGCGCTTTCTGCCAGCTCCTATGAACTTCTGGCGCATACCGCCCGCACGCTGAAAGCCCAAGGGAAAACCATCTCCTTTGACCCAAATTTGCGCCCGGTATTGTGGAAAAGCGAAGCCGAAATGGTGGAAAAACTGAACCGCCTGGCATTTCAGGCTGACTGGGTTTTACCTGGGTTAAAAGAGGGCATGATTTTAACCGGTCAGCAGACGCCTGAAGCCATCGCCGACTTTTATCTGCGCCATGGGGTGAAGGCTGTGATCGTCAAAACCGGGGCTGATGGCGCCTGGTACAAAACCGCCAGCGGCGAACAGGGCTGCGTGGCACCGGTAAAAGTCGACAACGTGGTCGATACGGTCGGCGCAGGCGATGGCTTTGCCGTGGGCGTTATTAGCGCCCTGCTGGAAGGCCACTCGGTGCATCAGGCGGTGACACGCGGCAATAAAATTGGCGCACTGGCCATTCAGGTTCAGGGCGACAGCGAAGGATTACCCACACGTGAACAATTAGGGGAATAAACTCCCGGCCAACTCTGTACCCTACATACAGAGGCGGCGTATCAGCATAACCAGAGGGCAGTCTATGAATAGCTCAACTAATGCAGCAAAACGCTGGTGGTACATCATGCCAATCGTGTTTATCACGTATAGCCTGGCGTACCTTGATCGCGCGAACTTCAGCTTCGCCTCCGCCGCCGGTATCAACGAAGACCTCGGCATTACCAAGGGGATCTCTTCCCTGCTGGGCGCGCTGTTTTTCCTCGGCTATTTCTTCTTTCAGATCCCGGGCGCAATTTACGCTGAACGCCGCAGCGTACGAAAACTGATTTTTGTCTGTCTGATCCTCTGGGGCGCATGCGCGTCGTTAACCGGCATGGTCAGCAATATTCCAATGCTTGCCGCCATCCGCTTTATTCTTGGCGTCGTTGAAGCCGCCGTGATGCCGGCAATGCTGATTTATATCAGCAACTGGTTTACGAAATCTGAACGCTCGCGCGCAAACACTTTCCTGATCCTCGGTAATCCGGTCACCGTTCTGTGGATGTCCGTAGTTTCCGGTTACCTGATTCAGGCGCTGGGCTGGCGAGAAATGTTCATCATCGAGGGCTTCCCGGCCATCATCTGGGCGTTCTGCTGGTGGGTGCTGGTAAAAGACAAACCGTCTCAGGTCGGTTGGCTGTCAGAATCTGAAAAAGCCGCGCTTCAGGCACAACTGGAAAAAGAGCAGCAAGGCATCAAAGCCGTACGTAACTATAGCGAGGCTTTCCGCTCACGTAACGTCATCCTGCTGTGTATGCAGTATTTCGCCTGGAGTATTGGCGTTTATGGTTTTGTCCTGTGGCTGCCGTCGATTATCCGCAACGGCGGCGCAAACCTGGGGATGGTGGAAGTTGGTTGGCTGTCATCCGTACCGTATCTGGCGGCGACAGCGGCGATGATCCTCGTCTCCTGGGCGTCCGATAAGCTACAAAACCGTAAGCTGTTTGTCTGGCCACTGTTACTGATCGCGGCGTTCGCGTTTATCGGCTCCTGGGCCGTAGGCGCAGACCACTTCTGGATTTCTTACACGCTGTTGGTTATTGCAGGCGCGGCAATGTATGCCCCCTATGGTCCCTTCTTCGCCATCATCCCGGAAATGCTGCCGCGCAACGTCGCCGGTGGAGCAATGGCGCTGATCAACAGCATGGGCGCGCTAGGTTCATTCTTTGGTTCATGGTTTGTCGGCTACCTCAATGGCGCTACCGGCAGCCCGTCCGCCTCGTACATTTTTATGGGGGTAGCGCTTTTTGTCTCAGTGTGGCTAACTTTAATTGTTAAGCCTGCTAATAATTCCCAAATTCCGGTTGGCGCACGCCACGCTTAAATTTTAACTTACGGAGATTCGCATGAAGCCGTCCATTATTCTCTATAAAGCGTTACCTGACGATTTACTGCATCGCCTGGAAGAACATTTTACTGTGACTCAGGTGCCTAACCTGCGCCCGGAAACGGTCGCACAGCACGCCGACGCTTTTGCCAATGCAGAAGGTCTGCTGGGCTCCAGTGAAGCCGTCAATACCGCTCTGCTGGAGAAAATGCCCAGGCTGCGTGCGACATCCACGATTTCCGTAGGCTATGACAACTTCGACGTCGATGCCCTCAACGCGCGTAAGGTGCTGTTGATGCACACGCCAACCGTGCTGACGGAAACCGTCGCCGATACGGTAATGGCGCTGGTGTTAAGCACCGCACGCCGCGTAGTGGAAGTTGCCGAACGGGTAAAGGTTGGCGAATGGACCAAAAGTATCGGACCGGACTGGTTTGGTACCGATGTACACCACAAAACGCTGGGGATTGTCGGTATGGGCCGCATTGGGCTGGCGCTGGCACAACGTGCGCATTTCGGCTTTAGCATGCCGATTCTCTATAATGCGCGCCGTCACCATCAGGAAGCAGAAGAACGCTTCAATGCACGTTACTGCGACCTCGATACGCTGTTGCAGGAGTCTGATTTTGTCTGCCTGATCCTGCCGTTAACCGACGAAACGCATCATCTGTTCAGCACCGAGCAGTTTGCAAAAATGAAGTCTTCCGCCATTTTTATTAACGCCGGACGTGGCCCGGTGGTCGATGAAAAAGCGTTGATTGCCGCCCTGCAAAAAGGCGAAATTCATGCCGCTGGCCTGGATGTATTTGAGCAAGAGCCATTATCGGTAGACTCACCTCTACTGTCACTGCCCAACGTGGTGGCCGTACCGCACATTGGTTCAGCCACGCACGAAACGCGCTACAACATGGCGGCCTGTGCGGTGGATAACTTAATCGATGCGCTGCAAGGACGCGTTGAGAAGAACTGCGTAAACCCGCAGGTCGCATCATAAACAAAAGGCCGGGTAGCGCTTACGCTCACCCGGCCTTTCATGCATTACCGTATCTTAATTACTGAGCGGCATTCACCGCAGCAGTCCAGGCCTGATTAAATGCCTGATGCTGAGCAGCCAACGGGCCAATCAGCGTATTGTACTGACTTGCCTGCTGTGACGTTGGGAACTGGATACCGTTGGCGACAAAGCTCACCTGAGTATCCTGCTGTGCCACAAAATCACCAACCTGCACCAACTGCTGCGTGAAAATTTGCGCGGCAGGGATCAGCGGCTGTAAGGCCTCTGCTGGTGCAGTAACAACTTTGTTGTACACCTGATCAAAGACCGGCTTCAGATCTTCGCCCTGCTTCAGCGCGCCATGCGCAGCATCTGCCTGTAGTTTCGCATTCTGCAACTGTTGCCCTAATACACCTAGCGCACCATTTGCCTGACGCAGCGGCTCACGCTGAGTCACATAATCCTGAGGAACACGAATCGCATTTACGCTATCAACCACCGGGCGCAGACCGGAGTCCATCGCCTGATTAACCTGCTGCGAATAGCCATACAGAATCGCGTAATCGGACACAAACGGGCCAAACTGTTTTTTCTGATCGGCGGTCAGCGTTGGTAAACGCTCTCCGCTACGCATTGCAGTATTCTGCAGAAAATCGATAAACGCTTTGCGTTGATCGCCTTCTTTATCAAAACACCCACTCAGGCCAACTACCATTAAGAGCGCCAAAACAGGCGCAAACCAGCGAGAGCAGGACTTACCTGTCGCCATTTTAATACTCCTTTCACCCAAAAATGCGCACAACGACACCCGCGTGCCTGACGTTGACAAGGATAGTCCAGGTCAGCCCCGCAAGATACCCTTTCCGCGTAATCTTGTGGGGGAAAATAACCGTTCCCGCCACCGTTCGTTTTGCTAAACAATGCTGCATTTACCACTCAGCGTCATATTTTAGTCATCTTTACAATCGGAATCGATCGTTCGGAGATCCTGACCTTTATCAGTTCGTTAGCCAGCAATAGATTGTCACCTGCGATCCGCTGAAACGAATCCATCACGCAAACCTTAAATCCGGCTTCATTTTTTCCGACTACTCTTAATGAGCTTCGAAGAAATTCACGATCCCGCTGTGTGATTTGTAGGAGTTCTCAATGGAATACAAAGATCCTATGTTTGAACTGCTAAGCAGTCTGGAGCAGATTGTTTTTAAAGATGTATCGCAGACGGTCACTCTGCCGCAAAAAACCAACCCTTTCACCGAATTTGAACAGCTACGACGAGGGACAGGTTTAAAAACAGATGATTTCGCCCGAGTGATGGGCGTGACGGTCGCGATGGTTCATGAATGGGAGTCTAAACGCGTAAAGCCTTCCACTACCGAATTGAAGTTAATGCGCCTGATTCAGGCAGACCCTAGGTTAAGTAAGCAACTGATGGATTGAACTATTTTTCAATTTTGCTCAAGAACGGTCCTGTAACAGGGCCGTTCTCTTACGAAGGTTATCCACAAAAAAGAAAATAGTAGTTGCATCCACATGCGTAAAATGAGTTAATGCCCTCAACGGTTTGACGTACAGACCATTACAGCAGTTAGTAAGGCAAGTCCCTTCAAGAGTTATCGTTGATACCCTTCGTAGTGAGCATTTCCTTTACTGTTAAAAAATCTGTAAAGCACGCCATATCGCCGAAAGGCACACTTATTTTTTAAAAGGTAATACACTATGTCCGGTAAAATGACTGGTATCGTAAAATGGTTCAACGCTGACAAAGGTTTCGGCTTCATCACTCCTGACGATGGCTCTAAAGACGTGTTCGTACACTTCTCTGCTATCCAGAACGATGGCTACAAATCCCTGGACGAAGGTCAGAAAGTTTCCTTCACCATCGAAAGCGGCGCTAAAGGCCCGGCAGCTGGCAACGTAACCAGCCTGTAAGCTTAAAAAGCTCAAAATTCTGAATCCCTGCCAAACGGCGGGGATTTTTTTATCTGTATTTTGTAAGTCTCCCCCTCCCCAACGCTTCTTTGCATTACTTTACCCGTCGTCCCTTTGACCTTTCCCTAAGGGCAAGCTTTATAGTGAGCCAGTCTATATTCCACAATTTTCACAAGGAATTGAAGCTATGTCGAAATCCTCACTGCTGCTGATTTTAGGTTTGCTCACCACTGGTACTGCTTTCGCGGCAACGCCGGAAGCTACTTTTCTGGCCGAACACGGGCTTAGCGGGAAATCCGTCGAACAAATCGTAGAGACGATTGATCAGTCACCGCAGAGTCGCCCGCTGCCGTACTCAGCGTCCATCACCAGCACCGCGTTGAAGCTCTCTTCGGGCGATCAGGTTTATACCCTGCCGCTCGGTGACAAGTTCTATCTGTCGTTTGCCCCGTATGAATGGCAAACACATCCTTGTTTCAACCACAGCCTTTCTGGCTGCCAGGGCGAAATGCCGGAGAAGACATTCAATGTCAAAGTGACGGATAACAAGGGTGATGTGGTGGTACAAAAAGCGATGAAGAGCGGCCGAAATGGCTTTGTCGGGGTATGGCTACCGCGCAATATGGAAGGCACCATCGCAGTGAGCTACAACGGTAAAACGGCGGAGTATCCTATTAAGACGATGGAAGACAGCCAGACCTGTCTGACAAAATTGCAGTTGCGCTAACAACATAAAAAAATGCCGGATAAGGCGAAGCCACCATCCGGCATTTTCTAAGTCAGCGCAGGGCCGTTACTGCAGCAGAGAAATATCAGCCACGCGCAGGAACAGCTCGCGCAGTTTTTCGAGCATAGACAGACGGTTAATACGCAGATCTTTATCTTCTACGTTGACCATCACTTTCTCGAAGAACGCATCAACCGGTTCACGCAGTTCCGCCAACTCAACCAGCGCTTCCTGGTAACGACCGGCAGCGAAGACAGGCTCCAGCTTATCGCGCAGCACAACCACCTGCATCGCCAGCGCAATTTCTTCCGGCTCTTTCAGCGTTGCCGCATTCACGCGGTCATTCAGCGTCTCTTCAGACTTCGCCAGGATGTTCGATACACGCTTGTTCGCGGCAGCCAACGCGGACGCGGCTTCCAGCGTACGGAAGTGCGAAACCGCCTTCATACGTGCGTCAAAATCAGCCGGACGAGTCGGACGACGTGCCAGTACGGCCTGAATGGTGTCGACGGTATAACCTTCGTCCTGATACCAGGCGCGGAATCGACCGAGCATAAAGTCGATAACGTCATCCACCACGTTGGCGTTGGTCAGCTTGTCACCATACAGACGAACCGCTTCTTCGGTCAGCGTTTGCAGATCCAGATTCAGGTTCTTCTCAACGATAATACGCAGCACACCCAGCGCAGCACGACGCAGCGCAAACGGGTCTTTGTCGCCTTTCGGATGCTGACCGATACCGAAGATACCCGCCAGGGTGTCCATCTTGTCAGCAATCGCCACGGCACAAGCTACCGGGTTCGACGGCAGGTCATCACCAGCAAAACGCGGCTGATACTGCTCGTTCAGCGCAACAGCTACATCTTCCGCTTCACCATCGTGACGCGCGTAGTGCATGCCCATCACACCCTGGGTGTCGGTGAATTCGAAGACCATGTTGGTCATCAGATCGCACTTGGACAGCAGGCCAGCACGCGTTGCGTGGTTAACATCAGCGCCAATCTGACCAGCAATCCAGCCCGCCAGCGCCTGGATACGATCAGTCTTGTCGCGCAGCGTACCCAGTTGCTGTTGGAACAGCACGGTTTGCAGACGCGGCAGATGGTCTTCCAGACGTTTTTTACGGTCGGTATTGAAGAAGAACTCGGCATCCGCCAGACGCGGACGAACGACTTTCTCGTTACCGGAGATAATCTGGATCGGATCTTTCGATTCGATGTTGGCAACGAAGATAAAGTTCGGCAGCAGTTTGCCGTCGTTCGCGTATACCGGGAAGTACTTCTGGTCACCTTTCATGGTGTGAACCAGCGCTTCAGACGGAACTGCGAGGAATTTCTCTTCGAACTTCGCAGTCAGCACTACCGGCCATTCCACCAGCGAGGTGACTTCTTCCAGCAGGCTTTCGCTCAGGTCAGCGTTACCGCCAATCTTACGCGCTGCTTCTTCAGCATCGGCTTTGATTTTCGCTTTACGCTCAGCGTAATCCGCAATTACTTTGCCGCGCTCACGCAGGATTTCCGGGTACTGATCGGCAGAATCGATGGTGAATTCCGGCTCGCCCATAAAGCGGTGTCCGCGGATCACGCGATCGGACTGAATGCCCAGAATCGTTGCCGGAATCACTTTGTCGCCCAACAGCAGGGTCACGGTGTGAACCGGACGCACGAAGTGGACATCAGACGCGCCCCAGCGCATCAGTTTCGGGATAGGCAGCTTCGCCAGTGACGTGGCGATCATGTTTGGCAGCAGCGTTTCTGCGCTTTCGCCTTTTACATGCGCACGGTACAGCAGCCATTCGCCTTTGTCGGTAGTCAGACGCTCAGCCTGATCAACCGTGATACCGCAGCCACGTGCCCAACCTTCTGCCGCTTTGCTCGGTTTGCCTTCAGCGTCAAACGCCTGAGCAATGGCCGGACCGCGTTTTTCAACTTCGCGATCGGGTTGAGATTCCGCCAGATTCGCGACTTTCAGCGCCAGACGACGCGGCGCAGCGAACCACTCAACGTTGCCGTGCGCGATGCCAGCGTTATCCAGCTCCGCGGTAAAGTTTGCAGCAAAGGACTCAGCCAGGCTGCGCAGTGCTTTTGGTGGCAGCTCTTCAGTGCCGATTTCCACCAGAAAAGTTTTCTCAGACATGGCCGCCTCTTATTTGTCTTTGTTGCACATCGGGAAGCCAAGGGCTTCACGGGAAGCGTAATAAGCTTCTGCCACTGCTTTGGTCAGGGTGCGAATGCGCAGGATATAGCGCTGACGCTCGGTGACGGAGATGGCTTTACGCGCATCCAGCAGGTTGAAGCTATGGGCGGCTTTCAGAATACGTTCATACGCAGGCAGCGGCAGCGGATTTTCCAGCGCCAGCAGCTGCTGCGCTTCTTTCTCGTACTGCTCGAAGCAGGTGAACAGGAAGTCCACGTCGGCGTATTCGAAGTTGTAGGTGGATTGCTCCACTTCGTTCTGATGGAACACGTCGCCGTAAGTGGTTTTACCCAGCGGGCCGTCGCTCCAGACCAGGTCGTAAACGCTATCTACGCCCTGAATGTACATGGCCAGACGTTCCAGACCGTAAGTAATTTCCCCGGTTACTGGTTTACATTCCAGGCCACCAACCTGCTGGAAGTAGGTGAACTGCGTCACTTCCATACCGTTCAGCCACACTTCCCAACCCAGACCCCAGGCACCCAGCGTCGGGTTTTCCCAGTTATCTTCCACGAAACGGATATCGTGAATGGTCGGGTCCATACCCAGTTCTTTCAGAGAACCCAGGTACAGCTCCTGAATGTTGTCCGGAGACGGCTTAATCACTACCTGGAACTGATAGTAGTGCTGTAAGCGGTTCGGGTTTTCGCCATAGCGGCCATCGGTCGGACGACGAGAAGGCTGCACATAAGCAGTCGCCATCGGCTCCGGCCCCAGCGCACGCAGGCAGGTCATTGGGTGAGATGTTCCCGCGCCGACTTCCATGTCCAATGGTTGAACGATGGTGCAGCCCTGGCGAGCCCAGTAATCCTGTAAGGTCAGGATCAAGCCCTGGAAGGTCCTGGTATCAAACTTTTGCATATTATTTCGTGCTGGATACGTGTGGATTTAAAGGAAGCGGTCAGTATACCCGCTGGCTGCAAGATATACAGTACGAAACGGGAAAAAGGGGGAACTTAGCGCATGGAAAGGTGCAAAAACTGCCCGTCTGCATCAAAAGAGCAGACAAAACTCTCTTTACGGAAGGTAGAACCACGCATCTCATAGCTGCCCTGGAATTGCTCCAGGCCGGAGATATCAATTTTCTGCGCGCCAGTGTTGTAGCGTTGCGCCGCCTCATTTTTGCACAATGACTCCATATCCAGCGAACGTGTGGCACTGACCTTAACCTTTTGCGCTTTCTGCGCAGGTGCAGACGATTGTGTGTCAGCGCACGCTACCAGCAAAAGGGCAGCGATCGCGGGAAAGAAATACTTCATCATCATTTTATTACCGCCTGGTTTGCTGGTCAGTCTTATTATTAGTGTCTGGAAACAGATCCTATTTTGAGAATCTCATCAGACCATCTCAAGCTTTAGCGTAAGAACTCGGATTATTCCAGTGAGCTACGTTCGCAAAATATCGGTCAGACTTTTTTTAATGGACACAGAGGAACTGATGCAGCCCAAAATTTTCTGGATTGATAACCTGCGCGGGATAGCCTGTTTAATGGTCGTGATGATCCACACCACAACCTGGTACATCACCAATGCGCAAAGCGTCAGCCCGTTGAATTGGGATCTGGCTAACGTGCTCAATTCAGCCTCTCGCGTCAGCGTTCCGCTGTTCTTTATGATTTCGGGCTATCTGTTCTTTGGTGAGCGTAGCGCCAAACCGCGCCATTTCCTGCGCATCGCGATCTGCATTCTGTTTTACAGCAGCGTGGCGCTGGTCTATATCCTGCTGTTTACCTCGATCAACGCTGAGCTGTCGCTGAAGAACCTGCTGCAAAAGCCGGTGTTCTATCACCTGTGGTTTTTCTTCGCGATCGCCGTCATCTACCTGGTTTCTCCGCTGATACAGGTGAAAAATATCAGCGGCAAGATGCTACTGGCGCTCATGGTTGTCATTGGGGTGATTGCCAATCCCAACACCGTCTCGCAAAAAATCGGCGGCTTTGAGTGGCTCCCAGTCAACCTGTACATCAGTGGCGATACTTTCTATTACATCCTGTACGGCATGCTGGGCCGGGCGATTGGCATGATGGATACGCAAAAGCGTGCGCTCAGCTGGCTCTGTGCGGCGTTATTCATTACCGCAGTGTTTATTATTTCTCGTGGCACATTGCATGAACTGCGCTGGCGAGGCAATTTTGCCGACACCTGGTACCTCTACTGCGGCCCAGCGGTATTTATTTGCGCCGCCTCGCTCCTGACGCTGGTCAAAAATACGCTCAGCGCACGTACTCTGCCGCTACTGGGCCTTATTTCTCGCCATTCATTGGGCATTTATGGTTTTCATGCGCTGATCATTCACGCACTACGTACCAACGGAATTGAACTCAAAAACTGGCCACCGCTGGATATACTGTGGATTTTCAGCGCCACGCTGGCAGGAAGTTTACTTTTGTCTATTCTGTTGCAGCGTATTGATACGCGTAGGCTGGTGAGTTAGGTGTCTCCAGGCAGCGCCTGATTACGCGAACGCTGCAGTAAAAATTGCCCCATTAAACAGACGAAGAATGCTGCCGGGTATAACCCTATTTCGAAGGGCGCCAACGGGGCATTCCACACCCCCACCAGCAACAGCCCTGCCGTGATGAGCGCAACCATCTGACACACGGAAGCGAAGCGTTCATCGTTTTGATTGAGATTTACTGCGCGCTGATAGGCATACGTTACGAACATCCCCGTCATCAGCGCCCCCAAAAAATACCCCTTGCCGCTCAATAACGGGCATGCGCGCCATAAACCGATACTGTAAGTCAGTATGCCTGAGAGGAATAATATCCATGGCAACAGCCTGGTTGTCTTCATTGGGATCTCCTTATCCATCATGGATACAATATGAATAACCCGCTAAAGACAACACAGAAAAAAGCGACTACACAGGACTTTCAGAATACATCCATACGTGTAACTTATTATTTTCGTGGATATATATATGCGGCAAATTCCCCTCTGCTAGCCAGAGGGGAAAGTGGTCAGGACATCAGCGGTTGCAATTGCTGATAGATACGACGGAAAGTTTCTCGACGCTGTTGATAACGAGCATGACGCTCCGCGTCAGGATAATGCGCCTGCTCCAGCGTAAGCTGAGGCAGTAACTCTGATAACGACGTTTGCGGATTCATGGCAACTTGCGCCAGGCGCGCCGCGCCGAGAGCAGGGCCAACGTCACCGCCGGTACGGTAATCCAGCTGCAATCCGCTGATGTCAGATAGCATCTGACGCCAGTATTCACTACGCGCCCCACCGCCGATCAGCGTAATGCTGGCGGGCTGAATGCCACAGGCATGTACCACGTCCATACCGTCAGCCAGCGCAAAACCCACACCTTCCAGCACCGCCTGTGCCAGTTCTGCCGGACCATGCTGATGCGTCAGACCGAAAAATACGCCCTTGGCCTGCGGATTGTTATGCGGCGTACGCTCGCCGGACAAATAAGGTAAAAACCAGACCGGCTCCGCGTGTTCATCCGCCTGTTGCGCAGCGTCAATCAACGCAGGAACGCTCGCCAGTCCGGTTAATTTTGCCGCCCAGTCCAGACACGATGCCGCACTTAACATTACAGACATCAGATGCCATCGTTCAGGCAAAGCATGGCAAAAACTGTGAACCGCACTTTCCGGTTTGCTAAGGAAACCATCACTCACCGCAAAATAGACGCCGGATGTCCCCAGCGAAAGCATCGCCTGACCGGCATTCATCATGCCTACGCCAACCGCGCCCGCCGCGTTATCACCACCTCCGGCAACAACCGCAACCTCCTGCATTCCCCAGGCTTTAGCGACGTCTGGCAATAAGGTTCCGGTAATCTCGCTGCCTTCATAGAGCGCAGGCATATGTGCGCGAGTCAGTTTACAGGCAGCCAGCATGACATCGCTCCAGTCACGCTTCGCGACATCCAGCCACATTGTCCCTGCCGCATCAGACATATCGCTGGCAAAATCACCGGTCATGCGCAAACGCAGGTAATCTTTCGGCAGCAGGACTTTATCAATCTGGTTGAAAATCTCCGGCTCGTGGCGTTGCACCCACAGCAGTTTTGGCGCGGTAAAGCCAGGCATCATCAGGTTGCCGGTGATGGCACGAGACTGCGGAACCTGACTCTCCAGCATCACGCACTCTTCAGCACAGCGGCCGTCGTTCCATAAGATAGCCGGACGCAATACCTTCTGTCGTTCATCCAGTAGCGTAGCGCCGTGCATCTGCCCGGCAATCCCTAACGCTTTCACCTCGCGGAGTGAATGCTGCTGACCCAGTGCTTTTACCGCGCGATCCGTTGCCAGCCACCACTGCTCTGGGTCTTGTTCTGACCATAACGGGTGCGGGCGCGAGACGGTGAGTTTCTCCGTTTTTGAAGCCACCACATCGCCCTGCTCATTGAGCAGAATGGCCTTTACGCCTGATGTGCCAAGATCTATCCCGATATACATAAGGCATCGTTCCTTAAAGAAAGGCCCGGTAGCGCTAGCTGACCGGGCTTACGGACGTTCTCAGAGACCCGTTATTTGTCGAACAAATAATGGTTTACCAGATTTTCCAGCAATTCCTGATGACCGCTCTGGTGCACTGGCGCCAGGTTGTGTTGTTCAGCGTACTGCGCAATTTCTGTCAGCGTCATCTGGCCTTTCAGAATTTGCTGGCCCAGCTCACCATTCCAACCGGCATAACGTTTAGCCACACGCTGATCCAGACCACCGTCTTCAATCATACGGGCCGCAATTTTCAGGGACAGCGCCATGGTATCCATCGCGCCAATATGACCATAGAACAGATCGTATTTATCGGTACTCTGGCGACGTACTTTGGCATCAAAGTTCAGGCCGCCGGTAGTGAAGCCGCCCGCTTTCAGGATTTCGTACATCACCAAGGCATTCTCTTCTACGCTGTTCGGGAACTGGTCGGTATCCCAGCCCAGCTGTGCGTCACCGCGGTTGGCATCGACAGAGCCAAACAGACCCAGCGCGATAGCGGTGGCGATTTCGTGATGGAACGAATGGCCTGCAAGCGTAGCGTGGTTGGCTTCGATATTCAGTTTGATCTCTTTTTCCAGACCGAACTGCTTGAGGAATCCGTACACGGTTGCCGCATCGTAGTCGTACTGGTGCTTGGTCGGTTCCTGCGGTTTCGGCTCGATAAGCAAAGTGCCCTGGAAACCGGTTTTGTGTTTGTGTTCCACGACTAATTGCATGAAACGACCAATCTGCTCACGTTCCTGACGCAGATCGGTATTCAGCAGTGTTTCATAACCTTCACGGCCGCCCCACAGAACGTAGTTTTCACCACCTAACTTGTGCGTGGCATCCATGGCCGTAACCACCTGCGTGGCGGCCCAGCTGAACACTTCTGGATCTGGGTTTGTGGCCGCACCCGCACCGTAGCGTGGGTTAGTGAAGCAGTTTGCTGTACCCCACAGCAGCTTCACGCCGCTCTGTTCCTGTTTTGCCGCCAGCACATCAACCATCTGCGCAAAGTTGTTTTTGTACTCTTTCAAAGACGCGCCTTCCGGCGAAACATCCACGTCATGGAAGCAGTAGTAAGGCACGTTCAGCTTGTGGAAAAACTCAAATGCCACATCCGCTTTGCGTTTCGCCAGCGCCAGAGCTTCACCAGGCTGCTGCCATGGACGATCGAAAGCGCCCATACCGAACATATCCGCCCCGTTCCAGCAGAAGGTATGCCAGTAGCAGGCCGCAAAACGCAGATGATCTTCCATGCGCTTGCCCAATACGATTTCGTCAGGGTTGTAATGGCGAAATGCGAGCGGGTTGGTGGATTGAGTGCCTTCGAAACGAACACGATCGAGTTGGTCAAAATAAGCCGGCATAATAAGCTCCATAATCAGGTAATACGGCAAGTAAACTGCGATATGGCTATACTGGAATTTCCTGATTTATTGCTCAATTACGTTATTTCACACCGCCATTAAGAGAATACCCAAACGTGCGCTGGCTCCCAAAAAAACGCGCTAAATAAAGAAATAAAAAAGCGATCGCGATCGAAGGTTAGTCATTAAACAAAAAACCGTAATGCGCAGATAAAAAATGACAATTGTCATCCCGCGACCAGTATGTAAATTTTGCGTAGCCTCAGGCAATCAGGAATTTTGTCACGCTTCATCAAGCAGTCGTACCTGCGGTTTTGCTAGTATCGACAGGCCCACGTTAACCTTTCCAGGACAGGTTCTTATGTTTGATAAACGTCACCGCATCACTCTGCTATTTAATGCCAATAAAGCCTACGACCGCCAGGTGGTAGAAGGTGTGGGTGAATATTTACAGGCATCGCAATCCGAGTGGGATATATTCATTGAGGAAGATTTCCGCGCCCGTATCGATAATATTAAAGACTGGTTAGGCGACGGCGTTATTGCTGATTATGACGATGATGATATTGCGCAATTACTTGCCGATGTTGAAGTTCCCATCATCGGCGTTGGAGGCTCCTACCATCTGGAGCAAGATTATCCACCGGTACATTACATCGCCACCGACAACCATGCGTTGGTAGAAAGCGCTTTCCTGCACCTGAAGGAAAAAGGGGTTAACCGCTTTGCATTCTATGGTCTGCCATCGTCAAGCGGCAAACGCTGGGCCGCGGAACGTGAATATGCGTTTTGCCAGTTGGTTGCCAAAGAGAAGTACCGCGGCGTTGTCTATCAGGGGCTGGAAACCGCACCGGAAAACTGGCAGCACGCGCAAAATCGTCTGGCGGACTGGCTACAAACACTACCGCCGCAAACCGGTATTATCGCCGTTACCGATGCACGGGCACGACACGTCCTGCAAGTTTGCGAACACCTGCATATTCCGGTTCCGGAAAAGCTGTGTGTGATTGGGATCGACAACGAAGAACTGACCCGCTATCTGTCGCGGGTGGCGCTTTCATCCGTGGCTCAGGGAGCCAGGCAGATGGGGTATCAGGCCGCTAAGCTCTTACATCGTTTACTGGCAAATGAAGAGCTGCCGCTGCAACGTACACTGGTTCCTCCGGTGCGCGTCATTGAACGCCGCTCAACCGACTACCGTTCATTAACCGATCCGGCGGTGATTCAGGCGATGCACTTTATCCGCAACCATGCCTGTAAAGGTATTAAGGTTGAACAAGTGCTGGATTCAGTGGGGATTTCTCGTTCGAATCTGGAGAAGCGTTTTAAAGAAGAAGTTGGAGAGACTATCCACGCCGTGATTCATGCCGAAAAGCTGGAAAAAGCGCGCAGCCTGTTGATATCTACCACGCTTTCAATCAACGAAATCTCACAGATGTGCGGCTATCCGTCTCTGCAATACTATTATTCGGTCTTTAAGAAAGAGTATGACACGACGCCCAAAGAGTATCGCGATGTGAACAGCGAAGTGTTGCTGTGAGGATTATTGCCGGATGCGGCGAAGCCGCCATCCGGCACACAGAATTACATATGCGCGGCGATTAAACGCTGGTTATCCTGATACATTGCGAACAGATAGTTGTTGTAGCTCTGTCCTTTAGTGGAATAACCCTTCAGCTTATGAATCATCGCGGTAGCGGTGACTTCCTGATCGGCTTTACGCAGCTGCGCACGTGACTTACGGAATGAAGAGTAAGCCGGATGCGTGTTCAGGTTGATGACGTAAGCATTCACCGACTCTTTCACAGATTCAAACTGTGAGTAGCCTTTCACCTTACCCGGGGCATTGTTACAACGACCTTTGCCACATTTCATGCCAAACAGGTTGTTGTTGCTACGCGCCAGCTTCGACGTACCCCAGCCACTTTCAGCCGCAGCCATGGTTGCCACCATACTGGTCGGGATAATGTCTACGCGCTCAAGCAGCGTATTCCATGGGATTTTACGCGTGTTGCCAGACCAGCTCACCTTGTAGCGCTTCGCGATGTCTTTCATACGCGTACGCTCAGTCGGTGACCAGCGGTTCTGGTACTGTTTTGAAATCAGCCAGTTACGGTCCGCCGTAATGGCAGCATTTTGACTGGTAATATAAGGCATAACCGTCCGGAGAAACGCTTTTTTCCTTGGTGTTCCGGAAGGGTATTTTCGCAAATCAGGAAGTGAACTACTCTTTGCACTATTGCGAGAATACTCTTGTTTACTGCTTACCTGTGTATTACTTGTCTTGATTACCTGGGGCTTGTGACTCGTTGTCGCCGTGTGTGTCTTTGCCAGCACCTCACCCGAAAATGCAACGGTGAGTAACATAAGAATCATTGCCCCATATCGTCGAATGGGAGTCAATATCATTAGGTCTCCTGGTCGGATTTATACATTCCAACACCTTATATTTTTCACAAAAATGAGAGATGAATCTCAAATCATATCAAAAATAGCCGTCAAGAGCACCCAAAGGAATAGTCCAATTCTGAAACTATGTCACGCATTAACGGTTCAGGGTGCTATTAATTCGAAGAAAATGTGGAGGTTATCGCAAAATAAGTTCATTTTTTGCGCGCGATCGCTCACCCTCACTTCTCCTCCTGGCGGAATCGACTCAAAGGAGGAGTTTCCGGCCTGATTTCACTGGCAAACTGGCGAAAATCGCAGCACCAAGGACAGCATTATGAAACTTGCCGCCGTTGCGCTGGCGCTCATGCCCGGCATTGCCATCGCCTCATCATGGACTTCTCAGGGACTCCCCATCTTCGAAGCGGAAGGTACGGGTAAATTCGTCAGCCATGCAGCGTTGACGAAGGGTACGCGTCCTTTAATCCTAAATTTTGACCAACAGTGCTGGCAGCCTGCTGATGCGATAAAACTCAACCAGATGCTGTCGCTAAAACCGTGTGAAGGCGCCCCGCCGCAATGGCGCTTATTCAAAGACGGCGATTACACGCTGGAAGTGGATACCCGCTCCGGAACGCCAACGTTGATGCTCTCGGTAAAAAACGCAGCAGACCCTGTCACGACCCAGATTCGCCAGTGCCCGAAATGGGATGGTTCGCCGTTAACACTGGATGTGAGCCAGACCTTTCCGGAAGGTGCCGTGGTGCGTGATTTCTACAGCCAGCAAACGGCAACGGTAAAAAATGGGTCGATTACCCTACAGCCTGCCGCAGCCAGTAACGGACTGTTGCTGCTGGAACGGGCGGAAACCGATGCCCCAGCCGCTTTCGACTGGCATAACGCTACGGTGTATTTCGTCCTGACGGATCGCTTTGTAAATGGTGACCCAAGCAACGACCACAGCTACGGGCGTCGCAACGACGGCATGCAGGAAATTGGTACTTTCCATGGGGGAGATTTGCGCGGGCTCGCCAGCAAACTCGACTATCTACAACAGTTAGGCATCAACGCCCTGTGGATCAGCGCGCCGTTTGAGCAAATTCACGGCTGGGTCGGCGGTGGCACCAAAGGTGATTTCCCCCATTATGCTTACCATGGCTATTACACTCAGGACTGGACCACGCTCGACGCGAATATGGGTAATGAAGCTGACCTGCGTGCGCTGGTTGACGGCGCGCACCAGCGCGGCATTCGCATCCTGTTTGATGTCGTCATGAATCATACCGGCTACGCCACGCTGGCGGATATGCAGGAGTATCAGTTTGGGGCATTGTACTTGTCGGGCGATGAACTGAAAAACACGCTCGGTGAACGCTGGACGGACTGGAAGCCAGCCGCCGGGCAAAGCTGGCACAGCTTTAATGATTACATCAACTTCAGCGATAAAGCAGGCTGGGAAAAATGGTGGGGGAAAAACTGGATCCGCACCGATATTGGCGATTACGACAATCCGGGTTTTGACGACCTGACCATGTCACTGGCTTTCCTGCCCGATCTGAAAACCGAATCCACCACGCCTTCCGGGCTGCCAAACTTTTATTTACACAAACCAGATACGCACGCTAAAGCTATTGCTGGTTACATGCCCCGAGATTATCTGACCCACTGGCTCAGCCAGTGGGTGCGTGATTACGGGATTGACGGGTTTCGGGTCGATACCGCCAAACACGTCGAACTTCCCGCCTGGCAGCAGTTAAAAACACAGGCCAGCGCGGCGCTGGTTGAATGGAAGAAAGCGAACCCGGATAAAGCGCTGGATGACAAACCTTTCTGGATGACCGGCGAGGCCTGGGGTCACGGCGTGATGCAAAGCGACTATTACCGTCACGGCTTTGATGCGATGATCAATTTCGACTATCAGGAGCAGGCGGCAAAGGCCGTCGATTGTCTGGCAAATATGGATGTCACCTGGCAACAAATGGCTGAAAAACTACAGGATTTCAACGTCCTGAGCTATCTTTCCTCGCACGATACGCGCCTGTTCCGCGAAGGTGGAGACAAAGCCGCCGAGCTATTGCTGCTGGTGCCAGGCGCGGTACAACTCTTTTACGGCGACGAATCGGCCCGGCCCTTTGGACCAACAGGTTCAGACCCATTGCAGGGTACGCGCTCAGAAATGAACTGGCCGGATGTGGCCGGGAAATCTGCCGCCAGCGTCACTCACTGGCAGCGCATCAGTCAGTTCCGGGCCAGACATCCCGCCATCGGTGCTGGTAAACAGACCACGCTGACATTGAAGCAGGGATACGGATTTATCCGCGAGCATGGCGACGATAAGGTGATGGTGGTGTGGGCCGGTCAGCCCTGATCCCAACAGGCTTCTCGCTGTGCATACAGCGGGAAGCCCAACACAAAATAAAAAACCAGCCAGGCAAACATCTGTAGCACAAAACATCAATCTAGCTCGTCCCCCCTGATTTGCACCCTGCCATAGGTAGCGCTATGGTTAGCCACTTTACTACTCAGTTCGACAGACCCCCTGCTATGACATTCTCACTTTTTGGCGACAAATTTACCCGCCATTCAGGCATCACCCGCCTGATGGAGGACCTCAACGACGGTTTACGCACCCCAGGCGCCATCATGCTCGGCGGTGGTAATCCGGCGCAAATTCCAGAGATGCAAAATTACTTCCAGTCTCTGCTGACAGATATGCTGGCAAACGGCAAAGCCACTGATGCGCTTTGCAATTATGACGGTCCGCAAGGGAAAACCGAGCTACTGTCTGAACTGGCGAAACTGCTACGTGAGAAGCAGGGTTGGGATATCGAGCCACAAAATATTGCACTGACAAATGGCAGTCAGAGCGCGTTTTTCTACTTATTCAATTTGTTCGCCGGACGCCGCGCTGACGGAACAACGCAAAAAGTGTTATTCCCGTTAGCGCCGGAATACATTGGCTATGCCGATTCCGGGCTGGAAGAAGATCTCTTCGTCTCAGCACGTCCGAACATTGAGCTGCTACCGGAAGGCCAGTTTAAGTATCACGTTGATTTTGAACACCTGCACATCGGTGAAGAGACGGGGATGATCTGCGTGTCGCGCCCCACTAACCCAACAGGCAACGTGATCACCGATGAAGAGCTGATGAAGCTGGACCGGCTGGCCAACCAGCATGGGATCCCGCTGGTGATTGATAACGCCTATGGCGTACCGTTCCCTGGCATCATCTTTAGCGAAGCACGCCCGCTGTGGAACCCCAACATTGTGTTGTGCATGAGCCTTTCCAAGCTGGGTCTGCCAGGTTCCCGCTGCGGTATCATTATCGCGAATGAAAAAATCATCACTGCGATTACCAATATGAACGGCATCATCAGCCTTGCACCTGGCGGGATGGGACCGGCGATGATGTGCGAGATGATTAAACGTAACGATCTGCTGCGTCTGTCCGAAACGGTTATCAAGCCGTTTTACTATCAGCGCGTTCAGGAGACGATTGCGATTATTCGCCGCTACTTGTCTGAAGATCGCTGCCTTATCCATAAACCTGAAGGCGCGATTTTCCTGTGGCTATGGTTCAAAGATTTACCGATCACCACAGAACTGTTGTATCAGCGCCTGAAAGCGCGCGGCGTACTGATGGTTCCTGGTGACTACTTCTTCCCGGGGCTGGATAAACCCTGGCCGCATACCCATCAGTGCATGCGGATGAACTACGTGCCAGAGCCGGAGAAAATCGAAGCTGGCGTGAAGATTCTGGCGGAAGAGATCGAACGCGCCTGGCTGGAAGGCTAACGCAAACCCGACCCAAGTGCGGGTCGGGCTCACTTCACAGCGGCTGTGAACGCAGGCGCTGTCGCTGAATACTGACGGCATCAATACACTGCAACGCGCTGGTCGGGCAGGCCTCGACACACGCGGGCCCCGTCTCGCGATGCCAGCACAAATCGCATTTTATCGCCTGCGCCCGCGACGAACGGGCAACGACATTCATTGCCCCAAACGGGCAGGCCAGCATACAGCTTTTACAACCAATACAACGTGCCTGTTCAACGAAGATATGCCCATGTTCACGACGAATGGCGTGAGTTGGACAAACATTCGCACAGGGAGCGTCTTCGCATTGATGGCAGGCGACCGCCGTGGTAAAGACGTCGTCTTTGATGACCCGAATCCGCGGTATAAACGCAGAAGAAGAGACCGAAGCACAGTCCTGGTTTTGCTGATGCGCGACGACGCAGGCAACTTCGCAGGTACGACACCCAATACATTTTGCCGCATCCGCCATAATAAACGCGTTCATTGCCCCCTCCCTCTGCGTGAAAACCACAGAGTGCCAGAGAGACCGCCCCTGACGCTTTGATCGGACAGGGGAAACGGTTAAATTTTGTCAGGTGACTGAATAACCTTAATCGCGAACGGTAAAACCCAGCTCATTTGAAATCGCCTGCGCGGTTTCCCGTAGCGGCTTGAGTAGATTTTTTTCCCCTATCTGCTTAAGTCGCGAGGTAGATAGTGAAATTGACACCGCGTACGGCACCCGACCATGAATATCAAACACCGGCACGGCAATACAGGAAACGCCCAATTCGTTCTCTTCCCGATCCATCGCCATACTGCTTTCGCGGATCTGCGCCAATTCGTCGTACATCGCCGGTAAACCGGTAATGGTATTGCGGGTCAGCGGCTGAATAAGATCCTGATGGCTCTCCCAGTAAGATTTCACATAATCCGCATGCCCAAACGCCATGTAAATTTTACCCATCGCGGAGCAATACAGTGGCATATGTTGACCGATATAAGCGCGAGTACGCAGCATGCCCGTCGTCGGTTCCAGCTTATAAATCAGAATCGCGTGGTCATCTTCACGGCTGGAGAAGTTGATTGTTTCACCAGTAGCAATATTCAACGCTTCGAGGTGCGGCGCGGCAACATGGATGATATTCAGTGACGACAGAGCCTTCTGCCCAACGGCGATAAATTTGGTGGTCAGCCTATAGCTACCCGCAGCAGGTGCAGGCGTGACATATCCGCAGGACTGCAGCCCTTGCAGGAGTCGATGCACAGTACTTTTGTTCAGCCCGGCCAGTTCAGACAAATGGGCCAGTGGGCACCCATTCGGATAGTTACTCAGAATCTCAATCAACATCAAACCACGGAACAGGCTCTGACTTCCGGCTGGCCTCTCTTTGTCTTGCGTCATTTCACTCTCTTTTGTGCCCATCGCTTCCGCTCCCCTTTTCGTCGCGCTCTGATGGTAGCGCAAAGTGTGTTTCAGTTCACGATCTGAACCGAAAAAACACAACTATTTGATTTTGATGATTTTAAAAAATAGACCACCCCGTTGATCTGTCAAAATTTGATCGCTATATTTGAAATCAGATTTCGCATAGTGAAATTTAGAGATAAAAAAGCGATCAAATTTAAACAAGGAAACAGGAATGAAAGTCACTTTTGAGCAGTTGAAAGATGCGTTCAATCGGGTACTGCTGGCACGCGGTATTGCCGTTGAAACCGCCGATGCCTGTGCCGAAATGTTTGCGCGCACTACCGAGTCCGGCGTTTATTCGCACGGTGTGAATCGTTTTCCTCGTTTTATTCAGCAATTGGATAACGGCGACATCATTCCTGAGGCCAAACCGCAACGCATTACCAGCCTGGGGGCGATTGAACAATGGGATGCTCAGCGTTCGATCGGCAATCTGACGGCGAAAAAGATGATGGACAGAGCCATTGAGCTGGCCTCCGATCACGGTATTGGCCTGGTCGCACTGCGTAACGCCAACCACTGGATGCGCGGCGGCAGCTATGGCTGGCAGGCGGCGGAGAAAGGTTACATCGGTATCTGCTGGACTAACTCGATTGCCGTCATGCCGCCGTGGGGTTCGAAAGAGTGCCGCATTGGCACTAACCCGCTGATCGTCGCGATCCCCTCATCGCCAATCACCATGGTTGATATGTCTATGTCGATGTTCTCCTACGGCATGCTGGAAGTGAATCGCCTGGCCGGTCGCGAACTGCCGGTAGACGGTGGCTTTGATGATGAAGGCAATCTCACCAAAGAGCCGGGCGTTATCGAAAAAAACCGCCGCATATTGCCAATGGGTTACTGGAAAGGTTCGGGTCTGTCGATTGTGCTGGATATGATTGCCACCCTGCTTTCTGATGGCTCTTCCGTTGCGGAAGTCACCCAGGATAACAGCGATGAATATGGCGTTTCACAGATATTTATCGCCATTGAAGTGGATAAGCTGATCGATGGCGCCACCCGTGATGCCAAGCTACAGCGGATTATGGATTTCATCACCACCGCCGAACGCGCAGATGAAAACACGCCTGTCCGTCTGCCGGGCCACGAGTTTACGAAGCTACTGGAAGAAAATCGCCGGAACGGTATCACCGTTGACGACAGCGTCTGGGCAAAAATTCAGGCCCTGTAAGGAGCAACACCATGATCTTCGGACATATTGCTCAACCTAACCCATGCCATTTGCCTGCTGCGATTGAAAGGGCGCTCGACTTTCTGCGCATCACAGATTTTCGCAAACTGGAGCCGGGCGTGGTGGAGATCGACGGTAAAAATATCTTCGCGCAAATTATTGATTTAACCACGCGTGACGTTGCCGAAAATCGTCCTGAGGTGCATCGCCGCTATCTGGATATTCAGTTTCTGGCCTGGGGTGAAGAGAAAATCGGGATCGCCATTGATACCGGGAATAATCAAATCAGCGAATCGCTATTAGAACAGCGCGATATTATTTTTTATCACGCCAGCGAACATGAATCTTTTATTGAAATGATTCCGGGAAGTTACGCCATATTTTTCCCGCAGGATGTTCATCGTCCAGCATGTCATAAAACTGTCGCCACACCGATCCGCAAAATAGTCGTGAAGGTTGCTATTTCAGTTTTATAAAAGGAGCACAAAAAATGAAAGCTAACACTACCGGTTATATTATCGGTGCGTACCCCTGTGCACCCTCATTTCACCAAAAGAGTGAAGAGGAAGAGAAGGAATTCTGGCGACAACTCTCCGATACCCCGGATATTCGCGGACTGGAGCAGCCCTGTCTTGAACATCTGCACCCGTTAGGCGACGAATGGTTATTACGCCATACGCCGGGCGACTGGCAAATCGTGGTCACGGCCATTATGGAAACCATGCGCCGTCGCGGTATTAATGGTGGTTTCGGGCTGGCCTCCAGCGATGAAGAACAGCGTAAAGCCTGCGTGGCGTATTACCGTCATCTGCAGCAGAAAATCAACCATATCAATGCGGCCAACGGCGGAAAAGTGATTGCACTGGAGTTGCATGCTGCTCCGCTGGCGGACAACCCGAACGTCGCTCAGGCCACCGACGCGTTTGCTCGTTCGCTGAAAGAAATTACCCGCTGGGACTGGTCCTGCGATCTGGTGTTGGAACATTGCGATGCCATGACAGGCCCCGCGCCACGCAAAGGATTTTTACCGTTAGACAACGTGCTGGACGCGATAGCCGGATATGACATCAGCGTGTGCATTAACTGGGCGCGCTCGGCCATTGAAGGGCGGAGCCTCACCCTACCGCTGACCCACACGCAGCAGACCAAACGGGCTGGAAAACTGGGCGCACTGATGTTTTCCGGTACCACGCTTGCGGGGGAATACGGCGAGTGGCAGGACTTACACGCACCGTTTGCCCCTTTCTGTCCAGAAGGTCTAATGACCACAGAGCATGCCCACGAATTATTCGCCTGCGCAGGAGCAGACCCATTGCAATTTTCTGGCATTAAATTGCTGGAAATAAATGCCAGTGCAGATGTGAACCATCGTGTAGCGATATTGCGCGACGGTATCGCCGCATTAAATAAAGCAAAACTATAAAAATAAAATACTACTCTACGAGAATATTAATATGAACATGACCTCTCGCCCTACACTTCAAGACATACCCCGTCAGCGCTGGCTACGGATTATTCCACCTATTCTTATCGCCTGTATTATTTCTTATATGGACCGCGTCAATATCGCATTCGCGATGCCCGGCGGAATGGATGAAGAATTAGGTATTTCCGCCACCATGGCCGGTCTGGCCGGTGGTATTTTCTTTATCGGTTATCTGTTTTTACAGGTTCCCGGCGGAAAAATTGCCGTACACGGCAGCGGCAAGAAATTTATCGGCTGGTCGCTGGTTGCCTGGGCGGTTATTTCCGTTCTGACGGGATTAATCACGAATCAGTATCAACTGCTGGTTTTGCGTTTCTTACTCGGTGTTGCTGAAGGCGGCATGCTGCCGGTCGTGCTGACGATGATCAGCAACTGGTTCCCCGACGCCGAGCGCGGTCGCGCCAATGCGATTGTGATTATGTTTGTGCCGATTGCCGGGATCATTACCGCCCCGCTCTCGGGCTGGATCATCACCGTACTCGACTGGCGTTGGCTGTTTATCATTGAAGGCTTACTGTCTGTCGTCGTCCTGGTGCTGTGGGCCTATACCGTTTACGACCGTCCGCAGGAAGCACGCTGGATCTCTGAGGCGGAGAAAAATTACCTGGTAGAAACCCTGGCCGCCGAGCAAAAAGCCATTGCCGGAACAGAGGTCAAAAATGCCTCTCTGAGTGCGGTACTTTCCGATAAAACCATGTGGCAGCTAATCGCGCTGAACTTCTTCTATCAGACCGGGATTTACGGTTACACCCTGTGGCTGCCGACCATCCTCAAAGAGTTGACTCACAGCAGCATGGGACAGGTCGGCATGCTCGCCATTCTGCCATACGTCGGCGCAATTGCCGGGATGTTCCTGTTCTCTTCACTCTCTGACCGCACCGGTAAACGCAAGTTGTTCGTCTGCCTACCGCTGATTGGCTTCGCCTTGTGCATGTTCCTCTCTGTGGCGCTGAAAAATAACGTCTGGCTGGCTTATGCCGCGCTGGTCGGCTGCGGATTCTTCCTGCAATCGGCGGCGGGCGTGTTCTGGACTATTCCAGCACGTTTGTTCAGTGCGGAAATGGCCGGTGGCGCACGTGGGGTCATCAACGCTCTCGGCAACCTCGGTGGTTTCTGCGGCCCTTACGCGGTCGGCGTTCTCATCACCCTGTACAGCAAAGATGCGGGCGTTTATTGCCTGGCAATTTCACTGGCTCTGGCCGCGCTGATGGCCCTGTTGCTGCCAGCTAAATGCGATGCAGGTGCCGCGCCGCTAAAGACGCTGAATCCACATAAACGTACAGCTTAAAACAATGCCCGGTGGCGCTTCGCTTACCGGGCCTACAGGTAGCAACCGTCGTAGGCCGGATAAGCGCAGCGCCATCCGGCAAAAATGAGATAACAAAGATGAGTGAGAAAGCGACCTTCTGGCTGGGTATTGATTGTGGCGGTACATATCTGAAAGCGGGTTTGTATGATGCCAAAGGTCATGAGCAGGGAATTAACCGGCAATCGCTGCAGACAATATCGCCATTTCCAGGTTACGCCGAACGCGATATGCACCAACTGTGGCAACAGTGCGTCGCGACCATCGCCGGGCTGTTAAAGCGCACAGGCGTGTGCGGTGAGCAAATCAAAGGCGTCGGTATATCCGCTCAGGGCAAAGGTCTGTTCCTTCTCGATAAACAAGATAAGCCGCTAGGCAATGCCATTCTCTCTTCTGACCGACGCGCGATGGAAATCGTTCAGCGCTGGCAGCAGGATGGGATACCTGAGCAGCTCTACCCGATCACCCGCCAGACATTGTGGACCGGGCATCCGGCATCGCTCCTGCGCTGGGTGAAAGAGAACGCCCCCCAGCGCTACGCGCAAATTGGTAGCGTCATGATGGGTCATGACTACCTGCGCTGGTGCTTAACCGGCGCCAAAGGCTGTGAAGAGAGCAATATCTCCGAGTCGAACCTCTACAACATGACCACGGGTCAGTACGACCCGAGGCTGACTCAGTGGCTGGGCATCAGTGAAATCGACAATGCCCTGCCCCCCATCGTTGGTTCAGCAGAAATATGCGGGGAAATCACCGCTCAGACAGCCGCCATAACCGGTCTGGCGGCGGGTACCCCCGTCGTCGGCGGACTGTTTGATGTGGTTTCCACCGCACTCTGCGCCGGTATCGAAGATGAACGCACCCTCAACGCGGTGATGGGTACCTGGGCCGTCACCAGCGGGATCGCTCACGGCCTGCGCGACCACGAGCCCCATCCCTATGTCTATGGTCGCTATGTAAATGACGGGCAGTACATCGTTCATGAAGCCAGCCCGACTTCTTCAGGCAATCTGGAATGGTTTACCGCCCAGTGGGGCGAACTCTCTTTTGATGAGATTAATCAGGCCGTTGCCAGCTTACCGAAAGCCGGTAGCGAGCTTTTGTTTCTGCCCTTTTTGTACGGCAGCAACGCCGGACTGGAGATGACCAGCGGCTTTTATGGCATGCAGGCTATACACACTCGTGCCCACTTATTACAGGCCATCTACGAAGGCGTGGTTTTCAGCCATATGACCCACCTGAACCGCATGCGCGAACGTTTTACGCAGGCACATACCCTGCGCGTCACCGGAGGTCCGGCCCACTCCGACATCTGGATGCAAATGCTGGCGGACGTCAGCGGTTTACGTATCGAATTGCCACAGATTGAAGAGACCGGCTGCTTTGGCGCTGCGCTCGCCGCCCGCGTAGGCACCGGTGTTTATCACAATTTCAGTGACGCGCAGCGCAGCTTACAGCACCCGGTTCGCATACTGCTGCCAGACGCTACGGCGCATGCGAGCTACCAGCGTAAATACCGCCAATACCAGAATTTAATTACCGCACTACAGGGCTATCACGCCCGCATTAAGGAGCACGAATGATGAGTCGACCATTACTGCAACTGGCGCTCGACCACACCAACCTGCAGGCGGCCCAACACGATGTCGCACTGCTACAAGAAAGCGTTGATATCGTTGAGGCAGGGACGATTCTCTGCTTAACCGAAGGCCTGGCTGCCGTGAAAGCGCTGCGTACCCAGTGTCCAAATAAAATCATCGTTGCCGACTGGAAGGTAGCCGATGCGGGCGAAACCCTCGCACAGCAAGCGTTTGGCGCTGGCGCTAATTGGATGACTATCATCTGCGCTGCCCCACTGGCGACGGTAGAGAAAGGCCATGGCGTCGCGCAGTCCTGTGGCGGCGAAATTCAGATGGAACTGTTCGGCAACTGGACGCTGGATGATGCCCGTGACTGGTATCGCGTTGGGGTTCGCCAGGCAATTTACCATCGTGGCCGCGATGCTCAGGCCAGCGGACAACAATGGGGAGAAGCTGATCTGGCGCGCATGAAAGCGCTTTCCGATATCGGTCTGGAGTTGTCGATTACCGGCGGGATTACGCCCGCCGACCTGCCACTGTTTCGCGATATCAACGTCAAAGCCTTTATCGCCGGACGCGCGCTGGCTGGGGCGCAAAACCCAACGCAGGTTGCCGCTGAATTCCATACGCAAATCGATGCTATCTGGGGAGCACAGTATGCGTAATCATCCGTTAGGTATCTATGAAAAAGCGCTGGCGAAAGACCTCTCCTGGCCGGAGCGTCTGGTGCTGGCGAAAAGCTGTGGTTTTGATTTCGTCGAGATGTCAGTGGATGAAACCGATGAACGGCTGTCGCGTCTTGAGTGGAGTCCTGCTCAGCGTGCATCGCTGGTGAGCGCAATGTTAGAAACCGGCGTGGCAATCCCCTCAATGTGCCTGTCCGCCCACCGTCGGTTTCCCTTTGGCAGTCGCGATGAATCAGTCCGTGTTCGGGCACGCGACATCATGACCAAAGCCATTCGTCTGGCGCGCGATCTCGGTATTCGCACTATTCAACTGGCAGGTTACGACGTCTATTACGAGGAACATGACGCAGGTACGCAGCAGCGTTTTGCCGAAGGGCTGGCATGGGCAGTCGAGCAAGCCGCCGCCGCGCAGGTCATGCTGGCGGTAGAAATCATGGATACCGCTTTTATGAACTCAATTAGCAAGTGGAAAAAGTGGGATGAAATGCTGTCATCGCCGTGGTTCACCGTCTACCCGGATGTGGGCAACCTCAGCGCATGGGGTAATGACGTCACTGCCGAACTGACGCTGGGCATCGACCGTATCGCCGCTATCCATCTGAAAGACACACTGCCAGTAACCGAAACCCATCCGGGCCAGTTTCGCGATGTGCCCTTTGGCGAAGGGTGCGTGGACTTTGTTGGTATCTTCAAAACGCTGCATGAGCTGAACTATCGCGGGTCGTTTCTGATTGAAATGTGGACTGAAAAAGCAAAAGAGCCGGTACTGGAAATAATCCAGGCACGACGCTGGATAGAAGCACGTATGCAGGAAGGAGGATTTCCATGTTAGAACAACTGAAGGCCGAGGTGCTGGCGGCCAATCTGGCGCTTCCGGCTCATGGTTTAGTCACCTTTACCTGGGGTAACGTCAGCGCTGTGGATGAAACGCGTAAGCTGATGGTGATTAAGCCGTCCGGCGTGGAATATGACGTGATGACCGCCGACGATATGGTAGTGGTGGATATTGCCAGCGGCAACGTGGTTGAAGGCAGTAAAAAACCCTCCTCAGACACACCAACCCATCTAGCGCTGTACCGCCGCTACAATGAGATCGGTGGGATCGTCCATACTCACTCACGCCACGCGACGATCTGGTCGCAGGCGGGTCTTGATCTCCCGGCATGGGGCACCACGCATGCCGATTATTTCTATGGTTCTATTCCGTGTACCCGGCTGATGACCGTTGAGGAAATCAATGGTGAATATGAATATCAAACCGGTGAAGTGATCATTCAGACCTTTGAACAACGCGATCTCAATCCGCTGCAGGTTCCGGCAGTGTTAGTGCATTCACACGGTCCGTTTGCCTGGGGTAAAGATGCCGCAGATGCCGTACATAACGCAGTGGTACTCGAAGAATGCGCCTACATGGGGCTTTTCTCGCGCCAGCTGGCCCCACAGTTACCGGATATGCAGCCTGAGTTACTGGATAAACACTATCTGCGTAAACACGGTGTGAATGCGTATTACGGGCAAAATTAACGTCCGGCGGCGCTGTGCTTGCACTGGTCTGTCATTTTGTAGGCCGGGTAAGCATAGCGCCACCCGGCGATCCTCATTTACGCCGAATTAATATGCTCTTTGCAGTAGCGCCGTTTCCACGCCGCAGGCGTCAGGCTGGTATGCTTACGAAAGATTTTGCGAAAGTAACCCACATCATTAAATCCACATTTAATCGCCACTTCGGTAAGTGACAGCGAGTCACTGATCAACAACTTTTCCGCTGCCCTTACCCGCTGGCGATGCAATGCTTCAGTTAGCGTCAGCCGGAAAGCGCTACGAAATACACGCCCCAGATAATCCGCATTGCAATGCAGCTCTTTCGCCAGAGTTGAAGCACTAATCGGCAGGTGGAACTGGGTGTGGATTATTTGTTGCGCTTTCCATGCCAGCGCATTACCGGGGCTATCTGCGGGTTGCTCGCTAGCCGCCGCGGAGATTTGCTGCAAAATCAGCAGTAGGATCAGTTCCAGCGCAACGCTGCGATGAATATTTTCCTGCTCGCGTAAGAACTGGCGAAACAGCGAAATAATATATTGTGGCTCGTTAACCCGCGCATGCTGAGGAATCGCAAGCAACGGTTCTGTAAGTGAAGCATCGTTTTCTGCTGTCACCTCAAAGTGTAGCCAGTAAAATTTCAAATCAGCCGGAAATTGCCCGACGCCAATATGCAAACGCTGCGGCCATAGCAGCAAACTTTCTCCAGCATTCACGCAAAAAACGGTCTGGCCTTCGCGAATCGTTAATGTCCCTTTTTCGACAAAGATGATTTCCCAGGATTGCAATTGCCGCGCCGGATGGCTTCCCACACCTCGGGAAATAAATAGCCCACCATTTTGCACTTTAATCGGAAGAGACATGGATAATTCGAGCATATATATTCAAATTCCCGCTTTTTACATTATTTAAACTGCTCTTTATTATTGATTATTCACGATAAACTTGCTTTTCGCTGGATCGAAATCACATTTTTATAATGAAGTCGGAATTGTCATCTTTTTATACTTTTCTCTTCCCTTGTTGACCCAAAAATTTCGTGCAGAATAAATAACGTACTTTGCAAATTACAAACAAATAACCCGCAACGTAGCGGGATACTTTCTGAACATCCTCTCCGGGAGTTATTTATGACTTCGGCTCCGATTACGACATCTGATTTGGCACAGCGTGCCCAGGACGACAAATTATCCCTGCGTGAAAAAATAGGTTATGGGTTAGGCGATGCAGGCGGGACGGTAATTACCTGTCTGATCATGAACTTCCTGACATTTTTCTACACCGATGTCTTCGGGTTAACGCCCGCGCTGGTCGGCACATTGTTTATTGCCCTGCGCGTGTTTGATGCGATTTCCGACCCCATCATGGGCGTTCTCGCCGATCGGACACAAAGCCGCTGGGGACGCTTTCGCCCCTGGCAGCTGTGGGTGGCAATTCCCATTGGCATCATTGGCGTACTCACGTTTACCGTCCCTGACGCCAGCATGAGCGTAAAAATCGCCTGGGCATTCGGCACCTATCTACTACTCTCTGTCGGCTATACCGCCATCAACGTACCGTATTGTGCGCTGATCAACACCATGACGACCCGCCATAACGAGGTGATCGCCTGTCAGTCCTGGCGCTTTGTGCTGTGCGGCGTGGCGGGATTCCTTGTCTCCGTTGGTCTGCCGTGGATGGTGGATATTCTGGGTCAGGGCAATGCCGCGCAGGGTTATCAATTCGGCGTGGGCATCCTGTGCGCCATCGCTGTGGTGATGTTCCTGTGCTGCTTCTTCTGGGTTCGCGAGCGTGTGCCGCTGGCGATGATGGGGAAATTTACCCTGCGTGAACACATTGGTGGGCTACGCAAAAATGACCAGTTGCTGCTGATGCTGGTGATGTCCTTCCTGCTGATTAACGTCTTCAATATTCGTGGCGGCGGGTACATGTATTTCATTACCTACGTGCTGGAAGGCAGTACAGCTTACACGTCGCTGTTTTTCACCATGGTGACCTTTGCGTCCATCATCGGTTCAGTGGTTGTCAGCCCGCTGACCCGCCGTATAGATACCGTCAAACTCTATTACTACACCAACCTGGTGCTGGCAGCCCTGGCAGTGATGATGTGGTTCATGCCGACCGGTCCGGCTTATCAAACATTATGGCTGGCGGTTATTCTCGGCAACGGCATTATTCTGGGCTTTACGCTGCCTCTGCACTTCTCGCTGATGGCCTTTGCCGACGATTACGGCGAGTGGAAAACCGGCGTGCGTTCTTCCGGCATGAATTTCGCCTTCAACCTGTTTTTCATCAAGCTGGCCTGGGCCTCAAGTGCGGGGATCATCAGCCTGTTATTTATTTTTGTCGCCTATCAGCCAGGCGCTGGTAACCAAACCGCCAGTTCGCTGCAAGGAATTACCGCGATGGAGACGCTACTTCCCGCACTGTTCCACCTGCTGTTGGCGCTGTCTATCCGCATCTGCAAACTCAATAATCCGATGATGTCGCGCATTGCCACCGATCTGCGTCAGCGTCATGTACAGCCTTAAGGAGCACGAAATGAACGTACTGGAAGTCGACCTGCATAAGCTCACCGTCAGCGATCCGTTCCTCGGACAATATCAGCAGTTGGTGCGTGACGTAGTGATCCCCTACCAGTGGGATGCACTGAATGACCGCATTGCAGAGGCGGAACCAAGTCATGCGATAGAGAACTTTCGTATCGCCGCAGG
This sequence comes from Citrobacter sp. Cpo040, assembly GCF_030332915.1. Classification (NCBI taxonomy): domain Bacteria; kingdom Pseudomonadati; phylum Pseudomonadota; class Gammaproteobacteria; order Enterobacterales; family Enterobacteriaceae; genus Citrobacter; species Citrobacter sp. Cpo040. The sequence continues at coordinate 261,768 of NZ_JAOWGX010000035.1, forward strand.
ACTGCAGGATGGCGAATTTTACGGCATGGTTTTTCAGGATAGCGACGTAGCGAAATGGCTGGAGGCAGTCGCCTGGTCCCTGTGCCAGAAACCTGATGCGGAACTTGAGAAAACCGCAGATGAGGTCATCGAGTTGGTGGCCGCTGCGCAGTGTGAAGACGGCTATCTCAATACATACTTTACAGTGAAAGCCCCGGATGAACGCTGGACTAACCTCGCCGAGTGTCATGAGTTGTACTGTGCAGGTCATTTGATCGAAGCAGGCGTCGCGTTCTTTCAGGCGACGGGAAAACGTCGTCTTTTAGATGTCGTGTGCCGTCTGGCAGACCACATCGACAACATTTTCGGGCTCGGAGAGAATCAACTGCGCGGCTATCCGGGACATCCGGAAATTGAGCTGGCGTTAATGCGCTTATACGAAGTGACCCAGCAACCACGCTATATGGCGCTGGTAAATTACTTTGTGGAACAGCGCGGCGCGCAACCCCATTTCTATGACGAAGAGTACGAAAAGCGCGGCCAAACCTCTTACTGGCATACTTACGGCCCGGCATGGATGGTGAAGGATAAACCCTATAGCCAGGCTCATCAGCCCATTTCAGAACAGCAAACGGCGATCGGTCATGCAGTACGTTTTGTTTATCTGATGACCGGCGTGGCGCATCTGGCACGCTTGAGTCAGGACGAAGGCAAACGTCAGGATTGCCTGCGTCTGTGGAAAAACATGGCCCAGCGTCAGTTGTACATTACCGGCGGGATCGGTTCACAAAGCAGCGGCGAGGCGTTTAGCAGCGATTACGATCTGCCTAACGACTCCGTGTATGCGGAAAGCTGCGCCTCAATCGGTCTAATGATGTTCGCCCGCAGAATGCTGGAGATGGAGGCAGACAGCCAGTATGCCGACGTGATGGAGCGCGCCCTGTATAACACTGTATTGGGCGGGATGGCGCTCGATGGCAAGCACTTCTTCTATGTGAACCCGTTGGAAGTACATCCTAACTCATTAAAATTCAATCATATTTATGATCACGTGAAACCCGTTCGTCAGCGCTGGTTTGGCTGCGCCTGTTGCCCGCCGAATATCGCCCGCGTACTCACCTCTATTGGTCATTACATCTACACACCACGTCAGGACGCGCTATATATCAATATGTACGTGGGCAATAGCATGGAAGTCCCGGTGGCTGATGGCTCGCTCAAGCTGCGCATTAGCGGGGATTATCCATGGCATGAACAGGTGAAAATCGCCATCGAATCACCGCAGTCGATATATCACACCCTGGCCCTGCGCCTGCCAGACTGGTGCACCGCACCGCAGGTTTTACTGAATGGTCAGCCAGTTGAGCAGGATATTCGTAAAGGCTATTTACACATCAGCCGAACCTGGCAGGAAGGCGATACGCTCAGTCTGACCCTGCCAATGCCGGTGCGTCGGGTATACGGAAATCCATTAGTGCGTCATGTCGCCGGTAAGGTCGCCATTCAGCGTGGACCGCTGGTGTATTGCCTGGAGCAGGCCGACAACGGTGAGGAATTGCATAACCTGTGGTTGCCAAAAGAGAGTGAGTTCAGAGTATTCGAGGGTAAGGGATTGTTCAGCCATAAAATGTTAATTCAGGCTGAAGGCGTGAAGCAAAGTAATGCCGATGCAGCACAACAATCGTTGTGGCACTACGATGTTTCCCCAGCTTCGCGCCAGGCGCATACATTGACGTTTATTCCGTGGTTTAGCTGGGCGAACCGTGGTGAAGGCGAAATGCGTATCTGGATAAACGAGCAGTAATAATAAGGCGGATGGCGGCGGTTAGCCCCCATCCGTCAATGTCTCATGAAAAGATTGCCCTCCTCCCTGAGGACAAACGGGTGAGAATCAGAAACGCCAGGTCAGACCGGACATAAAGGTGAAGCTGTCATCACGATCAACCATCGGACTATTTTTAATGTCATCCGGCAGTGCGCTATAGTTGGCGCTTGCCAGCAGCGTCAGGTTAGTGGTTAATGCGTATTTAGCGGACAGGCCAACATACGGTGTCCAGCTATCGCCTGGGGAATAGCTTGATAAACCACTACGACGGGACTCATTACCCGAAATGCCGTAGTAGTATTCATTGAATTTTTCGTCATAGTAGAGCACGCCAATTGATGGCGTCAGCGTCAGCTTGCCCATTGGCATTGGACGGAACAGTGAAACTTCCCCTACCCAGCCATTACTGTTGTCCAGCACATCCGCAGCGGCGGAGACTTTCACGCTACCCCATCTTTCATGGTGATACCACGCGGCACCCGCCATTGCAGTTGCGTCACGCTTATCCAGCGTTTTCATCGCGTGATCGTCATTGTCGCCGGGATCAAACTCCAGCGGCATATAAGAGGCAGTAATACTAAATTCATTACTTTCACTCTTAGACAAAATATAACCTAGCGTTGTTTGCCTAAAATAAAATGATTCACTTTCATAACTGACAAGCGGTACTGCGTGAACATTATCATTATACCCGCGATAAGGTGATTCATTATATACAGCGCCAGCGCCAATAGAAAATTCTGCGGCAGTTGCACTCGCCATAAAAGAAAAGGCGAGCAGCGCCACAATATTGCGTTTAATTAACATGCCAACATTCCATTTTAAAATAAGCTACAAAGCGGGTGCATAATAATGCTTACAATTTCATCGGTGCAAGGTTCTTATTTATATAGTAATATATATAAAATTATATATATTGGGCTTGGCGATGAATAAATTACAACTTAAACACCGGGAACTGAAGATTATTTCGGTAATTGCTGCCAGTGAAAATATCAGCCATGCCGCTACTGTTCTCGGCATTGCTCAGGCCAACGTAAGTAAGTATCTTGCTGATTTTGAATCAAAAGTGGGGCTAAAGGTATTTGACCGCACCACCCGACAACTGACCCTCACGCCGTTTGGTATTGCGTTACTTCCTTACATCAATGACATGTTAGACAGAAATGAGCAGTTAAATAATTTCATTGCTGATTATAAGCACGAGAAACGTGGCAAAGTAACGGTATATGCACCAACCGGAATTATTGCTTACTTATCGCAACATGTTATTGCAAAAATAATGGATATTGGCGATATCAGTCTGGTGCTAAAAACCTATAACCTGGATCGCAAAGCATTTTATGAAGGCGTCGACTTTCCTGACGATTGTGATATTTTACTTTCCTATGCTCATCCTAAAGATGAATCACTGGTCGCCAGTTTCATCACTAAATATGCGGTTATTGCTTTTGCCAGTCGGGAATATCTCACCAAGAATCCTATTAGTAGTCCTGATGAATTAGTCAACCATTCCTGCATTCTAATTGATTCTATGATGATTGATGATGCCAACATTTGGCGATTCAATTCTGCTGAAGACAAAAAGATGCGTGACTATCGTGTGACGGGAAATTACATCTGCGACAATACACAATCCGCACTGGCGCTGGCACGTAATCATTTGGGGATTGTTTTTGCGCCAAATGAAAGTGTGCAAAGAGATTGTCGTTCCGAGATGCTGGTCCCGTGTTTTTCGGAGCAACATGAATGGTGGTTGGATTTAGTGGCGATTTTCCGCAAGCGTGAATACCAGCCCTGGCGAGTGCAGTATATTCTCGATGCAATGCTCGCGGAGATACGTCAGCAGCTTGCTCAGGCGATACGACAGCCTGAGTAAGCGAAATAGCCTGCGCTTAGTGGTCGAGATACAGGTAATGCACCCAACTGGTCATCCGCAGCAACACCTTGCGCATGACCGACACATGTTCGAAATGGTCAGAGTAAACGGCAACCTGGGCGTAAATCCCATCAGGTAATGCGTTCACATCCGCATTGTCGTTCAGCTCAATCGTGGCGATTACCCCTTCCGAACCGGGCGTAGAGTTTAAAGATTGCAGTGCCCCGTTCGACTGGTATGTACCACCCGGTACTGCCGGACTAATGGCGGCCAGTTTACCGCTAAACACCTTACCCGGCAGGGCATTAAACACCACTTCCGCTTCATCGCCTGGTTCCAGTCGCAACAACGAGTTTTGACGGAACTGGGCGATAATTTGTCGTTTCTGATCCGGGATGAATACCATGACCGGGCGCATCGGCAGCGCGGCGGCATAGGTTCCTGGGCGCATCAGCACCTGAGTGACGTAACCATCGCTGGGCGCGCGAACCACGGTCTGGTCCAGGTTGAACTCTGCTTCCGCTAGCTGTGCTTTCAGGCTGGCAATTTGCGAATTCTCACCCAGTACCAGGCTGTCCAACTGGCTCTGAATTTGCTGTTGTTCTGCAACGGAGGATTTCACCGAAGCTTCCTGCGCCAGGTAGTTTTGGCGCGCCGCGTCGATATCGCGTTCAGAAAAAGGATTCACCTTCGCCTGACTCCCCTGCGCATAGCGCTGGTAATCTTTTGCCAGTTTGTCACGCGTGGCCTTTGCCCGCTGCGTGTTGGCTTTCATTTCGTCTAACTGCGCAACCAGAGCCTGCTCTTTATGCTGTGCGGTGACAATATCAGCCTTCAGGCGATCGACCCGCGCCTGATAACGCCCTGGATTAAGCTTAAACAGAACCTCGCCTTTTTTGATTAGCGTATTCTTCTTATCCGTCACTTCTGTCACTACACCCGTTACCTGCGGCACCACGGGAATAGAAATTACCGCTTTTTGTGCCTTAAATGTATACGGATGGTTATAATTCATCAGTAATATAAGTCCGCAAACAATGAATATACCGCCTAATGCCGCGGTAGGAACTGTCCATTTATTTACAGGAATTTTAAAAATTTTAAATATTGACCATGCACACGCCACATAGGTCAGAACAATCAGTAAATCCATCGATATTACTCCGCCGGAGAGGTCTTGGCCTCACCCAGTTTCTTTTCCAGATCCGCAACCCTTGCCTGAAGCTGGATCAGGGAAGAATCCGCGCTCTGCATGCCCCACCCGCGTTCCGGGCGATAAAGCGTTGCCCAGATCCATAAAAAGGGCCAAATAACATGTAAGGTAAACAAACTAACCCAACCCGCAACATGTATTGCGTCGGCATGAGGATGGTTACGTTTCTTTGCAATTAGATAGGGAATATCATGCAGAATAATAATCCCGTAAAAAATGACCAGGAATACAAAAATAAGCACTCCTAATGCAAAATAATTAAGGAACATATTTGCCTCAGGGATTTAAATTAAGAAATTCGGATGCAATTTGATTTAAACAATAGAGTTGATAATAGTATTGGAATGACCAGATTGGATGCAATTATCTTATTTATATAACGATATATGGGTTTATATATACCCGTCGTCTTTTGAGCTGCTTCTTTGTTGGCTGCGTTCGTTCACCCCAGCCACTTACCTGAGGACATAACTTGATGCCCGGTACGCTAAACGCGACCGGGCAGTAGGTGACGTGAAATTAAAACAGCCCCAGTGGTTTATCAGAGTAGCTCACTAACAGGCATTTGGTTTGCTGATAATGCTCAAGCATCATCTTATGCGTCTCGCGCCCGATACCCGACTGCTTGTAGCCGCCGAACGCCGCATGTGCCGGGTAAGCATGGTAACAGTTGGTCCAAACTCGCCCCGCCTGAATCCCACGTCCCATTTTGTACGCCAGATTTCCGTTACGACTCCAGACGCCAGCGCCAAGCCCATATTGGGTGTCATTAGCGATTTCCAGCGCCTCTTCCATGGTTTTAAACGTCGTGACAGCCAGCACCGGCCCGAAGATCTCCTCCTGGAAAACCCGCATGTTGTTCTTACCAAACAGAATGGTCGGTTCGAGGTAGTACCCCTCTTTTAACTCGCCATCCAGCTGTTTGCGCCGCCCGCCGGTGAGAACATCTGCCCCTTCTTTTTTACCAATGTCGATGTAATTCAGAATGGTTTCCAGTTGACCATGCGACACCTGCGCGCCCATTTGCGTCACGCTGTCTAACGGGTTGCCGCTACGGATACTTTCCACCCGACGAATAGCTCTTTCCATAAAACGTTCGTAAATGGATTCTTGTACCAGCGCACGACTCGGGCAGGTACATACTTCGCCCTGGTTGAAGGCAAACAATGCAAAACCTTCCAGCGCTTTGTCAAAGAACGCATCTTCTTCATCCATCACGTCCGCGAAGAAGATATTGGGGGATTTCCCGCCCAGCTCCAGCGTAACAGGGATAATGTTCTGCGTGGCGTACTGCATGATCTGCTGCCCAACTTCCGTTGAGCCGGTAAACGCCACTTTTGCAATGCGTTTTGACGTCGCCAGATACTCACCGATTTCCCCACCCGCGCCGTTTACCACGTTCACCACGCCAGGCGGGAGCAGATCGCCGACAACTTCCATCAGCAACAACACGGACAGCGGCGTCAGGCGCGCAGGTTTAAGCACGACACAGTTACCGGCAGCCAGGGCAGGCGCCATCTTCCAGCTGGCCATCAACAGCGGGAAGTTCCACGGGATAATTTGCCCCACCACGCCAAGAGGTTCATGGAAGTGATACGCCACGGTATCGCTATCAACTTCGCTTATTCCCCCTTCCTGTGCACGAATACAGGACGCGAAATAGCGGAAATGGTCAATCGCCAGCGGCACATCTGCCGCGCTGGTTTCACGGATGGGTTTACCGTTATCCCAGGTTTCAGCCGTCGCCAGCAGCTCCAGATTTTGCTCCATACGATCGGCAATTTTGAACAAAATCGCCGCCCTGTCCTGCACGGAAGTCTGCGCCCATTTATCTTTTGCTTTGTGCGCGGCATCCAGTGCCAAATCGATGTCCTTTTTGCCGGAAGAGGCCACTTCGCACAGTAATTGCCCGGTTACCGGCGTCAGGTTTTGGTAATACTCACCGTCCACCGGTGCGACCCAGTCACCGCCGATAAAGTTATCGTATCGGGCTTTTAACTTCAGAGGGTAACCATACTCGCCGGGATAAATACGCGTTGAAGGGGGGTTATTGGTCATGACCGTCTCCTTGCTGTAGGGGTACTACAAGGGTAGACGGGACTGGCGAATTATTCGCCAGCCTTTTACTGCTTTACGACAGGTATCACGAATTACATGGCAGCACGATAAATCGCCATAATTTCTTCATGTGTCGCCTGAATCGGGTTAGTGAAACCACAGGCATCTTTCAGGGCATTAGTCGCCAGAACGGCAAAATCTTCTTCTTTCACGTTCAGCTCACGCAGCCCAGCCGGAATATTCACTTTCTGCGCCAGTTCGCGGATCGCCGCGATACAGGCTTCCGCCCCTTGCTCTGCACTCAGTCCAGCAACGTTAACGCCCATCGCAGCCGCGCAATCACGCAGACGAGCGGCAGCAACTTTGCTGTTGAAAACCTGCACATGCGGCAGCAGCACTGCGTTACATACACCGTGTGGCAGATCGTAGAAGCCACCCAACTGGTGCGCCATGGCGTGCACGTAACCCAAAGAGGCGTTGTTAAATGCCATACCTGCAAGGAACTGCGCATAAGCCATGGCTTCACGCGCCTGAACATTGCTGCCATCTTCCACGGCGACTGGCAGGTTTTCCGCAATCATGGTGACCGCTTTCAGCGCACACGCATCGGTAATGGGGGTCGCAGCAATAGAAACATAGGCTTCGATAGCGTGAGTCAGCGCATCCATACCGGTGGCCGCCGTCAGAGACTTCGGCATACCGACCATCAGCGAGGAGTCATTGACGGACAGCAGCGGTGTAACATGCTTATCCACAATCGCCATTTTAATGTGGCGTACTTCATCAGTGATGATGCAGAAGCGGGTCATTTCAGATGCCGTACCCGCCGTGGTGTTGATGGCGATCATCGGCAGCTGCGGTTTTGCAGAGCGGTCTACACCTTCGTAGTCACGAATATCGCCACCATTAGCCGCCACCAGCGCAATGCCCTTCGCACAATCGTGAGGAGAGCCGCCGCCGAGAGAAATAACGCTATCACAGTCATTTTCTTTCAGCATTTTCAGGCCAGCAGCAACGTTACTGGTCGTGGGGTTAGGATGCGTACCATCGTAAATTACGCTGGAAATATCATGTTCCTGTAGCGCTTTTTGAATATCGCCAGCCATACCTAATTTCGTCAGCATGGCATCCGTAACAATCAGCGTACGGCGAAAACCATATTCCGCCATTGTATTCATTGCGTCTTTTAATGCGTCAGCGCCGATTACATTCACGGAAGGAATAAAAAATGTTGAAGCAGCCATTGTACGATCCTTAATTACTCTAAAGAGTCAGGAAGCATACGAGTGAAATTTCCAACAAAATATGATCGTGGTTGTTATTTTAATAACACTTACAATTAAAAAGCACATTAGGTTCATAATCTAATGTGCTTATTTCAATCAACATCTATTTTGTATTAATTCATTTAATCCATGAATTAATTGTTTCATTATTTTTCAGGGAACAGCAAGGCATCGCGTAATAAATGATCATTTCCCCGACGGCGAGTAAAACCAATGCGGTCAAAATATTCCAGAATTTGGATAGCCAATTTGCGCCCAACGTTAAGCCTGTCGCGAAAATCGGCGGCACATGTCGATCCCCTTTCCTGATCCAGTTCGCGGATCATATTGGCAAAGGCCACAATCCGATCGTTACGGTAATAACGATCTTTCACGATCGCGGTAATGATACCTTGCTGTGCCGCTTGTCGTAACGCCACACGCATCATCTGCTCATCCGTTCCCGTCTGTTTTGCCAAATCGCGCACCCACCACGGCTCATCGCCAAAAAGTGGTTCTACTTTTTGCCAGATTGCCAACTGCTCATCGCTGAAACCCGCCTTATGTTCCGGCAAATGCAACCAGCCATGATGGCTATGAATAGCGCCACTCTCGCGCATCTTTTCAATTAGCAGCAATACCAGCGCTTCGTCTTCCATCGGCAAAGCCATACGGCGCAGGCGCTCGCGCCCGGGTCCTGGTTCATCACGGTGCTGCTCATGGTAGGTCGCCAGCGTATCGAGAACTTTTCGCTGCCAACGCGCGGCAACGGGGGCATTCAACAGACTGTATCCCGCCTGAATAAAACCATGTTGCTCAATCAACGGGCGCATCCCGTTGCCGTTGAGCTGACGCGCCCATGCGAAATCAGGAATATTCACCGCCCCACGCGTCAAATGCAGCGCCAGGGCGTCGCCGTCGTTCTGCACATTTTCCAGCGCCGACAACCACTGCAAATATTCCGGCTTACGCTTTCCGCGTCGCGGCGGATTAAGCGTCACAACACGTGCACCTGCCAGCGTTGTACGGGCAGAAATATCACGCAGCACCAGACGGTCGTTATCGGCAAGCCAGAGTGGTGTATCAAACACCAGTTCAGCTAGTGTCCCTTCAAGCAGAGAGATACGCCCGGTAACATGGCTAGCCGCGTGGTGAATATGCAACGGTTGCCACTGCATCAGCGGCGCGGCATGTTCTAAAGAAACAATCACGCGGGTAAAAGCCTCTGGCGGCGCATCAGAAAGCAGCCAATCACCGCGGTTTAGTTCTTCTTTTTGCGCATCACCGGCAATATTCAGCGCAATACGTTGTCCCGCTTGCGCGCGGTCGGTGGCCTGATTTTGTGCATGCAGGCTACGTACGCGCATCGGTTTGTTGACGCCCGTGAGCCACAGCGTGTCACCGACATTCACTTCACCGCTGAGCGCCGTCCCGGTCACCACCAGCCCTGCGCCTTTGACCGTAAAGGCGCGGTCAATCGCCAGGCGGAAGCTGTGATCGCGGGCATGCTCGCGCGACGTTAATTGCAACAAATGGTCACGCAGTTCCTCTATGCCACGGCCTTCATTGGCCGCAGTGACGAAAAGCACCGACTCCGCGAAACCATAATTCCCCAGCGTGGCCTGAATCTCCGCACGTACCTCTTCAATTCTTGCTTCGTCTACGCGGTCGGCTTTCGTGAGTGCCACGGTGATCTGCGGATTGCCCGTCAGCTGCAGAATTTGCAAATGCTCACGGGTTTGCGCCATTACGCCATCATCACACGCCACCACCAGCAACGCGTGATCGATGCCGCCGACCCCCGCCAGCATGTTGGACAGAAACTTTTCGTGTCCAGGAACGTCGATAAACCCCAGCACCCGCCCATCCGGCTGCGGCCAGTAGGCATAGCCGAGATCGATGGTCATGCCGCGCTTTTTTTCTTCCGGCAGACGGTCGGCATTCACACCGGTAATCGCCTGTAATAACGTTGTTTTTCCGTGGTCAACGTGTCCGGCGGTTGCAATAATCATTTCAGCATCATCTCCATAAACCGGGTCTCGTCTTCAAGGCAGCGCAGATCCAGCCATAAGCGGCCATCATAAATTCGCCCAATAACCGGCACGGGCAGCGTACGCCAACGGGCTGCCAACGCTTCGAGGCGGCTCCCGCGCCCGTCATGTGGGGTAAAGGTTAGCGCCGCGCTGGGCAGCCTATCAACAGGTAGTGAGCCGCTGCCAATCTGCGACAGGCAGGGCATCACATTCAGGGCGAACTCATCACCATAATGCTCTGCAAGCTGTGCCTGTAATTGCTGTGCCTGCGCGTGGATCGCTTCTTGTGAGCGGGTGAGCTGGCGCAACGTCGGCAACTTCTCCGCCAGAGCTTCCGGGTGCAGATAGAGCCGTAGCGTCGCTTCCAGCGCAGCCAGTGTCATTTTATCTGCCCGTAATGCGCGTTTCAGCGGATGGCTCTGCAAACGAGCGATCATCTCTTTTTTACCGACAATTATCCCAGCCTGCGGCCCGCCCAGCAGTTTATCGCCGGAGAAACTCACCAGACTGACGCCAGCAGCAATCAGTTGCTGCGGCATCGGCTCCTGCGGCAAACCATACAGACTGAGATCGACCAGCGAACCACTGCCCAGATCCGCCACCACCGGTACATCCAGCTCCTGGCCAATTACGGCCAGCTCCGCCTCATCCACCGACTTTGTGAAGCCTTCAATGCTGTAATTACTGGTATGCACTTTCATCAGCAGACCGGTGTTTTCATTCACCGCCTGGCGGTAATCTTTCGCATGGGTCCGGTTGGTGGTCCCCACCTCGCGTAGAATGCATCCGGCCTGACACATGACGTCCGGAATACGAAACGCGCCGCCTATTTCCACCAGCTCGCCGCGAGACACAACCACCTCTTTGCCGTTCGCCGTGGCGGCCAGCATCAGCAGAACAGCTGCCGCATTGTTATTGACGATACAGGCGTCTTCCGCCCCCGTCAGACGGCAGAGTAAATCCGCCAACGCCCGATCCCGATGTCCCCGCCCGGCATCATCCAGACTGTATTCCAGCGTCACCGGCGTGCGCATCGCCTGTACCACCGCTTCAATTGCTTCTTCGGCCTGCGACGCGCGCCCAAGGTTGGTATGCAGCACCGTTCCGGTCAGGTTAATCACCGGGCGTAGCGCACTTTGCGATTCTCGTTCCAGCCGGGCGCTGGCTTCTTGCGCCCAGTCCTCACACCATGCCGGGAGCGCGTGCGTGTCGCGAATAGCTTCTCTGGCTTCATCGAGCATGTGACGCAGCAGGTCAACCACCCGGGTATGGCCGTGAGATTCACGTAGGGCTGGGAAGGCGCTATCGCGCAATAAACGATCGATAGCAGGAAGCTGGCTGTAGAGTGAACGCATGTCGGTTGTCATGAAAGGGCCTGGCTGTTGGTGGCCCTCTCCACCGTGGAGAGGGATATCGATATAGGAAGGATTGTACCGTGACTTTGCTCAGGCGGACATAATACGCATCAAGCCTTTGGCGGTTCTGTACGGGCAAAACTCTCGCGTTGAAAGAGCGTTTCCACCAGTTTGACCAGACGGGGGCGATCAACACACCAGCCGGGCGCAACCCGACGGAAATTGAGATAACCGACGGCGCAGGCAATCGCAATGGTTGCCAGGTTAACCGTATCCGTTTTCAGCGTACCATCCGCCAGATAGCCTTCCAGCACATCCAGACTACGGGTGATCTTCTCACGCTGACGTAACAATTCAGTTTCTGACTGCTGCGCGGCAGGGCGAGCCTGTTCGCGCACCGAAACTAAACCGGCATCCATAATGCCGTCTGCCAACGCTTCCAACTGGCGTACCTTCAGCGCGGCCAGCGGATCACGCGGCAGCATGGCTGGTGCAATATCCAGTAGCTCTATATATTCCGCGATGATAGGAGAATCAAACCAATACTCGCCCGCATCGGTGACCAACGCGGGTACTTTACCTAACGGGTTATAGCGCGCCACGCCGCTATCCGCGTTATAGGGGAGTTCATTCACAAATTCGAAGGTGATGCCCTTTTCCAGTAACAGAATAGAAATTTTACGCACAAAAGGGCTGGTATAGCTGCCAATGAGTTTCATGCCGGGTCCTTTTTGCCAACAAAAAAGCGGTGCCCAACGATAGTGGGACACCGCTTAGTATGGCTCAGGTCACTGAAAATGGCAGGTGATGGCAGTCTCAATGATCCAAATAAAGGTAATGCATCCAGCTGGTCATGCGCAGCAGCACTTTACGCATCACCGACACGTGGGCGAAATGGTCGGAATAGACCGCCACCTGGGCATAGATACCGTCCGGCAGCGCCTCCACATCGGCATTCGGATCCAGTTCAATGGTTGCCAATACGCCATCGGTCCCCGGCACCACCGTTAAGGACTGTAATGCCCCCTGCGCCTGATAAGAACCTCCCGGCACAACGGGAAGGATACTGGTTAGTTTGCCGCTGAACACCTGGCCTGGCAGCGCGTTGAATACCACTTCGGCTTCATCGCCCGGCTCAAGACGCAGCAGTGAGTTCTGGCGAAATTGCGCCACGATTAGCCGTTTTTGTTCAGGAATAAATACCATAACTGGTCGCAGAGGCAACGCGGCGGCGTAAGTCCCCGGGCGAATGAGCACCTGCGTCACGTAACCGTTGCTGGGCGCACGCACAACGGTCTGCTCAAGATTATAGTTGGCTTCGGCAAGCTGGGCGCGCAGGGAGGCGACCTGGGATTGCTCACCGTTGACCATACTGTCTAACTGGCTCTGAATCTGCGTCTGTTCCGCTACTGAGCCTTTCACCAGCGCATCCTGAGCCAGATAGTTTTGCCGGGCGTTATCGATATCGCTTTCAGAGAACGGGTTAACCTTCGCCTGACTGCCTTTCAAATAGCGTTGATAATCTTTATACAGGCGGTCACGTTCCGCAGACACGCGGGTGGTATTGGCGACCGCTTCCGACAACTGTGCTTTCAGGTTGTCGATGTTGTGCGTAGCGGTAACCAGATCAGCCTGCAGCCTGTCGACACGCGCCTGATACCGTACCGGATCGAGCTTAAACAGCACATCACCTTTTTTAATTAGCTGATTATTTTTATCCGTTACCTCACTAACAATTCCTGTGACTTGCGGAGTGACCGGAATTGAAATAACCGCTTTTTGCGCCGTAAAGGTATACGGGTGGTTATAGTTCATTAATAAAATCAATCCCGCAACAATGAACACCCCACCTAATGCAGCGGTAGCAAGCGTCCATTGGTTTACCGGAATACGGAATATTTTAAAGATGGCCCAGGCAAAGGCCACATAGGTCAGGACTATCAACAAATCCATGATTAAATCTCCGGAAAGGTGGAGTTATCGGTTTTTTTCTCCCCATCCAGTCTTTTTTCCAACTGGGTGATTCGCGCTGCCAGCGCGGCAATCTCAGGGTCTGACTCCTTTCCGGTCGGTGTGATGTGTGACTGCATTCCCCATCCCTTTTCAGGCTGGTAGAGCGTGGCCCAGATCCACAGGAACGGCCAAATAACATGAAGAGTGAACAAGCTCACCCATCCTGCAGTATGGATGGCATCGGCATGGGGATGGTTGCGCTTCTTAGCCATGTTATAGGGGATATCGTGGATGGCGATGATTCCATAAAACAGAACCAGAAATACGAAAATCAGCACGCCCAACGCGAAATAATTTAGAAACATACCTGCCTCGAATTCACGCTAATTAGAGTTTTTTTATGCCGGCAGCCGTATGCACCCTGGCTGATGTTTTGAACATAACTGGAGTTAAGGGTTTTTGCCATACCACAAAATAAATATTTTTTCTGGTGAGAAATTGCTTTGTTTTGCAATAAAAAATGTCGGGGGTAGAACCTGCCGCAGATCACATCTGATAAATTTCAGATGAAAATACTTTGCGATTCACATCACAAAAATCCAACAAACAAGGAAAGCAAAAATGTGAATCACTTCACATTTAATCCTCATTTTCAGCGAAATATTGCGCTGCGATGTTTTTTTGTACCGGTATTTTGTGATGAAAATCACATTAACCAACGCCATACACCCTATATTTACGTGACGAATGTCACATAAAAGGCCGTCGACTGGACAGTTGAACGATTCAGTGCCAGATTTCGCAGTATCTACAGGGTCCGGCTACCTCCTGCCGCTACATTAACAAACCTCGGGCTTTCAGCCTGCGTGATAGCAAACATAAGAAGGGGTGTTTTTATGTCATCCGATATTAAGATCAAGGTGCAAAGCTTTGGTCGATTCCTCAGCAACATGGTGATGCCAAATATCGGCGCGTTTATCGCGTGGGGTATTATCACCGCATTATTCATTCCGACAGGGTGGTTGCCGAACGAAACGCTGGCGAAGCTGGTCGGCCCGATGATCACCTATCTGCTGCCGCTACTGATCGGTTATACCGGTGGTAAACTGGTTGGCGGCGAGCGTGGCGGCGTAGTCGGTGCAATCACCACCATGGGCGTTATCGTCGGTGCGGACATGCCAATGTTCCTCGGCGCGATGATTGCAGGTCCACTGGGCGGCTGGGCGATCAAACACTTCGACAACTGGGTAGACGGTAAGATCAAATCCGGTTTTGAGATGCTGGTGAATAACTTCTCCGCTGGCATCATCGGTATGATCCTCGCCATTCTGGCATTCCTTGGCATTGGTCCATTGGTTGAAGCACTGTCCAAAATTCTGGCGGCAGGCGTTAACTTCATGGTTGTCCATGACATGCTGCCGCTGGCGTCTATCTTCGTTGAACCGGCGAAAATCCTGTTCCTCAACAACGCCATCAACCACGGTATTTTCTCACCGCTGGGTATTCAGCAGTCCCATGAGATGGGCAAATCCATCTTCTTCTTGATTGAAGCTAACCCAGGTCCGGGTATGGGCGTGCTGCTGGCGTACATGTTCTTCGGTCGCGGCAGCGCTAAGCAGTCTGCGGGCGGCGCGGCTATCATACACTTCCTGGGTGGTATCCACGAAATTTACTTCCCGTACGTTCTGATGAACCCGCGTCTGATCCTGGCCGTTATCCTCGGCGGTATGACTGGCGTATTTACCCTGACTATCCTGAACGGCGGTCTGGTTTCTCCGGCGTCTCCGGGTTCTATCCTGGCCGTGCTGGCAATGACACCGAAGGGCGCATACTTCGCTAACATCGCTGCTATCTGTGCTGCTATGGCAGTCTCCTTTGTGGTCTCAGCCATTCTGCTGAAAACCAGCAAAGTGAAAGAAGATGATGACATTGATGCCGCAACCCGTCGTATGAACGACATGAAAGCGGAATCCAAAGGCGCATCTCCGCTGGCAGCTGGCGACGTGACCAGCGACCTGAGCCATGTGCGTAAAATCATCGTTGCCTGCGATGCCGGTATGGGTTCCAGCGCCATGGGTGCGGGCGTACTGCGTAAGAAAGTGCAGGATGCCGGTCTTTCTCAGATTTCCGTCACTAACAGCGCGATTAACAATCTGCCGCCGGATGTGGACCTGGTCATTACCCACCGTGACCTGACCGAACGCGCGATGCGCCAGGTGCCTCAGGCACAGCACATTTCGCTGACCAACTTCCTCGACAGCGGCCTGTACTCCAGCCTGACCGAACGTCTGGTTGCAGCACAGCGCCACAACGTGAACGAGGAGAAAGTTCGCGACCACCTGAAAGACAGCTTTGAAGAGGGTGATACCCACCTGTTCAAACTGGGTGCGGAGAACATCTTCCTTGGCCGTAAAGCGGCTAACAAAGAAGAAGCGATTCGCTTTGCTGGTGAGCAACTGGTGAAAGGTGGCTACGTTGAGCCAGAATACGTTGAGGCGATGCTGGACCGCGAAAAACTGACCCCGACTTACCTGGGTGAGTCCATCGCAGTACCGCACGGTACGGTTGAAGCCAAAGACCGCGTGCTGAAAACCGGTGTGGTGTTCTGCCAGTACCCGGAAGGCGTTCGCTTCGGTGAAGAAGAAGACGATATTGCCCGTCTGGTTATTGGTATCGCAGCGCGTAACAACGAGCACATCCAGGTGATTACCAGCCTGACCAACGCTCTGGATGATGAATCCGTGATCGAACGTCTGGCCCATACCACCAGCGTGGATGAAGTTCTGGAACTGCTGGCAGGTAAAAAAGCTTAACAGTTAAGTATCCCCAAAATAGTTCGAGCTGCAGGAAGGCGGCAACGCAGTGAATCCCCAGGAGCGTACATAAGTACGTGACTGGGGTGAGCGAGGAGAGCCAACGCATCTGCAGTTCGAAATATGAAGGCGATATCCTCTCCCTTGTGGAGAGGGTTAGGTTGAGGGAAAAGCCTCACCCCAGCCCTCTTGGGTAAAAACATTAATGAAGGTTAATACTATGAAAGCATTACATTTTGGCGCAGGTAATATCGGTCGTGGCTTTATCGGCAAACTGCTGGCGGACGCGGGGATACAGCTGACGTTCGCGGATGTAAATCAGGTCGTGCTCGATGCCCTGAATGCCCGTCATAGCTATCAGGTTCATGTCGTGGGTGAAAACGAGCAGATTGATACCGTCTCTGGCGTCAACGCCGTGAGCAGCATCGGCGATGATGTTGTTGAACTGATTGCCCACGTAGATTTAGTCACTACCGCCGTCGGTCCGGTTGTGCTTGAGCGTATCGCTCCAGCCATCGCCAAAGGACTGGTTAAACGCAAGGCGCAGGGCATCGCTACTCCGCTAAATATCATCGCTTGTGAAAACATGGTGCGCGGAACGACCCAGTTGAAAGGCCATGTAATGAACGCGTTA
The DNA here is from genome assembly GCF_030332915.1 of Citrobacter sp. Cpo040. NCBI lineage: Bacteria > Pseudomonadati > Pseudomonadota > Gammaproteobacteria > Enterobacterales > Enterobacteriaceae > Citrobacter > Citrobacter sp. Cpo040. The sequence continues at coordinate 278,775 of NZ_JAOWGX010000035.1, forward strand.
GCAGATGAAGATAAAGCCTGGGTTGAAGAACATGTTGGCTTTGTCGATTCTGCCGTGGACCGCATTGTTCCGCCTTCGGCTTCAGCAACCAACGATCCGCTGGAAGTTACCGTCGAAACCTTCAGTGAGTGGATTGTCGACAAAACACAGTTCAAAGGTGAACTGCCAAACATCCCAGGAATGGAATTAACTGATAACCTGATGGCATTTGTCGAACGTAAACTCTTCACGCTGAACACCGGGCATGCTATAACCGCGTACCTCGGAAAATTGACCGGTCATCAAACCATCCGTGACGCGATTCTCGACGAGAAAATCCGCGCAGTGGTAAAAGGTGCGATGGAAGAGAGCGGCGCGGTACTGATCAAACGCTATGGCTTTGATGCAGCAAAACATGCGGCATACATTCAGAAAATCCTCGGTCGTTTTGAAAACCCGTATCTGAAAGATGACGTTGAGCGCGTGGGTCGTCAGCCGCTGCGTAAACTTAGCGCAGGCGACCGCCTGATTAAACCACTGCTGGGTACGCTGGAGTATGGTCTGCCGCACGCCAATCTGGTCACCGGTATTGCCGCTGCAATGCACTATCGCAGTGAGGAAGATCCGCAGGCACAGGAACTGGCCGCGCTGATCGACGAAAAAGGTCCGCAGGCCGCGCTGGCGCAGGTATCCGGTCTGGATGCCAATAGTGATGTCGTGCTTGAGGCTGTTAACGCGTATAACGCAAAGAAATGATGCAGGACCTGGCGCAGGATATCCTGCGCCTGAATAATAGATTGTCAGATATGCAGGCAATAATGGAACAAACGCAGGCCTTTGAAAATCGTGTGCTTGAGCGTCTGAATGCTGGCAAAACCGTACGCAGCTTCCTCATCACCGCCGTAGAACTGCTCACCGAGGCGGTGAATATCCTTGTGCTTCAGGTATTTCGCAAAGACGACTATGCGGTGAAATACGCCGTAGAACCGCTGCTCGACGGCGATGGTCCGTTGGGCGATCTTTCTGTTCGTCTGAAGTTAATCTACGGCCTGGGCGTACTCAGTCGCCCGGAGTATGAAGATGCGGAGCTGCTGATGGCGCTGCGGGAGGAGCTGAATCACGACGGCAACGAATACGCATTCACCGACGACGAAATTCTTGGACCGTTTGGTGAACTTCACTGCGTGACGGCACTCCCGCCGCCACCCCAGTTTGATACCTCAGACTCTGGTTTGCATGCCATGCAGATCCAGCGTTACCAGCAGATGGTACGATCCACCATGGTCCTTTCCCTGACCGAGCTGATTTCTAAAATCAGCTTAAAAAAAGCCTTTCAAAAATAAGACGATGTTTGCTTATTTCTCTTCCTGCTGCGGTCGATACAGCTGCCGATAGTACGCCAGACGTTGCAGATACAGCTGCGCGTTTTCCTGCGGTATTTCTGAAGGGACAACGTTGCGCGGCGGTGTTTTATTCAAATATTCGCGAAAAGCCTGGCTTGAAGCCATAAAATCGACAGTTTTATCAATCAGGATTGAAACGTTCTCACCTATTTTCGCCATAATCTTCCCTCCTCCATGTATTAACCGCGCTCAGCCTGTGCGGTTGATCATTTAAGTTTAGGATCAGTTGGGTGTTTATATTGAGGAAAACGTGCTTCATCGCAAACACGTCAATAAAAAGCATCATGACCGATCTTATTGCTTAAAATTCCTTGTTAATCAATGTATTAACATTATCATTAGCTAATTAATACTTACGGTATTTGATTATTTATCTTCGAGCAGTTGTGAATAATCCCGCTCTGCGCGCATACTATAGGGCATTCATCCTATTTTTATCAGAAGCTATCCTATGAAAGAAGTCGAAAAAAACGAAATTAAACGCCTGAGCGATCGTCTGGACGCTATTCGCCACCAGCAGGCAGACCTGTCCCTGGTTGAAGCCGCCGACAAATACGCCGAGCTGGAAAAAGAGAAAGAAACTCTGGAAGCCGAGATCGCACGCCTGCGTGAAGTTCACGGCCAGAAGCTGAGTAAAGAAGCGCAAAAGCTGACAAAACTTCCGTTCCGTCGGGCCATCACCAAAAAAGAGCAGGCTGACATGGGCAAACTGAAGAAAAGCGTGCGCGGCCTGATCGTCGTCCACCCGATGACCGAGCTTGGCCGTGAAATGGGCCTGAAAGAGATGACGGGCTTCGCGAAGAGCGAGTTCTAATCTCCCACCGGGCAACATCCGCTTGCCCGGTCCTTCATTTCCCCTCTCAATTGGCCCTACCAATTTTAGCCAGATTATACCAACACCTCACATTTCATTAAAATGTACGTACAATACCGTTGCCAACAAATAACATTTGATTAACCATTCATTGTCATTATCCCTACACAACAATATTGGCAGGGCCACTTTTACACATAGTGTGACGAAGATTTGAGCAAAGACTCATTCCATTATGTCGGCGGCCCCCAGGAGACCTGCAATGAATCTCTGGCAACAGAACTACGACCCGGCCGGTAATATCTGGCTTTCCAGCCTGATCGCATCGCTCCCTATCCTGTTTTTTTTCTTCGCCCTGATTAAGCTCAAGCTGAAAGGCTATGTTGCGGCGTCCTGGACGGTGGTGATTGCTCTGGCAGTCGCCCTGCTGTTTTACAAAATGCCGGTCGATCACGCGCTGGCATCCGTAGTGTACGGTTTCTTCTACGGTCTGTGGCCAATTGCCTGGATCATTATCGCCGCGGTATTCGTCTATAAAATCTCGGTGAAGACCGGACAGTTCGACATTATCCGATCATCGATACTCTCGATTACCCCAGACCAGCGTCTGCAAATGCTGATTGTCGGTTTCTCCTTTGGGGCATTCCTCGAAGGAGCAGCAGGCTTCGGTGCTCCGGTAGCGATTACCGCCGCACTGCTGGTTGGTCTTGGCTTTAACCCGCTGTATGCGGCAGGTTTGTGCCTGATCGTAAATACCGCGCCGGTCGCTTTTGGCGCAATGGGCATTCCGATTCTGGTTGCCGGTCAGGTTACCGGACTGGACAGCTTCGAGATTGGCCAGATGGTAGGTCGTCAACTGCCGTTCCTGACCATTATCGTGCTGTTCTGGATTATGGCGATTATGGATGGCTGGCGTGGTGTCAAAGAAACCTGGCCTGCGGTGATGGTCGCTGGCGGCTCGTTTGCTATCGCACAGTACCTCAGCTCTAACTTTATCGGGCCGGAACTGCCGGACATCATCTCTTCTCTGGTCTCACTGGTGTGTCTGACGCTGTTCCTGAAACGCTGGCAGCCGGTACGCATCTTCCGTTTTGGCGATATGGGCGCTTCGCAGGTCGATATGGATCTGTCGCGCACCCGCTACACCGCTGGGCAGGTGGTACGCGCCTGGTCACCGTTCCTGTTCCTGACCGCTACCGTCACGCTGTGGAGCATACCGCCGTTTAAAGCGCTGTTTGCGCCAGGCGGCGCGATGTACCACTGGGTGGTCAATATTCCGGTTCCGTTCCTCGACAAGCTGGTTGCCCGTATGCCACCGGTCGTACACGAAGCTACAGCCTACGCGGCGGTGTACAAATTTGACTGGTTCTCCGCGACCGGTACCGCAATACTGTTTGCCGCCCTGCTGTCTATCGTCTGGCTGAAAATGAAGCCATCTGCTGCGCTGCAGACCTTTGGCAGCACGCTGAAAGATCTGGCGCTGCCTATCTACTCCATCGGGATGGTGCTGGCATTCGCGTTTATCTCTAACTACTCCGGGCTTTCATCCACCCTGGCGCTGGCCCTGGCACACACCGGCAGCGCGTTTACCTTCTTCTCGCCGTTCCTCGGCTGGCTGGGGGTATTCCTGACTGGATCCGACACCTCATCAAACGCACTGTTTGCCGCCCTGCAGGCCACAGCCGCTCAGCAAATCGGCGTTTCGGATGTGCTGATGGTGGCCGCAAATACCACCGGCGGCGTGACCGGCAAGATGATCTCTCCACAGTCCATTGCTATCGCCTGTGCGGCAGTAGGATTAGTAGGGAAAGAGTCTGACCTGTTCCGCTTTACCGTGAAGCACAGCCTGATTTTCACCTGCATGGTGGGTGTGATTACCACGCTGCAGGCCTATGTCTTAACCTGGATGATTCCATGATAGTGATGCCCAGACGCCTGTCAGACGAAGTCGCATCTCGTGTGCGGGCGCTGATTGAAGAACAACAGCTGGAGGCGGGCATGAAGTTGCCCGCTGAGCGCCAGCTGGCCGTACAGCTCGGCGTATCGCGCAACTCGCTGCGCGAGGCGTTAGCAAAGCTGGTGAGTGAAGGCGTGCTGATTAGCCGTCGTGGCGGCGGGACGTTTATCCGCTGGCAGCATGAGGCATGGTCTGAACAAAACATCGTTCAGCCGCTGAAAACCCTGCTGGCGGACGACCCTGATTACAGTTTCGATATTCTGGAAGCCCGCCACGCCATCGAAGCCAGCACCGCCTGGCACGCAGCCATGCGCGCCACTGTTGCCGACAAAGAGAAAATCAGGCTCTGTTTCGAGGCCACACAAAGCGAAGATCCGGATCTCGCCTCGCAGGCAGACGTTCGCTTTCATCTCGCCATTGCGGAGGCCTCGCATAACGTGGTGCTGTTACAGACCATGCGCGGTTTCTTCGACGTATTGCAGTCTTCGGTGAAACAGAGCCGCCAGCGTATGTACCTCGTGCCGCCCGTATTTTCACAGCTGACGGCACAACATCAGGCCGTACTGGATGCCATTGTTGCCGGAGATGCCGACGGCGCGCGCAAAGCGATGATGGCGCACCTCAGTTTTGTCCATACCACGATTAAACGATTTGATGAAGATCAGGCCCGCCAGGCGCGAATCACCCGCCTGCCCGGTGACCCTGGTGAGAATAGCAGGGAGAACAACACATGATTATTTCAGCAGCCAGCGACTATCGCGCCGCAGCCCAGCGCATCCTACCCCCCTTCTTGTTTCACTACATTGACGGTGGGGCGTATGCAGAGCACACCTTGCGTCGTAACGTGGCAGACCTGTCGGAAGTGGCGCTACGCCAGCGCGTGCTGAAGAATATGTCCGACCTGAGCCTGGAGACAAAGCTGTTCAACGAAACGCTCTCCATGCCGGTGGCCCTTGCACCTGTCGGTCTGTGCGGCATGTACGCGCGCCGGGGCGAAGTTCAGGCCGCCGCCGCCGCTGATGCCAAAGGCATTCCGTTTACGCTTTCCACTGTATCCGTATGTCCGATTGAAGAAGTCGCCCCAACCATCAAGCGTCCAATGTGGTTTCAGCTATATGTTCTGCGCGATCGCGGCTTTATGCGCAACGCGCTGGAGCGCGCCAAAGCGGCGGGTTGCTCCACGCTGGTCTTTACCGTCGATATGCCAACACCGGGTGCACGCTACCGTGACGCCCATTCCGGGATGAGCGGCCCAAATGCCGCACTACGCCGCTACTGGCAGGCAGTCACCCATCCACAGTGGGCATGGGACGTTGGCCTGAACGGTCGCCCACATGATTTAGGTAATATCTCGACTTATCTTGGTAAACCTACCGGTCTTGAGGATTACATCGGCTGGCTGGCGAATAACTTCGATCCGTCGATTTCCTGGAAAGACCTCGAGTGGATCCGCGAGTTTTGGGATGGTCCGATGGTGATCAAAGGGATCCTCGATCCCGAAGATGCCCGAGACGCCGTACGCTTTGGCGCGGATGGTATTGTTGTCTCTAACCACGGTGGCCGCCAGTTAGATGGCGTGCTGTCTTCTGCTCGCGCGCTGCCCGCTATTGCCGATGCGGTAAAAGGCGATATCACCATTCTGGCAGATAGTGGGATCCGCAACGGTCTGGACGTCGTACGTATGATTGCGCTGGGCGCGGATAGTGTTCTGCTGGGACGTGCTTATCTGTACGCGCTGGCCACCCACGGTCAGGCCGGGGTGGCGAATCTACTAAATCTGATCGAGAAAGAGATGAAGGTGGCAATGACCCTGACCGGGGCGAAATCGATTAGCGAAATCAGCCGTGATTCGCTGGTACAAGAACTGGGTAAACAGGTGGCTGACTACCCGATGCAGCCCAAACGTGGAAATGCGGCGTAAACGTTAATTTGCTATGCTGCCCCGTACTTAAGGGGGCAGCATGCTAAACATCGTTTTATTCGAACCAGAAATCCCGCCAAATACCGGCAATATTATCCGTCTTTGCGCCAACACCGGCTTTCGTCTGCATATTATTGAGCCAATGGGCTTTACCTTGGACGACAAGCGCCTGCGTCGCGCGGGGCTGGATTACCATGAATTTGCCGCCGTGCAACGCCACCCTGATTACGCCGCCTTCGTCGCCGCAGAAAATCCGCAACGTCTGTTTGCCCTGACCACCAAAGGTACGCCAGCGCATAGCGCGGTAAGCTATCAGGATGGGGATTATCTGATGTTTGGCCCGGAAACTCGCGGTCTGCCAGCCAGCATCCTCGACGCGCTGCCTGCCGAACAAAAAATTCGTATTCCGATGATGCCGGACAGTCGCAGCATGAACCTGTCGAATGCGGTGTCGGTGGTAGTGTATGAGGCCTGGCGCCAGTTAGGTTATCCCGGCGCAGTATTGCGTAGTTGATTTTTGTCGGATGGCGGCTGACGCCTTATCCGACCTACGAAAGAATTTACCGTTATTTTTCGAGCGTTATCGGCGCAGTCAGGTTGGACACGGACTGCGCTTGCCGACCTGCGCGTACACGTAGTACGTGAGGATGGCGAGCACAGCCCAGGTTCAAGATGACAAGTAAGATAGCTCGAAATCAGATGCCATCGCCGTATTCGAAAGTATGATGAATCCCATTGAAATGCTGATCCATATCCATGGACGGCTTATCGCTGTCTGGCTTACCGACGATGCGTGCCGGAACGCCTGCCGCGGTAGTGTGCGGGGGGACCGGCTGTAAAACCACGGAACCTGCGCCAATCTTCGCGCCGCGTCCGACTTCAATGTTGCCGAGAATTTTCGCGCCCGCGCCAATCATCACCCCTTCACGAATTTTCGGATGACGATCGCCGCCGGCTTTACCGGTCCCGCCGAGCGTAACGGATTGCAAAATAGAGACGTCGTTTTCAATCACCGCGGTTTCACCCACCACAATACCGGTGGCGTGATCGAGCATGATCCCACGGCCAATTTTTGCCGCCGGGTGAATATCTACCTGGAAGCTAACGGACACCTGATTTTGCAGGAAGATCGCCAGTGCCTGACGCCCCTGATGCCACAGCCAGTGACCAATACGGTAGGCCTGAAGCGCATGAAAACCCTTCAGGTACAGAAGTGGGGTGGAATATTTATCGACAGCCGGGTCACGCGTACGTACCGCCTGAATATCACAGGCCGCTGAGGCAATCATTTCAGGATCGGCGGCATAGGCCTCTTCCACGACTTCGCGAATCGCAATGGCAGGCATGATCGGAGAGGCGAGTTTATTCGCCAGCATATAGCTTAGCGCACTGCCGAGATTTTCATGCTTGAGCAGCGTTGCGTGGTAAAAACTGGCCAGCATTGGCTCACATTCCGCCAGTGCCCGGGCTTCCGCTTTAATGTTTTTCCAGACGATATCCAGTTCTTCACACGGCATTGCGTACTCCAGAAGGTAGCAAAACGACCGACCCGTTCTTCGCGGGTCGGGTCGTTATATTCAACAGTTCCTTACAGCTAGTGGCGACTCAGCTCGTCCTTGCGTGCACGGCCTAATAACGTCAATGCTGCCTCGCGCGCGTTTTTTCCGCAATACAATACTTGATAAATTTCCTCGGTTATTGGCATCTCAACACCAAAACGGTGCGCCAATTCACGAACTTCTTTCGTATTGCGATAGCCTTCAACCACTTGGCCAATCTTGTCCTGCGCACCCTGCACGTCCATCCCCTGGCCGAGCATCATGCCAAAACGACGGTTGCGCGACTGGTTGTCGGTACAGGTCAGCACCAGATCGCCTAAACCCGCCATCCCCATAAAGGTGGCAGGATCGGCCCCCAGCGCCGCACCAAGACGAGACATTTCGGTCAGCCCACGGGTGATCAATGCGGTTCGTGCATTCGCGCCAAAACCGATGCCGTCAGACATCCCCGCACCAATGGCAATGACGTTTTTCACCGCGCCGCCAAGCTGCACGCCAATGAAATCCGGGTTGCTATAAACGCGGAAGCTTTTGCCGCAGTGCAGCAACTGCTGGAGATCGTCAGCAAAAGTGTCGTCCGTCGAGGCCAGAGAAATCGCCGTCGGCATGCCCGCAGCCAGCTCTTTGGCGAACGTCGGGCCGGAAATAACCGCCAGTGGAATTGAGTCCCCCAGCGCTTCACGCGCGACGTCCTGCAGCAGACGCCCTGTTTCCGCTTCCAGACCTTTTGTCGCCCAGACCAGTCGTGCGTCAGGACGCATCAATGGTTTGATGTTACGCAGCACTTCGCCAAAGACGTGGCTCGGCACCACCACCAGAATATTACGACTGGCGGCCAGCGCTGTGGCTAAATCACTTTCCAGGCGCAGCGTGTCGGGAAAAGGCACATCAGGAAGGAACGCGACGTTGCAGCGATCGTGCTCGAGAGTCGCGATATGTTTAGGATCATGGCCCCACAGGACAACCTGATGGCCATTTCTTGCCAGGGTGATGGCAAGAGCGGTGCCGTACGAGCCGGCACCAATCACAGTCATTGAAGCATTACTTTGGTTCATCAGGCATCCTGATGTTCTTCAGTACCTTCGCCAGCCTGCTGCTGTAAATAGTTCATGAACAGCGCATCAAAGTTGACCGGCGCAAGGTTCAGTTGCGGGAACGTACCGCGTGAAACCAGGCTGGTGATGCATTCGCGGGCATACGGGAACAGGATGTTCGGGCAGTATGCGCCCAGGCAATGCGCCATCTGAGTCCCTTCGATACCACTGATGGAGAAAATACCGCCCTGCTGAACTTCGCACAGGAACGCAGTTTCTTCACCCAGGGAAGCCGTTACGGTGACACGCAGCACTACTTCATACACGTCATCTGCCAGTTGGGTAGATGCGGTATCAAGATCCAGTTTAACCTCTGGCTGCCAATCTTTCTGGAAAACATGCGGTGCATTTGGCGCTTCGAAAGACACATCCTTGGTATAAATACGTTGGATCTGGAAAGCCATTTCAGTGTTATTTTGTTCTGACATGTTGAGAAAACCCTTTAGTGTTGTCCTTTAAATACTTCGGTACGCCTTAACGCAACAGCGGATCCAGTCCACCACGCGCATCCAACGCATACAAGTCGTCACAACCACCAATGTGCTGTGCATCAATAAAAATCTGCGGAACCGTAGTACGGCCACTGCGCTTGATCATTTCTTCACGCTTCACGGCATCGCCGTCAATCGGAAGCTCCTGGAAACTCACACCCTTGCTGTTCAGGAGCGCCTTTGCGCGATGGCAAAACGGGCAGGTTGCTTTGGTATAGATCTCAATATTGGCCATGACTTATCTCCAGTGTTCTTTTTACCCTGCGGCATGAAAGAAGACGGGTAAATTACTTACCGCGAACCAGTGGCAGATTCTCACCACTCCAGCCCGCTACGCCATCTTTCAGTACAGACACCTGCTCAAAACCGGCTTTGATCAGCGCAGTTGCTGAATCCTGGCACTGCATGCCTGAACCATCAACCACAATCACAGGTTTGTTTTTGTGTTTTTCCAGTTCGCCAAAGTTGTTGGCTTTGATTTCGCTCGGCAGCAGGTTAGTGGAGCCTGCGATATGGCCTTTGCGGAAGTCGTCGCGCTGACGTAAATCCACGACAACGGCGTCTTCTTTATTGATGAGACGTGTGGCTTCTCCGCGCGTAATCACCTTCACTTTGGAAGTCAGGCTCTTAAACGTGGTAAATAATACAGCCGCCAGTAACGCAATCCAGGCGATACTCAATACAGGGTGGCGACTAACAAATTGCATAATTTCTTGCATGGGGGGTAACAACTCCCGACTCAGTGATTAAAAAAACCAGGAAAGGAGTATACCTGCGCGTTGGCGCAAATACAGCCAGAGCGTGCATTGGATTGCATTTTTGCGGGGCGCTACGGAAAAAAAAACCTAAAACCACGCCGTCTGCGGCGCGCTCTGGTCGATTATTTGATCTTCCGGGGCTACTTTATCGATTCAGCTGTAGTAAAATTACGCAATTATTTTTTATCTATTAAGTGTGAGGTTGTCGCAATGTCGGTTTCTAAAAAACCTATGGTACTGGTGATTCTGGATGGCTACGGCTATCGCGAAGACAGCCAGGATAACGCCATTTTTAGTGCTAAAACCCCGGTAATGGATGCCCTGTGGGCAAAACGTCCGCATACCCTGATTGATGCGTCTGGCCTGGAAGTTGGCCTGCCCGATCGCCAGATGGGCAACTCCGAAGTCGGTCACGTCAACCTGGGCGCGGGCCGCATCGTGTATCAGGACCTGACCCGTCTGGATGTAGAAATTAAAGAGCGTACTTTCTTCGCTAACCCGGTGCTGACCAATGCGGTCGACCAGGCAAAAAATAGCGGCAAAGCGGTTCACATCATGGGTCTGCTCTCTGCGGGCGGTGTTCACAGCCACGAAGATCACATCATGGCGATGGTAGAAATGGCTGCTGAACGCGGGGCTGAGAAAATCTATCTGCACGCTTTCCTTGATGGTCGTGATACCCCGCCGCGCAGCGCTGAACATTCACTGCAGAAATTCGAAGAGAAATTTGCCGCACTGGGCAAAGGCCGCGTAGCGTCCATCATCGGTCGTTACTACGCGATGGACCGCGACAACCGTTGGGATCGCGTTGAACAGGCTTATGACCTGATGACGTTGGCCAAAGGCGAGTTCCAGTTCGCTACGGCGGTTGAAGGCCTGCAGGCTGCTTATGCCCGCGACGAAAACGACGAATTCGTGAAAGCGACCGTGATCCGTGCTGAAGGCCAGGCTGAAGCCGCCATGGAAGACGGCGATACGCTGATTTTCATGAACTTCCGTGCTGACCGTGCGCGTGAAATCACTCGTGCGTTTGTTAACGCTGACTTCGACGGCTTCGCCCGTAAGAAAGTCGTTAACCTCAACTTTGTGATGCTGACCGAATACGCGGCCGACATCAAAACTGCGGTTGCTTACCCACCAGCATCTCTGGCTAACACCCTTGGAGAGTGGATGGCGAAGCACGACAAAACGCAGTTGCGTATTTCCGAAACCGAAAAATATGCGCACGTGACCTTCTTCTTCAACGGCGGCGTAGAAGAGCCGTTCAAAGGCGAAGACCGCATCCTGATCAACTCGCCGAAAGTTGCGACCTACGATCTGCAGCCGGAGATGAGCTCTGCTGAGCTGACCGAAAAACTGGTTGCGGCGATTGAGAGCGGAAAATACGACACCATCATTTGTAACTACCCGAACGGCGATATGGTTGGTCATACCGGAGTGATGGAAGCAGCGGTTAAAGCGGTTGAAGCGCTGGATCACTGCGTTGAACAGGTCGCAAAAGCGGTTGAATCCGTTGGCGGCCAGTTGCTGATCACCGCAGACCACGGTAACGCAGAGCAGATGCGCGATCCGTCCACCGGTCAGGCGCACACTGCGCACACCAACCTGCCCGTTCCGCTGATTTATGTCGGTGGCAAGAACGTTAAAGCAGTCGAAGGCGGCAAACTTTCTGATATCGCCCCGACGATGCTGACGCTGATGGGTATGGAAATCCCGCAAGAGATGACTGGTAAGCCGCTGTTCATCGTGGAATAATCCCTCCCCATGAGGGGAAAGGCGATTAATACCATCACTCGGGCCGTGAAACCGCGTAAGTTTTCAGTCAGGCCCTTGTTCTACGCCAGCGCGCTTAGCGCTGGCGTATTGCTGTGCGCCTTTTCCGCCCACGCGGACGAACGCGACCAGCTCAAATCTATTCAGGCCGATATCGCGGCAAAAGAACGCGCGGTACGCCAACAGCAACAGCAACGCGCCACCCTCCTCGCTCAGCTTAAAGCTCAGGAACAAGCCATCGCCGTTGCCGCAAGGCAGTTGCGCGAAACGCAAAACTCACTGGCGCAGCTGAATGCACAAATCGCAGAGATGAACGCAGCACTCGCGAAGCTGGAAAAACAGCGGGCCGCGCAAGAGCGCAGCCTGGCAGCACAGCTAGACGCAGCTTTTCGCCAGGGCGAACACACCGGCATTCAGCTCATTCTTAGTGGTGAAGAAAGCCAGCGTGGGCAACGCCTGCAGGCCTATTTCGGCTATCTGAACCAGGCGCGACAGGAAACTATCGCGCAGCTGAAACAAACCCGCGAAGAGGTCGACTCGCAAAAAGCCGAGTTGGAAGATAAGCAGAGCGAACAGCAGACGCTACTGTACGAACAGCGCGCTCAGCAGGCTAAGCTGGAACAGGCACGTAACGAACGCCAGAAAACGCTTTCGAGTCTGGAATCATCGATTCAACAGGGTCAACAGCAACTGGGCGAAATGCGCGCCAACGAATCCCGTCTGCGCAACAGCATTGCTCGCGCCGAAGCCGCGGCCAAAGCGCGCGCGGAACGTGAAGCACGCGAGGCGCAGGCCGTACGTGATAAGCAGAAGGATGCGTCACGAAAAGGCTCAACCTATAAACCGACCGAAAGTGAAAAATCACTGATGTCGCGTACCGGGGGCCTGGGTTCGCCGCGCGGTCAGGCATTCTGGCCCGTTCGTGGTCCAACGTTACATCGTTATGGCGAACAGCTGCAGGGTGAGCTACGTTGGAAGGGGATGGTTATTGGCGCATCCGAAGGCACCGAAGTTAAAGCCATTGCCGATGGTCGCGTCATTCTGGCGGACTGGCTGCAGGGCTATGGCCTGGTGGTCGTCGTTGAACACGGTAAAGGCGATATGAGCCTGTACGGTTATAACCAGAGCGCACTGGTCAGCGTCGGTACGCAGGTTCGCGCCGGGCAGCCTATAGCACTTGTGGGTAGCAGCGGCGGTCAGGGCAGGCCGGCACTCTATTTTGAAATTCGTCGCCAGGGTCAGGCGGTCAATCCACAGCCGTGGTTGGGAAGATAAGTTTTGCCACAACAATTTCGTCGTCTACTACTCTCTCTCGCCAGTCTGCTGGCCTTCGCAACACCTGTATTTGCTGGCAAACTCGCCATCGTCATTGATGATTTCGGCTATCGCCCACACACTGAAAACCAGGTACTGGCGATGCCTTCTACCATCTCCGTTGCCGTTCTGCCTAACGCCCCACATGCGCGTGAAATGGCAATCAAAGCGCATAACAGCGGGCATGAAGTCTTGATCCATCTGCCAATGGCGCCGCTGAGCAAGCAGCCGTTAGAGAAAGACACGTTACGCCCTGAAATGAGCAGCGAAGAGATTGAGCGGATCATTCGCGACGCGGTAAGCAAAGTACCGAATGCGGTCGGTCTGAACAACCATATGGGCAGCGCGATGACCTCCAGTCTTTTCGGCATGCAGAAGGTGATGCAGGCGCTGGAACGCTACGACCTCTACTTCCTGGACAGCATGACCATCGGTAACAGCCAGGCAATGCGCGCAGCGTCAGGCACCGGTGTGAAGGTCATCAAGCGCAAAGTCTTCCTGGATGACACGCAAAACGAAGCCGATATTCGCCGTCAGTTTAATCGTGCCGTCGAGCTTGCACGCCGCAACGGTTCCGCAATCGCCATTGGCCACCCTCACCCGTCTACGGTTCGCGTCCTGCAGCAGATGCTGTATAGCCTGCCAGCCGACATCACGCTGGTTCGCCCAAGCAGCTTGCTCAATGAACCACAGGTGGATACCTCCAAGCCAAACCTCACGCCACCGAAGAACGGTACGCCTGATGCTCCGCGTAATCCTTTCCGCGGGGTGAAATTATGCAAACCGAAACAGCCGTTAGAGCCGGTGTACGCCAGCCGCTTCTTCAGCGTGCTCGGCGAAAGCATCACCCAAAGCACGCTGGTGCAGTATATGCGCCTGCAGTGGCAGGGCTGGCAATAATCAGTCTTTACTATCCAGCGTTAAATGGGCCAGGCGGCGCGGCGTCAATGATTTATCGCGCCACTGGCTAAAACGGATAGCCCACAACAGCACCTGATAACCCAGCTTAACGCTGCAGATATTACTCACCATACGCTTGAACATACCCGATACAAATACTTCAGCAATCATGCGCTGGCGGATTTTCTCGTCCGGCTCTTTACGTATGCAATGACAAACGCGTAGCGCTTCGTAAATCACCTGCTGTTTGAATTCCGGGTAAATTGGAATGCGTCCGGCGTAGTCGTGATTCATCTTATCCAGCAGACGGGTAATTTTGATGTAGTGGCGCTGGTAAGCGAGGTTTTTCAGCCCGGTGCGCGGCAGACGGCTAACAGATGCGCCGTGCAGGAAGTATTTGTACAGCGGGACTTCCGTGTAACGCGCGCGCTTCGCATTAAACATAAACTCCGTCGTCCAGATAATATCCTGGTGGTGCAGGCCAGACAGAAAGGTCAGCCCCGCGTCGCGGATAGTCTGATGACGATAAACGCCCATCCAGACAACGTGCCGCCAACGGCGGCTGGCTAACGCTTTGCGTAACCAGTCTGGCCCGGTCATCACGCCGGTAGAACGAATACGATCGGTAGGAATGGATGCCCAGGTGTGGCCTGTCTCGGCAATACACCAGTCAGCGTTGCACTGCGCAACATCCAGGTTGTCTTTCAGCGCCATATTCATCAGCGTTTCATACATTTCCGGATAGGCAATATCATCGCCGTCTACGTACGCGATATACTCTCCCCTGGCAACTTTCATACCGGTATTGCGCGCCGCAGAAACGCCCCCATTGCGCTGGTGCAGCAGATGAACGTGCGGATAACGATCCGCATAAGACTGAGCAAGCTCCGCAGAGTTATCCGTAGAGCCATCATTAACAATAATGATCTCCAGGTTCTTCCAGGTTTGCGCAATCAGTGAATCCATACACGCAATGAACGGCTCACCCGTGTTGTAAAGCGGCATAATGACGCTCAGGAGACCAGGGGTATAGGTCATATCAAATCCTGCCAAACAGTAGAGTTATCGGCACTTTTTAGCATATTAAGCGGTAGATTTTCAGAAAAAAATATTAATTCTTTAGCGGAAAATGCGCCGGGCAGGAGGAAGCAAAAAAGCCCCGGACGGTAATGATAATCAACATCCGGGGATAACACACAAAATCCACAGGGTGGATACGGTTAATCCCAGCTCAGGATCACTTTCCCTGACTGGCCTGAACGCATCGCGTCAAAGCCCTGCTGGAATTCATCGATGGAGAATCGATGGGTGATGATCGGCGACAAATCCAGTCCAGACTGGATCAGTGCAGCCATTTTGTACCAGGTTTCAAACATCTCACGACCGTAGATACCTTTAATAAACAGCCCCTTAAAGATAACTTTCGTCCAGTCGATGGACATATCAGATGGCGGAATACCCAGCATAGCAATACGGCCACCGTGGTTCATGGTGTCCAGCATGGCGCGAAACGCTGGCGGCGCCCCTGACATCTCCAGGCCCACATCAAACCCTTCGGTCATACCCAGTTCAGCCATCACGTCGGTCAGATTCTCTTTCGACACGTTGACCGCGCGGGTGATACCCATTTTGCGCGCCAGCTCAAGGCGATACTCATTAACGTCGGTGATCACCACGTGGCGTGCGCCAACATGCTTCGCGACCGCTGCCGCCATAATACCGATTGGACCCGCACCGGAAACCAGCACATCTTCCCCAACCAGATCGAACGACAGCGCCGTGTGCACTGCATTACCGAACGGATCGAAGATAGACGCCAGGTCGTCGGAGATATTGTCCGGGATTTTAAATGCGTTAAATGCCGGGATCACCAGATACTCCGCAAAGCAGCCAGGGCGGTTTACACCGACACCGGTCGTATTGCGGCACAGGTGAGTACGTCCACCGCGGCAGTTACGGCAATGCCCGCAGGTGATATGACCTTCGCCTGAAACACGATCGCCGATTTTAAAGCCTTTAACTTCCTGGCCGATGCCAACAACTTCGCCGACATATTCATGCCCAACGACCATCGGTACCGGGATGGTTTTTTGCGACCATTCATCCCAGTTATAAATGTGAACGTCAGTCCCGCAGATGGCTGTTTTACGGATTTTAATCAGCAAATCGTTATGACCGACTTCCGGTTCAGGAACGTCGGTCATCCAAATGCCCTCTTCCGCTTTCAGTTTGGATAACGCTTTCATTTCACATCCTCAGGCAATAACGCCCAGTTGTTTACCAATGCGTGTGAACGCCTCAACAGCACGCGTAATCTGCTCAGGGGTATGCGCCGCAGACATCTGGGTACGGATACGCGCCTGGCCTTTTGGAACCACCGGATAGAAGAATCCGGTAACGTAAATCCCCTCTTTTTGCAGCTCGCGGGCGAATGCCTGCGCCACTACTGCATCACCCAGCATAACCGGGATGATCGCGTGATCCGCACCGGCTAACGTAAAGCCTGCGGCAGACATTTGCTCGCGGAACTGACGTGCATTCGCCCACAGGCGATCGCGCAGGTCGCTGCCAGCTTCAACCATTTCCAGCACTTTAATGGAAGCCGCAACAATCGCCGGTGCCAGTGAGTTGGAGAACAAATAAGGGCGGGAACGCTGACGCAGCCACTCAACAACTTCTTTGCGCGCTGCGGTGTAACCACCGGATGCACCGCCGAGTGCTTTACCCAGCGTACCGGTGATGATGTCCACGCGACCCATCACGTCACAGTATTCATGGGAGCCACGACCATTTTCGCCGACAAAACCGACGGCATGGGAATCATCAACCATGACCAGCGCGTCGTATTTATCCGCCAGATCGCAAACGCCTTTCAGGTTAGCGATTACCCCATCCATAGAGAACACGCCATCAGTGGCGATCAGGATATGACGAGCGCCCGCTTCACGCGCTTCTTTCAGGCGAGCTTCCAGTTCCACCATATCGTTGTTGGCGTAACGGAAACGTTTTGCTTTACACAGACGCACGCCATCAATGATAGAAGCGTGGTTCAGGGCATCGGAAATAATTGCGTCTTCTGCGCCCAACAGCGTTTCAAACAGGCCGCCGTTGGCGTCGAAGCAGGAAGAGTAAAGGATGGCATCTTCCATACCGAGGAATGCCGCCAGTTTTTGCTCCAGTTGTTTATGGCTGTCCTGGGTACCGCAAATAAAGCGAACCGAAGCCATACCAAATCCGTGAGAATCCATACCCGCTTTTGCCGCTGCAATCAGTTCCGGATGGTTAGCCAGTCCCAGATAGTTGTTCGCACAAAAGTTAATAACGTGGCTTCCATCCGCCACGGTGATATCCGCCTGCTGGGCAGATGTAATAATGCGTTCTTCTTTAAACAATCCTTCCGCACGTGCGGTTTCGAGATCGTTCGTTAACTGTTTGTAAAAATCCCCACGCATTTCAATTCTCCAGACTGGGCAAATTTCAGCACATATTACCCAAAGCTATACGTTGATACGAGATGACGCATCATCACTTCTTCAAAATGAAGCATAAATCACGTGTACCCGCACGGCTTATCGGTGAATGGCTGAAGCCTAAGCCATGTAGTGATATGATAGAAGTATTCGTGTCTGAGATTGTCTCTGACTCCATAATTCGAAGGTTACATTTATGATCATCGTTACCGGCGGCGCGGGCTTTATCGGCAGCAACATCGTTAAGTCCCTGAATGATAAAGGCATCACCGACATCCTGGTGGTGGACAACCTGAAAGACGGCACCAAGTTTGTTAACCTGGTGGATCTGAATATTGCTGACTACATGGACAAGGAAGACTTCCTGATCCAGATTATGGCCGGGGAAGATTTCGGCGATATCGAAGCGATTTTCCACGAAGGCGCATGCTCTTCCACCACCGAGTGGGACGGCAAGTATATGATGGACAACAACTATCAATACTCCAAAGAGCTACTGCACTACTGCCTGGAGCGTGAAATCCCGTTCCTGTACGCATCCTCTGCCGCCACCTACGGCGGTCGCACTTCTGATTTCATCGAATCCCGTGAATATGAGAAACCGCTGAACGTCTACGGCTACTCAAAATTCCTGTTCGACGAGTACGTGCGTCAGATCCTGCCAGAAGCCAATTCACAGATTGTTGGCTTCCGCTATTTCAACGTCTACGGACCGCGTGAAGGCCACAAAGGCAGCATGGCAAGCGTTGCTTTCCACCTCAACACCCAGCTTAACAATGGCGAAACGCCAAAACTGTTTGAAGGCAGTGAAAACTTCAAACGTGATTTCGTTTACGTAGGCGACGTGGCTGCGGTAAACCTGTGGTTCCTGGAAAACGGGGTTTCCGGCATCTTTAACCTCGGTACAGGTCGTGCGGAATCTTTCCAGGCCGTTGCCGATGCTACGCTGGCGTACCACAAAAAAGGCAGCATTGAGTACATTCCATTCCCGGAAAAACTGAAAGGCCGCTACCAGGCATTTACCCAGGCAGATCTGACGAACCTGCGCGCAGCGGGCTATGACAAGCCGTTTAAAACCGTCGCCGAAGGCGTCACGGAATATATGGCCTGGCTGAACCGCGACAACGCTACAAATTCACAAAATCATTCGAGCGGTATCAAGGCGGCAACTAAGTGAACCTCCGGGAGCTTACAAAAGTAAGTGACCGTAGTGAACGCAGGCAGCCAACACAGAGACAGCTTGAAGGATGAAGTGAATGAAGATTTTGGTGGTTGGCCCGTCTTGGGTGGGCGACATGATGATGTCGCAAAGTCTCTATCGCACGCTCAAGGCGCGCTATCCCCAGGCGATAATCGACGTGATGGCACCTGCATGGTGCCGTCCGTTATTGTCGCGCATGCCAGAAGTCAACGAAGCTATCGCCATGCCGTTGGGGCACGGCGCGCTGGAGATCGGCGAGCGCCGTAAACTCGGCCACAGTCTGCGTGAGAAGCGCTATGACCGCGCTTATGTGCTGCCTAACTCGTTTAAATCAGCTCTGGTGCCATTCTTTGCGGGTATTCCCCATCGTACCGGTTGGCGTGGCGAGATGCGCTACGGTCTGCTGAACGATGCGCGCGTACTGGATAAAGACGCATGGCCACTGATGGTCGAGCGCTATGTGGCTCTGGCTTATGATAAAGGCGTGATGCTGACGGCCAAAGATTTGCCGCAGCCTCTGCTATGGCCACAGTTGCAGGTCAGCGAGGGTGAAAAATCGCTAACCTGTAGCCAGTTCTCCCTTTCAGCCGAACGCCCCATCATCGGTTTTTGCCCAGGTGCGGAATTTGGTCCAGCAAAACGCTGGCCACATTACCACTACGCAGAGTTGGCGAAGCAGTTGATCGATGAAGGCCATCAGATTGTGCTGTTTGGCTCAGCAAAAGACCATGAAGCTGGCAATGAGATCCTGGCAACGCTGAGCACTGAACAGCAAGCCTGGTGCCGTAATCTGGCGGGCGAAACACAGCTGGAACAGGCCGTCATTCTGCTCGCCGCCTGCAAAGCGGTCGTCACCAACGATTCTGGATTAATGCACGTGGCCGCAGCACTGAACCGTCCACTGGTCGCATTGTATGGTCCAAGCAGCCCGGATTTTACGCCTCCGCTTTCCCACAAGGCACGTGTCATTCGCCTGATTACGGGGTATCACAAAGTGCGTAAGGGCGATGCGGCAGAAGGCTATCACCAGAGCCTGATTGACATCACACCCCAGCGCGTACTGGAAGAACTCAACGACCTGTTGTTACAAGAGGAAGCCTGACGGATGCGGGTTCTGATCGTTAAAACGTCGTCTATGGGCGATGTACTGCATACGTTGCCCGCATTAACCGATGCGCAGCAGGCTATTCCGGGTATTCAATTTGATTGGGTGGTGGAAGAAGGGTTCGCTCAAATCCCCTCCTGGCATTCAGCCGTTGACCGGGTTATTCCAGTAGCGATCCGTCGCTGGCGTAAAGCCTGGTTTTCAGCGCCGATTAAAGCCGAGCGTAAAGCGTTTCGTGATGCGGTGCGTTTACAGAAGTATGACGCGATAATCGATGCGCAGGGTTTGGTTAAAAGCGCGGCGTTGGTGACACGTCTGGCACGTGGCATCAAGCATGGTATGGACTGGAGCACAGCCCGCGAACCGCTGGCGAGTCTGTTTTATAATCGCAAACATCACATAGCCAAACAGCAGCACGCGGTAGAACGTACGCGTGAATTGTTCGCCAAAAGTCTGGGGTATGCTAAACCGCAGTTGCAGGGTGATTACGCGATTGCGCAGCATTTTATGAATGAACATAAGGCTGATGCAGGCCAGTATGCTGTATTTCTGCACGCCACGACACGTGATGATAAGCACTGGCCAGAAGCCAACTGGCGGGAGCTGATTGGCCTGTTAAATAATACGGGCATCCGTATTAAACTGCCCTGGGGTGCTCCTCATGAAGAAGAGCGCGCCAAAAGGCTGGCAGAAGGGTTTCCCTACGTTGATGTCCTGCCGCGAATGAGTCTGGAAGATGTGGCTCGCATTCTGGCGGGGGCAAAGTTTGTGGTGTCGGTTGATACAGGATTGAGCCATTTAACCGCCGCGTTGGATCGCCCTAATATTACGTTGTATGGCCCAACGGATCCCGGACTGATTGGGGGATATGGGAAGAATCAATACACACAGCAAAGCCATTCCGGAAAATTGCAGGATCTGGATGCTAACTTAGTCAACATATCGCTAGTTGATAATAATTTGCTCTAACTTTAAGAGATGAACCATGCTTCGCCAACACATGTTTTCTCGCTTTATTTATAGTATAAAAAATAATCCATTCGATTTTATATACTTCTTATTTTACGCTGGGATCATGGCAACGCTTGCGATGGTGCTGGTCAATCCAGATGAAGCGCTGAAGGTATTTATTTTCTCCACGGCGCTATCTCTACCGCTTATAGGAAAAAATATAAAACATGTGTGCAGTAACAAACAAAACCTGGTTTTACCTGTTATGTTGTTGCTCTTCGGTTTACTCCAGATTATTTGGGTAGAAATATTTAAACAGCCAGGATCTGCTTTTACCGGAGCCTATAGGTCATACCAGAACGGTGGCAAAGTGATGATTTTTGCCGCACTGGTTATGACCGCTTTGGCATCGCGAGAGCCATGTGCCAACAAAACTCGCATCACCAGTATCTGGACGATTCTTACAGCAATAGGCCTGTATCTTTTCGCAGGCTACGAGGTCGCCGGGGCACCAGATATTATGACCTACCGTGTTGCGCTGGGCTTTGAACACCAAACCGGCACAGCCTACGCTCTGACGCTAATTGCATTATTAGCCTCTCAGGCCATTATTAATCTGCGTCTAAAACACACCGTTGCACTCTATCTGTTACATTTTTTGATATCGCTGGCAGTCATCATCACAACGCAAACTCGAGCTGCTATTTTGGTATACCCGATCCTGAGTGTCGGCCTATTCCTGATGTACTATCGTCACAACCGCACTATGCTATTAAGGGCACTGCTGGGTTTTGTAATACTGGTGGGGGCTGCTGCAATCCCCTTAAAACCAATCATTGAAAGCCGCTATCAGAACTTCCTGGTTGATCTGCACTCTTATAATCAAAACAATAGTAATACTTCTATCGGCGCGAGACTGGCGATGCAACGGGCAGGTATTGAAGCCGGGAAAGTGCACCACTGGGGACAGTCACTCGAACAACGCGGAGCAGAAATTCAGCGACTTGCGGTGCAGGACACCTCGCTGCAAGGGGCACTTGAGTTCATTAACGTCCACCTGCATAACGAAATAGTTGATACCTTCTCACTAAAAGGCATCCCTGGTGTTGTTGTGCTACTCTTGCTCTATACTGCCATGTTTTTAATAGCTTACTGGCAACGTAGTCCTCTGTTGTTCGTCGTCTCAGGCGCTATCGTAGTCTATGGCTTGAGTGATTTATTATTATATGCCAAAGGTGAAGCCCTGAGCAGCGTGCTGGCGTTATGTGTAGCAGCAGTACTGAGCTCGAGTCCAACAAGAGAACGATGCCATGGTTAACGCTTCCGGTTATTTACTGAGCATTATTATACCTACATACAACAACGCTGAACTCATCACAGCGACGTTGGCGTCTATACATCAGAGCATCACTGATGATGTGGAGATAATAATTGTTAATGATGGCTCTACGGATTTAACCGAAGAGCGTATAAATGCGTTTTACCGTGAAAAAGATTGTCATAATGTTAAATATATAAGTCAAAAAAATCAGGGTGTTGCAATCACCCGTAATGTTGGTCTTGCTCATGCGACAGGGAAATATATTGGTTTTGTAGACAGTGATGATATTGTCTGCCAGAATTATTTTACAATTCTCTTGCCTAAGTTAAGAGACGAAAAATATGACATCATCGAATTTAACTTAACTCGAGATATAAACAATTTGTATAAGAACGCGCCAAAAATGGAAAACAACATTACCCAGCGCGAAATAATCTTATCAGATGACAATTACGCCCCTCTATTACCAACATTCAAGGCAGGGCAATGGCATCTGATGACAAAAATCTTTCACCGCAATATCATTGGTAGCGATAAGTTCGAGGAACATCGTCGCTACGAAGACATGATTTTTTGCCCATTCCAGTATTTTAAATGCAAAAAGATTCTAAAAATCGAGAATAAGTTATATTACTACCGAGTAAACGATAAAAGTATTACCGAGAACATTATTGATAGTGACGCTGACAGCATCTTCTTTGCTATGCGAAAAATGTATAACTATATTAATGAAAATAGGTCCAAGCGTACTGTTGCGACATTTATGATTATCAATTGCTTTCTCGAAGGACGTAAACTTTTACGCAAGAAAAAAGGCTATTATCGCTATAGCGAGAGTATGCTAAATGACATTCAGAATGCACTTGCATGCTGCGATACGAAAATCGTTAAGAAGAAAATAATTCTGAAGATGAAATATCCCCATATCGATCGTTCTATTTCTGAAACAAGATATAAGATAATATCTGCTTGCAAAAGCTTATTCTTGCGAAAGGGATTTTAACATGTTTGAAAAAGTTGACCGGATTCTTATTTGCAAGCTCAAGTTTTATGGGGATGTTCTGCTAACTACGCCTGTCATTGCCAGCATTCGGGCACGTTATCCACAAGCTAAGATCGATCTGTTGCTCTATAAAGATACCAAAGCAATCTTAGCTGCCCATAAAGATATCAATAATTTTTATCTGATTGAGAAAAAGCAAGGCCTGCTGTCAACAGTGAAAAATTACCTTTCAGTACGTAAACAACTGAAAAAAAATCACTACGACCTGATCGTTAACCTCACCGAACAATGGCCGATCGGCGCTCTTATAGCGTCTTTGCGTTGCCCTTCAATTGCTTTTGAGCGCGAAAAAGATCAGTGGAACCGACTTTTTACGCGAGTAACGCCATCCATTGGAACACATATTGTTGAACAAAATTTATCTATTCTAAAAGGTATCGGGTTTAGCGAAACAGAACTGAAGAAAGAGATGTCTCTTTGTTATCGCCCTGACGACTATCAACATTTAGTTACCCTACTCCCGGAATTGCCTTCACAAAAATATGTCGTTATTCAACCCACTGCCAGACAAGAGTTTAAATGCTGGGACGATGAAAAATTTGCGCATGTTATAGACCACCTTCATCGGCGTGGTCTGCATGTTTATCTTACCTGTGGGCCAGCGCTAAGTGAGCAGCAGCAGGTTCAGCGCATTGCTGAACTGTGTCAATCTTCCCCTGATCTGACGCTGGCAGGTAAAACCACCTTTTTGCAGTTGGCTGCATTGATCGATCATGCAGTTCTGTACATTGGCGTCGATTCTGCTCCTATGCATATGGCAGCGGCACTAAGTACACCGCAGGTATGCCTGTTTGGCGCCACCAATTATCAACAGTGGAAGCCATGGTCAGATAAAGCTTTATTGATTTGGGCTGGCGATTATCATCCGATGCCTTCTCGAGATAAACTCGACAGATCTAAAAAATATCTAACATGGATACCGGAGCAAGCTGTGATTGACGCTATCGATAAGGTACTTCATGATAGTGACAATATAAAAGGTAATGAGAAAGCATAAATGGACAGCAAAAAAAACGTTATTAACATTGCTTACTGTACAGATGCCAATTATCTGGAATATGTAGCAGTGTCCATTATGTCTGTCATAATGAACAACCCGGGGCAAGATCTGTCATTCTTCGTCTTTGTCTATGACGTTACAGATGAAGAAATCAATAAACTGCGTTCTACCAGTGATAAAATTCAGGTTATCAATATCGATAAGGAAGAGATTGAAAAGTATAACAATGACTTTGCAATCAAACACCTGAACCGTTCAATCTATATGCGATTAGCGGTCCCACGACTGCTTAGGGATAAGGTAGAGTCTTTTATCTATTTAGATGCAGACACACTGTGCTTCGACAGCATTCATGAAATTAATAACATTGACATTAGTGAAGTTATTTGTGCCGTCAGTCATGATTCGCTTGATAATAGTAGCAACAAAAATGCGAAACGATTAAATTTAACGACAGATTTTTATTTCAACTCCGGATTTATGTATATTAATATCAAAAAATGGACTGAACATAATATTGAAATAAAAGCCAACCAAATATTGTTCGATCGGGTCAAAAATCTCCCTTATCCGGATCAAGATGCTCTGAACATTGCTATTAATGGCAATGTTAAATTTATTGATAAAAAATGGAATTTTTTATTTAACTGGTTTACTGAACAACAGAAAGAGACCTTCTTTTTTCAAAAAGATACTCTACCACGTATTATCCATTTCACCGGTGGAAGGAAACCCTGGTATAAAGAACACACTGGGCTTTCACAGCAACTTTATCTTTTCTACCATCATTTCACGCCATGGCGAAATACTGAACTACGGTCTTATGCTCCACGTATGAGGCCTACTGATTATCGTGTTTACTCACGTCAGGAAGCCCAAAAGGGAAATTACTGTGCCTCTCTCAAATGGTATATGAAATACCTTAAGACTAAATTACGTTAATAAAAAACTCCCTTACGGGAGTTTTTTATTATTTTTTTAATTTTTCACGCAAATAACCAATATAACTGATTACTGAGGCGAAATACTTCCCTTGTAACCTTTCATGGCGTGACTTCTTTTTGTACTGTTTTGGCGTTCTGGCAGGTAGCAGTGGAACTGTCGCCCACGGAGAAGCCTTCCAGGCTTCAACAAAGTACTGTGCTGAAGGATAGTTAGCCCATGAATTCCAGGGTTTAGTTACACCAACATAATGAATAAGAATAGTGTCATTGGTGATGTATTCTTTATATCGAGAAGTATCTTTACTCTTTAACTCTTGTTTAATGCCATATATTGCATCGTAGATTCTAGGTAGAAAAATGGTTTTCCCTAAAAACATAATATTCAAAACATCCTGATCAAGAAACGCAAATTTCTTGGTTTTATCCAACAGAATAGAAAATGCTTTAGCGAAAAACTGTTGTTCCTTCCACTTCTTTAAATTAGCAAAAATAACACCAGCATTAAAATATTGCTCAACAAATTCCGGAACGTTAAGTCGAGTGGCAGCGTATGAACGACTGTCATCAATATCTTGAATAACTGCAGCCACATGATGCTCAAACTGAATTTTTGTTAATTCAATCAACGACCCTTTACATACCACATCGGCATCTATATATAATAAATTATCAATTTTTTCACTAAGATACTCAAATGCAATAAACCTAAAATAGGTCGCATAAGACCACGCATTCCCGCATGGCAAAACCTTTAATCCTTCAGCATTCATCACATAAACAGTTATATTCGTTGAATACTGCTTTGCTAATATTTCTAATTTTTGCTGATAGTCTGAGTCAATATAATCAGTAAAAAGATGAAAATGAATATTGATATCTTGATTATGTAGTAAAACGGACGACATCGAAACCGCCGCGCCAAACATAAAGTTCTGATCAACCCCCCAGGCGATATTGAGCTGTGGGTTTTGTTCTTTTGGAGCACCAAAGAACTCAATGGTATCCTTGATAGACTGATGACAATCAAAATTCATGTACTACACCTTTTCAATATGCTATCTGACAATTATATGCACAACTAACTAGTGTGACCGTGCGTTATGTAGTTTATTTTTTATATACATTACATGACTAAGCACCGAACGGATATATTTACGTTGTACCCTTTCATGCCGTGACTTGCGTTTATATAGTTTTGCCGTATTTGCATTTAATAAAGATTTTTCCGCCCATGCTGATTTTTTATAGGCATCTATAAAAAACTTGGCTACCGGGTATTTGGCCCATGAATGCCATGGTTTAGTAACACCGACATAGTGTATTAATACCGTATTATCGGTGATGAAATTCTGATATAATTTATCATTCTTATTTTTCAATTCCTGATCCACACCATAAATACAGTTAAAATCTCTTCTCAGGAAAATAACATTACCGACAAACAAGATGTTCAGCACATCCTGATCAAAATAAAGAAGCTCTTTTTGACGTTTGTCTAAAATGGAAAATGCTTTAGTCAACAGCTGCTGTTCACGCCACACTTCGAGATTGGCAAATACCACGCCAGAGTTAAAGTAACCGTTACTCAGTTCAGGAATGCCGAGCCTGTTGCCGGATTTAATACGCACATCATCGATATCATTGATGACAGCCGCATATTCCCCACAGAAATTAATCTCCGTAAGCTCTTGCAATGAACCTTTACAGATAACATCGGCATCAAGATACAGTACAGAGCTTAGCTCCGTACTTAAATATTCAAATGCAAGATAACGATAGTACATCGCATAAGTCCATGATTTCGTACTCGGTAGTTCACGAAATACCGCGTTATCGAACACAAGAACCGTCACAGTCGTACTATACATTTGGGTCAGGCGTTTTACACTCTCCAGATAATCGTCATCTATATAGTCTGTTGCTATATAAAAGTGAATATCAATATCTGGGTTATTCACTAATACTGAGGTCATTGAAATGCCAGAGCCAAATAAAAAATTACGGTCGACACCATACGCAACACTTAGTTTTTTACTCTTCTCATGCGTAGAGCTGTCTATGACGTATTTTTGAGTAACTAACTTCTGGAAATCAATGTTCATAATAAAATGGCCTCAAACTTTATGTGTGATTTATAGCGCTTTTCTTATTGTTCTTTGTCTTATTTTTTGCGCTTTTGTGACAGCCTGTTCAAACAACCTGACTTCCTGACGAAAGATTTCACGTAGTGGCATCGAAAAATAGACACGTAAAAAACGGTAGATATCTCTGGACGTCAGACCGATCTCAAGTGAAGAGAAATAGAGTCCGATCAAGTCCTTGTCTCGCCAGCGGCGCGGTACATGTTGACGAATTTGTGCACGATGCAGATCGATTACGGAAAGTTTGATATCCGCAATATTTTCTGGCATCGGTTGTTGGAGTAAAAAATGGCAAATATAGCAATCCCGATGATTTACTCCACCCCGATGCATTTTACCCACCATTTCTGCCACACGGGTAATAATGGTCCGTTTTAATACAAAATCAGGACGCTCAACTCCCCACCCGGCACAAAAATCTTCAAGGCTGATGGCGGGAGAAAGGTCCTCAGTGATGATAAACGAGGTTCGCTCTAACGGATTCAGACCTTTTTGACCAAATGCAACCCCTGTCATAGTATCAACATTCAGTTCTTTTAAGCGGTGAATCGCCAGCCACTCACGGTCGGCACCCAGTACAGGCATACGCAGAGATATAAGGTTCTTCACCACTTCTTTAAGCGTGGTTCCATGATGATATTTAAGAAAATAACCCTTTCCCATCATCTCAAAACGTAGGGTACGCCGTGTTTCCAGAGCGCGAAAAACCTCACCATCCAGCTTAGTGACTTCAGTAAACGGGTCTTTTCCTTGCCACTGCGTGGCAAATGGTTCTTTTAATTCAATCATTCTTAGGACCTAAAATGATATCTGCAGCTTTATCTGCCAGGCTGTAGAGATCTTCTGTATCAGCAAAATGCCGCGCGTTCCCGGCCCAACGGCTTCTCTGCTCATTATTTTGCAGCGCATCGAAAAGTGCTGTATTCAGATTTTCCTGCTCAAAAGGTTCAGGAATCACCACCCCACATTGTGCGGCGTTGATATAACCCGCATAGCCGCAAACTTCGGTAGTTAATACTGGTAGCCCGGCAACTACAGCTTCTAGCAAGACAATACCGGCAGCTTCCTGTACAGCGGGGTGAAGTAATAAATCAGCAGCAGACATCAATTCTGCGACATCGTCTCGCCCCGAGAAGAACTGCACTTGTTCTTCAACCCCCAATTGACGAGCCTGAGCGCGATAGCGATCGGCCTTATCCTGACCAACAACCATCAATCGCGTGCGGTGGCGGATGACATCAGGCAAAGAAGCCAACGCCTGTAATGTTCTTGGCACGCCTTTGCGTTTGAAATCGGAACCTACCTGTAAGAGTAAGTACTGATCGAGACCAATACCGTTTTTTTCTCTGACAACCTGCCGGCTGTTTTCAGGTTGTTGGCTGTACTTTCGGTCAGGATAGATTCCTGGTGGCAGGATACAAAAACGCTGGCTCTCAGTTTGGTAATGATGTTTGAAGTCACCAATTTGCTTATCGGTTAACATCAAAAGCGTAGTGCCGGCACCCCGCTGAAATACAGCTTGTTCAAATGCAGAATAGTGTCGGTACCTGCTAGTCAATTTGTAGAAAAAGCCTTTCTCGCGGGCGACCTTTTCTGCATAGCAAACGTCCGCAGCGTAATACACATCCAACCCAGGCATTTTATTAAAACCAACGACACGATCGACGGGATGTTGAGTTAAATAATTCTGAACCCACTGATAATATTGCTCGTTTTTCCCATGATTCGTTCTGGATGTGACGGGGACGAGTATAATCTCCAGCCCTTTCGGACGCTCGCCCTGCCATGACTGGGTAAATACCTGAACATGATGGCCACGAGAAGCAACCGTCAGCGCTACCCGCAAGAAATCACGTTGTAACCCACCATAGGGAAAATACTTGTACAAACAAAAAGCAATATTCATGCATTAATATCCGCATCGCGTCGCCGGGCATGTCAGGTTTGAAGCATCAGAATCGTGTAATCCTTGCCTAAAGCATCCAAAGATGACTTTCTGTGCTTTCGAAACGTTTCTGCCCGCTAGCTACCTGAAATTGCGCAGTAGTATATCATTTATTATCACGCATTCCGAAATGAATATTTTTTGAACAAAATACAAAATAAGCCATGAAAAACATACAGATAAAAAAGAAACCAGTTCATCAGAAAACGTACACCGCACAAGAGGTTAAGACATATAAATGCGGCCATGTGCATTTTTGAAATAGCCATCAGCGAAATCAGTCCCTCACCAATTCCATCGTTTTGATACAACCTGGATAAAAATGATGGTAAAGCCATAGTTAAATACATAGAATCCCCAGCACATTCATAAGTCAGCTACCATTATGCTCGAATTGCTTTACACCGCCCTTTTCTACCTTATTCAGCCTTTGATCTGGATACGGCTTTGGGTGCGCGGACGTAAGGCTCCGGCCTACCGTAAACGCTGGGGCGAACGCTACGGCTTTTATCGCCGCCCGCTAAAACCTGGCGGCATCATGCTTCATTCAGTTTCTGTGGGCGAAACGCTGGCTGCAATCCCATTAGTTCGCGCTCTGCGACATCGTTATCCCGACTTGCCGATCACGGTAACCACCATGACGCCAACCGGTTCCGAGCGCGTACAATCTGCTTTTGGTACTGACGTTCAGCACATTTATTTGCCATACGATTTACCGGATGCCCTGAACCGTTTTCTGAATAAAGTTGACCCTAAACTGGTGTTAATTATGGAAACCGAGCTGTGGCCAAATCTGATCGCGGCACTCCATAAGCGCCACATTCCTCTGGTCATTGCCAACGCACGTCTTTCTGCTCGTTCAGCCGCTGGTTATGCGAAATTAGGTAAATTTGTTGGCAGACTACTGCGTCGAATTACGTTGATTGCCGCACAAAACGAAGAAGATGGCGCACGTTTTATTACGCTTGGCGCCAGAAGCAATCAGGTCACCGTTACTGGCAGCCTGAAGTTTGATATATCCGTCACGCCACAACTGGCCGCAAAAGCGGTGACATTACGTCGTCAATGGGCGCCTCACCGCCCGGTATGGATTGCAACCAGCACCCACGACGGCGAAGAAAGCATCATCATTGCCGCCCATCAGGCGTTATTAAATCAGTTCCCGAATCTTTTACTGATTCTGGTCCCCAGACATCCAGAACGGTTCCCGGATGCCATTAACCTCGTACGCCAGGCTGGACTAAGCTATACCACTCGTTCTTCGGGTGAAGTTCCATCATCAGGTACTCAGGTTGTGATCGGCGATACCATGGGTGAGCTGATGTTGCTGTATGGCATTGCCGACCTTGCTTTTGTCGGCGGTTCACTGGTTGAACGTGGTGGACACAACCCGCTGGAAGCGGCAGCGCATGCTATTCCGGTGTTGATGGGACCACATACGTTTAATTTTAAAGATATTTGCGCCCGTCTCGAACAGGCAAGCGGATTGATCACCGTCACCGACGCAGCTACGCTGGTGAAAGAGGTCTCTTCTTTACTGACCGATGCAGATTATCGTAATTTTTATGGCCGTCACGCAGTTGAAGTTCTGTATCAAAATCAGGGCGCGCTACAGCGTCTGCTGCAACTGCTGGAACCTTACCTGCCACCCAAAACGCATTGAGGCAAGTCATGCAAAAACGGGCGATTTATCCAGGAACCTTTGATCCTATTACTAACGGCCACCTCGATATCGTGACGCGTGCGACAAGCATGTTTGATCACGTGATTCTGGCAATAGCCGCAAGTCCCAGTAAAAAGCCGATGTTTACTCTGGAAGAGCGCGTTGAGCTGGCACAACAGGCAACGGCGCATCTTGGCAATGTGGAAGTGCTGGGATTCAGCGATCTGATGGCAAACTTTGCCCGTGATAATCAGGCGAACATTCTGATCCGTGGCCTGCGCGCGGTAGCCGATTTTGAGTATGAAATGCAGCTGGCTCATATGAACCGCCACCTCATGCCACAGCTGGAAAGCGTTTTTCTGATGCCATCTAAAGAGTGGTCATTTATCTCATCGTCACTGGTGAAAGAAGTTGCCCGCCACCAGGGTGACGTGACGCACTTTTTGCCGGAAAACGTCCATCAGGCGTTAATGAGTAAACTGAAGTAATGCACCTGGCCGGATGCTACATCCGGCCAGCAATGAAACTATTTCTGACAGCGACGACAATAGAACGTTGTACGCTGGGCGTGTTTTGTCGCAACAATCGGTGCGCCACATGCGCGGCAAGGTTCACCTTCTCTCCCATAGACCTGCAGCTCCTGGGCAAAATAGCCAGGCTTACCGTCACTTTGCAGAAAGTCCTTCAGCGTCGTCCCGCCCTGCTCGATAGAACGCAGCAACACCGCCTTGATAACGCGTACCAGCAATTCACACTCATCTTTCGACAGCGATGACGCAAGACGGTCAGGATGAATCCCAGCCGCAAATAGCGACTCGCTGGCGTAGATATTACCCACACCCACCACCAGCTTGTTATCCATCAGCCAGGGTTTAATCGCCGTTTTCTTCTTCGCACATTTCTGCTGTAGATAATTGGCGTTGAAATCGTCGCTCAGCGGCTCAGGGCCAAGATGAGCGAGGACATTATGTCCATCCAGTTCTTTAGTCCACAGCCAGGCGCCAAAGCGACGGGGATCGGTATAACGCAGAACTTTGCCGTTGCTCATCACTAAGTCAACGTGGTCGTGCTTGTCTGCCGGAAGCTCTTCAGGAAGGATACGCAAGCTACCCGACATCCCCAGATGAATGATTATCCAGCCATCCGCCAGTTCTAGCAGCAGGTATTTCGCGCGCCGCTGTACGCTGAGGACAGGTTGATCACTCAGACGATAGATTTCCTCAGATACTGGCCAACGCAAACGACCGTTACGCACCGTCGCGTGCATAATCGTTGCCCCCACCAAATGCGGCTCAATACCACGGCGGCTGGTTTCGACTTCAGGTAATTCAGGCATAGTATCTCCGGCGGTATGTCAGGTCTCATTAATATGGGGACGGCCAGAAAACAAAAAACCCCGCCGAGGCAGGGTTTTTCTTTACATCAAAACGAAAATTATTTGATTTTCGCTTCTTTGTATAAAACGTGCTGACGAACAACTGGATCGAACTTTTTCAGTTCCAGTTTTTCCGGCTTAGTACGTTTGTTCTTCGTAGTGGTATAGAAGTGACCAGTACCAGCAGAAGAAACCAGCTTGATTTTCTCACGAATACCTTTAGCCATGATTTATTTCCTCTTAGTACTTAGTACTTTTCGCCACGGGCACGCAGTTCAGACAGAACTGTTTCGATGCCTTTCTTATCAATAACACGCATACCTTTAGCAGATACACGCAGGGTGACAAAACGCTTCTCGCTCTCAACCCAAAAACGGTGAGAGTGCAGGTTAGGCAGGAAACGGCGTTTAGTCGCGTTCAGTGCGTGGGAACGGTTGTTACCGGTCACCGGACGCTTGCCAGTAACTTGGCAGACTCGGGACATGTCTATTCTCCAAAAATCAAATTAGCTCGAGCTTCGTATGGGGTATTGGCGCCTCGTCAGGCTTCTCAGCCCGGTTATCGCAGTTCAATACACTTAATCTTTCAATGTTGCCTCGTCATTGGACGCAACAAGAATGATTTTGCGTATTTGCGAACTCTCGATTGCCAGGCCCAAATGCCAAACCCGAGATTCTCAAAGGTGGCGTAGTATACGCTGAGTCAGCGATGTGCTCAAGTCCCGAACAGACAAAGATCCCGATGGATCGCGTAAAGTGCGTTAAATCCAACCGCGTTCCGCAAAAGAAACGTACTCTCCGCGCCCAATGACCAGATGATCAAGCACCCGGATATCCATGAACTGACAGCATTTCACAACACGCTCGGTGATGAGTTTATCTGCTTTACTCGGCTCTGCACACCCCGAAGGGTGATTATGCGCAAGGATCACCGCAGAAGCATTCATTTTTATCGCTTCACGGACAATTTCTCTCGGATGCACCTCGACATGGCTAAGCGTACCGGAAAAAAGTTTGCTGTGTTTAATCACGCGATGTTGAGAATCCATAAAGATCACCAGAAAGATCTCGCGTTCCTCTTGCGAAAGCTGGCTTTGCAGAAATTCACGCGCCATTTCCGGACTAAGTAGAGCCCGCTCCTCTATCATTCGCACGTTGTAGTAGCGTCTTGCCAGCTCCGCAATCCCCTTCAACTGTGCGTACTTCGCGATACCGATTCCCTGAACATAGCTAAAATCCATGTAATCAGCAGACAGCAGACCATACAGCGACTCAAAATGCTGAAGCATCTCTTTCGCCAGCGTAAGCACATCTTTACCCTGCATGCCGGTACGTAAAAAAAGAGCCAAAAGCTCAACATCGGTCAGAGAACTGGCCCCCTGCGCCAACAGCTTTTCCCGGGGCATCATACTTCCTGTATTTTCCATGCTTCACCCTCCTCTCACGTCCGCATAGTGGCATAACACCGACGGTGATTCGACGCGTTGTTTTCACTTCTTCGTAGCGCCTCGCAAAGTGGAGTACGGTCAAAAGCACGACAAATTGCGGATTGTGATAAAATATCCGCCTTCTGGTGAAACCCAACACCCAACAGGAAAGATCATGATGAGCCTGGCCGGTAAAAAAATCGTACTTGGTGTCAGTGGCGGTATTGCTGCGTACAAGACCCCTGAGCTGGTGCGTCGTTTACGGGAACGCGGCGCTGACGTCCGCGTGGCGATGACCGAAGCGGCAAAAGCATTTATTACTCCCTTGAGTTTACAGGCGGTTTCAGGTTATCCCATTTCCGACAGCCTGCTTGACCCCGCAGCCGAAGCCGCTATGGGCCACATTGAGCTGGGAAAATGGGCCGATTTGGTCATCCTGGCACCCGCTACAGCAGACCTGATTGCTCGTGTCGCCGCAGGTATGGCCAACGACCTGGTGTCAACGATTTGTCTGGCAACGCCTGCTCCTGTTGCTGTACTGCCAGCCATGAACCAGCAGATGTACCGCGCTGCCGCGACCCAGCACAATCTGGGTATTCTTGCCTCACGCGGTTTGCTCATTTGGGGTCCTGACAGCGGTAGTCAGGCATGTGGTGATATCGGCCCTGGACGTATGCTGGATCCGTTAACGATTGTGGATATGGCGGCAGAACATTTTTCACCTGTCAACGATCTGCAACATCTCAACATCATGATTACGGCGGGCCCGACGCGTGAACCGCTTGATCCCGTGCGTTATATTTCCAACCACAGTTCCGGGAAGATGGGGTTTGCGATCGCGGCCGCTGCCGCAAAGCGCGGTGCAAACGTCACACTGGTATCGGGTCCGGTTTCGTTATCCACACCACCATTTGTTCAGCGGGTTGATGTGATGACCGCGCTGGAAATGGAAGCCGCTGTGCAATCTGCGGTTCAACAACAGCATATTTTTATCGGTTGCGCTGCAGTCGCTGATTATCGAGCTGAAACTGTCGCCCACGAAAAAATAAAAAAACAAGCGACGCAGGGTGATGAATTAACAGTAAAAATGGTCAAAAATCCGGACATTATCGCCGGTGTTGCCGCACTGGATGTTAACCGTCCTTTTGTCGTTGGGTTTGCCGCCGAAACAAATAATGTGGAAGAATATGCCCGGCAAAAACGCATCCGCAAAAACCTTGATGTGATCTGTGCGAACGACGTTTCGCTGTCAACTCAAGGGTTTAACAGCGATAGCAACGCATTACACCTTTTTTGGCAGGATGGAGACAAAGTCTTACCGCTTGAGCGTAAAGAACTCCTGGGCCAATTATTACTCGACGAGATCGTGACCCGTTATGATGAAAAAAATCGACGTTAAGATTCTGGACCCGCGCGTAGGGCAACAATTTCCGCTCCCGACGTACGCCACTTCTGGTTCTGCCGGACTTGACCTGCGTGCTTGTCTTGATGACGCCGTAGAGCTGGCGCCGGGCGCAACAACGCTGGTGCCAACCGGGTTAGCTATCCACATTGCCGATCCTTCTCTGGCAGCGGTAATGCTCCCGCGCTCCGGGCTGGGCCATAAGCACGGTATCGTGCTAGGCAATCTGGTTGGTTTGATTGATTCCGACTACCAGGGCCAACTGATGGTGTCCGTCTGGAACCGTGGTCAGGACAGCTTCACTATTGAGCCGGGCGAACGTATCGCGCAGATGGTATTTGTACCGGTCGTGCAGGCTGAATTTAATCTGGTGGAAGAGTTTGAAGCCACCGATCGTGGCGAAGGTGGCTTCGGCCATTCCGGGCGCAAGTAACCCGCAGAAAAGTATCCCATAGCGTAATAACGCAATAACACACCGCAAACAACAGTTTGCGGTCGCTGTGTGGATGCCTGCCTGGCAAGAGCTTATTTTCAGGGGTATTTTGTAACATGGTAGAAAAGCAAACTGCGAAAAGGAATCGTCGCGAAGAAATACTTCAGTCTCTGGCACTGATGCTTGAGTCCAGCGATGGTAGCCAACGCATCACCACAGCAAAGCTGGCAGCCTCAGTTGGCGTATCCGAAGCGGCATTGTATCGCCATTTCCCCAGCAAGACCCGTATGTTCGATAGCCTGATTGAGTTTATCGAAGATAGTCTGATTACGCGTATCAATCTGATTTTGAAAGATGAAAAAGACACCAACGCGCGTCTGCGTCTGATCGTTCTGCTGATTTTAGGGTTTGGTGAGCGTAATCCAGGCCTGACACGAATTCTGACCGGACACGCGTTGATGTTCGAGCAAGACCGTCTGCAAGGTCGCATTAACCAACTTTTTGAGCGCATTGAAGCGCAGTTGCGCCAGGTTCTGCGAGAAAAAAGAATGCGTGAAGGTGAAGGCTACACCGTGGATGAAACGCTGCTGGCCAGCCAGTTACTGGCTTTCTGCGAAGGTATGCTGTCCCGGTTTGTACGTAGCGAATTTAAATACCGCCCAACGGATGATTTTGACACCCGCTGGCCGTTGGTTGCAGCTCAATTGCAGTAGCGATTTTGTCTTGTCCGGCCTACGGGGGTTACGTAGGCCGGACAAGCGCAGCGCCATCCGGCAGTTCTTAAACGCCGTACGCTTCGCGATAGGCCCGTACTGCCACCAGATGCTCCGCCATCTCTGGCTTCTCTTCCAGATACGCAATCAGATCTTTCAGGGTAATGATAGAAATCACCTTGCAGCCATAATCGCGTTCCACTTCCTGAATCGCGGAAATCTCGCCGCGACCGCGTTCCTGACGATCGAGAGAAATCAGTACCCCCGCCAGAGTGGCGCCATTCGCCTGAATAATCTCCATCGACTCACGAATAGCCGTACCTGCGGTGATAACATCATCTACCAGCATGACACGCCCCTCAAGTGCGCTACCTACCAGATTACCGCCTTCGCCATGGGTCTTCGCCTCTTTGCGGTTAAAGCAGTACGGCATATCTTTATCGTGATGTTCCGCAAGTGCTACAGCCGTAGTAGTCGCAATCGGAATACCTTTGTAGGCAGGGCCAAACAGCAAATCGAACTCAATACCGGAATCCACCAGCGCTTCGGCATAAAAACGGCCTAACAGTGCCAGGTCGCGCCCGGTATTAAACAGCCCGGCGTTGAAGAAATAGGGGCTTTTGCGCCCGGATTTCAGCGTAAATTCGCCAAACTTTAGTACCTGCTTGCTAAGCGCAAACTCAATAAACTGGCGCTGATACGGTTTCATGGATTCGCTCCTCATCTCACTTTATTACAGACAAAAAAAAGGCGACTCATCAGTCGCCTTTAAAATCAATTTTCTAACGCCGCCTTCTGCGTCGCTACAATGGATTCGATTCCCCCTCGGGCCAATGCCAGTAGGGTGAGAAGTTCTTCATGGCTGAACGGTTCGCCTTCCGCCGTACCCTGAACCTCTATAATGCGACCGTCCTCAGTCATCACTACGTTCATGTCGGTTTCAGCAGCAGAGTCTTCAACGTACTCAAGGTCACAGAGTGCTTCACCGTTCACAATGCCCACGGAAACCGCGGCAACCATCCCTTTCATCGGGTTAGTTTTCAGCTTACCGCTCGCCACCAGCTTGTTCAGCGCATCCGCCAACGCAACGCATGCGCCAGTAATCGATGCAGTACGCGTACCGCCATCTGCCTGAATAACATCACAGTCCAGCGTAATAGTGAATTCACCGAGCGTCTTCAGGTCAACGGCGGCGCGCAGCGCACGAGCGATCAGGCGCTGGATTTCCATGGTACGGCCGCCCTGCTTACCTTTCGCCGCTTCACGGGCGTTACGGGTGTGCGTAGCGCGTGGCAGCATGCCATATTCTGCGGTGATCCAGCCCTGGCCCTGACCTTTCAGAAAACGCGGTACGCCTTCATCAATAGAGGCGGTACACAGCACTTTGGTATCACCAAATTCGACCAGCACGGAGCCTTCAGCGTGTTTTGTATAATTACGGGTCAGGGTGACGGGACGCACCTGATTGGCACTACGACCTGCTGGACGCATGATAAAATCTCCGGCTTGAAACGAATGTGGCTGCGCATTATACGGACTTCCGACTGTTATTCCTATCCTGACAAGACGCGGATGGCTATAATCCTCCCATCTCATCTTTAAAAACAGGAACGTCTATGATCCGCAGCATGACCGCCTACGCCCGGCGTGAAATCAAGGGTGAATGGGGTAGCGCCACCTGGGAAATGCGCTCGGTAAACCAGCGTTATCTGGAAACCTATTTTCGCCTGCCGGAGCAGTTCCGTAGTCTCGAACCCGTTGTTCGCGAACGTATTCGCACGCGTCTGACGCGCGGTAAAGTCGAATGTACCCTGCGTTTTGAGCCTGATGCCAGCGCGCAAGGCGAGCTGATTCTGAATGAAAAACTCGCTAAACAGCTCGTTAGCGCTGCTAACTGGGTCAAAATGCAGAGCGATGAAGGTGAAATCAACCCGGTTGATATCCTGCGCTGGCCAGGCGTAATGGCTGCCCAGGAGCAGGATCTGGACGCCATTGCCGCCGAAATCCTCGCCGCGCTTGACGGTACGCTGGATGACTTCATCGTTGCGCGTGAAACCGAAGGTCAGGCGCTGAAAGCGCTGATCGAGCAGCGTCTGGAAGGCGTCAGTGCTGAAGTCACAAAAGTGCGTGCTCATATGCCGGAAATCCTGCAATGGCAGCGCGAGCGTCTGGTAGCCAAACTGGAAGACGCCCAGGTGCAGTTGGAGAATAACCGCCTTGAGCAAGAACTGGTGCTGATGGCGCAGCGTATCGATGTGGCAGAAGAATTAGATCGTCTGGAAGCCCACGTCAAAGAAACCTACAACATTCTGAAGAAAAAAGAGGCGGTTGGCCGTCGTCTGGACTTCATGATGCAGGAATTCAACCGTGAGTCGAACACTCTGGCATCGAAGTCTATTAATGCTGAGGTGACTAACTCCGCAATTGAACTGAAAGTCTTGATCGAGCAAATGCGCGAGCAGATTCAGAACATCGAGTAAGCCATTACTCAACGTAGCCCGCCAGTAAACGGCGGGACTACGTATTTTTCCCGGCGTTTCGCTTCCGCTCCTTTACTTCGAATTACATTTTCTCATCGTTTATTATCATCAACCACATTTTAAACAGCATGCCATAACGCATTTCTGACATACTCACATTAGCTGTAGTTATTAAAATCGTTTCACCTTAGAAAATCTCAATCGTGACAATGCGCACAAATCGATAACCTTAGCCCCCAGCAAATCAGGGGGAATACATGCTGTTACACGTTTTATATTTAATTGGTATTACTGCCGAAGCCATGACCGGTGCGCTTGCTGCTGGGCGTCGTCGTATGGATACATTTGGCGTCATCATCATTGCCACCGCGACGGCCATTGGCGGCGGATCGGTACGCGATATTCTTCTCGGCCACTATCCTCTTGGCTGGGTAAAGCACCCTGAATACGTCATTATCGTGGCGACCGCTGCGGTACTCACCACCATTATTGCTCCCGTCATGCCCTATCTGCGCAAAATATTCCTCGTACTGGATGCGCTGGGCCTTGTGGTCTTTTCTATTATCGGTGCTCAGGTGGCACTGGATATGGGTCACGGGCCGATTATCGCCGTGGTCGCTGCGGTCACGACCGGCGTCTTCGGTGGCGTGTTACGCGACATGTTCTGCAAACGCATTCCGTTAGTGTTCCAGAAAGAGCTGTATGCTGGGGTTTCTTTTGCCGCTGCCGTGCTTTACATCGTGCTGCAACATTATGTCTCCAGTCACGATGTAGTGGTTATCTCTACCCTGCTCTTCGGCTTTACCGCCCGACTGCTGGCGCTGCGCCTAAAGTTAGGGCTACCGGTATTTTACTATCGCCATGAAGGCCATTAAGGCATAAGGCCATTAAGGCATAAAGCCCGCGATCCGCTGAGCAGCCAGCCAGTTGCTCAGCGCTATGACCTCCCTGGTCTCCAGCCACTGAATGATCTGTCGTGCCCGGAGTTCCCCCATTAAAGGGAGCTGCCGCCAGCTTTGCTCATCACAGTCCTGCAATTGTTGCCACGAAGCATCCCGACTGGCATTCAGGGTTGCCTGTGTTAACGGTATTCCCATGGCAATAACCCAACGTGTGAACGGAAGATGGCGCGACAGGTTGAACTGATGCCACATCTTCTCCCCTTTGCTTACGCCTAATGTGGACTGGAGCTGCTCCTGAGTTAATCCGAGCCAGGAAAAGATATGTTCAAAGTGATACGCCTGATGAAGGTCACGCCATCCTGCCTCGCCGATACCCTCCAGCCCCAGCACTTCTTTACCGCCCAGCCAGACCAGTCTGGCAACAAACTGTTCCTGGCACTCCGCTGTAGCATAAAAACAGGTTAGTGAATTGAAGCGCCCCTCGGGGGGTATTGGCTTAGTACGCTGAGTGCTGCGCCAGACCACCTCGTCTATACGGGGTATCCCTTGTCCGGCCAGGCTCACCAGAATCTGATCGCCAGGCGCGATATCCCATTCATTCCAGCGTCGGACGGAGCCAATATTGACGCGCTGTACGCGTTTATCATCCAGCATGACGGGAGTCAGCAATGCAACCACCGCAATTTTCCCGCTTTTACCAACGGAGAACTGAATACCCGTTACCTCAGATACCCTCGTCACGGGAGGATATTTCCACGCAGCCAGCCAGTCCCCCTGTCCGGGTAGCCAATACTGTGCCCGTGGTTCTTTTGCCGTTCGCACCACGACACCATCCGTCACAAAAGGTAATGCTGAACTCCACCATCTGGCGCGCGACTTTTCGACGTCATCCGCATTCTTCACGGCCTGAGTATAGCGTTGCGTGTAACTGAACCCGGCAGCCGTGAGCTGCTCCAGTCTTTCAGGCATGACCGCCGGACCATCAGGCCAGGCCCAGATAAAAATTGCCAGCGAGCGTAACATTTCCGGATTGCCCTGGCGCATCATTAATCCAGCAACCTTCGAGCGGGCGTTCATTCCCCCTCTCTGCTTCTGAATATGCCCCTCTTGCTGCAAAAATATCTCACCCTGCAACGTACTGTTAGCGAGTTTCCCCTTGGTGGAATGTGGTACGGAAGGGATCTGCAGAACCTTTTGCGTCCAGTCTTCGCCTTTCAGGCCATTACCACGGCTAATCGCCCGTACCAGATTGCCATTGCGATAGACTAACGTCACCGCCACGCCATCCACCTTCGGTTGCACCCAGAGATCGCTGCGAGCGAGCATCCATTGCTGTAGCGCTTGCTTATCAGCAAGTTTTCGAACGCCCGTGTGGGGAACTGGATGCGAGACGGTGCCACTTATTGGGGGCACAGACAGATCTGGTGGGACTTCATCGCCAAAACAGCGCTGCCATTGAATTAGTTGCGCATTGAGCTGGTCATAAACGCCGTCGTCTACGGCACTTTCCCCTTGTTTCCAGTAACTGTCATTCCACTGTGTAATCTGCTGCTGTAGTCGTGAAATTTCCTCGTTTGCCCTGGCAGGCGACCAGACGGGGCATACCGCCCACGCAGGTAAATGCCACACCAGTAAAACCAGCCCTATGCATTTCCATAATCCCATGCTATCTCCGCTGAACGATACGTTTCCCTGCAGGTATAGCGCGAAGTGAAATAGAAACAGAGCGGCAAAAATTCATCCTGCGAACAGCTTTCCGGACATTTGCATGTATTGCTGCAAATCACCGATAAAACAGGAAACTGGTACGCAAAACGCAATAAACATGCGCAAAAAGTGTGACAAGGGCTACGTCACATAGCGGCTACGTGTATAATAAGCCCGTATGTAGGCTCTCTTTCGACAATCACATACATTAAGATACTCATGGCTCAAGGCACGCTTTATATTGTTTCTGCCCCCAGTGGCGCGGGTAAATCCAGCCTGATTCAGGCTTTATTAAAGACCCAACCGTTGTATGACACCCAGGTTTCTGTTTCGCACACCACGCGCGCACCGCGCCCGGGGGAAGTGCACGGTGAACACTATTTCTTTGTGAACCATGACGAATTCAGAACCATGATTGGCAGAGACGCGTTCCTGGAACACGCGGAGGTTTTCGGTAATTACTACGGCACCTCGCGTGAAACCATTGAGCAAGTATTAGCATCCGGCGTAGACGTCTTTTTAGATATCGACTGGCAAGGTGCGCAGCAAATTCGTGAAAAAATGCCGCATGCGCGCAGTATTTTTATTTTGCCACCGTCTAAGATTGAGCTGGACCGCCGCCTGCGTGGCCGCGGTCAGGATAGCGAAGACGTGATCGCGAAACGTATGGCGCAAGCTGTTGCAGAAATGAGCCATTACGCCGAATATGATTATCTTATTGTGAACGATGATTTCGATACCGCCCTGGGCGATTTGAAAACCATCATTCGCGCCGAACGTCTGCGCATGAGCCGCCAAAAGCAGCGTCATGACGCTTTAATCAGCAAACTGTTGGCAGACTGAACCCACATTCAGTATCATGCCCAGTCATTTCTTCACCTGTGGAGCATTTTAAGTATGGCACGCGTAACTGTTCAGGACGCTGTAGAGAAAATTGGTAACCGTTTTGACCTGGTACTGGTCGCCGCGCGTCGCGCTCGTCAGATGCAGGTAGGCGGAAAGGATCCGCTCGTACCGGAAGAAAACGATAAAACTACCGTTATCGCGCTGCGCGAAATCGAAGAAGGTCTGATCAACAACCAGATCCTCGACGTGCGTGAGCGCCAGGAACAGCAAGAGCAGGAAGCCGCTGAATT
This sequence comes from Citrobacter sp. Cpo040, assembly GCF_030332915.1. Lineage (NCBI taxonomy): Bacteria > Pseudomonadati > Pseudomonadota > Gammaproteobacteria > Enterobacterales > Enterobacteriaceae > Citrobacter > Citrobacter sp. Cpo040. The sequence goes on from NZ_JAOWGX010000035.1 coordinate 321,116, forward strand.
ACAAGCCGTTACCGCTATTGCTGAAGGTCGTCGTTAATCACAAAGCGGGTCGCCCTTGTATCTGTTTGAAAGCCTGAATCAACTGATTCAAAACTACCTGCCGGAAGACCAGATTAAGCGTCTTCGGCAGGCGTATCTCGTTGCACGTGACGCTCACGAGGGCCAGACACGTTCAAGCGGTGAACCCTATATCACGCACCCGGTAGCGGTAGCCTGCATTCTGGCCGAGATGAAACTCGACTACGAAACGCTGATGGCTGCGCTGCTGCATGACGTGATTGAAGATACCCCAGCCACCTATCAGGACATGGAACAGCTTTTTGGTAAAAGCGTTGCAGAGCTGGTAGAAGGGGTATCGAAGCTTGATAAGCTTAAGTTTCGCGATAAGAAAGAGGCGCAAGCTGAAAACTTTCGCAAGATGATTATGGCGATGGTGCAGGATATCCGCGTCATTCTCATCAAACTTGCCGACCGCACCCACAACATGCGCACGCTGGGTTCATTACGCCCGGACAAGCGTCGCCGCATCGCCCGTGAAACTCTCGAAATCTATAGTCCGCTGGCACACCGTTTAGGTATTCATCACATTAAAACCGAGCTGGAAGAGCTGGGTTTTGAAGCGCTGTACCCAAACCGCTATCGCGTGATTAAAGAAGTGGTTAAAGCCGCTCGCGGCAACCGCAAAGAGATGATCCAAAAAATCCTCTCTGAAATCGAAGGGCGTTTGCAGGAGGCAGGTATTCCGTGTCGCGTAAGCGGGCGTGAGAAGCACCTGTACTCTATTTACTGCAAAATGGTGCTCAAAGAGCAGCGTTTTCACTCCATCATGGATATCTACGCATTTCGCGTCATCGTTCATGATTCCGATACCTGCTATCGCGTACTCGGCCAGATGCACAGCCTGTACAAACCACGCCCTGGTCGCGTGAAAGACTATATCGCCATTCCGAAAGCGAACGGATATCAGTCTTTGCACACCTCAATGATCGGCCCTCATGGCGTCCCGGTTGAAGTACAGATTCGTACTGAAGACATGGACCAGATGGCAGAAATGGGTGTCGCAGCGCACTGGGCTTACAAAGAGCACGGCGGCGAAAGCAGCACCACTGCGCAAATCCGCGCTCAGCGCTGGATGCAAAGCTTGCTGGAACTGCAGCAGAGCGCCGGTAGCTCGTTTGAATTTATTGAAAGCGTCAAATCTGATCTCTTCCCGGATGAGATTTATGTTTTCACACCGGAAGGGCGAATTGTCGAACTGCCCGCCGGTGCAACGCCTGTCGACTTCGCCTACGCCGTGCATACCGATATCGGTCACGCCTGCGTCGGCGCGCGCGTCGACAGACAGCCTTACCCGCTTTCACAACCGCTCTTTAGCGGCCAGACCGTTGAGATTATCACCGCGCCGGGCGCACGTCCGAATGCCGCGTGGCTAAACTTCGTCGTCAGTTCGAAAGCGCGCGCCAAGATTCGCCAACTGTTGAAAAACCTCAAGCGCGATGATTCCGTCAGTCTGGGTCGTCGACTGCTCAACCATGCCCTGGGCGGTAGCCGTAAACTGGCTGAGATCCCGCCAGAGAGCATCCAGCGTGAGCTTGAGCGTATGAAGCTCGCCACGCTTGACGATCTGCTCGCAGAAATCGGTCTGGGTAACGCCATGAGCGTGGTGGTAGCGAAAAACCTCCAGCAGGGCGAAGCAACAGCGAACGTACCAGCACAATCTGGCCATGGTCATCTGCCGATCAAAGGCGCTGACGGCGTGCTGATCACCTTCGCGAAATGCTGTCGTCCAATTCCAGGCGATCCAATCATTGCCCACGTCAGTCCGGGTAAAGGTCTGGTGATCCACCATGAGTCCTGCCGTAATATTCGTGGCTACCAGAAAGAGCCAGAGAAGTTTATGGCGGTGGAATGGGATAAAGAGACGGAGCAGGAATTCATCACCGAGATTAAGGTGGATATGTTTAACCACCAGGGTGCTCTGGCGAACCTGACGGCGGCAATCAACACGACCACTTCCAATATTCAAAGTCTGAATACGGAAGAGAAAGATGGCCGCGTTTATAGCGCCTTTATTCGCCTGACCGCTCGCGATCGTGTGCACCTGGCGAATATCATGCGCAAAATCCGCGTCATGCCGGACGTGATAAAAGTCACCCGTAACCGAAACTAGTCTTATGAATGAACAGCGCTATGCACGTATCCGCGAGATGCTCGCACGTCGTCAGCCCGATCTGACCGTCTGCATGGAGCAGGTTCACAAACCTCATAACGTTTCTGCGATTATTCGTACTGCAGATGCGGTCGGCGTGCATGAAGTCCACGCCGTCTGGCCGGGTAGCCGTATGCGCACCATGGCCTCTTCTGCCGCAGGCAGCAACAGTTGGGTGCAGGTGAAAACTCACCTTACCATTGGCGATGCGGTCACACATTTAAAAAGCCGGGGCATGCAGGTCCTGGCAACCCATCTGTCAGATAAAGCCGTGGATTTTCGCGAGATTGATTACACGCGCCCCACCTGCATCCTGATGGGCCAGGAGAAAACCGGCATCACTCAGGAAGCATTGGATCTGGCTGATCAGGACATCATCATTCCCATGACTGGCATGGTGCAGTCACTGAACGTTTCTGTCGCCTCCGCGCTGATTCTGTACGAAGCACAGCGCCAGCGGCAAAACGCGGGGATGTACCGACGAGAAAACAGCATGCTGCCACAAGAAGAGCAGCAGCGCTTACTGTTTGAAGGCGGTTATCCGGTGCTGGCGAATGTCGCTAAGCGCAAAGGTCTTCCCTACCCTCACGTAAACACGCAGGGCGAAATTGAAGCCGATGCAACGTGGTGGGCCACTATGCAATCTGCGAGATAAACGCGATGAAAGGCCGTTTACTGGATGCCATCCCACTCAACTCTCTGACCGGCGTTGGCGCAGCGCAAAGCAGTAAACTGGCTAAAATTGGCCTGCACACCGTGCAGGACCTCCTGCTCCACCTCCCTTTGCGTTACGAAGACCGTACCCATCTGTACCCAATTGGCGAACTGCTGCCGGGTGTCTATGCCACCGTTGAAGGCGAAGTGCTGAACTGCAATATCACCTTCGGCGGCCGCCGGATGATGACCTGTCAAATCAGCGATGGCTCGGGGATTCTCACCATGCGCTTTTTCAACTTCAGCGCAGCGATGAAAAACAGCCTTGCTACCGGGCGTAGGGTACTGGCCTACGGCGAAGCCAAACGCGGGAAATACGGCGCAGAGATGATTCACCCGGAATACCGCGTACAAGGCGATCTCAGCACGCCAGAATTGCAGGAAACACTCACACCAGTATATCCAACCACCGAAGGTGTGAAGCAGGCCACGCTGCGCAAGCTGACCGATCAGGCACTGGATCTGCTCGATACCTGCGCCATTGCCGAACTGCTGCCGCCAGAGCTGTTACAGGGCATGATGAGCCTACCCGAAGCACTGCGCACATTGCACCGCCCCCCACCTTCGCTGCAACTCAGCGATCTGGAAACCGGCCAGCATCCGGCGCAGCGACGTCTGATTCTCGAAGAACTGCTGGCGCATAATCTCAGCATGCTGGCACTACGTGCCGGGGCACAGCGTTTTCACGCCCAGCCGTTAAGTGCTAACAACGCGCTAAAAGATAAGCTGCTGGCAGCATTGCCGTTCAAACCTACTGGCGCACAGGCCCGTGTTACCGCTGAGATTGAACGCGATATGGCACTGGATGTGCCGATGATGCGCCTGGTACAGGGTGATGTCGGCTCCGGTAAAACGCTGGTTGCCGCGCTGGCCGCGCTGCGGGCTATCGCACATGGTAAGCAGGTTGCGCTAATGGCTCCTACCGAACTATTGGCTGAACAGCATGCGAATAACTTCCGCAACTGGTTCGCGCCACTGGGCGTTGAAGTGGGCTGGCTGGCGGGCAAGCAGAAAGGTAAAGCGCGTCTGGCGCAACAGGAAGCTATCGCCAGCGGTCAGGTGCAGATGATTGTCGGCACGCACGCGATTTTCCAGGAACAGGTGCAGTTCAACGGGCTGGCGCTGGTTATCATCGACGAACAGCACCGCTTCGGCGTACATCAGCGTCTGGCGCTGTGGGAGAAAGGTCAGCAGCAGGGTTTCCACCCACACCAGCTAATCATGACCGCCACGCCGATTCCACGTACCCTGGCGATGACGGCCTATGCTGACCTCGACACGTCGGTCATTGACGAACTCCCTCCGGGGCGTACGCCGGTCACTACGGTCGCCATTCCGGATACCCGCCGCAGCGATATTATTGATCGCGTGCGCAACGCCTGTACCCACGAAGGACGTCAAGCATACTGGGTCTGTACGCTGATTGAAGAGTCTGACTTGTTGGAAGCTCAGGCGGCAGAAGCGACGTGGGAAGAGCTTAAACTGGCGCTGCCAGAACTCAATATTGGCCTGGTACACGGGCGCATGAAGCCCGCCGAGAAGCAGTCGGTAATGGCGGCCTTTAAGCAGGGTGAACTGCATCTGCTGGTTGCCACCACGGTGATTGAAGTGGGCGTGGACGTGCCAAACGCCAGTCTGATGATTATTGAAAACCCGGAACGCTTAGGTCTGGCCCAGTTGCACCAGTTGCGTGGTCGCGTAGGCCGTGGCGCGGTGGCTTCCCACTGCGTTCTGCTCTACAAATCACCGCTGTCTAAAACCGCGCAGAAACGCCTGCAGGTTCTGCGAGACAGCAATGACGGGTTCGTAATTGCGCAAAAAGATTTAGAGATTCGCGGCCCCGGCGAGCTGTTAGGTACTCGCCAGACCGGAACAGCAGAATTCAAGGTCGCAGATTTACTGCGCGATCAGGCGATTATCCCGGAAGTTCAGCGCATTGCCCGCCATATTCACGAACGTTATCCGCAACAGGCCGTGGCACTGATAGAGCGCTGGATGCCGGAAACCGAACGCTACTCCAACGCGTAGTTAATTCATAGCGGCGGCGGACGTTACCCCGCCGCACAGCCGTTATTGCGCAAAAATCGGTAACAGCAGATACAGCTTAATCACCAGCGCGTTGACGATATCGATAAAGAACGCCCCCACCATCGGCACCACCAGAAACGCCATATGGGATGGTCCAAAACGTTCGGTAATCGCCTGCATGTTGGCAATCGCCGTCGGCGTCGCGCCGAGACCAAAACCACAGTGTCCGGCTGCCAGCACGGCGGCATCGTAGTTCTTACCCATCATGCGCCAGGTGACGAATATCGCGTACAGCGCCATGAAAATGGTCTGCACGACCAGAATTGCCAGCATCGGCAGAGCCAGAGAAGCCAGCTCCCACAGCTTCAGGCTCATCAGCGCCATCGCCAGGAAAAGCGACAGACTGACATTACCCAGCACCGAAACCGCGCGCTCAAATACCCGATAAAAGCCCAGTAGCGCCAGGCCGTTACTGAGGATCACCCCAACAAAAAGCACGCAAACGAAGGTCGGCAGTTCCAGCACCGTTCCCACCAGCATTTGCGCAACGATTTTACCCACCGTCAGACAGATAGCGATCAGCGCGATGGTTTCAATCAGCACCAACGAGGTGATCATGCGCCCGACGTCCGGCTTTTCAAACGCGGTCGGCACGGCCTGATCGTCAGGCATGCCGTCAGGCGTGGTGGAGTGTTTGACCAGATAGCGCGCCACCGGACCGCCAATCAATCCGCCCAGAACCAGGCCAAACGTTGCGCAAGCCATCGCCACTTCAGTTGCATTGGTGAAGCCATAACGTTCAATAAACAGCTTGCTCCATGCGGCCCCGGTTCCGTGTCCGCCAGAGAGGGTTATTGAACCAGCAATCAGCCCCATCAGCGGATCCAGGCCCAGCAGGGTCGCCATACCAATACCGATGGCGTTTTGCATCAGCAGCAGGCCAACAACCACAATCAGAAAGATTCCCACCACACGGCCACCGGCACGCAGACTGGCGATATTGGCGTTCAGGCCAATGGTGGCGAAGAAGGCCAGCATCAGTGGGTCGCGCAGGGTCATGTCGAAGTTCACTTCCCAACCCATACTTTTTTTTAGTACCAGCAGCGCAATCGCTACCAGCAATCCGCCCGCTACAGGTTCGGGAATGGTGTATTTTTTCAGGAAGGAAACAGACTGGACGAGCTTACGTCCCAGCAGCAACACAAGGGTTGCCGCAACCAGCGTTGATAACGTATCGAGATAAAACATTTACAGCTCCATTAGTGCGTTTAGCACAATCACGCACGATGCATTCCAGACCGTTTTTTAGCTCTTATTGAGTTTTCGGAGTGGATTTTAAGCAGAAAATGATGAAAAGTTATATAAAAATGTTTGTTTATCCGTTTTAAATATTAAGAATACCTGCTAGCAAACGTTTGCTTTTCTGCCCTGGTCAGATAAAATCACCGCTTTTCCACCATGGGATTGCCTCTGATGTCCGTTAACGCCGTAGAGTCAACAAATGCGCAACCGGTTGCGCAGACTCACAACAGTGAACTGATTTACCGTCTTGAAGATCGCCCCCCGTTAGCCCAGACCCTGTTTGCCGCCTGTCAGCATCTGCTGGCCATGTTCGTCGCGGTGATCACCCCTGCTCTGTTAATTTGCCAGGCGCTTGGTTTACCGGCTCAGGATACTCAACACATTATCAGTATGTCGCTGTTCGCCTCCGGCGTGGCTTCTATCATTCAGATCAAAGCCTGGGGGCCGGTCGGCTCAGGGCTGCTATCCATTCAGGGCACCAGCTTTAACTTTGTTGCGCCACTGATTATGGGCGGTACGGCGCTAAAAACCGGTGGCGCAGATGTCCCAACCATGATGGCGGCGCTGTTCGGTACGCTGATGCTGGCAAGCTGCACCGAGATGGTTATCTCGCGTGTCCTGCACCTGGCGCGTCGTATTATTACTCCGCTGGTCTCAGGGGTGGTGGTGATGATTATCGGCCTGTCGCTGATTCAGGTAGGTCTGACATCGATTGGCGGTGGCTATGCCGCAATGAGCGACAACACCTTTGGCGCGCCGAAGAATTTACTGTTGGCAGGCGTGGTGCTGGCGCTAATCATCCTGCTTAACCGTCAACGCAACCCTTACCTGCGCGTTGCGTCATTGGTGATTGCGATGGCGGCAGGCTATCTGCTGGCCTGGTTTATGAACATGCTGCCGCAAAATACCGCACCGGTAAGCCAGGACCTGCTGATGGTGCCAACGCCGCTGTATTATGGCCTGGGCATCGACTGGAGTTTACTGCTGCCGCTGATGCTGGTCTTTATGATTACTTCACTGGAAACCATCGGCGATATTACGGCTACCTCCGATGTCTCCGAGCAGCCGGTTTCTGGTCCGCTGTATATGAAGCGCCTGAAAGGCGGTGTGCTGGCGAACGGTCTGAACTCGTTTGTTTCCGCCGTGTTCAACACCTTCCCGAACTCCTGTTTTGGCCAGAACAATGGGGTTATTCAGTTAACAGGCGTTGCCAGCCGCTACGTTGGTTTTGTGGTGGCACTGATGTTGATCGCGCTGGGCCTGTTCCCGGCAGTCAGCGGTTTTGTACAGCATATTCCTGAGCCGGTACTGGGCGGCGCAACACTGGTGATGTTCGGTACTATCGCAGCATCCGGTGTGCGTATCGTGTCCCGCGAGCCGTTGAACCGCCGCGCGATTCTGATTATCGCGCTGTCGCTGGCCGTTGGTCTGGGTGTTTCCCAGCAGCCGCTGATTCTCCAGTTCGCCCCGGATTGGGTGAAAAACCTGCTCTCTTCCGGTATCGCCGCTGGCGGTATTACCGCAATCGTTCTGAATCTGGTATTCCCGCCAGAAAAGCAATAAGCAAAATGCGGCGTTGGTTCTGAATCAACGCCGCTGTAACGCTCTTTCACCATTCCCGCCTTGAGCATTGCGCCTAAATCGTGCATAACTTGACTATGTGCACTTCGCGGGATGGAAGACCATGAAATTTATTGGAAAGCTGCTTCTTTACGTGCTGATCGCCCTTGCAGTGGCGATCCTCGGCCTTTATTTTCTACTGCAAACCCGCTGGGGCGCAGAGCATGTCAGCACCTGGGTCTCGGAGAACAGCAGCTACCATCTGGCGTTTGATACCATCGATCACCGGTTTTCTTCCCCTTCCCATATTCTGCTGGAAAACGTCACCTTTGGCCGGGATGGGCAGCCCGCAACGCTGGTCGCTAAAACGGTTGATATTGGGCTGAGTAGCCGCCAAATCACCGATCCGCTGCACGTAGACACCATTTTGTTGCAAAACGGCACGCTGAATCTTTCCCAGCAAACCGCGCCGCTGCCGTTCCAGGCCGATCGCCTGCAATTGCAGGATATGGCGCTTAACAGCCCCGGCAGCGAGTGGAACCTCAGTGCCCAGCGCGTTAACGGCGGCGTCATTCCATGGAGCCCTGAGGCAGGTAAAATTCTCGGGAGCAAAGCGCAAATTCAGCTCAGCGCCAGTTCGTTGACGCTCAACGATGTTCCAACTACCAACGTCTTGATTGAAGGCAGCATCGACCATGACCGGGTGACGCTAAGCAATATTGGCGCTGACGTGGCGCGTGGGGCATTAACCGGCGTAGCGCAACGCAATGCAGACGGAAGTTGGGTTGTGGAGAATCTGCGCCTGAACGATATCCGGCTGCAAAGCGACAAATCGCTGGCCGACTTTTTTTCCCCGTTAAGCACTATTCCTTCCCTGCAAATTGGTCGTCTGGAAGTGACGGATGCCCGTCTGCAAGGCCCCGACTGGGCGGTGACGGATCTCGATCTGAGCTTGCGCAACATGACCTTCAGTAAGGACGACTGGCAAACTCAGGAAGGAAAATTGTCGATGAACGCCAGCGAGTTTATTTACGGCTCTCTGCACTTCTTCGATCCGATTCTGAACGCCGAGTTCTCACCGCAGGGCATTGCGCTGCGCCAGTTCACCACCCGCTGGGAAGGCGGTATGGTCAGAACATCCGGAAACTGGATGCGCAGCAACAAAGCGCTGGTCCTTGACGATGCCGCTATTGCTGGTCTGGAATACACGCTGCCGGAAAACTGGAAACAGCTGTGGATGAAACCCTTGCCAGCCTGGCTAAACAGCCTGACGCTGAAGAAATTCAGCGCCAGCCGTAATCTGGTGATTGATATCGATCCGGACTTCCCGTGGCAACTCACCGCGCTGGACGGTTACGGCGCCAACCTCGGGCTGGTACAGAACAATCAGTGGGGGGTTTGGAGCGGAAGCGCCACCCTCAACGCCGCTGCAGCCACCTTTAACCGCACCGACGTGCGTCGTCCTTCGCTGGCGCTGACCGCGAACAGCAGCACCATCAATATCAGCGAACTGAGCGCCTATACGGAAAAAGGGCTACTGGAGTCCACCGCCAGCATTTCGCAGTTGCCTCAGCGCCAGACTCAGGTCAGCCTGAACGGGCGCGGCGTGCCAATGACGATTCTGCAACATTGGGGATGGCCCGCGCTGCCGCTTTCCGGAGATGGCAACATCCAGCTTACTGCCAGCGGCAATATTCAGGCCGATGCGCCTCTCAAGCCAACGGTCAACGGTCAGTTACATGCGGTGAACGTGGAGAAACAGCAGGTAACGCAAACTATGCAGGCGGGCGTGGTTTCGGGGAGTGAAGTCACTGCACCACCACCTGCACAATGATTTATTGCCCGGTGACGCTTCGCTTACCGGGCCTACTCACGCTCATAAACGAATATATTCACTGCACAGCAGCCACTTCACCGGCTCGTCTTCTTCAATCACCGGGAAGCGACCGCCAGGTTCCAGAAAGTGATTGTCATGCTGGTCGTCATTGACCATCGAGATTTCCCAGCCCAGCACGAACGCCTTCTCCGCCCAAAAGCGATGATACAAGCGCGGTGGCAGGCACACTCCTTGTCCCGGTTTCAATACCAGCGTCTCGCCAGCGTTAACTGTACGCCGCTGACCATCCACGCTAACCTCAACAACGCGTCGGACGTCATACTCATCATCAGGCGTGACCCACGCCAGCTGCATACATAAATCACCGCCGCCGCGATTAACGATATCTTCCATTTTATGGCGATGAAAATGCCATGGCGTTTGCTGATCCTGCTGAATTTGCAGCATCTTTTCGGCATACGGTTTGGGGTAATCCGCTGACCCCATCAGACCATTGCGCAACGTTAGTAACGTCAGCCCCGTTTGCGCAAAATCTCCGTGCCCGAAGTCGGTAATATCCCAGCCCAACTGGAGATCACGCACTTCACGCCACAGAGTTTGATCCTGTTGCCGCCAGGCATCGACCGTAAAATACGCGAAATCAGGCAGACAGACCCGAAAAGTCTCAGCGATGGCATGCGCTTTATCGACGGCATAATTAATGTGTGAACGCTTCATTGCACTTTTCCTTGTTGCGAAAGAGGCGGGTCGCCCCGCCTGCATGCCGTTAGTAAAGTGATGCTTTGCCGGTTGAACCGAACAGTTTCATTTTGTGGCGGATCACGTCCCGCGCGGCGCTAATGGCTTCCGGGTAGATTACGTTCGGGTCCCACCAGGTTTCTTTCGCCAGGATTTCGCGGACTTTCTGGAAGTAGGCGTATTTCATATCGCTGGAAATGTTGATTTTGCCAACGCCCAGCGTCACGGATTCGGCAATTTCCGCATCCGGGTTCGCGGAACCACCGTGCAGCACCAGCGGAATATCCACACGCCCGGCGATGTCGCGCAGGATGTTCATTTGCAGCTCAGGCTGCATCCCTTTCGGGTAGATCCCGTGCGCGGTTCCAATCGCCACCGCCAGCGTGTCTGCACCGGTTCGGGTGATAAAATCCTCTGCCTGAGCAGGATCGGTATAAGTAACCTTCGACACGCCGCCTTCCACTGACGTCCCGGTCTGGCCAATCGTTCCCAACTCCCCTTCCACCGAAACACCTACCGCATGCGCCAGTTTGACAACTTCGCGGGTCAGCGCCACGTTCTCTTCATATGGCAGCAGCGAGCCATCAATCATCACCGAGGTAAACCCACACTGAATCGCCCGCAGGACATGCTCAACCGAAGCGCCGTGGTCCAGATGCAGAGTAAAGGGAACCGGGCTACGCAGGGTGATATCACGGACGTAGCTAAAAAACGCATCGCCGACAAAATCATGTTCGCTGGGGTGAATGGAGATAATCGCCGGGGTATTGGTCGCCTCCGCTTCTTCCACTACTGCGCGTACAAAGCAGCTGTCCGCCACGTTGAATGCGCCGATGGCAAAACCGTGCTGACGGGTAGGTTGCAGTAATTCTTTCATCGAAACTAACATGTTAATTCTCCAGTTTCAGGGTGTAGAAAGCCCTGCCAGTGCGTCATCGCAGAGGCATAAAAGGCGTTACAGAAAATGAATCAGGCTTTGCCGATAGCGCCGCTGGCCTGCAGGTACGGAATAATGGCTTCCTCGCAGGCCTGTTCCATCAGGGCCAGGGCATCAACGAGTTCACCGGATGTGTCGCGACACAGGGTATGCAGTAGCGCAGCCTTTCCGGCTTCGAAAACCGCCGCACCAACGTTTATCTTGGCGACACCAAACATCGGGCAGCGCTGTAGCTGGTCAAACGGCGTCCCGCTGCCACCATGAAGCGCCAGCGGCACCGTTGATAACCGGGCTATTTCCTCCAGCCGCTGGAAATTAATAGCAGGAGTGATACCCGGCGCGTACATGCCGTGTGCCGTACCCACCGACACCGCCAGCAAATCGATCCCGGTCTGTTGGATGAAGGGTTCCACGTCGGCGGCCTGGGTCATCAAATCAGCGTTAGCGGCGTGGTCATAGCACGGAGCATCGGTCAAATGACCCAGCTCGCCTTCCACGCACAGAGAAAAGCTGGCTGCAAGCTCAACCACCGCCCGGGTCTGGCGGATGTTCTCCTCCAGCGCAAAGGCGGAGGCGTCGATCATTAAGCCGCTGAATCCGGCGCGAAAAGCCTGGCGAATGCGTACAGGATCCTTTCCATGATCCAGCGCCAGCGCGACCGGTACCGAGGCTTCCTCTGCCAGCGTTTTGACCACCGCCGCCGCTATCGGGGCTGGAAAATGCTCCAGATGCCCCTGATACAAATTCAGAATGATGGGCGCACGGTGTTCCTCCGCCACTCGCACCGCTGCGCGGGCGCTTTCCAGGTTCATACAGTTGATGGCCAGCAGCGCGTACTGCTCGCGCCAGGCTTTGGTCACCATGCTTTTCATATCGGCAAACATACGGCCTCCGGTTATTCCAGGGTGAAGGTGATTTCTTCGTCTTTCAGCTTTTGATCGCTGAGTTCGTCAAACTCTTCATCACGCTCGGTTACCGGTTTCTTCCACAGCGACAGCATGACGCCGCAAATCACCGTACCGATCCCCAGCGCCAGGCAAAACAGCAGCGGATGCGTAAAGAGCGGAACCACAAACATGCCGCCGTGCGGTACCGGGCTTTCGACACCCCACACCATAATCAGGCCACCCGCAATCGCCGAGGCCACCACGCAGGAGCCCACTACGCGCAGCAGGTCGCGCGCCGCAATCGGAATAACCCCTTCGGTAATCATGCAGATCCCCATCGGGAATGCGGCCTTCAGCGCCTCACGTTCCGCACGGGTGTACTTGTGACGCGTCAGCAGGAAAGAGAGCGTAATGCCAAATGGAGGGATCATCGAACCAACAAACTTCACCGCTTCCGGACCGTACACGCCGCTGACCAGCATGCCGTCAGCAAACAGCGACATGGTTTTATTCACTGGCCCACCGAAGTCGAATGTCGCCATCGCACCGAGGATAGCGCCCATCAGAAAGCGGGATCCGCCCTGCATGGACTCCAGCAGATGAATCAACGCGTCCTGCAGCCAGGCAATCGGCTTGCCAATCAGCGTCATCATCAACAGGCCGCCGATAACGGTACTCAGTACCGGCAGCACCATGATGGGCATCAACCCCTGCATCGACTGCGGCAAACGGATATAGCGCTTGAGCAGCAGGACGGTATAACCGACCAGAAATCCGCCCAGCATACCGCCGATAAAACCGGTATGAATTTCTCCGCAGACGAAGCCGACAATCAGGCCCGGCGCGAATCCCGGACGGTCAGCAATTGAGTACGCAATCGCCGCACTAATCAGCGGTACGATTAACCCCATCCCCCAGCCGCCAATCTGGTTGAGCATCCAGGGAATGGTTCCTGTTTTTTCACCGACGTTAGTGCCGCCAAGTATTTGCCCGAGAGCAATACAGATCCCGGCGGCGACAATTAACGGGATCATCCACGAAATTCCCGTTAATAAATGTTTTTTTATTTCCTGAGATAGCGGAATTTTATTTTCACTCATGTGAAACCCCTCCAGAATGAGGATCGCTACTGGTTATTATTAACTAATGATTTTTCGACCTTTTCAAGAAACTGAATGGGCGATTTTATGACGATTTCAGTTTTTACTCGAACAATGCGTTTGTTTGAAAATCGCTCCTCCCCTTTTATTTTTACATCGACAGCAAGAATTACGACATCAGCCGCAGAAATATCCTCTGTCAGCAGTTCGTTTTCTGTGCCAATGGTGCCCTGGGTTTCAACCTTTATATTATGACCAAGCGCTTTGGCACCTTTAATTAACTTCTCACGGGCAATATAGGTGTGCGCAATACCCGCCGTACAGGCGGCAACACAAACAATATTCATAACATGCTCCACATTTTATTTAGCAGACATTGGATTCAGCATATTGGCTAAAAAGCTCAATAATTTTTTGTGGACTACTTTCAACTAATAGTTGTTCAATAATGTCGTCATCTGCCAACGCGCCAGCAACCTGCGAAAGCAGACGAATATGGGTGGTGTTTTGATCTTCAAGACGTACGGCAAACAGAATAATGCACCGTACATTGCTGCCGTCCAGGGTTTCCCAGGGAATATCCTGGCGGGTACGCCCTATCGCCAGCGTGGTATTGACCACCGCCGAGGATTTCCCGTGCGGGATCGCAATATGGTTTTCGAAGCCGGTCGAGCCTTCTGACTCACGTTGCCAGACATCCTGAATAAACGTTTCGCGACAGCTAATTGCTCCATCTTTTTGCAGAATATCCGTCAGTTCCTCAATAGCCTCCGTTTTGCTTGTAGCCTTCATGTCCAAAATAACGCGATTTGTATTGAGTATTTTCGTGATGTCCATCAATCATACCTCATGGAGTTCAGACATTAATTTTCAACGACCAGCGACGTCGCCCGATGTAATTTTTCCGTAATAACCGTTTCTGTTACCCGCTTAATATCCGCATCATTGAAGAAGGCAGTGACATACACGACCGGCATGGCAACCGCGGGTAAATTAATCGTCGATACCACCAGTTCAATATCGTCCGTCAGTACAGAGGGCAGGCTGCCTGCCGACACCACGCCGACGATAGTCCAGTCCGGAAAGGCGCGCAGAATACGGCTTTTGAGTAAGTGAGAAGTGCCGATACCCGTTGAACAGACCAGTAGTACGCGTTTACGCGCTATCTGACGCTCCATTGCGGCCTGAAAATGCACGGTTAAATATCCCACCTCATCTTCCGACACGGCCCGCTCGCCCCAACCGCTAAACACCCGATTCACCGCACACTGGGTCAGACGCCACACGTCCTGCAACTCGCCTTTGATATCCTCCAGAAGCGGATTACGAATGCGGATCTGGTAGTTCAGTCGGTTAATCAGCGGCTTAATGTGGATCAGCAATCCGTCATACAGCGCCGTGTCCTGGCTAAGATCGCTGTCGACCATCTCGGCGAAGGTGGCAATCAACCGATGGGTAATCAAACGCGCTTCGTCGCTGGAGTGCATATGGCCAATCACACTCACGTCATTATGCTCTTCAATCACCACACCCGAGGAGATAATGTATTGATATATAAACCAGACTTCGTCTTCCGGCAGCGGGTGGGAAATGCGTTTTTCGATATGCTGAATCATGCGACTGGCAATGGAAAATATGTTCTCATCACAGGTAGAGATGCTCTCTTCTTTTCTCGGAAGCGCATTGCCCCGCGTGATGCGGTACATCATGATCAGAATATGGGTAAAGATATTGACGTAATAAGGCTCGCCGAGCGACCAGCACAGGTCGTTCTCCATTTCCTGCAATAACGTCTGGACAAATAAAACGTCTTCTTCGCCAAAGTAATGCACTAACGCTTTATAACTGCCCGGATCCAGGCGTGAATAAATCACGCTGCCGGGTTCATTATGGTTAATCACGCCGTTAATCAACGATGCCATCGCCTGGCGCACACCGCTCTCGCTACCTTCAATGTGCGTGCCGCTCTGACTACGAATCAACGACAGGCCCAACGGGGTAATCCAGGATTCAATTACTTTCAGATCGTTAACAATCGATGCGCTACTAATGAAATAACGTTCGGATAATTTACTGATCGACGTTTCATGCGGCGTTTCGCTTAATAACTGTGAAGCTATCTTGACTCGCCGTGAATTATTCATCATGCCGTCAGCATCATCACCCTCCGATCCTAATAACTGGTCCATATATAAAAGGTCGGTAATATTATCGGCACTTAATATCACCCCAGCACCAGCACGTTTATCGATAGTTATTTTCCATTCTGATAACCATGGTTCCAGTAAGCGCAGATCGCGCTGCACAGTTTTCTCTGAAACAGATAAATACTCGGCAATTTTCAGCAGCGTGACATATTCCTTCTTAGATAGAAGAAATTTTAATAATCTGTTTTGTCGCGAGGTAATCATTTGCATTATTTACCCTTATTACATACCAGATTAAATATCTATACCCGTCATACTTCAAGCTGCATGTGCGTTGGTTTTTCTCGCTCACCCCAGTCACGTACTTATGTACGTTCAGGGGATTCGCTGCGTCGCCGCCTTCCTGCAACTCGAATTATTTAGGTTATAAAGAAGCATTGATGCTCCACGTGTAATCCGTGATGATAAATATAAGAGGACTACGATGCGCCAACAATACTAAATCGTGTCCTGTATTCCGGACAGAAATAAGACAAAAACGAGAAATAGTGAGATATTTACGGCGCAGATCACATTTTTCGCGGGATTCAGAGTGATATCGCTCGCAAATATGGGGAGATAAAAATTTAATTCAGGATGTTTTGGATTTTCAGATCTGGAATGCTGCTCGCAGCGTGAGCCGGATAAAACGCATTGCATCGCCATCCAGCCCACGTTGAGATTTACTTACAGGGTAATCGTCAGCATATCCGCATCCGGCGTGACAACCGTTCCCCACTCACTGCCCACAGATGAGCCGCCCTTCACGCCGCTAACCTGCGTAATATTACGCAGACACAGCGTCCAGTTACGCGCTTCGCCACTTCCTTGCACGGTGATGGTATTACCCGTGCGCGTCGCCTTCAGCGTGAAGATAACCGAACCGTCAGCCGCCGGGACTTCACAAATCGCCTCCCGACCCTCCTGCAGATGGAACAGCTGGAACGCCGTCCGTTCGTGCCAGGCGTAGTCCGGCTTCTGGTTATTGCAGCCCAGCGCCAGCAGTGTATTGTCGCGCACATAAACCGGCAGACTCAGGAAGTCATGCTGCTGCTTATGCCAGCGGCTGCCCGCCACCTCGTCGTTACGCCACAGATGCGTCCAGCGTCCTTCCGGCAGATAGAACTGCACATCACCCGCCTCGCTAAACACCGGCGCAACCATCACGCTATCGCCCAGCATGTACTGGCGGTCGAGATAATCACATGCCGGATCGTCCGGGAACTCCAGCATCATTGCGCGCATCATCGGTGTTCCGAGCTCATTGGCGCGCGCCGCTTCGCGATACAGGTACGGCATCATGCGGCATTTCTGCTCAGTGAAGTAGCGCACCACGTCGCAGGATTCATCATCGTACGCCCATGGCACACGGTAGGATTTACTACCGTGCAGGCGGCTGTGGCTGGAGAGCAGCCCAAACGCACACCAGCGCTTGTAGACGTGCGCCGGGGCGGTATTCTCAAAGCCGCCAATATCGTGACTCCAGAAGCCAAAGCCGGACAGGCCGATGGACAACCCGCCACGCAGGCTTTCGGCCATTGATTCATAGTTGGCGTAGCAGTCGCCGCCCCAGTGCACCGGGAACTGTTGCGCCCCCACTGAGGCCGAACGGGCGAACAGCACTGCCTCTTCTTCACCGACGGTCTCTTTCAGCACGTTCCATACCAGTTCGTTGTAGATGTACGCATAATGGTTGTGCATTTTCTGCGGATCGGCACCGTCAAACCACTGAACGTCAGTAGGAATGCGTTCACCAAAGTCAGTTTTGAAGCAATCAACGCCGATATCCACCAGACCTTTCAACTTGTTGGCATACCACTCGCAGGCTTCAGGATTGGTAAAGTCATAAATCGCCAGGCCCGGCTGCCATTTATCCCATTGCCACAGGGAGCCGTCCGGGCGCTTGAGCAGATAACCTTTCTCTTTCAGTTCATTGAACAGCGGGGATTTCTGGCCGATATAGGGGTTTATCCATACGCAGACCTTCAGCCCTTTATCTTTCAGGCGGCGGATCATACCTTCCGGGTCAGGGAAGGTCACCGGATCCCACTCAAAGTCGCACCACTGGAAGGCTTTCATCCAGAAGCAGTCGAAATGGAAGACGTGCAGCGGCAGATTGCGCTCGGCCATCCCGTCGATAAAACTGTTCACCGTCGCTTCATCGTAATTAGTGGTGAACGATGTAGTCAGCCACAAACCGAATGACCAGGCTGGCGGCAGCGCCGGACGACCGGTAAAGCAAGTATAGCGATCCAGCACAGCTTTCGGCGTAGGGCCGTCGATGACGAAATATTCCAGATACTCGCTTTCAACGCTGAACTGCACTTTTGACACTTTCTCAGAGCCGATTTCGAACGACACGCACTGCGGGTGGTTTACCAGCACGCCGTAACCACGGTTGGTGAGATAAAACGGGATGTTCTTGTAAGACTGCTCGGTACTGGTGCCGCCATCGCGGTTCCATGTTTCCACCGTCTGGCCGTTACGTACCAGCGCAGTAAAGCGCTCACCCAGACCGTACACCGTTTCGCCAACGCCCAGATCCAGGCGTTCAAACATATAGTTTTTCCCGCTGTTGGTGTCCTGCACGTAGCCGTTATTTTTCAGCTGGCTGCCGGTAATACGTTCGCCGCTACGCAGGAAATCCAGCGACCAGAACTCGCCTTTAGTGACCCGCACGCTCAAATTACCGCTTTTCAGTTCGGCAAATTCAGCGGTGTTTTGTATCTCTACGTTGACGTCCTGCAGCACGTTCAGCGGATAGTGCGGACCGTTATCCAACGCGCCCTGGAAGTGTTCCATACGCACCCCAACCACGCCTTCCTGCGGCGAGAAAAAGCGCAGGGTGAAGAGTGGAGTATCCAGTTGCCAGGTACGTTCACGCACATCGCGCGGTGCAACGTAGACAATCATCTCGTTACCCTGCTGTTCGACCTCGAATACCTGAATCGGGTGAGTTAAATTCAGGCCAGGCTGCGTCAGCCAGTTTCCGTCGCTAATTTTCATCGTTGGTTCCTTAGTTCTGTAATTCTTTCGTCGAAAAATCCTGCTGATTGCGGTGCGCACCCTGAGCCAGCTGACTCATGATTTCCGTCAGATACGGCGTTTTCAGGGTATAGAAGCGTTTGGCAATCACGGCACTCAACAGGTAACAAATAGCCGGGACAATCGTGAACAATGCGATAATGATGCTAATGGTGGCGCTGTTCTGGGTTTTCGCTGCGGCATCGTAACCGCCGCCCGCCAGCATCCAGCCGATCATCGCCCCGCCGAGCGCCAGACCCAGCTTGAGCACGAACAGCGTGCCCGCGAAGCTGATCCCCGTCAGACGTTTTCCGTTACACCACTCGCCGTAATCAACGGTGTCGGACATCATCACCCACTGGATTGGCGTCACGAGCTGATGCAGTACGCCAATCACGAAGATGAAGGCGAACATGGTGAGATTTGCGTGCATCGGCACAAAGAACATTGCCAGACTGACGACCGCCAGCAGGGCGTTCGTCCACCAGAAGACGCTGACTTTGCATTTCCAGTCAGTCAGCGGTTTTGCCAGCGCAGAGCCGATAAGATTGCCGACGCAATAGGTGGTGAGGAAGGCGACAAACACTTCCGGGGTACCCAGAATCCAGGTGACGTAATACATCATCGCCCCGCCGCGTACGCAGACGGCAAGGATGTTGAGGATAGTCAGCAGGCCGACGATACGCCATTGGTCGTTCTGCCAGATGTCGCGCAGGTCTTCACGCATTGAGTTGCTGCTCGGCGGCGCTTCCACACGTTCTTTGGTGGTGAAGAAGCAAAATGCCAGCATCAGGAACGCCACAACCGAAAGCACGGCAATCCCGCCCTGGAAGCCCAGCGCTTTATTTTCACCGCCAATCAGATTCACCAGCGGCATCATCAGCACGGTGGAGAGCATGCCGCCCGCCGTCGCCAGCACAAAGCGCCATGACTGCAGGGAGATACGCTGCGTTGGGTCATTGGTTATCACACCGCCCAGCGCGCAGTAGGGAATATTCACCACGGTATAAAGCAGGGTCAGCAGCGTGTAAGTGATTGCGGCATAAATCATTTTGCCGTGCAGGCTGAGATCCGGCGTGCTGTAGGCGAGCACACAGACCAGACCAAATGGCAGAGCGCCAAACAGCACCCATGGGCGGAATTTCCCCCAGCGTGAACGGGTGCGGTCGGCGAGCAGTCCCATGCAAGGGTCTGAGATAGCATCCAGCGCGCGAGCCAGTAAGAACATCGTGCCGACAAAACCGGCCGGGATACCAAAAATATCGGTATAGAAGAACATCATATATAACATAACGTTATCAAAGATGATGTGGCTGGCGGCATCGCCCATGCCGTAGCCAATCTTCTCTTTAACGGACAAAATCTCACTTTTCATTACGCATCCTTGTTAGCACTTTCACACGCACTGATACCGGTTACAGTTCTTGTAAACCATCCCTGTGAGCGCGGGTATTCCGATATCTCGTTATCAAATTACGATTCTTGTTTTCTGTGATCAGAGTAGCGTCAAAAAATGTGTCTAAGTGTAAGTAATGGATTTTGCGGGGATTTATTTGAAACTGGTCATGGTATGGAGAAACGGAAGTTAAAAAAGTGAGTGAGGGGGTGTGGAAACGTTTGGAAGTAGCTATAATGCGCCCCGCCTCCATGTAGCAATCGAGGCGCGGAAGATCGTCATCTCCGGTGAGGTGGCTGGACTTCAAATCCAGTTGGGGCCGCCAGCGGTCCCGGGCAGGTTCGACTCCTGTGATCTTCCGCCAAAGTTCCTATCTTATTCCAGTCATTTGCCATATTTTCTCTGCTCAAAAGGCTTTCATGATTCTCGTCCGAAATTATCCTTTCCGGCAGGTAACTACGCGCAGTTGGTTTGATACCGGGCAACAGATTAGCGTAAAAGTGATGAACGGCTGTATCGTCCTGATGGTCTATGGCGAACAGTAGCAACGATTGCAGGATGAGCTGAAAGAGGCCAATCAGAAGCTGAATAGAATTGAGAGCACGCTGGCGACTCTTCAGTGAAGCAAGGCTGAACCTGCAAGCATTACTTACAGCTTAACCAGGTGCCGGATGGCGCTTGCGCTTATCCGGCCTACGATTCCCCCAAAAAACAAAGCCGCCGATCGGTGAATCAGCGGCTTTTCCATTACTCACTTACATTAGAAATTATATTTCACGCCGAGCATACCGCGGGTATCGCTGTAGCCTTTGTCGCCGACTTGTTGGGCCACGTTGCTCCACACGTTGAGTCGCGGAGTGATTTGACCTTCAACGCCGACTTTCAGCTCGCCGATGTTTTTGGTGCCGCGCATGTCATTGCTCACATCGTCCATCTTCACGCTGGTCGTCTGCGTGTTGTGGATCCAGTTGGCTTCAACAAACGGCTGGAACTCGCGAGATTTACCGTCGTCGATGGCGTTGTGACCATTAATAAAGGCTTTCACACCCAGACGGGTCATCAGGTTGCCGTCGGTGTTGTCCTTCACGCGGGTACCGTTCGCTTCGCGGTGACTGTCGGCCTGCACGTCCATCCATACCACTTGCGCTTTCGGTTGCAGCCAGTAGCTGTTGCGCTCGCTTTCGCCCAGTTTGAAGCTGTAACCGGCTTCAACCGAAGCGGTTATCCCGCTGGATTTGTATTTCTCTGCTGCCTGCTCCTGGCCCATCACTTTGTTATCAAACCAGTTATACAGCGCCCAGGTATCTACGTAGGTGCCGGTCTTGTCGGCGTCATTGGCATACCATGTGCCGTACAACCCCACGCTGTAACCGGTGACCTGGCCACGTGAATGGTAGCCGGTCAGGCTGGACCGCGTACGGTTCTGGCTGTTGGCATAACCGGCCATCGCGCCGAGGTGCCAGCGGTCAAGACCGTCGCTACTCCACTGCGCCAGGTCGCCGCCTAGCTGCATCACATAGCTGTTGCTTTGGGTTTTCAACTGCCCGCTACCGTCTTTGAAGCGGGTATGCGCCCCAACGTTACGCATCCACAGGCTGGTAACTTTCTTCTCGCCTGTCAGCATATCGACGTACTGCGTTTCACCCAGACGATCGTGCAGTCGGGTCATAAACAGCGTGTTAGCCGCATAGTTGTTCGCCAGATAACTGCCTGCTTCCGGACGGTATTGCTGCTCAGTGACAGGAGGCGCAACAGGTTCTTCCGGCTCAGGGATAATCGGGTCTACAGGATCGACCGGGTCTGGATCAATAGGGTCAACCGGGTCCGGATCAACAGGGTCAGGGTCATGCGGATCGACGGGGTCCGGGTCTTCCGGATCCGGCGGAGCAGGAATAAAGCTGGTCAGATACCAGTTACTGCCTTTCTGCACAACGTTATAGTCGTACGCTCCGGCAACAATACGGCCCGCTTTCTCAAAAGTACCGTCAGAATTACCGGCCACTTCGATGATCTCAATACCTTCAATGGTCTGCGCCCCGGTTCCGCCAATGTTATTCACCGCCACAAACGCATTACCCGCGGTGTTGCCGAGCACTTTCAGCTTGTCGGTTTCGGAGGTATCGTCATTCAGGACAGTATTGAAAACCAGTTTGCCGCCGTTCCCGGTAAAATCTTCATTGATGGTAAGCGTCTGCCACGGTTCGCCGTCAGCATGCCCAAAGTTCACCACTGACCCGCCGTTCAGCGTCAGGTCGGTGAGCGTTGAGCTGTTAGTCATGTTCCAGGTCGCGTCGCTCATTTGCAGCGAGATAACGCCCGTCCCGGCAGTGGCGCTGGTGATATATGACGCCCCGCTCCACAACGAGTTGTCGGTCATGTTGAGCTTAATGGTACTGTTTTGCTGCGGCAGGCTGCTGGTTGCAGCAGTCGCGCCAGCGGCATGAAGATCGCCGTCGATAAGAAAACGCCCGCCAGTAGAACCGTCTACTATGCCGCCCGTTTCAGTGCTGATGGCATAACTTTCGTTGCTGTGATCGCCCGCCATGGTAATGGCGGCACCGCCTGCCAGGTTTATCGCCCCGCGTGAAGTCGCATACAGGCCGCGTGGCGCTTTGCTGTATGACGCCGCTTTCGCCGAACTGTTCACGTTGATCGTTGCGTTTTCACCGAGATTCACGGTCGCGTTGGTGGAATAAACCGCATGTGCGCTGACGCCGTTGACCGTAATCGTCGCGTTGTTGCCCAGTTCCGTTTTGGACGATGAGGCGGCATAAATTCCTGTTGAAGAAGCACCCGAAGTCTCAATGGTGGCGTCATTGCCAAGCAGTATAAAGGAACCGCTCTGCCCGGTGCGAAGACCCTCTGAACTGTCACCTGTCGTCACAATGTGTGCCCGGTCGCCGACCACAATTGTATTTTTGGCCTGCGTGGCGTCTTTCATCGCGTTTGCCGTGATACCACGTCCCTGGGAACCGGTGGTTTGAATATACAGATCGTCGCCGACGTAAATGCTGGCCGAGCCCTTCCAACCCTGGCTATAGGAGTTGTAACCGGCGTTAATACCGTCACCATCCTGACCGTCCACATAAATACTGGTGCGATCCCCGGTGATGATAAAGACCGGGTTATCCGGCGTATTGGCCCCGTGCGTGCGGATACCGTCAACATCTTTACCATTATTGGCGGCATTCTTCGACTGCGTGCGAATCGTCAGGTCGTCCCCAAAAATAACGCCCGGACTACCCGTTGTACTGTTCTGAATAACGGTAACAGAGTGCTCAAAAGCTTCAGCGCCGGGTCCATTAATCGTTAATCCATTGCCATAAACGGGAATCGTGCCCGCACTCCATTGATAAACATAATTCGGCATGGCGCTGGTTTTAGCGAAACTGGTATTTGCCTGCGCTGGAATTATTGCCTGCAATTCCGGGGGCAGACTGCTAACCAGTCCGGTGGAGGGTAGACTATCAACGTCAACCCATGCCGCTTGAGCTGAAAATACCATAGAGGTTAATGCGGCTGAAACCGCTATGGCAATACGAGAATAAGATTTGGGATTTGGCATATTAGCCTCCTGCTTTCAGGCGTAGAGCGTCCACCACATCGCAAGGATGTGAAAATAATAAAATTCAAAAAAACGTTATAAAATATTCGACAATATTTGATGAATACTATGGCCTAACTTATCTTCAAGCCTGAGCTTGTAGACATATATTTTCTTAATATCGATATTATCTATTTTGGTAATTTGCTGAATACTTTTCCCTGACATAAAACGCTTCAGTAATATCATTTCAGTATAGTTAAGTGAGCGTCCACGTTTGCTGTTAGCGAGATGACCAGTAAAGAGTCGCCTAATTTTCTGATGTTGAACTTCGTCATCATCATCAGAATATATAATCCCTTGTATTTTATTGCTTTTGGACAGCCAGTAGTTGGCTAACGGCGCCAGGTTCCTATCTGCTATCAACACAATATGCATACCGCTGTAGGCAAGCCGGTCAACCCATTGCGGGTCGGCAAACAAGCGCAGATTCGGGAAAGAAAAGTCCACAAAAATAAACCCACGCGACAAATGGTTTTGATTATTAAGAAGAAGCTTTTCAATAATTCCTTTTTGCAGAAAACCATTCCCCTCAGGCCAGATCGCAAAAGCGGCACGGTGGCAGTAACTGGCGCGAACCGCAGTATCCGGAAATAATTGACAGGATAATTCACAGCTTATGCAACGAACAGTCTGTGACGGTGATCTCTTCATCAAAAATGACTCCTGTTATTTTTCCATAAATATTTCATTGGTAAATAAATGTGTCAATCCAACACGTAGTACGTTCCTTGTCAGTTAATAACAGTGGCGCTAATAAAATGTAATAAACTCCTGATGTACTAATATGTATGGTCTGTGAGTAATACGATTGCGCTAAGCTTATTTAAGCTTTATCTCAGAATAACAACCTATGCATTAGGAATTTTATGCATAAATTCAGATTCCAGGATAAACAGTAAAAAAGCACTATTTGCTAAAAAATAACCTGCATAAAAGTTACTTACTAATTACGTAATTCTGATAACTCAATCACCCTTGTCATGTTGTGGACAAATATAAAGATAATTCAGATAAAACTGTAATGAATTCTCATTATTTAACCTTAGTTAATTCTCACCTAAGAAATAAGATTGCTAACACGTTGTATTTAAAGAGATTTTAATGAATAAGTGAAATTCTTATCTTCGTTCACGAACAAAGAGTGAGGCGCATTTTCGATTTAGATGTAAAATTTAAAGGATGCGTTAGCGCACGCTGTGATTCGTTTTGGTTACTGAGGGCTGGGCAATTGTACCTTATCAATCAGTTGGTCGAATTTAATCCTGATAGCAAAAGTCTGGTCAATCGTCAGACCGGGCGAGCAATTCAGCTCCAGCTCCCTGCTTCGCTCTGTTTTCTCTATTTAATTACTCACGCAAGTGACATTGTTTCCCAGAACACGTTGATGACAATTGGTTGGGGTGAAAGAAATAATGTGACCACCACCAACACATTTTACCAGGCTATTCTGACGCTACGAAACGCGCTGGCGGACGTGGGGTTGCCTCGTGATACGGTGAAAACTATTTCCCGACGCGGGCTCAGATTAAATGAGAATACGCAAGTAGAGACAATAACGCTTCAACAGAGTGAAGTTTCCCCGTCGCCGGTTATTGAAGAAATCACCCCCGCAAAGATAATTCCTTCGACACCACAACAAACGACGCAGATACCCTGGTTTGAGGTTTTATTTAGCGCCAGTGCCGTGATTGCCACGTTGATCATCTGGCTGGTGTGGTATCAAACGCGCCCTGTTATGCCGTTTAGTAAATTTGTCCAGGCTTCCATGCAGACGCCATCGCGGCAAAATTGCAAAATCTATTACTCACCAAATGAACACGACCAGCAAGGCTATTTCAATCTGATGCAGTTACATCCCTATCTCTGTGAAAACAACAAGCACGTGTTTCTTACCGGTTACAGCAAAGCGGAAAGGATCGTGGCATTTGTCTGTGATAAAGATGCACGGGTGGATGCTAACGCATTTTGTTCTACTCATTATTACTGGATGCGCGGGCAATGAAAAAAACACGCCACCTTATAGTGCTCGTGGCCGGGCTGGTTACTGTGCTCGGTTCAGGCGGATGGTTATGGCATTCACGCTATGCCGACAAACCGCTGAATTGCATCGGTAACATGGAATGGAATATTGGCAGCAACCGCTTTACGGGTACGTTATCGTTTCGGATGTACAACAGTGAAGGCCTGGCCACTATTACCGGCAAACTGTACGGGCGTAATACCTCAGACATTAGCAGGAACATCTATTTTAACTACACCCAAAAGCGCGATGCCCGAGTGCTACAGGCGATGCAGGTCGTCAAAACCTTCGCTGACACCGCTGATGAAGCGGATATTAACGACACATTACCTGGATTTTACCGCCAAAGCGGACGAAGCCTGAGCCTGGTCATGGAGGAGTATAAAGGTGCATGGATTTTTGCCAGCTCCAATGTGCCCTCGCTGTATTGCCGCAAAAGGTAGCGTCATATCCGGAAACAAAAAGTACGGCCCCTCAATGAAATTCACATTTGTCATCATTGACTTACGCGACATGGGTCACTGAATCCACACATAACCCATTGCTATTCTTCATCGCGAATCAGGAAACATCCTGAATATCATAATATCCGTTGCGTAATAATTAAGCGAAATGGGCGTTATATTTTGCCCAGAAGACTTCAACCTACGGATGGATATTTGGAGAAGACGTGGGCAGGGGCGTTTATCTCTCTCGCGAGCAATGTCTGAGCGTTCAGGCGTTATCGCATTTCAGGAAACGGTGTGTTTCCGGTGTATTTTTGGCGTACATATGAGGGATACGTAATGTTTACTTTTAAAAAGTGCCTGATTGCACTTTCTATAAATTTGGCCGTTGTTTCATCAGGTTTTGCTTGTACGACCCTGCTGGTCGGCAACGAAGCATCAGCGGACGGCTCCATGCTGGTCGCCCGTAGCGCAGACAGCGATGCCCTGAAAGCACAGCATTTTGTCATTCATCCGGCAAAGCAAAATCAGACCGGGGTATACAGCACCAAAGCACATAATGGTGCGAATGATTTTACCTGGCCACTGCCGAAAAACTCTCTGCGTTATACCACTGTCCCAAACTGGAAAACCCAACTGCACGGCGCGACCGGATTTAACGAGCTGGGTGTCGGCGTGAGCGGTACAGAATCCATTTTTGCCTCACCGAAAGCACTGGCCGCCGACCCGTACGTTGAGGATAAAGGGATCACCGAAGACGATATCCCGGATATTCTGCTGTCACAAAGTAAAACCGCACGTGAAGCTGTGGCGCTGTTGGGCCATATCGTTGAGACCGTCGGCGCAGGCGAAGGTTTTGGCGTTGCCGTCGTCGACGATAACGAGATCTGGTACCTGGAAACCGGTAGCGGCCACCAGTGGATGGCGCAGCGTCTGCCGAATAACCAGTATTTTGCCACCGGTAATCAGGGCCGGTTACAGGATTACGATCCTAAAAATCCGGACATGATGGCGTCAAAAAACCTGATTCAATTTGCGACTGAAAAAGGGCTGTACGATCCGGCGAAAGACGGTAAATTCAACTTCTCCAAAGCCTATACCCGTGATGACGAGCGTGACCGCACGTATAACGACCCTCGCGTATGGACCATCCAGAAAGAGTTCAATCCTTCCGTAAATCAGGATATGGCCAAAGGGCGCGAATTCCCGGTCTTCATGACGCCAGAGAAGAAAATGACGCTGGACGATGTGAAAGCCGTGTTGCGTAGTCACTATGAAGGGACCAGCCATGACCCGTACACCAACGGTCTGAACGGCAAAGAGCCATGGCGTCCGGTCAGCGTTTTCCGTACCTATGAAGCGCACGTTATGCAGGTCCGTCCGTGGTTGCCAAAAGAGATTGGTGAAACGACCTACATTGGCCTGGGCATGGCTGACCTCACCGCCTTCGTTCCGTACTACAGCAGTCTGAAAGCGTATCCGGCTAACTACACGATGGGTACCGATAAAGCGGACGATCAGTCTATCTACTGGAAATATCGTAAATTACAAACGCTGACGATGACCGATTATCCGAAGCTCGCACCAATCGTCAAAAAAGCCTACAAAGCGTGGGAAGACAAAGTGGCGAAGGAGCAAAAAGAGGTCGAAGCAGAGTATCTGAAGATGGCGAAAACCGATAAACCCGCCGCGGATAAGATGCTGAATGACTTCAACCTGCGCATCATGGCCGACGCCGAGAAGCTGACGGAAGATCTGACTAATCAGCTCTTTACCATCCGCACTAAAGACATTCAGTCTGATATTTTCTTTGCGAATGCAACGAAAAAAGACTGAGTAACGACGCGATAGTATTCTGGCGTAAAGCGCTTATTAGCTTTGCGCCAGCATTTCACACCGTGCCTTCACCGCCTCGTGCAGAAGGCGTACCGCGGTTGAAAGCTGCTTCCGATGCGGGCAAATCATATTCAGCGGGACTTTCTCTCCCTGATAATCCGGCATCAGCAGTTGTAATCGACCGTCACGCACATCCTCGCTGACATCCAGCCACGACTTGTACGCCACACCTTCTCCGGCAATCGCCAGGCGCCGGATCACTTCCGCATCGTCACTCATAATGGTGCCGTTAACCTGCACACTGCTGACCTCGCCGTTGCGCGTAAACGTCCAGCGATCGTGCAGGCGGCCGCGTAATACGAAAGTCATGGCGTTGAGCTGTGTTAAATCATCCAGTTTTTGCGGCGCGCCGTTTTGCTCAACCCATTCCGGTGATGCCACCAGCACGCGTCGGTTACCCGGTGCAACCGGCAGCGCAATGTAAGACGCGTCTTCGGTGTTGCCATAGCGAAACGCAACATCGACGGGGTCTTTAAAGACATCCGTTACCTGGTCGGAGAAAAAAATCCGCAGGCGCAGCGCGGGATAGCGGCGTCGAAACGACTGAAAGACCGGTAGCAGCAGGTTACGACCGAGATCGGAAGGCACGGCGATTTGCAGCGTGCCTGACACTTCATCTTCCGGGGTCTGAATTTTTTGCAGCCCGGCATGCATTACATCCAGCATCTGGCGGGCATAGGGTAACCAGACTTCACCTTCTGGTGTCAGGCGCAGGCTGCGCGTGGAGCGGGCGAACAAGCGGATAGCCAACGTAGACTCCAGGCGCTTGATAGCTGAACTGACCTGAGCAGGCTGAACGCCGACTTCGCGCGCAGCATCACTAAAACTATTCAGCGCCGCGGCGCGGACAAACAACGTGAGATCTTCAAGCCGGAACATTTTCACTCCCCGAGTATAAGTCCTGTCGCCGTAGGGCTATTTTTCCCGTTCTGTTACCGGTTTACCATCAAATTATATCAACAGATATACCCTAAATAATTCGAGTTGCATGAAGGCAGCAAGAGAGTGAATCTCCAGGAGCATAGCAAACTATGTGACTGGGGTGAGCGAACGTAGCCAACGCACATGCAGCTTGAAGTATGACGGGTATAAACTGATTCCTGTGACCGGAGAGAATATGAAAGCCATCGCCATTACCCGCGCCGCGACCGACGGCAATAACATTGAATTTTTACAAGAGATTGACCTGCCCATGCCAGTTGCTACCGGGCACGATCTGCTGGTTGAAGTGAAAGCCATTTCCGTCAACCCCGTTGATACCAAGGTCCGCGAAGGTTTTAACGCTGATGTGCCGCGTGTGCTGGGCTGGGATGCCGTTGGCGTGGTGAAGTCCGTGGGCGAAGCCGTCACCCTGTTCGCACCCGGCGATGAAGTCTGGTACGCCGGAGCGCTCGGCCGCGCTGGCAGTAACAGTGAATTTCAGCTGGTTGATGAACGTATTACCGCGCTGAAGCCAAAAACACTGGATAATGCTTCTGCTGCGGCGCTGCCACTGACCGCTATCACCGCCTGGGAAATGCTGTTCGACCGTCTGGGCGTTGAGGAAAATGGCAATGAAGATGATGTGTTATTGATTGTTGGCGCGGCTGGCGGCGTCGGTTCTATTCTGACGCAACTGGCCAGTAAGCTGACCAAAATGACCGTCATCGGTACCGCATCACGTCCGCAGAGCCAGAAATGGGTACGTGAAGCGGGCGCTCATCATGTGATTGACCACAGCAAGCCGTTGACGGAAGAGCTGGCACGGATAGGCATTAAAGAGGTGACGCACGTTGCCAGCCTGAACAATACCGAGCAGCACTATTCGCAAATTATTGCCGCACTGGCGCCGCAGGGCAAACTGGCGCTGATTGACGATCCGCAAACTCTCGATGCGCGCCCGCTGAAGGCCAAAAGCATTTCGCTACATTGGGAGTTTATGTTTACCCGTTCGATGTTCACAACCCACGACATCATTGCTCAGCATCAGTTACTGACCCGCGTGGCGCAGCTGATCGACGACAGCACCCTTCGTACCACGCTGGGCGAACATTTTGGCGCGATTACCGCGGCAAATCTGCAAAAAGCCCACACGCAAATTGAAACCGGCCGCTCGGTTGGCAAGATTGTGCTGGAGGGGTTTTAACATGTCTGATTCTGACGTGATTTCAATTATTGCGGTACTGAAAGCCAAACCGGGGAAAATCGACGCACTGAAACAGGCGCTACAAGCTCTGCTGCTGCCCACGCGCCGGGAGCCGGGCAATATTGAATATGCCCTGTTCCAGTTACGCGACACGCCGGATGTGTTCTACGTGCGCGAATCCTGGCGCGGTCAGGCCGGTCTGGATGAGCATATCGCTCTGCCACATTTCCAGGCGTTCATTCTACAAATGAACGATCTGCTAGCCGAACCGCTACGGCTGGATTATCTGACGCCGATTGAGCCTTAATGTCTCGACACTCCCCCGCAGCTGTGCGGGGGATTTCCATCAGCCATTACGTCCGGCCATAACACCGCCATCCACATCCCAGATAGCGCCAGTTACCCATTGCGCTTTGTCTGACAACAGGAACGCGACGGATTCAGCCACATCACGCGGCGTACCAACCCGACCAATCGGATGGAAGCTGTCAAAGCTGCTCATCACACCTTGTACGTCTTCTTTCGGGATAAATCCTTCGTAGATAGGTGTATGCACAACTGCTGGCGAAACGGCATTGACGCGGACCCCATTCGCCCCCAGCTCGATGGCCAGATTTTTAGTTAATGCATGCAGGCCCGCTTTTGCCATTGAGTACGCTGAAGAAGGTGTTGCGCCAATTGCCTGTTGTGCCCACATCGAACCAATATTCACGATGGCACCCTGGATGTTAGCCGCCACCATATTACGCACGACATCGCGGGTGATAAAAAACGTCGCGCGGTTGAGGCTCATGTACAGTTCATAATCTTCAACTTCATGATCAGTGAAAGGTTTTGGGAAGAAAACCCCAGCTGCATTTACTAACAGGTTGATGTCTTTGTGCTCAGCATTCACCGTTGCCATCACCTGCTTAACGCCCGCTTCTGACATCAGATCCGCCACAATGACAGAGACGTCACCCAGCTCCGCCAACGCCTGATGGGCCTGTTCCGCTTTCTCGGCACGATTGCCAACCAGCACCACTCGACCACCACCCTGGAGGATCAGTTTTGCGGTTTCAAATCCGATACCACTGGTACCGCCCACCACTAACAGTTTTTTGCCGACAAATAATGTGTTCATCGCTAGCCTCGTTTCAAGTATTCGTTAATGCGCTAACAATGCCACTCCCCTGAGGCGCTGACGAATGAGAAGAAATAGCGAACCGAGAAAGAAAATCTATCTCGATGGCATATACTGAAGATATTCACAAAACGGGAAATGACCTGATGCGCTCGCTTAATCGGCTTAAATGGTTACACGCTTTTGAGGCCACAGCCCGCCACGGCAGTTTTACTGGTGCGGCGCAGGAACTGGGGGTCACTCCGGCTGCCGTTGGGCAACTGGTTCGTGCGCTGGAAGACTGGGTTGGCCACCCGCTGCTGCATCGAACCCGTTCAGGCAAAGAGCGTCTCACGCTGGTCAGCGAAGCACAGTACGCGTTGCGTGAAATAACCCAAGGACTGGATAGCCTGGAATCTGGGCTGAACAAGTTACGCGGCCGACGGGCGCGCTCGGTGGTGATCATCACGGCCTCTCAGGTACTGGTGATGAACTGGCTGATGAGCCGCCTCAATCGCTTCTCACAAGCGCATGAAAACATAGAATTACGCTTGAACGTGACGGAAAAGCTGATGGATGTTGCTCATGGCGAAGCGGATCTGGGCGTACGTTGCGGTAAAGGCGACTGGCCTGGGGTAAATAAAACCTGGCTGATGGATGAAGAAGCGGTTCTGGTTTGTAGCCCGCGTATTGTGCCAGTAGATAAAATTTCCTGTGGAGAATGGTTGGCCGCACAGAAGCTTATCCATGATGACACTCCCCACCCCGGCGCCAATTTCCCGGGCTGGAATGATGTCCTGACCGCCACCCAGGCACCTGCCGTTTGCGACAGTGGATTGCACATCAACTCTACCTCTGCGGTGATTCTGGCGGCGCTCAGCGGTCAAGGTGTCGCCATTGTGCGTAGAGCATTGGTGCAGCAGCTACTGACAGACGGACAACTGGTTCAGCTTCATCCCAACACCCGCTGGCCTCTGGCGTGGTCTTACTACATTGTTACGCCACAGCACGCGGTAATGCGTCCGGAGGTAAAAGTCTTTAATGACTGGCTGATTGCGGATGTGCTGGCAGAAATCACAACCATCTCTGCTATGATGCCTGCACACAAATAAAACAAAACAACATGCCGAGGGAAAGATGAGTTCCACCAGAAGAGGGATGATGAACGTCCTGATTGCCGCCGTATTGTGGGGAAGTTCAGGCGTTTGCGCGCAATACATCATGGAGCAAAGCCAGATGTCGTCGCAGTTTCTGACCATGACGCGCCTGATTTTCGCCGGGCTCATTCTGCTGATGCTCTCTTTCGTTCACGGCGACAAAGTGTTCTCCATTATCAAAAACCGCAAAGACGCCATCAGCCTGCTGATTTTTTCCGTGGTTGGGGCGCTCACCGTACAGCTAACCTTTCTGCTGACTATTGAAAAATCCAACGCCGCCACCGCGACGGTGCTGCAATTTTTGTCACCGACCATAATCGTGGCGTGGTTTTCCGTGGTGCGCAAAGCACGACCGGGGATTTTAGTTCTGACTGCGATCTTCACATCGCTTATCGGCACCTTCTTGCTGGTCACCCACGGTAACCCGACGTCGCTGTCTATCTCACCTGCCGCGCTGTTCTGGGGAATTGCCTCGGCGTTTGCCGCCGCGTTCTACACCACCTACCCCTCAACGCTTATCGCGCGCTACGGCACGCTGCCAGTTGTCGGCTGGAGTATGTTAATCGGCGGGATGATCCTGCTGCCGTTTTATGCCGGACAGGGCACTAATTTCGTGGTGAATGGCAGTTTGATTCTGGCGTTTTTCTATCTGGTGGTCATCGGCACGTCGCTGACGTTTAGCCTGTACCTGAAAGGCGCGCAGATGATTGGTGGACCGAAAGCGAGCATTTTAAGCTGCGCGGAACCGTTGAGCAGCGCATTGCTGTCCCTGCTGCTGTTAGGTATTACCTTTACCCTGCCAGACTGGCTGGGCACGCTTTTGATCCTCTCTTCGGTAATACTTATCTCAATGGACTCACGTCGCCGCGCCAGAGCGGTTTAACACCAACCGGCGCGGCAAAAGGTCATGATTACCAGCCCGGAACCGCGCCACCGTTAAAGATAGTTTCTGCCGCCTTCGCCACTTCAAGTGACTGATAAGATTGCAGGAACTCTTTCACATTCTCGGCATCTTTGTTGTCTTCTCGCGCCACCAGAATGTTCACATACGGTGAGTTTTTGTCTTCAATAAATACGCTGTCATGTACCGGGGAAAGCCCGGTTTGCTGGATGTAGGTGGTACTGATAATCGCCACATCCACTTTCTGATCGTCCAGTACACGCGGCAACTGCGCACCTTCCAGTTCCATAATTTTCAGATGCCGCGGATTATCAGTGATATCCAACGCTGTTGGCAGCAGGCCGGTATCCGCTTTCAGCGTAATTAACTTCTCTTTTTGCAGCAGCAACAGCGCCCGGCCCAGATTGGTAGGATCGTTAGGTATCGCAATCGTTGCACCGTCTTTTAGTTCAGCGACAGTTTTGATTTTCTTCGAATAACCAGCCATCGGGAACACAAAGGTATTGCCCACTGCGACCAGCTTATAGCCGTGTGCTTTATTATCTTGTTCAAGGAACGGGCGATGCTGGAAGACGTTGGCATCCAGCTCACCATGATTGGTGGCATCGTTGGGCAGCAGAGAACCGCTAAAACCCACCAGTTCCACCTCCAGACCATATTTTTCTTTAGCGACTTTCTTCGCGACCTCCGCTACATCCTGCTCAGCACCGTTAATTACACCCACTTTGATATGCTTTGCATCACTGCTCTGTTGATCGCATCCTGCCAGCAATAATCCCGCCAGTAATACCGCCGCCCCGGCCCCGAAATAAGGTATCTTCAGCTTCACGTTTTATCCTTTTGCAATAACCGCCTGATGAGTAATGAAATGACTATAGCGGGAAGGCCGCTGCGGTTTAAAAAACGAAAAAGCATCAGCAAGAAGAAAAAAGCATAAAGCAGACATATGGACAAAAATGCCCGATAGCGCTTACGCTGACCGGGCTGGTGACATGAGGTTATCTGTAGGCCGGATAAGCGAAGTGCCATCCGGCGATAGCAACATCACACCAGGGTTTTAACTATCTCCATCAACCTGACGACGTCTGCAGGCCGGGTATTACCGGTCTGTGGGTCGATAATCGAGCTGTAAACATGCGGCATGACGCGCGGTACTCCCGCCTCCAGACAGGATTGCAGGATAACGCCGAAGTTATCGAGATCGATACCGCCGGTCGGTTCAATCAG
The DNA here is from genome assembly GCF_030332915.1 of Citrobacter sp. Cpo040. Classification (NCBI taxonomy): domain Bacteria; kingdom Pseudomonadati; phylum Pseudomonadota; class Gammaproteobacteria; order Enterobacterales; family Enterobacteriaceae; genus Citrobacter; species Citrobacter sp. Cpo040. The sequence goes on from NZ_JAOWGX010000035.1 coordinate 355,515, forward strand.
CGTCATGCCGTTTCTCGCCGCTGTCGTCGCCAGTGCATATAGCTCAGGCAGCGACTGTTCACCGCCCATTGGGAAGAACTTCGCCGCATGGGCTCCTGAATCCAACATCATACGGACCGCTGCATCGCAGGAAACGCGGGCTGGCGTGCCCTGGCTGCTGCTGACGCCGGTCGAGATCAACACGTCCCCCGGCGTGCCACTGGGACTGACTAACGCGTTGATATGGGTCTGTTCACCGCCCGTTGCCGCCAAGGCGCCTGCCGCAAACCCGCAACCGGTAAAGGTCTGGTTGACGTGTGCTGGATGTACCTGTGAGGCAATCATCGCCGCTTTGTAATACTGCGCCGGGTCACCGGCCCCCAACCCCACAGAAATCGACGGCACGTCGTTCATCCAACGTTTTACTTCCAGAATACCTTCCTCAACCGAGGAAAACTGCGCCGAAAGAATGCCGATCACCGCGTGGCCTTCGGCAGCATCATAGATTTCCCGCGCATTGGCGATATCCTTCGCCAGCACGTTAATAGCCACTTTATTACGATAAAAATTAATGTGTTGCATGTTCTGCAATCTCCTTTAATCGGGCCACGATCAGCGCCATTTCCCCTTCTGCGACCGTACGCGGGTCAAGGCTAAAGACGCCCTGATGAAGGTTGTAACGGCGAGCGTAGATCGCGATATCGCCCTCACGCAGGTGCGCTTCTACAGCGTAAGCATCCATTCCCAGCACCTGCGCATTCACCCGAATACGAATCCGCCAGATGGCGCGTCCGGCCTCATCCTGCTCGATATCCGCATCCAGTCCGCGAATCTCTGAAATCGCCTGCGCCACGGGGCGGAGCTCTTCGGCAGTGACTACGGTTTGTCCCTGATGGTAGTTTTCCAGGGCATACACCAACCCAACCATATTCTCTTTACCGATTTTCATCGCCCGGGCAATCCCGTGGTGCTGCGCTTTACACGCGGCAATCCACTGTTTCTTCCCGGTGATAAATCCGGAGGTCGGCGCGTTAAAGGCTTTTGCCCCGCTGTAGACCACCATATCCGCCCCGCTCGCCACCCATGCGTGTAAATCCTCCTCGGCGGCAGCATCGACAATCAGCGGCAGGTTGTGAACCTGCGCGATCTGCACAAAATCCGCAATGCTCAACATCCCCTTCTGCACGCAGTGGTGCGATTTCACGTACAGCAGCGCGGCGGTGCTATCGGTAATCGCGCTCTCCAGCTGCCAGCGGGCCGCCAGATTACTTGAGCCAACCTCCACCACCCGCCCGCCGCCCAAACGGATGGCGCTGGTGATGGGCGCACCGTAGTCAACGTTATGCCCGCGCAGCATGACCACTTCATTGGCCATACCTGCGCTGTCCGGCATCAGCGAGACTCGCGCCTGGTCGCCGCGAGTAATGGCGGCGGCAACAGCGATAGCAATGCCCGCCGATGCACAGGAGGTGACATAGCTGTCTTCAGCCCCGGTGTAGCGGGAAACCAGTTCTCCAGTTCTGTCCACCAGCCGATCAATTTCAACAAAGGCTGAAGCAGCCCGCGCGGTGGCCTGCATTACTTCCGGCGCTACGCTGGAAACACCCAGAATAGTCATCTTGCCGCAGGCGTTAATGACCTGTTTTAGCCCCAATTGTTGGTAGATATTCTGTGTCATGGCTTACAGTACTCCCAGCAGCGAACAAACCACGCTGAGCGCGACAATCGACAGTAAAATCGTTGTGTAACGCGGTCCTTTCTTCACCAGATAGAAATAGATGGCGAACACCGCCGCCAGCGGCAACAGGCCGGGGGCAATAGAGTCGAGGATTTGCTGGACCACAACTTCAGAGCCTTTCAGGGCGCTAAGTTTTAACGGCGTGGTGATCTTGACGTAGCTTGCAGAAAGCGCGCCCATCATGATCAAACCCAGCACGTTAGCGCCGTAGATAAGTTCCTTTATTCGCCCTCCCTGCAGCAGCCCAATTATCGAGTCACGCCCCAGCGTATAGCCTTTGTGAACCATGCCATAGCTGATTGCCAGCGTAATAGCAGGATAGAGAATTAACGGTACAATTCCGCCCATCGCGCTGCCATTCGCCGCAAACGGGATGAATATAGCAATTAACAGCGGCATCACGGCGGCCCAGATGATGGAGTCCCCCATCCCGGCCAGTGGTCCCATCAACCCGGTTTTAATCCCGGTAATTGAGGCGTCGCTGATCGGCTCGCCGCGGGTTTTCTGTTCCTCCATCGCAATGGAGATCCCCTGAATCACCGCCCCGAACGTCTGCTCCGAGTTAAAGAAGTTCAAATGGCGTTTCAGCGCTTCAACCTGCTCCTCTTTTTGCGGGTAGAGTTTTTTGATGATCGGCGTCATTGAGGCGCAGAAAATAAGGCTTTGCAAACGTTCATAGGAGCTGGAAACTTCCGCGCCTAGCCAGTAGATAAACCAGGCTTTGGTGATGTCTGCTTTGGTCAACGTGCCGCTTTCACGCGCGCGCTCCACCAGTTCATGCTGCATTACATCGCTGCTCATCATGCTGCTCCTTCATTTTTCGCCAGACCTTTAATGAGGAAGGCCACACAGGTACCAAAGATTGCCATCGCCATGATGTCTACCTTCAGGTACAGCACCGCAAAGAAACCGCCGATAAACCATGGCAGCAGGCTCTTTTTACCGATCACCATAATGGTGATGGCGAAGCCCAGCGCCGGCAGAATGCCGCCCATAATTTCAAAGGAGTGCGTCAGCCAATGCGGCATCAGCTTAAGGAAGCTTTCCACAACGTCCTGACCAAAATAGTTGGCGGCGAAGACCACCGGGAAACGCAGTACCAGCCCGAGCAAAGCCGGGTAGAGGAACGCACAGCGCATAATGCCCGCCATGTTTGCCGTTTCCGCATGCTTGTCGGCCATATGTACCCACGCCGCGTTTAGCGTGCGGCGCAACTGGTCGAGGAACACGCCGATAACGCCAAACGGGATCGCCAGTGCGATAGCCAGGTTCGGGTCCATTCCGGCCTTCACGGCGATAGGAATTGAAATGCAGGCAGCCAGCGCCGGATCCGACGGGACGTTGCCGCCTGGCGTGGAGGTCACGCCGAGATAAACCAGCTGCATACCTGCACCGATGATCATCGCCGTTTCCATGTTGCCTAACAGCAGACCAACGAATACGGCAATCACCACTGGCTGTAGCAGCATGGCGGAGAAGGTGTAGCCAAGGCGTAATCGGGCAAACCAGTAATACAACCCCATCAGGCTTGCGAAGACTAAAGTATCCATAATTAAGTACCCTGTTATCAAAGAATTAGAATTTTTTCAGGATATCGTCCAGCGACTGCGGCTTATCTTCCGGGATAGTCTGGAAGAACACCTGAATCCCACGATTTTTCAGGTCGCTCAGAATGCCGACGTCTTTTTCATCCAGCGTAATGTTCTGAAATACCGCTTTGCGGTTTGGCCCTCCGCCCAGCCCACCGACCTGAATGGTGGTGACATCAAAACCCAACTGGACCGCTTCCTGAATCGCCGCCAGAGAGGGGAAAAGCACCAGCACTTTGCCGTCACCAAGCTGATTTTCTTTCCAGGCAGCCGCAAAACTTTGGTTACCAAAGCAATCCACTTTGATGTTCGGCGGCGCTGCCATCAGGTAGATGTTTTTCATAAACGGATCGGCATCCAGCTCATCGCTGACCACCGCAATCCGGTTTGCCTGAGATTGCCCAACCCATTTGGTCACCACTTGTCCATGAATCAGACGGCTATCAATACGACATAAGACGATGTTTGCCATGATGTTTATTCCTTATTGTGATTGTTGTAATTGACGTACGTGGGCAACAACGTCCAGGCAGCTGCTACGCCCGGCCTCGACCAGATCGGCCACGCAGGTGGTCAGTTGGCCATGCTCGCGTTTGTCGAGCGCCTCCAGTAACAAAGAGGCGTTGAGCCCGGAAATCACTGCCACCGGGTAATCGGCACTCAGCCGGGCCGCCACGTTAGACGTGGTGCCGCCAATAAAATCGGTCAGAATCAGTGAGCCTTCCGGCATGGTTTTCACCACGGCTTCGACGCGTTGATAAAACTCGCCGAGCGTATCAACAGGCATCAACGCGATTTCTGTTACGCCTTTGATTTCGCCCATCACCATGCGCAGGCTGTTGCAAAGCTGTTGCCCCCAGCCGCCATGGGTCAGCAGCAGGATCTGGGGCAAGGATTCAGTGGTAGTCAAAATGGCCTCCTGGCTCGATTACATGAGACTTGCAATGCCTGATGGCGCTTTCGCTTATCAGGCCTACGGGAAGTGCTTTTGTAGGCTGGATAAGGCGTTTTATGCCGCCATCCGGCAAACTCATCAAAGTAAGAGCAAAGGCTGTGCCAGAATTTGTGTCACGCGGGGGAATTGTGGGTGTTGGCGGGGCGCAAAGCCCCACCAGACAAGGGATTAGCTATACAACAGTTCGTAGATATAAAAATATTCCGCGTCCGATAACCGAATGGCATAGGCCTCTTCGATCGGCAGAAAAGCGGATTTAATGACACTAAACGCACGAATATCCAGATCCGGCTTGTTCTCCAGCGCCATCTGTAACGGTTTGCGGTTAATCACAATACGCTCGACCATACAGCAGCAATGGATCAGGAAGCGCAGTGTCACCTGACGGCTCGGTTTGAGCGACAGCGCAGCGGTCAGATTATTCAGCACGCCTTCCATCTCTTTCAGAATACGCTGCGGGTTGAGCACCGAAATATGGTTAATGATGCTCTCCATAGTCAACGCGCTGATAAAGCGCATCGCGCTACGCTCCATCTCCAGCCGGCGTTCGCTGCTGGAGAGATCTGGCGTCAGCAGGCTGAGCACCAGCTCAGGGCCTTGCTCAGAGAACAACTCCTCGAGCGAGATAAACGGAATATCCGGCAGTCCTGGCTGGAAAGTACCCACTATGCCCGCCAGACGTTCACTGGCGTTAATCGCCTGCTGAACACGCTCCAGGCTGCGAACTTCGTTGTAATCGAGGATCACCATCCGCGTATCCTGCGACATCAACTCACCGAAGCTCTCTTCCAGCACCTTTTTGATTTTTTCTGCTGTTCCCATCCCTGTAATGCAAGAAATGACCAGCACTTTACCGCTGTTTTCCTGCTGTGGCGTACAGAGCTGACAGGGAATATTTTTGCTCTGCATCAACGCCGCCAGCTGCGGCAAGTCGCTGGTTTCGTAGCTTAAATCCAACCCTATTTCCAGCAGACTGGTGAGCGTGATGTTGGGCATCAGCAGAACGTCTATCTGGAATAATTTGCTGATCGTACTGCCAAAATGGACCAGCGAGCCAATATCCACCATCAGGATCAATCGGCGATACTGCCGGGTTTGGATCATCTGCGTCAGGGCTTCCAGCGTGTCATGCACCGACTGCTCGAAAGGCATATCGATAGCGCTGAACACCTCGCGCTCCAGCACGCGATTCACGTACTGCGCCTGGCTTGTGGCGGTCGTCGCACCGTGGGCAATCAAAATCACCCCGCAGTCCGGACTGGCGTCAATCCGTTGGCGGTAATGACGGCACTCTTTGAGGAACAGGCACAGCCAGACCACCTCCGTCGCCGGACACTGAATATGCAGCAGTTCATTGATTTTTCGGCATAACAGCGTGGCGTTTTCGTATTCATCTTTGCAGCGATCGAGGATCAGGCTGGAAGAATAAAGTTGCGGAATAAGGCCGCGCTGCACGTAGCCAATCAGCGCCAGAAAGTGTTTGCGCAGCGGGTTTACCAGATTTTCCGGCAGCGTAAAACCAAGCACCTGCTCAACGCAGCCGATCAGCAGTGTAACTCGCTCTTCAATCTGATCGCCATAGCGCGGGGGATGCGCCACACTGTCGCGGCTGTAGAGACCATATTCAAAAATCGAGCTGAGTTTGTTTTTGAGGATTGCCAGCGTTTCAGCAGGTGGTACGTTGCTGTTACGCAGGTTGATATATTCCCGGGTCAGGAAGCTGTAAAAGAGATCACTCTCTTCAATTTCGGCTCCGGTGGCCAGCGAATTTTTCAGTGCCGGCAACGTGCGGGCATCGATGCTCAGGTGCTCTTTGCCTTCGAACAGCGCCCCAACCAGCAGACGTTGTTCCGGCGTGGCGTTAAAGGGGATCTCGGTCAGACGTTTATCCAACTGTAGCGTATCGCTGTGCTCCGTCATCCCCGAGGCCCAGGCCTGGGCGCAGAGAAACTGAATGTCGCTCTTGAGCTGACCAATATTGCCTTCCAGCGGCTTGTTCAGCAGCCAGAGCAGCAGGGTACGGTCGATGCTTATCGTACGCTCGATTTTGCGGCTCTCACGCTGTAAGAAACCAACGATCAGCTCAACCTGCTCTTCGACCGAACGCTGGCGAATGCCGGGGAGATCGATACATACCTGAATACGTCGCTGGAAAGTGCGCAGCAACGCCGAACTTACCGGTTCGGTGGTCGCACATATCAGGCGAACCGAGATTGAACGCGCCACGGCGCTTGAACCCAGCGGCCGGTATTCACCTTTATCGAGAATAGAGAACAGCTTTTCCTGACCTTCATACGGCAGACGATGCACTTCATCGAGCAGGAGATAGCCGCCATCAGCCTGTTCGACCAGACCGGGTTTATTCTCGTTTGCACCGGTAAACGCTCCCTGTCGATGACCAAACAGGTGCGATGAGAGCAGCTCCGGGTTATGCGCGTATTCCGCGCAGTTGAAATAGACCAGCGGTGGAGGTGTTCCCGGTGCACGTTCGCAGGCGAAACGGTGCATCAGTTCGGCAAAAAAGGTTTTACCCACGCCGGAGGGACCGGTCAGCAGAACATGTAGCCCGTGGGGATACAGCACCGCCGCGCGGCCTTTTTCCACCGCATCGCGCAGGCTGCGATCGTAACCAATCAGGCTGGAAAAGGGATCGTCTGTCGCCTGGTTTTCCTGAACAGGCAACAGGTCGGCAACGGTTTGCACTTCACGCTCGGACTCATCTAATTTACGCCCCAGCAGCGCTTCAATCGCCTGACGATGCAGAAAGAATACCGGGCGCCCGCGGCTTTTAATCGCCAGGCCGTCGTTCCAGAGCTGATTGAGATCTTTACTGACCGAGTTGCGCGCCAGCCCGAGGTTGAAGCCGATGGCCTCCGCCGTGAACGCCGTTTCCTGCGCCAGATGGGCAAGATTCAGTCCTCGCGTCAGCCGTTCCAGCTCTCCCAGTATTATCTCAATCCGTCTCATCTCTTTACCGCTTAAGAAATAAATGATTGTTCAGAACATACACTATTATGCTGCGCAAGAAAGTGAGGCGGCATCCAGACCTTCCGGTCATCAAAACGTTTTCGACAAATAATGGCGCGCGGAACCGGTTTCCGGGAAGTTATCGAGGGTCATTTGCAGCTGATAGCCGTTTTTCTGATAAAACGGCAGCGCCTGGAAACTCATGGTATCCACCAGCGCATGCAGGCATCCTCTCTCACGCGCCGTCTGTTCTGCGGCCTGCATCAATTTTGTGCCGTAACCACCTTTACGCAGCGAGTCATGCATCCACAGAAAATCAATGCACAGCCATTCGCCTTTGATTTTGCCGATCAGCCCACCCAGAATGTCATTGCGCTCATCGCGCCAATACACAGCCAGGTCGCCAAAATTGGTGGTTCTGAGAAACTGCCGGTTGTAAGCGCGCAATCCGGCAAGCAGGGCATTTTGATCGTCTTCGGTAATCGTATCTGTAATCTGTATTTGCATCCTATCCTCCTGAAATAACTACAACTTCTGGCTGATTTATTTTTAGACATTAACACAGGGTGATGAGTGAGTCGTATGCCGTCTACACTTACTCTTGAGATGATGCGCATAGACAACAAGGATTATTATCATGAAACGAGTCATTTTTCCGATTATTGCCGTCCTTTTCACGCTACCCGGTCTGGCGCAAGCCGACTCGGCTTATGGCAGTCTGCAGGCTGTACACGAAAAGAATACTGTTATGAAGGATTTGCGTAAGATTTGCACCCCGCAAGGGTCGCCATCTGATGAGGTGTGGGAAAAAACGATTATGGCTGATACGCGTAATCAGCAGCACATCCGCGAAGCCATTCTGGCAATTCAAAGAAACAATCAAAACAACTACTGGGAAGCGCTTGGCAAAGTTGAATGCCCGGATTTATAGCCATTATGTTGTAAAATGAGCACTGTAACCGGTTTCTGTATCGTAAAAACACGTATTGTTGCCAGAACAGATAAATAGCAATGGAGCAACAATATGCGATACCGTTTTCCTGAAAACTTCTGGTGGGGCAGTGCCTGCTCGGCGCTACAAACCGAAGGAGATAGCCTGAACGGCGGCAAAAGCCAGACCACGTGGGATGTGTGGTTCGACCGCCAGCCAGGTCGTTTCCATCAGGGGGTTGGCCCGGCGAACACCTCAGGCTTTTATCAGCACTGGAAACAGGACATCGCACTGCTCAAACAGCTGAAACACAACAGCTTCCGTACATCTCTGAGCTGGTCACGCCTGATCCCGGACGGCACCGGTGAGGTTAATCCTGAGGCCGTCGATTTCTATAATAACGTCATCGACGAGCTGCTGGCGCAAGGCATAACGCCATTTATCACTCTGTTCCACTTCGACATGCCGATGGGGATGCAGGAAAAAGGCGGCTGGGAAAACCGTGAAGTGGTCGAGGCGTTTGGCCACTACGCACAGACGTGTTTCAAATTGTTCGGCAACCGCGTTAAGCACTGGTTCACCTTCAACGAGCCGATTGTTCCGGTAGAAGGTGGTTATTTGTATGACTTCCATTACCCTAACGTGGTGGATTTCAAACGTGCGGCCACCGTGGCGTACCATACCGTGCTGGCGCATGCGACGGCGGTGCGGGCGTATCGTGATGCAAACCATGACGGTGAAATTGGCGTGGTATTAAACCTGACGCCTTCGTATCCGCGCTCGCAGCATCCGGCAGATGTCAAAGCCGCGCACCATGCGGATCTGCTGTTTAATCGCAGCTTCCTCGACCCGGTACTGAAAGGGGAATATCCGGCGGATCTGGTGGCATTGCTGAAAGAGTACGATCAGCTTCCGGCCTGCCAGCCAGGCGATGCGCAGTTGATCGCCGACGGCAAAATCGACCTGCTGGGGATTAACTATTATCAGCCGCGTCGTGTGAAATGCCGCGATACGGCAGTCAATCCGAATGCGCCATTTATGCCGGAGTGGCTGTTTGATTACTACGAAATGCCGGGACGTAAAATGAACCCTTACCGCGGCTGGGAAATTTATGAGCCGGGTATTTACGATATTATTACCAATCTTCGCGATAATTACGGTAACCCACGCTGCTTTATTTCAGAAAACGGTATGGGCGTAGAAAACGAACAGCGCTTTATTCAGGAAGGGCAAATTAACGACAGCTACCGTATCGAATTTGTTGCTGAGCATCTGAAATGGCTACATAAAGGCATTAGCGAAGGCTGTCATTGTCTTGGCTACCATATGTGGACCTTTATTGATAACTGGTCATGGCTCAACGGCTATAAAAACCGCTACGGTTTTGTCCAGCTGGATTTAGAAACGCAAAAGCGCACAGTGAAAAAGAGCGGCGAATGGTTTGCCCATACCGCCGAAAATAATGGTTTTAATTGATTAAGTTGCCGGATGACAGTGTTGACTGAAAACGATGCGCCATCCGGCAACTGTTTTCACTGAATCCTGACCTTCATCGTAACCAAAAGCGCCGTCAGCAGCATCAGGCTGCCGGAAAGCATCAGGGGCGACAGCAGTCCGAGGTTATCGAGCGCATAGCCTCCCACCGCAGCCCCGCAGGTATTGGCAAGCTGGATCACGGCGACCTGGACGGATCCGGCTTTTTCTGCCTGATCGGCAAGCGAACGGGTGATCCACGTCGACCAGCCGACCGGTACCAGCGCAAACAACAGCCCCCAAATAATCGCAATACCCGCCGCGACCACTTTGTCGCTGCCCCATAGGATCAGGACCAGCGCACTGAGCGCCAGCACCAGTGGCGCACCGGCTAACGCCAGTTTGACCGAACGCTTCAAAATCATCGACGAGAACGACGTACCAACGAAACTGGCAATACCGAAGCTCAGCAGCACCAGCGTCAGGCCATCAACGTCAAAGCCCGCCAGATTCATATAGATCGGGCGAATATAGGTAAAGAAGGCGAACTGACCAGCAAAGGACATGAAGATGGCAATCATCCCGGCCATCACCCCAGGACGCTGCAACAGGCTGAACATGTTTTGTTTCTGATGCGAAGGTTCACCAGGCAGCGAAGGCAACGCTCTCACCACCCAAATCGTGCACAGCACGCCCATTACCGCCGCCGCATTAAACACGTTGCGCCAGCCGATAATGCCGCCCAAAAAGCTCCCCAGCGGCGCGGCAATTACCAGCGCGATGGAGACCGCGCCAAAAATAACCGACAGCGCTTTCGGCACCGTACGTGCAGGAACCAGACGCATGCTCAGCGACGCCGACATCGCCCAGAAGCCGCCAAGCGCCAGACCGAGGCAGGCGCGGCCAACGAGCAGCAGCGAAAAAGAATTGGCAAAGGAAACCAGCAGACAGGAAAGCGTCAGCAGAATCGAAAACAGAATCACCACATAGCGACGATCGGTCGCCTGGATAATTTGCGTCACAAACAGGCTGGCAAACATGGCGACAAACGCCGTCACGGTCACTGATTGTCCGGCAACGCCTTCCGAAATGCCCAGATCCTGCGCCATCGGCGTTAACAGGCTAACGGGGAGAAATTCAACGGTTATCAGGCAGGCAACACAGAACGCCACGGCAAATACCGCCGACCAGTTAGGTCGGGAATTTGCCTCAGCGCGGGATTTTTGTTCAACAGCTTCACTCATTTTGTTACCTGCGTGGGGTTATTGTAGAAAAGTTACGCAGTGTAACATTAAATTTGTGACGTAATTAACGTTTTGACAACTATTCACCAGAGATCGGCTGCGCCTTATCCGGCCCAGGACAGAGAGCCCTTTCTGGCTCAATTAAGCGTCACGCGCAGCCCGGGCCAGGCCGGTTATCCACTCCTGGTGACCGTTGATCATCGGATTGGGCAGCGTACGTGCCAGTTCTTGTGCCGGAACACCAATTTGTGATTCCTGGGTCAGAATACGTACGCGCCCGCCGGGTAAATCCTCAAAGAGCCAGGCGTGGATCACATCCAGACGTGTAGTGGCATCGCCTTCCGCCCAGCCATGCCAGGCAACACGCGCGGCCTGGCCGTCAACCGGCGGCACATACTCGGTGATTTGCGCTTCGATGGGGAAACCAAAAGTCGTAAAACGAAAACGGGCATCCATGCTTAACAATGGACCGGAACCGTCGTGAAAACGGATATCCGCCACGTTGCTGTAATACGTCGGCCAGCGCGTTGTGTCATTAAGCTGTGCCCAGACGGCACGGGCGCTCAGTCCGGCAACGATAATTTCATTTGAAGCAAAGTTATCAGTCGTCCCCGGCAGATACGCTGCAGGCCAGATAATTGCACGTTGTTGAGTCGCTTGATTCATGATGTACCTCGTTGTGTGAGTTAACGAGGTACATCATGCTTTCGCGTAAGATATAAAGATAATGACGATTCAAAATAGTCGTCATCATAAATTTTGATATCAGTGCAGCCAGTGCACGCCATCCTCGGGCTGGAAAAAGGCGTTATAGCGCATCTGGAACGCATTAAGCTCCTGCATATCCGGCTCCATCTCGCGCAGAAAACCGAGCGCCAGACGCACCTGCGCGTCGGTAATCGGTGCAGCCAGCCGGGCTTTTTGCAGCCAGCGGTGCCATTGCAGCAAGTTCTGCTCACTGCCGTCGACAATAACGATTTGCCAGATCAACAGCACCTGGGCGGCATTTTGTAGATGCGATTCATCAGGACGGTGGAGGTACTGTAAAAAAGCCTCACCCTGTACTTTTCCCATCTGATCGATCATCGATTCTACCGGCACGACATCAATGTTCAGCCGCTCGCTCAGACGGCGAATTGCCCGCCGCGACCCGGACGTTAGCACCCGAAATCCCACCACAAAAACAACCACCAGCGTGGCCAGCATTATCCAAATCATGCGCACATCCATTACCAGACAGGACGCCCATCATAGCGGCAAATTCACCTCTGTCGACGACTGAACGTGTCATAATGTGACTTATCGAACTCGCAGGCAGACATCATGAAATCTGATATCAGAACGCTCGATCTCAATCTGTTAAAAACGCTGGATGCCCTGCTGGATGAACGCAGCGTAACCCGGGCGGCGCAGCGGCTGTCGCTCACCCAGCCTGCGGTAAGCGGTATGCTCAACCGCCTGCGCGACTATTTTGACGATCCGCTGTTTAGTCGCACACCGCATGGCATTGTTCCGACGCTGCGTGCCCAACAGTTGGCCGCCCCGGTCAAACAGATCCTCAGCGATATCGATATCCTGCTTAAACCGACACAATTTGACCCGCTCACCGCAGCGCTCACCTTTACCGTCGCCGCTACGGATTACGCGCTCAAAGCGGTTATCGTGCCATTTATTGCCGCGCTTCGCGTGCGCGCACCGGGCATTCGTGTACGAGTGATCCCGGTTGAGCCAGTGCTGCTCACCACACAGTTTGAGCAGGGGAAAATCGACCTGGCGTTGCTGACGCCGGATTCCACGCCCGACAACCTGCATAGCCGGGCGTTATATGATGAAGAGTACGTTTGTCTCATGCGTCATGCGCATCCTGATGCGGGGCAACCGCTGACGCTCGATCGCTTCTGCGCGCTGGAGCATGTGCTGGTTTCTTATGAGGGTGAAAGTTTCTGGGGCGTCACCGATGAGGCACTGGCAAGCGTCGGACGCCAACGGCAGATTGGTTTGTCGGTTAGCAGCTTCCTGGTATTGCCGGACATCCTCGCCATCAGCGATATGATTGCCGTTGTTCCTGCCCGTCTGGCGTATGACGACACCCGTATGCACGTTTTACCGCCCCCGCTGCCCATAACCGGTTTTACAAAAAGCATGGCCTGGCATGAACGCACGCATCGCGATGCCGCTCATCAGTGGCTGCGCAATCTGGTACATGAAACCAGCCAGTTTAGAGCATAAAAAAGCCCGCCATTAAGGCGGGCAAAAGTTACCAATGCACACTTAACTTAAGCTACTTTCAATTGTTGAATCTTTTTCTCGCGGCGAATTTTACGTTCTTCAAACACAGCCACGATGGCCATCAAACAGATACAACCGATAGCGGCAGCATCCAGCGCGGCGAAAGTGCCTGCCCAGCCGGTCAGCCCGAAAATCGGCGTGCCGTCGGCAATCATCCCCAAACCGAGCTTGGCGAAGCTGTCACCAATCAGATAAGCGAAAGTGCCTTTAATCCCATCGGCTGCGCCGATCGCTTTTTTCGGCACAAACCCGACTGCCGCAACGCCGATTAACAGCTGTGGGCCAAACACCAGGAAGCCCAGCGCAAACAGCGAAGCCAGATAAACGTACTGGTTGCTGGCGTGCTGATAAACGCCCAGGGTGGCGATAATCAACGCCAGCGCTACACAGGCCACCAGCGCACGACGACCGTTCGCCAGGTCAGAGAGCCAACCCCACAGCAGCGTACCGACCAACGCGCCCACTTCGAACAGGGTAAAGCCCTGAATCGCCACTTCTTTGGAAAGCTTCAGCTCCTGGAAGGCGTAGACTGTGGACCACTGGTCGATACCGATACGCACTACGTACAGGAAGATGTTCGAGAAACATAACAGCCAGATCACTTTGTTTTTCAGCACGTACTCAACAAAGATCTGCCATTTGGTCATCTCGTTTTCTTCGGTCTCTTTGTCTTCTTCGCTGATCTCCTCACCGAACAGCTCTTCAGCTTTACCGAGGCCATAAGATTCCGGGGAGTCGCTGCCGTAGCGCAGGCCGATAAAGCCGACAATCAGAGCAATAATCGACGGGAAGATAAACATACCGATGACGTGACCGTCGAACAGATAGTTAGCGCCAAACAGCGCCACGCCCGCCGCACCCGCACCGCCGAGGTTGTGGGAGATATTCCACATGCCGAGGTAAGAACCCCGTTTGCGACGCGGCGTCCATTTAGTAATGGTGGAATAGCTACATGAGCCGCCAGTACTCTGGAAGAAACCGCTCAGCGCGTAGAAGGCGATCATCAAAAACAGGCTGGTTGAACCCGCGCCCATGCTGGCGCTGAAGCCAAGCATACAGATGGCAGAGAGGATCAGCATAAACGGCAGGAACTGCTTGGTGTTTTTGCCGTCCGCGTAGTAGGAAACCAGCGTTTTACCCACGCCGTAGGTGATGGAAAAGCCCAGGCCAATCATCCCCAGCTGCGTCATGCTCAGCCCGTAGGTGGAGATCATGTCGTTCTGCGCGATGTTGAAGTTTTTGCGGATCAGGTACATGGTCAGGTAGCCGATAAAGACCACCAGATAGGACTGCATGAACGGTTTGAACCACATTTTGCGCCGCACATCGAGCGGCAGATCCAGGGTCGGCTTGCGCACCTGGTTTAGAAAGGCCAGCATTTGACACTCCCGAGCTAATTTTTATACCTGCGAATGGCAGGCATTGTAAAAATCAGCCGGAAGACGCGCCTGAGACAGCGTCCAGGTGAAACCGGGAAAATTTCTTAGTTTTGCTCCACTCGGGACAAAAAGGTGAGGTACATCACGCTTCGTTGAGTTCGCGCGGAGCCTGGGCATTTAAAAACGGCAGCAGCAGCAGCGCGGAAATTCCCGCCGCAATAGCGATCACCACAAAGAATCCGGTCCAGTGCCAGACCTCCATCACCTTCGCCAGCGGCCAGCCGGAGAGCGATGCCCCCAGATAAGCAAACAGCCCGACAAATCCGGTTGCCGCGCCCGCCGCCTCTTTGTGCGAACACTCCGCCGCTGCCATGCCGATCAGCATCTGCGGGCCGAAGACGAAGAATCCGGTGGTGAAGAAGCACGCGGCCTGCATCACATAGCTGGCGAACGGCATCAGCCACAGCGAGCCAACGGAGAGCAAAATTCCGGCGGCGAAAATCAGGTTCATTGGACCGCGGTTGCCGTTAAACAGCTTGTCCGAACCCCAACCCGCCACCAGCGCGCCAACAAATCCGCCCAGCTCAAACATGGTCACGGCGGTATTGGCGGTCACCAGATCCACGCCGAGGGTCTCCGACATGTACAGATTGCCCCAGTCGTTAATCGCGGCACGGACCACGTACACCAGCACATAACACAGTGACAGCAGCCAGATATAAGGATTCAGCAGCACATAGCGGGTGAGGATCTCTTTGCGGCTCAGCCCAGCACCTTCCTGCTGTTGGGCAATTTCCAGTTCATCATGCCGCCAGTCGCCAATTGGCGGCAGACCAATCGCCTGCGGCCTGTCGCGCAGCCGCCAGCAGAGAAAAATCCCCACCACAATCGCCAGCAGCCCGGCGATCATCATCCCGGCGCGCCAGCCGTAGTGCAGCGCTGTCGCCGCCATCACGATAGGGATCAGCGCCCCGCCGACGTTGTGTGCGGTGTTCCACAGCGCCCACCAGCCGCCGCGTTCAGTACGCGAATACCACGCGGTCAATAAACGTGCGCAGACCGGCGATCCCCAGCCCTGGAAAAAGGCGTTCAGCGCCCACAGCACCGCAAAGGCCCATAGCGAGGTGGAGAATCCAAACAGAATGTTTACCACGCCGGTGGCAATCAGTCCGATACCCATAAAATAGCGGGCGTTCGAACGGTCGCTGACGATACCGGAGACAAACTTCGACAGGCCGTAGGTGATGTAAAACAGCGTCGCCAGCAGCCCAATGTCGCTGCGAGTCAGCACGCCGCTGGTGAGGATATCCGGTACGGCGGCATTGAAGCTCTTGCGTGTGAAATAGAACAGCGCGTAGCCGAGCCAGATGGTGGTCAGGATATGCCGCCGCCAGTAGCGGTAGAGAGCATCCACTTCACGCTTATCAGTAATGAGCGGCGCACTGGCCGG
The DNA here is from genome assembly GCF_030332915.1 of Citrobacter sp. Cpo040. Classification (NCBI taxonomy): domain Bacteria; kingdom Pseudomonadati; phylum Pseudomonadota; class Gammaproteobacteria; order Enterobacterales; family Enterobacteriaceae; genus Citrobacter; species Citrobacter sp. Cpo040. Next base: position 371,509 of record NZ_JAOWGX010000035.1, read on the forward strand.
AGCTTTTAAAAATGAAAACATGACCGCGCCTTACACATATCGCTGGGGTAACGACACGCTGACCCGCGTGCCGTGCGTACAGGAAATCGAGAGCGATCCGCCGAGGGCGCTAATCCGTTCACGCATCCCAGTGAGGCCAAATCCCTGTTGATTCGACCCAGGCGGCAGGCCGCTGCCGTCGTCCTCAATCACCAGCATTAGCCGTTCATCCTGTTGCCAGCCCTGAAGCGTCACCGCGCTGGCGTTGGCGTGCTTAACGATATTGTTCAGCCCTTCCTGACAGACGCGAAACAGCGTCACCCGCTGGCTTTCGCTAAGTGCAGATTCGTCAATTCGCCAGTCGAGATGGCTGACGATGCCACGGCTTTCCAGCTCCATTTCGCGCATCAATGAGCGGATGGCCTGCTCCAGCGTGAGATCGTCCAGCTGGCGCGGTCGCAGGCGGCCTAACAGGCGACGCACCGAATCGTACACGCCGAGAGAAAGTTGTTCGATGTGCGCCCCGCTGCGCTTCACCCCTGCGTTTTCCGGCGCCAGGCGCTGGACAATACCCGCCTGAGTGCGAATGGCGGTGATGGTCTGGCCGATATCATCGTGCAGTTCGCGCGCCACATCCCGGCGCACGCTCTCTTCGGTTTCCAGCAGGCGTTCCGCCAGACGATGGTTGCGTGCTAATTCATTTTGCAGCGACTGGTTAAGTTCGCGCAGACGCTGAATACCCGCACCGAGCAGCAGCCCGGTCAGACTTTGCACCAGCAGCGAGAGCAACAGATCGACGGGATAATCGTGCCAGGTCTGGCTGGCAATCAGCGCGATGGCGTTCATCAGCGTCGCAATCAGTGCCCCTTGCCAGCCGTAGTGCCAGGCCAGCGCAATGATCGGCAACGCGAGGCAAAACGGCGTGAAGCGCGAAAGTTCGGCGGGTAAACCGAGCTGTAGCCACAGGCTGACGCTAAACAGCAGCAGGTACCAGACCAGATGCCGCCCGCGCCAGTTCACCGGCTGCGACACCACCGCCGGGCCCAGCGGCAGCCAGGTCGTGCTGGTCAGATAGTGCCAGAACACCAGGCAGATCGGCGCCAGCGTTAATCCGCCGGTGAGCGTCAGCAACAGCGCGTTCCACGCCTCTTCACCTTGCCCAAGCCAGGGCAGCGATTGCAGCAGCGCCGCCGCCGTGAGCGCCGCGCCCTGCAACAGCAGCGTGCGCCAGTCGCGCTGATGGCGGTATCGCGAAATCAACATCACCGGGAGTAACGTGAGGAAGCTGCCGATCATCAAAAGTGGTAAATGGACCAGCGCCACTTCCTGCGCCAGCCAGAAAAGAAGCAGCCATTCCGCGCCCAGCAGCACCGGCCAGTAGCCGCGCGGACATTGCAGCATCAACCCCAGACGCAGGCCAAACGGAAACAGCAGTACCGCCAGCTCCGGGCGCTCAACCAGATGCAGGCTGATGCTCCACAGGCAAAACCACGCAGCAGAGAAGATAAAGAAGCAGGCAACAACGGTGATTAACCGGGAACAGAACGTGTTCATTGCCAGCCGTCAAACATCCGGCGGGCCAGTTCGACGTCGTTGCTGACGCCCAGCTTTTCCATCAGGTTAGCGCGATGCACGTGCACCGTTTTCGGCGACAGACCCAGTTCAGCGGCAATCTCTTTGACCGCCATACCTTGCGCCAGTTTTTCCGCCACCTGACGTTCGCGTTTGGTGAGCGGATCCTGACGACCGGCAGCCAGTTTGACGGCGATGTCCGGCGTCAGGTAACAGCCGCCGGTCGCTACGGTATGCACCGCCGCGATCAGCTCATCCGGGCTACAACGTTTAGAAAGGAAACCACGCGCGCCCGCGTTGAGCGCCTGCTCCACCAGCGCCGGGCTGTCATGTACAGAGAGCATGATAATCGCCATTCCTTTTGGCAACTGGCTTAACAGTTCAAGACCGGAGATATCAGGCATCGAGATGTCGCAGATACACACCTGCACGCCGCGTCCCGGTAATCCCGCCAGCGCCTCACTGCCTGAGCCAAACTCAGCGACCACCTGCAAATCAGGTTCCAGCCCCAGCAGTTGGGCAAAGCCGGAGCGGACGATGAGGTGGTCGTCAATAAGGGCAACGGTAATCATGGGTTCATCCTGGCGCTAAGGCATGCCTGATGGCGCTACGCTTATCAGGCCTACGGGCGGGTGCCGTTGTAGGCCGGATAAGGCATTAATGCCGCCACCCAGCAAAAGCGCTTACCTTAACGATAAGTGCTTTGGTGTTCAAGCCTTGAGCGATCAGGCTATGCCAGTTGTGACTGTAAATGTCCGGGTGTGCTGCGGTTCTATTTCAATCAAGGTGCCATTGCGTTGTGCTGCCAGGAATCCTTCAGGTCGACAGGTTGCAGGCAAGGCGAATGCCGCAACCTGCTGATCGCCGTTATAGAGGATCCAACGCGTCACATAATTCAGCTCCGTGCTGGAGAAACGCGTAACGAACGTGGTGCCATCAGGCGCGATCATGCTAAATTCTGGCTTATCGGTGTACCTGTCCAGTTGGTCAGCAAAGAAGACAATTTCCGGATCGTAAAAATGCGGTTCATTGAGCCGCGCCAGAGAAGCCTCGCCCTGAACAATCCGCTGATTAAACGCCAGCCACTGCTCAGTCGGCTTAACATGCGCGGGTATCGACTCACGCAGCTTCATGGCCTCATCCGGAATATTCTGGCTGAAGGTAGCTTCCGGTACGTAGGCATAGTTCATATGGCACATGTACTGCAACGGCATTGCCACTGAGGCGAGGTTGGTAACCGCCATCTGAATATCAAACAGCGCGCTCGCTTTGTGCATTACCACCGCAGGATGCGCCTGATAATGATGACCGAACCCCATCACATACTCATAGCGTCCAGCCACGCGCAAATTCTCACCCTCCAGCTCCAGCCAGGCTTCATCCATCGCGGCACAAGCCATTTCACCGTGCAAAGGATGTGAATCCTCTGGTGATGGGCAGCCATTTGCCAACAGACCTGAGTGGAAGGCAAAACAGCCGTAGGTCGCCACCACTTCCGCCGCCGGTTTCGGCTGACTGAACATGTTGCGCATGGTCAGGTCATGGCCATCAAACTGAGCATCCCAGATCATCTGCCCCATCCAGGGCAGAATAACCAGATGTCCACGACTGTTTTCTACCTTCAGCCCTTCCACTCCGCTGGCGTAACGAAATGCGGTAACCGTAAAGTCGTTATTCTTCAGTAAGATTCGCGGATGCTCTGCAAAGAGTTCTCGCCACAGCGTTATACGTGTTGTCATGATCGCTCTCCTCAGGAAACGGTCGCTTCAGCCAGGTTGTTGCGCACTTTGCTTTCACGCCAGAAGTAGATCCCGACGTACACGAAACAGAGCATGGAAACCAGGAACGAGAGTTGCAATGAATGGAACATATCGGCCACATAGCCCTGAATCGCAGGAACCACCGCCGCACCGACAATCGCCATGACAATGACAGCACCTGCCATTTCGGTATGTTCGTTATCCACGGTATCAAGCGTACCAGCATAGATTGTCGCCCAGCAGGGTCCAAACAGGACACTCACCAGCACTGCGACATACACAGCGCTGAAGCTTGGCGCCAGTGCAACATAGACGAGGAACAGCGCACCAATAATGGAATAGAGAATCAGCACTTTTTCCGGATTGAAGCGCGTCATCAAAATGTTGGCGATAAACTTGCCGATAAAGAAGCAGGCGAAGCTATAGACCATGAAGGTTGAGGCGTCGCGCTCGTTGATATCACCTAATTCCAGTGCCAGACGGATGGTGAATGACCACACCGCGACCTGCATCCCCACATAAAGAAATTGCGCCACAATTCCACGACGGAAACGGGCATTGCTGGCCAGATAACGCAGTGTATCCATCGCTGACGGGCGTTTATGACTCGTGGTTTGCGCGACTTTACAGGTCGGGAAGCGAGTCAGGAGGAATAACACCATCACCACAACCAGTACCATAATCATGTACTTGTATGGCTCAAGGGTATTTTCCAGCATCAACACTTTAAAGTTATGGATCTGCTCAGCGTTCATCCCGGCCATCTGTTTTTCCAGGCTTTCGCCTTCAGAGAAGACCAGATATTTACCTAGCAGAATGCCAGCAGCCGCACCAATAGGATAAAAAGTCTGACTGATGTTCAGGCGTAAAGTGGCATACGCTTTTGGGCCGATCATTGAGCTGTAGGTGTTGGCTGCTGTTTCCAGGAAGCTCAGACCAATCGCAATCGCGAAAATCGCCGCAAGGAACATGGTGTAGGTGGCCATGTGCGATGCCGGGAAAAAGAGCATACACCCAACGATATAAAGGGTCAGCCCCATTAAGATGGCGACTTTATAACTGGTCTTTTTAATCACCAGAGATGCTGGAATCGCAATTAAAAAATAACCGCCATAAAAGGCACTCTGAACTAATGCCGAGGCAAAGTTGCTGAGTGAAAATACGCTTTTAAATTGCGTAATCAGAATATCATTTAATGCGGCTGCGCATCCCCATAACGGGAATAAACAGGATAACAAAATAAACTGGAACAGAGGGGTCTTATTCAAATAGCCGTCAGGCATCTGAATGATGTTTTTATCGTTCATAGTGCTACCTTTTACAGTGCAGGAGTATTATTCGTTTAAGGTAAGAAACTCATTAAATTGTTCGATGCTTGGATAAGATGATTGAGTGCCTTTCCCGGTAACGCTGAAAGCAGCGAAGAGAGCGGCTTTTTTCATGGCGGCTTCCACATCACCGCTTTGAACGTAATAGTGAGCAAAACAACCGATGAAAGCGTCGCCTGCACCACTGGTATCGACAGCGTTCACTTTAAACGCTGGAACATGGACTTCCTGGTCACGCGTCATCCACAGCGCACCTTTCTCACCCATGGTGACGATAATATTGTTCAGACCTTTATCAACCAGAGAACGTGCCGCTGCGCGAATATGGTCATAAGTATCCACTGGCATACCGGTTAATATTTCCAACTCGGTTTCATTCGGCACAAAAAAATCACATTTACAGGCATAAGACATATCTAATTCCCGTAATGCAGGGGCGGGATTTAGTAACACTTCAATACCGTGTTTTTTGCCAAATTCAATCGCGTGATAAACAGTTTCCAGCTGCACTTCCAGTTGCAGGACAATAAGCTGACATTTTTTCAGATCTTCCGCCGCACGATCGATATCTTCCGGGGAGAGAAATTTGTTCGCTCCTTTAATAATCAGAATACTGTTGCTGGAGTTGGCATTAACAAAGATCGGTGCGACACCGCTGCTGGTGCAGGGTACCTTTTCGACATAGGTGGTATTAATTCCCCAGGATTCGAGATTGCGAATAGTGTTATCCGCAAAAATATCATCACCGACTTTTGTCAGCATCAGCACTTTGGAATTGAGCTTAGCGGCCGCAACGGCCTGATTTGCGCCTTTGCCCCCGCAGCCAATTTTGAACGCCGGTGCTTCCAGCGTTTCCCCTTCTTTGGGCATCTGGTTGATGTAGGTGATGAGATCCACCATGTTGGAGCCAATAACCGCGATATCCATTTTACTACCTCTCAGAAACAATCACACAACAATGATATTAAAATAACATTATCATGTTACTTTCGTATCATTTGTGACTAGGATCGCGATTGGAAGATCATTTTATTGTTTATTTATTGCACTAACTGTTACACCCACATCACAATACAAATGATGAAGTTGCTTACAATTGACTGAAAATTAACTGGTTATAATCAATAAAACGTGAAAAAACACGCTTTTATTTCCGGATAGTCAGACGTATAGTAATGCGGCAATGTCATGTTCTCAGAAACACAAAAATGTTACTGAAGGAACATGGGAACATGATTCGTGGAGAAGCACATGGAAACTAAGCAAAAAGAACGTATTCGACGTCTGATGGAATTGTTGAAGAAGACCGACCGAATCCATCTGAAAGAGGCGGCACGAATGCTGGAAGTTTCCGTGATGACTATTCGTCGGGATCTCAGTCAGGATGACGAACCGTTACCACTCACGCTGCTCGGTGGTTACATTGTGATGGTGAACAAACCTGCTGCCATCGTTAACGCGCCACTCCCCGCGCAAAAACAGTATCACCGCGACGATTTACCGGTTGCCATTCTGGCTGCGGGACTGGTGAGTGAAAATGATCTGGTCTTTTTTGATAATGGTGCGGAAATGCCGTTGGTGGTCAGCATGATCCCGGACGATATTTCCTTTACCGGGATTTGCTACTCGCACCGGGTGTTCGTAGCGCTAAATGAAAAGCCCAACGCCACAGCGATTCTTTGCGGGGGGACCTACCGGGCGAAAAGTGACGCCTTTTACGACACCAGCAATCCCTCCCCGCTGGATGCACTCAACCCACGGAAAGTCTTTATCTCCGCCAGCGGAGTCCATGAGCATTTCGGCGTTAGCTGGTTCAATCCGGACGATCTGGCCACAAAACGCAAAGCGATGGAACGCGGATTACGCAAAATTCTGCTGACGCGCCACGCCCTGTTCGATGAGGTCGCCCCCGCCAGCATTGGTCCACTCTCCACCTTTGACGTACTGATAAGCGACCGTCCGTTACCGGCAGATTACGCAACCCACTGCCGGAACGGCTCTGTCAAAGTGATCACCCCGGATTCAGACGGCGATTAACTCACTCAAAGAACACGGTAATTTTGTTAAACATCGACGGATCGGACTGGTTGCGGGCCACTTTTACCACATCTTCCAGCTTGTCGATCTGGCTTATCATCTGCTCAAGACGTTGATCGTCGTTGACCAGTAGCCAGATGCGGCTCTTATCGCTGTCCTGAATCGGTAGACAGAGAATGCCTTCCACGTTGAACGCGCGGCGGGCGAACAGCCCGCAAACGTGAGTCATTACGCCCGGATGGTTGCGTACGGTGAGTTCCAGGATTACGTTGTCATGAGTCTGCTGTTGCATGGCTTATTCCCCCACCATTTCTGTGTTTGCCGCACCCGGCGGCACCATCGGGTACACTTTTTGTTCGGCATCGATGCGCACGTGAATCAGCGCAGGCCCAGGACGATTAATAATCTCCTGCAACGCTGCCTGTGGGTCCGCTTCGTTATTCAGATCGCAGGTTTCGAGACCAAACCCGGCGGCTATCTGCATAAAGTTAATCATCCCTGGATAGGTCGCGGCAAAAACACCCTGCTTATAGAACAGACTCTGCTGCTGATACACCAGACCCAACGCTTCGTTATTCATCAGGATGATTTTAATATCCAGCTGATTTTCGCTGGCTGTCGCCATTTCCTGAATATTCATCATCAGGCTGCCGTCGCCGGAGAAGCACAGCACTTTCTTGTCTGGATTGGCCAGCGCCGCGCCAATTGCCGCTGGCAGGCCAAAGCCCATAGTTCCCAGACCGCCGGAGGTCAGCCACTGACGCGGACGGTTCAGCGGATAAGCCTGTGCCGCCCACATCTGATGCTGGCCTACGTCGGTGGTGATAATGGCGCTATCGTCTACGCAGGCAGCCACGGCGTTGATCAATCCATAGTGGCTGAGCGGGTCGCTTTCCTGCGGAATAGTGCAAGGGAATTCACGTTGTAAATCGGCCACCGTCTGATGCCACGACTCTCGCGGCTGCGCGTCAATTAATGGGATCAATTGTGCCAGAACCTCATCGACATCCGCCTGAATCGCCACGTGCGGTTGTTTGATTTTACCCAGCTCCGCGCGGTCGATATCCACGTGAATGATTTTGGCGTTCGGGCAGAACTGCTCCGTTTTACCAATCGCCCGGTCATCAAAACGTGCGCCCAGAACAATCAATAAATCCGCTTCTTGCAGAATAAAGTTAGTGCTACGCGCGCCGTGCATGCCCAGCATGCCTAACGACAGCGGATGCGCTTTCGGCAACATACCGAGCGCCATTAAGGTCATAGTGGTGGGCAGCATCGCTTTTTCCGCCAGTTCACGTACGCGCTCAGGTGCGTTAATCACGCCGCCGCCGAGGTACAGCACCGGACGCTGTGCGGCGTTAATCATGGCTGCGGCATCGCGAATGCTGTCCTGGCTGAACGCTGGCGCCGCCATTTTCTGCGCAGGCTCCGGCATCTCTTCAATGTCAAAAACGGCGGTTTGAATATCCTTAGGAATGTCTATCCACACCGGGCCTGGACGTCCGGACTGCGCAATGCGGAACGCATCGCTCATGACCTGCGGTAATTCACTGATATGGCGGACCAGATAGTTGTGCTTAGTGATGGGGATAGAGATGCCGTAGGTGTCGACTTCCTGGAAGGCGTCGGTGCCTATCATTGAAGCCGGAACCTGCCCGGTGATACACACCAGCGGGATGGAATCCAGACGCGCATCAGCAATGGCGGTCACCAGATTGGTTGCGCCCGGTCCGCTGCAGGCCATACAGACGGCGGGTTTGCCATCGGTTCTCGCCATTCCCTGCGCGATAAACCCTGCTCCTTGTTCGTGGCGCGCCAGGATATGACGGATTTGCGTGCTTTGACTTAAGGCGTCATAGACGGGAAGAATCGATCCGCCGGGAATACCGGTAACAACCTGAATTCCCTGGCGTTCCAGGAAATGAACGATGAATTCTGCGCCCGTCAAACGCGTACGCTTGGATGTTATGCCCGAACTTGCCATGCTCCAGTCCTTTTATTCTGGGCCTTTGCTCCGGGCAGGTCTCTGAAACGAAAAACCCCGCCCGGTTTGCGCCGGCGGGGTTTTGGAATCGTGTGTTGATTCGGACCCTACGGCGCATTGCCGACGACCACCACCACACGCACGACGACCGCTGCGCGAGATGGCGCAGTTTTTAGTAGGGTCGCAGTCAGCATGGAAGGGTTCATTAGGGACCTGTCTGTTTGTTGATTAACTGGATTTATACAAACACAGGTTTTTCAGCGTGACAATGGAAAAATTTTCATCTGCATAAAAATGCGTCAACGATCACATTTCGTTGTGCATTGCTGAAAAACAAAAAACCCCGCCGGAGCGAGGTTTTTTTCAGTGCTGTGCGGTTGGTAGCCGCCGAACACACTGTGTTATGTCAACGAAAAAAGTATACGCGTTCTGCGAAGAACACGCAATTTCGGCACGAATTTTGATGGTTTTGAGTATGGAACATGAATAGCGTAACGTCCATAAAATACTGTTAATTTATACAGTATTTATCTATAATGTCTCGGTACGCAATGTGTTATGCGGGGGCCGCATCGTAAACCGGCGCATCAAAGTCCTGGCTGAAACGGGTGGTGCCGTCAGCGCCTTAACCCCCGTGTGAGCACACTGTGTTATGTCAACAAAGGTGCTGGCAACAGGCAGCGGCGAGGTACGTCAGCACCGTGCTCCTTGTACCAAAAGGAGAGCGTATGAGCCTCGTGGATATCGCTATTCTTATCCTCAAACTCATTGTTGCAGCACTGCAACTACTTGATGCTGTTCTGAAATACGTTAAGTAATTCGGATTCAAGTCGCACCTAAGGGGGGCGGGTAACACTCCGCTCCCCTTTCACCTTCTCCCTGGTGCTTGTGTCGCGCCAATATGTTACGTTTTTATGACATTCTCAGGGAAGAATTCCACCATGACGCTTTCTGTTTTCTGCATTTTGCTGTTCGCCGCGCTGCTGCATGCCAGCTGGAATGCCATTGTTAAAGCTGGAAACGATAAACTGTACTCAGCGATCGGTGTCAGCGGTTCTGCTGCAATTATGGCATTAATTTTCTTACCCTTTGCGCCGCAACCTTCCGCCGCCAGCCTGCCGTTTTTAGCCGTCTCAACTGCGTTGCAAATTGTATATACCGTCCTGGTCGCCAAAACCTATCAGGTTTCGGATATGAGCCAGACCTATCCGTTAATGCGCGGCACAGCGCCACTACTGGTCGCAATTATCAGCGTCCTGTTTCTTGGCGATAGCCTCTCTGTTCTAGCCTGGGTGGGGATTTCCACGATCTGTCTGGCGATCCTCGGCATGGCGTTTAACGGACGCAGCAGCTCGCAACGCGGGATCGTGCTGGCGCTCATTAACGCCTGCTTTATCGCCGGATATACGCTGGTTGATGGCACCGGCGTACGTTTATCTGAAACCGCGCTGGGTTATACGCTGTGGACCTTCTTTCTGAACGGTTCCTGCCTGCTGGGCTGGGCGATGATTGCCCGACGCCGGGAAGCGTCACGTTATCTGGTACAACAGTGGAAAAAAGGTATTCTTGGCGGGATTGGCACAATGGGTTCTTACGGTCTGGCGCTGTGGGCCATGACTCAGGCTCCGTTGGCGGTAGTCGCTGCGCTGCGTGAAACTTCCATCCTGTTTGGCGCGCTGCTCGCGTGGCTGCTACTGAAAGAGAAGGTTGCCGGAATACGTCTTGTTGCGGCTGGAGGCATTGCCATAGGCGCAGTTTTGCTACGCTTATCATGACCTCTGTAAACCCGATGCAATCCGGCAACATTTGTTGCCGCTTTTTGTTTACATTTCCTGCCGTTCATCGTTTAAACATTCCAGCCCACTATCTGGCCTTCTTTTTCTGTTGTGGTAGATTCCACGCGCATTTACGGGAAAGCTCAGCACCTTATTCTTATTTTTTCACTTTTTGAAAAGTAATCAGCGAAATGAAAAGGCATAGAAGCGTCAATTTGTTGTTGATGTTGGTATTACTGGTGGCGGTAGGTCAGATGGCGCAAACCATTTATATCCCCGCGATTGCTGATATGGCGCGTGAACTGAACGTTCGCGAAGGGGCGGTGCAAAGCGTGATGGCCGCCTATCTATTGACCTACGGCCTGTCACAACTGATTTACGGCCCACTTTCCGATCGCGTTGGCCGCCGCCCGGTGATCCTCGCTGGGATGTCCATTTTTATGCTGGCTACGCTGGTCGCCATAACCACCCACAGCCTGACGGTACTGATTATCGCCAGCGCAATACAGGGGATGGGAACGGGCGTCGGCGGTGTGATGGCGCGAACCTTACCGCGCGATCTGTACGAAGGCTCGCAGTTACGCCATGCGAACAGCCTGTTAAACATGGGGATTCTTGTCAGCCCGCTGCTGGCTCCGCTTATTGGCGGTATGTTGGATACCCTGTGGAACTGGCGCGCGTGCTACATCTTCCTGTTGGTTCTGTGCGCAGGCGTCACGTTTAGCATGGCGCGCTGGATGCCGGAAACGCGCCCCGCAGGTGCACCGCGCCCACGACTTATCGCCAGCTACAAAACCCTGTTTGGCAACAGCTCTTTCACCTGTTACGTGCTGATGCTGATCGGCGGTCTGGCGGGCGTTGCGGTCTTCGAAGCCTGCTCCGGGGTGTTGTTAGGTGCGCGACTCGGCTTAAGCAGCATGGTAGTCAGCATCCTGTTTATTTTGCCCATCCCGGCGGCGTTTTTCGGCGCCTGGTTCGCCGGTCGCCCGAACAAGCGTTTCTCGACGCTGATGTGGCAGTCGGTTATCTGCTGTCTGGTCGCCGGTTTGATGATGTGGATCCCAGGCCTGTTTGACGTGATGAACGTCTGGACGCTGCTGGTTCCCGCCGCACTGTTTTTCTTCGGTGCCGGGATGCTGTTTCCGCTGGCAACCAGCGGCGCAATGGAGCCTTTCCCGTTCCTGGCCGGTACTGCTGGCGCGCTGGTTGGCGGATTACAGAACATTGGTTCCGGCGTGCTGGCGTGGTTCTCTGCCATGCTGCCGCAGACCGGGCAAGCCAGTCTGGGCCTGCTGATGACCCTTATGGGGCTGTTGATTTTTGTTTGCTGGCTCCCGCTGGCGTCACGCGTGTCGCATCAGGGACAGGCGGTTTAAGCGTATGATGGCCCGGCTTCTCGCCGGGCTTTTCGCACTCAGGGGCAATCATGGTATTTAATAACGGCTCGAGCGCCGGGCGCCATGCCCCTTCCTCACCATCATAGAACTGCGTATCCGCATTGATAGCATAGGGAATTTTCGCTTTCTTCAGCTCGCAAGCCATAAAGCGGGCAAACGCCATTTGCGAGGCAGAAGGCGCGTTCCTGATGGTTTCTCCCGCCGACCAGCCACCTACCCAGCTGACATGACCGGTTTTCTGCTGCCAGTGAATAGCGGTATTGATTCGGGCGCGAATGGCGGCCTTTTCTGACGCAGTCCCAGAGGTCCACGGGTATTTGCCGTTATTTTTCAGCGGTCCCCACGGGAAAATATGCCATTGGGCCAGCACGGTATTCTGACTTTGCGGCGGCAACTTTAGGTTGACCAAATCTTCCGGAGCGGCATGCAGTCGCGGCGCGATAAAAATCATTCGCTGTGGATCGATGGCATGGATGGTACGGATAGTTTTGTCATACACCCGATTGAGCGACGCCTGATTATGGGTGAGCTTATCAGAGGGTTCGTATATCAGGTCGAAACCCAGCAACGGCGAGCTTTGGCCAAAGTAATGCGCCACCGCCACCCACCAGTTAACCACCTCTTTTTCGTTACTTACACTGGGGTCTTTTTTATACTCATCAGCCTGATAGGCGATTATCGGGATCACGCCATACTGTTCGCAGGCTTCCACCAGCTTGCGCAGATGTATAAGCCGCGCCTCCGTAGGCTCTCCCGCCACGCGAATGCGCACATGGGTCAACCCTTTCGCCTTATAATCCCGCACCACCAGCGGATCGAATTCACGGATGCCCCGATCGGTACGCGCCCAATCTACGTTCATCCCAACCCCAAGCTGCTGCACATACTGCGCCGCCGTCAACACAGGTTGCGCGGCACACACGGTGGCGCTGGCCAACAGTAAAAGGGAAACAATCGGCTTTAACACGGTCGTCCTTACGCAAATCATCAGGAGTGATATCACGTATTTAGCACGCTTTTTCACTTTCCGTGTAGAGCGAAAGCGTAAAAAACATTCGCGACCCGCTTATTTAACCTGCTCCTGTAGCCAGCCAATAAACGCCTCGATTTTCGGCCACTGCCTGCCGGGCAGCGTGGTGATGTAGTAATGCTGATGACATTTCAGCGCCATATCGCCAAAAGGCGCAATCAATTCTCCGCTGTCGAGGCGTTTTTGCACCAGCCGTTTTCGGCCCATCGCCACGCCGATATGGTTCATTGCCGCAATCACTGCTAAATCAGAACGATCAAAACCAATCCCCGACGATGTCGGCAAATTCGCCGCAAAATGCTGCGCCCAACTGTGCCACTCATCGGTCCCGGAATCGTTACTCCACGCCTGTCTGTCGTGCAGCAACGTACAGTGCGGCAAATTCACCAGCGAGCCAGTGAGACCATAACGAGAGGCATAGTCCGGGCTGCAAACCGGCAGGATCTCTTCATCCATCAGAAAATGATGCGTGAGCTGCGCGGAGGGTGCATCGTCAAAATAGATGGCGAGATCGATACCCGCACGCTGCAGATTGACGTTGTCGTTCCCGGTCAGCATGGTCAGCGAAATTGACGGGTAGCGACGGGTAAAATCGCCGAGCGCCGGAACCAGCCAGCACTGGGCGATAGAAGGCCGTGAGTATACGGTGAGCGTCCCCGAGAGCTCCTGATTCTTAATATCAAGAATCTCCTGGTTGAGCGTGTCCAGCGACGACTTCAGCGCCCAAAATACCCGTTTGCCCTCGTGAGTGAGTTCCACTTTGCGATGAGAACGAACAAATAATTGGATGCCAAGCTCATCTTCAAGCTGATTTATACGATGGCTGACGGCGCTGGGGCTCAATGACAGCTCGTCTGCCGCCAGCGCAAACGACTGATGCCGGGCCGCCACTTCAAACGTATACAGCTTTGACAACTGCCAGCCATTAAGCAGCCGGTTTCTGACTTCGCGTAGGGGATCCATTCTCACCTCCTGTCCTCCTGATTCGTGCGCTGGAGTGTAAAAAAGTTCGCTGCAAAAATCAGCATAAAGGTGATTCAGAGTGAACCATATCGCATAAACCAAGCGCAATTAGACATAAATCACTCATTTGATGCAATCTGGCTCATGTGAAGGGGGATTTATATCGTTTGTCAGACCCTGCCTTATTTTTGTCCAATACCCCTATATTAATCACAGGGCAAGGTGAGTTATGCACTCTCAAATCTGGGTTGTGAGCACGCTGCTGATAAGCATCGTGTTAATCGTTTTGACCATCGTGAAGTTCAAATTCCACCCGTTTCTGGCGCTGCTGTTAGCCAGCTTCTTCGTGGGTACGATGATGGGCATGGGGCCGTTGGATATGGTCAATGCCATTGAGAGTGGCATCGGCGGTACGCTGGGCTTCCTCGCCGCGGTTATCGGCCTTGGGACCATTCTGGGCAAAATGATGGAAGTGTCCGGTGCAGCCGAACGCATTGGCCTGACGCTGCAGCGCTGCCGCTGGCTTTCCGCCGACGTCATTATGGTGCTGGTCGGGCTGATTTGTGGGATCACGCTGTTTGTGGAAGTCGGCGTGGTGCTGTTGATTCCGCTGGCTTTTTCGATTGCCAAGAAAACCAATACTTCATTACTGAAGCTGGCGATTCCACTGTGTACGGCGCTGATGGCAGTGCACTGCGTGGTACCACCGCATCCGGCCGCCCTGTTCGTGGCGAACAAGCTGGGCGCGGACATTGGCACCGTGATTGTCTACGGCTTACTGGTCGGCTTGATGGCTTCGCTTATCGGCGGCCCGCTGTATCTGAAATTCCTCGGTAACCGTCTGCCGTTTAAACCGGTTCCGGCTGAGTTTTCTGACCTCAAAGTGCGTGACGAAAGTACGCTACCGTCGCTGGGCGCTACGCTGTTTACCGTTCTGCTGCCGATTGGCCTGATGCTGGTAAAAACCGTCGCTGAGCTGAACATGGCGAAAGGCAGCACGGTATATACGCTGCTGGAGTTTATTGGTAACCCGATCACCGCGATGTTTATTGCCGTTTTCGTGGCCTATTACATTCTCGGCCTGCGTCAGCACATCGGTATGGGTGCATTGCTGACCCACACTGAAAATGGTTTTGGCTCGATTGCTAACATTTTGCTGATTATCGGCGCAGGCGGCGCATTCAACGCTATCCTCAAGAGCAGTGGGCTGGCGGATACCCTCGCGCTGATCCTCTCGAACATGCATATGCACCCGATTCTGCTGGCGTGGCTGGTGGCGTTAATCCTGCACGCTGCAGTGGGCTCTGCCACGGTGGCGATGATGGGCGCGACGGCAATCGTGGCACCGATGCTGCCGCTCTATCCCAACGTCAGCCCGGAGATCATCGCCATTGCTATCGGTTCTGGCGCTATTGGCTGCACGATCGTCACCGATTCCCTCTTCTGGCTGGTGAAGCAATACTGCGGTGCCACCCTGAATGAAACGTTTAAATACTATACGACCGCGACATTTATCGCGTCCGTGATTGCACTGGCTTGCACATTCCTGCTTTCCTTTATTATCTAGCGCAAAGAGACTAACTATGGAAAACATTCAAACACTTATCGCCAAGTATCCTTTAGTGGAAGATCTGGTTGCTCTCAAGGAGACAACCTGGTTTAACCCTGGCACCACCTCTCTTGCGGAAGGTTTACCGTATGTTGGCCTGACTGAACACGATGTTCAGGATGCCCACGCCCGTCTGACGCGTTTCGCGCCGTACCTGGCAAAGGCATTCCCGGAAACTGCAGCCACCGGCGGCATTATTGAATCTGAGCTGGCCGCGATTCCGGCCATGCAAAAGCGGCTGGAGAAAGAGTACGGGCAGCGCATCAATGGCGAAATTCTGCTGAAGAAAGACAGTCACCTGCCAATTTCTGGCTCGATTAAAGCCCGTGGTGGTATTTATGAAGTATTGACCCACGCGGAAAAACTGGCGCTGGAAGCCGGTCTGCTGACCACACAAGACGATTACAGCGTTCTGCTTTCGCCTGAGTTCAAACAGTTCTTTAGCCAGTACAGCATCGCGGTAGGCTCCACCGGTAACCTCGGCATGTCTATCGGTATAATGAGCGCCCGTATCGGCTTTAAGGTAACAGTGCATATGTCTGCCGACGCCCGCGCATGGAAAAAAGCCAAACTGCGCAGCCACGGTGTGACGGTCGTGGAGTATGAAGAAGATTACGGCGTGGCGGTTGAACAGGGCCGTAAGGCGGCGGAGTCCGATCCAAACTGCTTCTTTATCGATGATGAAAACTCGCGCACGCTGTTTTTAGGCTATGCGGTGGCCGGACAGCGCTTAAAGGCGCAGTTTGCCCAGCAGGGGCGCGTGGTGGATGCAGACCATCCACTGTTTGTTTACCTGCCATGCGGCGTCGGCGGTGGCCCTGGCGGCGTGGCGTTTGGCCTGAAGCTGGCGTTTGGCGACAACGTGCACTGCTTCTTCGCAGAACCAACCCATTCACCGTGCATGCTACTGGGGATTTATACCGGACTGCACGATACGATTTCCGTGCAGGATATTGGCATCGACAACCTGACGGCGGCTGATGGGCTGGCTGTCGGCCGTGCGTCTGGCTTTGTTGGCCGGGCAATGGAACGTCTGCTCGACGGTCTGTACACCCTGGACGATCAGACTATGTACGACATGCTGGTCTGGCTGGCGCAGGAAGAAGGTATTCGCCTCGAACCGTCAGCGCTGGCAGGGATGGCCGGTCCGCAACACGTTTGCGCCTCTGCTGACTATCAGCACATGCACGGCTTCAGCGCGGATCAGCTCAATAACGCCACCCACCTGGTGTGGGCGACCGGCGGTGGAATGGTCCCGGAAGATGAAATGGCGCAGTATCTGGCCAAAGGACGTTAAATACCGCTGAGCTTAACGCAGCATCGCCATCAGCTCCATCGGTGAGCGATGCTGCTTAAGCAGGTCACGCATCACGCGCATATGCGGCGCGGTGTGGTTGAAGAAAGCGCTGTACCCGCCGCAAATCGCACTCTTTCCACTGCTGTCGCGATGCTTTGGACAATCACCATGGCAAAAGCGTAACAGCGAACACGCCTGACATTCCGCACTCAGCGTGGTCTTCTTGGACTGACCAAATTCCGTTGCCTGCGGGCTGGCATTGAGCTCACTCAGCGACGTGTGATGAATATTACCCAGGCGAAAATCAGGGTAGACATAGTGATCGCACTGATACAGATCGCCATTCGCTTCCAGGGCAAACGCATGCCCGCAAGTGGAGCTCAGAGAACACATCTGCGCCGGGTGCCCGCACCATACGCCCAGGGTTGAATCAAATAACTGGACGAATACGCGGCCAATATCTTCTCTGACCCAGATATCAAAGACGGAATTCAGGAAGGTTCCCCACGCCCGTGGCGGTACGGATTCAGCGGTAAGCTCGCCTTTTTCATCATATTCAACCAGCGGAATGAACTGCAAAAAGGGCGTGCCAAGCTGGCGAAGGTAGCGATACATCTGCCCGGGCCGCTGACTGTTCAGAGAGTTCACCACCACCAGCAGATTGAATTCCACCTGATGCTCACGCAGCCTGGCAATGGCGTCCACCACCTTATGGTGAGTCGGTTTTCCGCTGCGGTTAACGCGATACGCATCGTGCAACTCGGCGGGGCCATCCAGGGAAATCCCAACCAGCCAGCCGTTTTCACGTAAAAACTGACACCATTCGTCGTTGAGCAAAATCCCGTTGGTCTGGAAAGCATTATGGATTTGCTTCCCTTGCCCGTATTGTTTTTGCAAGGTCACTACGCGGCGAAAAAAGTCGATACCACAAAGGGTTGGCTCCCCGCCCTGCCAGGCGAACATCACTTCAGACCCTGGCTGCGCGGCAATATGCTGGCGAATAAACGTCTCTAAGGTGGCATCATCCATTTCGGGTTGCGTGGGTTTATCAATGTAAAAACAGTAACGACAATCAAGGTTACAACGAGAGCTGGCCGGCTTGGCCATGACCTGACATCCTGTCATGCTAAATTCCCGATAAATGCAATAAGTTGGCGAACATGCGTTACAGCAAACAGTATTGCGAGGGATAACACCGCGAGGGAGATCATAAATTTGTCACGCACCGCGCGAGATTCAGAAAAATCACTATGCGTAACGTCCATCAGGGTACGACTGCGGGTATAGCGCCAAAGTACGATCGCCACCATGGCCAGCACCACAATTGAAACCCAAAACAGAAAGCCCGCCTGATGCCAGTTGTGCTTCAGCGCCAGCGCCATTAGCGCGCCATAGCCCAGCAGGGTACGAAACCAGGCCAGCGATGTTCGTTCCGGTTGCAACCCCGGGTCGGCGATACGTCGCGACTTACGGCTATCCGGCATACAGTACAAGTCCCATGACAATCACCGCGACGCTCATCAAAATCAGGCTGATGATTAACAGGCTATGGGTATACGGCAAATCCTCTTTCAGACGCATTGCCCTCTCATTACGCAGCCAACGCAGGTAACCATAAATCGCCAGGCCACCGGCAAACAGACACAGTAACAGCGCCAAAAGCTCACGAATTACCGGCGTGGCGAAATCCGGAGCCAGTTGGTCGAGACCAACGCCCGCCGCCAGAAATCCCAACGCGGTACGGATCCACGCCAGAAAGGTACGTTCATTTGCCAGCGAGAAGCGATAATCCGGGGCTTCTCCAAGGCGGGAAATCTTCATCCAAACTCCTCTGACTGTCATTGCCGGATGTCGGCTGGCGCCTTATCCGGCCTACAGGTAAGTGCAAATGTGGGTATTTGCGTCAGATGGCATTGTAGTCAGAACTTCTGCTTTTTCTCCTCCACTTTTACGCCCTGGGTTGGTAAACCGGTGTCGTAATCACGCACCACCGGAGAATAGCCGTCTTGCGGGCGTGGGCGGAAAGCGCCCATCCAGCGCGGTACGGCGTCTGGACGCCAGGGACGCAAACTCCACTGATAGGTGCGGAACGGATCGCGGATTTTTTCCATATAGTCCAGCAACGCGTCGTGCATCTGGCAGCGAACGTCGGTCAATTGTGGTGAATCTACCAGGTTGTGTAGCTCATCGGGATCGTTTCGTCTGTCGTAAAGCTCATCGCTGGTAAACAGGTTCAGCACCAGCTTCCAGTCGTCCGTCACCCAGCAGCGTACCGGGATAAATCCGCCAAAACTGTCATGTTCAATCTCATAACGGTTGAACTCCACCATCACACCGCGTGGCTTTTCAATGTTAAGAATGTTTTCACCCGGCAGGATTTGTGGCTTCTCAATACCCGCCAGCGCCATCATCGTCGGCAGCAGATCGATGTGACTGACCGGCGTGTCTACCTGCATAGGTTCTCCCTGCGGCGGGCGCATGATCAGCGGAATTCGCGTGATGTCGTCATACATTGCCGCCCCCTTACTGATGAGCTTATGCGCCCCCATCATCTCACCATGATCGGAGGTATAAATGACCCAGGTATTCTCCTGCTGTTCTGGCGTTAAGGCATCAATCACCCGGCCAATTTGATCGTCAACAAAATCGTTGCAGGCAAAATAGAGCGGGTGGTGATAACGTCCGTCATCCCCCACTGGAGATGGCATCGCTTGCGACCACAGGCGATGATGCTCAGGCTTATCACACAAGGTATCCTGCGCTTTTGCGCCCAGATCGTAGTAAAAATCCTGATATTTCTGCAGATACTCCACCGGACAGGTAAACGGGTGATGCGGCTCGTCATAGGAAACCACCATCAGGAAGGGTTCGTCATCACGCGCTGGCTGATGGAGGAAATCGACCGCCCGGTTGCTGATACGATGCGCCCAGGTGAAGGTTTCGTCGATATTGTTGACCAGCAAATCCTCCACGCTGTTCAGGCCGTTACGCCACAAACCGATCTCTTTTTCCGTCAGTTCCGCGAGGTAATTAGCCCCGTCATACCAGTAGTCGGCATCCCACTCGGGTGGACACTCGCCGGTACCAAAGTAATCATGCCCGTCGAGATGCCACTTGCCGATGTAGCAGGTGTGGTAGCCCGCATCCTTGAAGTAGCGCCCCATGGTGGAAATGTTTTTCCCCGGTGCGACGTTATTGGTCCACGGGCCGGACTGGTTGGCATAAATACCGGTAAACAGCCCCGCGCGGGCCGGGGTGCATACCGGTGAACAGGTATAAGCGGAATTGAAGCGAATGCCTTCCGCCGCCAGGCTATCGATATTATTGGTATTCAGTGGCTTACCACTGTAGCAGCCGACCATATTGGTCGCCTGAGTGTCGGTCATAATGAACAGAAAATTAGGGCGGGTCATGCTTTATCCTTAGCGTCAGAGACACATTGTGCAGTAGAGATACGGCGCGACTGCCAACTGCTGTAAATCAAATACACCATCACTGCCGCCGTAATTGAGTAGCAGAGAATCGTCAGCCATTGAGTGTTGTACCCTCCAAACTGCGCCAGTCCGGCATAGACGCCGAGCATCGCGGTCAGGATACCGACAGAGGCAAATTTGGCGTTTTTCCACGGCTTCATGTCTACCGCGAAAGCATCATGGAATTTAAACGGCGTGGCACGCGGCTTGATAACACCGATAACCAGCATGACCACCACGTTAATGCAGAAGGTACAGGCCAGAACGTAAAGGAAGTGAAAGTCGAACTTCACCAGATAGTTAATGGTGATGTAGCTAACGATACCGAGCCCCATGGCGACTTTCGCTGCCAGCGCAGGGATGCGCGGGAAAAAGAATCCCATGATGATGATGGTCACCAACGGCACGTTATAAATACCGTTGAGCTGTTTCATCCAGCTATAGAGTCCTTCCGGCGCATTAGCGATCCACGGCGCTACCAGTACGGAAATTACCGCAATAAAGAATCCGAACTTACGCCCAACCCGAACCAGCTGTTCCGGCTGGGCGTGTTGATTAATAATTCGTCGGTATATGCCCATGCTAAATAAAGTACTGGCGCTGTTTAAAAATCCATTGAACGTACTGATTACCGCACCGAATAAAACGGCACCGAAAAAACCCACCAAAGGGACAGGTAGTACGTTATTTACCAGCGTCGGATATGCCATATCCGCCTTCGGCAGATCCTGGTACAGATGAAAAGCAATTAAACCCGGTAATACCAGCACCAGCGGATCGAGCATTTTCAATACCGCTGTGAGCAATGCCCCTTTCTGCCCTTCGGCAAGACTTTTGGAAGCCAGCGTACGTTGCACGATGCCCTGATTGGTACACCAGTAGAAGGTATTCACCAGAATCAAACCGGTAAAGGCCGCACCAATCGGCAGCGGATCGTTGACCCCGCCAATCGAGTTTAATTTCTCCGCATGCACGGTGGTCAGTTGCTCAACACCTTGTAAAAAACTGCCTTTTCCCATCGCAATCAGGCCAAATACAGGGACCATCAATCCACCAATCACCAGCCCTATACCATTGATGGAATCAGCCACCGCCATCGCACGTAATCCGCCGATCACCGCATAAATAATCCCGGCAAGGCCCAGCAAAATAACCAGCAACCAGATTGCTGCCCCCTGAGAAATATTCAGTGATTCACCGATGTGAAAAAGGCTGTTTAGCGCCAGCGCCCCTGAATAAAGCACAATCGGCAAGAAGCAGACGCCAGTGGCAATAAGAAAGCAAAAGTCGATAATGATCCGCGTGGTTTTATCGTAACGTTCTTCCAGAAAATCAGGGATCGTAGCGATACCACGTTGCAGATAGCGAGGCAGAAAGATCAGCGCCAGAAAGATAAGCGTCACCGCAGAGGTGACTTCCCAGCCCATGACCGACATTCCGCTTTTGTAAGCCTGACCGGACAGACCAACCAACTGTTCGGTGGAAAGGTTAGTTAACATCAATGACGCGGCAATCACCGGCGCTTTCAATGAACGCCCGGCAAGAAAATAACCTTGTTGCGATCCGGTATCCGCCTTACGTACTTTCCACCAGGTGATTACCGCCACCAGCAGCGTAAAACCCACAAAGCTTAGAATTTGTAGCGTATTCATCTCATAGCCCTTTTTATCATTATGTCCCGGCAGCGGTAGGGAAATTCGGAGGTATTACGCACCGGGTCAGGCAGTCAGATTTCTTAAAATAAAAACGTCATATCCCTGAACAGATTTTTTCTGTTAAGTTCAGGTTGTGGGCATAATTCTCCGTCGGGAAATTAAAATGAATGGAAAGATGCAAAGTTCGCATGTAAAAAACGAAACTACGTACAATATTCCCCTGTTGATTAACGAAAATGTGATCTCTAGCGGAATTTCATTGATTTCGCTGTGGCATACCTATGCCGACGAACATTACCGGGTTATTTGGCCGCGCGATAAGAAAAAGCCACTGATAGCTAATTCATGGGTTGCTGTCTATACCGTCCAGGGCTGTGGGAAAATTCTACTCAAAGGTGGCGAACACATTACCCTCACCGGAAACTGTATAATTTTTTTAAAACCAACAGACATCCAGTCTTATCATTGTGAAGGATTAGTATGGGAACAATACTGGATGGAGTTCACGCCAACCAGCATAATGGATATTCCGCTACGCCAACAAAGTATTATTTATAATGGTGATATTTATAATCAGGAGCTGATCGAAGTCTCGCGATTAATTACATCTTCAGACTCAATGGAAAATAATCTGGCAGTCGCCTTTCTCACGAAAATAATTTATCAATGGATTTGTCTTATTTATGCCGAAGGTAAAAAAGACCCACAGCGAATACAGATTGAAAAACTGATTGCCACTCTGCATGCCAGCCTGCAAATGCGATGGAGCGTGGCAGATATGGCGGCCACCATCCCCTGTAGCGAGGCGTGGCTACGTCGTCTGTTTTTACGTTACACCGGTAAAACGCCGAAGGAATATTATCTCGATGCCCGGCTGGAACTGGCGCTTTCACTATTAAAGCAGGAAGGAAATACGGTCGGACAGGTGGCGGATATGCTTAATTTTTTTGACTCGTTTCATTTCAGCAAAGCCTTTAAACACAAGTTTGGCTATGCGCCCTCGGCAGTGCTCAAACATGAGAAGTAAAATACCGTCTTATCCGGCCTACAGAAGATGCAGGCCGGATAAGTCAGTTTTAACCTAATCCCCAGAAGAGTACCGCCAGCAGTTGCGGGGTAATAATCCTCAAGAACATGACCAGCGGATAAACGGTAGCGTAGGAGAGCGCTGCCGCCCCGCTGGTGGCATGCAGGTTGTTAGCAAACGCCAAAGCCGGGGGATCGGTCATTGAGCCAGCCAACATGCCACACAGAGTCAGATAGTTCATTTTGGCGAAGATCCGCGCCAGCAAACCCACGGTAATTAACGGTATTGCAGTGATGAAAATGCCGTAGCCCACCCAGCTCAGGCCATCGCCCTGCGTCAGGGTATCGACAAAATCGCCACCTGACTTCAGGCCAACTACCGCGAGAAACAGCACAATACCCAACTCTCGTAACGCCAGGTTAGCGCTGGGAGGCATAAACCAGTACAGCTTACCGATGCTACCAATACGTCCCAGAATCAAGGCCATAATCAGCGGGCCACCGGCCAACCCCAGTTTCAACGCCACCGGGAACCCCGGGATGAACAGCGGGATTGAACCCAGTAGAACCCCCAGCCCGATACCGATAAATACCGGCAGCATCTGCACCTGCTGCAGTTTTTGCTGCGCGTTACCCACAACATTGGCGACGGCATCAATGGACGCGGGACGCCCCACCAGATTGAGGATATCCCCGAATTGCAGGCTGGCGTCACTGCTGGCTACCAGCTCAACACCCGCACGGTTCAGGCGGGAAATCACCACGTCGTAACGCTCTTTGAAATGCAGGTCGCGGATTCGTTTACCCAGTACCTGTTCGTTGGTCACCACCACGCGTTCGACGCGTAAATCGGTACCTCGCGTGGACAGCGATGTGTCTACCTCCTGCCCAATCACCACCTGCGCGTTATGCAGGTCAGCAGGCTGCCCGACCAGGTGTAGCAGGTCGCCCATCTGGATAACCGTCCCTGGCGACGGCACCATCAATGTCTCGTCACGTTTCAAACGCGAGCAGATGATTTTGTCGCTGTTCAGAATCGGGACATCTTGAATCGCCATATTGTTGATGTTTGGGTTTTCCACACGGATGTTCATCGTCTGAATCAGTGCGTGCCCGTTGGTCAGCGTGGATTCATGCTGCTGGGCTTCAGCATCGACGTTAACGCGGAAAATAAGGCGCATCAGCCACATGGTCAGTAAAATTCCGCAGATGCCGAAAGGATAAGCCATGGCATAGCTCATCCCCATCTGGTCAACCACGTCGCCAGGCGTACCTAAATCGCGCAGAATTTGCTGCCCCGCACCTAACGCCGGGGTATTGGTGACCGCTCCAGAGAATATTCCCAGCACCACAGGGAGAGGAATGGCAAAAATCTTATGCAGGATCGCGGTGACCAGGCCACCCATGATGACAATCAGCACAGCAAACAGATTCAGCCGCAGGCCCGAAACGCGCAGAGAAGCAAAAAAGCCCGGCCCCACCTGAATACCAATGGTGTAGACGAAAAGAATCAGGCCAAATTCCTGAATAAAATGCAGCATGTCGCCGCTCAGGGTCATCCCTGCCTGATCGACAAAATGCCCGACGATAATACCGCCGAACAGCACGCCTCCAATGCCAAAACCCACGCCACGTATTTTTATGTTGCCGATCCATAACCCGACAACTGCCACTAATGCCAGAACGCTGACCGTCAATGCTATATCACTCATATCCTGTTCCCTGTGAATAACATCATTAAGTAAATGGATTCTCGCAGAGTACAGTCGCAATGTATGGGTGGTAAAGCACAAAAAAAGCCCCGTCATTTCTGGCGGGGCAAAGGCATGGAGCTATTTAACTATCTAATGCAGGACGTTCGCTGATGGCGATACGTTGTGGAGCAATGGTTTCAGGTTCATTCCGGGTCAAATCAATATGCAGCAAGCCGTTAGTGAAGCTTGCGCCGGAGACCTCCATATTTTCAGCCAGCGTAAAGCTCAGGCTGAACGGCTGAGTGACCAGCCCCTGATGCAACCATTTGGTCTCTTTTTCCGGCTGCTGCGGCGTACCTTTCACGGTCAGGCGCGTACCTTCCAGTTGAATA
Source organism: Citrobacter sp. Cpo040 (assembly GCF_030332915.1). NCBI lineage: Bacteria > Pseudomonadati > Pseudomonadota > Gammaproteobacteria > Enterobacterales > Enterobacteriaceae > Citrobacter > Citrobacter sp. Cpo040. The sequence continues at coordinate 396,480 of NZ_JAOWGX010000035.1, forward strand.
TCCAGATCTTCCTGGCGGAAACCGGCTAACGCAAGGGTAATGCGGTAGTGGTTATCATCGCTCTTTTCGATGTTATAAGGCGGGAAGCTCTGGCTTTCACCGGTGTTTTGCAAGGCATTGGCCAGTTTGTCAAAACCGATCCATTGACGCAGCAGTGGGGATAAATCGTAGTTACGCATAATAATCTCCTTCTAAGAAGCGAGTAGGTACCTTTCGGCTCCCTGACGGCAAGCCGATGACTTAGCAAGGCCGCCTGAAGCGGCCTACAAAATTAGTTGATTTCGATGCGGCGCGGTTTGTTCGCTTCAGGAATCACGCGCTCAAGATCGATATACAGCAGACCATTTACCAGGTTTGCGCCGCGAACATGAATGTTCTCCGCTAACTGGAACTTGCGTTCAAAGTTGCGCTCGGCAATACCCTGATACAGGTAAGTACGTTCTTTTTGATCGTCCGCATGGGCGCCTTTTACCACCAGCAGATTGTCCTGGGCAGTAATTTCCAGTTCGCTTTCAGCAAAACCGGCAACGGCAATTGCAATGCGGTAATGGTTTTCGTCTACCAGCTCAACGTTGTACGGAGGGTAGCCACCATTGCTCTGGCCCTGATTGTTTTCCAGCAGGTTAAACAGACGGTCAAAACCAATAGCAGAACGGTACAGCGGGGATAAATCAAAGTTACGCATAATCAATAGCTCCTGAAATCAGCGAGAATAATTGACCTTCCATCATGGACAGGTCAGGTAGCCAGGACACCCATCAGGCATGCCCTTCATTTGTCTACACTCTAAAAATGGGTCTTAATACAAACTTTTCAAGCGTATTCATCTGACTTTTTTTGCAGTTTGTTGTCTATTGCATACACTGGGGGGAGCAGTTGTTCTCGTTAAATCGCGATGGCCGCCACAGTGCGACGAAATGGTGATGTTATTTTCGCAACGGATCGCTTTAACTCACCATGCAAACACGATAAATACAGATGAATAAATGATGATTAAAAAAATGTTGGTAACACTGACGATGTGTAGTGGGATGGCGTTTGTAAGCGGCTGTTCCAGCATCATGTCGCATACAGGTGGCAAAGAAGGGACGTATCCTGGCACGCGAGCCAGTGCCACAATGATTAGCGAAAGTGATACGAACTGGGGAACCAAGTCGCTGGCGATTCTGGATATGCCTTTTACCGCGGTGCTCGATACGGTATTGCTACCTTGGGATCTCTTTCGCAAAGATAACTCGGTGAGATCCCGCGTAGAAAAGAGCGAGGAGAGAACCCAGGCCACGAACGCCGTTATTCCCCCGGCAGAAATGTCTGCTCCATAAATTAACGCCCGGTTTCAGTCACCCATAACTGGCGGAAACCCTCGACGTCTTCCATCCACGCAACCTGTCGACCATCAGGGGAGAAGACGATCGCATCGGCCGACGGCGGGTTATCATGACGTTCCGTTAAAAAATCAATCTCGCCCGTTTGAACATCACAACAGGCAATTCTGTTCTCCAGTACAAATCCCAGCCATTTCCCCGATGGGTGCCAGTTAAAGGCTGACTGAATATTCGTAACGCACTGGGTAAGCTGACGCGGCGCTCCACCCTGTGGGGAAATCAGCCATAGCTGTACAATACCGTTGTCATCACGCATTAAAAACGCAATCTCAGCTGCCTTTGGATTACTGCGTACCCAGTGGCGAGGCTGATTCACCAGCCCCGGGAAGGCGCGCTCATGGGTAAACGTCAGACGGCGTTGGCGGATACCGGATGGTGGCGCAGGCATGGTCATGTCAGTCCCCTCCAGAGGCGCGTCCCCCGGCTGTTTCCAGCCGCTTTCATCCTGTGGCAAATCAACAATAAACAGCTCTGGTACTTTCTCTCCAGTGGCTGATAGCGTATCACCGATAAACGCCAGCCTGTTTTCTCCAACCCAGCCCTCTTCATAGGCGCGGTTAATCTCATCGCTACCCGGTTTTGGCGTTGGTGTCGTCTGGCTCACCAGCACGCACCAATGGCTGCCACTGTATTCACGCGGATGCTGCGCGGAGACCTTCACCGGACCATACGGTGCAGCCACACCGACGTTGCGTAAATCGAGCGCCGGAGAGCGCTCATGCAGTACATGGTCGTTATAGGTGAAACTGACAAACTCACCGTGCGGGCTAAAGACATGCACATGACTCCCGCCGCGCAGCGCACCTGGCGTATAGGGCGCAGTAATATCCATTGCATCCAGATTCTCCACCCCAGCCTGCGTGACAATCACCCCACGACGATGATGGAAGTCGTAATGCCATGTTTCATCAGGATTTTCAGGCCCGTGAATGAAGACATATTTTTCCAACTTTGGATGAACGGTCACCACACCAACGTGCGATCCCTGAGTAGCCCGGTAAATCACCTCCAGCTCGCCAGTATGGATATTGACGCGCTCAATTGTTTCACCGGTAAAAGAGGCGCCGGAAGGGCGCACATCAAAGACCAGCCACTGGCTGTCCGGTGTCCAGGTATTGATATTGGTAATCTGATGATTACGCGGCGTAAAGGTGATTTGCTTCATGGGATGCCCTGATACAAGACGATTAAAACAATCATACTTCACAAGCACTTCACTTTCAGGCTTTAGCGTATCGCCATCTTCATTTTTGCGGACAGAAAGATGGAACATTTTGACGTAGCGATTATCGGTTTAGGTCCGGCAGGCGCAGCGCTGGCGCGACAGTTGAGCGGAAAAATGCGCGTGATTGCGTTGGATAAAAAACGCCAGTGCGGCAACGAAGGTTTCACTAAACCCTGCGGCGGTCTGCTGGCCCCGGACGCCCAGCGTTCGTTTATCCGCGACGGGATTACCTTACCCGTTGATGTTATCGCCAACCCGCAGATTTTTAGCGTTAAAACGGTTGATGTTGCCGCTTCTTTGACGCGTAACTACCAGCGCAGCTACATTAATATCAACCGCCATGCTTTTGATTTATGGCTTAAATCTCTCATCCCTGATGATGTGCAGGTGTATCACGACAGCCTGTGTCGGAAAATCTGGCGCGAGGGCGATAAATGGCATGTTATCTTCCGCGCCGACGGTTGGGAGCAGCAGATCACTGCACGTTATCTGGTGGGGGCAGACGGCGCGAATTCACTGGTGCGCCGTCATCTCTATCCACAGCACCAAATCCGTAAATATGTCGCTATTCAACAATGGTTTGCGGAAAAGCATCCCGTACCGTTCTATTCCTGTATTTTTGATAACGATGCAACTGACTGTTATTCCTGGAGTATCAGCAAAGATGGCTATTTTATCTTTGGTGGTGCCTACCCCATGAAGGACGGACAGGCACGCTTTGACGCGCTGAAAGAGAAGCTGGAAGCGTTCCATTTCCAGTTCGGCAAACCGGTGAAAAGTGAAAAATGTACGGTGCTATTCCCCTCACGCTGGAAAGACTTCGTCTGCGGCGAGGACAACGCATTTTTGATTGGTGAAGCGGCCGGTTTTATCAGCGCCAGCTCGCTGGAAGGGATTAGCTATGCGCTGGACAGCGCGGAGATCCTCAAATCGGTACTGCTGCGGGATACACCAGATATGAATCACGCTTACCGTAAAGCCACCCACAAGTTACGTCTCAAACTGTATGGCAAAATCCTGAAAAGCCGGGCCCTGACGTCAGCGTTTTCCCGTAAATGGATAATGCGCAGCGGCGTGGCGCATATTCCCTTGGCAAAATCTGAAAGTCACCCGCCAGCAAAAGCAAAGCGTGAGAAATCGCGTAGTATGGCTATGACATTATGGCGCGTTTTTTTAAGGGATTAAGTTGAACATAAAATATAGCTGGTTGGTAAAATCACTGGTCGTATCATCGCTTAGCGTTATGTTATCAGGGTGCCTGAGCTTTATGTGGCTCAAGGCAGGCGATCCACACACAACAATGGAAAAGTGGGAAACAGACACCGTTATTGGCTTATCGTCAGGTAAAGATAATGATGGTAATGAAGGCTATGTCTTTGTCGGTAAAACGTTTGATTATCTGATAACCAGTGGTGCCGAAAGCGTGGTGAAGTTGCTGCAAGATCCGCAAATCGACCGTCATAATTTACAGGCAGTTGATATCGCCAAATTCATCATCAGCGACAATAAAAAGGTGTTTAAAGGCGTATTAACGCTTAAATACACAGGGGAAACGCAGGACGTTAAACAAGTGCTTACGGGCTACGGTTTTGACTGCTCAGCGCAATACTGCACTAAAAATCTATCCAAACTGCAAGGGACAATCCATAAAAAAAGCACCAAACAGGATTACTCGCAGATGCTTACGTTTTATCATCCATTTACCGTTGGTTTTTACGAATATAAAACCTCACATATACCCGAATTCGTCACAAACGGACTGCTGCCCATTACTATCACTCTGGATGTCGTAACCTCTCCATTACAAATATTATTTTTTAATTATTATCACCAATAAATATTTAAATGGGCAAATGTAACAAGGCACTTGCCCATAATTTCTTAATTCAGCGCAAATTTCTCAATGGCATACGCGACGCCATCTTCAAGGTTGGATTTGGTCACGAAGTTGGCGATTTCTTTGACTGATGGAATAGCGTTGTCCATGGCAACGCCCACGCCTGCGTATTCAATCATCGCGATGTCGTTTTCCTGATCACCAATCGCCATCACCTCTTCGGCTTTAATGCCTAACGCATCGGCCAGCGATTTTACGCCAGTTCCTTTGTTGACGCGTTTATCGAGGATTTCGAGGAAATACGGCGCACTTTTCAGCACGGTGTACTTCTCTTTTACTTCCGCAGGTAGACGAGAGATAGCTTTATCGAGGATCTCCGGCTCGTCAATCATCATAACTTTCAGGAACTGGGTTGCGGGATCCATTTTCTCGGCTTCACAGAACACCAGCGGAATGGTCGCGACAAACGATTCGTGCACCGTGTAGTAGCTGATATCACGGTTCGCGGTATACAGCGTATTGCGATCGAGTGCGTGGAAATGTGAGCCAACTTCCCGGGAAAGCTGCTCCAGGTAACGATAATCATCATAGCTCAGCGCGGTTTGCGCCACGGTACTGCCATCCCCTGCTTTCTGCACCAGCGCACCGTTGTAGGTAATGCAGTAGTCACCGGGTTGTTCCATATGTAGTTCTTTCAGATAGCTGTGAACGCCGGCATACGGGCGTCCCGTGGTCAGCACCACATTCACGCCACGCGCGCGTGCCGCGGCAATCGCCGTTTTGACCGCTGGTGAAATGGTGTGATCGGGCAGCAGAAGTGTGCCATCCATGTCGATAGCAATAAGTTTTATAGCCATGAGTTCCCCGGATTAAATGAGTCCGTCCTCATGCTAACGCGATTCCGCTCAAAAAACAGCTACGAAAAGGGGGATAGAAAGGGGAATCGAGATTCCCCTTTTTTGTAGATTGGTTGTCATTTGTAGGCCTGATAAGCAACGCGCCATCAGGCACAATACAACGTCTTGCCGGATAGCGGCGTAAACCGCCTTATCCGGCCTACAGATTGGCTTAAATATCGATGTTCGCCGCTTTCAGGGCGTTCTCTTCGATAAATGCGCGACGCGGTTCAACGGCATCGCCCATCAGCGTGGTGAACAGCTGGTCGGCAGCAATCGCATCCTTCACGGTAACGCGCAACATGCGACGGCTTTCCGGATCCATGGTGGTTTCCCACAGCTGTTCCGGGTTCATCTCGCCCAGACCTTTATAACGCTGGATAGCGAGGCCACGACGAGACTCTTTCTGCAGCCATTCCAGTGCCTGCTCAAAGCTGGCAACCGGCTGGCGACGCTCGCCACGTTCGATAAACGCATCGTCTTCGATCAGCCCACGCAGCTTCTCGCCAAGCGTACAAATACGACGGTATTCGCCACCGGTCACAAACTCGTGGTCCAGAACGTAGTCGGTATCCACACCGTGAGTACGGACGCGCACAATCGGTTCAAACAGGTTCTGCTCTGCGTTGTGGTGGATATCAAACTTCCACAGGCTACCGTGCTGTTCTTTTTCGTTCAGCTCGGTAATCAGTGCATTCACCCAGCGGGTAACGGCCTGTTCATTTGCCAAATCAGCTTCTGGCAGCGTCGGTTGATAAACCAGCTCTTTCAGCAGCGCTTTCGGGAAACGACGTTCCATACGGCCAATCATTTTCTGTGTCGCGTTGTATTCAGAAACCAGTTTCTCTAACGACTCACCTGAAAGGGCTGGTGCGTTGGCATTGGTGTGCAGCGTTGCGCCATCCAGAGCGATAGAGATCTGATACTGATCCATCGCTTCGTCATCTTTAATGTATTGTTCCTGCTTGCCTTTTTTCACTTTGTACAGCGGTGGCTGTGCAATGTAAACGTGGCCGCGTTCAACGATTTCCGGCATCTGACGATAGAAGAAGGTCAACAGCAGCGTACGAATGTGCGAGCCATCGACGTCGGCATCGGTCATGATGATGATGCTGTGATAACGCAGTTTGTCCGGGTTGTACTCGTCACGACCGATGCCACAGCCGAGCGCGGTGATCAGCGTCGCGACTTCCTGAGAGGAGAGCATCTTGTCAAAGCGCGCTTTCTCGACGTTGAGGATTTTACCCTTCAGCGGCAGAATCGCCTGGTTTTTACGGTTACGGCCCTGCTTAGCAGAACCGCCCGCGGAGTCCCCTTCCACAAGGTACAGTTCGGACAACGCCGGGTCGCGTTCCTGACAGTCCGCCAGCTTGCCCGGCAGACCCGCTAAGTCCAGCGCGCCTTTACGACGGGTCATTTCACGCGCACGACGTGCAGCTTCACGAGCACGCGCAGCATCAATAATTTTGCCGACAACGATTTTCGCGTCAGACGGGTTTTCCAGCAGATATTCGCTCAGCAGTTCGTTCATCTGCTGTTCTACCGCCGATTTCACCTCAGAGGAGACCAGCTTGTCTTTGGTCTGTGAGGAGAACTTCGGATCCGGTACTTTCACGGAAACAACGGCAATCAGGCCTTCACGGGCATCGTCACCAGTAGCGCTGACTTTCGCTTTTTTGCTGTAGCCTTCTTTGTCCATGTAGGCGTTCAGGGTACGGGTCATCGCCGCACGGAAGCCTGCAAGGTGAGTACCGCCGTCACGCTGTGGAATGTTGTTAGTGAAGCAGTAGATGTTTTCCTGGAAACCATCGTTCCACTGCAGCGCAACTTCAACGCCGATACCGTCTTTTTCGGTGGAGAAGTAGAAGATATTTGGGTGGATCGGCGTTTTGTTTTTGTTGAGGTATTCAACAAACGCCTTGATGCCGCCTTCATAATGGAAATGGTCTTCTTTGCCGTCACGCTTGTCGCGCAGACGAATAGAGACGCCGGAGTTCAGGAATGACAGCTCACGCAGACGTTTCGCCAGAATGTCGTATTCAAATTCAACAACATTGGTAAAGGTTTCGTGGCTTGGCCAGAAACGGACCTGAGTCCCGGTCAGTTCTGTTTCGCCGGTTACTGCCAGCGGCGCCTGCGGCACACCGTGCACGTAAGTTTGCTGATGCACTTTGCCTTCACGACGAATCACCAGTTCCAGCTTCTGTGACAGGGCGTTAACGACGGAAACACCCACGCCGTGCAGACCGCCGGAAACTTTATAGGAGTTATCATCGAATTTACCGCCTGCGTGCAAAACGGTCATGATAACTTCCGCTGCCGAAACGCCCTCTTCCGGGTGAATACCGGTTGGGATACCACGGCCATCATCGGTAACGGACACGGAGTTGTCAGCGTGAATCGTTACCACGATATCTTTACAGTGACCCGCGAGCGCTTCGTCGATAGCGTTATCTACCACCTCGAATACCATGTGGTGCAGACCGGTGCCGTCATCCGTGTCGCCGATATACATACCCGGGCGCTTACGCACCGCATCCAGTCCTTTCAGGACTTTGATACTGGAGGAGTCATAAGAATTCGACATCAACGTTTCTCGCTCATTTTATCTTGGGTTAATCCGTTATTTTACCCTTTTCCACGGTAAACATCTTCGAATTTTCATCGGACATGTCTATAACGTGTTCAGCGCTTATTGCGCTGACAAAGACCTGAGATTGCGTGGCTTTTAAGCGGCTGGCCAGCAGTCCGCGACGCGCGTCATCCAGTTCAGAGGCAAAATCATCTATCAGGTACAGGCAGCGCCGCCCGCTTTCACGGGTCAGGAACTCCCCTTGCGCCAGACGTAAGGCGCACATCAGCAGCTTTAGCTGCCCACGCGACAACGTATCTTCCACCGGCGCACCGTCGGCGCGAATGCGGAAATCCGCCTTATGCGGGCCGTGCGCAGTGTAGGTCAACATGCGATCGCGTTCAAAACTGCGTTCCAGCACTTCGGCATAATCAGTCTCTTTCTCCCAGCCGCGCTGGAATGAGAAGGAGAGCGAAAACTCGGGAAGAAACTGCTGGCAGGTATCCGCCATATCCTGCGCGATACCGGCGCTGTACTCCGCGCGCCAGGTGCTGATTTGTTCCGCCAGCGGGATAAGTTCTCTATCCCACGGGCGCAGTTGCTCATAACGACTCACCTGGCGCAGTGCCGCATTACGCTGCTTGAGCAGTCGCTTCAGGTTGCTCCAGGCGGTGAAAAATCCGGCTTCATTGTGAAAGCATCCCCAGTCAAGAAATGCTCTTCTGTATTTGGGGCCGCCGTTGAGTAAAGTAAACCCCTCTGGCGTGATCAGTTGCATCGGCATCAGGTGCGCCAGTTCTGCAACCTTGTGCCCGTCAGTGCCGTCAATGCGCACTTTGCTGTCGCCCAGTTTGTCTTTCGTCAGGCCAATCGACGTCTCACGTTCTTCACCCTGCAAACGCCCGTGTAAAACAAACGACTCCTGCTCGTGGCGAATCACGCGGCCAATCTGCAAACTGCGAAACGCCCGGCCATGGCCGAGCGTATAGATGGCTTCCAGGACGCTGGTTTTGCCGCTGCCGTTCGCGCCAACCAGGAAGTTAAAGCCAGGGGATAAAGCGAGATCCGCGCTTTCGATATTGCGAAAATCGCGGATCAACAGGCGGGTGAGCGACATTACAGTCTCATTGGCATAACAACATAGGCAGCCGACTGTGATGCGGCATCTTCAATCTGTACGCTCGATACGGAATCGGTCAGCAGAATACGCACGTTCTCGCACTTCAGCGCGTTCAGAACGTCCAGTACGTAGCTCACGTTAAAGCCGATTTCCAGTTCTGTACCAGGATAGGAGACATCCAGAATTTCTTCTGCTTCTTCCTGCTCCGGGTTGTTGGCGGTGATTTTGAGCTGGTTTTCGCTGACATACAGACGCACGCCGCGGAATTTCTCGTTCGAGAGGATCGCCGCACGCGCAAACGCCTGTTTGAGGATATCGCAACCGGCTTCCAGATGCTTGTCCGGATTCTTCGGCAATACGCGGCGATAATCCGGGAAACGGCCATCAACCAGCTTAGAGGTGAAGATGAAGTCACCAACGTGCGCACGAATGTTGTTGCTGCCAATCTGCACGCGCAGCGGGTTATCGCCGCCGTCGAGCATACGCATCAGTTCAATCACACCTTTACGCGGTACGATCACCGAATGGCTTGGCAACGGCTGACCAACAGGCATTGAACAAACCGCCAGGCGGTGACCGTCGGTCGCCACGGTACGCAGCTCTTCCCCTTCGGTTTCAAACAGCATGCCGTTTAAGTAGTAACGTACGTCCTGATGCGCCATCGAAAACTGCGTGGCTTCAATCAGGCGCTTCATCGTCGCCTGCGGCAGGGTGAATTCGACTTCGCTCTGCCAATCGTCCAGATTCGGGAAGTCGGCGGCAGGCAGCGTAGACAGCGAGAAACGGCTGCGGCCAGAACGCACCAGCATACGGTCGCCTTCCAGTTGAACGGCAATTTCCGCGCCTTCCGGCAATCCACGGCAAATATCGAAGAATTTACGCGCCGGAACGGTGGTCGCGCCAGGTTCATGGGGCTGGATCAGCGCCACGCGCGCCACCATCTCCATTTCGAGATCGGTACCGGTCAGCGAAAGCGTGCCGTCAGCAACCTGCAGCAGCAGGTTTCCGAGAATAGGCAGTGTAGGACGTCCACCCAGCGGGCCGCTGACCTGCTGAAGCGGTTTTAATAAATGTTCACGTTCAACGGTAAATTTCATAGCGTCACGAAGATAATGTTCTGATTAAATTGGAGAAATCTTCTTTAATATCATGGCTTTCTTCACGCAACTGCTCAATCTTGCGGCAGGCATGAAGCACGGTAGTATGGTCACGCCCACCAAACGCGTCGCCAATTTCCGGCAGACTGTGGTTAGTGAGCTCTTTTGCCAGCGCCATCGCCATCTGGCGCGGACGAGCTACCGAGCGAGATCGACGCTTAGAAAGCAGATCCGCAATTTTGATTTTGTAATACTCCGCCACCGTCTTCTGGATATTGTCGATGGTGACCAGCTTTTCCTGCAAAGCCAGCAGATCGCGCAGCGCTTCACGCACGAAATCGATAGTAATCGCCCGGCCGGTAAAATTGGCGTTGGCGATCACGCGATTCAGTGCGCCTTCCAGCTCACGTACGTTAGAGCGTAGACGCTTGGCAATAAAGAACGCGACTTCACCCGGCAGACGAATGTCGTTTTCGTCGGCTTTTTTCATCAGGATCGCAACACGCGTTTCCAGTTCAGGCGGTTCGATCGCGACAGTCAGTCCCCAGCCAAAGCGGGATTTCAGACGATCTTCAACGCCGTTGATCTCCTTCGGATAGCGATCCGAGGTCAGGATGATCTGCTGATTGCCTTCCAGCAGGGCGTTAAAGGTGTGGAAAAACTCTTCCTGCGATCGCTCTTTATTCGCGAAGAATTGGATATCGTCAATCAGCAGCGCGTCAACGGAACGGTAGTAGCGTTTAAACTCTTCGATCGCGTTGTTTTGCAGGGCTTTGACCATGTCCTGCACAAAACGCTCGGAGTGCATATACACCACTTTGGCGTTTGGCTTACGCGCCATAATGCCGTTACCGACAGCGTGCAACAGGTGGGTTTTACCCAGACCCGTACCGCCATATAGGAATAACGGATTGTAGGCGCCGCCAGGATTGTCCGCCACCTGACGTGCCGCCGCGCGCGCCAGTTGGTTAGATTTACCTTCAACGAAGTTATCAAACGTGTGTTTGACGTTGACGTTAGAACGATAGGTAGGTTCTGCCGGAGCCGGGACGTTATCCCAGCCTGGACGCGCCGCCGGAGCAGCACGTTGCGGTTGCACTTGCTGAGCCACGTGGGCGGGCGCAACAACATTGTTGACCGGCGTTTTCAGCGTTTGCGTGACGGGTTTAGTGCCGACTTCAAAGCGCAGCTGTGGGGCATCCGCTCCACAGAAATTATTGAGTAATCCATTAATATTATTAAGGTATTTATCCCTTACCCAATCGAGCACGAAACGGTTTGGCGCATACAAAGCCAGCGTGTTATCGCTCAGTTCCGCCTGCAACGGGCGTATCCACATACTGAACTCTGTGGCTGGTAACTCATCCTGCAATCGGGCAAGACACTGCTGCCAAAGCGAAAGTGACACGGCGGACTCCACTCGAACAAAAGTCGATAAATGACAAAGGCTGAAACATTCATGATTGTTGACGCACATCGACAAGACCCTATGCAAAGGGTGACGTGCGAATTGCTATCTGCAATTTTTACCCGATCAGGATCCATTGAAACGATCAGGACCGCGGATCATAGCGTAAACTGAGAAAGAGATCTTCTGTTTCTCACAGATTCTTCCCGATTTATCCACAGGATGATCCAGAATCGGCTAAGTGTAAACGATCCTGGAGAAGTGCTGCAGGTTTTAGCGCGCATATTGAAAAAATTAATGAGTAAAGATGCTTTACTGCTTAAACGATCTAATAAAGATCCCGTGCGATCCTTGCGCTTTATCCACCAGCCCGTATAATTCTTACCCCCAGCGAGTAACGGTCGCCTTACGGCGTCAACGCTGCCTGTTTTTTACGCGAAACCATGCGGAAAAAAGCGGGAAATAAGGAAAGAGAATTGACTCCGGAGTGTACAATTATTACAATCCGGCCTCTTTAATCACCCACACTGTGGCGTAAGTCGTTCGAAATTCGTTCGGGTATACGCAAAAGTCAGTGAATTTATTCAAGTTTAGGTAGAAATCGCCATGAAACGCACTTTTCAACCGTCTGTACTGAAGCGCAACCGTTCTCACGGCTTCCGTGCTCGTATGGCTAATAAAAATGGTCGTCAGGTTCTGGCACGTCGTCGTGCTAAAGGCCGTTCTCGTCTGACCGTTTCTAAGTAATAAAAGCTAGCCCCTGAGTGGTTAAGCTCGCATTTCCCAGGGAGTTACGTTTGTTAACTCCCACTCATTTCACATTCGTCTTCCAGCAGCCACAACGGGCTGGCACGCCGCAAATCACCATCCTCGGCCGCCTGAATTCGCTGGGGCATCCCCGTATCGGTCTTACAGTCGCCAAGAAAAATGTTAAACGTGCGCATGAACGCAATCGGATTAAACGTCTGACGCGTGAAAGCTTCCGTTTACGTCAGCACGAGCTTCCAGCAATGGATTTCGTGGTGGTGGCGAAAAAAGGGGTTGCTGACCTCGATAACCGTGCTCTCTCGGAAGCGTTGGAAAAATTATGGCGTCGCCATTGTCGCCTGGCTCGCGGGTCCTGATAGCCCTCATTCGGGTCTATCAACGCCTGATCAGTCCGCTGCTTGGGCCGCATTGCCGTTTCACTCCAACCTGTTCGAGCTACGGAATTGAGGCATTGCGCAGGTTTGGAGTGATAAAAGGCAGTTGGTTGACGGTGAAACGCGTATTAAAATGCCACCCTTTACACCCTGGTGGTGACGATCCCGTCCCGCCCGGACCATTTGATACCAGAGAACACTAACGATGGATTCGCAACGCAATCTTTTAGTCATCGCTTTGCTGTTCGTGTCTTTCATGATCTGGCAAGCCTGGGAGCAGGATAAAAACCCGCAACCTCAGGCCCAACAGACCACGCAGACAACGACCACCGCAGCGGGTAGCGCCGCAGACCAGGGCGTACCGGCCAGTGGCCAGGGGAAACTGATTACGGTTAAAACTGACGTGCTTGATCTGACCATCAACACCCGTGGTGGTGATGTGGAACAGGCTTCACTGCCAGCTTACCCGAAAGAACTCGGTTCTACCGAACCGTTCCAGTTACTGGAAACCACGCCACAGTTCATCTACCAGGCACAGAGTGGCCTGACAGGTCGTGACGGCCCGGATAACCCGGCTAACGGCCCACGTCCGCTGTACAACGTCGATAAAGACGCGTTTGTACTGGCTGACGGTCAGAACGAACTGCAGATCCCGATGACCTATACTGACGCAGCGGGTAACACATTCACTAAAACGTTTGTTCTTAAGCGTGGTGAATATGCTGTCAACGTTAACTACAGCGTGCAGAACGCCGGCGAAAAACCGCTGGAAATCTCCACCTTTGGTCAGCTGAAGCAATCCATCAATCTGCCATCTCATCGCGACACCGGTAGCAGCAACTTTGCGCTGCACACCTTCCGTGGCGCGGCGTACTCCACGCCGGATGAGAAGTATGAGAAATACAAATTCGACACCATTGCTGAAAACGAAAACCTGAACGTCAATGCTAAAGACGGCTGGGTCGCAATGCTGCAACAGTATTTCGCAACGGCATGGGTTCCGCGTAACGACGGCACCAACAACTTCTATACCGCTAACCTGGGTAACGGCATTGCCGCTATCGGCTATAAATCACAGCCGGTACTGGTTCAGCCTGGCCAGACTGGCGCGATGACCAGCACCCTGTGGGTCGGCCCGGAAATTCAGGATAAAATGGCGGCCGTTGCACCGCACCTGGATCTGACCGTGGATTACGGCTGGTTGTGGTTCATTTCTCAGCCGCTGTTTAAACTGCTGAAGTGGATCCATAGCTTCCTGGGTAACTGGGGCTTCTCCATCATCGTTATCACCTTTATCGTTCGTGGCATCATGTACCCGCTGACCAAAGCGCAGTACACCTCCATGGCGAAGATGCGTATGCTGCAGCCGAAGATTCAGGCTATGCGTGAGCGTCTGGGCGATGACAAACAGCGTCAGAGCCAGGAAATGATGGCCCTGTACAAAGCTGAGAAGGTTAACCCGCTGGGCGGCTGCTTCCCGCTGATCATCCAGATGCCAATCTTCCTGGCGTTGTACTACATGCTGATGGGCTCCATTGAACTGCGTCATGCGCCATTCGCTCTGTGGATCCATGACCTGTCTGCACAGGACCCGTACTACATCCTGCCGATTCTGATGGGCGTGACGATGTTCTTCATTCAGAAGATGTCTCCGACCACTGTAACCGACCCGATGCAGCAGAAGATCATGACCTTTATGCCGGTCATCTTCACCGTGTTCTTCCTGTGGTTCCCGTCAGGTCTGGTGCTGTACTATATCGTCAGCAACCTGGTAACCATTATTCAGCAGCAGCTGATTTACCGTGGTCTGGAGAAACGTGGCCTGCATAGCCGCGAGAAGAAAAACTCCTGATTCGGTGTAGGCCGGATTAGGCGAAGCCGCCATCCGGCAAACGGAACATAAAGTAAAGGGCGGTCATTAGACCGCCTTTTTTATTGCATTAAGAAGAGACAAACCATGAGCCATAACGACACCATCGTCGCTCAGGCCACCCCACCGGGACGTGGTGGCGTGGGTATCCTGCGTATCTCCGGCCTGAAGGCGCGTGAGGTCGCAGAAACCGTACTGGGGAAACTGCCCAAACCGCGTTATGCCGATTATCTGCCGTTTAAAGACGCGGATGGCAGCGCGCTGGATCAGGGGATTGCCCTGTGGTTCCCCGGCCCAAACTCCTTTACCGGCGAAGACGTTTTAGAGCTTCAGGGCCACGGCGGTCCAGTGATTCTTGACCTGCTGCTCAAACGTATTCTGACCATTCCCGGGCTGCGCATTGCCAGACCGGGTGAATTCTCCGAGCGAGCGTTTCTCAATGATAAGCTCGATTTAGCCCAGGCCGAGGCGATTGCCGACCTGATCGATGCCAGCTCAGAGCAAGCCGCTCGCTCGGCGCTGAACTCGTTGCAGGGCGCATTTTCCGCACGGGTAAATCATCTTGTGGAAGCGCTCACTCACCTGCGCATCTATGTTGAAGCAGCGATCGACTTCCCGGATGAAGAAATCGACTTCCTGTCTGACGGCAAGATTGAAGCGCAACTCAACAGCGTTATCAGCGATCTTGATGCCGTGCGTGCGGAAGCGCGTCAGGGCAGCCTGCTGCGCGAAGGGATGAAGGTGGTGATTGCCGGGCGTCCAAACGCCGGGAAATCAAGCCTGCTGAACGCGCTAGCTGGCCGTGAGGCGGCCATTGTCACCGATATCGCCGGGACTACCCGCGACGTGCTGCGTGAGCATATTCATATCGACGGCATGCCGCTACACATCATCGACACCGCCGGTTTGCGCGATGCCAGCGACGAAGTTGAACGCATCGGTATCGAACGTGCCTGGCAGGAAATTGAACAGGCCGACCGTGTACTGTTTATGGTTGATGGCACCACCACCGACGCCGTGGACCCGGCAGATATCTGGCCAGACTTTATTGCCCGTCTGCCAGCCAAACTGCCGATCACCGTGGTGCGTAACAAAGCGGATATTACCAGTGAGACGCTGGGCCTTAGCGAAGTAAATGGCCACTCACTGGTTCGCCTCTCCGCGCGTACCGGTGAAGGCGTTGACGTACTGCGTAATCATCTCAAACAGAGCATGGGCTTTGAAACCAATATGGAAGGCGGCTTTCTGGCCCGTCGTCGTCACCTGCAGGCGCTGGCAGAAGCTGCAGAGCATCTCGAGCAGGGTAAAGCCCAACTGCTCGGAGCATGGGCCGGAGAATTGCTGGCTGAGGAGCTACGCCTTGCGCAGCAGAACCTCAGTGAGATCACCGGAGAATTTACCTCCGACGATCTGCTGGGACGGATTTTCTCCAGCTTTTGTATTGGTAAGTAATTCTTCAGAAATTGGCCATTAATGAAAAATCCCGCCAGCACATTCTCTGGCGGGAACTACATAAATCATCATTTCATCGACAGCAATTTTTCATAGCTGGGATAAATATGCGGGATCTTTTCACTACTGCCATCGGGATAAGTTGCCGTAAGTTTGCCTGGAGCATCTGGAGGTGTCAAAGTAACAACTTTATCGAAATGAATGACTGGCTCAATAAGAATGGTTTGAGTATTCCTAAGCCGAAAACGCCTTCGCCATTTTTCAGGGCCGGTATTTCCACCAAATAAGTTCAATGTTGTTTGATTAAATAAATGGCTAATAAATACTTCAGGGAAATAATCCGTTTTTAAGTCAAGATCTCCACTGACCTCTTTTGCCCTCCCTGTCCCATACCCGTCACTGAGGCCATAATTTCCAAAATCAAAGATATAACTGGTCTCAATGACTTCTTTTCCTTTCACCAGTGGAATATTATCCGCAATCCTGAAACTTACTCTCAGTGAATTTAGCTGCCACTGGCACGGCCCGCCACCATCAATGGCAATACTGATCTGCCACAGCCCCCCCATACCCTGCCGGACGAAAGGCTGCGTAAAACCGTTGTATCCC
>NZ_JAOWGX010000036.1:0-794576 GCF_030332915.1 Citrobacter sp. Cpo040
ATATCGCTGTACAGGATTTCCTGATGTGGTGGTGTCGGGCGTGCTGGCCGACGGTATTCCGTGGGATATGCCGTACCGCTGTCCGGAGCTGGTCTGGAATCCGTACCGGCGCACCTACACCATCCTCATTCGTATTATTGCCGGTGGCCGCATGGCAGAAATTCCGCTCAGTCGTTTTTTGCGGGACTTTACCTGTGAGCATCCCGATGTATTTAAGCGCAACCCTGAAAACCGCCACGCCGTATTACGCGAAATAGCGGCCGACCCGGCATTACAGCAATACCGGGCGCGGAATATCGATAACTATCCTGACGATATTCCCCCGGTTAAACGTCCGGCGCCGGTGGCGCATAAATGGCGGAATAATTTCAGGCCGGAAACGGAAATAAAACCGGATAACAGCTACCGCCATTATCTGTAATTAAAAACGACACCCAAAAAATAAAATGTGCGTATCTGCGCAGGGATACGCACGTCCTCAGGAGACGACATAATGCCTGTTAACAGTACGGAACGGCCGCAGAATATAAACCAGCCCACCATCAGCCGGGCAGACCTCGAATGCCTCGAACATATGCGCAACGTCGGCCAGCTCGTCGGCGACCTGATGCAGGTGCAGGGCTGTACCACCGTGCGCCACAATCCGGCGCAGCAGTTGCAGCTCACCTCGGTGATTTACCTCATGACTGCCCGGCTCGACGGCGTGGTCGACCGCTGTAATCAGCACTGGCTGACCGGGGAGGGCAATGTATGAAAACCGCATTATCTCCCGTTCTGCGCGCTGCACTTTACCGCCGCGCGGTCGCCTGTGCCTGGCTGACCCTGTGCGAACGTCAGCACCGCTACCCGCAGCTCACGCTCGGTACGCTGGAAAGCGCCATTGCGACCGAGCTGGAGGGCTTCTATCTGCGCCAGCATGGCGAGGAAAAAGGCCGTCAGATTGCCTGTGCCCTGCTTGAAGATTTAATGGAAGCCGGACCACTGAAAGCCGCGCCGTCGCTGTCCTTTCTCGGGCTGGCCGTGATGGATGAACTCTGCGCCCGTCATATCACCGCACCGGCACTGCACTGAGGGAAAGCACCATGAAAATGAACGTAACGGACACCGTGAAACAGGCGTGCGGCCACTGGCCGCGCATTCTCCCGGCGCTGGGGGTAACGGTCATCAAAAACCGTCATCAGGCCTGTCCGGTGTGTGGCGGCTCCGACCGCTTTCGCTTTGATGATAAAGAGGGGCGCGGGACGTGGTTCTGCAATCAGTGCGGCGCGGGTGACGGGCTTAAGCTGGTAGAAAAAGTGTTTGGCGTGACCCCGTCAGAGGCCGCCGGGAAGGTGAATGCCGTGACCGGCAACCTGCCGCCGGTTTCCCCGGCGGTGACTGCGACCGCAGACGCTGAAACAGAGGCCGACCGCAAAGTGGCGGCCGCGCTGGCCGTCAGGCTCATGGAGAAAGCCCGCCCGGCCACCGGCAACGCCTACCTCACCCGCAAGGGCTTCCCCGGCCGGGAATGTCTGACGCTCGCCACCCTGCATAAAACCGGCGGTGTGACGTACCGCGCCGGTGATGTGGTTGTCCCGCTGTATGACGATAGCGGCGCACTGGTTAACGTCCAGCTCATTAATGCGGACGGTCTCAAACGCACCCTGAAGGGCGGTCAGGTTAAAGGGGCATGTCATGTCATCGAAGGGAAAAAACAGGCCGGAAAACGCCTGTGGATTGCAGAGGGTTATGCGACCGCACTCACCGTGCATCACCTGACCGGGGAAACCGTCATGGTGGCGCTGTCCTCCGTGAACCTCCTTTCTCTGGCTAGCCTTGCCCGTCACACATATCCGGCCTGCCGGATTGTCATTGCCGCCGACCGTGACCTTAACGGCGACGGCCAGACCAAAGCGTCTGCGGCCGCAGAGTCCTGCGAGGGCGTGGTCGCCCTGCCGCCGGTGTTCGGTGACTGGAATGATGCGTATACACAGCACGGCGGGGAGGCCACGCGTAAAGCCATGTATGACGCCATCCGGCCACCGGCTGAAAGCCCTTTCTCTACCATGAGCGAGGCGGAATTTACCGCCATGAGCACCAGTGAGAAAGCCATGCGGGTGCATGAACATTACGGCGAAGCACTGGCCGTGGATGCGAACGGCCAGCTCCTGTCCCGCTATGAGGCGGGAATCTGGAAAATCATCCCGCCGTCGGACTTTGCGCGCGACGTGGCCGGGCTGTTCCAGCGCCTGCGCGCCCCGTTTTCGTCGGGGAAAATTGCCTCGGTGGTCGACACCCTGAAACTGATTATTCCGCAGCAGGACGCCCCGCCACGGCGGCTGATTGGCTTTCGCAACGGCGTGCTCGATACCAAAAGCGGCGTATTCAGCCCGCACAGCAAAACGCACTGGCTGCGCACCCTGTGCGACGTGGATTTCACCCCGCCGGTGGAGGGGGAAACGCTGGAGACGCACGCGCCGAATTTCTGGCGCTGGCTCGACCGCGCCGCCGGTTCGCGCGCCGATAAACGGGATGTGATACTCGCCGCGCTGTTTATGGTGCTGGCGAACCGTTACGACTGGCAGCTCTTCCTCGAAGTGACCGGTCCCGGCGGCAGCGGGAAAAGTATTCTGGCCGAAATAGCGACGATGCTCGCCGGGGAAGATAACGCCACGTCGGCCACCATCGAGACGCTGGAGTCGCCCCGCGAACGTGCGGCGCTGATTGGCTTCTCGCTGATACGTCTGCCTGACCAGGAGAAATGGAGCGGTGACGGGGCAGGACTCAAGGCCATCACCGGCGGCGATGCGGTCTCCGTCGACCCGAAATACCGCGATGCGTACTCCACCCATATTCCGGCGGTGATACTGGCCGTAAACAACAATCCGATGCGCTTCACCGACCGCAGCGGCGGGGTGTCGCGTCGCCGGGTGATTATGCACTTCCCGGAACAGATTGCCCCGGAAGAGCGTGACCCGAAGCTGAAAGATAAAATCGCCCGGGAGCTGGCCGTCATCGTGCGCCAGCTCATGCAGACGTTCAGCGACCCGATGACCGCGCGTACACTGCTCCAGTCGCAGCAGAATTCCGACGAGGCGCTCAGCATCAAACGCGACGCCGACCCGACATTTGATTTTTGTGGCTATCTGGAGGCGCTGCCCGAACCTGACGGTATGTACATGGGGAATGCGAATATCATCCCGCGACAGCCGCGCCTGTACCTGTATCACGCCTATCTGGTTTACATGGAGGCGCACGGCTACAAGAACACACTCAGCCTGACCATGTTCGGCAAAGGGCTGTCATCGATGCTGAAAGAGTACGGGCTGAATTACGCCAGGCGGCGAACAAATCAGGGGATGCAGACGAACCTTGCGCTCAGGGAAGAAAGCAACGCCGACTGGCTGCCCCGGTGCGACGAAACCACTGCGACATAACCTACCCGGACCGGCATCAGCCGGTCTTTTTTACCTGAAAATTAGTAAAATTACGCAGAAAAGCCATTGTGATAATTGCCCGCTAGTATTCAGTTAGAAGCTGAGGTTGGAATACACCTTTCTACTGGTCGTTTGGTACAATGGATAAAACCGATAGAAAAGGGAGTTACGAGCATGACAGGAATGGAAGTTCTAGATTCTGCATTAAAAATTGGGCTTGGGGCTATGATTAGTGCAGTCTCGGCGTTTGCCATGCTGATCAGGTCACAGCGACATGATAAGGAAAAAGATGCGGCTTCTTGTTTCGTAAGACTCCGCGAGGAAAAGAAAACGCTTTATATTGAATTTCTCACACAATCACAGTCACTTGTGCAAACCTATCGGGATGTTCCTTGCGATGGGCAGGGGCAGGATTATCTCGACTATTTGCGGATCTATAACCAGCTCCAGATCTCTTCGGACGATTTGATCCGAAAATGTGCCTACGAGCTACTCAATGCCGTAAATGAATTTATTGTTATTTATACTGAAGATCGGGAGTTTTATAACAAATTAAGAGATCGTGTGGATATTAAAATTGGTGAATTTCAGTTTCTAGCTAAAAATGAGTTGCAAGAGATAAAGTCAAATTGATGCTTTAAAAGCTACCGTCAAGCAAATGAGCAACACCGACGTTTTAGAATTTCTGAATATTGTGTGACACACCCCAATATGTAGTTTTAGACCACATAGAACGGCTCTCTCTTTTACTACAATCGACAAAAGTGAACAGTAAAGTGTTCACTGTTCACGGACTGTTCACTGCGTATCATATTGAAATTAAAGATAAATAATGGTGAGTGAACAGTGTGAATAGTTTTCCATAAAAAAAGATTTTTTCGTAGTTTGAGGTTGTGCGAAAAATGAACGCATCCGCCAATGTGTATAGGAGTGTGTATAGTTTTATTCTTCGATATTAATTTTTTCAACAAAATCAATTAATTGATTTTGTTTTTCGACTCCTATTATCGCACCATTTCAAACTCTTCCCAGGTCTACCGAAATCAACGCAAACCCCGTTTACTGCGGTTTTCAGTGCGCATCTTATTTTTTCCGGGTAACCTGCACCACGTTCTCCGCATCGCCATTCTTGGTTGGTAGTTCAGAGGTCGTTAATCAGGCCTCGTCGAAATGGCTGATAATATCGAGCGGCCCTGTGCCAGGGCCGATTCGTTTACTGAGCAGATTCAACAGGATGTAAATGCAATACGCTTCAACCCCTCTACCGCTTTTTCGAGGTAGGGGCGTGGACATCCCATGTTCAGCCGGATAAAACCATTTCCAGCAGGACCAAAGCCATTTCCCATTGAAGGCGCAATACCGGCAACATCAAGCATTACCCATTTGAGCTGCTCATCATCCAGTCTAAGCGCTTTGCAATCTATCCACAGTAGATACGTTGCCTGGGAAGGAACAACCCGAGCCCATGGGAGATATTCATCAATTTGTTGAATAAACCAGCGTCGATTTTCAGCCAGATAGCCAAGTAACTCGTCTAACCATGGCGCACCATGTTGCCATGCAGCCGTACTCGCCTCGACGGATAGCGCATTGAATACATCAAGTCCATGCGCATCCAGACGGCGTAAAAAGTGTTCACGCAATGCCGGTGCCGGTATCAGAAAATTAGCAATACGCAATGTCGACAAACCAAACGTTTTACTGGCTGAAGTGGCTGAAATTACACGCGAATGCCAGCGTTCTCCCAGATGCAGAACTGAAGTAAATTGTTCTCCAGGAAGCAATAAATCTGCCCATATCTCATCAGACAGCAACGTCACATCATAGGTCTCGCATAGCGTAAGTAGCTGTTCCAGCTCCTGTGCAGACCAACAACGACCGGTTGGGTTATGCGGATTACATAAAATCATTAATGGTGGACGTTCAGTCCGGAATAACATTTCCAGGTGAGCAAAATCCATTTGATAACCGGTAGCCGGGTCCTCATACAACGGATTTTCCAGCAGCTGTCTGCCGTTCAGAGAGATAATTTTAGCGAATGAACCATAATAAGGCCCCTGAACGACCACGCCTTCACCGGGTTGACTCAGCATTTGTACGAGTAGCGATAATCCCGGAACAACACCTTCAATACTGCAGATCCACTCTTGCTTGATTTCCAGCTGATGCCGGGTTGAGAACCATGAGATTAATGAATCAAAGTAGCTTTGTGGTCGTTCGCTGTAACCAAAAATACCGTGCCCGACGCGATGAGTTAAAGCTTCCTGAACAGCGGGCGGGCAAGTAAAGTCAAAATCAGACACCCACATTGGCAACAGTTGATGTGTATCCTCGCCGAAATATCGCGCCATAAAGTCCCATTTCAGCGAGGCGGTATCGTGACGATCGATAATCTTATTAAAATCCATTACATGCTCTCCCTATTCTGCTGCCGTAATATTTTTTTCTGTTTCTGCCACTGATGGCGCCTTCGCAATACCGATTCCCGTGAAACCGTAAATCAAGGCGAAGAAGATTGCGGCATAGCACTGAATCGCCCATGGCAATAAATCCAGCGTGCTCACTCCTAATGTCGTGGCCATATAAACTCCGGCAGCGGTCCACGGCAACAACGGCTCAATGACGGTGCCAGCGTCTTCAATAGTGCGGGACAGATTTTTGGTATCCAGTCCCATACGACGATATGCGTCTTTAAACAGTTCAGCTGGAACCAGAAGAGCCAGCTTGCCGTCGCTTGTCGCTCCGGTCACCAGAAGGGTGGTACCAATGGTTGCCGCAATTAACTGACCGACACTGTGAATGACCGTCAGTAAGCGGTTAATGATAATGTTGAGCGCGCCGGTTAACGTTAAGGCACCGGCAAAAGAGAATGCGCAAAATACCAGAAGGATAGTGCTCATCATTGAGAACATTCCGCCGCGGTTCAGCAGGCGCGGAACATCAGCAATAATGCCCTCACTCCCTTGCGGGAACATAGTAATGTTAAATCCATCTATAAAGGCATCCAGTCCCTGCTTGATGCTGAGTCCTTGCATGACAACGCCCAGAATCAGGGCTAATACGCATGCACTCAGCATTAAAGGAATGACTGGCTTTTTACGAATCGCGCCCCACAACACAATAACTGGCGGCAAAATCAGAATGATATTGAAGTGGTATAGCGACTCCAGAGCGTTGACAATATCGGTAACCCGTTGCGGCGTGGCGACCTCGCCGAGCATATTGCTGTGGCCGGCAATAAGATAAACCACGGCGGCAAGCAGAAAGCTGGGAATAGTGGTCCACAATAAGTGCTGGATATGCTCGAAAAGGGTGGTATCTGCAACAATGGCCGCAAAGTTGGTGGAGTCTGACAGCGGCGATATCTTGTCACCGAAGTAAGCGCCAGAAACAACGGCACCTGCCGCTGCTGCCATCGAGACATCCAGTCCGGCGGCAACGCCCATCAATGCTACGCCAACCGTTCCGGCGGAACCCCAGGAGGTTCCGGTACACACCGATACGACGCTGGTCAAAAAGAAGGCGGCGATGAGAATGTATTCGGGGCTGATGAGTTTAAGTCCCCAGTACACCATGTAAGGGATGGTGCCGCTGAACATCCATGTACCAATCAGGCCGCCGACACAGATAAGAATCATGATAACCGGCATTGCTTTGGCGAGTTTATCAACCACCGAATTAATGATGTCTTCCCAGCAATACCCTTGCCACCAGGCCATGCCCGCGGCGACTGCAGCAGAACATAGCAACAAAGGCTCAATACGTAGCCCCATGATGCCGTAGCCAATAATTAACAGCAGTAGCATGGCTAAAATAGGGATCACTGCCAGTCCAAATGAGAGTGTTTTTTTCTGATTTTGAGAGGCATTCATTCATGAATCTCCAGTCTGTAAGGTCGCTCAAGAGTAGAGAACACCCTTTTGCCTGACTGTGACCGCTCATTGGCCCTCATGTAAGCGATTACATGAAGACGTTAAACTTGAAGTCGGTCACAATTCAGGGGCTTGACGATTTACGCATTGATTTCAGAGAGAGGGGGGAAGAACAGAATCGCGGATCACTAAATCCGCAGTGAAACTATTCACGCTGGGACGCTGAGTTGCGCCCTTAAAAAGCTGTATCGCCAGCTGCGAAGCGCAGCGAGCCATGCGCTCAACGGGATAATGCATTGTTGTGAGTGCGGGGTAGAGATAGCGGGCCATCACCACATCATCAAATCCAACGATCGAAAGCTGCTGCGGAAGTGTAATTCCCTGCTGATGGAGGATGCGCATAATTCCGGCGGCCATTACATCATTAAACGTCACCGCTGCGGTGAAAGGAATGCCGCAATTAAGCAACTGATGCGCAGCGCGTTCGCCACCCTCTTCATTGAAGGGCACGCTAATAACCCAGTTTTTATCTGGCGTAATGCCATATTCGGCCAGCGCCTGGCGATAACCTTCCAGCCGCTCACGGCGATCGATAATCGGTAAATCACTTGTCACGCAGGCAATACAACGGTGCCCCTGTTCCAGGAGATGTAGCGTGGCTGTTTTAGCTGCCTGACTATTTTCCAGCCACACGCAGCGATTGGCCATCCCGGCAATATAGCGGTTCACGACCACCATGGCAGGAAAATGAGCGGCATATCTCAACAGTTCCTTTTCAGAAAGCCTACTGGCATGGACCACAATAGCTTCACAGCCCTGGTTTATCAGAAAATCGAGTCCTGATTTTTCCATTCCTTCATCGTGGCCACCGCTGCATACCATCAGCCGAAATTGCTGCTGGCGTGATACTTCTTCCACGCCTCGGGCAAGCCTGGCAAAAAAGGGATCGGCAAGGTTGCCGGTCAATAACCCGAGCATGTCACCGCTGCGTTTCGCTAATGCAATAGCGGCGGCATTGCGATGATAGTTCAGTTCGCGCATGGCTTTTTCAACACGCTCACGCGTCACGGGTTCAACCCATGCGGTTTGATTAATAACACGTGAAACTGTTGCGGTGGACACTCCCGCTAACTCTGCAACATCCTTTATCGTTGCCATGCTGGCTCTTTACCTTTTTGATTCTTAAGAATTTGCTTATCGCTGGGTCTTTTCCTTATCTTATTCAGGTTGGGGGGATTTGTCACCGAGACATCCTCTGAGTATATCTACTCAGAGGCTTATTTTTAGTACTGAATAATTAAATACTATCCTGAGTATTATTATCCTTACATACGATATTCGATCATCCCGCTCTTTTGGGCCACCCAGTCATACAGACGTTGTCCACGGAGATTGGTTTCATGCGTATGCCAGTATAATCTTGACGCGTGGTGTTTTTTGGCTTGTTGTTGGACATACTCGATAAGCTGTTTACCGATATGTTGACCACGTACCTCTTCGCTAACAAATAAATCTTCGAGATAGCAATAGTTGGATTCTGCCCATGTTGAACGGTGAAAGAGATAATGCACCAGTCCCACTATTTTTCCATCATATTTGGCAACAGCACAATAAACAGGTTCGCTCGGGGTAAGGAAACGCTCCCACGTTAATTTTGTTACTTCATCTGAAATTTTAGTGCGATAAAATGTTTGATAGTTTATCCATAAAGGAAGCCAGCTGGCGTAGTCTTTTTGTTCTGCACTTTCAATAGTAACGGTATTCATGTTAATCATATATATCCTGATATTTTATACGAGTAATGTGTTAGTATGATGATACTAAGAACTTTATAAATTCTCGTAAAGAGACACTTTCGATATATTGATAGGATCCACTTTTAGTATAAAGGTTAATACAATGAAGAAAAATAATGCGCCTTTATTTCAAGGATTTGTTTTAGGAAAAGGCGCGGTTAAGGAGCAGGTTTACCACATCCTCCGCGATCACATCCTCGAAGGGCGATTGCCGCCAGGAACAAAAATGCCGTCAACCAGGGCATTGTCCGAGATGATGTCAATTTCACGAAACTCAGCGATCGCCGGTTATGACAGGCTATTAGATGAAGGGTATATCCAGACCCGTAAAGGGTCTGGAACATATGTCTCACATAATATTCCGGATCGGAGTATCAGCAATAGCTATCCAAAGATAGCGTCGGGGGGCGTCGTCTCGCCTGATGAACAGGTTCACAGCCGAAATAATCCTGTTCGCGATTTGTGGTCAAATGAGTATGAAGGGCGCGGCATGAACCGCCTATTTGCGGTTGGTGTCGGGTGTACGGATCTCTTCCCGCATGCGTTATGGGGAAAGCTACTGCAACGTGTCTGGAGACAATCCCGGCATCAACTGGGCGCTCACACTCATCCTTGCGGGTACCTTCCTTTGAGAAAAGCGGTTTGCCGCTACATTAAAACAACGCGTGGAGTGAACTGTAACGAAGATCAGATAATCATCGTAAATGGTATTCAACAGGCATTGAACATTACTGCACGAGCATTGCTGTCGGCAGGAAGTGACGTTTGGCTGGACGACCCGGGTTACAAAGGCGCTCGCGGAGCCTTCATGTCAGTTGGCGCGATGGTGAGGCCGGTACCGGTAGATAGCGAGGGAATGAACGTCCGCTATGGTATTGATCATTTTCCTGACGCTAAGCTGGCCTATGTCGTCCCGTCGGATCAATATCCATTAAGTGGAACGTTAAGTTTATCCCGGCGTTTTGAGTTGCTGGAATGGGCGAAGTCGAATCAGGCATGGATATTTGAAGATGACTATAATAGCGAGTTCCGTTATGCCGACCGTTCTTTACAAGCTCTGCAAGGATTAGATCAGAATCAACGCGTAATCTACGCCGGAACATTTTCTAAAATGATGTACCCGGAATTCCGTTTAGGTTTTTTAGTTGTCCCGCCGGGTTTACAAGAACAGATTATGGTGACGAAATATTTTTCCGATCTTGGCACCAGTTATCTTGAACAGGCTGTGATGGCGAATTTTATTGAGGATGGTCACTATTCCAGTCATGTGCGCCGAATTCGTAAGGCATGCTATGAAAGAAGAACTGCGCTGGTCAATGCTATTCAAGAATACCTGGCTGATAAAATGATTGTGCAGCCTTCTGACTCTGGCGTCCATATTGTGTGCTGGCTACAAAACGGATTAACCGGAAATGAAGTTGAGGAGCAAGCCAGATTACTAGGGATGGGAATACTATCACTAAGTCGTTATTACCAGAGAGATGTATCACGACAGGGGATTTTGATTGGTTTTGCAAATCATCCGGTAGAGGCAATTGTTGATGGGATTCGTCGTTTGGCTCAGGTTATTTAAATTATAATATATTCAGCTCTTAGCATTAATGCAGTAAATACGTTTCTTTCGCTACGGGCAAAAATATAGAGTTTGTTTTTTGTACAATTAAATAGTGTGGATCCGTTAAAAACACGCATTGTGGTTCTTTTGGGCCGCTCAGTTTGATCATACCCTGCGCTGGTTTAGTTCTGTTTTGTAAAAGGTACAGATATGCCGGGCGTCTTTAATCAATTCCAACAACCCGTAGGTATGACTTTGTCTGACTGGAAAGGCGCACCCTTTCCACAGGCTCAGCAAATTACAGGTCGCTATTGTAAGCTTGAACGCATTAACACCGAACGCCATGCAAAAGAGTTGTATGAAGCGTACTGCGAAGCAAGCGATTGTCGCGACTGGACATATCTGGCGGTCGGGCCTTTTGAAACTTTTGATGCCTTCCTGGTTTATTTAAAAAACATGGAAGAACAGACAGATCCGATGCATTTTGCCGTGATCGATTTAACCAGTATGAAGCCTGTTGGGACGTTTGCTCTTATGCGGATTGATCCCGCAAATGGTGTGATTGAGGTAGGGCATGTTTCTTACTCCGTACGCATGAAACGCACACGAATTTCAACGGAAGTCATCTCATTGCTTTTAAAGTACGTTTTTGAGGAGCTGGGCTATCGCCGCTTTGAATGGAAATGTGATGCCTTCAATGCGCCTTCCCGTGGGGCGGCGGAGCGCTTTGGCTTCAGTTTTGAAGGCATATTCCGTCAGGCTATCGTTACCCGTGGACGAAATCGTGATACCGCATGGTACTCAATCATTGACGGTGAGTACCCGATACTTCGACCTGCCTACGATCTGTGGCTCGATGAGCGTAATTTCGATCACCAGGGACGGCAGATTCGGCGCCTTGGCGAACTGATGGAAAGGGGATAAAAAAGCTCCCCGAATAAACCGGGGAGCCAGAAAGCGTAGCGCACGCGCAGTATTATTTCTGCCGCGACTCCAGCCAGACCAGTGCCAGCGTGGAGAGTGCGCACATCAGCAGAATGCCGACAAACCAAAACAGATACCACATCGTACGGTCCTCCCTAGTAAAGTTCGTGATTGTGGCGGCGGATCGTTTCTACATTGATTCGTCCCAGCATTTTGTAATAACTCCACACGGTATAAAGCAGAACGATCGGTAGAAAAATCAGCACAATAACCAGCATGATACTGAGCGTCATCTGGCTGGAGGTACTGTCCCACACCGTCAGGCTGGAGAGCGGATACGCGCTTGAAGGCATCACAAACGGAAACAGGGTGATTCCGGCGGTGAAGATCACGCAGGCCTGGGTCAGTGAAGCGCACAAAAATCCCCATACGGCCCGACGTTGCCCGCAGGCATAGATCGCGAGCATCGGGAAAATCATGCCAAGCAGCGGAATAATTAACAGCAGTGGTGACTGATAAAAGTGCGCCATCCACGCGCCCGGTGAGGTCGTTACCATTTTTAATAGCGGGTTGGAAGGACCATTCGGATCCTGGCTAAGTAGCACATAGCCGTCGATCCCCGTCCATAGCCAGTAACCGGCTAACAGAAAGCAGAGCACGACCAGCATCGCGCTGCGACGGGTAGCAGAGAGCGCGCGTTGGTGAAGAATGCCGTCGGTCCTCAACTGGAGCCACACGCCCCCTTGCAGAATAACCAGCATCAGGCTTAATGCGCCGCACAGCAGCGCAAAGGGGGAGAGTAACTGCCAGAAAGTGCCAAGGTATTGCACATGAAGCTGTGGTGTGAAGATAAAAGGTACGCCCAAGAACAGGTTGCCGAACGCGACGCCGAAGATAACAGGAGGGACCAGGCTCCCGATAACCAACCCGGTGTCCCACATAGCACGCCAGCGTGCATTGGCTATTTTGCCGCGATAATCAAAGGCCAACGGGCGAAAGAAAAGGGCACACAGCACCAGGATCATTGCCACATAAAACCCCGAAAATGCGGCGGCATAGACCCGCGGCCAGGCCGCGAATAATGCACCACCCGCCAGAATGAGCCACACCTGGTTACCTTCCCAGTGCGCCCCGACGCTATTGATTAACACCCGTCGCTCATCATCGTTTCGCGCGATCAGCGGTAACAGGCAGCCGACCCCCATATCAAACCCGTCAGTGACCATAAAGGCCACCAGAATGATGCCAATCAGCAGCCACCAAATGAGCCGCAACGTTTCATAATCCAACATGATTGTCTCCTTTATCCCTGTTGTTGCGTTGGTTGCTGGTTATGCATTGCATCTGGACCAAGGCGCGCGTATTTCTGCATCAGGTAGACCTCAGCAATTAAAAACAGGGTGTAAAGCGTGAGAATTAGCCCCATCGAGAAGGCCAGTTGGCCTGCGCTCAGCGCGGAGTGGGCGTACCATGTCGGCAAAATATCCTGAATCGCCCACGGCTGGCGGCCAAACTCCGTCATAAACCAGCCAGCTTCGATGGCAATCCATGGTAGCGGCAGGCTCCACAGCGTCATGCGCAGTACCCAGCGATGCTGGTCGATACGCCAGCGTAAGGTCTGTATCAACGCAATCGCCATCACCAGTAGCAGCAGCGAACCGCATGCAATCATGATGCGAAAGCTCCAGAATACGGGGGCCACCTGCGGGATAGCGCCGCGTTGCGCGGCCTGATATTGCGCTGGTGTAACGTGGTTCATGTCAGGTGCGTAGTTCGCCAGCAGGATGCCGTAACCCAGATCTTTCTCCACAGCGTGAAAAGCGTTCAGTACCTGAGGCGTGCGGTTACCTTTGGCGATTTCCTGCATCAGCAGCCACGCCTCCCGACCCCGCTGCAGGCGGCGGAGTGCGTCCGCCATCAGATTTTTGAGTCCTGGAACCGGGGTATCTAACGAGTGAGTCGCCAGGATACCCAGCAGGGCCGGTATCTTCACGGCAAAGGCGTTACGCTCTTGCTCCTGCTGCGGCCAGGCGATGACATGAAAGGGCGCGGGGGCCGGTTCGGTTTGCCATTCGCCCTCCATTGCCGCCAGTTTTACCGGCTGGAGCTGGGCGACCTCATAGGCTGAGCTATCACCCAGTTGTAGCGTGCCGAGGATAGCCAGCGTGCCAAAGACGGAACCCACCGCGAAGGAGCGCCGGGCGAACTCGCGATTGCGACCACGCAGCAAATACCAGGCGCTGATGGACATCACAAACATGGCGCCGGTGACATAACCGGACATCACGGTATGCACAAATTTCACCTGGCTGACGGGGTTAAAGACCAGCTCGCTAAAGCTGGTCATCTCCATGCGCAGGGTATCAATATTAAAGTGAGCGCCAGTTGGATACTGCATCCAGCCGTTGGCGTTGAGGATCCACAGGGCCGAGATGTTAGAGCCAAACGCAACCAGCCAGGTCACCAGTAAATGCTGATACTTGTTTAAGCGCTGCCAGCCAAAGAAGAACAGCCCCACGAAGGTGGATTCAAGAAAGAAGGCCATCAAGGCTTCCATCGCCAGCGGGGCACCGAAAATATCACCCACATAGTTGGAATAGAGCGACCAGTTTGTACCGAACTGAAACTCCATGGTCAGGCCGGTTGCCACGCCGAGCGCAAAGTTAATACCGAATAACTTTCCCCAGAAACGCGTCATGTCGCGGTAGACTGTTTTGCCGGTCACCACGAACAGGGTTTCCATGATGGCCAGCAAAAAAATCAGCCCCAGCGTCAGGGGAACAAACAGAAAATGGTACAGCGCGGTCAGCGCAAACTGCCAGCGCGATAAGTCAATGACGTCCCACATGCGAACTCCATCAGGCATTAGAGAGTGAATAGGTAAGGAAGAAAACGCCAGACCCGCAGTAGAAAAGTACGCGGGTCTAAAGAGGGGGATCAGGCAGGCGGGCCGGATGCCAGCCAGCCGCAGACTTCATCCAGGCGCTCGAGCGAGTCGAGCAGATCTTCCGGTGCGGCCAACACCAGTTCCGGCAACGGACAGATCTCATAACTCTCAAGCAGAAGCCCTTTCAGGGTATCCAGACAGCGAACATGCCAGACATGGCGCAGCGCCGTGGCGTCGATTTGGCTCTCGCCGTAGCCGATGGTGCGGATTTGAATGTGTCCTTCGCCGCACAGGCGGGCGAGGAACAGGCGATCCGCGTCGCTAATCGGCAGTTGGGTGAGGTTAATGCTATGGGGTTGCGCTGCCGGATCGCGCACGTGCGCCAGCAGTTCCTGGGCCAGCGTCAGGCCATTCATCAACCCATCTATAGGCGGAGGCAGCAGGCTATCGTCCGGCAGCGTATTGATTGTTGCCGCCTGCCACAGCGCCCGTGGCGCGCTACCTGCTTCCAGATGTTCCTGCCATTGCCCCTTGTCATTCTGACAACGCACCCGCCAGATACCGCAGAAAATCGACTCCTGAATCTCGCTCGCCCTGCCGTCAGCATGCTGAATGCGCACGGAAACTTCGCCTTCGCCGAGTAGCGTATTCAGAAAGGTGAGATCGTCTGCATTGAGCGCGGATAAATCCCATCCCAGCACATCCTGTTTGGCGGGAATTCTCTGGGTGAGCTGGTGGCGCACATCGGCTAACAATGCCATCACCGCCGGGCTGTGCGGACAGTTTTCCAGTGTTGCCATGCTGGGGTCGCTGTTGACCTGGCAGGTGAGGGGCAAGGGATTCATGCTGAAGCTGTCATCACCCGGCTGCGTTCCCGGCCCCAGCAGATGAAAAAAGGAATCGCTCATCATGCAGACTCCGGCGGTATGCGTTGTTCAACGAGGGGACGCATCAGGTTGAGCAGGTCGGCCCACGGGTGGATACCGCTGAGAATGCCGCGCAGCTCACCCTGGGTAAACACCAGGGTAGCCGGAAAACGGAACACGCCAAAGCGATCGCCGATCGCCTCGCTGTGTTCAAGATCCGCCATGGCGATGTGCCAGTCAAACTGGGGAAACTCGCGGAGCAACTCGGCAATCATGACCGGGTTATCGCTGACTTCCGGTGTACGGCGAGGATCGCTACTGAGCAGGACCACGCCATCACGCACGCGGGTTATCCAGTCATCCAGTTCAGATGCGCTCAGCGGTTGCCAGCCCTTAGCCAGCATTCGCTGCCATAGCGCAGAAAACGGTTGGTCATTCAACATGTTAATTATCTCTCCAGCGTTACGCGATACTGGCGAATACGCACGCCTTCATAGTTTTCCATCGACAGGCAGTCATAGTTCAGGCAACGCGTTTCATCGCTTATCTGTGGCGCAATGCCCCACGCGGCCAGTTGCGTAAGCGCGGCCTGTTCTGCCGCCGGGAGCTGAGCGCGCGCGATGTCGGTCAGGCTGCCGCCATAGTCGTCCAGCTGTACCGGCTGTAGTCCCACCAGAGCGATGTGCGCGGGGAGATGGCCGCGAATATCCGCCAGAGCCAGCACTTCAGAGAAGCTGTTCTGATGCAGACTCATTTTTTTGGCGCTGAGGTAACTCGGGACTTTGTCTCCGTCGTAAGTTTGCAGGGTGCCTGGTGCGAGCCCGTAGTCGATGGCGTCAAGCAGCAGCAAATGGCTGGCCTGCTCAACGTAGCCCAGCAGATTCAGTCCCTGCGTGCCGCCGTCAACAATCTCTACCGATTCAGGCCAGTGATAATGAGCGTACAGGCGCTCAGCGAGGCGAATACCAAACCCTTCATCTGCCCACAGCAGGTTGCCTAAGCCCATCACGATGACGTTAGGTTCGCTCATGACGCCTCCTTATCGTGCTGACCCTTAGGAAACTTATGACTACGAAAGCCGTTAATCATGGTTGAGATGACGGTCTCGTCAGACATGATGTCCTCACGAATCGCCATATACACATGGCCTACGATGAAGGCGGCGATGAACCACATCCCTAACCGATGCCAGCTGTGGATATCGAGAGAGTTCCCGCCGGTCCAGTAGAAAAACTCCGTCACATAGCGGAAAGGGGTAAAAATGGCGTACTGGCTATGTTCGCTGTATAAGGCAAAACCGGTGAGGATCATAAAAACGGAAAGCAGGAAATAACCGCACATCGCCGCCTGCGCGATGGGGTTATGACCGATATCATCTCCCGGTTTTTTTTCCAGAAACAGATACCAACGCACCACAGAATACGCACCCTGCCACCAGCTGCGCCGCCAGACCGGCACGATAAACAGTTCGCGTGAATAACGGTTACCGACGAAGGCCCAGTAAATGCGCATCAGCAGTATCACCGTGAACACCATGGCGGCGGCGAAATGCACCAGCCGAATGTCGCCCATATAGAACAGATAAGTGGCCTCACCGCTGACCGACGGCAGCGGTCGGCCAATGAAGTATCCGGTTACCATCAACACCAACATGCAGCCCACCGTCAGCCAGTGCCACAAGCGTACTGGCGCTTCAAACACATAGTGGCTGGTGGCGGTATCACGCGCCTCCCCGACGCGTGGGGATGTTTTTCCAGTCATCGTTCCGTTCCTTAACGCTTAGCGAACCTGGACGGCGATAAGTTCACTGCCGTCGTCGCCGAGTACGTGGGTTGAACATGCCAGGCAGGGGTCGAAGCTGTGCAAGGTGCGCAGGATCTCCAACGGTTGATCCGGTATCGCCATTTGGGTGCCCATCAGCGCCGCCTCGTAAGCGCCAATTTGTCCCTTTGGATCGCGCGGGCTGGCATTCCAGGTGGTCGGCACCACGCATTGATACAGGTCGATCTTCTGGTCGCGAATCGATGCCCAGTGGCCTAATGCTCCGCGCGGCGCTTCGGTAAAACCGATCCCGCGACAGTGCTGCGGCCAGCTTTCAGGCTCCCACTTTTCGGTATTTGCGGTAGCCAGATTGCCGTTTTTCAGGTTGGTCATCAGCTTGTCGAAGAAATATTGCAGCTTGCTCACGGCCCACTGCGCTTCGTGCGCGCGGCACAGAATACGGCCCAGCGTCGACTGCATGCCCGACAGCGGCAGCTTGAGGGCGGACATCATGCGATCCACGGATTCAATCGTGGCGGCATCCCCTTTGTGATAGGCAATCAGCGTACGCGCCAACGGCCCAACTTCCATAGCGTGTCCCCGCCAGCGCGGGGCTTTAATCCACGAATAGCGTTCCTGTTCGTTGAGCTGCTTGATATCGGTATCGCTGCCTTTGACATCGCCCGGGTTGTACCAGGGTTCAGTAATCCCTTCGAACGGGTGGCGACCTAATTGATCGTCCGGATAACGATACCAGGCATGATCGACAAACTCCTGAATTTGCTGCTGATCGTCCAGGTCCACCGGCATGACGTTGTTAAAATCACCATTAATCACCGCGCCGCCAGGCATCAACAGGCTCTTCGCGCTGAAGTCATTGGCGATATCCGGGAACGCGCCGTAGCTTAAGACGCACTTATCAGAAAGCCCGGTGCCAATCTGGCTCCAGGGTTTATTGAACTGGCCGATAGCCAGTGCGTCAGGCACCATGACGTTGTTGATGAAATCAGCGGTACGGGTGATGATTGACTGCACCAGGTTCAGGCGTTCCATATCGACTGCGCCTACCGCGCCGCTCTGATCGATATTGATAGCGCACGGCATCCCGCCGACAATCCAGTTCGGATGCGGATTCTTACCGCCAAACACCGTATGGATTTTGATGATCTCGCGCTGAAAATCGAGCGCTTCCAGATAGTGGGCAAAGCCCATCAGGTTGGCCTCTGGCGACAGTTTGTACTGCGGATGTCCCCAATAACCGTTGCGAAAAATCCCCAACTGACCGCCTTCGACAAATTTCTTCAGGCGATTTTGAACGTCAAAGAAGTAGCCAGGAGAAGACATCGGCCAGGCTGAAAGGCTTTGTGCCAGCTGCGATGTGGCGCGCGGGTCTGCTTTCAGGGCATTCAGCACGTCAATCCAGTCCATTCCGGCTAACTGGTAAAAGTGCACCAGATGGTCGTGGCACCACAGCGTCGCCAGCATAATATTGCGAATGATGTTGGCGTTGTCGGGCACCTTTATGCCAATAGCGTCCTCAATGGCATAGACCGAGGCGAGCGCATGTACGCCGGTGCACACTCCGCAAATTCGTTCGACAAATGCCCAGGCATCGCGCGGGTCGCGCCCCTGTAGAATGATCTCCAGCCCGCGGAACATGGTGCCGCAGGAAACCGCGTTGGTGATGATGTTTTGCTCATTAATGTTCACTTCACAACGCATATGGCCTTCAATGCGCGTAATGGGATCCACAACCAGGCGGCGACCGGCATTATTGACCGTATATCCCTGGGTTTGATACGAATTGCTCATGCCTGTTTATCCTTATTGTCTGGAGACTGTTGTCCGGCGTCGGCTAGTTGCTGTTTGTGGCGGTTGTGTTGATTGACGGCGCTGGCGACTGCGTGAACACCGACACCGGCCGCCACGACGACTAGCGCGGTGAGGCCCACGGTATCGGCGGTTGAATGCGTCCCCATTTGTGGAATATCAACCACGCGGCTGTAGAACGAACCGCGATCCCAGAAGCCATTTTCTGAACATCCCAGACAACCGTGGCCGGACTGGATGGGGAAAGAAATGCCACCATTCCAGCGGGTGGTGGAACAGGCGTTATAGGTGGTTGGCCCTTTGCAGCCCATTTTGTACAGGCAATAGCCTTTGCGGGCGGCGTCATCGTCCCAACTCTCAACGAACTCCCCGGCGTCAAAGTGGGCGCGGCGGTAGCATTTATCGTGAATACGCTGACCATAGAACATCAGCGGACGCCCCAAACGATCGAGTTCAGGCAAACGATCAAATGTCACCATGTAGGTAATGATGGCGCTCATGACATCCGGAATCGGCGGGCAGCCGGGCACTTTCACGATCGGCTTATCGGTGATCACCTTATCGATCGGCGTAGCCTGGGTAGGGTTAGGCCGGGCAGCCTGCACGCAGCCCCAGGAGGCGCAGGTTCCCCAGGCGATAATCGCGCTGGCTCCTGCTGCGGCTCGTTTTAACTTTTCAATAAAAGGGCGCCCGCTGCTGATGCAAAACATCCCTTGCTCGCCCAGCGGAGGGTTGCCCTCGACTGCCAGAATATATCGGCCGTGGTAGCGGCTCAGAATGTCTTCAAATACCTCTTCGGCCTGCGTTCCGGCGGCGGCCATCAGCGTGTCGTCGTAATCGAGGGAAATCAGAGAGAGGATGACGTCTTTGGCGAGTGGGTGCGAGGAGCGAATAAACGATTCGGTACAGCAGGTGCATTCCAGTCCGTGGATCCAGACGACCGGGATCCGGGGTTTGTTCTCCAGCGCCCAGGCTATTCGGGGCGTCATTCCAGCCCCTAATCCCAGCGATGTTGCGGCGAGGCTACAGTATTTAAGAAAACTGCGTCGGCTCACTCCCTTCCGGCGCATCGCCTGATAAAAGGTCTCCTCATTATTCGTATTCATAACACGCGTTTCTTCCCCCGTTGAGTTCTGGCGCATGCCGCCAGCGATATCTAAAAAAGCGTATCCGATCGGAAGGGAGAAACAATGCAAAGAGTGTGGTTATGTCCTATTGCGATATTTTCGTGCCTGTTACCTGTTTTTCGCTTTCCAGGCATAAAAAAACGCACAGGGGGAATCGCCCTGTGCGTCGGGTTTATCGCGGAAGAACTTAAACCCCAAGGCGATCGCGTAAGCTGTAATATGCCGCCCCCATGGCGGTAAACGGAATGCGCAGGCTGCGGCCTCCCGGGAACGGGTAGTGCGGCAGTTTGGCAAACGCGTCAAAGCGCTCGGCATCTCCGCGCAGCAGTTCGGAAATCAGGCGTCCAGCCAGGTGAGTACAGGTCACGCCGTGGCCGCTGTAGCCCTGCATATAGTAAATGTTGGTATCAAGACGGCCGAACTGCGGCATACGAGACAGCGTTAACAGGAAATTACCGGTCCAGCGGTAATCAATTTTTACCCCCTGCAATTGCGGGAAGGTCTTCAGCAGTTTCGGCATCACCAGACGCTCAATATCGTCTGGGTCGCGAGCGCCGTAGACTACGCCACCGCCGTACAGCAGGCGGTTATCGCCGGTCAGACGGTAGTAATCGAGCAGGTAGTTACAATCTTCCACGCAGTAGTTTTTCGGGATCAGCGAGCGCGCCATCTCCGCCGACAGCGGTTCGGTGGTTAACACCTGCGTGCCGCACGGCATGCTGCTTTTTGCCAGCGCAGGTTCGAGTTTGTCTCCGAGATAGGCGTTGCCCGCGACGATCACAAAGCGGGCCGTCACCTGGCCTTTTTCAGTGCTGACCACCGCCGGGCTGGTGTGCTGAATACGGGTGACTGGCGACTGCTCAAAGACGCGTCCGCCGTTCAGACGAATGGCGTTAGCTTCGCCAATCGCCAGGTTCAGCGGGTGAATATGACCACCGCTGTGGTCGAGCAGCGCGCCGACATAACGATCGCTGCTGACTTCGCGACGAATTTCACTGCTGTCTAACAGTTCAAGCTGCGTGTTGCCGTAGCGTTCCCAGTTCGACTTCTGCTCTTCCAGCGTTTCCATCTGTTTGTGGTTCAGCGCTACAAACAGCCCGCCGGGACGATAGTCGCATTCGATCTGATAACGCTTGATGCGTTCGCGGATGATATTGCCGCCTTCAAACATCATTCCACCGAGCATTTTAGCGGCGTCTGGGCCATAGGTACGTTCGATGACGTCGATATCGCGACTGTAGGAGTTCACCAACTGACCACCGTTACGTCCGCTGGCCCCGAAACCAATACGCGCGGATTCCAGTAGCACCACGTCGTAACCCATTTCCGCTAAATGCAGGGCGGAGGAGAGTCCGGTATAACCACCGCCCACGACGCAAACATCACAGCTAACCGATTCGCTAAGGGTCGGAAACGGTTCGTACTGATTGGCGCTTGCGGCGTAATAACTGCTGGTATGTTCAGTCATGATTAAGACTCCAGGGAGATCCAGATGGTTTTCAGTTCGCTAAATTTTTCCAGCGCATGCAGGGATTTATCGCGTCCGTTACCGCTTTGCTTATAACCGCCGAACGGCACGGTCATATCACCGTCGTTGTAGTTATTCACGAAGACTGAGCCGGCTTTCAGGCGACGGCTCATACGATGGGCACGCGACAAATCGCGGGTCCAGACCGCGGCGCCGAGGCCGTAGTCACTGTCGTTGGCCAGCGCCAGGGCTTCGGCTTCACTGCTAAAACGGGTGACGACCAGTACCGGGCCGAAGATCTCATCGCGGCTGACGTGGGCTTGCGGCGCGGTATCGACAAAAATAGTCGGGCCGATAGCGGCCGGATGTACGTGGCTGCGGCCATCCAGCGCCAGCGTGCCTTGCGCTTCACCGTCGCGAATAAAACCGTGCACGGTGTCGGCATGCGCATTGTCGATAAGCGTGCCCATCGTGGTTTCCGGATCCAACGGGTTGCCAGGCTGCCAGTTTTTCGCCTGCTCTTTCAGCAGGGCGATGAACTCGTCGGCAATGCTCTCTTCCAGCAGCAGACGCGTACCGGCGATACAAACCTGGCCCTGGTTATAGAAGATACCTGCCGCTGCATTAGCGGCGGCTTTCGGCAGATCCGGACAGTCGGCAAAGACGATATTGGCGCTTTTACCTCCGGCCTCCAGCCAGACGCGTTTCATGTTGCTGTCGCCAGCGTCTTTGAGCAGTTGCTTGCCGGTACGGGTCGAGCCGGTAAAGGTGATCACATCAACATCCGGATGCTGCGACAACGCCTGGCCTGCTTCGTGGCCATACCCGCTAACAACGCTGAGAACGCCATCGGGCAAACCTGCTTTTTTAGCCAGCGCAGCCAGGCGAATGGCGGTCAGCGGTGATTTTTCGGAAGGCTTGAGGATCACGCTGTTACCCGCAGCCAGTGCCGGGCCGAGTTTCCAGCAGGCCAGCAGCAGAGGAAAGTTCCACGGTACGATGGCGGCAATCACGCCTACCGGTTCGCGCACAATCAGTGCCAGATCGTTCACCGAGGTGGTGGCAACTTCGCCATAGACTTTATCTATAGCTTCGGCATACCAGCGGATGGCGCGTGCCGCGCCGGGAATATCATCACGCAGGCTATGGCGAATCGGTTTACCGGTATCGAGCGTTTCCAGTAGCGCCAGCTCCTCGTGATGCTGCTCCATTAAATCGGCGAGTTTGTGCAGTACCGCTTTGCGCTCTGCGGGTGATGCTTGCGACCAGTCTCCGCGTTCAAAGACGGTACGGGCTGCGGTGACCGCGCGGTCCACATCCGCTTTTTTACCGCGGGCGACTTTAGCCAGAGGACGTTGTCCTGCCGGATCCAGCGTAATAAAGGTTTCGTTATCAGCGGCGGCACAATATTCGCCGTTAATAAATAAACGGGTCTCTGGTGAATAATGGCTGGCTTTCTCACGCCAATATTTAAGATTCTGAAAGTTCATAGCTACTCCTTTTATATCAATAAGATAAAGTTCGTTGCTGATCTTTTTCAGGCAAAATCAGGCTGCACGATGCCCCAGGGATGTACCCTGTTAATGCGCGTTATTTAAGAAGGCCTGAGAAACTCAGGCCGCTACTTATTAGAAAGTGGTGGGAGTGTGGGCACTGATGATGCGGCAGATCCCTGCCGAGGTGTTGCTGAAGCTGTGTGGTATGCCGGTGTTAATGGCATAGCTTTGCCCTGCAACAAGAGGATACGTTTGACCGTTGATGGTCAGTATCACTTCACCTTCCAGTATTGTGCCAATCTCTTCACCCTGATGTTTAATTCTCTCCCCGGTTGTCGTGCCTGGCTGATAGGTTTCAAACATCATTGCCAGCGTACGATTCGGATTTCCGTTGTGTACCAGCTTCATGGATACTCCCTGACTCCCGATCTCAATCAAATCATCCTGATTGATAACCACCTGCGGTTCGTCAGGCTTTTCCGGTTCCGCGAAGAACTCGGAGAGCGACAGCCCATATACTTTCAATAGCTTTTGCAGCGTACTGATGGCAGGACTGACTTTATCCTGCTCTATGGTGCTGATGGCGCTATGCGTTAACCCAGACAGTTCGGCGGCACGACGCTGCGAAAGACCCAATTGCTGGCGGATCTCTGACAAACGTTTACCCGGCGCCAGGCCGTCATCGCTCATAATTGCATTTCCTTAACTGTAGTGGTCAGAGTCGCTGTTTTTCAGCGAGGTGGTTCTGACAAGCGGTGATAAAACCTTCAAGTAACAAACGCGACAGGGCGTATTCGCTACTGTTCCATTCCGGGTGCCACTGCACGCCGAGCGCGAAAGGATGGTCATGGACGCTGGCAGCTTCCACTAATCCATCCTGCGAGCGTGCTTCCACGCGCAGCTGCGGGCCAAGGGTTTTTGCGCCCTGACCATGCAAGGAGTTAACCCAAAACGTGCTGCAACCTGGTATTAACTGAGATAGCAATCCTCCCTGTTGAACCTGGACTTCATGAGATGGTGCATATTGCTGCTCCACCGGGAGTTCCGCATCTTCACGATGTTCCAGGAACTGTGAGTGATCGCACAGGCGACGATACAGAGTCCCGCCAGTGGCGACAACTAATTCCTGCAAGCCCCGGCAGATGGCGAAAATGGGAATGCGCCTTTCGAGCCCGGCGGTAATTAGCGCCATGCTCAGAAGATCACGCCCGGGATCGGCGTCAGACTCATCGCCATTTTCACCATAGAGGTGCGGCTGCACATTGCTTGGGCTTCCTGGCAGGAAGATACCGTCCAGTTTCGGTAACAGCGCGTTCAACAATTCGGGTTCCGCAAGCGCATGGGGAAGCGCTATCGGTAATCCACCGGCATTTAATACCGCATTCAGGTACTTTTCTTGCAGAGTCTGGGTCTGGTGACCCTTAAGCCTGTTCCTACACATCACTACACCAATAACTGGCTTGTCAAATATATTGCCCATGATCGACCTCACGTTTTGGAATAAATTATTGCCAAACGGTTCCTTGTTGCGCCATTCCGTTCATTATTTTCTCAATCTAGCAGCGGAATAACCTTCTAGCAAACTTAATTTAACATTTGACAAACAATTTATTTGCATCCAGAGTCGAATGGTGGACATTATATTTAACAGTCAAATCACAGAACAGCTTACCAGGCCAACGGCGGTGAATCATGGAAACCAATATCGTAGAAGTTGAGAATTTTGTTCAGCATTCTGAAGAGAGACGAAGTAGCGCGTTTGCGCGCGAAGTTAAGCAGTATCTGGAACGCTATCCTAATACGCAGTATGTGGATGTGTTGTTAACCGACCTTAATGGCTGTTTTCGCGGTAAGCGCCTTCCCGTTGCGGGATTGCATAAGTTAGAGAAAGGCTGCTATTTCCCGGCATCCGTTTTCGCGATGGATATTCTGGGCAATGTGGTCGAAGAGGCGGGATTAGGCCAGGAGCTTGGCGAACCCGATCGGACCTGTGTACCCGTGGCAGGTACGTTAACCCCTTCGGCTGCCGATCCGGAATTTATTGCGCAGATGATGCTGACGATGCTGGATGAAGATGGCGCTCCCTTTGACGTTGAGCCGCGGAACGTACTAAACCGACTCTGGCAGAAACTTCGCCAGCGCGGTCTGTTCCCCGTCGTAGCGGTAGAGCTGGAGTTCTATTTACTCGATCGTAAGCGTGACCCCGAAGGTTATCTGCAGCCGCCATGCGCGCCGGGAACGGACGATCGAAATACCCAAAGTCAGGTTTATTCGGTTGATAACCTGAACCACTTTGCTGATGTGCTGAACGATATCGATGAACTGGCCCGTTTGCAGCTGATCCCGGCCGACGGCGCGGTGGCTGAAGCCTCCCCAGGGCAGTTTGAAATCAACCTCTACCATACCGACAACGTGCTCGACGCCTGCGATGACGCGCTGGCGCTGAAACGTCTGGTACGGCTGGTGGCGGAGAAACATAAGATGCATGCCACGTTTATGGCAAAACCTTATGAGGAGCATGCCGGTAGCGGGATGCATATCCACATCAGCGTCATGAATAACAAAGGTGAGAACGTGCTGGCTGATGCGAATGGCGATGATTCCGCGTTATTAAAGCGTGCGCTCGCTGGGATGATTGATCTGATGCCCGCATCAATGGCGCTTCTGGCGCCGAATGTGAACTCCTATCGCCGCTTCCAGCCGGGGATGTATGTTCCGACCCAGGCGTCCTGGGGGCACAACAATCGTACGGTAGCGCTGCGGATTCCCTGCGGCGACCGTGATAACCATCGGGTTGAATATCGCGTAGCGGGGGCTGATGCCAACCCGTATCTGGTGATGTCGACCATTCTGGCGGGGATCCTTCACGGTCTGGATAACGAACTGCCGTTACAAGAAGAAGTTGAGGGTAACGGTCTGGAGCAGGAAGGGCTGCCGTTCCCGATTCGCCAGAGCGATGCGCTGTGGGAGTTTATGCAAAATGACAGTCTGCGTGAACTATTGGGTGAGCGGTTTAGCCATGTGTATCACGCCTGTAAAAACGATGAGCTTATCCAGTTTGAACGTCTGATTACCGACACTGAAATTGAGTGGATGCTGAAAAACGCCTGACCGTTGTACAGGTCATTGAAAAAGAAGTCGCATCATGCGGGCTGAGCGGAGCCAGCCCGTAAAAATTGCAGGAATACCTGCCATTTCCCGGA
This sequence comes from Citrobacter sp. Cpo040, assembly GCF_030332915.1. Lineage (NCBI taxonomy): Bacteria > Pseudomonadati > Pseudomonadota > Gammaproteobacteria > Enterobacterales > Enterobacteriaceae > Citrobacter > Citrobacter sp. Cpo040. Next base: position 26,202 of record NZ_JAOWGX010000036.1, read on the forward strand.
TGTCGCGTAATGGAGCGCGGGCGACAACGGGTCTTCAGATAACCGACAGAGTTTGTGACGAGGAAATGTGATGATGCCAATGTTTAAAAACCCGCCCCGCGTGAGTATTCATGGCTCCCGCAGTAAATACGGACCGCATCTGTGCCGTACCACATTGACGCCTTTTTTATGCCATTCCTCCCCGACACGACCCAGGTCTGCTGTACCCACGTTTCGAACGCAGATCTGGACTCGTAGCGGGGAGGAAAATTATGTCGACTAACTCTTCTGCTGATCATTCTGCCCAGCCGGGCAAAGCACAGCTGCGTAAATCCCTGAAGCTGTGGCAGGTGGTGGTGATGGGGTTGGCCTATCTCACCCCGATGACGGTGTTTGACACCTTTGGCATTGTTTCGGGTGTCAGCAATGGCCATGTTCCGGCCTCCTACCTGCTGGCCCTGGCGGGAGTACTGTTTACCGCCATCAGTTATGGAAAGCTGGTGCGCCAGTTTCCACAGGCCGGTTCGGCCTATACCTATGCGCAGAAAGCCATCAATCCGCACGTGGGGTTTATGGTCGGCTGGTCGTCACTGCTTGACTACCTTTTCCTGCCGATGATTAACGTCCTGCTGGCGAAAATTTACCTTTCCGCGCTGTTCCCGGGGGTTGCGCCATGGATTTGGGTGGTGATGTTCGTCGCGATCCTCACCGCGGCCAATCTGAAAAGCGTTAATCTGGTAGCCAACTTCAATGCGCTGTTTGTACTGGTGCAGGTGGCGATCATCGTGGTGTTCATTTTCCTCGTGGTGCAGGGGCTGCACAAAGGGGAAGGGGTTGGGACCGTCTGGTCGCTGCAACCGTTTATCAGCCAGAATGCGCATTTGATCCCGATTATCACCGGGGCGACCATCGTCTGCTTCTCGTTTCTCGGCTTTGATGCGGTAACGACACTATCTGAAGAGACGCCGGATGCTGCGCGCACCATCCCGAAAGCTATTTTCCTCACCGCCCTGTACGGTGGGCTGATCTTCATTGCCGCCTCGTTCTTTATGCAACTGTTCTTCCCGGACATTAGCCGCTTTAAAGACCCGGATGCGGCGCTGCCGGAGATTGCGCTGTATGTCGGCGGCAAGCTGTTCCAGTCTATTTTCCTGTGTACCACCTTTGTGAATACGCTGGCTTCAGGTCTGGCGTCGCATGCCAGCGTTTCGCGTCTGCTGTACGTGATGGGTCGCGATAACGTCTTCCCGGAGAAGTACTTTGGTTATGTCCATCCCAAATGGCGTACTCCCGCGTTGAACGTCATCATGGTCGGGATTGTGGCGCTGTCGGCCCTGTTTTTTAACCTGGTGACTGCCACGGCGTTGATTAACTTTGGTGCGCTGGTGGCCTTTACGTTCGTTAATCTCTCCGTGTTTAACCACTTCTGGCGTCGTGAAGGACGCAAGCATACCTGGCAGGAGAAATTACACTATCTGGTATTGCCAATGGTTGGCGCCGCCACGGTTGCCGTACTGTGGGTGAATCTTGAGGTGACATCGCTGACGCTGGGACTGGTATGGGCCGGCGTTGGGCTGGTGTATCTTGCCTGGCTGACCGGACGTTTTCGCAAACCGCCGCCGCAGTTTGACGCCGCGAAATCTGAGCGCGCCTGGGAGTGATGGAAGCTGAATTGGCCGTAGCATTCGGCTGAGTTGAGTTAAAAATGAAACACGGTATGTCGCGGCAAACGGCCGCGGCATACCTGCTTTAATTAAAGTCCCGCTTGCTTTAGGGAATAAAAAAACCGGCACGGGAGCCGGTAAGTAAATCAATGTAGGAATATAATTATTATTATAATTACTGAATTATAATTCAGCCAACTCAATAGGAACGGGCTTCCCTATATGGTATCCCTGTAACCAACCAATACCCATCGTAATTAGCATCTTTTCAATTTCCTCATTTTCAACAAACTCAGCGACTACTTCCATGTTTTTGAGTTTTGCTACTTCGCAGAAGGATCTGACGGCGCATCGACTAAATTCATCGGTCAATATATTACGGATGAAGGAACCATCAATTTTCAGAATGTCTGCGTCTAACGTTCGTAGTCGTGAATAGCTTGATGCTCCTGTGCCAAAATCATCAATAGCAATTTTAGAACCGGCTTTACGTAGCGCTCTCAGAACATCAGTGACATTAGCGTTGTCAATAATATCTGATTCAATGACTTCAAATATTATACGTTCAGGTGCTATTGAGTATTTTCTAAACAATGTAAAAACATTATCAAGAAAATCAATTTTATTAAGCGAGTCAGGCGTCAGATTAATGGAGAAGTGACTATTAGGGTCAGATTTCTGCCGTGACTGTATAAAACGAAATGTTTGCTCTATAACAGTGATATCCAGCGCAGGAAGTAATCCTGCCTCGCGAGCAACCGGTAGGATGGTGTCTGGAAAGATTAACTTACCATCAACCATTTTTATCCGAATAAGTATCTCGTGATAACGTGTCAGTCCCGTGGTTGAAACGATCGGCTGAACAACCAGCATCGTTGATACGATGGGTTGAGCCATAAGCTCAAACGACTTTCTGTCAATTGCCTTTTGCAACATATGACGAATGACAGCCTGGCTGACAATTTTATCACCTGGCACTTGCGGGCTGAGTAACAACGGTTGCCCCTGCATTAACGAGATGTAGCTTTGGGTATTAAGATGCTTAATTGCTTGAGATAAATTTTTAATCAGGTTTTTCTCGGTGGTATATGCCACACCACAAGATAGCCCTAATTGGTAGTCCTTCCAGATAAAACGAAAAGAGTTTAGGTCCTTGTAGAGATCAGGAATGTCAGGGACAACATTAAGGCGAAGAATTATTCCATGACCTGGTGCGTAATAAATGTCACCTGTACCCTTAATCAATTTACGTACATATGCGCTTAGCGCTTTTACAAATTCAAAACGGAATTCTATTCCGTGAGTTTGCTCCAGCGTATTCAACTCTGTACAACGGATGTAACACAAGCACTCTGTTGCGTGTTTACGGATGTCCATTTGCAGGGCCTGAAAGTTAGGCAGTCCGGTGTTAGGCTCTGATCTAAAAAGTTGTTTGAGGCGGCGGAGATATTTTCGGTTATGAACCACAAGTACACCGGTAACAACAATCGTAATAGAAAAGACAAACACTATCGTGGAGGAAATCACGAGGCTATGTAAATAATTATTATAGTTAGCAGGTGGAATATAACTGTTTATATAATATCCCAACAGGATAAGCATTGTTACCCATACAGGGGATATCAAAGCATGGCCAATACAGATCACTCCCCATAGCATTACTGGAAGTAACCACAGTAATGAATAGTCTGTAAATATAAGAATATCCTCTCTGATGACGATCAAAGCGGACATAATGCACAGTAACAGCACCAGCCATAATACTTGATACAGAATAGGAGGGCCGGATTTTATCAGCGCCTTTACTTGTCTAATGTATAGAATGCACCATGCAGGATTTTGAACGCTTCTAAGCAACAGATAACAAAAAGGGATGCCAGTCAGGCAAGAGTTCATCAGCCACTGTAAGTTAATTAATGTTTGTAGTGTAAAAAGGTTTGCGATCGGTGCAGAGGCTGTGTTCGACTGGAACCAGTGATCAATCGAGATGAATAGTAAGGCGTTGCAACACACGAGCCAGACAATACGCAGGGTTGTAAGCTGGCTACGACCAAAGCTAACCGCGCCTCGTTTGCCTGTCGAGAAAAAGTAGAGAGTCTGGCTAATGAGAGCAGCTAGTAGCTGAGCCGTTAGTGTGAATACCGAAGATAAAGAGTAAGAGTAAAGCGCATACAAGAAAAAGGCAGCCAAAATTGGCAGCGCCTTTTGCCGGTATAAAACCAGCAATGCAGAAATGAGAGGTAAAGTGAGATCGTAAAAATGCAGTGTTATACCCGCAACATCCTCTTGCTTACTGAGATGACCAGCGACCAGCTGTAATGCAAAAAACGCGATGCCGACACAAAAATAGTCTCTAAATGTATTAATGAAATTTATATTTTCCGCTTTTCTTAGCAATATCATCATTCGCAATTCTCAGTGAGTTATCACCGTTCTCGATTTAAGTCATCTACTTAAAACAGGTTAGACTAGAGGTTCGAAATGTGTATTTTTGGATGTTTTCGCTAATTGAAAACCATTCTAAAATATGTTATGTGAATTTTTTAAAAGTAACCCTCGATAATTTCACTGTGTTTCACAACGCAGGGGAGAACAATCTTTGTGGCTGTGCTGATAATAAAAGTTCTGTCATTAGTCATTATTTAAGACAGAATATACGATCGATAATAACGATCAATATAAATCTTTTGATAGATTTTATCGATAGGTTTAGCAGATCATAAATACCATGAAAGATCGATGAAAGCTATTAAAGTGTTATCTTTTAATGGTATTTATTTCATAAGTGTTAATTAAGTGCTTTGTTTATTAAAATTTAACCTACGGAGGCATCTTTCTAAGGGAATCATTCTGTTATTGTCAGGAAAGTGAGTTTCCCCACCTTCCCACAACACACTCAATTGTTAATCATTAACGAGGCTGCTGCTGTGTCGCGCAGTGAATACCGCCGCCACCGGCAGCGATACCGTCGATATTCAACTGAATAATTTCACGATCGGCAAACAGCTCCTGCAAAATAGCATGGGTATTACGATCGGTGCGCTTATCGCCAAATTGCGGTGCAATGACGGCATCATTACACAGATAAAAATTGATATACCCCGCGGCGAAATCATCGCTCGCATAAGTCTGGCGGATGGTAGAAGGTCCTTCCAGCGTGACTACCTCCAACCGTCGGCCTTTGGCATCCGTGGCGGCCCGTAATATGTCCAGATGACGTCGGGTGATCGCGTAATCAAAGGATGACGGATCCTGCTCAAGACCCGCCACCACCGTACCCGGATGCGTGAATCGGGCGTAAAAATCTGTATGGCCGTCGGTAATATCCTTGCCGGCAATACCTGGCAACCAGATGATTTTCTCCAGACCTAGCAGTCGCTTAAGTTCTTCTTCGCATTCGGCTTTGCTGACGCCAGGATTACGGTTGGAGTTAAGCACACAGCTCTCGGTGATGATTGCTGTGCCTTCACCATCTACCTCAATACCGCCACCTTCCAGAGTCAGTACCGAGGGGATAAACTCGGCATGAACGTAATCAGTAACAAATTCAGCCACATCGGCATCTCGTTCGTGCTCTTGCTTATTGCCCCAGCCGTTGAAATTAAATCCCACTCCGCCGAGCGCGCCGCTGGCACTTTTCACAAACACCGGCCCGGTGTCGCGGATCCACAGATCGTCTATTGGGTGAACCAGAAGATTGACTGACGGCCCGCACAGACGCGCGGCGAGCTCGCTGTCTTCTTCGCGTACTAACATATTCACGGGTTCAAATGCGGCGATGGTTTTGGCAACTAACGCCAGGTTTTCCTGCACCACCGGTAGCAGATGAGGTTCCCAGATCTCCGCACTGGCACCAAACGCCATCCAGGTTGCCGTATGTGGTGCGCCTTCATCAGGCATTTGCCAGCGGCGGTTCTCTGTTGCGCGGGCAAATTGGCTAAAGCTGAAGCCCGTCATACCAGCGAGTAGCATACTCGTTGAAGTCACCAGGCCTTGTCTGACGAATGAACGTCTTGTCATCATAGGATTAACCTTTGCGTATTTTTACCTGATATCAGGTGAATAAAATAATAATAGATAATAAATATTCTGCGTATTTTAAATTTTGAATAATAAATAAAGTGATCGCGGGTAAATTTCACGCGAAATATAGCACAAGAGATATGCGTTGCAATCTCTTAGTTTTATATAATGAGTGAAACTGGCTACTATTAAAATTTCTCAACTATATATTTATATATAATTTATATTTATCAGCATGAACATATGTCACGCCGTTGGCTCTGAGCCCCGTCTGACGGGCCTTGCCGTGGATTGTGATCTGGCCGATTGTTCTGTTGTATTTATTAATGACATGAACCGTGTGGACTATAGTAAAGATGGCCGTTATTTCTCATCATTAATAACCGTGAGTGGGGGATGTGAATGAAGAAGATACTGATGCTGGTCGGAGATTATGTCGAAGATTATGAAACGATGGTGCCTTTTCAGGCTTTGCAAATGCTTGGGCATCGTGTGGATGCCGTCTGTCCGGATAAAAGTCAGGGTGACTACGTTCAAACCGCCATTCACGATTTTGATGGGGCGCAGACATACAGTGAAAAGCCGGGGCATCGTTTTACGTTAAATGCGAATTTTGCCGAGGCGCGGGTCGCCGATTACGACGCACTGTTGATCCCCGGCGGGCGTGCTCCGGAATATCTTCGACTGAATCCAGATGTCATTAAGCTGGTGCAAGATTTCAACACTGCCGGTAAGCCTATCGCCGCAGTTTGTCATGGGCCCCAGCTGTTAGCGGCAGCGGGGGTGTTAGAAAACCGGACCTGTAGCGCTTATCCGGCCTGTGCGCCTGAGGTTCGTCTGAGCGGTGGGCATTATGCCGATATTGGTATTGATCAGGCCCACGTTGATGGCAATCTGGTGACGGCACCAGCATGGCCCGCGCATCCGCAATGGTTAGCTAAATTTGTTGAAGTATTAATGAAGTAAGCGATGATGCGATGAAAAAGTCGGTATAACCTGCCAGGCTATACCGACTGCATATATTATCTCTTCATGAGTGCGAATACGCCCCACCCAATATATTCCCGGGTGAATGCAACGTGGCGCACTGGTGAACTTCTCAATTGTTCTCTGACTTCGGCGGCAAACTCATCGTCCGGATTTGCCTCCAGCCACCGGCGCATCGTCAACCATTTTGCCGCCTCGTATCTGTCCCAACCTTCCTGGTCAGCCAGTACCATTTCAACCACGTCATAACCGAGCAGGTCGAAAGACGAAACAAGTTCTGGCAGAGAAAGAAAATCGGCTACTGAAGTCGCGCCGCAAGCCATAGCGATCTCCTCCGTTGCGGGCATCTGACGCCAGTACGGTTCGCCGATGAGCAGGATCCCGCCTGGTTTGAGACTTTGTTCCAGCTGTTTGACCGTTCCGGCAACGCCGCCAGCAATCCAGGTTGCACCAACGCAGGCGGCAATATCGAATTTTTCTTCGGCGATATAACCTGTTGCATCGGCATGAATAAAACGCACGTGCTCAGTGACGCCTAATTCACTTGCCCGCATGGTGGCTTGCTCACTGAATAACTGGCTCATATCGATACCAACGCCGGAAATTCCATGATCGCGTGCCCAGGTGCACAACATCTCGCCCGAGCCGCTGCCGAGATCCAGGATGCGGGTTCCTGGGGGCATCCGTAAAACCTGACCTAACGTCGCATATTTTTGCGCGGTGAACGGATTATGAATGCGATGTGCGCTTTCGCTGATCGTAAAAATCTTCGGGATATCCATCTCTCTCTCCTTAGCGATTATCCAGTTGGGCGCGAACGTTGTTCAGCCCGGTGGTATTGATGCGGTAGGGCTGACCATTAACGGATTTGATCAGTTTTTTCGTTCTGAGCTTTTTGAATACGTCGAGCGTGCAGTCGCAGAGCAGTAACCCTTCGCGGCTATAGCATTCGACGGAAGTGACACGACCAGATGCATCGCGGACGTGAGCAATACGGCCACCTTTGGCGAGAACGTGTAAGGTACGTTGTTCCTGACGGGATAAATTCATACTGGAAAACCTGTTTAATCATCATGTGCAAAACGTGCAAACACACAGCGGTGTCCGCATTCGATTTCGGCGCATTGATAACCAGTCCGGCCTGAAAAGGTCGGTAAGCTGATTATCTGATGATTACATTCTCCAGCATCAAAGCCTCGGGTTGAGTTGATAGGTATTTACCTGCTGAATCATACCAGCCTGGGCGAGTAGGGGAATCGTTCTGTCGGGAAAATGTGATCTATGACGAAAAATTGCGTTTAGCTTATTTTATAATTTTTTAACTCTCGTTAGCTGAGCGGTGTATGGATATATTAAATTTATTGAATATTCAGACATTGTCAGTAGCGGTATTGGCCGTAATGATGTGTTGTTAGCCCCACTTGCGTCATACTATAGATTAGTGATATTTAATTTTTCCCTATCCTAATTTTGTTTTATTTGATAAATATGTCTTTATTATAAAAATGATTTTTAATGGTGTTTGCTTTTAATTCTTTTTAGGAATTTTCTTAACGTCGTGAAGTGTGTATACTCAATCCAGCAAGAAGCTCTTCTGTTATCATCAAAACTATAAAAATGTCCTTAACACCCGTATTACCTCTGCCCTGAATCTCTTCTCAGGGGAGAGGTTTTTTTTGCCTGTGTATAATTTTGATAATCGTCATAAATAGATAATTTAATATTATTGTTCTTGTTGTTTTGCATTAGTGATGACGACAGGTTTTGTTCTGTGAACCATACGGTAATGTTGAAATAGTATCGCTATGAATCTATTTCATGGTGAATAGTGTGATTTCATCTTTATTTATAGGGGTATTATATAGCTTTTCTTATAACTGTCTGTTTTTAAGCGTTATGTTAATTTTCGCTTTTGAAGTAATTGTGATTTTGTTCACGGATTTTAGTGCGTTAAGTGGCTATTTGTAGAGAGGTGCAAACGGTTGCATGTTGCTGTTACAGCATTAGTTCATTAAAAAAATATAGCGATGGTATGTCTTGTGTCGGTATCGGGGGCAAGAATCTAAATGATTTTTATTATCCCTTAGACATACGAATGCCGTTTATGACTTCTGTTAGCTTAACACCATGGAAAATGTAGTAAAAACAGACAGGGAATATGATTTTATCAATCAAAAGGAGTTTTTAATCACTGGTGTAATTACTGGCCTTTTTTATCTTCCTTTATATAAATCGTTGTCGTAACACCCATAAAATCAGCGTTCTGGGATGAGCGCTGATTTTATTTTGTTCTCAGATTATTCAACCCACGCTGTATGCAGGTCTTCTCTTGCAGTACCTCGTAAATGATACATTAAAGGATCTCCTGGAATGGATATTGTTGAACGCTTTATTAACTACACGAAAATCAATACCACGACCTCAAGGGAAAATGGTGCTAATGGGATAATGCCTTCTTCACCTGGTCAAATGGAACTGGCAAAACTACTTGCAGTAGAACTTGAAGCATTAGGACTGGAAAACATTGAGGTCAGGGATACCGCTATTGTGACAGCGACCTTACCTGGAAATACCGATGACACGATCCCTGTCGTTTCCTTTTTTGGCCATCTGGATACCAGCGCGGAACAGACCGCGGACACAAATGCGCAACGTCTTCACTACAGCGGTGGGGATTTGTGTCTGAATCAAGAGCTGAATATTTATCTGCGTGAAAGTGAATTTCCGGAACTGAAAAATTATGTCGGCGATGACCTGCTGGTGACGGATGGTACCAGTCTGCTAGGGGCTGATGATAAAGCCGCCATCGCCGCGATTATGAATGCTCTGGAGTACCTGATCGCGCACCCGGAGATTAAGCATGGGCCGGTGAAGGTCGGTTTTGTTCCTGATGAAGAGCAGGGATTACGGGGAGCAAAAGCGTTTGATGTTGCGGCGTTTGGCGCTGATTTTGGCTATACCCTGGACTGCTGCGGCATTGGAGAGTTTGTCTACGAGAACTGGAACGCGGGTGATGCGGAAATCATCTTTACCGGCCAGTCCGCGCACCCTATGTCGGCCAAAGGTAAGCTGAAGAACTCGCTGCTGATGGCGCATAAGTTTATTGCGATGCTGCCCGGAGGAGAGGCGCCTGAGTATACGGAAGGACGCGAAGGGTATTACTGGGTAAAACAGCTTCAGGGTAACAGCGCCCGTACGGTACTTAAGCTGGATATCCGGGATTTTACCGAAGAAGGGTATAAGGCGCGTATGGCATATATCCGCCAGCTTGCCGTCAGCACCTGCGCGCTGTGGGGAGAAAACAGCGTGGTCTGTCATTTAACCGATCGCTATGCCAATGTGTTCAATAGCTTGCAGGGCGATGCACACTACCCGATTGATATTGCGTTTCGCGCGTATCAGAAGTGTGGCATTACCCCGCAACCTGTCGCCATGCGTGGTGGGTATGATGGCGCAGTGCTATCGCAGAAAGGACTGCCTTGCCCGAATATTTTTACCGGAGCTCATAACTTTCATTCAATTTATGAATATCTACCGGTGCGTTCACTGCGAGCCGCCAGCGATGTGGTGGTAGCGGTCATTGAAGAAACCTTTGCTGAGTTCGCGCAGAGGAGAGCTCAGTCATGATTCAGGTGTTAATTGCCCTACTGGTTATCGTGGTGGTCGCGCGTCTGATACTGAAAGGTTATCGCGCTGAACCGGTGCTGTTCATTGCGGGCCTGGTGTTGATGATTTGTACGGCGTTAACCGGATGGGGTTCTGTATTACCGAAGGGCGTTGCCAGTACGGGGATTTCATTTCTCGATCCTTTCGAGGTGATGCGCGATCTCTTTAGTACGCGTGCTGCCGATCTCGGCCTGATGATTATGGCGCTCATGGGATTTGCGCATTACATGGATCATATCGGGGCAAATGAAGCTGTTGTGCGGGTCGTGACGAAACCTTTGCGCGCGCTGCGTTCGCCCTATGTGCTTCTATTTTTCTCCTATCTGCTCGCCAGCCTCCTGCAGTTGGCCATCCCATCCGCTACCGGGCTTGCCGTGTTGCTGATGGGGACGATGTTCCCCATTATGCTGGGGTTAGGGCTTTCTGCGGCCTCGGCTGCTGGGGTTATTGCCACCTCGCTTGGTGTGGCGTATACCCCGACGGCCATCGATGCTATCAGGGGATCTAAAGCGGTCAATATGGATGTGGTGGAATACGTTGTTTACCACCAGGGACCCGCAGCGCTGGCAACCGTGCTGGTCGTGGGCGTCTGCCATTTCTTCTGGCAGCGGCATTGCGACCGTAAAGCGGGAACGCTACCACGGGAAATCGGTAGCGCTGAGGTGACTGACTCAGGAAATGCCCCGGCTTTTTATGCGCTGCTCCCGATGCTTCCGATATTGATGGCGGTGGGATCATCGGAAATGTTCGTCAGTGGTATTAACCTGAATATTATCACCATTGTGCTCATTTCGATGGCTGTCTGCATGTTGATTGAGTGGTTGCGGGTGCGTGATTTAAAGTCAGTATGCGAAGGATTCAGCCATTTCCTTAAAGGCATGGGCACCGCCTTTACCGGGGTGGTTGGGCTACTGGTTGCGGCAGGTGTTTTTGCTCACGGAATTAAAGTCATTGGTGCCATTGATCAATTAATCCTGATGGCGGAGCACGTGGGATTACCTCCATTTGCTATGGCGGTGGTGTTTGCGCTGGTGACGCTGGCGGCAGCAATTATTATGGGATCGGGTAATGCGCCATTCCTTGCTTTTGTTGAGCTGATCCCGCAAATCGCGGCAAGTATGGGCGCTAACGCTGTTGCCATGATCCTGCCGATGCAGCAGGCATCACATATGGGGCGGGCAATTTCACCGGTTTCCGGCGTGGTGATTGCCGTTTCCAGTGGGGCGAAAATAACGCCATTTGATGTGGTTAAACGTACCGCCGTACCGTTGATTGTGGGCTTTGTAACGCATACCCTGATCATCGGTATTTTCTATTAACTTCGTCTGTAATAAGCAAACTTCCGGGTTGCTGAATGCCCGGTAGTTTGCTTTTTCTGTTTACAGATCTCATCACAAAAGGTGATATTGATTACTGGTGATTATTATTAATCTTTATCTTTATCGCATTATTCTTATTAGTCATTGTTGAGCCACCCCAGATTAATGATTAATAAGTATGATGTATTATATTTGCACGTTTATTACATAGGGATAAGTTAATCTGGATCATATTTTGGCGATTTTAGTTGTAGTAATTTTTTAATAGAGTAATACAAGAATGACGTGGAATAACAATGATGATTTATTTGGGCAGGTTTAAGTGGTAAGGGATTCTGGAAGAGTTAGTACGTTACGACATCATTATCAGGATGATCTGGAAGCCTTTACCTGGAGTGCGTTAGTCGCAATTGGTATCGCAATAAAGGATCATAAAATCTACTCTAAAATGTCAGAGCATCTATTCATTATGCATTGGCTGGCTATTGCCAAAAAAAGAAAAATCTTTTCGAAGAGCATTGTCAGTGAGCTTCAGTGGTTAATTGATGAGGGGAAGAAAAAAAGCCTCAATGCACAACTTAAATTTAAAATAGAATATTTGTACGCCACATCGAGTGGTGATGTGGCAATGCAAAACGACTATTTTAAATTTACTCACACGATTGAAGTGTTGAGAAATAATGGATGGGAGAGCTTTCTGCTCACTCCGGAGAAGTGGCAAGGCCTTCATGAGAGTATTAAGGTCAGAAAAGGTGACTTTATTTTTATGGATGACACCCGGCTTCAGGAGTGCTTTGGCGTGCAGGGGGAGATAGTCAAACCTTTCTGTATTCGAGTGTACGGCGATATTGAGTTTGCAAAGTTAACGTTCATCAAACATAACCTGCCGGTTGAATTTGTGAAACATATTTCGAATGAGTTTTATTACTTCAATTTTCTTTCTGTTAAGTAATGCTTAACTGATATGGGGGACAAATTTCTGTTTGTTCAAAGAGTGTATTGATCTACCTGTGAAGTTATCGGATATATACCACGCGCAAAGGACAGCGAATGTTTACTCGAAAGTTAGTGATTACAACCGAATGGATAAGGTTGTCGGATACGCCAGACAATGTATCCATTTCTTTTCGGGGCGTTCTTGAGATCGGTGAAAGCACGGTTGTGCCAGATGGCAACACGCCTCTACTTCGCTTAGAAAATGAAATGGCACCTGTCGCCGTTGATGCATTGTCATGGGTGAGGGTGCCAGTTGAACGCCAGGAAAATGTTATCGTCTATATTTTCTGAATCCTGGTTTATAAATCCATTAATAATATTAATGTCGATTTGTTCTTATTTTATTCCTCCCGGTGCAAGATGAGATGTCTGGCTGAACAATCTGTCGGGGATCACATCGCGGGTGAGAGCATTTGTAGCGCGTGTACATTATAAATAATGCCAAACACCGCCACCGCGAGCAGAAACAGGGAGGAGATAAAAACGCTGCGTCTGGCAAACCGCTCTGGCATCCAGCGTTTGAAAACCATGATGTAAAAAGACAACACCGTAACATCAAAAATAACCCACACCAGCGTTAGCGTCAGAATGCTGGTGGTGAAATCTTGCGTAATGGCAATGAACTGGGGAAAAAATGCTACGAAAAACAAAATGTCCTTTGGGTTAGCGACCCCTGTCAGAAATCCATGGATAAGCCCGCTGTTATCGCGTTTTGGCGCACACAGTCCGGGTTTTGAGTCCCTGGCCCGCAGGCCGTTAATCGCCATCACACCGATATACAACGATCCCACAAGACCCAGTACGCCAAGCCATATCGCAGAGATTGAAACCACGCCAGCTAGCATCAGTGCAGCCAGAGCAATCAATACTAAAGAAGCTCCGTTAGTGCCAATCAGCGTGATAAAGGCCCGGCGATAGCCGTGCTGCGACGCGGTGGTGGTAATCAACGCCACGACAGGACCCGGAGTTAACAGCAGGGTTACTACGCTGAGGCTATAGGTAGCCAGTAAAGTGAAATTCATACCTGATTATCCTGATGATATTTTCCATCAGTATTCCGCCTGCGTGGCGCATTGAAAAACGAATAAAACTGCGCTCTACTGTGAGTAAAACTCAACATAGAAGCTGAGAATGACGCTACCTCCGTTGTATGCCCTGAGGGCTTTTGAAGCCGCAGCCCGTCTGGGATCGTTCAGTAAAGCCGCTATTCAACTTAACGTGACGCCGGGCGCGGTAAGCCGTCATATTCGCACGCTGGAGGCATGGTTTGGTTGTGAGCTATTTGTCCGCAGCGGCCCGCGTATCGAGATAACGCCTTCTGGCCAAGGGCTGGCGCAGCAGTTGACGGCTGGGTTTCAGAGTCTGGAACACGCGTGTCATGCCTTTCGCAGCAGCAGTCATGAGCTACGGCTGAAAGCGCCGTCTACGTTGACGATGCGCTGGCTTCTGGACGTGCTGCGTCATTTCCGTGAAGCGCATCCGACCCCGGTTGTCGAAATTTCCAGCGTCTGGATGGATACCGATTCGGTATCCTTCGGTCGTGAACCGTATGACTGTGCGATCCTGTTAGGGAATGGCCATTTTGGTGACGATACCGACAGCCGGTTGCTGTTTCAGGAGTGGCTTATCCCGGTGTGCTCAACCGCACTGCTGGTGCAGGCGCAGCGCGATCTTTCTGCCTGTGAACTGATTCATCCCTCAGCGGATCGCCGTGACTGGCGTCGGTGGCTGCAACGCACCGGGAAGTTTCCGGCGTTGAATCTTGCGCGAGGCAAAGTGTTCGACACCCTGGAGCAGGGCAGTCTTGCCGCGATGAGCGGTCATGGCGTGTCCGTTGCCGACCTGCTGTTAAGCCTGGCGGCCATTCAGGCAGGGATGTTGGCGTTACCGTTTAAAGATGCGGTAGCGACTGGCGAGGGCTATTACCTTGTCTGGCCAAAGACTTCAACACGGCTCAGAAATATTGAGCTGCTGTATCGCTGGTTAAAAAAGGCTGCGCCGTGTGTCTCCTCGGCAGATCTAAACTGGCTGGATTAAGCTGTTTATTCTGCTAATCATCATATTGATAATGGTTCTCATTATTATTGTCGTATTGCGCAGGTAATGGTAATGTTGCTTCAGTTATAAACCGTTAATCCCATTTCCTGTGCAGAAGACAGCATGAACAATACCACCGCCCTGAATGCCTCCGGACGCGTCGCTCGCACTTTCTCCGTCAGCGAGTTTATGGATTTTGGTGAGCGCTACGGGATCGATTACCGCTTTCCCCAGTTGGCACAAAGGCCGGATTTACCGTCTGGCAGCCCTGTTCTGCAAGGTGAAATTGAGGAGATGACTCTCCCATGCGGGATGTGCGTGACGCACTCCGACGTACAGGTATTGCAACCCTACGAAACCACCTCTCGTCACGACAGCCCTCTGTATATGCTGGTGGTACTGGAAGGCTGCGTGATCCTGACGCTTAACGGACAGGAGCATGTGGTGCGCTCCGGCATGGCGTTTAGCTCACGCCTGAGTGAGCACCAGACGATGCGTGCCCGTCATCATGCTGATTGTAAACTGCGGACATTATCGCTCGGTTTGTATCCCGACGGCGCGTGTCGCACGGGGTTGCTCGAATCGTTGATGCGTGAGTGGGAAAGATGCCAAACGCCGACGCTTATCTGGCAGGTGCCGGGGTTTTTACTCAGCGGACTACTGTACACACAGCAGAGTACGATTAGCCATATTTCTCGTCAGCTGATGCTGGAAGGGCTGATATTACAACTGTTTGGTCATGGCCTCAGCGTGTGTCAGGTCGAGAGCGGTAAACGTCTTGCGGCGAGCGGTGAGCAGCAGCGGCTGGAGGTCGTTCGCCGACTGCTGGAGCAGAGTCCCGAAAAAGACTACACCCTTAATGAACTGGCGCAACGCGCGGCAATGAGCCCCAGTAGTCTGCGTAGCAAGTTTCGCGCAGCCTATGGCTGTTCGGTATTCGACTACCTGCGCGATTGCCGTCTGGAACGTGCGCGCGGCTATCTACTGGAAGGATATAGCGTACAACAGGCGGCCTGGATGTCGGGTTATCAGCACGCCACTAACTTTTCTACTGCTTTTCGTCGCCGTTACGGCTTTTCGCCCGGCGATTTGCTCAAACTTTGCTAATCCATATTTGCGTTTTACGCACGTGATTTCCTGACAATTTGGCACTGCGCATAGGCAACCTGGCATCCGGCATAGCTATCTCCGTCAGCAAAAAGGTAATAATTCTCACTTACAATTAGACATGCCTTTGGAGATATTCATGTTCGCGAAGACTCGCTTGGCGCTGCTGGTGGGATGGGTTACCGGCAGCGTGGCTTTTCCTCTGCTGGCGCAGGAAACAACAAAAAACGATACGGTGGTTGTCACCTCGCAGATGCAGAGCGGGGCCACGAAGCTTGCCACGCCGGATATTGAAACACCGCAGTCGGTATCGATCGTAACCCGTGAACAGTTTGAAGAGCAGGGCGCAACCAGCGTGCGCCAGGCCGTCAGCTATACGCCGGGGGTGTACAGCAATCAGATTGGCGCTTCCAACCGCTTTGACTACATCGTGCTGCGTGGCTTTTCTGACGGTAGCCTGGATAACGTCTATCTCGATGGTCTGAAGATGATGGGCGACACCAACTCACACAGCTCGCTGGTGGTCGATCCGTGGTTCCTCGAAGATATCGAAGTCGTACGCGGTCCGGCTTCCGTACTGTATGGTCGTTCCTCTCCGGGTGGCATTGTGGCGCTGACCTCACGTAAGCCATCGTTTGATGCGGGCGGCGAAGTGAAGCTGTTTGCCGGCAACAATAACCAGCGCGGCGCGGCGTTTGACGTCACCGGAGCACTGGATGATAACGATCGCGTGGCGGCGCGACTGAGCGGGATGACGCGTTACGCGGACTCGCAGTTTGGTCCATTGAAGGAAGAGCGTTACGCGCTGATGCCCAGCCTGACATGGCGTATCACCGATCAGACGCGTCTGGATCTGATGGCCTATCTGCACCGTGACCCGGAAGGCGGTAGCCACTCCGGTCTGCCGTATGACGGCACCGTGGTTCCGCATTACGGGCAAAAGATCTCCAACACCTTTTACGAAGGCGAGGATGATTACGACAAATACGATCGCCGTGAAAACATGGTGGGCTACAACATTGAGCATATGTTTGATAGCGGTTGGTCGGTGCGGCAAAAGCTGCGCTATCTGCATACCGACGTTGAGCTGAATCAGGTGTATGCGGCGGGCTGGCTGAATGAAACCGAGCTTAATCGCGGTTACTCCGGCTCTGATGAAAAAATGTCGGCGATTACGCTGGATAACCAGCTCGACGGCAGCTTTGATACCTGGCAGGTAAACCACCGTCTGCTGGTGGGGATCGACTATCAGGATCGCAGCAACAATACTACCGGTTACTACGGCGCTTTCCCGCCGATTGACGCTTTTAACCCGGTGTACGGCGCGAAGCCTGATTACATCGACATGTATGCGCGTGAGAAACACAAGTTGCGCCAGACGGGTTACTATTTGCAGGATCAGATGTCATGGGATCGCTGGCGTATTACGCTCGGTGGTCGCTACGATCAGGTCAGCGTTTCTAACATTGATAAGATCAAGGATACTCGCAGCGATCTGGATAAAAACAACTTCAGCACCCGCGCCGCGCTGCTCTATTTATTCGATAACGGCTTTGCGCCGTACGTGAGTTATTCCACTGCCTTTACGCCAACCAGCTTTGCCGATGAGAACGGCAATCTGCTGGATCCGATGAAAGGCAAGCAGTGGGAAGCGGGGCTGAAATATGAGCCGGAAGGACTTAACAGTCAGTTCAGCGCGTCGGTGTTCCGTATCAATCAGACGAATATTGCCACCAAAGAAGAGCCGACCGATCCGTACCGCTCGATTGGGGAAATTGAATCTGAAGGGGTGGAGCTGGAGGCAATTAGCCAACTGACGGATAGCTTCCGTTTGCAGGCGGCGTATACCTATACCGACATTCGCTATAAGAAAAGCAGCCCGGAAGAACAGGGCAAGCGCGCAGTGTACGCCCCGCGTAACCAGGCCAGTACCTGGCTGAGCTACGATGTGAAAAGCGGTCCGCTGGACGGCCTGACGTTGGGTTCAGGCGTGCGCTACGTTAACGGTATTACCAGCGATCGCCTGAATACTCACACCCTGCCGTCCTACACACTGGTGGATATGGTGATTGGTTACGACTTAACGAATATCGGCATTAAAGGGTTGAGCGCGCAGTTGAACGTTAACAACCTGACCGACAAGCGCTACGTTGCAGCCTGTAACTCGCTCTCATACTGCTACTTCGGCGCCGAGCGCAGCATTGTCGGCAGTGTGTCCTGGAAATTCTGATGTTTTAGCCGGATGCGGCGCTGGCGCCTTATCCGGCCTACAGCAGCGTGCAAATCGTAGGCCTGATAAGCGCAGCGCATCAGGCTTTGTGATTGCGGCTATTGTGTAAAACCGTTCTGCAGACAAATCTGCACGCTGGTGCCTTATCCGGTCTACGGCAGCGTGTAAATCGTAGGCCTGATAAGCGCAGCGCATCAGGCATAGTGGATTGCGGTTATTTTGTAAAATCGTTCTGCAGACAAATCTGCGCGCTGGCGCCTTATCCGGCCTACGGCAGCGTGCAAATCGTAGGCCTGATAAGCGCAGCGCATCAGGCATAGTGGATTGAGGTTATTTTGTAAAACCGTTTTGCATACAAATCTGCGCGCTGGCGCCTTATCCGGCCTACGGCAGCGTGCAAATCGTAGGCCTGATAAGCGTAGCGCCATCAGGCATAGTGGATTGCGGCTATTGTGTAAAACCGTTCTGCATACAAATCTGCACGCTGGCGCCTTATCCGGTCTACGGCAGCGTGTAAATCGTAGGCCTGATAAGCGCAGCGCATCAGGCATAGTGGATTGCGGTTATTGTGTAAAACCGTTCTGCAGACAAATCTGCGCGCTGGCGCCTTATCCGGCCTACGGCAGCGTGCAAATCGTAGGCCTGATAAGCGCAGCGCATCAGGCATAGTGGATTGCGGTTATTGTGTAAAACCGTTCTGCAGACAAATCTGCGTGCTGGCGCCTTATCCGGCCTACGGCAGCGTGCAAATCGTAGGCCTGATAAGCGCAGCGCATCAGGCATTGTGATTGAGGTTATTTTGTAAAACCGTTTTGCATACAAATCTGCGCGCTGGTTCTCAGCGTAAAGGCGACTTTGTCTGGGTACTGGCTGTAATAGTTATGCTCTTCTTCCAGCCCTTTTGCCTGCGCCAGACGTACCGTTTCCAGCGAGCAGGTACGGTAGATCAGGTCTTTATTCATATTGGTCTGCTTCTCGCGCTGTTTATCTGCGGACAGCGCCAGCCAGCTTTCGGACAGTGAGTAATCGTAGACCACCCGATTTCCTTTCGCCTGCACGTTCTCAATGGTAATGAATTCGTCGATTTTCAGTCTTGGCTGCCCACGCATTTTTTTCTTATCTTCCGCGGCGGCATATTGGGCCAGCGCATGAATATCCATACTGGCTATTTTCTGTTTATAAGCATCTACATAAGCGGTAGGTTGCTGATAATGCTGAGCGTAAGCGTTTCTTAATTCCCCGTCATTCATCGTACAACCTGCCAGAAACAGAGGTAATAGCAGTGCCAGTTTTATTTTAGTCATGATGTTATTCCGTTCATTATTTTGATCCCAGTCGCCCATAACAAAATAGAAAAATTATTACAGATGATATTTAAGGTTGTATAAACGAGAGCGCGATGGCACAAGTTCAATTGTCTTAAAATGGCAGGACAGGCGGGAAACCCTGCCAGAATTGGCAGGGTTTTGAACATACTGATAAAAAAATTAATGGCCGATCATCTTTGCCTTCGGGATCAGCTGGAAATACATATGATCAGGCACTGGTGTATCCCAGACATTGGCATAAACGGCATAACCAATGGTGGCAAACAGAATGCCAAGCACCAGTAGCGTCATGGCAACACCTGATAGCGTCTTCTGTCGCCATAACGGTTTACCGTTGTCTTGCGCCCCCGGCGGTGTTTGCAGTGAAAAGCTCAGCGTTGAGGCCACCGGGCAGGATTCAACGCAGGTCATGCAGCCAGTGCATTCCACGGTACGCACCTGAATCAGTCTGTCGACCTGGATATTCGACGGGCAGTTTTTCGCGCATTTTCCGCAGTCGATGCAGCTGTCTGCGTTACGGCGGATTTTAAACGGCGAGAGCAGCGAGAACAGGCCGAGCAGCGCACCATAAGGGCACAGATAGCGGCACCAGGCATTGCGAATAAACAGGCTCAGGACGCTGATAACGACAACAAAGATGAGCGTAGCGGGGCCAATATGGCGAAAGAAATCGAGCATCTTTACGTCGATAATCATGCCATAGGCCGACATTAGAAAATACTGAATCCCCTGCGCAGGCATCGACAGGGCGATATACAAAAAGAAACTCAGCAACAAATACTTCAGACTGAGCAGCGGGATATCCAGCCAGCGCGGCAGCGTGAAGTTGCGACCAAATACTTTCTTCCCCAAATTGCCGAGCAGTTCGGATAGCGTGCCCACCGGGCATAACCACGAACAGAAGGCTTTTTTTAACAACAGACTAATCAGGATAAACGCAACTAACAGCAGCATGGAGGCGGCATGGATAGGCGGAAGAAAACCAGTCTCCAGCGTATAGCGGATATTCATCAAACCCGCGATTGGTAGCCATCCCTCAATACCGCCAGGCCTTGGAATATAGACGCTGGTGCCGGCGGTTTCGAAATAGCGGACCCAGTAATAGAACGTTACGCCAATATAAATATTAATAGCCAGCAGGAGAAACTGGGTGGCTTTTCGCCAGCTGCTGGCATTGCGCCAGTCATTCCACGGCAGCTTGCCTCCGATCGTGCCAGGACGGCGCTGCCAGCGTGTTCTCTTCTTCCCGTTCATGGTTTTATACTATCCCTCATATTTCCCCTTCTGCATTCAGAAGGCGTCATCACCGGGATATGCTAGCGCTATTCAGATTTGGTGTATTTGATTTGCATCTTATTATGTGGCTGTTATTTTTATCACGCAAATAGACTTGAATAAAAATAACAGCTCGGTATTTATCGCCGATCAGATAAATACCCTGAACGGGGTATTTATTTCTCTGTGGCGGAGAAGATTATTCCTGATATACCTCTATGCGATCGCGGCCATTACTTTTCGCCAGATAAAGCGCGCGATCGGCTTTATCAACCAACTGTTTATAGTCGGGGTGATAGTCATATTCGGCGATGCCAATGCTGACGGTAATAGAAAATGATTCTGCCGCCGATGCCGCCATGCACATCCCGGCAATCTTCATACGCAGCGTTTCGAGAATGATACTGGCCTGCGACTTGTCTGACTCGACGAGCAGGATCATAAATTCTTCACCACCGTAGCGGAACACGTAATCGCTGCTACGGATATGATCATAAATGACTGCTGCGACGTTTTTGAGCGTCAGATCGCCGGTATTATGCCCGAAGTTATCGTTAATTTGCTTGAAGTAGTCGATATCCAGCATCGCCAGGCTAAAAGGCTTCCGCGCATGTAACGCTAACGAAATCTCACGCCGCATGATGGTTGGAATAAAGCGGCGGTTAAGTAACTGGGTCAGCGAGTCTTTACCATTTTCCTGTTTCACCAGTGCGTCAAACATTGAGGCGAGCAGGAAATGGATTTTTGCCGACAGCTGGCGGACATCCTGCAACAGGCTCATCCTCTCAGGTTCTGTCGGCTGATGCTGAGGTGACAGGGTGGTCGTCATGCGGTTGTCGATCTCTGCTATCAGCGATTCCATTTCATTCAACAGATTGCTGTTGCCGAGAATGTGTTTTCCTTTATGCGAGAACCACATACCAAAATCAGAATTTGCCAGAAATACCATCTCACCGAAAGGCATACCGATGGCGATGTTATAGATAAACTGATTTTCCCAGTCGGTAAATGAGCGAATTTGTCGTTCGCGTTCGACGTTAACGTCATCGTAAATGGTCTGCAGGCGATACTGCTCCTGCGTATGCAGGGAGTTTTGGTGGCTTGGGGAATAAGAGACGGTCATGGCCTCCAGCGCAGTATCCATTGCCAGACTGCTGAAACAGATAGCATTGCTCAGCAGGGAAGACGAGTCGTCAGCTTTGGTTTTCAATACCCGATACAGCTCATCCTTGAGCTTACGCGCGCCGCGGTTTACCAGATCGATGGGCAGACCGATACGGGCATGCACCACGCCAATTTTGCGTTGTTTGGCCAGCAGCTGCGGTAGATCTTCGTGCGCGCTGCCGAGCACGCTGCGTAACCAGTCAAACATACTACCACTGAGGCGGGTACTGACCTGTTCTGTATTAAGGAACAATGCGCTCTGGGCATGGGAGAGCATATAGTCATAAAAAACGGTCACTAAATGGCGGATCTCTTCATCGCTTAACGATGTGAGGAGCGTGTGAACTTCAGGCGATGTTTGTCATATCAGCGCCTGCCATTCTGTAAGGAGTAATGTGTCGTTTACCGGTTCAACCTGTTCCATCTCACTGCCACTCAACCTGCGATTAAAAATTCAGGCGGTATTACGGACAATTACCTCACGATGGTCAAGTTAAACTCTCTTATCGATGGCTAATACCTTCATAAATAAGTCTTAGCGCGAAAACACCTATTATTGCGCCAATCACCCGGCTGGCAACACGTTGGATACGACCATACGCCCGTCGCACGGCAGGCAAAGAAAATGCCTGGCTGAGAAATATACGCCAGATAACGGAAGACAACACAATACCTGCCCATGCCATCAGTCTGGCCCACGTAGGTGTGTCTGCGCTTAAGGTGACCGAGAAGATACTAATAAAAAACAGCACGGTTTGCGGGTTTGATAAATCCGTTAGTAATCCACGGCGGAAAAACACATACCAGGGGGCGGAAAGCGGTTGCTGTAGCGTGGGCATTTGCGGCGTGGCCTGATGGCGGATGCTGTTCCAGGCAAACCACAGCAGATAGGCACCGCCGACAATCTTAATCAATGAAAATATCTCTTCACACTGGGTGATTAGCGTTGCCATACCAAAGAGCCCAAGGCCGGAGTAAAACGCATCACCCAAGGCAACACCCAGACCGGTCATCACACCTGCGCGTCGTCCGGATGCCAGGCTAGTTTGTACTACCACGAACAGATTTGCGCCGGGGTTAAAAAAGGTTAAAACAAACAGGCTGATGGTGAGAACGACGGCGTGCAGAGGTTCCATAGACAACGTTTCCATTAGTAAGCGCTTAAGTGACAGCTAACACTATAATTTTAGTGCGCACGCCATTCTGCGCATTCACTCACACTGCGCGTTAAAACGCAGCGCCACTGCGTTTTGCGTAATTAACGATTCGCAAAATCTCTTTATATTTCCGCCTGCTCTGGATCTTTTTGCCAGCCTGAACTACTTATTAATCATCCTTGACTCGCATGTCGAATGTTCAGGGGTCGATGATGGCATATATAACAAAATCTGGAGCTTTTATATGAAAACTGGAATTAAAGTACTTATTGGTGCGTTAGCTTTTGTTGTGACCAACGCGTACGCCGCGGAATTTATGACGAAGGTTGAGTTTGAAAAGGTTGAGTCTCAGTATACAAAAATCGGTGATATTTCAACGAGTAATGAAGTCTCTACTTCGGATGCTAAAGAAGACCTTCTGAAGAAAGCTGAAGAGAAAGGCGCTGACGTGGTGGTATTAACCTCCGGCCAAACGGATAACAAAATCCATGGCACAGCCAATATTTACAAGAAAAAATAACGTGCAGCTGTAAAAAATACGACACCCGTCGGTCATTGTACCGGCGGGTTTTCTTTTAATCTGCGCCAGAACGTGGTTCTGCTAATTCCGAGATACCGCGCGGCGGCAGTTTTGTCACCATCAAATTGTGCCAGCACCTGCTGTGGCGTCAGTGATGATGATATGTGCGGTGTAGTGGTAACAACGGACAGTTCCGGTAACAGCTGCTGTAAAAAATCTACGTTCAGCTCTGGCTGCGGTTCGACGCTTAAAAACAGTGCCAGGCGCTCCATCATATTACGCAGTTCGCGGATATTCCCCGGCCAGCCATAATTCAGCAACGTCGGCTGACTTAACCCCAGCCCCTTGCGAACAGGCTCAGAAAACGGCACGTCCAGTTCCGCCAGCGACTGTTTTAAAAAGCCTTCCGCCAGTGGCAGGATATCGGGCAACCGCTCGCGTAGCGGCGGCAGCTTGAGGCGTAAAATGCTCAGGCGATAAAACAGATCGGTACGAAACTCCCCCTGTTTCATCTCCTGCTCCAGATTACAGTGCGTGGCGCTAATCACCCGGACATCGACCGGAATCGGTTGATGTCCGCCCACCCGGGTGACCTCTTTTTCTTCGAGCACACGCAGCAGTCGGGTTTGTAACGGCAGCGGCATCTCGCCTATCTCGTCAAGAAACAGGGTTCCGCCGTGAGCGATTTCAAACAGGCCCGCGCGCCCCCCTCGGCGAGAGCCGGTAAAGGCGCCATCCTCATAGCCGAACAGCTCCGCTTCCAGCAATGACTCGGTGATTGCCCCGCAGTTGACGGCAACAAACGGCGGTGAGGGTTTACCGCGCCGATTCTCCTGACGGGTGAAAAACTCACGGTGAATGGCCTGTGCGGCCAGCTCTTTACCCGTTCCTGTTTCGCCCTGAATGAGGACCGGCGCACGCGAACGGGCGTACAGCATAATGGTGTGCCGTACCTGTTCCATCTGCGCAGAGTGACCGCGCATATCTCCGAGCGCGTAGCGAGTGCGCAACGTATCGCCAGAGGCGTACTGACCGTTTCTGCGTAATGTCAAGCGGGTCATATCCAACGCATCGACAAAGGCCTGGCGCACGGTGGCCGCCGAATAGATAAAGATGCCGGTCATGCCTGCTTCTTCTGCCAGATCGGTAATCAACCCCGCACCAACTACCGCTTGTGTACCGCCAGCCTTCAGCTCGTTGATTTGCCCACGAGCATCTTCCTCGGTGATATAGCTGCGCTGTTCAAGCTGCAAATTGAAGGTTTTTTGAAACGCGAGAAGCGCCGGGAGGGGTTCCTGATAGGTAATGACGCCAATCGACGAGGTGAGTTTTCCCGCTTTTGCCAGCGCCTGTAGCACGTCGAATCCGCTGGGTTTAATCAGGATCACCGGAATCGATAAACGGCTTTTCAGATATGCGCCGTTGGAGCCCGCCGCAATGATGGCATCGCAACGCTCGGTAGCCAGCTTCTTACGGATATAGGCCACCGCTTTTTCGAAACCAAGCTGAATGGGGGTGATGGTCGCCAGGTGGTCGAACTCCAGACTGATGTCGCGAAACAGTTCAAACAGGCGGGTGACTGAGACTGTCCAGATAACCGGTTTGTCGTCGTTCACACGCGGCGGTAGATGTGTATCTGCCATAACTAACCCAAAAAAGTAAGGAACCGAGTATTAGGGTTTAGTTGTGTTTCATAAATGTTGCAATGAAACGTGAAGGAACGTTTCATGAAACGATAGCTGACACGCTTTTGTGCAACAAAAATAGGAGTATTGGATTTAATGTATTGTTTTAAAAGATAAAAAATTAAATTGAAGAGAAAATAAGCTCCCTGGCATACCCCTTGCTTTAGAAATATCAACGAACGATAACAAGTTGATAACAAGAGGACGGGATATGTCTCTACACTCCCCAGGGCTGGCGTTTCGCGCTGCGCTCACTAAAGAAAACCCATTACAAATCGTTGGCACCATCAACGCCAACCACGCTCTGCTGGCTCAACGTGCCGGGTATCAAGCGATTTATCTCTCCGGCGGCGGTGTCGCGGCGGGGTCGCTGGGGCTGCCGGATCTCGGCATTTCTACCCTTGATGATGTGCTGACTGATATTCGTCGCATTACGGATGTTTGCCCGCTGCCATTGCTGGTGGATGCGGATATTGGTTTTGGATCGTCTGCATTCAACGTGGCGCGTACCGTCAAGTCGATTTCCAAAGCGGGTGCTGCTGCGCTGCATATTGAAGATCAGATCGGCGCCAAGCGCTGCGGTCATCGCCCGAACAAGGCGATCGTCTCGAAAGAAGAGATGGTCGACAGGATCCGCGCAGCCGTTGATGCGCGCACCGATCCCAACTTTGTGATTATGGCGCGGACCGATGCGCTGGCGGTGGAAGGGTTAGAGGCTGCCATCGATCGTGCCCAGGCGTATGTCGAAGCGGGCGCTGACATGCTGTTCCCGGAAGCCATTACCGAACTTGAGATGTACCGCCAGTTTGCCGATGCGGTACAGGTACCAATTCTCGCCAACATTACTGAATTTGGCGCCACACCGCTGTTTACCACCGATGAACTGCGCAGCGCGAACGTTGCGATGGCGCTATACCCGCTGTCAGCTTTCCGCGCCATGAACCGCGCGGCGGAGAAGGTTTACAACGTGCTGCGTCAGGAAGGTACGCAAAAGAACGTTATCGACATTATGCAGACGCGCAACGAGCTGTACGAAAGCATCAATTACTACCAGTTCGAAGAGAAACTCGACGCGTTGTACACAAAAAAGTAACCGTCGTAGGCCGGATAAGGCGTAGCCGCCATCCGGCAATAAATTAGTACCCTACATATTACAATAATGACGAGGACAACATGAGCGACACAACGATCCTGCAAAATAGTACCCATGTCATTAAACCCAAAAAATCGGTTGCGCTGTCAGGCGTCGCTGCCGGAAATACTGCCTTATGTACCGTGGGTAAAAGCGGTAACGATCTGCACTATCGTGGCTACGATATTCTTGACCTGGCACAACAGTGCGAATTTGAAGAAGTTGCGCATCTGCTGATTCACGGGAAATTACCCACCCGCGATGAGCTCACCGCCTATAAAAGCAAACTGAAAGCGCTGCGCGGATTGCCCGCTAACGTGCGTACCGTACTGGAAGCGCTGCCTGCCGCCTCGCATCCGATGGACGTGATGCGCACTGGTGTTTCCGCGCTGGGTTGTACGCTGCCGGAAAAAGAAGGACATACCGTCTCCGGCGCACGCGATATTGCCGACAAACTGCTGGCATCGCTCAGTTCTATCCTCTTGTACTGGTATCACTACAGCCATAACGGCGAGCGTATTCAGCCGGAGACCGATGATGATTCTATTGGCGGTCACTTCCTGCATTTGCTGCATGGTGAAAAGCCATCACAAAGCTGGGAAAAGGCGATGCACATTTCGCTGGTGCTGTACGCCGAGCACGAATTTAACGCTTCCACCTTCACGGGGCGTGTGATTGCGGGAACTGGCTCTGATATGTACTCCGCGATTATCGGCGCGATTGGCGCACTGCGTGGGCCGAAACACGGCGGCGCGAATGAAGTGTCGCTGGAAATTCAGCAGCGCTACGAAACGCCGGATGAAGCCGAAGCGGATATCCGTAAACGCGTTGAAAACAAAGAAGTGGTGATTGGCTTTGGTCACCCGGTTTACACCATCGCCGACCCGCGCCATCAGGTGATCAAGCGTGTGGCGAAACAGCTTTCTCAGGAGGGCGGTTCGCTGAAAATGTACAACATTGCCGACCGTCTGGAAGAGGTGATGTGGGAAACGAAAAAGATGTTCCCTAACCTCGACTGGTTCTCGGCAGTCTCTTACAACATGATGGGCGTCCCCACTGAAATGTTCACACCGCTGTTCGTTATCGCCCGCGTCACTGGCTGGGCGGCGCACATCATCGAACAGCGTCAGGACAACAAAATTATCCGTCCTTCCGCCAACTATACCGGCCCGGAAGATCGCGAATTTGTCCCTATTGAAAAACGTTGCTAATGCAAAACCTCTAAAGATAAAAAAACAGGAAATGTACCCTATGTCTGCACATATTTCGAACGTCCGCCCTGAATTTGACCGTGAAATCGTTGATATCGTTGATTATGTCATGAACTACGAGATCACCTCGAAGGTGGCGTATGACACCGCGCATTATTGCCTACTTGATACCCTTGGCTGTGGCCTGGAAGCGCTGGAATATCCGGCCTGTAAAAAACTGCTGGGGCCGGTTGTACCGGGTACCGTCGTCCCGAACGGTGTGCGCGTACCGGGTACCCAGTTCCAGCTCGATCCGGTGCAGGCGGCGTTTAACATCGGTGCGATGATCCGCTGGCTGGACTTTAACGACACGTGGCTGGCCGCAGAATGGGGTCATCCTTCCGATAACCTCGGCGGTATTCTGGCGACGGCTGACTGGCTGTCGCGCAATGCGGTGGCGGTGGGTAAAGCGCCGTTAACCATGAAAAAAGTGTTAACCGGAATGATTAAAGCCCATGAAATTCAGGGCTGTATCGCGCTGGAAAACTCCTTCAACCGCGTCGGTCTGGATCACGTCCTGCTGGTAAAAGTCGCTTCCACGGCGGTGGTTGCCGAGATGCTCGGCCTTAACCGGGATGAAATTCTCAACGCCGTCTCGCTGGCGTGGGTCGACGGTCAGTCGCTGCGTACCTATCGTCATGCGCCGAATACCGGCACGCGTAAATCCTGGGCGGCTGGCGATGCCACCTCACGTGCTGTGCGTCTGGCGCTGATGGCGAAAACCGGTGAAATGGGATATCCATCTGCACTGACGGCGAAAACCTGGGGCTTCTATGATGTCTCTTTCAAAGGCGAATCTTTCCGCTTCCAGCGCCCGTACGGTTCGTACGTGATGGAAAACGTGTTGTTTAAAATTTCCTTCCCGGCAGAGTTCCACTCGCAGACCGCGGTAGAAGCGGCGATGACGCTGTACGAGCAGTTACAGGCTGCAGGTAAGACCGCTGCCGATATCGAAAAAGTGACCATTCGTACGCACGAAGCCTGTATCCGCATCATCGATAAAAAAGGCCCGTTGAATAACCCGGCGGATCGTGACCACTGCATCCAGTACATGGTGGCTATCCCGCTGCTGTTCGGACGCTTAACGGCGGCAGATTACGAAGACGGCGTGGCGCAGGATAAACGCATTGATGTACTGCGTGAAAAGATTAACTGCTTCGAAGATCCGGCCTTTACTGCCGATTACCACGACCCTGAAAAACGCGCCATCGCGAATGCCATCACGCTTGAATTCACCGACGGCTCACGCTTTGAAGAAGTGGTAGTGGAATACCCAATTGGCCACGCGCGCCGTCGTAACGACGGTATGCCGAAGCTGGTCGAGAAGTTCAAAATTAACCTGGCGCGTCAGTTCCCGACCCGTCAGCAGCAGCGCATCCTGGATGTCTCCCTGGACAGAGCCCGCCTGGAGCAGATGCCGGTCAATGAGTATATGGACCTTTATGTAATCTAAACCTGCGTGCGGCAAGGCGTAAGTTCAACAGGAGAGCATTATGTCTTATAGCGAGTTTTATCAACGTTCTATTACGCAGCCGGAGTCGTTTTGGGCCGAACAGGCCCAGCGTATTGACTGGCAGCAGCCGTATACGCAGGTGCTGGATCACAGCAACCCGCCGTTTGCCCGCTGGTTTTGCGGCGGCAAGACCAATTTGTGTCATAACGCCATCGACCGCTGGGTGGAGAAACAGCCTGAGGCGCTGGCGCTGATTGCGGTGTCATCGGAAACCGAAGAAGAACGTACCTTTACCTTTCGTCAGCTGTACGACGAAGTGAACGTGGCGGCGGCAATGTTGCTGTCGCTGGGCGTACAGCGTGGCGATCGGGTACTGGTTTATATGCCGATGATCGCCGAGGCGCACATTACGCTGCTGGCCTGCGCGCGCATTGGGGCGATCCATTCGGTGGTGTTCGGTGGCTTTGCCTCGCACAGCGTGGCGGCACGCATCGACGACGCCCAACCGGTGATTATCGTTTCGGCGGATGCCGGCGCGCGCGGGGGCAAGATCCTGCCGTATAAAAAGCTGCTCGATGATGCAATCAGTCAGGCGCAGCACCAGCCGCGTCATGTGGTATTGGTCGATCGCGGTCTGGCGAAAATGGCGCGGGTGGAGGGGCGCGACCTTGACTTTGCCGCGCTGCGCCAACAGCATCTTGGCGCGCGGGTGCCGGTGACGTGGCTGGAATCGAATGAAACCTCCTGCATTCTCTATACCTCCGGGACAACCGGTAAACCGAAGGGCGTCCAGCGTGACGTTGGTGGCTACGCGGTCGCGCTGGCGACTTCAATGGACACCATTTTCGGCGGTAAAGCGGGCGGTGTGTTCTTCTGCGCGTCGGACATCGGCTGGGTGGTTGGGCATTCGTATATCGTGTATGCCCCACTGCTGGCGGGGATGGCGACGGTGGTGTACGAAGGGCTGCCAACGTACCCGGACTGCGGCGTTTGGTGGAAAATTGTTGAGAAGTATCAGGTCAGCCGGATGTTCTCCGCCCCAACCGCCATCCGCGTGCTGAAGAAATTCCCGACCGCGCAAATCCGCAATCACGATCTCTCCTCGCTGGAGGTGCTGTATCTGGCCGGGGAACCGCTGGACGAACCGACCGCCAGTTGGGTAACGGAAACGCTGGGCGTCCCGGTTATCGACAACTACTGGCAGACTGAATCCGGTTGGCCGATTATGGCGATCGCCCGCGGGCTGGACGACCGCCCGTCGCGGCTGGGTAGCCCGGGCGTGCCGATGTACGGATATAACGTGCAGTTGCTCAATGAGGTAACCGGTGAGCCCTGCGAAGCGAATGAAAAGGGCATGCTGGTGATTGAAGGGCCGCTGCCGCCGGGCTGTATCCAGACTATCTGGGGTGATGACGCGCGGTTTGTGAACACCTACTGGTCGCTGTTTTCTCGTCAGGTGTACGCCACCTTTGACTGGGGTATTCGCGATGCGGACGGCTATTACTTCATCCTTGGTCGTACGGATGATGTCATCAACGTGGCCGGGCATCGGTTGGGGACGCGTGAGATAGAGGAGAGTATTTCCAGCTATCCGAACGTTGCCGAAGTGGCTGTGGTCGGCGTGAAGGACGCGCTGAAGGGGCAGGTAGCGGTCGCGTTTGTCATTCCGAAACAGAGCGACAGCCTTGAAGATCGCGACATCGCACATTCGGAAGAGAAGGCGATTATGGCGCTGGTGGACAGTCAGATTGGTAATTTTGGCCGCCCGGCGCACGTCTGGTTTGTATCGCAGTTGCCGAAAACGCGCTCTGGCAAAATGCTCAGACGGACGATCCAGGCGATCTGTGAAGGCCGCGATCCTGGCGATCTAACGACCATTGACGATCCCGCGTCGTTGCAGCAAATCCGTCAGGCGATCGAAGAGTAACATCGTGTGATGCCCGGTGGCGCAATGCTTACCGGGCCTTTTAGTATCGTAGGCCGGATAAACCACGTGAGTGGTGCATCCGGCAAAGAGGCTTTTACAGCGCGACGCTTTCGCGACGACGCCGCAGGGAAAACGGCCCCGGACCGCTAAGGGTAAATACGGAAATCAGCGTGAAGCTCAGCGCAATAATCCCCAGCACCAGATAAGCTCCCTGGAAACCAATACTCTCATACATTTTCCCGGCCAGAACTGACATGAAAATCATGGCTAACTGTTTGAAGAAACAGAAACACACCAGATAAATCGTGGCCGAGAAACGTACTTCGAACTGGCTGGTGATGTATTTGAAGCAGCCGACGATCAGGAACGGTATCTCAAACATATGCAGCGTTTTGAGAATAACGACCTCCAGTGCAGTGGTGGCGAATGACGAGCCAATAATCCTTACCGACATAATCGTACCGGCCAGCAGCAGGGCGTTCTTTCCGCCAATGCGGTTCACAATCAGCGGTGCAAAGAACATGATAGAGGCGTTGAGTAATTCTCCCATCGTCGTGACGTAGCCAAACACGCGGGTACCCTGTTCGCCGGTGGCAAAGAATGAGGTAAAGAAGTTGGCGAACTGCTGGTCAAACACATCGTAAGTACAGGAAACGCCGACCACATACAGGGAGAGGAACCAAAGTTTCGGTTGTTTAAATAACTCCAGCGCCAGCTTCAGGCTGAATGCCGAGTTATTGGCGCCTACCGCATCCGCGACTTTTGCAGAAGAGGGGGCATCTGTTTTTGAAAATAACAGCAGCAATGCCAGAATGACCGCACAGCCAGAGCCTAACCAGAAGACGAATTGGTTATTGATGGTGAACATAATTCCGGCAATCGAGGCGCACAGCGCCCAGCCCACGCAGCCAAACATGCGCGCGCGACCAAATTCAAAGTTGCTTCTGCGGCTGGCTTTTTCAATATAGGCTTCAATCGCTGGGGCACCGGCATTGTAAATAAAGCCAAGGTAAATCCCGCCGACAATTGAACCCAGTAAAATATTAACCTGCAATAATGGGCCAAATACGTAAATAAAGAACGGGGCAAACATTACCAGCATGCCGGTAATTACCCACAGCAGATGTTTACGCAGGCCAAGCTTATCGGACAGCAGTCCGAAAATTGGTTGGAATAACAAAGAAAACAGTGAGATACAGGCGAAGATGATGCCGGTATCGCCTTTACTGATATGGTTTACATCGTGTAACCAGATAGGGAAGAAGGGGAAATACGCACCCATAATAAAAAAGTAAAAGAAGAAGAAAAAGCCGAACATCCAAAAGTTAGTGTTTTTTAAATAATACATAACAGACTTCCTATAAATGCGGGCAGGTATCAACCTGCCCTGCTTATATTATTATTTTTGGCCCCAGACGAACTGGAAGTGGTAGCGTCCGGCGCTCAGCTGGAATTCCGGCGACACGGAAGGACTCCACGAATCATCGCCGCCGACGCCCATATGGAAGCCATCAATATTGAGCCAGGTGCCTGCCTCAGGTTGCAGCAGATGGCGGTGGCTGGTTTCCATCAGTTGCTGCTGGCTAAAGCGGCTGATGTTGAACTGGAAGTCTCCGCGCCACTGGTGCGCACCGTAGTACAGTTCGCGCGTGCCGCAGCGCAGACCGTTTTCGCTCGGGAAAACATACGGGGTGTACATCTCATCAAGCGACAGATCCCAGCGATCGAAACAGGCGGCGCCCAGACGGTCCGGGTAGTTCTCATGCGGGCCAAGACCTAACCAGTTAACTCGCTCCGCAACCTGCGCCAGCTGGCAGCTCAGGCCGATGCGGGCCGGATGCGGCGTACCGCTGGCAACGTCGACATCCACCGTTATCTGCATTTCACCATTACCGTCAATACGATAGCTTTTTCGGCTGACGAACAGCGTTTCGCCCCGATACTGCCACGCATGTTCGGTGGTGATCAGTGCCGCACTGCTCAGCGTATCGGCAGCACAGTGCAGTAACGTTGCTTCAGCCTGATAGTGACCGGCGGCCTTCCAGCGTTCAACCCAGGCGTTAGGGTCGATGCGGGTTGACTCGCTCACGCCGATGTCGTTGTCCAGCGGCGCGCGGGTGAACTGGTCAATAAGCGGGCTTACCAACTGGGCTTCATCGCTAATCCAGTATTGTGTTAGCAGGCCGGACTGACGATCGAATTGCCAGCGTGTGTTGTTGGCCACCACGGTAAAATTGCTCTCACTAACATCCAGCTGTGGTGCGCTGCTGGCGTGTGATGGACGTACCAGGCTGAGCTTCTCTTCCAGCTTCCACTGTTGCCAGGCGCTGATATGCCCGGCTTCTGACCATGCGGTTGCCTGAGGCTGCTCTACGCGCACCGTCAACCACAGTTCGCCTGCGGTGTCCGGCATCGGAACGTTCGGCAGGGTAATCACCTGGTGGCCCTGTGGGGCGATATCCAGAACGATTTCTCCGGCGGCCAGCGGGTTGCCGTCCAGGGCAATCGACCAGTGCAGAACTTCGTTATCGCTGCGGCGGAACAGATATTCGCTGGTCACTTCAATCTGGCGTTCAGCGCCCGGCAGTAACGTGAACTGGAAAAACTGCTGTTCATGTTTGGCCTCATATAACGCCGGATGCGGAGTGCGATCGGCGAACACCAGCCCGTTCATGCAAAACTGACGATCGTTAGGCGTGTCGCCAAAATCGCCACCGTAGGCTGACCATGCTTTGCCGTTCTCATCATATTTGGTCAGCGACTGATCCACCCAGTCCCAGACAAATCCGCCCTGCAGGCGCGGATACTGACGGAACGCTTGCCAGTATTTGGCGAAGCCGCCAAAGCTGTTGCCCATAGCGTGGGCGTATTCACAAAGGATCAGCGGACGCTGTTCGCCGGGCATCGACAGCCACTTTTTAATCGACCATTTGGGTACTGCGGGGAAGGGCTGATCCTGATCGACGCGGGCGTACATCGGGCAAATAATGTCGGTGGCGGCAGTATCAGCTCCACCGCCCTCGTACTGCACCGGACGTGACGGGTCTTCTGATTTTATCCAGCGGTAGAGCGCGTCGTGATTGACGCCATGGCCGGATTCATTGCCCAGTGACCAGATAATAATGCTCGGGTGGTTGCGATCGCGCTGCACCATGCGCGTGACGCGTTGGCTCATGGCAGGCAACCATGCGGGATCGTCGGTGAGGCGATTCATCGGCACCATGCCGTGGGTTTCAATGTTGGCTTCGTCGACCACATACAGGCCATAACGATCGCACAGGGTGTACCACAGCGGATGGTTCGGGTAATGGGAACAGCGCACGGCGTTGAAGTTATTCTGCTTCATCAGGATGATGTCCTGCACCATCGTCGCCTCATCCATCACCTGGCCGTTGACCGGATGGTGCTCATGGCGGTTGGTACCGCGAATCAACAGCGGCTTGCCGTTTAACAGCAACAGGCCGTTTTCGATACAAACCTGACGAAAACCAACGTCACAGGCTTCCGCTTCAATCAGTACTCCGCCTGCGGTGTGTAACTGCACAACGGCGCGGTACAGATTGGGTGTTTCGGCACTCCACAGAGCCGGTTTTTCGACGTTCAGACGCAGAGTTACCCGGTCATGATAAGCGCCGCGTTCATCAATGATCTCACTGCCGAGTGGTGAGGTCGTTTCGCGGGTGAGCGTTTCACCTTCCCACAATTGCAGGGTGACGCGTAAATCTTCGCTCTCGTTGCCACCCACTCTGACTTCCGCTTCCAGCGTGGCGCGGCTGAAGTTGTCATTAAAACGGGTATTAATGCGCAGGTCGCGGATTTGCGTAGTGGGCTTATGCAGCAGGGAGACATCGCGAAAAATACCGCTCATGCGCCACATGTCCTGGTCTTCCAGATAGCTGCCGTCGCTCCAGCGCAGCACCATCACAGCCAGACGGTTTTCGCCGCGCAGCAGATAATCGCTAAGATCAAACTCAGACGGTAGACGGCTATCCTGACCGTAGCCGACCCAGCGACCGTTGCACCACAGATGAAACGCGGAGTTCACGCCGTCAAAAATAATGCGCGTCTGACCTTCCTCTAACCACGCGTCTTCGATATTAAATGTGAGCGAGTAACATCCTGTCGGGTTCTGTGCCGGAACGTACGGAGGATTCACCGGGATTGGGTAGGTGACGTTGGTATAAATTGGCGCATCATAACCGTCCATCTGCCAGTTAGAGGGGACGTTGACGGTGTCTGTCTGTGGCAGATCGCTTGTCAGCCAGCTTTCTGGCACAGCCTCCGGCGCGGCAAACCAGGCAAATTGCCACTGTCCATTCAGCGAGCGTAACTGACTCGAACGCTGATTGGTACGTGCATCATCCGCTGAGCGCCAGCTACAGAATGGCGGATGTGCTTCCAGCCGGTTGAGCTGCGTGACGCCGGGATTTTCCCAGTCGCGGCGGGCCAGAACAGCGGAGAGTGAATCTGTGTTCAGGTTCATAACGGTATCCTGTTTGAATTTGTTACTCGCTCACAATTTCAATCAAAATACGAACAAGCGCTCCTTGCTGTAAAGGATGGGGCGTTCAATAAGTGAACTGACTCACACAATTGTTATGCGTTCACAATTTGGGGGTGAGCTGAGAAACTTGCCGCGCCAGCTGGATCAGTGAATCAGCCAGTGCCTGGGGAGTGGTGGTTTGCGTATCGGGAGGCAGAACCGTTTTGCGCTTGACCAGGGTGACGGGAAGCAGTTGGTTACCCACGCTGGAGCCGCCACGGGGGAGTTGCAATAGCCTGTCGACGCTGGTTTCACCCAGCAACGGAAAATCCTGCCTGATGGTGGTCAGCGGTGGGATGTAACAGGCGCTGTCTTCGGTGTCATCGTAGCCAATTACCGATATATCCACTGCAACCCGCAGACCGAACTCGCTGATTGCCCGCATCGCGCCCAGCGCCATTTGATCGTTAGCGACCAGCATGGCGGTAGGGAGGTTACCGTTATTCAGCATGTGCATCGTTTGCTGAAAACCAGACATCGCGCTCCAGTCGCCTTCCAGCTCCACAACGGGTTGTAGCTGGTAATGTGCCAGATATTTGTGCCAGCCTGCATGCCGAAGCCTTGCCGAAACGGAAGTGTGCGGCCCGCTCAGCAGGGCGATCCGTTGATGTCCGTGCTGCACCAGATGTTCAACGCCAAGGCGCGCGCCGTCGTCATGAGAGAAAATCACGCTGTTAATTGGCGTCAGGTCAGAGACATCGAGAAACAGCACCGGCACCGTACCGCAGGCAGCGGCCACGGCAATGGCATCTTCTTCATCCAGCGGATAGTTGATGATAAGCCCGGTTACGCGTTGAGAAAGCAGATTGTGGACCGCGGCTTTACAGGACTCAACGCCGCTGCGCTCGACCATGGCGATCACCACGCTGGCACCGGAATGGTCGGCGCGGGATTTTATGGCAGCAACAATTTGTGAGGGGGCATGCAGAGCTAGGTTTGCCGTCACAACGCCAATCAGTGGCGTCTGTTTGCCAGCCAGCTGCTGTGCAACGCGGTTAGGGATGTAATTGAGTTCCGCCATCGCGGCCTCAACTTTCTGTCGGGTTTTTGCGGAAACGTGGCTGGCCTGGTTCACGACGCGAGAGACGGTCTGGTAAGAGACACCTGCATGGTCTGCCACATCGTATAGCGTTACCGGTTTCACGTTTATCACCCCTGTAATGACGTTATCTGTGCGCTATGATGCCACAGCGGGACGGTTTTGGGGTATTTGCGCATGGGTTCTGCGAGGCGCATTCCAGGGTTTGAGGATAGCGTGCTGAAGGATTTATCGGCGTTATACCTAACAGAAGAAAAAAGTGAGGACATTGTGAGCGATTCTGCGGCAAAAAATATTCTGTCCATCTACCGACGCCATGCGGATGCTTTTGCCAGCCAGCGCTCGCGCACCTTGTTCGAGAAAAGCTGGCTCGATAAATTTATTTCCGTGATGGGCGGGCAGGGCAGCATTGTGGATATTGGCTGCGGCAACGGTCAGCCGATCGCCGGTTATTTTATCCAGCAAGGTTTTCAGCTTACCGGCGTTGATGGTTCCCCGGCGATGCTGACGCGGGCCCGAAACACTTTTCCCGCACAGCGCTGGCTGGAACAGGATATGCGCGAGTTGGCACTCAATGAGACTTTTGATGGACTGATCGCCTGGGACAGCTTTTTCCATTTAACTCAGCAGGACCAGCAAAAGATGTTCCCGATTTTTGACCGCCTCAGCCATCCCGGTAGTGCGCTGATGTTTACCAGCGGTACGGACAACGGCATCGCGATGGGGCAATTTGAAGGTGAGCCGCTGTTTCACGCCAGCCTCGCGCCGGATGAATACCGCGCACTGCTGTCAGCACACGGTTTTGCGGTGGTCGAGATGGTGATGGAAGATCCGCAATGCACCGGGCACACCATCTGGCTGGCGCAAAAAAGAGGCTAATCGCCGCGAAAGGTTTTACGCCATTCAGCCGGGCTAACGCCAAAGTGGGATTTAAAATGCTGGCGCCAGGTGACGGGCGACTGAAAACCAACCTGTTCGGCGATGCGTTCAACGGGTAACTGGCTGGACTCCAGCAACGTCTGGCTACGGCGCAGGCGCTCGGCAATCAACCATTCGGCCACGCTTGACCCTGTGGCCTTCATAAAATGACGGGTGAGGGTGCGACGGCTCATCATCACCCGTTGCGCCAGCTCGTCAAGATTATGCGGTTCATGGAGATGCTGGCGCAAATAGTCGAGCAGGACGTTGATGCGCTGATCTTTGGTATTTTTCGCCACCGGTTGCTCGATAAACTGTGCCTGGCCGCCCTCGCGATGTGGCGGTACAATCATCCGTCGGGCAATCTGATTCGCCACAGTGCTGCCAAAACGCTGGCGGATGACGTACAGGCAGCAATCCAGCGCGGCGGCGGTGCCTGCCGAGGTAATAATACCGTCGTCATCCACGTACAGCGCGTTGATATCCAGATGAGCTGCCGGAAAGCGGGCCTGGAAATCCTGCTCGAACTCCCAGTGCGTAGCCGCCCGTTTGCCATCCAGCAGACCGGCGTAGCCGAGAACAAACGCACCCAGGCATAACCCAACAATCTGCGCGCCGTTTTGTCGCGCACGATTGAGCGCATCAAGCAGGCTTTGTGGTGGCCGATGTGCCGTGGTACCCCACCAGGGGATCACCACGATGTCGGCGGCCTCCACCGCTTCATAGCCGTTGGCTGCGTGAATGGAGAAGCCATCCTGCGAGGAAACGATGCCCGGCTGTTCGGCGCACAGTTGCACCTCAAAACGCTTTTTCGCCGCCACTTTGTCACTGAAAATAATGCACGGCACCGAGAAGTGAAACGGGCTGAATTCTTCCACGGCAACAATGGCGACGTTAAGCGGTTGCATACGAGTCCTCTGTGGAGTTTAAAACGTCAGGGTTTCGCCATCTTCCGGCACGTTAACAAATTGCGCAATCTGGTTGTCGCAGGCGTACTCTTTCAAGGCCGCGCGGGTCAGCAGACAGTGGTTAATCGCCTCCATGTGGGTCGCCACAATTTGTGCTTCGGGCAGCGTGAAGTGGGTTTTTAGCACATCTTCCGCGCCCATGATAATTGGGCCAAACCCGATAACGTGAGCAAAGCCTGCGTTCAGAATGACCACGCCTGGCTGGAAAGTCCGCATGTTGGTTTCCACCTCGTCGCGCCAGATGGTGTCCCCGACCAGATACAGCGTTTTTTCCGCCGGATGCTGGAAGATTACTCCGCAGGCATCACCCAGACGCTCAGCCATTTGCGGGACGGCGTAAGCGCGATCCGAACCGTGCTGGCCGCCGGTTTTACGCAGGGTGATATCACCAAGCGCAGTGTTTTGCGTCAGTACGGTCAGTTGCGTGAAACCTTGTTCCCGCAGTACCTGCGCATCGCGATCGTTTTGCACATAAATCGGTTTGTCTTTCGGCACGACACGAGCCGCGGCTTCATCCCAGTGGTCTTCATGCAGATGGGTCACGATCAGCGCATCAACGTTGAGCAGGGTGTCGATATCGACAGGCAGATCAACGGTCGGGTTGCGGATCTCGGCGCGTGCCGTACCGGCAAAGCCCGGATAAGTACCTTTTGCCGCCAGCATAGGGTCGATCAGAAAGGTTTTGCCACCAAAAGTGATGTGCTGCGTAGCGTTACGGATTTGCGTGATGTTCATGGTGTTTGCTCCACGTGTTGGGTCAGTGGTGTCATCGTAGAGTGTTGTCCAGAAGATGAATGCGGGCAAATGGGCGACTAGCGATGGGATTGGGCCAACTGCGGATTACAGATGTCGATAATGTAATTAGAATTAAAGTAATTTAATATTTCCTTGGTGGCTCGTTATTTAATACGCAGTTGTTTTTATCGAGCTGAATAAGAATGCTGTTATTTAAATACGGAAAGGTTGATTAAATGCGAAGTGGTGCCAGAAAACATTATTGATATATGTAATGCATAGTGACCAATAAAACAGATCGCGAACCATGAAATAAGAATGCTATCATTCACACCAGACGCGGCAGGCAACTGCTGGCACATGCATTTACCCCGGAGCAACTGATGAACAACGACATTCCGCTAAAA
This sequence comes from Citrobacter sp. Cpo040, assembly GCF_030332915.1. Lineage (NCBI taxonomy): Bacteria > Pseudomonadati > Pseudomonadota > Gammaproteobacteria > Enterobacterales > Enterobacteriaceae > Citrobacter > Citrobacter sp. Cpo040. The sequence continues at coordinate 65,711 of NZ_JAOWGX010000036.1, forward strand.
TATTATGATATTGCCGACGAGTACGCTACCGAGGCCGCAAAGCCGGTGAGCGACACAGAACGTGACGCGCTGGCGCACTACTTCCAGCAGCTGATCACCCGTTTGATGAACAACGAAGAGATCAGCGAAGAAGCGCAGCAGGAGATGGCTACCGTGGCAGGTGTCGACGCTCAGCGTATCGATGATATTGCGGAGTTCCTCAATCGTTGGGGTAACGAGTAGCCAAAGACATGGCCTGTGTTTTACACTGCGCGCAAATTGAGTAGGTATACTCTACGAGTAATAGGTTTAATCAGGCGGAAACAGCAATGAACGGAACAATCACAACGTGGTTTAAAGATAAAGGCTTTGGATTTATCAAAGATGAAAACGGCGACAACCGCTATTTTCATGTGATTAAGGTTGCTAATCCTGAGCTGATCAAGAAAGACGCGGCGGTGACTTTTGAGCCCACCACCAACAACAAAGGCTTGTCTGCCTACGCGGTAAAAGTCATACCAGACAGCAAGTACATCTATATCGCAGGCGAGCGTCTGAAGCTCACCTCGATCAAGTCATTCCTGGTCTACAGCGAAGAAGTCCCTGTAGAGACCCGTATCGACAAAGAAAATGCTGTGCTGTCTGTCGGCGTGCTGATGAACAGCATCCGACCGAAATCAGACGTGAAGCCTGGTGAAATGCGCACGCTGAAAAAGCTGGCCATCACTACCTTCCAGGGCACGACGCTGATCTTCTCGGAAGATGAAATCGACATCGACGCGACGGTGAAACTGCTTAAAGTCTGAAACCCTTCGGACTGAATAAAAACCGGAACGCTGCTCTTTTCAGGAGCGGGTTTCGGTTTTTTTTTGATATGTGTAATTTACGTGATTCAGGTATGTAGTGATAAAATTAGTAGGTAGCAATCCGTTTCTGAATAGGTATATATTATCCGTATTAAATAAATATGATCGCCAACTATTTGCAGATTAGTAGCACGGTTAACTAATAGTGATTCACCGATATAACTAATGGGGTAATATAAGTGATTTTTAAAAAAATATGGAAAGCTATATCTTCTGAATATGTACCATCGGCCATTTGCTTTTTTCTCCTTGCAAAAATGGATTATGAAATAATATCTATCTGGCCACAGAATGAATCGGTTGATGACAGAATTAAACTTTCTTTACTATTCATTCATTTGGTGATGATTTTAGTGATGTTTACTCCGCTAATTAACCGGTTTTTGTCACGAGTAGACAATGAGAAACTTGAAAAGTTTATAGCTCTTCCGCAGAAAGATAAAAACATCACATACATAGATTATTATGATTTTCTGAGCGGGCTTGCTTTATCAGCATTTTACTTATCTATCCTTATTTTTACAATGAAGAGTATTTACGAAGAAGCAGGATGGATAATTTCTGGTATTTATATATTTACAATGTTTGTGTCTTCTATTTCTATTGCTGCATTGTCATTACTTAGGTTTGTCTGGTTATTTACAAAGTTTAATAATTATATATATTGGTTTATTGTTTTACTTGCGAGCAGTATGTGTATGGCAGTTATTGGTGCCGCGATGAAAATGGCCTCATAAAAATGCGCTTAATATCTGAAACAGTAATAATGGAGTATAAACTCTAAATAATAATACAGCTGGAACAGTGATGATTCCGCTTTGTAATCAGTGTGATGCATTGTTGCAAAGCTTAAAGCCTCTTTCGAAGAGGCTTTAAGCCCTCAGCGACCAGTGAAGTAAAAGACTTTCTTTCCTTGTGTTGAGCATCCTGCCAAAAACATAATTAACAGTAATCCCAGTACTTTCTTCATTATCACGAGACAGCCGGATTTACCACGTCATCCATCAGTATGTAACGTGCTTCCTGGCGAGTGTATTGATCGATTAATGGTACAAGTCGCTGGAAATGCTCGCTGGCACAATGTTCATCGAGAGCCGCGTGGTTTGGCCATTCTTCGATAAAAATAAAATGGCCCGGATCTTTTTCATCAATATAGAGGTCGTAAGCAATGCAGTGCGGTTCTTTCTTCGTAGCCGATATTAGCTCACGATACAACGGGAGAACAGTTTCAATATACTCAGGTTTGATGAAATCCTCAGCAATGACCTTTAACATGCAGCCTCCTGGCAGAAAACGAATGCACACTATGTAATGAAGATATTTTTTGGGCAAGAGGTCACAGAGTTTTATCGGCCGGTTAGTGAGTTATGCCAGCTATCAATCAGATGATCCGCATAACTGTGATCCATCTCACCTCCCGGCAACCAAAATCTCCTGCGATTCGACGCCGTCCTCTATCTGTTTCGCCACCTTTTGTAAGGCCGGAAGATGCTTTTCCGCGGCCTGTTCGATGGTCATGGCGCTGGCCATATACACCAAATTCAGGCAGCCGATCACCCGCTGTTCGCTGCGGATGGGGACGGCGATAGAAGCGATTTTCTCCTCCTGATCCCAACCGCGAAAGTTCTGGCCAAAACCGTCTTTTCGCGCGCGGGTCAAAATGGCATTGAGCTTCAGCGGTTCGCGCGCAAGCTGGAACTCTTCTCCCGATCGGGAGGCAAGCATTTCAATCAGTTCCTGCCGTTCATTCTCCGGGCAAAATGCCAGCCAGGTCAGGCCGGATGCGGTTTTCAGCAGTGGCAAACGACGCCCTACCATCGCCCGGTGAAACGACAGACGGCTGAAACGGTGGGTAGTTTCACGTACCACCATCGCGTCCACATCCAGCGTGGAAACGTCGGTCGGCCAGATGACCTCGCGCAGCAAATCTCCCAGCAGCGGGGCGGCGAGTGCAGAAATCCACTGCTCGTCACGAAACCCCTCGCTGAGCTGGCGGACTTTAATGGTTAAGCGAAAGCTGTCATCGGACAGGCTGCGCCGGACGTAGCCCTCATCCTGCAGGGTTTCCAGCAGCCGTCTGACCGTGGTGCGATGCAGGCCGCTTAACTCAGCAAGTAAGCCAACACTGGCCCCACCATCGAGCCGGTTTAACATATTTAATAACATTAATCCGCGCGTTAATCCGCGTACGGTTTTGTACTCAGTGCTCTCGTCATTTTTCATATTCATTGACAAATCTAAAGGTAAAACAACGTTGTGCACTTAGTGCACATCCTGGCATGTTTTGATTGTAGCGCAAAAACTCGCTTCTATACTGACCGCACAACAAAAAATTATTCACATATTTTTAACAAAACAAGTTGCGCCTCACCAGGGTCCGCAATTGCGTTTTGTCCGAGTCGTGAGGTTCTGAAATGACAACAAAAAACCCGGATATCCAACCCGCTGTGCAGCATACCGCGCAGGTGGCGATTGCCGGTGCTGGTCCGGTAGGGCTGATGATGGCCAACTATCTTGGGCAGATGGGCATTGAGGTGTTGGTAGTGGAGAAGCTCGACACGCTGATCGACTATCCTCGCGCCATCGGCATTGACGATGAAGCGCTGCGCACTATGCAGTCTGTGGGGCTGGTCGAGAACGTTTTGCCGCACACCACACCGTGGCACGCAATGCGCTTTCTCACCCCAAAAGGCCGTTGCTTTGCTGATATCCAGCCGATGACCGACGAATTTGGCTGGTCGCGTCGTAATGCGTTTATTCAGCCGCAGGTGGACGCGGTGATGTTGGAAGGGTTGTCGCGTTTTCCCAACGTGCGCTGCCTGTTCTCCCGCGAGCTGGAGGCCTTCAGCCAACAAAACGGCGAAGTGACGCTAAATCTGAAAGCGCCAGACGGTCAACGTGAAACGGTGAAGGCTCAGTGGCTGGTGGCCTGCGACGGCGGCGGCAGCAACGTCAGACGCTTGCTGAACGTGCCGTTTGAAGGTAAAACCGCGCCGAATCAGTGGATTGTGGTGGATATCGCCAACGATCCGCTCAGCACGCCGCATGTGTATTTGTGCTGCGATCCGGTGCGCCCGTATGTCTCTGCCGCGCTGCCGCACGCGGTGCGCCGTTTTGAGTTTATGGTTATGCCGGGGGAAACCGAAGCGCAGCTTAGCGAGCCGCAGAATATGCGCCAGTTACTGAGCAAAGTGCTGCCGAACCCGGACAACGTCGAGCTGATCCGCCAGCGCGTGTATACCCATAATGCTCGTCTGGCCGAACGTTTTCGTATTGACCGCGTGCTGCTGGCGGGCGATGCGGCGCACATTATGCCGGTCTGGCAGGGTCAGGGATATAACAGCGGCATGCGCGATGCTTTCAACCTGGCATGGAAACTGGCGCTGGTGATTAACGGTAAAGCCGGCGATGCGCTGTTGGATACCTACCAGCAGGAACGCCGCGACCACGCCAAAGCGATGATCGACCTCTCCGTGACCGCTGGCAACGTACTTGCGCCGCCCAAACGCTGGCACGGCGCGGTACGCGATGGGGTTTCCTGGCTGTTGAACTATATTCCGCCGGTCAAACGCTACTTCCTTGAAATGCGCTTTAAGCCGATGCCGCAGTACCACGCCGGGGCGCTGGTGCGTGAAGGCGACGCGAAAACTTCACCGGTCGGCAAGATGTTTATCCAGCCGAAGGTGACGCGGGAATCGGGCGAAGTGACGTTGCTCGACAACGTCATCGGACCGAATTTCGCGGTGATTGGCTGGGGCTGTAACCCACTATGGGGCATGAGCGAGGCGCAGATCCAACAGTGGCAGGCGCTGGGGACGCGTTTTATCCAGGTCGTGCCGGATACGCAGATACATACCGATCAGGATAACCACGACGGCGTTACCCGCATAGGCGATACGCAAAACCGCCTGCGCGCGTGGTTTGCCCAGCACAACGCCGCGCTGGTAGTCATGCGCCCGGACCGCTTCGTGGCCGCCATCGCCATTCCGCAAACCCTGGGCAGCACCCTGAATAAACTGGTGTCGGTGATGACGCTCACTCGCGCTACTGCCGACATTCCTGTTGAAAAGGTTGCCTGATATGCACGCTTATCTTCACTGTCTTTCCCACTCGCCGCTGGTGGGCTATGTCGACCCGGCACAGGCTGTGCTCGACGAGGTTAACGGCGTGATCGCCAGCGCTCGGGCACGTATTGCGGCGTTCGAACCTGAACTGGTCGTGCTGTTTGCCCCCGATCACTACAACGGATTTTTCTACGACGTGATGCCGCCGTTCTGTTTAGGCGTTGGCGCTACGGCGATCGGCGATTTTGGTAGCGCGGCGGGGGAATTACCGGTGCCGACAGATCTCGCTGAAGCCTGCGCCCACGCGGTAATGAAAAGCGGTATCGATCTCGCCGTGTCCTACAACATGCAGGTCGATCATGGCTTCGCGCAGCCGCTGGAGTTTTTGCTCGGCGGCCTGGATAAGGTGCCGGTGCTGCCAGTGTTTATTAACGGCGTCGCCACGCCGCTGCCGGGCTTTCAGCGTACCCGCATGCTCGGTGAAGCGATTGGCCGTTTCGCCAGCTCGCTGAATAAGCGCGTGCTGTTTTTAGGCTCTGGTGGTCTGTCGCATCAGCCACCGGTACCGGAGCTGGCGAAGGCTGATGCCCATATGCGTGACCGCCTGCTCGGCAGCGGCAAACAGTTACCTGAAAACGAGCGCGAGCTGCGCCAGCAGCGGGTGATCAGCGCCGCCGAGAAGTTTGTGGTCGATCAAAACACGCTACACCCGCTTAACCCTGTCTGGGATAACCGTTTTATGTCCCTGCTTGAGCAGGGGCGTTTGCAGGAGCTGGACGCGGTCAGTAACGAAGAGCTGTCCGCGATGGCGGGCAAATCAACGCACGAAGTGAAAACCTGGGTTGCCGCCTTCGCCGCTATTTCTGCTTTTGGCAACTGGCGCAGCGAAGGCCGTTATTACCGCCCGATCCCGGAGTGGATCGCCGGATTCGGCTCCCTGAGCGCCACTACGCAGAACTAAAACAGAACTGAATATGCAGGAGAACATCATGACTTACCAACCGCAAACCGAAGCCGCTACCAGTCGTTTTCTGGAGGTGCAGGAAGCAGGCGAAACCCTACGCGTGCATTTCAATGATTGTGGGCAGGGCGATGAGACCGTCGTGCTGTTGCATGGCTCTGGTCCTGGCGCGACGGGCTGGGCAAACTTCAGCCGTAATATCGATCCGTTGGTACAGGCCGGATACCGGGTGATCCTGCTGGATTGTCCTGGCTGGGGCAAAAGCGATGGGATCGTTAACCGCGGTTCGCGATCCGATCTCAACGCCCGCATCCTGAAAAGCGTGGTCGATCAATTGGATATTCAAACAGTCCACCTGTTGGGTAACTCGATGGGCGGTCACAGTGCTGTGGCGTTTACCCTGAGCTGGCCGGAGCGCGTGGGCAAACTGGTATTAATGGGCGGCGGAACGGGCGGCATGAGCCTGTTTACCCCGATGCCGACCGAAGGTATCAAGCGCCTGAATCAGCTGTATCGTGAGCCGACCATCGAGAACCTGAAGCTGATGATGGAGATCTTTGTCTTCGACACCAGCGACCTGACCGAGGCGTTGTTTGAGGCGCGCCTGAATAACATGCTGTCGCGCCGCGATCACCTGGAAAACTTTGTCCAGAGTCTGGAGGCCAACCCGAAACAGTTCCCGGATTTCAGCCCGCGTCTGGGTGAAATCAAAGCCCAGACCCTGATTGTCTGGGGACGCAATGACCGCTTTGTGCCGATGGATGCCGGTCTGCGCCTGCTTTCCGGGATTGCCGGTTCTGAACTGCACATCTACCGCGACTGCGGGCACTGGGCGCAGTGGGAACATGCGGATGCCTTTAACCAACTGGTGCTGAATTTCCTCACTCGCCCTTAAGGAACGGACATGACGAATCGTAATCTTGAGCAGCTAGCCGCCGATTTACGTCAGGCTGAAGAAAAAGGGGAAGCCATCGCCCCACTGCGTGAATTGATTGGTGTGGATAACGCCGAAGCGGCCTACGCCATTCAGCGCATCAACGTGCAGTACGACGTGGCGCGCGGCCGTCGCGTGGTCGGGCGCAAAGTGGGGCTGACGCACCCGAAAGTGCAGCAACAGCTGGGTGTCGATCAGCCGGATTTCGGCACGCTGTTTGCTGACATGTGCTATGGCGATAACGACACCATCCCGTTTTCCCGTGTTCTGCAACCGCGTATTGAAGCCGAAATTGCGCTGGTGCTGAACCGCGATCTGCCCAATACCGACACCACTTTTGACGAGCTTTACAACGCCATAGAGTGGGTACTTCCCGCGCTGGAAGTGGTCGGCAGCCGTATCCGCGACTGGTCGATCAAATTTGTTGATACCGTGGCGGATAACGCCTCCTGTGGCGTGTATGTGGTCGGCGGTCCGGCACAGCGTCCGGCAGGATTAGATCTGAAAAACTGCGCGATGAAAATGACGCGCAACAACGAAGAGGTCTCAAGCGGGCGCGGCAGCGAATGCCTGGGACATCCGATCAACGCCGCCGTCTGGCTGGCGCGCAAAATGGCCAGCCTCGGCGAGCCGCTGCGTGCCGGAGACATTATTCTCACCGGAGCGTTAGGTCCGATGGTGGCGGTGAATGCGGGCGATCGTTTCGAAGCCCATATCGACGGTATTGGTTCAGTCGCCGCCACCTTTTCAGCGGCGGTTACAAAAGGAAGTCAGTCATGAGTAAGCGTAAAGTCGCCATTATCGGCTCCGGCAACATCGGTACCGATTTGATGATAAAAATTCTGCGTCACGGCGTGCATCTGGAAATGGCGGTGATGGTCGGTATCGATCCGGAATCAGATGGTCTGGCGCGTGCCCGGCGCATGGGCGTTGCCACCACCCATGAAGGGGTGACAGGGCTTATCGCCATGCCGGAATTCGCCGACATCGACATCGTGTTTGATGCCACCAGCGCAGGCGCGCATGTGAAGAACGACGCCGCGTTACGCGCCGTTAAACCTGGCATCCGCCTGATCGACCTGACGCCCGCGGCAATCGGCCCGTACTGCGTGCCGGTGGTGAATCTGGCAGCCAACGTTGATCAGCAGAACGTCAATATGGTGACCTGCGGCGGACAGGCGACCATCCCGATGGTGGCGGCAGTTTCTCGCGTGGCAAAAGTCCATTACGCCGAGATTATCGCCTCGATCGCCAGTAAATCGGCGGGGCCGGGTACCCGTGCCAATATCGACGAGTTTACCGAAACTACCTCGAAGGCGATTGAAGTGGTCGGCGGCGCGGCAAAAGGCAAAGCCATTATTGTCCTTAACCCGGCCGAGCCGCCGCTGATGATGCGTGACACGGTGTATGTGCTGAGCGAAGCGGCCTCTAAGGTTGAAGTTGAAGCGTCGATTAATGAGATGGCGGCGGCGGTGCAGGCCTACGTGCCGGGCTATCGCCTGAAACAGCGTGTCCAGTTTGAAGTCATCCCGGAGGATAAACCGGTGAATCTGCCGGGTATCGGCCAGTTCTCTGGGCTGAAAACCGCGGTGTATCTGGAAGTGGAAGGCGCGGCGCACTATTTACCAGCCTACGCGGGCAACCTCGACATTATGACCTCCAGCGCGCTGGCGACCGCTGAGAAGATGGCGCAGTCCCTCGCTCGTCAGGCAGGAGAAGCAGCATGAACGGTAAAAAACTCTATATCTCTGACGTGACCCTGCGCGACGGTATGCACGCTATTCGTCATCAATATTCGCTGGAGAATGTGCGCCAGATAGCCAAAGCGCTGGACGACGCACGGGTTGATTCTATTGAAGTGGCCCACGGCGACGGTTTACAAGGTTCCAGCTTTAACTACGGCTTTGGTGCGCACAGCGACCTGGAGTGGATTGAAGCGGCGGCGGACGTGGTGAAGCATGCCAAAATTGCCACGCTGTTGCTGCCGGGTATCGGCACTATTCATGACCTGAAAAATGCATATCAGGCCGGCGCACGGGTAGTGCGCGTGGCGACCCACTGCACTGAAGCGGATGTGTCGGCCCAGCATATTCAGTATGCGCGTGAGCTTGGCATGGATACCGTCGGTTTTCTGATGATGAGCCATATGACCACACCGGAGAACCTGGCACAGCAGGCGAAGCTGATGGAAAACTACGGCGCGACCTGTATTTATGTGGTCGATTCCGGCGGCGCAATGAATATGAGCGATATTCGCGCCCGCTTCCGCGCACTGAAAGCGGTGCTGAAGCCGGAAACAGAAACCGGAATGCATGCGCACCACAACCTGAGTCTTGGGGTGGCGAACTCGATTGCCGCAGTAGAAGAGGGGTGTGACCGTGTCGACGCCAGCTTGGCAGGGATGGGCGCAGGCGCGGGCAACGCACCATTGGAGGTATTTATCGCCGCTGCGGATAAGCTTGGTTGGCAGCACGGAACCGATCTCTACGCACTGATGGACGCCGCCGACGATTTAGTGCGTCCACTACAAGACCGCCCGGTGCGGGTGGATCGTGAAACGCTGGCGCTGGGCTATGCCGGGGTGTACTCCAGTTTTCTGCGTCATTGCGAAGTGGCGGCAGCACGTTATGGCCTGAGCGCAGTAGATATTCTGGTGGAACTGGGCAAACGTCGAATGGTGGGCGGCCAGGAAGATATGATCGTCGACGTAGCGCTGGACCTGCGCAACCGCAAATAAAAAATGATTACGCGGCTGGCAACGTATCAGCCGCGATTCACCTGCATCGTGACCTCAGAGGGACATCTTATGACGACCCGTACCCCCGCATCTTACCGCCTGACGTTGACCGTTGGGCTTTGCTTTTTAGTTGCCCTGATGGAAGGGCTGGATTTACAGGCCGCCGGTATCGCTGCCGTCGGTATCGCCCACGCGTTTGCGCTGGATAAAATGCAGATGGGCTGGATCTTCAGTGCGGGCATTCTCGGGCTGCTGCCCGGCGCGCTGGTGGGCGGCATGCTGGCCGACCGCTATGGCCGCAAGCGTATTCTCATTGCCTCTGTGGCGCTGTTCGGCCTGTTCTCGCTGGCGACGGCGATTTCCTGGGATTTCTCATCGCTGGTGTTTGCCCGTCTGATGACCGGCGTCGGGCTGGGCGCGGCGTTGCCGAATCTGATCGCGCTGACTTCCGAGGCGGCGGGCCCGCGTTTTCGCGGTACGGCGGTGAGCCTGATGTACTGCGGTGTGCCGATTGGCGCGGCGCTGGCGGCAGCGCTCGGGTTTAGCGGCCTGGCCTCCGCCTGGCAAACGGTGTTCTGGGTAGGCGGGGTGATCCCGCTGCTGCTGGTGCCGCTGTTGATGCGCTGGCTGCCGGAATCTCAGGTTTATACCCAACAAACGCAGGTGGCCGCCGCACCGTTGCGCGCCCTGTTTGCGCCAGCGACGGCGAGTGCCACGCTGCTGCTGTGGTTGTGCTATTTCTTCACCCTGCTGGTGGTGTATATGCTGATCAACTGGCTGCCGATGCTGCTGGTGGAGCAGGGCTTTCGGCCATCGCAGGCGGCAGGCGTAATGTTTGCTCTGCAAATTGGCGCGGCCAGCGGCACGTTAATTCTCGGGGCGTTAATGGATAAACTGCGCCCGGTGGTGATGTCGCTGCTGATCTACACCGGGATGTTGGCTTCACTGCTGGCGCTGGGTACGGTGTCGTCATTGAGCGGCATGCTAATGGCGGGATTTGTGGCGGGGATGTTCGCCACCGGCGGGCAAAGTGTGTTGTATGCGCTGGCGCCGCTGTTTTACAGCACGCAGATCCGCGCCACAGGCGTGGGAACCGCCGTCGCAGTCGGGCGTCTGGGGGCGATGAGCGGTCCGCTGCTGGCAGGGAAAATGTTAGCGCTCGGTACCGGAACGGTAGGGGTGATGGCGGCTTCTGCGCCGGGCATTTTGCTGGCAGGCCTGGCGGTATTTATTCTGATGAGCCGCAAATCGCAGATGCCGATCCCGACCAGCGGTGCTTAAGCATTCATCCGGTTGTGGGAGTGGGGAGATTTGATTCCTACTTCCGGGTTAACGCCGTCAGTCAACTGTGTTGCCAAAGTTTAGATAAAACATGGCAACGGAGGCGTTATGAGCTGGCGGCCCTTTTTGTATCTGATTATTAATCCCCACCCGCTATTAAGCGCCCGGCGCGGGCATCTGCGTCTGGTGCAGGGTTGACTTTGCATTCTGTTAACAAACGCGGTATAACAAACCTTCTTTGGATGTTTAGATGTCCATACGTTTAGAAGGTTATATGCAAACAACACAACAAAATGCGCCACTGAAGCGCACAATGAAAACGCGTCACCTGATTATGCTTTCCTTGGGCGGCGTGATTGGCACAGGATTATTCTTCAATACCGGGTACATCATTTCCACCACTGGAGCGGCGGGAACGCTGCTGGCCTATCTGATTGGCGCGCTGGTGGTCTGGCTGGTTATGCAGTGTCTGGGCGAGCTGTCGGTCGCGATGCCGGAGACCGGAGCGTTTCACGTTTATGCCGCGCGCTATCTTGGTCCGGCTACCGGGTATACCGTGGCCTGGCTCTACTGGCTGACCTGGACCGTGGCGCTGGGTTCGAGCTTTACCGCCGCTGGATTCTGTATGCAGTACTGGTTTCCACAGGTGCCGGTATGGGTCTGGTGTGTGGTGTTTTGCGCGATTATTTTTGGTCTGAATGTTATCTCCACGCGCTTTTTTGCCGAAGGGGAGTTCTGGTTCTCGCTGGTCAAAGTGGTCACTATCATCGCCTTTATCATCCTCGGTGGGGCGGCGATTTTCGGCTTTATTCCGATGCAGGATGGCTCGCCCGCGCCGGGGCTGAGTAATATCACGGCAGAAGGCTGGTTCCCGCACGGTGGCTTACCGATTCTGATGACTATGGTGGCAGTGAACTTTGCTTTTTCGGGTACCGAGCTTATCGGCATTGCCGCCGGTGAAACGGAAAACCCGCGCAAAGTTATCCCGGTAGCGATTCGTACTACCATCGCGCGACTGATTATTTTCTTTATCGGCACCGTGTTTGTGCTGGCAGCGCTGATCCCGATGCAGCAGGCGGGCGTGGAGAAAAGCCCGTTTGTGCTGGTGTTTGAGAAAGTAGGGATCCCGTACGCCGCTGATATTTTTAACTTCGTGATCCTGACGGCTATTCTTTCTGCAGCGAACTCCGGGTTATATGCCTCCGGGCGCATGCTGTGGTCGTTGTCGAATGAACGTACGCTACCGGCCTGTTTTGCGCGAGTAACGAAAAACGGCGTGCCACTGACGGCGCTGTCGGTCAGTATGCTCGGTGGTGTGCTGGCGCTGTTTTCCAGCGTGGTGGCCCCGGACACGGTATTTGTTGCGCTGTCGGCAATCTCCGGATTTGCGGTGGTGGCGGTGTGGCTGAGTATCTGCGCCTCGCATTTTGTTTTTCGTCGCCGTCATCTGCAACAAGGTAAGGCATTGAGTGAATTACATTATCGCGCGCCGTGGTATCCGCTGGTGCCGGTATTAGGTTTTATGCTGTGCCTGGTGGCCTGTGTAGGGCTGGCATTCGATCCAGCGCAGAGAATTGCGTTGTGGTGCGGGTTACCGTTTGTTGCGTTGTGCTATGGTGCTTATTTCCTTACTCAACCCCGAAACGCAAAACAGGAGCCAGAACATGTCGCAGAATAATCCGTTACGCGCTCTCCTTGATAAACAGGATATCCTGCTGCTGGATGGCGCGATGGCGACGGAGCTGGAAGCGCGAGGGTGTAACTTAGCCGACAGCCTGTGGTCAGCCAAAGTGCTGGTAGAAAACCCGGAGCTTATCCGCGAAGTGCATCTTGATTACTACCGGGCGGGGGCGCAATGCGCGATCACTGCCAGCTATCAGGCGACGCCGGCGGGCTTCGCCGCGCGAGGTCTGGATGAAGCGCAGTCGAAAGCGCTGATTGGCAAAAGCGTGGAGCTGGCGCGTAAAGCCCGTGAAGCGTATCTGGCAGAGAACCCGCAGGCGGGAACGCTTCTGGTGGCGGGATCCGTCGGGCCTTACGGCGCGTATCTGGCGGATGGCTCTGAATACCGTGGCGATTATCATTGTAGCGTTGAGGCATTTCAGGCGTTTCATCGCCCGCGCGTGGAAGCCTTGCTGGATGCCGGGGCCGATCTGCTGGCCTGCGAAACCCTGCCGAATTTCGCCGAGATTGAGGCGTTGGCTGAGCTGTTGACCGCATATCCGCGTGCGCGGGCGTGGTTCTCATTTACCCTGCGCGACAGCGAGCACCTGAGTGAGGGCACGCCGCTGCGTGACGTGGTTGCGTTGCTGGCGGGTTATCCGCAGGTGGTGGCGCTAGGCATTAACTGTATTGCGCTGGAAAACACCACCGCTGCGTTGCAGCATTTACACGGTTTAACGGCGCTGCCGCTGGTGGTGTATCCGAACTCGGGCGAGCATTACGATGCCGTGAGCAAAACCTGGCATCATCACGGTGAGCATTGCGCGCAGCTGGCGGATTATCTGCCGCAGTGGCAGGCCGCTGGCGCACGGTTGATTGGCGGGTGCTGTCGCACCACGCCTGCGGATATCGCCGCGTTAAAAGCGCGAAGCTGAGAGTTTATCGGGGCTACAGTGAATGATGTGGCGATACAGCTGGATTGTTGATCAGATATAGGGTGTATTGATATAAAATTAAAGAAGGGACTCCAATGGAGTCCCTTTAGTTAGAAGATGATAAAAAATCCGATTATTATAGGAATGCAAATAAATAATGACATTGATTCAATTCTAAATCCTAATGTTAATTTTTTTGGCAGATTTCTTATTAGATTATACCCTTCTATGCTTATACCGTGATGTAAATGCTTATGGTATTTAAAATTTAAACTTCTAGTTATAAAATTAACTTTCTCATTATATAAGCATGGAGTAAGAAAAACACTGGCATCTTTGCATAACTTTGTTGAAAGCGGTAGGGGACCTATCTCTTTCTCGTATATTTCAACTATTTTTCTGTATGCTTTTTTATTGTAAAAGTAACATGTTGTGAATATAAAAAAATCAAATACAAACGCAAGGCAAATTAAGTTTTTTATAATCGTTTCATTTTGAATTAAAAAAATTTTCATATATAATATGTCCCCCTAAATATTCACCAGCATTTTCGCCATATTTTTCTACAAGTTTACTTGATGCAATAGTAACACCAACCCCTGTAGCAAAACACAGTGCAGCACCGACCCCACCAGCTTCTATAGTTGAAAGCCCTAATATCCACGTACAAACCACATTTGCGCCACGTCCGACCGCCAGACCAGTAAGCATACTACTAGCCTGTTTGAATCCAAATTTACTATATTCAGTAATAGCCGCTTTTTTACAAGCACTTTCACGACCTTTTGAACAAGCGTCATAAACGTTTGATGTATATCCGGAAAAATCTAAACCTATGCCAACAAAACCAACTGTTTTCATTAGATTCATTAGTTTTGCCGAGCGCTCAATATATGTAGCATAACCTTCAATGTTATCTATTCCAGTTTTATCCCATTTATACATAATTGAACTTGTAGATAAACCTAATGCTTTTTTAATACTATCATATTCTTCTAAATTAAGCTGGGTTTTTGAAAATTTGTTTAAAACAGCATCTAGGTTTTTAAACAGTCTTGCTCGTTGACCAAAGAACTCTTCCCCAGATATAATTCCTTTGTTATGACTGTACGTATCTTTATATAACTCCTGAATTTCAATTAATATTTGTTTTATTTCTCCGTAATAACTTTTACCTATCTCACTAATATATCCAAAACCATCTCCAGCATTTCCTAAATAATCACCGAAAAGTTGATATGAAAATGCATCCACGGCTCCTCTGTTATCATGCAATAACTTTGCATCCTGCAAGGTAAGTGGGGCCAGAGCTTTATCAATTCGATCACGCGCTTTTTGCAATGTTTCAATCTGTTGCTGATCTTGCTTTTCAGGATCAACAACAATCAGAATTGAACCAGGTTGTTTTTTCATATCAGGGTTCAGTTTGTGATACAGCTCTCTCGTACCCTCGGGGGGGTTAACGAAAATATACGGCTCATATGTTGATGGTTTTGACTCATAGGGCAATACACAAAATCCCCCATCGACAGGCTCACGAGGCGGTTTATCCTCTTCACCCGGACAATATGGTCCAGGTGCCATCGTGAGCGGTTTTGGCGCGTTCTGCGGAGCTACAGAGACCACTCTGTTTGTGACTGACTTAGGTGCGGAGAGAACTTCACTCTCATAGAAATAAGTGACATTTGAAATTGAGTTAATAAATCTGCATTTGCAGGGGCATGTGCCAACGCTATGTGCTGTTCCGGCAGCTTGAACACCATGTATAAAATAACCCGGTTGTCCTCCTACTATGTGGTAGAGTTTTTTATCTTTACCGCATATATAGCTATCGCCATGTCGTGCCGTTGGCTGTCCGTCGAGTATATGATTAGTACAGCCTGTTAAAATAGTACCGCCGCAGGTTGTTTTATCACCGACCCTTAAAAAATATGCAATTCCCATACAATTCTCATTTTAATAAACTTAAACTTTCCGGATTACAAAAAATCCAGTCATTTTTCCATGTTGCCATATAAACACAATCTTCGATTTTATTCGATTCTTTGAATTGTATATTATTATAAGCGATTAGACTTTGTTCTTTTAAATAGTCATTATGATAATTACATTGCGATTGAGTATGACTTAGAAAATCAGGGAATCTTTTCTTCCACATTTGATGAAATCTATCTGTAACTTTTTCAGGTATTTTTAGGATAGGCAATTTTTCATTTTCACTGAAACTGCTAAAGGTATATTTGACGGGGATTACAACTTGAGCTAAATGATAACCATGATATATAATATTGCATTGTTTATCAGCCCATAATCCTGCACTCAACAGCAGATAATAATCATCGCTATTTTTGATGGTTTTATTGTTTTTTACCATTTCCCCAATGTTAAAATCATTCAGTGCATGTACGCTCCACTTTTCATTAAATTTTTTCTCTAGGTAAACAGAGTAAATTGATGCTTCCATCTTTGAATAAAAGATTAAAATCCCCTCGATACTTCGAACGTATCTCCTCCACAACGGTTCTAACATTTTTTCGTTTTTATGTGTTGTTTTGTTGTATATCCCGCTGACACGGCCCAATACCCATAATTCGTGCTCGCTTATATATTGAGTGATTTGGTTTTCTTCCTGGTAAAAATACATTTTTGAATCTCTCTCATCCATTGAAAACGTGATGACATACTATTTTCTCTGTAAAAGTTGTGCGGCTGATCGCATAAGTAATAAAAAAGCCTGAATCCAATTAAGGATGATTCAGGCTTGGAATAATTAAGTTTATATGTATTTACTTAATAAATATTTTATAAGGATTTTTCCTTCTCTATAATCAAATTAATTTTATCTGGTCCGTTGTTTGATCGTAGCCCGGCACAAATTATGCCGCATCCGCCAGAACAAACATGCCGTACGGATGGATTTCAAGATAATACTGCTCGCCGACGTCCGGTTGCAGACGCGTAGCGTTGACCTGCAATAAAATCTCCTGCCCGTGCCATTCCACCGTCACTTCATACTGCGGCCCCATATAGGCGACATGGCGGATCACGCAGCGCTGGCTCTCTTCGCCGCGATCGCTGAGCGTGATCGCTTCCGGGCGCACACCGACCATCCCTTCACCCTGTGTACCAAAGTGCAGCGGGCGCGGCAGATGATAGCCGTAGATATCAACGTATCCGTCGCTGAAGGTTGCCGGGAACAGGTTGGCATCGCCCATAAAGCTCGCCATAAAGCGGGAGGCGGGCTGGCGGTAAAGATCCTGCGGTGAGCCGATCTGCATGATGTGTCCCTTGTTCATCACCAGCACAGTATCAGAAACCGCAAAGGCTTCGCTCTGATCGTGGGTGACGTACAGCGAGGTGATATCAAACTGCTTTTGCAACTCGCGGATCTTGTCGCGCATGCTGCGACGCAGGTTGGCGTCGAGGTTACTCAACGGCTCATCAAACAGCAGCACTTTCGGCTTGAGGATCAGCGCGCGGGCCAGCGCCACGCGCTGCTGCTGCCCGCCGGAGATCTGATCGACAAAGCGGTCTTCGAATCCTTCCAGATCCACCATCGCCAACGCCTCTTTGACGCGGGCTTTCAGCTCTGCGCGCGGTACGCCGAGCATTTTCAGGCCATAACCGACATTCTCTCCCAGCGACATATGCGGGAACAGGGCATAGGACTGAAACACCATACAGATATCGCGCTGCTGAATAGAGCGATGGGTGACGTCTTCGCCATCAATGAAAATTTGCCCTTCGCTCGGTTTTTCCAGCCCGGCAACCAGGCGCAAAATAGTGGTTTTGCCGCAGCCGGACGGGCCGAGCAGCGTCACCATTTGCCCCTGCGGGATGGTGAGGTTGATATTGTCGATTACCGTATTACTGCCAAATCGTTTAGTGACGTTGCGCAGTTCAACGAAATTTTTCTGAGTCATAGTGCGCTCCATTACGCCTGGTTTTTGGCTTTTGAACGGGAGGTTCGTGATTCACCGATCAGCCAGTCAAAGATGAAAATAATCGCCAGCATCACCACGATCAGAATGGAACCGTAGGCAATCGCCACACCGTATTCGCCATCTTCCACGCGGTTGAGGATGTAAGCCGTCGCTACGCGGGTATCCGGCGTGACGAGGAACACAATGGCGCTGACGGTGGTAATGGCGCGCACAAAGCTGTAAATCAGCGCCGAGAGGATCGCCGGGCGCAGCAGCGGCAGCAGGATGTGCGTAATAGTACGCAGAGAACCGGCGCGCAGGCTGAGTGAGGCTTCATCCAGTGATTTATCGATTTGGCCCAAGCCCGCGATGCCCGCGCGAATGCCGACCGGGACGTTACGCATCACCATCGAGATAATCACGATGGCGGCGGTGCCGGTGAGATACACTGGGGCGCTGTTAAAGGCCAGAATGTACGACACGCCCGCGACGGTGCCCGGAACGGCAAAGCACAGCATGGTGGTGAACTCGATGGTCTTCTTGCCTTTAAACTGCTGGCGCACCACGATCCATGCGATCAGCAGACCGAAGATCGCGGTGATCGGCGCGGCAATCCCGGCGTAGAGCAGGGTGTCGAGCAGTGAAGGCCACGCGCCGTCGCTCATCCCCTGACCGAACAGTTTGGTAAAGTTCGCCAGCGTCAGGGTGTAGTCCACGCCCCAGTTGACGGTGAAACTGCCGTAGAAAATGCTGCCGTAGAGCAGGGCGTTAAAGGCAATCCACACTGCCAGCAGCGCGACCACACTCCATACCAGCGTTACCGGCAACGGCTGTACGTCGCCCCGGTAGGATTTGCCGGAAACGGTGACGTATGAGCGTTTACCAATCCACATATACTGCACGCAGAACACCAGCAGCGAAAACAGCAGCAGGAAGGCACCCAGCGTACTGGCGGCCTGGTAGTCAAGCTGCGAACCGGTGATGTAGAAGTAGATTTGCGTTGCCAGCACGTCGAAGTTTCCGCCGAGCACCAGCGGGTTACTAAAGTCGGCCAGTGACTGCACGACCACAATCAAAAAAGCGTTAGCCAGTGCGGGTTTCAGCAGCGGGACAAACACGCCGTTAAAGGTCTGCCAGCGGCTGGCACGCAGGGTGTATGACGCTTCTTCCAGCGACGGATGAATGGTTTTGATTGCTCCGTCGAGGATCATAAACGCCATCGGCGTAAAGGCCAGAACCTGAGCCAGCCAGATGCCGGTAAAGCCATACAGCCAGTTGGTGTTGGTTAAACCAAACCATTCGACCATAAACTCGGTGATGTAACCGGAGCGTCCCATCATCAGCGTGACGCCTAAACCGACGACAAACGGCGGAGTGACGATCGGCAAAATCGAGAAGATACGTCCGATTATGGCGCTGCGTCTGGCGATACGGGTGGTGTAGATAGCCAGTACCAGACCAAAGAAGGTACAGCCGACGCCGACGGCAATCGACAGCATAATCGAGTTGAGGATCACCTGAATGATATGCGCCTGCGACAGCACATTCATAAACGCCAGCGGGGCAAATTCCCCGGCGTCGTTGGTGAACATCGGAATGAAAATGGCGATGCTCGGCCAGACGATAAAAATACCGATCAGCGCGACAATCGCGGTAAGCGAGCCGATGACGAAACGGTCACCGCCCAGCCATTCGAGGCGGGTGAGCGCCAGGGTCATGATTGCGCCAAGCGCGACAAACAGCACGATGGTGGCATAGCCTAAGCCGCGACCCTCAAGGGTGGCGCTGGCGACAATAAAGGCCATACAGAAAAATGCCCAACCCGCGTCAAGATAATGGCGGCTGCGCTGTTCGCGCCTGGCTTCATGGAATGGGCGCACCAGCAGCAGGCTTGGCAGCAGATACCACAGCCAACTGATATTAAACTGCGACCAGCCGTAGGCGGCGAGTATTTCTTCCCGCGTTGACTCCAGCAGACCGTAGTCCAGGCTCCAGCTAGGCAGCAGGGCAAACGCCAGCCAGCCGAGCAAAACCCAAAGAAATATCGCATCCCGTTTTTTCACGGGATGGAGTGCAAGTGTGTGTGACATAGCGTTTCCGGTAATGTAGGCCGGGTAAGGCGTTTACACCGCACCCGGCAAATGAACGCAACGTGGGCTTATTTACCCATCTTAACTTCGCTAACCCACTTATTGATCAACGCCTTACGTACGTCAGTCGAGCCGTACTTATCCATGTCGTAATTGATAAGCTTCAGGTCGTCGAGCTTCAGCGAGTTAGGAGAGGTCTCGGCGGTGGTGTTGGTCAGGATCTGATAGGATTTCCCTTTCTTCCACGCCAGCTCCTGTGCGTCTTTCGACAGCACCCAGTCAACGAACAGTTTGGCGTTGTCGACGTTGCGCGCACCTTTCAGGATGCTGACGCCGCCGATTTCATACCCGGTGCCTTCGCAGGGGGAAATCAACTCCAGCGGTGCGCCCTGTTCTTTTTCCAGCGAGTAGTCGTGCAGGAAGCCAATGCCGATAGCCGTTTCGCCGCGAGCGGCGTTACGCGCCGGGGCAATGCCGGATTTGGTGTATTGAGAGACGTTGGCATTGAGCTGTTTCAGGTAATCAAAGGCCTGATCTTCACCCCACAGTTGAGCAAAGGTCGCCAGCGCGGTGTAGGCGGTACCGGAGCTTTGCGGGTCAGCAATCTGGATTTCGCCCTTGTATTCCGGTTTGGTCAGATCCTTCCAGCATTTTGGCACCGGCAGGTTTTTCTCTTTCAGGCGCTGGGTGTTGACGCCAAAGCCCAGAATACCGACGTAAACCGCCGAAGAGAGGTTACCTTTGACCTTCGCGGGATCGCGGAATTTCTCCATGATCTGTTCGAGGTTTGGTGATTTATACGGCTGCAGCAGACCCATTTCACCGGCCTGGGATTGCGGATCCAGCGTACCGCCGTACCACACATCCGCCTGCGGGTTTTTCTTCTCGGCATCCACTTTCGCCAGCGTACTGCCCGAGCCGTTGCGAATGAATGAGGTTTTCACATCATATTTTTCACCGAAGGCTTTGGTTTCGGTTTCGCACATCTCGTTGGTGGCGCTGCAATACACCACCAGACGGCCCTGCGCCTGGGCTGCGTTGCTGAAGGCCGCCAGCGTCAGAGCGGAAGCAATCAGGGTAGAGGTAAGCGTCAGTTTCATTGTTTTATCCTTTGACTGAGAGAAGGGGTAATGCCCGCAATGAGCAACGGCATCAGCAATAAACCCATAAAGACAGCGGCAACCGAGAGCAAACTGAACATTCCCGACCAGCCGTAATGTTCTATGACCAACGACAGCGGCCAACCCGCCAGCGCGGCCCCCAGATAGGCGAACAGCCCGAGAAAACCGGTAATTGAACCTGCCGCTGCTTTGTGTCCGCATTCAACGGCTGCGAGGCCAATTAGCATTTGTGGGCCAAACACAAAAAAGCCCACGGTAAAGAAACACACTGCCAGTAGCGCGTAGTGGTGCACTGGTGCCAGCCACAGTGCGGCGACGGAAACCATCAGCCCCAGCGTGAACAGCAAAATCATCGGCGCACGCTGACCGCTGAACAGCAGATCCGATCCCCATCCGGCAAACAGCGCCCCCAGCAAGCCGCCAACTTCAAACAGCATCACCGTGGCATTGGCGCTGAGCAGATTCACGCCGTGGCTTTCCGTCAGCCAGATGTTGCCCCAGTCGTTGAGCGCAATGCGGATCAAGTAGACCAATACATACGACACGCCGAGCAGCCAGATCATCGGGTTTTTCAGCATGGTGGTGCGCAACATTTGCCACAGCCCCATCGGCGGGCTTTGCTGTTCCTGACGCAGCTCCAGCGGGTCATGCCGCCATTCCCCAACCGTGGGTAATCCTTCTTCCTGGGGCGTGCCTTTCAATTGCAGGGTGAGCCAGATTCCCAGTGCCATACTGATTATCCCCGGTGCCAGCATGGCCGCCTGCCAGCCCCACCAGTGGGCGGCAAAAGCGCTAATCAGCGGGATAATGGCGCCACCGATGTTGATCGACATATTCCAGCAGCCCCACCAGAAGCCACGTTCGTTGCGCGAGTACCAGTGGGTCAGCAGTCGGGCACAGGGCGGCCAGCCCCAGCCCTGAAAAAATCCGTTCAGCGTCCAGACCACCAGCAGCAGCGTCAGCGATTCACCAAAGGCGAACAGCACGTTTAAAACGCCGGTGGCAAACAGACCAATACCCATAAACGCGCGCTGTCCGTGGCTGTCGTGCCACAGCCCGGCGGTAAATTTCGACAGACCATAGGTCAGATAAAACAGTGACCCGAGCAAGCCGATATCGCCCTTATCCAGACCCAGGTCTGTTTGTAGCGCCGGGAGGACATAGTTAACGCTTTTGCGCGTCAGATAAAACGCGGCGTAACCAATTACCATACACATCAGCAGCCGGGGGCGTAGCGCCCGGTATTGTTGGTCTGTTTCGCTGGCTGAGCGTGTATGCATGGCAGTCTCCGTTTGTGCTGACTATAGGAAAGTGAAAGCAAAAGGGGATGAGAGAAAGTCCGCAGTGACTAAGACTTTTTCCTGGTTAGCGACTGGTTTGTTGCAAATTTGTGGGCAGGTTAACAATTACTCGCGTGCCATTGTTTGATTCGAGCGTCAGTTCACCGCCAAGGGCGCTCACCCGCTCACGCATCCCCTGGATACCGAAACCGGGAATTTTTTCTGGCAGAATACCAACGCCGTTGTCAGCGACGTCCAGAAACAAGCAATTTTCCCGCTGGCGCAGCGTAATCGACACATCGCTGGCATCGGCATGTTTACAGACGTTATTGAGTAACTCCTGCAACAGGCGATACAGCGTGAAGCGCACCGTTTCGTTTTCTGGCGTATTTTCTAGCTGATAATCAAAGCGGCAGCGAATACCCCGTTCAGCAAAAGCAAATTCATTCACCAGATGATGTAGTGCATCTTTAAAAGACAGTTCATCGAGCGCGGGGGGGCGTAGTTGGCGCAGCAACTGACGGGTGGAGTGATGAATACGCCGGGCCAGGTCGTTGATTTGATTCGCAGCCTCAAGCGTTTGCTCACGACCCGGTGCGCGTTTGACCAGTTGCGACTGAATTTGAATGGCGGTGATGTTCTGACCAATTTCGTCGTGCAGTTCCCGCGCCAGGCTTTTGCGCGTGTTTTCTTCGGTGCGGATCAGCTGTTCGGTCAGCGCGCGACGCGCCGCCAGTTCGGTTTCCAGACGCTGGCGATAATGGTGCAGGTTTTGCGCCAAATGCTGCTGGCGGCTGATGGCGATCCCCAGCCCTATACCCAGCAGAGCCTGGGTGGCGAGGAAAATCTCCAGCTCCAGTAAATTACTGAACCCGACACCGATTTGCCGGGCGATGGTGATCATCATACTGCCGAGCAATCCTGACAACACGCCACCCTGCCAGCCAAATTTCCACGCCATCACCACGTTCGGTAAGAACACCACGATCAGCAACAGGCGCTCGATCTCCGGCGACAGCACCATTTGGGTGCCGATGCCAATAATAAAAAACAGGCTACACCAGATGATAAGCGAAGTGCGCAGCGGGGGATTGGTGGTATCCAGCCCGAGCAGATGATAGCGGTGCTGTTGGCGCAGAAATTCATAGATCAGATAGACAAACGGCGTCAGCAACACGCCGCCGGTAAACGACGCCAGGCCAATCAGCGTTGCCGGGCTCTGGATAAACGGTGAAAGCAGGGCAGTATTGAGCAATGAGGTGAGCGTTACGGCGGCCAGCAGCAGCGTTAAGCGTTGCCAGTAAAGGGGAAAGCGGTGCCAGTATGACTGGCCGATGCTCGCTGGAATCAGGCTAATTAACGGCGCAGCCAGCAGGATATAGCCATTCAATAATTGCTCGCTGTGCAGCCAGAACAACATCAACACCGGCGGTAGTATCAGCGCGGGCCAGTAACGGCGAGAAAGCAGAATTAACAGCGCGAGATAGACGCCGTGTGGCAGAAATAGCGCCGCCTGCTGGCCGTTGTGGGTCAGGTAAAACCCCAGCGTCCACAGCATCAGCCAGCCCGATCCCCAGGCCAGCAGAATAAACAGAGAAATAACCCAATGCCGAAGGTTACGCGACATTAATGCCCCGTCAATAGCTGGTGGTCGAGGGCAAAATGCACCAGATCGATGGTGCTGTGGCATTGCAGTTTGCCCAGCACGTTCGCGCGATGAACGTGCACCGTCTTGTGGCTGAGGTCGAGCTTGAAGGCGATCTCTTTTACGCTGTCGCCTTTGACCAACAGATCAAACACTTCACGCTCGCGCGGGGTCAGAACTTCCAGAACCTGCGCGGGCTGCTCGCCGCCGCGTAGCGCACGCAGCGCATCGGCGCACAGGTAATGGCCGCCCATGCCTACTGAGCGTACAGCCTGCACCAGTTCTTCCGGGCCGCAGCGTTTGGTCAGGTAGCCGCTGGCGCCTGCGTCCAGCGCGCTTTGCACAAACGTGGGCGAGTCATAAATGCTGAGAATAATGGCGCGAAAACCGGGCTTCTGCGCCCGCAGTCGTTTTAACAGGCTCAGGCCATTTTCATCCGGCATGGCGATATCCATTACCGCGACGCTGACATCATCATGCAGAAGTGCAGGCCAGGCTTCCGCCGCGCTGCTGTACTGACCGGTAACGTTCAGATCGTCTTCGAGACTGAGTAATTGCGCAAAGCCGGAACGCACCACCACATGGTCATCCACCAGCACAACATGAATCATGATATTGCTCTCTTGCTGACAATGGCCTCTATGATGCCTGCCAGCGCCGCGCTGGCAATCATCGTGGCGCGGATATGTAACGAATGTAACAAAATCGCAATAATTTGCCGGGTGTTGTAGCGAGTGTAGGCCTGATAAGCACAGCGCATAAGGCATTGATTGCCGGATGGCGGCGCAAGCGCCTTATCCGGCCTACGTTCCGTAATGAGCGAAATAGCTAACTATTGCCGTTTTTTTTCTAAAAACGCTTTGTTCTTAGCCAGAATTTTTAATTCCTTTATCAAATTGTGCCGCAACGAAATACTGCCCCTATAACAAGACAGGGGAGCAGACAATCATGGCTATTTCATCGCGTAACGCACTTCTTGCCGCACTGGCATTCATCGCATTTCAGGCGCAGGCGGTGAACGTCACCGTTGCTTATCAGACCTCCGCCGAACCTGCCAAAGTGGCGCAGGCGGACAACACGTTTGCCAAAGAGAGCGGGGCGACCGTTGACTGGCGCAAATTCGACAGCGGGGCGAGCATCGTTCGTGCGCTGGCATCCGGTGATGTGCAGATCGGTAATCTTGGCTCCAGCCCGCTGGCGGTCGCTGCCAGTCAGCAGGTGCCTATTGAGGTTTTCCTGCTGGCATCAAAGCTCGGCAATTCTGAGGCGCTGGTGGTGAAGAAAAACATCAGTAAACCGGAAGATTTGATTGGCAAACGCATTGCCGTGCCGTTTATTTCCACCACCCATTACAGCCTGCTGGCGGCGTTGAAACATTGGGGGATTAAACCCGGCCAGGTGGAGATTGTGAACCTGCAACCACCGGCGATTATTGCCGCATGGCAGCGCGGAGATATTGATGGTGCGTATGTCTGGGCACCTGCGGTCAACGCGCTGGAAAAAGACGGCAAGGTGTTAACCGACTCCTCGCAGGTTGGCGAGTGGGGGGCACCGACGCTGGACGTGTGGGTGGTGCGCAAAGATTTTGCCGAGAAGCATCCTGAGGTGGTGAAAGCCTTTGCCAAAAGCGCTATCGATGCCCAGCAGCCTTATATCGCTAATCCTGATGAATGGCTGAAGCAGCCGGAGAATATCAGCAAACTGTCACGTTTGAGCGGCGTACCGGAGGCGGATGTACCGGGGCTGGTGAAAGGTAACACTTACCTGACACCGCAACAGCAAACCGCTGAGCTAACCGGCCCGGTGAACAAAGCGATTATCGACACCGCGCAGTTCCTTAAAGAGCAGGGCAAAGTCCCCGCTGTCGCGACAGATTACAGCCAGTACGTGACCGATCGCTTCGTGCAATAAATAAGGAGGCGATGATGCTGCAAATCTCTCATCTTGCTGCCAGCTACGGTGGAAAACCGGCGCTGGAGGATATCAACCTGACGCTCGATAGCGGTGAACTGCTGGTGGTACTCGGGCCTTCCGGTTGTGGGAAAACCACGTTGTTAAATCTGATTGCCGGGTTTGTGCCGTATCAGCATGGCAGCATCACGCTGGCAGGTCACAGGGTTGACGGTCCGGGGGCAGATCGCGGGGTCGTGTTCCAGAACGAAGGTCTGCTGCCCTGGCGTAACGTGCAGGACAACGTGGCTTTTGGTCTGCAACTGGCGGGCGTGGACAAGCCGCAGCGCCAGCGTATTGCCCTGGATATGTTGCAGAAAGTCGGACTGGAGGGCGCGGGCAAACGCTTTATCTGGCAGCTTTCCGGTGGACAACGTCAGCGTGTCGGCATTGCGCGGGCACTGGCGGCCAACCCGCAGCTGTTGCTGCTGGATGAACCTTTTGGCGCGCTCGACGCCTTTACCCGCGAGCAGATGCAAACCCTGCTGCTGAAGCTGTGGTATGAGACCGGGAAACAGGTGTTGTTGATTACCCATGATATCGAAGAAGCGGTGTTTATGGCGACAGAGCTGGTATTGCTGTCGCCAGGTCCTGGTCGGGTGCTGGAACGACTGCCGCTTAATTTTGCCCGTCGTTTTGTGGCCGGAGAGTCGAGCCGCAGCATTAAGTCCGATCCGCAGTTTATCGCCATGCGCGAGTATGTGTTAGGTCGGGTCTTTGAACAACGGGAGGCATTCTCATGAGCGTGGTGATTAATGATAAACCCCGTCGCCAGCGGGTGCTGAACTGGCGCTGGCCGTTCTCGCGGCAGATTACCTTAAGCCTTGGTACGTTGGCCGTCATTCTGGCGGTGTGGTGGACGGTGGCGGCGCTGCAGTTAATCAGTCCGCTGTTTTTACCGCCGCCGGGACAGGTTTTACAAAAGCTGATCGTCATTGCCGGGCCGCAAGGGTTTATGGATGCCACGCTGTGGCAGCATCTGGCGGCGAGTCTGACGCGTATTGTTATCGCGCTGCTGGCGGCAGTGCTGCTGGGCGTTCCGGTTGGGATCGCGATGGGGCTGAGTCCTACGATGCGCGGCATTCTCGATCCGATCATTGAACTGTATCGTCCGGTTCCTCCCCTGGCCTATTTACCGCTGATGGTCATTTGGTTTGGCATCGGTGAAACCTCCAAGATCCTGCTGATCTATCTGGCGATTTTCGCCCCTGTGGCGATGTCGGCTCTGGCGGGGGTAAAAAGTGCGCAGCAGGTGAGAATCCGGGCCGCGCAGTCGCTGGGGGCCAGCCGTGCGCAGGTGCTGTGGTTTGTGATTTTACCGGGTGCCTTGCCGGAAATTCTTACCGGGTTGCGTATTGGACTGGGCGTGGGGTGGTCGACGCTGGTGGCAGCTGAACTGATCGCGGCCACGCGAGGGTTAGGATTTATGGTGCAGTCAGCCGGTGAGTTTCTGGCAACGGATGTGGTGCTGGCAGGGATCGCGGTCATTGCCGTTATCGCATTTATTTTAGAGCTGGGTCTGCGCGCGCTTCAGCGTCGCCTGACGCCCTGGCATGGAGAAGTACAATGAGTGAACGTCTGAGCATTACCCCGCTGGGGCCGTACATTGGCGCACAAATCACTGGTGCGGATTTGACGCGTCCGCTGAGCGATAATCAGTTTGAACAGCTTTATCATGCGGTACTGCGCCACCAGGTGGTGTTTTTGCGGGAGCAGGTGATTACGCCACAACAGCAGCGGGCACTGGCGCTGCGTTTCGGCGATCTGCATATTCACCCTGTCTATCCGCATGCCGAAGGGGTAGAGGAAATTATCGTACTGGATACCCATAACGATAATCCGCCGGATAACGACAACTGGCACACCGATGTCACCTTTATCGACACGCCGCCTGCCGGGGCGATTCTGGCAGCAAAAGAGCTGCCATCGGCCGGGGGAGACACTCTATGGACTAGCGGAATTGCCGCTTATGAGGCATTGTCTGAGCCGTTTCGTCAGCTGTTGAGTGGCCTGCGGGCAGAGCATGATTTCCGTAAGTCATTCCAGGAATATAAATATCGCAAGACACCAGAAGAGCATCAGCGCTGGCTGGAGGCGGTCGCTAAACATCCACCGTTGCTACATCCGGTGGTGCGCACACACCCGGTAAGCGGTAAACAGGCACTGTTCGTGAATGAGGGATTTACTACGCGAATTGTCGATGTGACGGAAAAAGAGAGCGAGGCGTTACTAAGCTTTTTATTCGCGCATATCACCAAACCGGAGTTTCAGGTGCGCTGGCGCTGGCAGCCCAACGATGTGGCGATTTGGGATAATCGCGTCACGCAACATTATGCCAATGCGGATTATCTGCCGCAGCGGCGTATTATGCACCGGGCGACGATCCTTGGGGATCAGCCTTTTTATCGGGCGGGTTGATTGTTGGTGGGGTTTTACTTATCGGGCCTGGAACTGTCGGCCCGATAAGGTGAAGTCGCCATTCGGCAACAAAGTGGTTAGCGCAGGATTTTTTTCTCGGCCAGATCCAGTGCGAAGTAGCTGAAGATCAGATCCGCGCCAGCGCGTTTGATCGAGCCTAAGCTTTCCAGAACCACTTTCTCTTCATCTATTGCACCTGCCATCGCCGCGAATTTGATCATCGCGTATTCACCGCTGACCTGATAAGCGCCAATCGGCAGCTCGGTGCGCTCGCGGATATCACGCAGAATATCGAGATACGCGCCAGCCGGTTTGACCATCAGGCAGTCTGCGCCCTGGGCTTCATCCAGCAGCGATTCGCGAATCGCTTCACGGCGATTCATCGGGTTCATTTGATACGTTTTACGATCGCCTTTCAGCGCCGTGCCTGCGGCTTCACGGAACGGGCCGTAGAAAGAAGAGGCAAACTTGGTGGAGTAGGACATGATCGCAGTATCGGTGAAGCCCGCGGCGTCCAGCGCCTGGCGAATCGCCTGTACCTGGCCGTCCATTGCGGCGGAAGGGGCGATGAAATCTGCGCCCGCTGCTGCGGCAACGACTGCCTGTTTGCCGAGGTTGGCAAGGGTTAAATCGTTATCAACGCCGTGATCGCATAACACGCCGCAGTGACCATGCGAGGTGTATTCACAGAAACAGGTGTCGGACATGACGATCATTTCCGGTACGGTCTGCTTACAGATACGCGACATGCGCGCCACCAGACCGTCTTCTTTCCAGGCATCGCTGCCGGTCTCATCGGTGTGATGAGAAATCCCGAAGGTCATGACCGAGCGGATGCCTGCATTAGCAATACGTTCGATTTCGCGCGCCAGGTGTTTCTCTGGAATGCGCATCACGCCGGGCATGGCGTCGATAGCTTTGTAATCGTCGAGTTCTTCTTCAACAAAGATCGGCAACACCAGGTCATTTAAGCTGAGTGTTGTCTCTTCAAACATAGCGCGCAGCGCAGGGGATTTGCGCAGGCGACGAGGGCGTTGGATTAGGTCTGTCATGGTATGCCTGATGTTTGTGGAATCGAAGGCCGTAGTATACCCGAACCTGAGGGCGAGAGGTTTACGAAAGTTGGCGTTATGCCGAGGTTATGGTGATGTTACCAATGCTTGGTATTATGTGTTATCTCTATTTTTGCAATTATGACTATTTTAAATAGTGATTAGTTTTATGGTGAATTTAGTTTGATTTAATCTTTAATTAAGCGATGGGGATTTAATGGAATTTATTAGCTGACGTTTTATTTTAAAGTTAATCATAGTTTCAATGTATTGTTTTGTCATTTTTCTTGCGTGTAACTGTCTAAAATAAAAATGATTTTTACGTTTGTTTTCTGTTTCGAATAATTTGCATATCTATTGTCCGTAATCGGACTTAAGCCAAAGAATAATTGAACCTTTCCTTTGTGAAACCGCATAATCTTCCCCGCGAAACATAAAATGTTTTCTTTGCATTGATAATTGATGGATCAACTATATTACGTCCCTGAGGAGGGATGACAAATGCACACTTGGAAAAAGAAACTTGTAGTATCACAATTAGCATTAGCCTGCACTTTGGCAATCACTTCTCAGGCGAATGCTTCAACTGATATCTCTGGGACCACCTACACAACGTTTGCTCATTATAATGACGCATCCTACGCGGATGGCGTCTATTATGATGGATATGTTGGTTGGAACAATTACGACACCGATAGTATTTATAACGGTGATATTTATCCGGTAATCAATAACGCCACTGTCAACGGCGTTATTTCGACTTATTATCTGGATGATGGGCTGTCTACTAACACCAATAACAACAGCCTGACGATTAAAAACAGCACCATTCACGGTATGGTGACATCCGAATGTATGACCACGGATTGTACTAACCGTACGGGTACTGACTATTACTACGATCGCCTGGCGATGAACGTCATCAATTCAACTATCGATGACAACTACGAACATTATACCTACAACGGTACGTATAATGACGCAGCTGACACACACGTTGTCGACGTTTATAACCTGGGTACGGCTATCACGCTGGATCAAGAAGTTGATCTGTCTATCTCCGCCAACTCTCATGTCGCTGGCATAACCCTGACTCAGGGTTACGAGTGGGCAGACATTGACGATAATACCGTCAGCACTGGCGTAAACAGCAGTGAAGTATTTAACAACACTATCGCTGTCAGCGATTCTACCCTGACCTCTGGTTCATGGACTGACGAAGGCACCACCGGTTGGTTTGGTAACACCAGCAATGCAAGCGACTACAACGGTAATGGCTGGAACGCTGACGATATTGCATTAGCGGTTATTGCACATCCGGATGCGGATAACGCGATGCAGACCACTGCCACGTTTGATAATTCCACGCTGATGGGTGACGTGCTGTTCTCCAGCAACTTCGATGAGAACTTCTTCCCGAACGGTGCTGACACTTATCGTGATACCGATGCTGACCTGGATACCAATGGTTGGGACGGTACTGACCGTCTGGATCTGACCCTGAACAATGGCAGTAAGTGGGTCGGCGCGGCAATGTCCGTGCACCAGGTTGACACCGATGGTGACGGCGTTTATGACAGCTACGCTGCAGGCACTGAAGCCACCGCTACGCTGATCGACATCACCGCTAACAGCCTGTGGCCGGATTCAACCTACGGAATCGATAGCGACACAACTTCTTATGACGAAAATGGTCATGTAGTTGGCAACGCTGTCTACCAGAGCGGCCTGTTCAACGTCACGCTGAACGGTGCTTCACAGTGGGATACCACCAAAACTTCCCTGATTGATACCCTGAGCATCAACAGCGGTTCGGTTGTCAACGTGGGTGATTCTATCCTGATCTCCGACACTATTGGCCTGACCGGTGGTTCTGCACTGAACATCAACGAAGATGGTCATGTTGCAACAGATACTCTGTCTATCGACAACAGTACTGTAACGATTGCTGACGACGTATCTGCTGGCTGGAGTGTAGGTAGTGCTGCGCTGTATGCAAACACCATTAACGTCACCAACAACGGTGTTCTGGATGTGGGTAACAGTACCGGTAATGCGCTGCAGGTTGATACCCTGAATCTGACCAGCTACACCGACGCTTATAACCATGTTAACGCGGGTGTTTTCGACATCAACAGCAACAACTATGTGCTGGATGCTGACTTGACCAACGATCGCACTAACGATGAATCTCAGTCTAACTACGGTTATGGCGTGATCGCGATGAACTCTGATGGTCATCTGACTATCAACGGTAACGGCGATTCCGACACCTCAGGCGATCAGTCTGAAGTTGATAACTATGGTGACCATGTAGCGGCGGCAACCGGTAACTACAAAGTCCGCATCGACAACGCTACTGGCGCAGGTTCTGTTGCGGATTACAAGGGTAACGAGCTGGTCTACGTTAACGACGCGAACAGCACTGCGACCTTCTCTGCAGCCAACAAAGCTGATCTGGGTGCTTACACCTACCAGGCGCAGCAGCAGGGTAACACCGTTGTTCTGCAGCAGATGGAACTGACAGACTACGCGAACATGGCGCTGAGCATTCCGTCTGCTAACACCAATATCTGGAACCTGGAACAAGATACCGTTGGTACTCGTCTGACTAACGCGCGTCATGGTCTGGTTGATAACGGTGGTGCATGGGTTAGCTACTTCGGTGGTAGCTTCGATGCAGATAATGGCACCATTAACTACGATCAGGATGTTAACGGCATCATGGTCGGTGTTGATTCCAAAATTGATGGTAACAACGCTAAGTGGATTGTCGGTGCTGCAGCAGGCTTCGCGAAAGGTGATATGAGCGACCGTACCGGTCAGGTGGATCAGGATAGCCAGACTGCCTACATCTACTCTTCTGCTCACTTTGCCAACAACATCTTTGTTGACGGTAACTTAAGCTACTCTCACTTCAACAACGATTTGACTGCTAACATGAGCAACGGTCAGTATGTTGATGGTAGCACCTCATCTGACGCCTGGGGCTTTGGCTTGAAACTGGGTTATGACCTGAAGCTGGGTGACGCAGGTTACGTAACGCCATACGGCAGCGTATCCGGTCTGTTCCAGTCTGGTGATGACTATAAGCTGAGCAACGACATGAAAGTTGATAGCCAGTCTTATGACAGCATGCGTTATGAACTCGGTGTCGATGCAGGTTATACCTTCGCCTACAGCGACGACCAGGCGCTGACTCCGTACTTCAAACTGGCCTACGTTTACGACGACTCTAACAACGATTCTGATGTAAACGGCGATTCTATCGACAACGGTGTAGAAGGTTCTGCGGTACGTGTTGGACTGGGAACTCAGTTCAGCTTTACCAAAAACTTCAGCGCATACACCGATGCTAACTACCTCGGTGGTGGCGATGTAGATCAAGACTGGTCTGCAAATGTTGGTGTTAAATATACCTGGTAAGACATCTCTCGTTGTTAAAGAAAAGATAATCTAACTCAGAAAAATGCCCGTCACGGATTTGACGGGCATTTATTGCAAGGAATGCCCAGATGTTGTCTGCAAATAAACCGCTTGTGGAATTTGGTAAGCTTGATAAATGTTTGTCAAAATATGGCAAACACTTTGAGTGTGATAACGATAAAGAAATAATTTATTCCAGTGATATAAACAGTGACGATACCTTTATCATTTTAAATGGTGTAATTTCTCTGAGGCGAGGGGAGAATGTGCTGGTCGGTATTGCGCAGGCACCGTTTATTATGGGGCTTTCAGATGGTGTGATAAAAACAGATATACAATACAGATTAATCACGGAAAGCGATTGTACGGGATACCATCTACCTGCCTCGCAAACAATTAATATAATTGAAGAGTGCCAGCTTTGGCGTGAAGCTTTTTGTTGGTTGGCATGGCAAAACTCCATGCTTGAATTACGCGATCTGCAGTTGATCGGCAATAACTCCTACGATCAGATTCGCGCGACATTGATCTCTATGACGAAATGGGATGAAGCCCTTCGTTCACGCATTGGCGTTATGAACTATATTCACCAACGCACACGAATTTCACGCTCGGTTGTCGCTGAGGTTCTCGCAGCATTGCGTAAAGGCGGTTACATTGAAATGAATAAAGGCAAACTGGTGTGCATTAACCGTTTGCCTTTTGAGTATTGAATCAGGATGCAGGAATGACCTGTGGCTTGTACCCGCTCAACTCTGCAACCAGTTCGTTGATACCGTCGCTCATATTGGTAAAACGGGTCAGCGGAGAGCGCGTCACTACGACAAATGCCCCAACGTTTTGCTGTGGGATCATCGCCATATAGGTAATGAAGCCACCGCCGCCACCGGTTTTTTGAATAATTCCCGGTCTGCCATTCTTCGGCGCCATGTAGACCCAGCCCAAACCAAGCGCATCGGCTCTGCCTGGAACGTCCATTCCCACCACTTTAGTTAACTGCGTACGCTGGTAAATCAGCGTCTGCATCCGGTCGGCCTGCTGGCTACGATGATAAAAGTCAGAAGAAAGATACTGCTGCATCCAGCGCATCATATCGCCAGGCGTTGAATAGACGCCGCCGCTGCCCATCGCTGCCAGCGTATTGTTACAAGGACTGGCACCTTTTTCCGCGACCATCAGGCGTCGGCACTGATCGGGAGATGGCGTAAAGGTGGTGTCTTTCATCCCCAGCGGACGGGTGATTTTATCTTCAAACAGCTGCGGATAAGGCTTACCTGACGCGGTACCCAGCGCATCGGCCAGCAGATCAAACGCCAGGTTGGAATAAGAAGCCTGCGATCCTGGTGCGGCTTTAAGCGTAGCCGTTGAGAGATAGCTCCAGCGCTGCTCGCGGGTTGGCCAGACAAACACCGGGCGCTTGGCCGCGCCGCCTGGCTGTTCGCGCGGCAGTGCGCTGGTATGCGTCGCCAGATTCACCAGCGTAATTGGTGTTCCTTGATAAGTGGGTACGCGTGCGCCAGGAGGTGCATATTTACTCAATGGATCGTTGAGTTTGACCGTGCCCTGATCGAGTAATTTCACCAGCATTTCGCTGGTCATTAATTTGGTAATTGAGGCAATGCGGATTACGGAATCCAGTTGCGGGTGAACATTATTGCCGGGGCGTGTTTCACCAAAACTGCGAAATACACGCTGATTACCATCAATCACCACGAGCGCCATCCCCGTAGCACCACTGCCGTAAAATATATGGTCGGCATAACGATCAACGATATCAGAGGCGAAGACCGGATCGGTTATAGGCTGTGCCGCCTGGACAGATGTCAATGACGCCGCACACAGCGCGGCAGAAAAAAGCAGACTACGTTTCAACGGTGGTGTCCATGAGTTAGAGAAAGTGAAAAAGGATGTCGTGCGTATGCGTATTTATACTACTCATCGGCGTATTGCAAAGCGCTTATCAACCAATGATAGTGGGAAAAACGTAACGATGAGTAAACACAGGAGTTTCCTGGATTGCGGATGTTCGCTTTTGTGATCTCACGCTGTGATAATCTGCACATACTGGAACGTTGTCGAGTGTGAAAACCACAGAAACAATTCTTCATAACCGAGGTGCGAACTAAGTGCCTCGGTTTTGGTCACAATTGTCGGTTTCAGCTTGTGTTTTTGGGCGTAAGCCGTCTGGCCTCCGCACTCTACGGTGGCAAATGCACAGCAGTCGTCATAACGATAAGAAGTTAGCAGGAGAGCACTATGTTTAAGTCTTTTTTCCCAAAGCCGGGGCCGTTCTTTATTTCGGCATTTATTTGGGCACTGGTCGCCGTTGTATTCTGGCAAGCAGGTGGGGGAGCCTGGGTTGCACATATTACCGGCGCGTCGGGAGACGTACCTATTAGCGCAGCGCGTTTTTGGTCGTTGGATTACCTGATTTTTTATGCGTACTACATTCTTTGTGTCGGGGTGTTCGCGCTGTTCTGGTTTCTCTACAGTCCACACCGCTGGCAGTACTGGTCTATTCTGGGCACATCGCTGATTATTTTTGTGACCTGGTTTCTGGTTGAAGTCGGCGTCGCCGTCAACGCCTGGTATGCGCCATTTTATGACCTGATTCAAACTGCGCTCAGCGCACCACACAAGGTGAAGATTGAGCAGTTCTATCATGAAGTGGGCATTTTTCTCGGTATTGCGCTGATAGCCGTAGTCATTGGCGTGATGAACAACTTCTTCGTCAGCCACTATGTGTTCCGCTGGCGTACCGCGATGAACGAACACTATATGGCGCACTGGCAGCATTTGCGTCACATCGAAGGCGCAGCACAGCGTGTACAGGAAGACACCATGCGTTTTGCTTCTACGCTGGAAGATATGGGCGTCAGCTTTATCAACGCGATTATGACGCTGATTGCCTTCCTGCCTGTACTGGTAACGCTCTCTGCCCATGTTCCTGACCTGCCGATTGTTGGACATGTGCCTTATGGCCTGGTGATTGCCGCGATTGTCTGGTCGCTGATGGGAACCGGTTTACTGGCCGTGGTCGGGATAAAGCTTCCCGGGCTGGAGTTTAAAAACCAGCGCGTGGAAGCGGCCTATCGTAAAGAATTGGTCTATGGCGAAGATGATGGCAACCGTGCGACGCCACCGACGGTGCGTGAACTGTTCCATGCGGTACGGCAAAACTACTTCCGTCTCTATTTTCACTATATGTACTTCAATATTGCCCGTATTCTTTACCTGCAGGTTGATAACGTTTTCGGCTTGTTCCTGCTGTTTCCGTCGATTGTTGCCGGTACGATTACGCTCGGCCTGATGACGCAAATCACTAACGTGTTTGGCCAGGTGCGCGGCTCGTTCCAGTATCTGATTAACTCCTGGACAACGTTAGTAGAACTGATGTCTATTTATAAGCGTCTGCGCAGCTTTGAACGAGAGCTTGATGGTCAGGATATTCAGGAAGTTACCCATACGCTGAGTTAATAATAAGGAGATGTTATGTCGACGGTTTCCCGTCTTTACCCCTTGTCTGGTCTGGCAGCACTGGTGCTGGTGGGATGTAGTAGCCAACCTGCGCAGCCGCTAAAAAAGGGGGAGAAAGCCGTCGATGTGGCGAGCGTGGTGCGCCAGAAAATGCCCGCCAGCGTGAAAGACCGGGACGCGTGGGCGCAGGATTTGGCAAAGACCTTTGAAAGCCAGAAGCTGGCACCGACGGTTGAAAACATCTGTTCGGTGCTGGCGGTAGCGCAGCAGGAGTCAAACTTCCAGGCCGATCCGGCTGTTCCTGGTTTAAGCAAAATCGCCTGGAAAGAGATTGACCGTCGCGCAGAACGCATGCATATCCCGCTGTTTGTCGTGCATACCGCGCTAAAGATTAACTCGCCAACGGGGAAAAGCTACAGCGAGCGTCTGGATACGGTGAAGACGGAAAAACAGCTTAGCGCCATCTTTGATGATTTCATCAACATGGTGCCGATGGGGCAGACATTGTTTGGATCGCTTAATCCGGTACATACCGGTGGTCCAATGCAGGTCAGTATCGCGTTTGCTGAGCAGCACACCAGCGGGTATCCGTGGAAAATGGCGGGGACGGTACGTCAGGAAGTGTTTAGCCGCCGTGGTGGGTTGTGGTTCGGTACGTATCATCTGCTCAACTACCCGGCGAATTACAGTGCGCCAATCTTCCGCTTCGCCGATTTTAATGCCGGATGGTATGCGAGCCGCAATGCAGCTTTCCAGAATGCGGTCAGTAAAGCCAGCGGAGTGAAGCTGGCGATGGACGGGGATCTGATTCTCTATGGCAGCAGTGAGCCGGGCAAAACGGAGCTGGCGGTACTTAAACTGGCCGGGAAGCTAGGGATGAGCGAGAGTGAGATCCGCCGTCAACTGCAAAAAGGTGACAGCCTGGCCTTTGAAAAAACCGCATTGTACGAAAAGGTTTATAAGCTGGCGGAAGCGAAGACCGGGAAAACGTTACCCCGTGAAATGCTGCCGGGCATTCAACTGGAAAGCCCGAAGATCACGCGTAATCTGACTACTGCGTGGTTTGCTAAACGGGTGGACGATCGTCGGGCGAAGTGTATGAATCAGTCATCTTTATGATGACGGTGACGCCAGCGCATGACCGCCGCTATGACGCCAAGAATCAGGCTTCCGGCCAGGAAGGGGATCAGTCCAAAGAGGGTACCGACGCCTAAACCGATTTCAACCCGCGGGCGTCCTGTCTCCTGCATTTGCAGCTGCATCAGTTCTTCATAGATGCCGGGCGCGTGGGCCAACAGATTTAAAATCTGTGCACCCGCCCAGAAGCAAAACAGCACAAATACGGCATACGCAATGTTGCCGGACAGGGAGGAGGGATCCCGATGCTTGCCCTTAAACAGGGATTTTGAGAGCGTAAAATCAGCCATAAAGACCTCCGGAAATAACCTGCTTTTTTTGACGTAATGCCTGGAACTGAGAGTGAGTCTGACAGGTGATCGGCAATGTCAATATCAGAATGATGGTAATTTCAGGTAGAGATTATTCCTGGATTTCGGTTTTTTGTTGGCGGTCACAATTATGTAACCTTAAGTTAAACTGAGTTACATTTAAGAAATTCCGCACAGGCCACAGACGCCCTCGGGGAAATGTGCGAGGATGCCTTACTGTGTTGTATTTCCACCGGAGCTGTTATGAACCTGCCTGTAAAAATCCGCCGAGACTGGCATTACTATGCTTTCGCTATTGGGCTTATCTTTATTCTGAATGGCGTGGTGGGGTTATTAGGTTTTGAAGCGCAGGGATGGCAAACTTATGCGGTGGGGCTGGTGACCTGGGTGATTAGCTTTTGGCTGGCCGGATTAATCATCCGTCGCCGCGTTGAAGATGATGAAGCAAAGGATGCCCAATAGCTCTATCAGGCATCCTGACGGGTTTACATACTGGTTTTCAGCGCGCTATCCGCAGCATGGCGTTCCAGCGCCAGTTCGATCAGGCGAGTGATCAAATCGGTATAGCCTAAACCGCTCGCTTGCCACAGTTTCGGATACATACTGATGTTGGTAAAGCCTGGCAGCGTGTTGATCTCATTGATCACAACGTCGTTTTCAGCAGTTAAGAAGACGTCCACGCGCGCCATGCCGGCACAGCCCAGAGTCTGGTAGGCCTGAATGGCGATTTCGCGGATCTTATCGTTAATCTCTGGCGCAATTGCTGCCGGAACGACAACTTTGGCACCGTTATCGTCAATGTATTTAGTGTCGTAAGCGTAAAAATCGCTGTTCAGCACGATCTCACCACAGGTACTGGCCTGCGGATGATCGTTGCCCAGTACCGCAC
The DNA here is from genome assembly GCF_030332915.1 of Citrobacter sp. Cpo040. Taxonomy (NCBI): domain Bacteria; kingdom Pseudomonadati; phylum Pseudomonadota; class Gammaproteobacteria; order Enterobacterales; family Enterobacteriaceae; genus Citrobacter; species Citrobacter sp. Cpo040. The sequence continues at coordinate 103,849 of NZ_JAOWGX010000036.1, forward strand.
ATTCGATCTCGCGGCCTTTGATCCCTTGCTCCACAACGACTTTATGATCGAATTCAAATGCCAGCGCGACGGCCTGATCGTATTGGACTTCGCTGGTTACTTTACTGACGCCAACGGACGATCCCTGGTTGGCCGGTTTTACAAACAGCGGCAGACCCAGGCGGGATTCCACTTCGGCAAAGCTGATGCTGTTGCGATTCGCGCGAGTGAGCGTAATAAATGGCGCGATGTTTAACCCGGCATCACGCAGCAGACGTTTGGTCACGTCTTTATCCATACAGGCAGCAGAACCCAGCACATCAGAACCGACAAACGGCAGGTTCGCCACGCGCAGCATGCCCTGCAGAGAGCCATCTTCACCCAAAGTACCGTGTACGATTGGGAAAATAACATCGACCGTCGGCAGCGGTTGACCGTTTTGTGCATCGATCAACTGGTGCTCTTGTTTACCCGGTACCTGCGCCAGGCTGGTCTCAGAAGGTCGCAACGCAATATGCGCCGGATCGTCTGAATTGAGCAGATAGTTACTGGCATCGCTGACGTGCCATTGCCCTTGTTTATCAATACCTAACAGCACAACGTCAAAGCGAGTCTTGTCGATGGCATCGACAATATTTTTTGCCGATTGCAATGACACTTCATGTTCCGCTGATTTACCACCAAATACGATTCCTACCCGCAACTTTGCCATCTTAAAAACCCATTCCATGAATGCAAAGCACATACATTACCACGACAAAACGCAGGTTTCCTCGGCTTCTGGCAGATTGTTTTGGCGAATGACAGGGGATTAGAAGGGGACAGACACGCAGATCGCGCGGGAAGCACAATCCCCTGTTTATATTATGGGTTTGATGTGAGCTATATCACAAATATGATGAGCGGGAAGATAAAATCCTAAACTGTGATTTATCGCACCTGTAGACCCTTATTCGGCTAAGTAATTTGTTAAGCTGCTCGCAGTTTTCAGCTACTTATCGTTATGAGTCCTTATGGAATCCTGGAGAGTTAACCTTATTTCCGTTTGGTTCGGATGCTTTTTTACCGGACTGGCGATTAGCCAAATCTTGCCTTTTTTACCACTCTATATCTCCCAACTGGGCGTGACCTCGCATGAAGCGCTATCAATGTGGTCCGGATTAACGTTCAGCGTCACCTTCCTGATTTCAGCCATTGTTTCTCCGATGTGGGGCAGTCTGGCCGACCGCAAAGGACGCAAGCTGATGCTGCTGCGGGCCTCACTGGGGATGGCCATTGCGATTTTGCTACAGGCATTTGCCACTAACGTCTGGCAGCTTTTTCTGCTGCGCGGGGTGATGGGGTTAACCTCCGGCTATATTCCTAATGCGATGGCGCTGGTTGCGTCACAGGTTCCACGCGAGCGCAGCGGCTGGGCGCTGAGTACGCTCTCTACGGCGCAAATTAGCGGCGTCATTGGCGGACCGCTGATGGGAGGCTTTATCGCCGATCATGTTGGCTTACGGGCGGTATTCTGTATTACCGCCGCCTTACTGGTGGTGAGTTTTCTGGTCACACTGTTCTTGATCAAAGAGGGCGTTCGCCCGACGATTAAAAAAAGCGAACGTCTGAGTGGGAAGGCCGTGTTTGCCTCGCTTTCGCATCCGGCGTTGGTGATCAGCTTATTTTTTACCACCATGGTGATTCAACTGTGTAACGGCTCAATTGGGCCTATTCTGGCGCTATTTATTAAATCAATGGTCCCGGACAGTTCGAATATTGCTTTTCTCAGTGGGCTGATTGCCTCAGTACCGGGCATTTCTGCTCTGATTTCCGCGCCTCGACTTGGTAAATTAGGCGACCGTATTGGTACTGAGCGGATTTTAATGGCGACGTTAATCTTCGCGGTGGTGCTGTTTTTCGCCATGTCGTGGGTCACCACGCCGTTGCAGTTGGGAATTTTACGTTTTCTGCTCGGCTTTGCTGATGGTGCGATGTTGCCGGCGGTGCAGACGCTGCTGGTGAAATACTCCAGCGACCAGATAACCGGACGCATCTTTGGCTATAACCAGTCATTTATGTACCTTGGCAACGTCGCCGGGCCATTGATGGGTGCAACGGTATCGGCAATGGCGGGATTTCGTTGGGTGTTCATTGCTACAGCAAGCATTGTGCTTATCAATATCTGGCAACTGGCTATCGCGTTGCGACGTCGGCGCGAGGTTCGTTGAGTTCCTGATTAACAACGCTGCCTGTCAGCGTTGTTAATTCATAAGTGTGTATTATATATTTGTGTGATTATTACTTTTCTTACCTTTTTATATTGAATCATTCTGCATCCAGACGCATTTACCCTTATTTTGTGTTGTGATTGTTTTCTCAAATCTTTTTATTCCTTATAAAAATACAACTTTCATCCTCTAGGCAGTCGTGAGCCTTAATGATAACGTGGCCCATATTTTGTTAAGGGAATAGGCAAATGAAAAACCTCGTCACTGAGTTGTTACTTAAGCTCGCGCAAAAAGAAGAAGAATCGCAAGATCTGGCGGCACAGGTCGAAACGTTAGAGCGGGTAATCATCGAAATGCTGCGCAATATGGCGTGGAACGATCGGCAAATATTTATTCGTCAAATTGAGGGGGCGCTGGCTGGCGGAAACCGCATGCCCGCGTTTCTGACGAACATACATAATGCTGGCGAGTGCGTACCAAAAGCGTTGTGATCCATCTGTGTAGGGGTAACCACAAATTATCATAAAAGTGTCACATCAAATACTTATAGTCGCTTTGTTTTAATTTTACCGTATTTATACATGGAGAATATAAAGTGAAACAAAGCGCTCTGGCTATTGCCCTGTTACCTTTGCTGTTTACCCCGGTTATTAATGCAGAAACATCTACTGTAGCGGTTATGGATAATCGTGCTGCTCAGGGAGATATCACCACGCCGGGTGGCGCTCGCCGATTGTCTGCCGATCAAACGGCAGCTCTGCGCGAATCCCTGAACGATAAACCGGCCAAAAATATAATTTTACTGATTGGCGATGGGATGGGCGACTCCGAAATAACGGCAGCGCGAAATTATGCTGAAGGCGCGGGCGGCTTTTTTAAAGGTATTGATGCTTTACCGTTGACCGGACAATACACACATTATGCGTTGGATAAGAAAACGGGCAAGCCCGATTATGTGACAGATTCAGCAGCATCTGCGACAGCATGGACAACCGGCGTGAAGACCTATAACGGGGCGCTGGGTGTGGATATTCATGAAAAAGATCACACCACGATTCTGGAAATGGCCAAAGCGGCAGGTCTGGCGACAGGCAACGTTTCCACGGCTGAATTACAGGATGCCACGCCGGCCGCACTGGTTGCCCATGTCACTTCGCGTAAATGCTATGGCCCGAGCGTGACGGCTGAAAAATGCCCGACGAACGCGCTGGAAAAAGGCGGTAAAGGGTCAATTACCGAACAATTATTGAATGCTCGTGCGGATGTTACGTTAGGCGGCGGGGCAAAGACTTTTACTGAAACCGCTACGGCAGGTGAGTGGCAGGGTAAAACGCTGCGAGAACAAGCCCAGGCCCGTGGTTACCAGATGGTGAGTGATGCCGCGACGCTGGCGGCTGTTAGCGAAGCGAATCAGGATAAACCGCTGTTGGGTCTGTTCTCAGACGGTAATATGCCAGTGCGTTGGGAAGGGCCGAAAGCGTCTTATCACGGCAACCTGGATAAGCCGGTAGTGACCTGTACGCCAAATCCAAAACGTAACGACAGCGTGCCAACGCTGGCGCAGATGACGGATAAAGCGATTGAGCTGTTAAGCAAAAATGAGAAAGGTTTCTTCCTGCAAGTAGAAGGCGCGTCAATCGACAAACAAGATCATGCCGCTAACCCGTGTGGACAAATTGGTGAAACGGTCGATCTTGATGAAGCAGTGCAGCGTGCACTTGCCTTTGCGAAGAAAGATGGCAACACCCTGGTTGTGGTAACCGCTGACCACGCGCATGCCAGCCAGATCGTCGCACCGGATACCAAAGCGCCAGGTTTGACGCAGGCGCTGAACACTAAAGATGGCGCGGTGATGGTCATTAGCTATGGCAACTCTGAAGAAGAGTCCCAGGAGCACACCGGCAGCCAACTGCGTATTGCAGCCTATGGCCCTCATGCGGCGAATGTGGTTGGCCTGACCGATCAAACCGATCTGTTTTACACCATGAAAGCGGCGTTAGGACTGAAATAAGCTGATACCCGGCGGCAATACTTTTGCCGTCGGGTGGTATTTTTATCGTTAGCAGCCAAACTTACCTGTGTGTCGTCGTTCAGAAAAGGATGGTGCTATGAAAATTACATTATTAATGACGTTACTTTTTGGTCTGATTTTTTTAACTACCGTCGGTGCTGCCGAGAAGACGTTAACCCCGCAACAACAGCGTATGACCACCTGCAATCAGCAGGCCACGGCGCAGACCTTAAAAGGGGATGCGCGTAAGAACTATATGAGTGATTGCCTGAAAAACAGTAAATCTGCACCTGAGGAAAAGAGCCTGACGCCACAGCAACAGAAAATGCGTGAATGCAACGTCAAGGCGACGGAACAGTCTCTGAAAGGCGATGATCGTAATAAGTTTATGAGCGCTTGCCTGAAAAAATCTGCTTAGCACTTCCGGGTGAGCAGGTAAAATCGCTCACCCGAAATATCATACTTCCGCCACCAGACCCCTTCCTATAATTTGGGAAATTTGTTTCAGAATATTCCCAAATACGATGAATGATGAAAACTTTTATCAAAAGAAGGTCGTCCCGAATGAAGCATTTATATTGCTTCATCAAAATGACCACCAACGTTCCGGTCTGCGATTTGCCCGACGAATCAGGCTGCCGCGAGCGGTGGGACTGGGGGGAATGTTTTTCCCTATCGCGTCGGTATTAGTTTCTCAGCCAATAACCGGAGGCTGGTGGCTTTTGCTGGTGGGATGGGCGTTTGTCTGGCCGCATCTGGCATGGCAATGGGCAAGTAAAGCTATCGATCCACTGCATAGCGAATATACCAACTTAAAAGCCGATGCCATCCTCGCCGGGATGTGGATGGGGATTATGGGGATAAACTTGCTGCCATCCACGGCGCTGTTGATGATTATCTGTATCAACCTGATGGGCGCAGGGGGTATGCGTGTCTTCATTGCAGGCGCCGTGTTGATGGTGGTTTCCTGCCTGGTGACGTTACAGTTAACGGATATTCCTGTGGCTTTTAGCAGTACGCAACTGAGTGTGCTGCTGTCTCTGCCGGTGTTAGTGGTTTACCCGTTGCTGTTTGCCTGGGTGAGTTACCAGACGCTCATCAGGCTGGCAGAACATAAACGTCGCTTACAGGTTATGAGTACGCGAGATGGGATGACCGGGGTTTATAACCGACGTCATTGGGAACTGTTGCTGCGGAATGAATTTGATAATTGCCGCCGTCATCAGCGTGATGCCACGCTCCTTATCATCGATATCGACCATTTTAAGAGTATCAATGATACCTGGGGCCATGACGTCGGGGATCAGGCCATTGTTGCACTGACCCGCCAGTTACAGATGACCTTACGCGGTAGCGATGTGATTGGTCGCTTTGGCGGTGATGAGTTTGCGGTAATCATGTGTGGCACGTCAGCGAGCAGCGCGATTGCAGCGATGTCTCGTGTTCACGAACGGCTTACCCAACTGCGTTTATCTTGCGCGCCGCAGGTTGACCTGCGCATTAGCGTGGGCGTTGCGCCGCTGACGTCTGAAACTGAACACTATCGAGAATGGTTAAAATCAGCAGATATGGCTCTCTACAAAGCAAAGAATTCCGGACGTAACCGCACTGAAGCGGCGGCCTGACGTCCGGCGGTGTTAACTCAGGAGCGGCTGAGTTTTTCCGACTGCTCCATGCACTTAATCATCGCTTCAATCACCGATGAACGGAAACCGCGTTCTTCCAGGACGCGTACCGCCTCAATGGTGGTTCCACCTGGCGAGCACACCATATCCTTCAATTCGCCAGGATGTTTACCCGTTTCCAGAACCATTTTCGCCGAACCCATTACCGCTTGTGCTGCAAATTTATAAGCCTGCGCGCGGGGCATCCCCCCCTGAACGGCGGCATCAGCCATCGCTTCGATAAACATAAATACATAGGCCGGTGCTGAACCGCTGACGCCAACGACCGGATGAATCATTGCCTCCGCAATGACTTCTGCTTCACCAAAGCAGCGGAAGATATTCAGCACGTCGGCTGTTTCTTCTGGCGTGACTAAGGCGTTCGGCGTGACGGAGGTCATTCCGGCGTTCACCAGCGACGGCGTGTTTGGCATCGCGCGAATGATTTTACGGTCGTGACCCAGGGCACGGGCCAGCTGATCGAGAGTGACGCCTGCGGCAATCGAGACGACCAGGGAATCTTTGTTCAGGCTGGAGGTAATTTCACTCAGCACCTTAATCATGATGCCTGGTTTTACGGCCCCAAAAACAATATCAGCGATTTGCGCGACTTCTTGTGCAGACTGCGCCGCATTAATGCCGTACTGGTCGTGTAGCGCGGCGACCTTATCGGGGGAAGGGGTGTAGACCCAGATTTGTCCGGGGAGAACCTGGCCGCTGGCGATCATGCCGCCAAGAATGGCTTTGCCCATATTACCGCAGCCGATAAAACCAATTTTCTTGTCCATCTTGTCACTCCCTATGGATGATATTCATTGTTTTATACCCGTCATACTTCAAGTTGCATGTGCGTTGGCTGCAACCCGAATTATTTAGGGTAAATCTGGGAAAGCTAAGCTTAGCGCGGAATGAATATGTTCAGAAGGAGAAACAGCACTTTGCCTGAAAGTAAAAGCACGCGACAATGTGCGACAGCACACCAGTGGGGAGAAGCTATGACAATATGGGTGGATGCCGATGCGTGTCCGAATGTGATTAAAGACATTTTGTACCGCGCCGCTGAGCGCATGCAAATGCCGCTTGTTTTGGTGGCCAACCAAAGCCTGCGCGTCCCGCCTTCGCGTTTCATCAGCACATTACGTGTGCCTGCGGGCTTTGACGTGGCTGATAACGAGATTGTGCGTCAGTGCAGCGCCGGTGATTTAGTGATAACGGCAGATATTCCGCTGGCGGCTGAAGTGATTGAAAAAGGTGCGGCGGCGCTTAACCCGCGCGGCGAACGTTATACCGAAGCGACGATTCGTGAGCGTCTGATGATGCGTGATTTTATGGATACACTGCGTGCCAGCGGTATCCAGACCGGGGGGCCGGACAGCCTTTCGCCCCGCGACAGACAGCATTTTGCGGCTGAACTGGATAAGTGGTGGCTGGAAGTTCAGCGTAGAAAATAGAGTGTGTAATTTATTATTTACACTTTATTCATTGTGAATTCTTGTTATAGTAGGGGTTAACTCATCTTGCCATTCTTTCTGTAATTTTTTCTTTACGGTTTTGGCGATGTACTAGTTTGATGATATGATTATATTTTTAACCGCATCAGATCCCGCTTGTTGGCGGCTCTCTGGGGAAATTCTGTGATGACGCAACCTCTTTTTCTTGTTGGCCCCCGGGGGTGTGGTAAGACGACAACCGGTATGGCGCTGGCAAAGGCTATTGATTTCCAGTTCGTTGATACAGATCGCTGGTTGCAATCGCACGTGCAAATGACCGTGGCGGAAATCGTCGAAAGAGAAGGATGGGAAGGGTTTCGTGCCCAGGAAACGACCGCTCTGCAGGCTGTTACAGCTCCTGCCACGGTTGTTGCGACCGGCGGCGGTATCATTCTTACCGAATTTAATCGTCATTACATGCGCAGCCACGGCGTGGTTATCTATCTAAGCGCACCGGTATCGGTACTGGTTGATCGTCTGGAGGCCACGCCTGAAGAAGGATTGCGACCGACTCTAACCGGCAAACCGTTGACCGAAGAGGTTCAGGAAGTGCTCGCCCAGCGCGATGTTTTGTATCGCGAGGCTGCGCACTATATCGTTGATGCCACCAATCCGCCTTCGCAGGTAGTGGAAGACATTCTTGGAATACTGGCGCAGGCAGCGCCACGGTTGCAGGGCGGTGTCTATACTTAATGTTCATCCAGTGAAAAGGAAGAACTATGCCGACACAACCACCTTATCCGCGTCAAGCGACCATTGTTACGGTTGAAAAAGGGACGCCAGGTCAGACGGTAACCTGGTATCAACTTCGTGCCGATCACCCTAAACCGAATTCGTTGATCAGTGAGCATCCTTCAGCTCAGGAAGCGATGGATGCTAAAAAACGCTACGAAGACCCCGATAAAACCTGATATGAAGACCGCTCTGGCACGAGTCTTAAAAGTGCCAGTCCGGGCGCGCATCACATTTTTTTAAATTTCGCCGTATACAGTAAAAATTGAAAATTAAACAATAACAATCCAGTACTGGAATGATCTGGAATCTTTACACAATACACCGCCGATCTACTGCTACGCTTTTGAGCATTTGTAGCACAGGTCAGCGCCCGGCTCTTATCCGGGATTTCACAGCAAAGTAAGAAGACGGTGGAGCAACAAATGAGTACGTCGTTGGCTATCCTCACGATTGGCGTTGTGCCGATGTGTGAGATGTTACCGCTCCTGACGGAATATATTGATGAACAGCACATTACTCACCACAGTCTGCTGGGGCAGATGCAGCGAGAAGATGTGATGGCCGAGTACGGGGCTTCACCCGGTGACGAGCTGTTATTAACGCTGCTTAGCGACCACCAACTTGCTCATGTCTCACGCCAGAAAGTGGAACGCTCGCTGCAAAGCATTGTGGAGGTTCTCGATAATCAGGGATTTGATGTGATCCTGCTGATGAGTACCGCCTCAATCACCCGTCTGACCGCCCGCAATAGTATCTTGTTGGAACCCATACGCATTATTCCCCCGTTAGTGGCTTCAATTGTCGAAGGGCATCAGGTTGGGGTCATTGTACCTGTTGCTGAATTGCTCAAAGCCCAGACACAAAAGTGGCAGGTGTTACAAACTCCGCCAGTGTACGCCGTGGCGAATCCAGTAGAAGGTTCTGAACAACAGCTGATTGATGCCGGGAAATATCTCCTTGAGCAAGGTGCTGATGTTCTTATGCTGGACTGCCTGGGGTTTCATCAGCGTCATCGTGATTTACTGCAAAAGTCGCTGGATGTCCCGGTTCTGCTGTCCAATGTGTTGATTGCTCGACTGGCTTCGGAATTGCTGGCGTAATTTTGCGTGACAGGTGGAACATCAGCCCCCTATATTGGTTCCTAACTTAATCACGAGATAGGGCCAGTTGTATGCTTCAAAGTAATGAATACTTTTCCGGCAAAGTAAAATCGATCGGTTTTACCAGCAGCAGTACTGGCCGCGCCAGTGTAGGCGTGATGGCTGAAGGTGAATATACCTTTGGTACTGCGGCGCCTGAAGAGATGACGGTAGTAAGTGGCGCACTGAACGTGCTGCTGCCAGGGGAAACCGAGTGGAAAGTGTATGCCGCAGGAGACGTGTTTAACGTACCGGGCAACAGCGAGTTTCATCTGCAGGTAGCAGAGCCAACATCCTATCTTTGCCGTTACCTGTAAGCGTAAAAATGACGAATGGCGATATTGAGTCGCCATTCGCTAAACACGGCTTAACGTTGCGCTTCGCCGCCTAATCCTTCCACCAGACTTTTAATCAGCGCCGCCAGTTCACCTGTCATCAGGATGAAATCGGCATCAAAACGCTGAGCATAATCTTCGCGGTCGATATCTTCGTTCTGATCGCGCAGCTCGTCGCTGAACTTCAGACGCTTAATGGAGCCGTCGTCACACATAACGAACTGAATGCGCTGCTGCCAGTCGAGGGCCAGCTTAGTAACCAGTTTTCCCGCTTCGATATGCACGGCGATTTCGTCGCAGACCAGATCCTGCTTTTTCGCGCGGATCACACCGCCGTCTTCAAGGATCGCTTTCAGTTCAGCTTCATCCAGCAGTTGGAAGCCCTGTGCCGTGGTGCCGGAGCGAACCCATTCGGTCAGCGTCAGCTCAATAGGGTTTTCCATCGTCAGCGGAACGACCGGCAGCGAACCGAGACTCTTACGCAGCAGCGCCAGCGTATCTTCGGCTTTTTTCGCGCTCGCACAATCAACCATGATCAGATCGTTGACGGTATCGATCCACATCATTGTCTGGCTGAAGCGGCTAAAGGCGCGCGGCAGCAATGAGTGCAGAACTTCATCTTTCAGCGAGTCTTTTTCGGTCTTCTTAAGTTTGCGACCTTGCTCAGCTTCCAGTTTGAATATTTTGGCTTCCAGCGCCTGTTTGATAACCGGCGACGGCAGAATTTTTTCTTCTTTGCGGGCGCAGATAATAATTTGGCCATTGGCGGTATGCGTTAATGCATCGCTGTGCGATCCCATCGGCGGAACCCAGCCCATTTTTGCCATATCCTGGCTACCGCAAGGGGTGAACGTCATTGATGCCAGCTGTTTTTCCATCTCTTCGGCACGCAAAGAAACATCGCGGCTAAGACGGTAAACCATTAAATTTTTGAACCACAGCATGATAATTTCCACGGCCTTGTCGTTAAATCCAGCGGGCATGATAGCGAATTGTCGCTATGCTTGCATTGTTAATCGGGAAGAGGAGCAAACAGTGCGTATAGGTATCGATTTGGGCGGTACGAAAACGGAAGTTATTGCGCTTGGCGAGGCGGGCGAACAGCTTTTTCGCCATCGCCTGCCCACGCCGCGTGATGATTATCGGCAAACGATAGAAACCATCGCCACGCTGGTGGAGATGGCGGAAAACGCCACCGGGCAGACGGGAACCGTGGGAATGGGCATTCCAGGTTCAATCTCGCCTTACACCGGGGTGGTAAAGAATGCCAACTCGACCTGGCTTAACGGACAACCTTTTGACAAAGACCTGAGTTCGCGTCTGAATCGTGAAGTGCGGTTGGCAAATGATGCCAACTGTCTGGCGGTTTCAGAAGCGGTGGATGGTGCGGCGGCCGGGGCGCAAACCGTGTTTGCGGTGATTATCGGCACCGGATGTGGCGCAGGCGTGGCACTGAATGGTCGGGCGCACACGGGTGGTAACGGTACCGCGGGCGAGTGGGGGCATAATCCGCTGCCATGGATGGACGAAGATGAGCTGCTGTTCCGACAGGAAGTCCCCTGTTATTGCGGTAAACAAGGCTGCATTGAAACCTTCATTTCCGGGACCGGCTTTGCCACCGACTACCAGCGTCTGAGCGGTAAGCAGCTCAAAGGCAATGAAATTATCAGCCTTGTTACTGCGCAGGATGCTCTTGCGGAGCAGGCGTTGAGCCGCTATGAGCGTCGTCTGGCGAAATCACTGGCACATGTGGTGAATATTCTCGATCCGGACGTCATTGTGCTGGGGGGCGGAATGAGCAATGTCGACCGACTGTATCAAAACGTTCCGGCGTTGATTAAGCAGTTTGTCTTTGGCGGCGAATGCGAAACGCCTCTACGCAAGGCGCTACACGGGGATTCCAGCGGTGTACGTGGTGCGGCCTGGCTGTGGCCGCAGGAGTAAGGTTCGCGTAGCCGGGTAGCGCAGATGCTATCCGGCAGCGTGTGTCATCTGGGGTACTGCGCGCTTCAGGCGACCGTACAGCAGCAGTGACGACATCGCAGAAAACGACAGCAGTGCCGCCGGCAGCGTCACGTAGTTGTAGGCAAAGCCCAGCGTCAGCATCATGCCACCGCAGTAAGCGCCAATCGCGCTACCGAGATTAAAGGCAATTTGCCCGCCAGCCGCACCCAGCAGCTCCCCTCCTTTAGCATTTTGCAGCAGCAAAATTTGCAGCGGTGCCGACAGGGCAAACAGGCCCGCGCAGCAAATAAAGGCGAAGGTCAGCGACGCGGCTTTGATCCCGCCAAAGGCAAAGAGCAACAGCAGAGCCAGCACAATCACGAAGTCGGTTATCACCGCAATGCGCAGCGGCGTATAGCGACCAGACAGCCGACCGCTCAGCAGATTTCCCAACACCATTCCTAATCCTACCAGCATCATGATGAAGGTCATCAGCGCTTCGGAAAAGCCGGAGATGAACATCATGTATGGTTTGACGTAGCTGAACCAGGCGAAAACCCCGGCGTTACCAAACATGGTGGCGGAGAAAATGAGCCACGGGGCGGGGCTTTTCAAAAAGTGAAATTGTTCGCGCAGGTTTCCTTTTGCTTCATCGCTGATGTTGGGTACCCAAAAAGCGACCGAGACCATCACGGCGATATTAAAGACGGCAATCAGCAGGAACGTATAGCGCCAGCTAAATTCCTGACTCAGCCAGGTGCCGACGGGAATGCCAACCAGATTGGCAACGGTCATCCCCGAAATCATGCCCGCGACAGCGGCGGTGACTTTTCCCGGGCGGGCGAGCTTCGACAGGATAATTGCGCCAACGCCAAAAAACGCGCCGTGCGGGAAGCCTGAAACCAGCCTGCCCACCGCCAGCATAAAATACGAGGAGGAGAGGGTGAAAATGGCGTTGCCAATCACACACAGTGTGACCAGAAACAGCAGAATATGCTTGAGCGAAAAGCGGCTGGAAAAGAGTGCAATAATGGGAGCGCCCAGCACTACGCCAAAGGCGTAAAACGAGATCATATGGCCAGCGGCAGGAATAGAAATACCCACGTCCTGCGCCAGCTCGGTGAGAACGCCCATGATGCCAAACTCGGCCATGCCCAGCCCAAATGTTCCCAGCGCTAAAGAGAAAATGACTTTTTTCATACCACCTGCCAACAAGAAAGACGCAGGATGTGCGTCATAGCGGCGAACGTTCGCCGCCAATAGCGATAGCTTGCGGATAAGCGAAGTGGAATGCCATTTCATATCCGTCCCTGAGTATGCATTATTGTGCTACATAGCGTGCCTGATAGCGATGACGCTTATCCGGCCTGTGACACCACATCCGCTGGCCGATTACTCCACCGCAAACATTTTGTCGAGTTTGCTGTAGCCCAGACCGTTGATTTTTTTCACCTTGATCTGCACCGGAATGCGTTCTTTCATTGCTTCGACGTGGCTGATCACGCCAATGGTTTTACCGCTAGCGTTGAGCGCATCCAGCGCGTCCAGAGCGGTATCCAGCGTTTCGCTGTCCAGCGTGCCGAACCCTTCGTCGAGGAACAGGGAGTCAATTCGTGTTTTGTGGCTGACCAGATCGGACAATGCCAGCGCCAGCGCCAGACTCACCAGGAAGCTCTCGCCGCCGGAGAGCGTACGCGTGTCACGCACCGCATCGGCTTGCCAGGTATCGACCACCTCCAGCTCCAGCGCTTCGCTGGCCTTGCGCTGCAACAGATAGCGACCGTGCAGACGAGTCAACTGGTTGTTGGCAAGCCAGACGAGGTTATCCAGCGTCAGCCCCTGGGCAAATTTGCGGAACTTATCTCCCTCTTTCGAGCCGATCAGCGCATTCAGATAGCCCCAGTCTTCGACCTGCTGCGCGACTTTTTCAATCTCCTGCATCAGCGCCTGCTGCTGCTGGCGGTTTTCAGCATCTTGTTTAAGCTGCTGGCGAATTTCGCCCTGACGAGTCGTGTTATCGCGTAGCAGCTGGGTGAGCTGCGCCAGCGCGTCGTGCAGATGTTGTGCGGTGAGCGTGAGATCCACCCCGGTTGGTTGCTGCTGTTGATGAGTCGCCAGCGCCTGCTGGGCCTGATTAAGCAGCGTTTGTGCCTGTTGTTGCTGACCTTCGAGTGACTGCTTTAACTGCTCAAGACGGTTGAAGGTCTCTTCATCCAGCAGGGCGGCGATAAAGGCGTCACGATTGTCAAAGATGCTGGCCTGCAATGCGGCATCAAACTGTGCCTGAATTTCTGCGGCGCGCTGAACGTCCTGCGCCTCCTGCTGTTGCAACGTTTGCCACTGCCCCTGTAAGGAGAGGCAATCGTCGTGCACCTGCCGCCAGTTTTCCAGCGACAGACCCTCATTGTTTTCAGGAAGTGCCTCGGTTTCTGGCAGCGTTTCCAGCAGCGGCGCAAGCTGGGCTATTTGGGTCTGTAAAGCGCTCAGTTCGCTCTGGCGTTGTTGCCACATTTGGGCTTCGTTCGCCCGTTCGCTCAGCCATGAGGCGACGTTATCCTCAGCCGGAAGGGACAGGCCATGACGGGCCAGCTCGGCGGTTAGCGCCGCCTGACGCTGGTCAATATGCTGCTGGAGCTGAGTTATTTGCTCTGTATGCGCGGTGATTTGCGCCTGCAGGGTATGGCGCAGGCTCAATTGGTGAAGCTGCTGCTCATGCTCTTCCTGGGTGGCAAGCCATGGGGCGATGTCATCCTGCGGTTGCAGCGTCACGTTGAGGCTGGCGGTGACCGTCTGCCACTCTTGAGTAAGTGCTTGCTCCTCCTGAGAAAGCGTCTGTACTTCGCGTTCATCCCGCTGAAGCTGCTGGCTTATTGCCTCGAGCTGTCCGCGTAGCGTTGAACCCTCATCGGCCAGCGTTTTAACCTCTTTTTCCAGCGCCTCACGTCGTGCCTGATTTACGCTCAGCTCAAGCGTCTGGTAACGCTCGATAGCCGGATGTGTAGTAGAGCCACAAAGCGGACAAGGTTTGCCGGATTCCAGTAATGCCCGATGGCTTTCCAGATCTTTGATGCGGGCTTCCTGCTCGCAAATGAGTCTCACATCGGTAAGCTGCTGGTTTTTATCTTTATAGCGCTGGCGTTTCTCGGCGAGTACCGCGTTGCGCTGGGTCAGTTCTTGCTGACGTTGTACAAGCGTAGCGCGTAACTGTGCCAGCTGCTTTTGCTTCGGGGCGATTTGCCCGTGCAGATTACTGAGCCGCTGGCGTAGCGGACGAAGCTGCACATGTTGCGCCAGCGCTTCTGTCACTTCCTGCGGCGAAAGGGTCAGCGCAGGAAGCGCCAGTGCATCGAGCTTACGTGTGTCATTCTCCCGCAGCTGCTGCCACTGGCGTAGCTGGGTGCTGGCGTCGGACTGTTGCGCCAGCAGCGCTTTCCAGCCAGCCAGTTCGCTACTCCATAAGCGGAAGCGGTCATGCTCGTTCAGCCAGTCGGTTAACGTCTGTTGTTCGGCCAGCATAGCGGCTGACTGCGTGTGCGCCTGCTGACGGATGCGTCCGCGCAGCGCTAAGCTGCTTTGTAAGCGAGCATTCACTTCCTGAATCTTCTGGCGCGTACGCTCGATAGTAGCCGTTTGTTCCTGGATTCGCTCCCAGTGCGGGCGTAACGCTCTGGCCGGTTGCGCCAGGCTCAGCGCTGCCAGCTGTGGCTGTGCGTCTTCTTGCGCCCGAAGTGCTGCCTGTAATGCCTGCTGGTGGCGGTTTATGTCCGTCTGAAGCTCATTTTGCCGAATAAGCCAGTTGAAGTGCTGTTGCTGGGTTTGTTGGCTGGTAAGGTATTGTTTTTCTTCGTCAGTAAGTACCTGCAAACTTTCCGTCAGGGACTGCACCTGCTCTGGTGCTAACAGCGCCACGCCGCTGGCCTGGGCCTGCAGTTTTTCCAGCTCCGTACGCGCTGACTTGTGCTTTTCAAACACCATGGCGGAGATTTGGCCGTAGATCTCAGTACCAGTTAACTCTTCCAGAAGCTCGGCGCGCTCTTTCGGTTTGGCATTAAGAAAGGCGGCAAACTGCCCCTGAGACAGCAGCATTGAACGGGTAAAACGTCCGTAATCCAGCCCGGTAAGCTCGGCGGTCATCTCCAGCTTGTCTTTGACTTTATCAGCGAGGATTTTACCGTCGGCGCAGCGGGCCAGCTCTACGCGTGGGACCTGCAGATTGCCCTCAGGCTGGTTGCGTGCCCGGTTCTGGCTCCAGAATGCGCGGTAGGCTTCGCCGCGCACCTCAAACTCGACCTCGGCCAGACACTCTGCGGTGTCGCGGGTCATCAGGTCGTTTTGCGACTGTGACACGGTATTCAGGCGCGGCGTTTCGTGGTACAGCGCAAGGCAAATCGCGTCCAGCAGGGTGGTTTTCCCCGCGCCCGTTGGCCCGGTGATGGCGAACAGTCCATTGCTGGCAAAAGGTTCTGCCGTGAAATCGACTTTCCATTCTCCCTTCAGGGAGTTGAGGTTCTTCAGACGCAGGCTGAGAATTTTCATGCTTCACTCTCCCCGGCAAGCGTGTGTAAGGTTGCGCTAAACAGCTGATTCAGCCGGTTGCGCTGAGGCTCCTCGATCTCTTCCAGCGCCAGGCGGCGGTCAAAAACTTCCGTTACGCTTAGCTCGCTTAACGTTTCGCGTCGTTCATTGGCCATAATACGTTCACGTTGTTCCCGACTGCGGCGCACCAGTAACACCTCGACCGGTAAATCTTCGGTTAAGGCCTGGATCTTACGTTGCATGTCATGCAGATAGTCGTCGGTGGTGATTTCAATATCCAGCCATACCGGCGGCTCTTGTGGCACGTTACGCCACTGCTCAAGCTGGGCGGTAATGGCGGCTAAATCGCCTTTCAATACTGCAAGCGGCTGGGTGACCGGTACGGTGAGATTTTCAACGGCGCTGAGTCTCCCCGCTTCGAAATTCACCAGATGTACACATTTGCTTTTGCCGCACTCGTCAAAACTGAGGGCAATCGGTGAACCGCAGTAGCGAATATGTTCCGTGCCGCCGATAATCTGCGCCCGGTGAATATGCCCCAGTGCGATGTAGTCCGCGGGTGGAAAGTTTTGCGCCGGAAAGGCGTCCAGCGTACCGATATAAATGTCACGTACGGCGTCACTTTTACTGGCGCCAACGGTGGTCAAATGCCCGGTCGCAATGATGGGCAGGTTTCGATCGCCACGCAGCGTGCAGGCGTCCTGATACTGCTGCTGGTAATAGTCGGTGATCGCCCCCAGCAGATGCTGCTGTTTTTCTTGTCCGGTTAGCCCGGCCTGGCTGGTAATGATGTCACGTGGTCGTAAGAAAGGAACCGGACACAGGATTGCTCCCGGCGTGCCATCACGTTGCGGCAGCACCTGCGGCGCATGGCCGGCGCTGGCAACGACCGTGGTGTTGAGAAACGCCAGAATATCGCGGGATTCATTGAGCGTGGCGACAGAATCGTGGTTGCCTGCCAGCACGACCAGATGACAACCGGTTTGCTGCAGATTGACGACAAAACGGTTATACAGCTCACGGGCGTAGCTTGGCGGTGAGCCGGTATCGAAAATATCGCCCGCCACAATAATGGCATCCACCTGCTGGGATTGTGCCGTCTCCAGCAGCCAGTCGAGAAAGGCCTGATGTTCAGCGGCGCGGCTCTTGCTGTAGAAATTTTGGCCCAGATGCCAGTCAGACGTGTGAAGGATGCGCATAAGAGTTCCATGACGATAAAACAGTGGCGGGGATTATAACCTTTCAAGGACGGTAATATCTTGTCTCCGGGCTGTCATAATTCGTCTGGCTGCGTTAAACCTGGACTATCTTTTCATAAATCTGTCATAAAACTGACGCATAATGGCACCGTATTGATGGCAAACGATTTAATTATAAACAGGGCAAATCATGGCGAGACGTATTCTGGTCGTAGAAGATGAAGCTCCAATTCGTGAAATGGTCTGCTTCGTGCTCGAGCAAAACGGTTTTCAACCCGTAGAAGCCGAAGACTATGACAGTGCTGTGAACCAACTCAATGAACCCTGGCCGGATCTCGTCCTGCTTGACTGGATGCTTCCCGGCGGCTCGGGTCTACAGTTTATTAAGCATCTCAAGCGCGAAGCCATGACGCGGGACATCCCCGTGATGATGCTGACGGCGAGGGGAGAAGAGGAAGATCGCGTCCGGGGTCTGGAAACCGGTGCGGATGATTATATTACCAAGCCGTTTTCTCCCAAGGAGCTGGTGGCGCGTATTAAAGCTGTGCTGCGTCGTATTTCCCCCATGGCGGTGGAAGAGGTTATTGAGATGCAGGGGCTGAGTCTTGATCCCACTTCGCATCGCGTGATGACCGGCGAAGAACCGCTGGATATGGGGCCGACCGAATTCAAACTGTTGCACTTCTTTATGACTCACCCCGAGCGCGTCTACAGCCGTGAACAACTCCTCAATCATGTCTGGGGAACCAATGTCTACGTAGAAGACCGGACAGTGGATGTGCATATCCGCCGCTTACGTAAAGCGCTGGAGCACAGCGGACACGATCGAATGGTGCAGACAGTTCGCGGGACGGGATATCGTTTTTCGACCCGCTTCTGACTGACAAGAATCAGGGCCTGATGGATTAGGCCGTTTATGGAGTAAGACGTTTGCTAGAACGATTGTCATGGAAAAGGTTGGTACTGGAGCTGATCCTGTGCTGCATACCAGCATTTATCCTTAGCGCATTTTTCGGTTACCTGCCCTGGTTTTTACTGGCGTCGGTAACGGGCCTGCTTATCTGGCATTTCTGGAATTTATTACGTTTATCCTGGTGGTTATGGGTCGACAGAAGTATGACGCCGCCGCCGGGGCGAGGCAGTTGGGAACCGTTGTTATATGGGCTGCATCAAATGCAGCTTCGCAACAAAAAGCGCCGTCGAGAACTGGGTAACCTGATTAAACGTTTTCGCAGCGGGGCGGAATCACTACCCGACGCGGTGGTGTTGACCACCGAAGAAGGCGGTATCTTCTGGTGTAACGGACTGGCTCAGCAAGTTCTGGGACTGCGTTGGCCGGACGATAGCGGGCAAAATATTCTTAACCTGCTGCGCTACCCGGAATTCACACAATATCTGAAAACGCGCGATTTTAGCCGGCCAATCAATCTGGTGCTAAATACCGGACGGCATCTGGAAATTCGCGTGATGCCCTATACCGATAAGCAATTGTTGATGGTGGCGCGCGACGTTACCCAGATGCACCAACTGGAAGGTTCACGGCGTAACTTTTTCGCCAACGCCAGCCATGAGTTGCGCACACCGCTGACGGTGCTGCAAGGCTACCTGGAAATGATGCAGGAGCACCCGCTGGAAGGGACAACGCGCGAAAAAGCACTGCATACCATGCGTGAACAAACGTACCGTATGGAAGGCCTGGTGAAGCAGCTGCTGACGCTGTCAAAAATTGAAGCTGCGCCGACGTTGCAGCTGAATGAGAAAGTCGATGTGCCCATGATGCTGCGCGTGATCGAGCACGAAGCGCAAACCCTGAGCCAGCATAAACATACGTTTACCTTTGATGTCGATAACAGCCTGAACGTGCGAGGCAACGAGGAGCAGTTGCGTAGCGCTATCTCGAATCTCGTGTACAACGCGGTTAACCACACACCAGCGGGAACGCACATTACCGTACGCTGGCAGCATGTGGCGTCGGGGGCGGAGTTTTGCGTGGAAGACAACGGTCCGGGCATTGCCCCCGAGCATATTCCACGTTTGACTGAACGTTTTTATCGTGTGGATAAGGCGAGATCGCGACAAACGGGCGGTAGCGGGCTGGGTCTGGCTATCGTGAAACATGCGCTGCATCATCACGACAGCCGTTTGAACATCGAAAGCGAACCAGGCAAAGGGACGCGATTTAGTTTCATGATCCCAGAACGTTTCATTGCCAAAAGTAACGGCTAAGACGTATTCGTAAGATAATCTTTCCAAAAGCCAGCGCAAGCTGGTTTTTTTTATGTGGTCAATAGATGCCTCCTGAATTTCACGACGTTTGATTGTTTTTTGTTCGAACTATTACCCATACCTTTTTCCATGAAATGGTGTTTTGTGCTAACCCTATTTTTCATATCGCTATATTGTTCTGGTTTTTGGATCCCACCTTGCTTTAAAACGTTATAAGCGTTTAAATTGCGCTCCAGGTGCTGTCATACCGACTGCATTTACGCGGTAAATCGAAAAACTATTCTTCGCCGCGCCAGGTCGGGAGTGTTTCCCGCTGGAATTGAGCAAAAATGCCGCTGTATTGTCCCCCAGGGAAAGGCAAAAATTTACTATTTTCAACACCACATCCACAGGCAGTAAGACTTTATGACCCATCAGTTAAAATCGCGCGATATTATCGCTTTGGGATTTATGACATTTGCACTGTTCGTTGGTGCAGGTAACATCATCTTCCCCCCAATGGTTGGTTTGCAGGCAGGTGAACACGTCTGGACTGCGGCTTTTGGCTTTTTGATTACGGCCGTTGGCCTGCCGGTACTTACCGTTGTCGCGCTGGCGAAAGTCGGCGGTGGTGTGGACCGACTGAGCACGCCTATCGGTAAAGTTGCCGGTCTGCTGCTGGCGACCGTTTGCTATCTGGCCGTTGGGCCGTTATTTGCTACCCCGCGTACCGCGACGGTCTCTTTCGAAGTCGGGATTGCACCGCTGACTGGTGACTCTGCGCTGCCGCTGTTTATCTATAGCGTTATCTATTTCGCGATTGTCATTCTGGTTTCGCTTTATCCGGGCAAACTGCTGGATACGGTGGGCAATTTCCTGGCACCGCTGAAAATTCTGGCACTGGTGGTCCTGTCTGTCGCTGCAATCATCTGGCCAGCTGGCCCGATCAGTAATGCGATGGAAGCCTATCAAACTGCGGCGTTTTCTAATGGCTTCGTGAACGGGTATCTGACCATGGATACGCTGGGCGCGATGGTGTTTGGTATTGTTATCGTTAACGCCGCTCGCTCGCGTGGTGTTACTGAAGCGCGTCTGCTGACCCGTTACACCGTTTGGGCGGGTTTAATGGCGGGTGTGGGCTTAACGCTGCTGTATCTCGCGCTGTTCCGTCTGGGTTCAGATAGCGCGATTCTGGTCGATCAGTCTGCTAACGGCGCGGCGATTCTGCATGCGTATGTTCAGCACACCTTTGGCGGTGCAGGAAGCTTCCTGCTGGCGGCGCTGATTTTCATCGCCTGTCTGGTCACCGCGGTTGGCCTGACCTGTGCGTGCGCAGAGTTCTTTGCCCAGTACGTTCCACTGTCTTATCGTACGCTGGTATTTATCCTCGGCGGCTTCTCGATGGTGGTTTCTAACCTGGGTCTGAGCCATCTGATTCAGATCTCTATTCCGGTGCTGACGGCTATCTATCCGCCATGTATCGCACTGGTTGTATTAAGCTTTACCCGCTCATGGTGGCATAATTCTTCCCGCGTCATTGCACCTGCGATGTTTATCAGCCTGATTTTTGGTATCCTTGATGGCATTAAAGCTTCTGCAATTGGCGACGTGTTACCGGCCTGGACCCAGCGTTTACCGCTGGCGGAGCAGGGGCTGGCGTGGTTGATGCCAACAGTCGTGATGGTGGTCCTGGCAGTTATCTGGGATCGCGCCGCGGGTCGACAAGTGACCTCCAGCGCACACTAATATCACTGACAATAAGTTTTAACCACGGGGCTATTAACATGGCCCCGTGGTTTTTTTATTGTGTTAACAGGTTAGGAATCGATGGAAAGTAATAACAAGCTAAAGCGTGGGCTGAGCACCCGGCACATCCGCTTTATGGCATTAGGTTCAGCAATTGGTACCGGGCTGTTTTACGGCTCGGCCGACGCTATCAAAATGGCGGGGCCAAGCGTATTGCTGGCCTATATTATCGGCGGTGTCGCGGCGTACATTATTATGCGTGCGCTGGGCGAAATGTCTGTTCATAACCCGGCAGCCAGCTCCTTCTCGCGCTATGCGCAGGAAAACCTCGGACCGCTGGCAGGCTACATTACCGGCTGGACCTACTGTTTTGAAATCCTGATTGTCGCCATTGCCGACGTGACAGCCTTCGGCATATACATGGGCGTCTGGTTCCCGGCGGTACCGCACTGGATTTGGGTACTCAGCGTGGTGCTGATTATCTGCGCCATCAACCTGATGAGCGTGAAGGTATTTGGTGAGCTGGAGTTCTGGTTCTCGTTCTTCAAAGTCGCCACCATTATCATCATGATTGTCGCCGGTTTCGGTATCATCATTTGGGGGATTGGCAACGGTGGGCAACCTACCGGTATCCATAACTTATGGAGCAACGGTGGCTTCTTCAGCAACGGCTGGCTCGGCATGGTGATGTCGCTGCAAATGGTGATGTTTGCCTATGGCGGGATTGAGATTATCGGGATTACCGCAGGCGAAGCCAAGGACCCGGAAAAATCTATTCCGCGCGCCATCAATTCCGTACCAATGCGTATCCTGGTGTTTTATGTGGGGACGCTGTTCGTCATTATGTCTATCTACCCGTGGAACCAGGTGGGTACCGACGGTAGCCCGTTCGTTATGACGTTCCAGCATATGGGCATTACCTTTGCTGCCGGGATCCTCAACTTTGTGGTTCTGACTGCGTCGCTGTCGGCTATTAACTCTGACGTCTTCGGTGTGGGGCGTATGCTGCACGGCATGGCGGAGCAGGGCAGTGCCCCGAAAATGTTCGCCAAGACGTCGCGTCGTGGCGTGCCGTGGGTGACGGTAATGGTGATGACTATCGCGCTGCTGTTTGCGGTGTATCTTAACTACATCATGCCGGAAAACGTCTTCCTGGTGATCGCCTCTTTGGCGACTTTCGCCACGGTATGGGTGTGGATTATGATCCTGTTGTCGCAGATTGCTTTCCGTCGTCGTCTGCCGCCGGAAGAGGTCAAAGCGCTGAAATTTAAAGTTCCGGGTGGGGTAACGACGACCGTTGTTGGCCTGATTTTCCTGGTCTTTATCATCGCGCTCATCGGCTATCATCCGGATACCCGTATTTCGCTGTACGTCGGCTTTGCGTGGATTGTCCTGCTGCTGGTCGGATGGGGATTCAAGCGCCGTCGCGAGCGCCAACTGGCTGAAGCACAGTAATATTTTTGCCGGGTAGCTTTGCGTTACCCGGCAAGTTTCTCCTCCCCCGAACTCCTCCCCCAATAAACGTTAAGATGATGAGTGATCCTGCACTTCGCTATGGCAAGGTGACGTCATTATCATCAAAGGGGATACGTGATGTTGAACGCCTGGCACCTTCCGGTTGCCCCATTTGTTAAGCAAAACAAAGATCAACTGACGATTACATTATGGTTGGCGGGGGAAAATCCACCCCAGCGGGTGACGCTACGCGCAGAAAACGATAACGAAGAGATTTCGCTGGCTATGCACAAGCAGCGTAGCCAGCCGCAGCCGGGCGTGACCGCGTGGCGAGCGGCGATCGATCTCTCCAGCGGGCAGCCTCGTCGACGCTATAGCTTTAAATTACTTTGGCCCGATCGTCAGCTATGGTTCACCCCGCAGGGATTCGGCCGTTTTCCGCCTGCTCGTCTGGAGCAGTTTGCGGTTGATGTGCCGGATAATGGTCCGCAGTGGGTTGCCGATCAGATTTTCTATCAAATTTTCCCGGACCGTTTTGCCCGCAGCCAGTCGCGTGAAGCGGGACAGGATAATGTCTATTACCACCACGCCGCCGGACACGACATCGTGCGGCGCGAATGGGACGAACCGCTTACGGCTCAGGCCGGTGGCTCCACGTTTTATGGCGGCGATTTGGACGGCATCAGCGAAAAGCTACCGTACCTGAAAACGTTAGGGGTCACGGCGCTGTACCTGAATCCTGTTTTTACCGCCCCGAGCGTGCATAAATACGATACCGAAGATTACCGTCATGTTGATCCGCAATTTGGCGGCGACAGGGCGCTACTGCGTCTGCGGCACAACACCCAACAGCAGGGCATGCGTCTGATTCTCGACGGCGTCTTTAACCATAGCGGCGATTCGCACGCCTGGTTTGACCGACATAATCGGGGAACAGACGGGGCGTGCCATAACCCAGAATCCCCCTGGCGCGATTGGTATCATTTTTCAGCCGACGGCGTTGCGCTCGACTGGCTGGGATATTCCAGCTTACCTAAGCTGGACTTTTCCTCGGAAAGCCTGGTGAATGAAATTTATCGTGGTGAAGACAGTATCGTCCGCCACTGGCTGAAAGCGCCGTGGAGTATGGACGGCTGGCGTCTTGATGTGGTGCATATGCTGGGAGAGGCCGGAGGCGCACGTAACAACCTACAACATGTGGCCGGAATTACGCAGGCGGCAAAAGAAACCCAGCCAGAGGCGTATGTGGTGGGTGAGCATTTTGGCGATGCGCGCCAGTGGTTGCAGGCTGATGCAGAAGATGCCGCCATGAACTATCGCGGCTTTACTTTCCCCCTCTGGGGATTCCTCGCCAATACCGATATCTCATACGACCCGCAATCCATTGATGCCCAGACCTGTATGGCGTGGATGGATAACTACCGCGCGGGGTTGTCGCATCAGCAACAGCTGCGGATGTTTAATCAGCTCGACAGCCATGATACCGCCCGCTTTAAATCTCTGCTCGGTAAAGACGTCGCACGGTTACCGCTAGCGGTGGTATGGCTGTTTACCTGGCCTGGCGTGCCCTGTATTTACTACGGTGACGAAGTGGGGCTGGACGGGAACAACGATCCGTTTTGTCGCAAAACGTTCCCGTGGCAGCCTGAAAAACAGGACGCTACTCTGCTGGCGTTGTATCAGCGGTTGGCAAAATTACGCCACCAGAATCAGGTGCTGCGCCACGGTGGTTGTCAGGTGATTTACGCCGAGGATAACGTGGTGGTGTTTGTTCGCGTGCTAAACCGACAGCGCGTACTGGTGGCGATTAACCGTGGCCACGCTTGTGAAGTGGTCCTGCCAGCCTCGCCATTACTGAGCGTGAGTCAATGGCAGCACAAAGAGGGCAACGGCATGCTTGCCGACGATATCCTGACGTTGCCGGCGATTTCCGCCTCAGTATGGATAGGTCATTGATATAAGCGCGCAATTTCCGGGCTTGCCAGCAGCGTTTCCCGCCACCACCGCTGTGCCAGCCCATCGCGGTTATTGCGCCATGCCATATAAGCCACGTCTTTTTGGCGAAATGAGATAACCGTTTTTTCCACCAGCTCGCCCGTGGTAAGCCACGGGCTGGCAATATGGCGGGGGAGAAATCCGCAGCCCATACCGGCTCGTAGTAGCATCACCTTACTGTGGAAGTCATCGACGCGGATTTGCGCCTGTTCCTCCATCAGATTGGTTTGTAACGGATGGCAGAAGCGGGCGCTGTCGCTGATAACAATCGCCCGATGCAGGCATAACTGTTCGTTGGTCAGGCCGTCTGCTGCTGCTGCCAGCGGATGCTCAGGCGCAACGACAAACACATTGTCCAACGTGCCGAGCATTTTATAGGACCAGGCTGCAGACGTTGGCGGTTCATTAATTGCCCCCAGAATAATATCGGCTCCATTATGGGTCAGCTCCTCCCAGGAGCCCGCCAGCGTATGGTGGGTAAAACTGAGGCGAGTTTGTTTATTCAGCGCATGAAATTCATCGATAATGGGCAACAGCGCGGCGAAAGGGAAGGAGTCGTCCAGCGCAATTGCCAGCTCTTTTTCCCAGCCTGAACTCAGCTGTACCGCCTGCTTTTCGAGATCTTTTGCCGCATTCAGCAGCAAACGCCCTTTTTCCAGCATCATCTGTCCGGTATCGGTAAATTTTGCCCGGTGCCCGGAACGGTCAAGCAGCTCGATATTCAAATCGCTTTCCAGCTTCTGAATCATATAGCTGAGTGCGGCAGGGGTTTTAAACAGCGACTCGGCCGCTGCGGCAAATGAACCCTGTTTGTCGAGTGCGTCGAGAATAAGCAAAACATCCAGATTAATGCGCATAAGCAGAAAATATCCTGAAAATTAAACCCTTCTGTTGTACCGAATGAAGAAAAACAATGCCAGTGAATAAATTAGATGAGTCATGCGCATTTTTTTGATGTTGTTTAGGATATATCGCAACACAAAATTAATAGTTTCACAGGATGGTAAGTTTTCTTTAATAACTCGTTAGAAATTTCCCGCTATACTCAACAAGCTTTCTGATTCAGGATCCTGCTGCTGACGGCAGATACAGACCGTTGCCTTTTAACTTATTGATTAAGAAGGTGTGCTATGTCTATTCGGGAACTGATTGACCCTCAAAATTCTACGCTTATTTTTATTGATCATCAGCCGCAAATGTCATTCGGTGTGGCAAATATTGATCGCCAGACTTTAAAAAATAATACCGTTGCATTAGCGAAAGCCGGGAAAATATTCAATGTACCGGTGATTTATACTTCTGTAGAAACCAAAAGTTTTAGCGGATATATCTGGCCGGAATTGTTAGCGGTTCATCCTGATGTCAAACCCATTGAACGCACCTCAATGAACTCCTGGGAAGATGCGGCGTTTGTGAAAGCGGTGGAAGCGACCGGGCGTAAAAAACTGATTATCTCCGCGCTGTGGACCGAAGTATGCCTGACTTTTCCGGCGCTAATGGCACTGGAGGCAGGCTATGAAGTTTATGTGGTAACGGATACCTCCG
The DNA here is from genome assembly GCF_030332915.1 of Citrobacter sp. Cpo040. Classification (NCBI taxonomy): domain Bacteria; kingdom Pseudomonadati; phylum Pseudomonadota; class Gammaproteobacteria; order Enterobacterales; family Enterobacteriaceae; genus Citrobacter; species Citrobacter sp. Cpo040. Next base: position 130,037 of record NZ_JAOWGX010000036.1, read on the forward strand.
GCGGCACGTCCGTAGATGCTCATGAGCGTTCTATCGACCGCATGGTACAGGCAGGTGCCGTACCCGTAACCTGGCAACAGGTTCTTCTCGAGTACCAGCGCGACTGGTCCCGCAAAGAAACCTACGACGCCGTAATGGATCTGGTACGCGAGCACAGCGGCGCCTACGGTATGGGCGTGGATTATGCCTATACCATGGTGCATGGCGCGCCGGAACGTAAAGCTTAAATACACGTCATCCTTCATGTTGCATCTTTGTTGGCTTCGCTTGCGTACCCCGGTCACTTACTTATGTAAGCTCCCGGGGATCCACAACCTTGCCGCCTCGATGCACCATGAATGATTTTGTGTATTGCTTTTCTGGCCTAAGTGGCCTGTTTCCTCTCAACAAGGAACCCTTCATGGCTCAGAACAAACATGTGACGTTGGTAATTACTCATACTCTGCTACCTGAGCAGGCGCAGAGGTATGAGCAGTGGCTGGGGAAAATCATGCCTGTAGCGGCTGAATTTCCCGGTCATCTCGGGGCGAACGTGATTCGCCCGGCAGATGGCAACAACCTGTGGAACATCATTATCCGCTTCGACACGCTTGAGCATCTGTATAGCTGGACCCAGTCCGATACGCGCCGCGTGTTGGTCGAAGAGATTGCTCCACTGCTGGCTGAAGGTGACAAAACCGAAATTCGCACCGAAGCAGCATTCTGGTTTACGCCGCCCGCGCCCCATGTACGCCAGCCCAAACGCTGGAAACAGTTTCTGATAACCCTGCTAGTGATATTTCCCAGCACCAATCTGGTGCCGTGGTTGACCGGCATTGTGCTGCCTGCAATGAAGGGCTCGTTACTCCTGCATCTCATCAATGATGCCTTTGTGGTTGCGCTAGTGGTCTGGTTCTGGATGCCCATCGTAACCCGTCTGTTTGCCGGATGGCTGAAAAAAGCCTGACCGGTATCTCAGGAGATTGTTATGTCTCAAACTGCCACACTGATTCTGACTCACGGAAAAATTCATACTCTCGACAGGCAAAGTCCGCAGGTCGAGGCGGTGGCGATCGCCAACGGAAAGATCCTGGCGACCGGTAGCCACGAACGGGTAATGAGCTTTGCCGCCGAAGGGACGCAGGTTGTCGATCTGCAAGGACATACGGTGATTCCGGGCCTGAACGATTCGCACCTGCACCTTATTCGTGGTGGACTGAATTACAACCTAGAATTGCGTTGGGAAGGCGTACCGTCACTGGCGGACGCGCTACGCATGCTCAAAGACCAGGCTGACAGAACGCCGTCGCCACAATGGGTACGCGTGGTGGGCGGCTGGAGTGAATTCCAGTTTGCCGAACGTCGCATGCCAACCCTAGAAGAACTGAATGAAGCCGCTCCGGATACTCCGGTTTTTGTTCTGCATCTCTACGACCGGGCTTTGCTCAACCGCGCCGCGCTGAAAGCGGTTGGCTACACCAAAGCGACGCCGGATCCGGCGGGCGGTGAGATTGTGCGTGATAGCAACGGCAACCCGACCGGAATGCTGATCGCTAAACCGAACGCGATGATCCTTTACTCGACGCTGGCAAAGGGACCAAAACTGCCGCTGGAAATGCAGGTTAATTCGACCCGCCAGTTTATGCGTGAACTGAACCGTCTGGGACTGACCAGCGCCATCGATGCGGGCGGCGGCTTCCAGAACTACCCGGAAGATTACGAGATCATTGAGCAGTTACACGCCAACAAACAGATGACGGTGCGTATTGCCTACAATCTGTTTACCCAGCGTCCAAAGCAGGAACTGGAAGACTTTGAACGCTGGACCGACATGCTCAAGCCAGGGCAGGGAACCGACTTCTATCGTGCCAACGGGGCAGGGGAAATGCTGGTCTTTTCTGCAGCGGATTTTGAAGACTTCCTTCAGCCACGTCCGGATCTGCCGGAGGGTATGGAAGATGAGCTGGAGCGCGTGGTGCGACATCTGGTGGAGCATCGCTGGCCGTTCCGCCTGCACGCCACCTACGATGAATCTATCAGCCGAATGCTGGACGTGTTTGAGAAAGTTAATCGTGATATCCCGTTCAATGGCCTGCACTGGTTCTTCGATCACGCCGAAACAATTACCGAACGGAACATCGAGCGTGTAAAAGCACTGGGCGGCGGGATTGCGGTCCAGCACCGTATGGCGTTCCAGGGAGAGTATTTTGTCGATCGCTACGGCAAAGACGCGGTTAAACATACGCCGCCGGTGGCGAAAATGCTGGCGGCTGACGTTCCGGTTGGGCTGGGGACTGACGCCACCCGCGTGGCCAGCTACAACCCGTGGACCGCGCTGTACTGGCTGGTTTCGGGCCGTACCGTTGGCGGGATGGCAATGTACGATGATAACAACCGTCTACCGCGTGATGTGGCGCTGGAACTGTGGACGGCCGGTAGCGCCTGGTTTTCCAGCGAACAGGGTAAGAAAGGGCGCATCGAGAAAGATCAACTGGCCGACCTGGTGGTGCTGTCTAAAGATTACTTCAGCGTGCCGGAAGAAGAGATCAAAGGTATTGAGTCGGTGATGACCGTTGTTGATGGCAAAGTGGTTTACGCCGCCGGGCATTTCACCCCGCTGGCACCACCTGCTATTCCGATTGTGCCGGACTGGTCGCCAGTGGTGAAGGTGCCGGGGCACTATCGCTCAGCGCCACCTGCTGCGGCGAAAATTGGCGCAATGGTGCAGATGCACCAGTGCTGCGGTAGCTGCGATGTACACGGTCACCAGCATGATATTGCGCGGAAATCGGGGATTCCGGTGTCAGATGACCGGGCTTTCTGGGGCGCGCTTGGCTGTTCCTGCTTTGCGTTTTAATCGCTTATCGGATCTGCTAACAATAAAAAAGGCCCGCATTTGCGGGCCTTTTGTCGATTCATGCCAATTACAGGCTGGAAACGTTCTCGGTCAGGTATTTTGCCACGCCGTCCGGAGACGCGTTCATACCTTCTTTACCTTTTTCCCACTGTGCCGGGCAAACGTCGCCGTGCTCTTCGTGGAATTGCAGCGCGTCAACCATGCGCAGCATTTCGTCGATGTTACGACCCAGCGGCAGATCGTTAACCACCTGGTGGCGAACAACGCCGTTAGCGTCGATCAGGAAAGAACCGCGCAGCGCAACGCCCGCTTCCGGGTGCTCGATGCCGTAGGCTTTCTGGATTTCGCGTTTGATGTCAGCAACCATTGCGTATTTCACTGCACCGATGCCGCCTTTGTCGACAGGGGTGTTACGCCATGCGTTGTGGACAAATTCAGAGTCGAAGGAAACACCAACAACTTCAACGCCGCGCTTCTGGAATTCTTCGTAACGTTTGTCGAATGCGATCAGTTCTGACGGGCAAACGAAGGTGAAGTCCATCGGCCAGAAGAACAGAACGGTAGTTTTACCGTTGGTATGCTGTTTGAAGTTGAAGTTTTCAACGATCTCACCGCTACCCAGTACCGCAGCTGCTGTGAAATCCGGAGCCTGACGAGTTACCAGTACCATATAATTCTCCTGCAATGTTAAGGGTTTTTTGGAACGCAACGCGGGCCAGTATAGAGAGTGTTCGTGAATAAGACAAAGAGGCGCTGGCAATCAATGAGACAGGTTTTGTCTATCAATCTTTTGCCGGACGGCGGCTACAGCTTATCCGGCGGGGAATGCGGGCTGCGATCAAAGGGTTCTACGTCGCGCCTGTTCCATCATTTGCGGATAAAACTGCCAGAATCGTTCTTCTAACGCATCGTAATGCGTATCGAGGTCATACCATGAGTCGCGTAGGGCATCGAGCCGTGGACGGCGGCTGGCCATGCCGTTCAGGACGTTCTGGATAAAATCCATATCCCGATAACGCTCAAGCCATTTTTCTGACCATATATAGTTGTTCAGATTGATAAAGCGCGGCGGCGATTCCGGCAAAATAGTGGTTACCTGGGTACGGGCATAGCGCACAAAGTCCGTCAGCGGGAAGTCAGGGGAGATTTCCGACCAATGACGCGACAGAAAATGATCCCACATAACGTCCAGCGTAATCGGCGCGACACGGCGTGTTTCGCTACGAAACCACTCTTTGGCTTCACGCACCTGCGGTAAGTTATCGGTCATCACGTCGATACGACGATGCATGAAGATGCCTGCTACCACATCAGGCGAGTAGTGCGTTTCCGGATTACCCCGGACAAAATCGGCCAGCAGATTGCCGGAAAGCGAGCTATCGGCAAGATGAGCGAGATGCAAATGTGCAAGAAAATTCATAGTTAAACGTTTATCCAGAGGGGTAAAGGTTGCAGGGAGAACGCCCCGGCACTAGACTACCCGCCTCTTATTTTAGTCTGAGTCAGTGTCATGCGCGTTACCGATTTCACCTTTGAACTACCCGAATCCCTGATTGCCCACTATCCGCAAGCTGAGCGCAGTAGCTGCCGCTTGCTGTCTTTGGACGGGCCGACGGGCGCGCTGACGCACGGTACTTTCACCGATTTGCTCGATAAGCTCAACCCTGGAGACTTGCTGGTCTTTAACAACACCCGCGTAATTCCTGCGCGTCTGTTTGGTCGTAAAGCCAGCGGCGGCAAGATTGAAGTGCTGGTCGAGCGTATGCTGGATGACAAACGTATTCTGGCGCATATTCGTGCCTCGAAAGCGCCGAAACCGGGTGCCGAGCTGCTGCTGGGGGACGACGAAAGTATTAAAGCGACGATGGTCGCCCGCCATGACGCGCTGTTTGAAGTTGAGTTTAACGACGAACGCAGCGTGCTGGATATCCTCAACGCCATCGGCCATATGCCGTTGCCGCCGTATATCGACCGTCCGGATGAAGACGCCGACCGCGAGCTGTACCAGACCGTGTACAGCGAAAAACCGGGTGCCGTCGCTGCGCCGACCGCGGGTCTGCATTTTGACGATCCGCTGCTGGCTAAACTGCGCGATAAAGGCATTGAAATGGCGTTCGTCACCCTGCACGTTGGAGCGGGTACTTTCCAGCCGGTGCGCGTAGACACCATCGAAGACCACATTATGCATTCTGAATATGCGGAAGTGCCGCAGGATGTGGTGGACGCGGTGCTGGCGGCGAAAGCGCGCGGTAATCGCGTGATAGCCGTGGGAACAACGTCCGTTCGCTCACTGGAAAGTGCGGCGCAGGCGGCCAAAAACGATCTCATCGAGCCGTTCTTCGGCGATACACAAATCTTTATTTATCCAGGCTATAAATATCAGGTGATTGATGCTCTGGTCACCAACTTCCACCTGCCGGAATCGACGCTGATTATGCTGGTTTCCGCATTTGCTGGTTATAAAAACACCATGCACGCCTATCATGAAGCGGTAAAAGCGGAATATCGCTTTTTTAGTTACGGAGATGCCATGTTTATCACGTACAATCCGCAGGCTATTTCTGAGCGACCGTGAGAAGGCTATCTCACTTGCCATTTTGATGTCGGGCAGTGCTCGCCATCCTCACGTACTGCGTGTACGCTCCGGTGGCTGTGCGCTGGTCGCCCCCAAACTGGCTGCGCCGATTGCGCCTTCGCCAGTGGGTTAATATATTTTTACTCCGTGGAGTGATTCCGTGGGGAAAGTTTAATCATCAGACTGTCTCTCTGATGCAGGAGAAAAAATGAAATTTGAACTGGATACCACAGACGGTCGCGCGCGCCGCGGCCGCCTGGTTTTTGATCGTGGCGTAGTAGAAACGCCTGCTTTTATGCCAGTCGGTACTTACGGCACAGTAAAAGGCATGACGCCGGAAGAAGTTGAAGCGACCGGCGCACAGATTATCCTCGGCAATACTTTCCACCTGTGGCTGCGCCCGGGTCAGGAAATCATGAAACTGCACGGCGATCTGCACGATTTCATGCAGTGGAAAGGGCCGATCCTCACCGACTCCGGCGGCTTCCAGGTGTTCAGTCTGGGCGATATCCGTAAGATAACCGAGCAGGGCGTGCATTTCCGTAACCCGATCAACGGCGATCCGATTTTCCTCGATCCAGAGAAGTCGATGGAGATTCAATACGATCTCGGTTCCGATATCGTGATGATCTTCGATGAATGTACACCGTATCCGGCCGACTGGGACTATGCTAAACGCTCAATGGAGATGTCTTTGCGTTGGGCGAAGCGCAGCCGTGACCGTTTTGATAGTCTCGGCAACAAAAATGCGCTTTTTGGCATCATTCAGGGCAGTGTTTACGAAGATTTACGTGATATCTCCGTCAAAGGTCTGGTAGATATCGGCTTTGATGGCTACGCTGTCGGCGGTTTGGCTGTCGGTGAGCCGAAGGAAGATATGCACCGCATCCTGGAGCATGTATGCCCACAGATTCCGGCAGATAAACCGCGTTACCTGATGGGCGTCGGCAAACCAGAAGATCTGGTTGAAGGCGTGCGTCGCGGTATCGATATGTTTGACTGCGTGATGCCAACGCGAAATGCCCGTAATGGTCATTTGTTTGTGACTGACGGCGTGGTAAAAATTCGTAACGCGAAACATAAAAGCGACACCAGTCCGCTCGATGCTGAGTGTGATTGTTACACCTGTCGCAATTATTCGCGCGCTTACTTGCATCATCTCGACCGTTGCAACGAAATATTGGGCGCGCGACTCAACACGATTCATAACCTTCGCTACTACCAGCGTTTGATGGCGGGTTTACGCAAGGCTATTGAAGAGGGTAAATTAGAGAGCTTCGTGACCGATTTTTACCAACGTCAGGGTAGACCAGTTCCACCTGTGAACGTTGATTAATTTTAATAATGAGGGAATTTGAATGAGCTTTTTTATTTCTGATGCGGTAGCGGCAACAGGTGCTCCGGCGCAGGGCAGCCCGATGTCTCTGATTCTGATGCTGGTGGTGTTTGGTCTGATTTTCTATTTCATGATCCTGCGCCCACAGCAAAAGCGTACCAAAGAACACAAGAACCTTATGAACTCCATTGCGAAAGGCGATGAAGTACTGACTAACGGTGGTCTGGTGGGTCGCGTGACTAAAGTAGCAGAATCTGGCTACATCGCTATCGCGCTGAACGACACCACTGAAGTGGTTATCAAACGTGATTTCGTAGCTGCCGTTCTGCCGAAAGGCACCATGAAGGCGCTGTAATTTATTGTTTTCCCAAAGGGAACTGCCGTGTTAAACCGTTATCCTTTGTGGAAGTATGTCATGCTGATCGTCGTTATTGTCGTCGGTCTGCTCTATGCGCTTCCCAACCTGTATGGTGAGGATCCGGCTGTTCAAATCACTGGCGTGCGCGGTGCCGCCGCCAGTGAGCAAACGCTGATCCAGGTCCAGAAAACGTTACAAGAAGATAAAATCACACCTAAGTCTGTGGCTCTGGAAGAGGGTGCTATTCTCGCGCGCTTCGACTCCACTGATACCCAACTGCGCGCACGTGAAGTATTAATGGGCGTACTGGGCGATCAGTACGTCGTGGCGCTTAACCTTGCTCCGGCAACCCCACGCTGGCTGGCTGCCATTCACGCAGAACCGATGAAACTCGGTCTTGACCTGCGTGGCGGCGTTCACTTCCTGATGGAAGTGGATATGGACACCGCGCTGAGTAAGTTGCAGGAACAAAATATCGATAGCCTGCGCAGCGATCTGCGTGAAAAAGGCATTCCTTATACTACCGTTCGCAAAGAAGATAACTACGGTCTGAGCATCACTTTCCGTGATAGCAGCGCCCGTGATGAAGCTATCTCTTACCTGAGCAAACGTCACCAGGATCTGGTTATTTCCAGCCAGGGCAGCAATGCTCTGCGTGCGGTAATGACCGATGCGCGCCTGAGCGAAGCCCGTGAATACGCAGTACAGCAGAACATCAACATTCTGCGTAATCGTGTTAACCAACTGGGTGTTGCTGAGCCCGTGGTACAACGTCAGGGGGCTGACCGCATTGTGGTCGAACTGCCGGGTATTCAGGATACCGCGCGTGCGAAAGAAATTCTGGGCGCAACCGCGACGCTGGAATTCCGTCTGGTAAATACCAACGTTGACCAGTCTGCTGCGGCATCCGGGCGTGTACCGGGTGACTCGGAAGTGAAACAATCTCGTGAAGGTCAGCCGGTTGTGCTGTACAAGCGCGTGATCCTGACCGGTGACCATATCACCGACTCCACTTCCAGCCAGGACGAATACAATCAACCGCAGGTTAACATCTCGCTGGATAGCGCAGGTGGTAACATCATGTCCAACTTCACCAAGGACAACATCGGTAAGCCGATGGCGACCCTGTTCGTGGAGTACAAAGACAGCGGTAAGAAAGATGCCAACGGTCGTGCAGTACTGGTTAAACAGGAAGAGGTGATTAACATCGCCAATATCCAGTCTCGCCTGGGTAACAGCTTCCGTATCACCGGTATCAACAACCCGAACGAAGCACGCCAGCTTTCCCTGCTGTTACGTGCCGGTGCGTTGATTGCGCCGATTCAGATTGTTGAAGAACGTACCATCGGCCCAACCCTGGGTATGCAGAACATTAAACAGGGTCTGGAAGCATGTCTGGCCGGTCTGGTGGTGTCTATCCTGTTCATGATCTTCTTCTATAAGAAGTTCGGTCTGATTGCGACCAGTGCGCTGATTGCTAACCTGGTGCTGATTGTCGGTATTATGTCGTTGCTGCCGGGGGCTACGCTGAGTATGCCGGGGATTGCGGGGATCGTCTTGACCCTTGCCGTCGCGGTCGATGCGAACGTACTGATCAACGAACGTATCAAAGAAGAGTTGAGTAACGGGCGCTCGGTGCAGCAGGCCATCAATGAAGGTTATGCGGGCGCATTTAGCTCCATCTTTGATGCGAACATTACGACGCTGATCAAGGTCATCATCCTGTACGCAGTTGGCACCGGGGCAATTAAAGGGTTCGCGATTACTACCGGTATTGGTGTGGCGACGTCGATGTTTACCGCGATTGTCGGTACACGTGCCATCGTAAACCTGTTGTATGGCGGCAAGCGCGTCAAAAAGCTGTCAATCTGAGGAGTGCGAAGTGGCACAGGAATATACTGTTGAACAATTGAACCACGGCCGTAAAGTCTGGGACTTTATGCGCTGGGACTACTGGGCTTTCGGCATTTCAGGTTTCCTGCTGATTGCGGCCATCGTGGTGATGGGCGTACGCGGGTTTAACTGGGGTCTCGATTTCACCGGTGGTACGGTTATTGAAATCACGCTGGAAAAACCGGCCGATATGGACGTGATGCGCGATGCGCTGGAGAAAGCGGGCTTTGTTGACCCGCTGCTGCAGAACTTCGGCAGCAGCCACGACATTATGGTGCGTATGCCGCCAACTGAAGGTGCAGACGGCGGTCAGGTGCTGGGTAGCAAAGTGTTGAGTGTGATTAACGAATCCACCAACCAAAACGCCGCGGTGAAGCGAATTGAATTCGTGGGGCCGAGCGTGGGTGCAGACCTGGCGCAAACCGGTGCGATGGCGCTTATGGCGGCGTTGATCTCCATCCTGGTGTACGTCGGTTTCCGCTTTGAATGGCGACTGGCGGCAGGGGTAGTTATCGCGCTGGCGCACGACGTGATTATCACACTTGGGATCCTGTCGTTGTTCCATATCGAGATTGACCTGACTATCGTCGCATCACTGATGTCGGTAATCGGTTACTCGCTGAACGACAGTATCGTTGTATCTGACCGTATTCGTGAAAACTTCCGCAAAATTCGTCGCGGTACGCCTTACGAAATCTTTAACGTGTCACTGACTCAAACGCTGCACCGTACGTTGATTACGTCCGGTACAACGTTGATGGTTATTCTGATGCTGTTCCTGTTCGGTGGTCCGGTACTGGAAGGCTTCTCGCTGACGATGCTGATCGGTGTTTCCATCGGTACTGCGTCTTCTATCTACGTGGCATCGGCGCTGGCGCTGAAGCTGGGTATGAAGCGTGAGCACATGCTGCAGCAGAAGGTCGAGAAAGAAGGGGCGGATCAACCGTCGATTCTGCCTTAACCCATCCAGGAGTGAAGATACTGGAATCCCGATCGCAAGGTCGGGATTTTTTTTGCCTGTGAATTAGCGACAGGTAATTATCTTTTCCTGTCGCCACACTACTGACAGTATGCTGTCAGTAGCCCTGTCATATAGTCCTCCTGAGATTACCCACACAGGCAGGAGGAAGTATGAGCAATGTAATTAATTGGTTTGAAATCCCCGTGGTACAAATGGATCGCGCCATCGCTTTTTATGAGCCAGTAATGCAGGTTTCTTTGCGCCGGGAGAACATGGACTGCGCTGAGCTCGCCGTATTTCCGCATCAGGATCCCGCTCCCGGCGGGGCGCTGGCTAAATTTGACGGTATTACGCCTTCAGCGCAGGGCGCTATTATTTATCTGCATACGGACGATTTGGCTGCAACGCTTGAACGCGTCGCCACTGCTGGCGGTCAGTGTGTGTTTGGCCCACTCGAACTGGGGCAGGACATTGGTACGATTGCGCTATTTACTGACAGCGAAGGCAATCGTGTTGGTTTACATCAACCCGCGTAATATTTTCAGCACTGAGGATTAAAATGAGCAGACGCGCCGACCGCTTGTTTCAGATTGTGCAAATCCTGCGTGGCAGGCGAGTGACAACGGCGGCGCTGCTGGCAGAGCGTCTTGAGGTTTCTGAACGGACGATTTATCGCGATATCCGCGATCTCTCTTTATCCGGTGTGCCTATTGAAGGCGAAGTGGGCAGCGGATACCGCTTAATGGCCGGGTTTGATCTACCGCCGTTGATGTTAACGCATCACGAATCAGAAGCATTGATGGTAGCGATTCGATTGCTGAAAACATGGGGTGGGGATTCACTCTCACAGGCGTTGGAATCCGCGCAGGAAAAAGTGTTGGCGATATTGCCGCCAGAGAGTCGGCGCAGAGCCGAGCAAACGCGGATTTTCGCGCCAGATTTTGGTAATCAGCCGCATTCACGTAGTGCCTTCGATCTCATACATCGCGCGGTTTCAGCACAGCAGGTGCTGGCGCTGCATTATCGTGATGAGTCCGGGAATCTCTCCTGGCGCGACGTTCAGCCGCTGGGATTATTTTTCTGGGGCGAGCACTGGCTGCTGGTTGGCTGGTGCGAGAAGCGTGACGATTATCGTTGCTTTCGCGTTGATCGATGTCTGAAGATTACGCCACTCGACAGGCATTTTCGCGAATCGGCAGATCGCTCGCTAAGTGACTTTTTGCGTAAAGTACGCTGTGAAGACCAGCCATAAAAAAGCCAGCGGTTAAGCTGGCTTGTCTGCGAAACATTGTCTGGATTAGAAGTTGTAACCTACGACCAGGTAACCACCCCAACCGGTAGATTTCGCGCTGAAGTCGCCTTCGCCCCAGTTCAGGGTATCTCCACCTTTCCACTGGCCGCCGTTATGGAAGTAACGCGCTACGACGGAGTAGTGCCAGTGATCGTAGTTCAGCGCCAGGACGTGGCTGGATGCGATAGAGTTGCTGGTGCGGTTCGGATCATCACCCAAATCTGAGCCCCAGTCGAAGTTGGTGAAGCCGATGTAGGTCAACTGGCCGCCCCAAACCTGGGTGATCGGCACAAAGTATTTCACTTTGAAACGGTAGCCATCCCACTCGTTTTCGTTGGATGCGCCATAGTTCTGCCACTGGTATTTAGCATACACGTTCAGGGACAGACCCATCGGCAGACCGGTATCGATATCGGTACCCAGACCCATATACCAGGTGCTCTGGCGGCTGGCTTTGTTATCACCCATATCGTAGATGTAGTTGTTGGCGAAATACCATTCTTTGAACGGACCAAAGCTCAGGTCAGCACCGGTCAGTTTGTCGATGGAGAAACGCGGTTCGATTTCCATAAACAGCGGGGAACCGTCAGACCAAATACCTTTATCGTTGCCGTTACCCCAGTCGAAGGTTTTCGGAATATCGATGTAGCCATAGAAGTCAAACCAGTCTTTTTTGGCAAACGCTTCGTATTCCAGATACACGTCGTTGTTCAGTTTCGGGGAGAAACGGGTGTGATAGCTACCCACCACGTTGACACTCTGGTGCCACCAGTCGGACAGATATTGCGGTTTGTCATTTTCTGCTGCGTTGGCAGTAAAAGACGAGGAGAGCGCCAGCACTGCACCGGCTGCAAGTAATGTTTTTTTCATATGTATGCCACTGTTTGAAATCCCTTTCGGGAGTGAAAAATGCGCAATTTGCGTTTCTAAATATTTCGTAATTCTTCGGAGCCTATTATAAAAATCATTGTTCACAAAAATATGTCTTGTTTCACAGTTCTATCATTTACGTAATCGATTGCGTTCACGTTTGCGTACTTTAGGCGGCGAATTGTACTGGCTCCCATGAATGTTGCCAAGTTTTACCAGAAATATCGGTTATGTCAGGGGAGTAACAAAAAGAAGCAGAGTGATGTTGCGGAACGCACAAAACGTTCCGCAAAAAAGTTTATTGGCTAACAGGCTGGACGTCGTGGATGCGCACAAATCCTAACTGATCTGGAGTGAGGCCATTTATCTGTAACGGAATGTCTACGTCGCTGGGAGCAAGAATACTCGCCGGAGCGTTGACCAATTGGTTATGAACGTTCACTTCCTGATAGTTGTCCGTGGTGCCCTGAATTTGCCCGTATTCGACGGTGGCGCTAAAGGCGGGTAAAGGCGTGTTGGATTCACCCTGAATTCGTAGCGTCAGGCGCGTACCATCGGCGTTCGGCGCAATGTTCACCAGCGACATGCGTAAGGTGCCAATCTGGCTGTCCAGTCGTGCCGGGGTTTTGGAGCCCGGCAGCAGATAGGCGCCGCTGGTTGATTTTGCATTCAACATATTTTGTTGCGTAATTTTTACCGTTTCCTGATTAAGCTGCGTCATCTCTTTATTCAACGTGCTAACGCTTTGATGCAGCTGGCGTACTTCGCTTTGCTGTGCGCAGGCACTAAGACTAAAGAGACTTCCCACCAGGAGAATTCTTAGGTAACGTCTTGTCATTGTGATTACTTCCTTCATTGTCGCGATAGCATAATGGTAGTGTGCACTGAGCACGAAGGCATCGATCCTTTGTCTCAAAAGCGCAGCGCCTTTGTTGTCACGGCAGTTCAGGGTAAAATAGATTCTGTTAACCACTGAGGTACAGGACGCCGTATGCATTGCCCATTCTGTTTCGCCGTAGACACTAAGGTAATTGACTCTCGTCTTGTAGGCGAGGGCTCCTCGGTACGCCGCCGTCGGCAGTGTCTGGTCTGTAACGAACGTTTCACCACTTTTGAAGTGGCTGAACTTGTTATGCCGCGCGTTGTGAAAAGCAACGATGTGCGTGAACCCTTTAATGAAGAAAAGCTGCGCAGCGGCATGCTCAGAGCGCTTGAGAAACGGCCTGTCAGCGCAGATGACGTCGAAATGGCGTTAAACCATATCAAATCACAGCTGCGTGCGACGGGCGAGCGTGAGGTGCCGAGCAAGATGATTGGCAACCTGGTGATGGAGCAGTTGAAAAAGCTCGATAAAGTCGCCTACATCCGCTTTGCCTCTGTCTACCGGAGTTTCGAAGATATCAAAGAATTTGGCGAAGAGATTGCTCGCCTACAGGACTAAGCCATGCAGGATGAATTGTACATGGCGCGCGCGCTAAAGCTTGCTGCGCGCGGACGTTTTACCACTCACCCCAACCCCAACGTGGGCTGCGTGATTGTGAAAGATGGGGAGATCGTCGGTGAAGGATATCATCACCGCGCGGGCGAACCGCATGCCGAAGTTCATGCTCTGCGGATGGCTGGAGAAAAAGCGCAGGGGGCAACTGCCTACGTGACGCTTGAACCCTGTAGTCATCATGGTCGCACGCCGCCGTGTTGCGATGCGCTGATTGCGGCGGGGGTGTCGCGTGTGGTTGCGGCGATGCAGGATCCCAATCCGCAGGTCGCAGGACGTGGGCTCTACCGTTTGCAGCAGGCGGGTATCGACGTCAGCCACGGGCTGATGATGAGCGAAGTTGAGCAATTGAATAAAGGCTTCCTCAAGCGCATGCGTACGGGATTCCCATATCTTCAGCTTAAGCTTGGCGCGTCGCTTGATGGCCGTACAGCGATGGCCAGCGGTGAAAGCCAGTGGATTACCTCGCCACAGGCGCGCCGCGATGTGCAACGCTTGCGCGCGCAAAGTCATGCCATTTTAACCAGCAGTGCGACGGTGCTGGCAGACGACCCTCAGCTTACCGCGCGTTGGTCGGAGCTTGGGGAGTCAACTCAGGCGAGTTACCCGCAGGAAGAGCTGCGTCAGCCAATCCGCATTGTTCTTGATAGCCAGAATCAGGTCACACCGGCGCACCGAATTGTGCAACAGCCTGGAGAAACCTGGATTGTCCGGACTGAAGACGACCCTCGTAGCTGGCCGGAGACGGTGCGCAGCCTGAAGGTGCCGGAACATAACGGACATCTGGATCTGGTGGTGCTAATGATGCAACTGGGCAAACAGCAAATTAACAGCATTTGGGTTGAAGCTGGCCCAACGCTCGCCGGGGTATTATTACAGGCCGGTTTGGTCGATGAGCTAATCGTGTATGTTGCGCCTAAACTGTTAGGCAGCGATGCGAGAGGATTATGTGTGCTTCCAGGCCTTGAGAAACTGGCTGACGCACCCCATTTCAAATTCAATGAGATACGCCAGGTGGGCCCGGACGTTTGCCTGCATTTAACGACTGCGTGAGGCTTTCTGATTTAGAGGAAGCAGCGCACAGAATATTATGATAAAATCCGCCCCCCTTACGGGGCCATAAATCGAACCCGAAGGAAGAATATGAACATTATTGAAGCTAACGTTGCTACCCCGGACGCTCGCGTCGCCATCACCATTGCGCGTTTCAACAACTTTATCAATGACAGCCTGCTGGAAGGTGCTATCGACGCCCTGAAACGTATTGGCCAGGTTAAAGATGAAAACATTACCGTTGTTTGGGTTCCAGGTGCATATGAGCTGCCACTGGCCGCTGACGCACTGGCAAAAACCGGTAAATACGACGCGGTGATTGCGCTCGGTACGGTGATCCGTGGCGGTACCGCACACTTCGAATATGTGGCTGGCGGTGCAAGCAATGGCCTGGCGCATGTCGCTCAGGACAGTGGCATTCCGGTAGCCTTCGGTGTTCTGACCACCGAAAGTATTGAACAAGCCATCGAACGTGCTGGCACTAAAGCCGGTAACAAAGGCGCAGAAGCTGCACTGACTGCGCTTGAAATGATTAATGTATTGAAAGCCATCAAGGCCTGATTTTTGTAAGGGGAAATCCGTGAAACCTGCTGCTCGTCGCCGCGCCCGTGAGTGTGCCGTCCAGGCGCTCTACTCCTGGCAGTTGTCCCAGAACGACATCGCTGATGTTGAATACCAGTTCCTGGCAGAACAGGACGTTAAAGATGTCGACGTTCTGTATTTCCGTGAACTGCTGTCCGGGGTGGCGACTAACAGCGCGTACCTGGATGGATTAATGAAGCCTTACCTGTCTCGTCTGTTGGAAGAGCTGGGTCAGGTAGAAAAAGCCGTACTGCGTATTGCGCTGTTTGAATTGTCTAAACGTAGTGATGTGCCGTACAAAGTGGCCATCAACGAAGCGATTGAACTGGCAAAAACCTTCGGCGCTGAAGATAGCCACAAATTCGTGAACGGCGTACTGGATAAAGCAGCACCTGTGATTCGCCCCAACAAAAAGTAATCCCGAGGCCGGCTGGATGGTGGAACCTGTTTCCGCTGTCCCCGGCTTTTTCTTTTTTTTCTGCTGAGGCATAACGTATGGCATGTGGCGAGTTTTCCCTGATTGCCCGTTATTTTGACCGCGTAAGAACTTCTCGTCTTGATGTCGAAACCGGTATTGGTGACGACTGCGCACTTCTGAACATCCCTGAAAAACAAACGCTGGCGATCAGTACCGATACGCTGGTGGCAGGCAACCACTTCCTCCCCGACATTGATCCGACCGATCTCGCCTGGAAAGCGCTGGCGGTGAATTTGAGCGATCTGGCGGCGATGGGGGCGGATCCTGCGTGGCTGACGCTGGCGCTCACGTTACCTGACGTCGATGAAGCCTGGCTGGAAGCCTTCAGCGATGGCCTGTTTGAACTCCTCAATTACTATGATATGCAGCTGATTGGTGGTGACACCACGCGTGGGCCGCTGTCGATGACGCTGGGTATCCATGGCTACGTCCCCGTTGGGCGGGCCTTAAAACGTTCCGGCGCGAAACCGGGTGACTGGATTTATGTTACCGGCACGCCGGGCGACAGTGCGGCCGGGCTGGCGATTTTGCAGAACCGATTGCAGGTTGCAGATGCAACAGACGCGGACTATCTGCTGCAACGCCATCTGCGTCCCACGCCGCGTATTTTGCAGGGACAAGCCCTGCGCGATCTGGCCAGTGCGGCTATCGATCTCTCCGATGGCCTGATTTCCGATTTGGGACACATCGTTAATGCTAGCGGCTGTGGCGCACGGGTTAACGTTGATGTGCTGCCATACTCCACGGCATTGTCACAGCACGTTGAGCCGGAACAGGCCCTGCGTTGGGCGCTCTCGGGAGGTGAAGATTATGAGTTATGCTTTACCGTACCGGAAATTAATCGTGGTGCGCTGGAAGTGGCGCTGGGAAATCTCGGCGCAGCGTTTACCTGCATTGGGCAGATGAGCGCGGACGTGGAAGGCATTCACTTTACGCGCGATGGAAAACCCGTCACGTTTGACTGGAAAGGATATGACCATTTTGCCGCGCCTTAAAAAAGATGTCGCCAAAAGCCGCCTGAGTATGCGCAATCCGTGGCACCTGTTAGCCACCGGTTTTGGCAGCGGGCTGAGCCCAATTGTTCCAGGCACGATGGGATCGCTGGCGGCGATCCCTTTTTGGTATTTAATGACTTTTCTGCCGTGGCAGCTGTATTCGCTGGTGGTGATGTTATCTATCTGTATCGGCGTTTATCTGTGCCATCAAACGGCGAAAGATATGGGCGTGCACGATCACGGTAGTATTGTCTGGGACGAGTTTGTCGGGATGTGGATTACCCTGATGGCGCTGCCGACCAACGACTGGCAGTGGGTTGCCGCCGGATTTGTGATTTTCCGTATTCTGGATATGTGGAAGCCGTGGCCGATTCGTTGGTTTGATCGCAACGTGCATGGCGGGACGGGGATCATGATCGACGATATTGTGGCCGGGATACTCTCTGCCGGAATTTTGTATTTTATCGGTCATCACTGGCCGGTAGGTATCATTTAACCCTTTTCAGCGGCTATTGTAGGCCCGATAAGCGCCGCGACATCGGGCGATCAGTGCCGGATGCGCTATGCTTATCCGGCCTACAATCTACAACCTCGCTTATTTAAATCCCACCACCGGATGCTGTTTGTACGGCGTTTCCAGCTCGGCAATCTGCTCCGGCTTCAATGTTAAATCTACCGCGTTGAGCAACTCATCCAGCTGTTCCTCACGCGAAGAGCCAATAATTGGCGCTGCCACGCCGGGTTTGCTCAGCAGCCAGGCCAGCGCAACCTGTGCCCGCGTTACACCCAACTCCTCACTGACACCGGTCAGTCGTGCGGCGATTTGCGCGTCGTTTTCATCGCTCTCGTTGTACAAATTTTTACCGACTTCATCGGAAACCAGACGTGCGGTTGTTTCTCCCCAGGGACGCGTCAGGCGACCGCGCGCCAGCGGGCTCCATGGGATAACGGCCACGCCTTCCTGATAGCAAAGCGGCAGCATTTCGCGTTCTTCTTCGCGGTAGATTAGGTTGTAGTGATCCTGCATACTGACGAACTGCGCCCAGCCGTGTTGCTTCTGTAAGGCCAGAGCCTGAGCAAACTGCGAAGCGTGCATGGATGAGGCACCAATATAGCGAGCTTTACCGGCTTTCACGACGTCGTTTAGAGCCTCCAGCGTTTCTTCGATTGGCGTGTTGTAATCCCAGCGGTGAATTTGCAGGATGTCCACATAGTCCATACCCAGGCGTCTGAGGCTATCGTCGATTGAGCGCAGGATTTGTGCGCGGGATAAACCTTCCGCTAAATCATCCACCTGGTGAAAAACCTTGGTAGCGACCACGACATCTTCGCGGCGGGCGAAATCACGCAGTGCGCGGCCGACAATCTCTTCGCTGCTGCCAGCGGAGTAGCTGTTGGCGGTATCGAAAAAGTTAATGCCACCCTCAAGGGCGTGTTTGATTATCGGGCGGCTGCTTTCTTCAGGTAGCGTCCAGGCGTGATTGCCGCGATTGGGTTCGCCAAATGTCATGCAACCCAGGCAAAGGCGGGAGACCCGTAGGTCGGTTTTTCCTAAGATGTTGTATTTCATCAATCCACTCCTGCTTAGCTCGTGATGAATTAAGCATAGCAGGAGCGGGGAGGGGATTATGCCAGCCAGGCCTTGATTTTGGTCTCAATTCCGGCGGCATTCAAACCCAGATCGGCACGGGCTTCATCCTGAGTTCCCTGCGGGATGAAGAAGTCTGGTAGGCCAATGTTCAGCACCGGGACGGGCTTACGATGGGCCATCAGCACTTCGTTTACGCCGCTGCCAGCACCACCCATAATGGCGTTCTCTTCAATGGTAACCAGCACCTCGTGTTGGGCAGCCATTTCAAGGATCAACGTTTCATCCAGTGGTTTTACAAAGCGCATATCGACCAGCGTGGCGTTCAGCGACTCTGCGACCTGAGCGGCTTCCGGCATCAGGGTGCCGAAGTTGAGAATCGCCACTTTTTCCCCGTGACGTTTCACGATGCCTTTACCAATTGGCAGTTGTTCCAGCGGGGTCAGCTCAACGCCTACCGCGTTGCCGCGTGGATAGCGCACGACCGTTGGACCGTCGTTGTAGTGATAGCCGGTGAACAGCATCTGGCGGCATTCGTTTTCATCACTCGGGGTCATGATGACCATTTCCGGGATGCAGCGCAGGAAGGAGAGATCGAACGCCCCCTGGTGGGTTTGCCCATCTGCGCCAACAATCCCTGCCCGGTCAACGGCGAACAGGACCGGCAGTTTCTGGATGGCTACATCGTGCAGCACCTGATCGTAGGCGCGTTGCAGGAAGGTCGAGTAAATGGCTACCACCGGCTTGTAGCCGCCAATCGCCAGACCGGCAGCAAACGTCACCGCGTGCTGCTCGGCAATCGCCACATCGAAATAGCGATCCGGGAACTTACGTGAAAACTCCACCATTCCGGAACCTTCGCGCATCGCCGGGGTGATTGCCATCAGCTTATTGTCTTTCGCTGCGGTCTCGCACAGCCAGTCACCGAAAATTTTTGAATAGCTCGGCAGGCCGCCACTGCTTTTCGGCAGGCATCCGCTGGACGGATCGAATTTTGGTACCGCGTGGAAGGTTATCGGATCTTTTTCCGCAGGCTCATAGCCACGACCCTTTTTGGTCATGATGTGCAGGAACTGCGGGCCTTTCAGATCGCGCATGTTTTTGAGCGTAGTAATAAGCCCCAGCACGTCGTGACCGTCCACCGGACCGATATAGTTAAAGCCCAGTTCTTCAAACAGAGTTCCCGGCACAACCATACCTTTAATGTGTTCTTCGGTACGTTTAAGCAGTTCTTTAATCGGCGGCACGCCGGAGAAGACTTTCTTCCCGCCTTCGCGCAGCGAGGAGTAGAGTTTGCCTGAGAGCAGCTGTGCCAGATGATTGTTCAGCGCGCCAACGTTCTCTGAAATCGACATTTCGTTGTCGTTGAGGATAACCAGCATGTCGGGCCTAATATCGCCCGCGTGGTTCATCGCTTCAAACGCCATCCCTGCGGTAATGGCACCATCACCAATCACACACACGGTACGGCGCTCTTTACCTTCTTTCTCGGCGGCAACGGCAATACCGATACCTGCGCTGATGGAGGTTGAAGAGTGCCCAACGCTCAGTACGTCATACTCGCTTTCACCGCGCCATGGGAACGGATGCAGGCCGCCTTTCTGACGAATGGTGCCGATTTTATCGCGGCGACCAGTCAGAATTTTGTGCGGATAAGCCTGATGTCCCACATCCCAGATTAACTGGTCAAACGGGGTGTTGTAGACATAGTGCAGCGCGACGGTGAGTTCCACCGTGCCCAGACCAGAGGCGAAGTGCCCGCTGGAACGGCTTACGCTGTCGAGCAAATAGCGGCGCAGTTCGTCGCAAAGCTTTGGCAGGCTCTCTTTTGGCAGCAGACGTAACTCCTGGGTGGAGTCGACCAGCGCCAGGGTCGGGTATTTGGCTATATCAAAACTCATCGCAAGCTCATGGGATATGTTGGTTTATTTATCACGCTGGATTATGTAGTCCGCTAGCGCTTCCAGTGCCGAGGTATCGAGTGACTGTGCGGCCAGCAGACTTAGCGACTGGCGGGCGTCCTCGATTAAATCCCGGGCTTTATTCTGGGCTTGCTCAAGACCCAGAAGTGCAGGATAGGTACTTTTGCCAAGCTGCTGGTCAGCACCCTGACGTTTACCCAATGTTGCAGTATCGCCTACCACATCCAGGATGTCATCCTGAACCTGGAAAGCCAGACCGATGCTTTCTGCGTATTTGTCGAGTATTGGCAGGCATTCTCGCCCTTTATCGCCAGCACTTAATGCCCCCAAACGCACGGCGGCGCGAATCAATGCTCCGGTTTTATGGCGGTGAATCCGCTCCAGCGCATCCAGCTCAACCTGCTGACCTTCCGCTTCCAGATCCAGCGCCTGACCGCCGCACATACCGGCGATGCCACTGGCCTGAGCCAGTTCAGAGATCATCGCGATGCGGTCACGGTCAGTGACTTCCGGCATTGGGGCGTCGCTGATAATGGAGAATGCCAGCGTTTGTAGCGCATCTCCGGCCAGGATCGCATTTGCCTCGCCAAATTTTACGTGGCAAGTCGGCAGACCGCGTCGCAGGTCATCGTCATCCATCGCGGGCAAATCATCGTGCATCAGCGAATAGGCATGAATGCATTCGACGGCGGCAGCGGGAGCATCAAGCGTACTCAGGCTGACCCCAAACATCTGACCGGTCGCATACACCAGGAACGGGCGCAGGCGTTTACCGCCTAATAATGCGCCATATTGCATGGTTTCTACCACGGGAGTGTTCTGAAAGGGCAGTGGCGCGATAAAACGGCTCAGTGCCTGGTTGGCCTGCTCAACGCAAGCCTGTAGCTGCTGCGTAAAATCCATTTACTCATTATCCGGTGTAAAAGGCGTAAGGGCGGCGTCTTCAGTATCTGACAGCAGGATTTGTACGCGCTGTTCAGCCTGTTGCAATTTGACCTGTCCCTGACGCGCCAACTGTACGCCACGTTCGAATTCGTTCAACGCTTCTTCTAACGGCAGGTCGCCGCCTTCCAGACGGGTAACAATTTGTTCCAGCTCGCTCAGCGCGGTTTCAAAACTGGCGGGCGCTTCATTTTTCTTCGGCATAATGAATGTCTGACTCTCTGTATTGGCAGCACAAGACTATGGTAACGGACTCGCACTGATAAGCAAATAACGCGCAATGTGCACAGTAGCCGCGTGATGGTGATATACTTGCGCGCCTGGATGCAGTCGCGGGTATGGGCTGCTGTATTTTTTTCCATTACAAGTCATTCAGACTTGCCTAAGAACCATTGCCGCCATGAAGTTTATCATTAAATTGTTCCCAGAAATCACCATCAAAAGCCAATCTGTGCGTTTGCGCTTTATAAAAATTCTGACAGGGAACATTCGTAACGTTTTAAAGCACTATGATGAAGACCTTGCCGTTGTTCGTCACTGGGATCACGTTGAGGTTCGCGCTAAAGATGAAAGCCAGCGCCTGGATATTCGCGACGCGCTGACCCGTATTCCGGGTATCCACCACATTCTCGAAGTAGAAGACGTGCCGTTTACCGATATGCACGATATTTTCGAGAAGGCACTGGTGCAGTATCGCGATCAACTGGAAGGTAAAACCTTCTGTGTTCGCGTGAAGCGTCGCGGGAAGCATGAGTTTAGCTCCATTGAGGTGGAACGTTATGTTGGCGGTGGACTGAACCAACATATTGAATCTGCACGCGTGAAGCTGACGAAGCCGGATGTGACCGTTAATCTTGAAATCGAAAACGACCGTCTGCTGCTGGTTAAAGGCCGCTATGAAGGTATTGGTGGTTTCCCGATTGGGACGCAGGAAGACGTACTGTCGCTGATTTCCGGCGGTTTCGACTCTGGTGTATCCAGCTACATGCTGATGCGTCGCGGCTGCCGCGTACACTATTGCTTCTTCAATCTCGGCGGCGCCGCGCATGAAATCGGTGTTCGTCAGGTGGCACATTATCTGTGGAATCGCTTCGGTAGCTCGCATCGCGTGCGTTTTGTCGCGATCAACTTTGAGCCGGTGGTGGGCGAGATCCTGGAGAAAGTCGACGACGGTCAGATGGGCGTGGTTCTCAAACGTATGATGGTACGCGCGGCGTCGAAAGTCGCTGAGCGCTACGGCGTACAGGCACTGGTGACCGGTGAAGCGCTGGGCCAGGTGTCCAGCCAGACGCTGACCAACCTGCGCCTGATCGATAACGTTTCAGACACCCTGATCCTGCGCCCGCTTATCTCCCATGATAAAGAGCACATCATCAACCTGGCGCGTGAAATTGGTACCGAGGACTTTGCGCGTACCATGCCGGAATACTGCGGCGTAATTTCAAAAAGCCCAACGGTGAAGGCGATTAAA
The DNA here is from genome assembly GCF_030332915.1 of Citrobacter sp. Cpo040. Taxonomy (NCBI): domain Bacteria; kingdom Pseudomonadati; phylum Pseudomonadota; class Gammaproteobacteria; order Enterobacterales; family Enterobacteriaceae; genus Citrobacter; species Citrobacter sp. Cpo040. The sequence continues at coordinate 152,683 of NZ_JAOWGX010000036.1, forward strand.
GCGAAGATTGAGGCCGAAGAAGAAAACTTCGATTTCTCTATCCTCGATAAAGTGGTTGAAGAAGCGAACAATATCGATATTCGCGATATCGCCCAGCAGACTCAGCAGACCGTGGTGGAAGTGGAAACCGTGAGCGGTTTCGGCCCGAACGACGTGATTCTGGATATCCGTTCTGTGGATGAACAGGATGATAAACCGCTGAAGGTTGAAGGTGTGGACGTCGTTTCTCTGCCATTCTACAAGCTGAGCACTAAATTCGGCGATCTGGACCAGAGTAAAACTTGGCTGCTGTGGTGTGAACGCGGGGTGATGAGTCGCCTGCAGGCGCTTTATCTGCGCGAGCAGGGCTTTGAAAATGTGAAGGTGTATCGCCCGTAATTGAGTAAACATCGTGTTGTAGGCCGGATAAGGCGGTTACGCCGCCATCCGGCAATATAACGATATTATTCAAAACGAACGGGAAGCGTCTTCCCGTTCGACTCCCAGACCCCCTGATAGACACCGTCTTTTAACTCTAGCGTTATCTTCTCTTGCGTTTGTTCAGCCGCAGATGTCTTCAGTTCATAATGTTGATTGTCGGCTGTGTCGCATTTGCCGGTCAATTCAATCGGTGCGCCAAATTTTTGGTAAAAGTAAGCCCCTTCAAAAAAATCACCGTATTTGCAGTCCACCTTCAACACAATACGCATGCTTTTTCCCAGCGTGCCGTACATGACTTTGCCGTCAATGCCGGGCGCTGGCGAAACTGGTGTTGTACTCTTTGCGGTAGTCAGATATTGGCCGTACGGTGTGAGCTGATTTTGCAGTTCCGCGGTTGGGATTTTCGTTGTGAAATCACCCAACTCGTCGAGCGCACGGCTGGCGTGGTTGCTACAGCGTCCGTTCAGGAAAGCCAGGTGGTCTTTTTGCAGGGAGAATTTGTCGATGTAGTACAAACCGTCGGTGTAGGTTGCGCACGATGCGTAGAATTCGGCATAGTTAAAATCTTCACCTTTATCTTCTTTTATTTGTTCTGGTGTTTGCGAATTATGCGCCGTAACAAAGGTATCGATTTGGCCGCGGATATCTTTTCTGATGCGGGTGTTTAATTCGGCGATTGTAGCCCGGGAAAAGAGATCGTTAAGGGTAATTGCCGCACCGCTGGCTAAATCGAAGCTAATCGGCACATTGTACGACTCGCAATACGCCCCGCAACCTTCGATAAACATATTCATGGTCAGGATTTTTGCGTCGCGATACTCAACCGTGTAGTCAAGGTTTGCGGTGGGATTCATGGCTGATTTCGCAAACTGATTTACTGTTGCCTGTGGAGTATTGCCCGGTAGCTGATTGATAAAGCTTGCGAAAATATAATCGTTAATGCGTTTTGCAACTTTGGGGTTATCCGTCGAGGAAAACCATGGCACGCGATACTGCATTTCAGTGCTTCCGGGATAGCGATATTCAATACTCTTTATTTCGAGTTGCGTCGCTGTGGCATAACCGGAAAGGAGCAGTAAAGCCACTCCACTCAGATATCCTTTCATTATGATTCCTTATAAGGGAGTGGCTCGAAGATTTACTCGTAATAGTTATAGATTCCCGCGGCCATCACCAGTTGTGACGCCACCTCGTGAGCTTTTTCGCGACTCACCAGAAGATCAATGATTTTCAAACCGAAATCAATGGAAGTCCCCGGTCCCTGGCTGGTTAACAGGTTGACGCGAGGATCCCATACGACGCGCTTGTCCTGCCACTGGTCAGCGGGAATTTGGTCTTTCAGCGCCGGAAAACCGGTCATGTTACCGATGGGGAAAATATCGTGTGGGACGAGTACGGTGGCGGCCGCGGCGCAAATTGCCGCGACAATGCGCCCGGAGCGATGAAACTGTTTCACGGTTTCGATAAGCAGCGGGCTGTCGCGAAAACACTCGGCGCCTTTAATACCGCCCGGCAGCACGATAATGTCGAAATCGCCGTCAGCAACTTCGACTAATGGCGCATCCGCCAACAGCTTCACTCCGCGTGAGCAGACGATCGTCAGGTCGCCATCGCTGGCGACGCTGGCGGTCGTGACCTTAATTCCGCCGCGAACCAGCAGATCGATAGTGGTGACCGCTTCGGTCTCTTCACTACCAGGGGCGAGACATACCAGTGCTTGAGCGCTCATACTCACTTTCCTTTCTCTTTACCATTTCAAACAGTTGGGCGTTTTCCGGGACGGCGATGCCGTGCGCGCGGGCGCGTTTTAACAAATATCCGGTAATGTAGTCGATCTCTGTATGACGCAGGGCACGAATGTCTTGCAGCATTGATGAGATATTTTCCGCCGTACTGTCAATCACTTGCTCGACATAATAGCGTAAATCATCCACAGATGTATGGTGGCCTTCGCGTTCAATGACCGCGGCCACTTCCTCGCAGATGAGTGCTATTTTTTCAGGATGATGGCGTAACTCGCCGTTTGGGCAATCCCATAATGCGGTCAGCGGGTTAATGACGCAGTTGACGGCCAGCTTTCGCCACAGTTCGGCGCGAATAGTGTCGTGCCAGGCGACGTCCGGTAGCACCTCTTGCAGGACTTCAGCCAGATAACTGAAATCACCGTCTTGTTCACGCGCAGGACCAATGCGCGTTGTTCCCTGAGCGACATGAATGATGACGTTGCCGTCACGGCGTGCTGCGTGGGTGGTGGTACCTATCAGCAGAGGTTGCTTAATGTTATGCAGCTCTTCAATTGTCCCCATGCCGTTGTGAATCAGCAGAATGGGAGTAGTTTCAGGCAGAATTGCGGCCAGGCCTTTTACCGCATCAGAAACCTGCCAGGCTTTCAGGGTGACCAGTAGCAGGTCGCTTTTTGCCAAAAAGTCGGGGTCGTTTGCCGTCAGGGATTCATTAAAAACTGACCCATCCGTGTCGATCAGGTTTACGCTGCAATAGGGTTGCGGTACGCGTAGCCACCCTTGCACCTCATGTCCATGTTTGCATAGCGCGGTAAGCCAAAGCTGTCCTAGCGCTCCACATCCCAGTACGGTAATTTTCATTCTTCCTCCTCACCTGCAACAGCACCAGGTGTTAATCCATATCGGCCGTACCCCATTATTGTTCGCAGGTATCAGTACCACGTACAATTAAAGGATACAGCCTAGTATAGCGCTGTCTGTTGGGTAACTTTGCAGGTATTATGCTTCGCATCAAAAATGAAGGGAGAGGAAAAGATGCCATCTTTCGATATTGTCTCTGAAGTTGATCTTCAGGAAGCCCGTAACGCGGTAGATAACGCCAGCCGCGAAGTGGAGTCACGCTTTGATTTTCGTGGCGTTGAAGCGACTTTTGAGCTGAATGAGTCAAATAAGACGATTAAGGTGCTGAGCGAATCTGATTTTCAGGTCAATCAGTTGCTGGATATTCTGCGTGCCAAGCTGCTCAAACGCGGTATTGAAGGCACGTCGCTGGACGTACCAGAAACCTTCGTGCACAGCGGTAAAACCTGGTTTGTTGAAGCTAAGCTGAAACAAGGCATTGAAAGCGCAGTGCAAAAGAAAATCGTTAAGCTGATCAAAGACAGCAAACTGAAGGTGCAGGCGCAGATTCAGGGCGAAGAAATCCGTGTAACCGGCAAGGCGCGAGACGACCTGCAATCCGTTATGGCGCTGGTTCGCGGCGGCGACCTCGGTCAACCGTTCCAGTTCAAGAACTTCCGCGATTAAGTCGTTATGTCAGATGGCGTAAGCCGCCATCTGACAAATCTCATCTTTACGCCTGGCTGATGGCCTGCTCAACCTCAAATCGATTGGTGACTTTGCTGTCGATTTTCACGTAGGCCGAATGTTCTTTCGCGACAATTAACACTTCGCTTATCCCTTCTTTAGCCAGCAGACGCTGCTTCAGGGTGTCATCCGCAGCAATTTCAGGTGGGATTTCCACCCGCAGGCTGCTGACATACGGCGGCTCTTTCATTGTACTCGCCACCAATAACCACACTGCCGCCAGAAGCGCACCGGCCAGGAATACGGCCTGACCATCAAACATTTCAACCACCCAACCGCCGAGCGAACCGCCAATCGCCACGCCAAGAAACTGGCTGGTGGAGTAAACGCCCATTGCCGTGCCTTTATAGCCAGCCGGAGACTCTTTACTGATAAGCGAGGGGAGGAGGGCTTCCATCAGGTTAAAGGCGAGGAAGAATATCTGCACGCCCGCAATCAACCCCCAGAAACGCACGTTAGCGCTCCACAATACAATCTCTGCAATAAGTATCAGTAACACGCAGGCGAGGAACACGCGTTTCATGCGGCGCTTCACTTCGGCGTAAATGATGAACGGCACCACGGAAACAAAAGACAGCAGCATCGTCACCAGATAAATTTTCCAGTGCTCTGCGGCGGGGAAGCCTGCTTTCGCCAGTTGGCCTGGTAAGGCAACGAAGGTGGACATCAGCAATATGTGCAGACACATGATGCCAAAGTTGAGCTTCAGCAGTTTGGGCTCTGCCAGCACTTTACTGAAGCTGCCTTTTACCATGCCCGACTCGCGGTTCAGCACGTGGGTAGTGCTATTGGGAACGACCCAAATGGTTAGCACAATACCCGTGGTAGCAAGAGCTGCGATCATCCAGAACAGCGCGTGTAGTCCCAGCGCATGGGTAACGATTGGTCCTAGCACCATCGCAATGGCGAAGGTGATACCAAAGCTGACGCCGATAAACGCCATCGCTTTGGTACGGTTTTGCTCACGGGTTAAGTCGGAAAGTAGCGCCATTACGGCAGCAGCAATCGCGCCAGAGCCTTGCAAGGCCCGGCCAAGAATAATTCCCCAGATTGAATCGGAGAGAGCAGCAATTATGCTGCCGAGAACAAATACCGCCAGCCCGCCGACAATAAGCGGCTTACGACCGATGCGGTCAGAGAGCAGGCCAAAGGGGATCTGGAAGACGGCTTGAGCCAGACCATATATGCCGATGGCAAGGCCTATCAGCGCTTCGCTGGCACCCTGTAGCGCCATACCGTACGTGGTCAGAACTGGCAGGACCATAAACATGCCAAGCATGCGCAACGAGAATACGGTCCCTAAACCCCAGGTGGCGCGCAACTCACCGGGCGTCATTTTGTAATCGTTCATTCCCACCTCTGTATTAATTTCGCGCCTAGTGTAAAGCGGGGAAGGGGTGCGGTAAACCTCTACGATATGTGGAATTGTGTAGTGGGATAATTGAAATAATTACTTTCGCAACTAATTTGCTTGCGATAATTACAGGTGTAGTCTTTTTGTGGTTGTTTCTAATGGAAAGAGGGAAAAGGAAAATGGTATTTCGCGATAAATATAACCCATTGCTTCAAGCTGATGTTTGTATTCAATGGACATCATTCTAGTGAGTATTCAAGACGATGTGTTAAAAATTTTCAGGGAAGAAATACCTGGGTATTTGGATGAAAACTGGAAGGAGGTTCCTTTAGAATTCGACACAGATTTATTCGATGAGCCACGAGACGATCTCTCAGATGCAATTGAAGAGTTCCGGAAAGGATTCAACGTTGATTTATCGGAAGTAGACTGGACCCGCTATTTCCCCTGGGAAAACACGCCACTTTTGGCACGATGGTTCAAGGTTAAACGGGAGGAGGTTGAAGCAACACGTTTACCTTTAACCGTAAGGATGTTTGCGGAGTCAGCAGAGGAGGGGAAATGGTTGTTTGAGATCTGGCCTGATGAGCAAAAAGACGAGACCTGACGCTCTCAAAATCGCGTAGTAAGTAAAAAGGGTGCCGAAGTACCCTTTTAGCATTCGCTGAATTTACCCAACCCAGGTCAACAGGTTGTGTGAATTATGCATCATAAAGTCTAATGATATCATCATATTATTACGACCAAAGATCGCATACAGTGGACATCCTTCTGATGAGAAATTATGAAGCTGAAGTTATTGAGTACATCATGAAGAATTACCCAATCAGGGAACGTTGGTTCAGACCTGGTCTTAAGCAGGTCACTAAAGAATGGACCCTTGAGGATGATTTTCAGTTTGTTCCGGAAGATGCGTATGATTTTTTAGCTGATTTATTTGAGCATTTTGATATTGAATACTCGAAGTTTGATGGAAGGAATTATATTGAACAAGAATACCCTTTCTGGCGAAAAGATCCTCCTGAAATTGAGTTAAAGCCTTTGACAGTAGGTATGATTATCGAGTCAGCAAAGGCTGGGAAATGGCTCTATGACTGAATAATATTCCTGCCAATAAAAAGGGTGCCGGAGCACCCTTTTCGTATCTGCAGATTCTTACCAGACGTAAGTCAGCAGGTTCTGCGAGTTTGGCACCATAAAGTCGACGGACATCATCACGGAAAGCGCGGTAATGGCGATGATGGAGAAACCGAACAGCTTGCGCGCCCAGACTCTGTCATCTTCCACTTTATAACCGCGCAGCGCCATGCCCAACCACCAGACGCTCACCGCCGCTGCAACAATCAGGTATTTATAACCTGCATAGCCGCCCAGGGTTAGCATCAGCGTGGCGATAGCAAACGCCACGATGTACAGCGTGATATGGTTCTTCGCGACCGAAATACCTTTCACCACCGGCAGCACCGGGATGTTGGCAGCCTGATAATCCTTGAAGCGGAAAATCGCAATCGCGTAAGAGTGCGGCATCTGCCACAGGCTGAAAATAGCCAGCAGAATCAACGCACCGCTATCGAACACACCGGTTACGGCACAGTAGCCAATCACCGGCGGCGCAGCGCCGGAGAGTGAGCCAATCAGCGTACCGTAAACGGAATGGCGCTTCATGTACAGGCTATAAACGCCCACATAGACCACGAAGCCCATTACCCCCAGCCAGCAGGCCAGAGGGTTCGCGCCAAACCACAGCAGCATAAAGCCAGCAATACCCAACAGGGTGGCGTATACCAGCGAGACCGCAGGGGAAATCAGACCTTTAACCAGCACGCGGTTTTTGGTCCTCTCCATCTTCCTGTCGATATCCCTGTCGATGTAGTTGTTAAATACACAACCCGACGCCACAACCAGTGACACCCCAACCAGCGTGTAGATAAACAGGGGATAATCAATGCTGCCTTTTGAGGCCAGCAGGAATCCCCCAATCACCGAGATCAGGTTGCCAAAGATGATGCCTGGTTTCGTTACTTGCAGGTATTGCTTAAACATCATAATTGCCGCTCTTAGTGCATCATCATGTTGTAGTTAAGGTTCCACATAATCCAGATGGAGCCCACAACCAGGATGGCGATGATTAGCACAGTAAAGACGAAGGCCGTCATGTTCCAACCTTCATCAGATTTGCTATTCATGTGCAGGAAGCACACCAGGTGCACCAGAATCTGTACCACTGCCATTACCAGAATAGTTCCCAGAATGACGGCCGGAGAGGCAGAACCTGTCATCACCATCCAGAACGGAATGACCGTCAGGATGATCGACAGGATAAAACCTGTCATGTAGGTTTTTACGCTGCCATGGGATGCGCCGCCGCTCTCGTTAGAATGACTCATTACATCGCCCCCATCAGATAAACAACAGTGAACACACAGATCCACACCACATCAAGGAAGTGCCAGAACAGGCTCAGGCACATGATGCGGGTACGGTTAGTACTGGTCAGGCCGCGACGAGCAACTTGCACCATCAGCACTGCCATCCAGATAAGACCGGAGGTGACGTGCAGACCGTGCGTGCCGACCAGCGCGAAGAACGCAGACAGGAAGCCACTGCGATCCGGGCCCATACCGTTAACAATCAGGTGATGGAATTCATAGAGTTCCATCCCGATGAATCCGGCACCGAACAAGAAGGTCAACGCCAGCCAGGAGATAACCTGGCTCTTGTTGTTCTTGTACATGGCAATCGCTGCCATGCCGTAAGTAATGGAGCTGAATAACAGCAGGAATGTTTCAACCAGAACGAACGGCAGTTCAAAAATGTCCTTACCTGTCGGGCCACCTGCGGTGCCGTTCACCAGAACGGCATAGGTTGCAAACAGAATAGAGAACAGAATGCAGTCGCTCATCAGGTAGACCCAGAATCCGAAGATCTTGGTCTGGCCTGCATCGTGGTGCCCGTGTTCGTGCGCGTGGGCAGTCGCGTGCGTTAAAGTATCAGTTGCCATTTTTCAGCCCTGCCTTAGTAATCTCATCGAAATGCTGGTTTTCCAGTTTTTCGACTTCCGGGACCGGCACGTAGTAATCCACGTCTTCATCAAAGCTTTTCACAATCCAGCTGATGATCATGCCTGCGAAGCTTGCAATCGCCAGCCACCAGATATGCCAGATCATGGCGAAACCAAACAGTGTTGCAAAAGCGGTAATGACGATACCGGCACCGCTGTTCTTCGGCATATGAATTTCTTCATAGTGCGCAGGCTGCTTGTACGCTTCACCTTTTTCTTTCATTTCCCAGAAGGCATCACGCTCGTGAACGTGCGGCACAACGGCAAAGTTATAGAACGGAGGCGGGGAAGAGGTTGCCCACTCCAGCGTACGACCACCCCATGGATCACCGGTCAGGTCACGGTTCTGCTCGCGGTCGCGAATAGAAACGAAGATCTGAATCAGCTGGCACAGGATACCCAGTGCAATCAGCGCGGCACCGCAGGCGGCAACGACCAGCATCGGATGGAACTGTGGATCAATCTGCTGGCTGAGGCGACGGGTCATACCCATGAAGCCCAGCACGTACAGTGGCATAAATGCTACGAAGAAGCCGATGATCCAGAACCAGAATGCGCGTTTACCCCAGGTTTCGTTCAGCGTGAAGCCAAACGCTTTTGGCCACCAGTAGGTCATACCAGCGAAGCATCCAAATACAACGCCGCCGATGATAACGTTATGGAAGTGCGCAATCAGGAACAGACTGTTGTGCAGAACGAAGTCCGCACCCGGCACCGCCAGCAGTACACCGGTCATGCCGCCGACTGAGAAGGTGACGATAAAGCCAATCGTCCACAGCATTGCTGAGTGGAATACGATACGGCCCTGATACATGGTGAACAGCCAGTTGAAGATCTTCACCCCGGTCGGGATGGCGATAATCATGGTGGTGATACCGAAGAAGGCGTTTACGTTAGCGCCTGCACCCATGGTGAAGAAGTGGTGCAGCCAAACAACGAACGACAGAACGGTGATACACACGGTTGCCCACACCAGTGAGGTGTAGCCAAACAGACGTTTACGCGAGAAGGTTGCAGCGATTTCGGAGAATACACCGAACACCGGCAGAACCAGAATGTACACTTCCGGATGGCCCCAGGCCCAAATCAGGTTGATGTACATCATCATGTTGCCGCCCATATCGTTGGTAAAGAAATGGGTACCCAGATAGCGATCCAGGGTCAGCAACGCGACGGTAACCGTCAGGATTGGGAAAGAAGCGATAATCAGGATGTTTGCACACAGAGATGCCCAGCTAAACACCGGCATCTTGAACATGGTCATTCCTGGTGCACGCATCTTAATGATGGTCACAAAGAAGTTGATACCGGTCAGAGTTGTACCAATACCGGACAACTGGACTGCCCATATCCAATAGTCGACCCCGACGCTTGGACTGTACTCTATTCCTGAAAGCGGCGGATACGCCAGCCAACCGGTCTGCGCGAATTCACCCACGCCCAGAGAAAGGTTAACCAGGATTACGCCGACAACGGTGAACCAGAAGCTCAGGTTGTTCAGGAACGGGAATGCAACGTCACGTGCGCCGATCTGCAGCGGAACCACCAGGTTCATCAGACCGATAACAAATGGCATTGCCACGAAGAAGATCATAATCACGCCGTGAGCCGTGAAGATCTGGTCGTAGTGGTGAGGAGGCAGGAAGCCCGCTTCACCTGCAGAAGCCAGCGCTTGCTGACTACGCATCATGATGGCGTCGGCAAAGCCACGAATCAACATGACGATTGCGACGATGACATACATGATGCCAAGGCGTTTGTGGTCAACAGAAGTCAGCCACTCTTTCCACAGGTAGGTCCACTTACCGAAGTAAGTGATAAGGCCCAGTAAGGCCGCACCACCGATGATAATGGCAGCAATCGTAACCATGACAATAGGTTCATGGAACGGAACTGCATCCAGCGTCAATTTTCCGAACATCGTATTCTTCCTCGGCCCCTTAGTGAGCGGATTCCGCGTGGCTCATGTCCATGCCTTCCATTCCTTCGTGTGCGCTGTGCTCACCTTCGGGTTGGGTCATGTCCATGCTCTTACCGTGAGCCATAAATTTGTTAATAACGTCTTTAAACAAATCCGGTTTCACGTTGGAGAAGTATTCCACCTGGTTGTATTCGCTTGGCGCAGCCACTTTCTCGAACGCTGCCATGTCGCTCATGGTGTTCGTGGACTGTTTAGCTTTAGCAACCCATTGGTCGAATTCGGTGCGGTCCTTTGTTGCGATAGCCTTGAACTTCATACCGGAGAAGCCTGGTCCGCTATAACTTGCGGAGATACCATCATAAGTACCGACTTCGTTGGCGATCAGATGCAGTCGAGTCTGCATACCTGCCATGGCATAAATCTGGCTACCCAGACGCGGGATAAAGAAGGAGTTCATCACGGAGTTGGAAGTCACTTTGAATTCAACCGGAGTGTTCGCCGGGAAGGCGATTTCATTCACGGTAGCGATACCCTGTTCCGGATAGATGAAGAACCATTTCCAGTCCATGGAAACCACTTCGATGGTAATGGGCTTCTCGTCATGCGCCAGCGGTTTGCTTGGCTCAAGAGCGTGAGTGGTTTTCCAGGTCAGAACGGCAAGGAAAATGATGATTAAGATCGGCACCGTCCAGACCACAGCTTCCACTTTATTGGAGTGTGACCAGTTCGGGCTGTACTTCGCATCTTTATTGCTTGCACGATACTTCCAGGCAAAACCAACAGCCATCAAGATGGCGGGAATAACGACAATCAACATCAGGCCAAATGCCGTCAGTATCAATGACCGTTGTTCCAGTCCAATCTGTCCTTTAGGGTCAAGCAGCGCAGAATTACAGCCACTGAGTAATGCAGTGCCTGCAATTAATGACAACCATCCCAAACTTTTATTGTATTTCCTGAGTCTCATTTAACGACCTCAATTCCACGGGACCGGGTGGCGTTTAAAGTGTGAGGGCATTTTACGGGAAGGTTACATTACTGTAAACATCTCTAGATCTGTGTTACTGGGTTCTGCCGTGCATGTCACATATGTTGCAATATATGTCGCTTTGGCTTTAAGAACCTGTTGCAACATCACGTTATAACGAAAGCGGGCAGGTGGGGGGCGTACTGAGGGCAATTGGTATAACCAATACGAAAATAAAACAATTGCTTAACAATTGATTATCAATAAACGGACAATTGAGGAACAAAAAATAAATCTTTCGTGGCTGAATCGAGTAAGGAAAATAGTATATATAAAAGGCGTCAATAATTTCCAAATTCTTTGGCGCACAAAATAACAAATATTATTTTTAGTAGTTGTTGCTTATTTCGCCGTTATAATTACGCAGGGTGATTACAACGGCGATATTAATGCGTTTTTTTTACGCCAGACGGGTTTTGCGCAATGCCAGATAATCAAGCAATCCACCAAAAACGACCCCGCAGACCGCGACCACCACTGAGACTTCAAGCAGTTCCGGCAGGAAGGAGAAGTTGGTGTAATCCAGCGCGTTCATGGTTAACAGCAGCAGCCAAACCAGCAGCAGGCAGCAGCCCGCAACTAGCGTCATTAATGCCAGAATGTATGCTCCACGAAATTCCGTGCGCGGAATGAAGCTTTCATTTTGCCAGCTATGTTCCAGGGTCTGGCGACATACCAGCAGCAGTATCAGACCGGGGATCGCGGCAAACACGGAGAACAGATAAAACGTCGGCCAGCCGTGTGCTTCGACAAACCAACCCGCTACCGGGCCAACGTAAACGCGACCAACGGCTGAAAGCGCGGAGAGCAGGGCGAACTGGGTCGCTGAGAAGGACTTATTGCACAGCGTCATTAATAAGGCGACAAACGCCGCCGTGCCCATTCCGCCGCACAGGTTTTCAAAGAAGACGGCCGCCGCCATGCTGAACATGTGTTTGTCAGTGATGGACAGTAGCCAGTAGCCCGCATTCGACGCCCCTTGCAGGATGCCGAAAATAAGCAATGCGCGGAACAGAGAAAGGCGCTGCATCAGGATCCCACCGTACAGCGCGCCAACAATGGTGGCCAGTAGCCCCAGTGTCTTATTCACCACGCCAACTTCACCCGCATCAAACCCAACGCCGCGGATTAAAAAGGTGGTGGTCAGGCTCATGGCGAAAGCATCCCCGAGCTTATACAGCACAATAAGCAGCAGGATCAGCCATGCGTTGTTACGACCAAAGAAGTCTCGCAGCGGAGCCGCAACCGCCTGTTCCAGCGTTTTAGGCACTGGAATGGAGTCAGTCGGTTCAGGTGCTAACAGGGTGGCGATGATACAGGGAATCAACAGCGCAGCCATCAGCCAGTACATCCCTTGCCAGCCCAGCCAGCGATCGGCCATCCATAAGGCCAATCCGCCTGAAACCAGCATCCCTAGTCTATAGCCCAGCACGCTAATAGCCGCGCCGGTGCCGCGGTCTTCTGCGGGCAAAACGTCGGTTTTCCAGGCATCAAAGACGATATCCTGCGATGCCGAGCAAAAAGCGATCACTACTGCGAGTGCGGCCATCCAGCGTAACTGTGTGCCAGGCTCCAGAAAGCCCATCGCGGCGATAGAAATTAACAACAGCACCTGGGTCGCCAGCAGCCAGCCGCGACGTCGACCTAAAAACGGTGGCGTGTAACGGTCCATCAACGGGGACCAGAGAAATTTAAATACGTAGGCCTGACCGACCAGGGAAAAGAAACCGATGGTTTTAAGATCGATATTCTCGACTGTCATCCACGCCTGAAGCGTACCGGAGGTGAGTGCGAGCGGTAAACCGGAGGCGAACCCCAGAATGAGCAGGATAGCTGAACGTGGTTGCTGAAAAATACGTAAGTATTGACTGGACATGGGCTTCTATAGGCCCGACGAACGCCGGGCCATATGGGCAGAAATTAACGAGCGTTCTGCTTGATGAAATCGTGAACGCTGGTGTCCTGAGACATATCAGCGATGGTGTCGGTCAGTACGCTGTTAACGGCGTTAGCGATATTTTTGTTAGAGGCCTGCAGGGCACCTTCAACAGAATAGCTTGCGCGGTAGTTTTTGGTCATCTTGTTGCCATTAGCGGCGGTCGCGATGATGGCGATGTCTGCTTTGGTGGCGATGTTATAGCGCACGCTACCCTGAGACACGTCAGCATACAGCTGGTTAACAATGATTTGCAGGTTGACTGCACCGTTTGGTCCAATCATATAACCACGTGCTGTCATCTGTTTTTCCAGTACTTCTTGCAACAGGAAACGCAGGTCGCGGGACGCGGTCAGGGTCACCAACTGGTTGTCGCGGGTGACTTTTGCCAGCGCTTGATCCTGGCGCTGGTCGGCTCCGTTGATGCTAACGGTCACACCCATCAGGCTTGGGTCCTGCTGCGGCAGGGTAATTTTCGGGGAGACTTCAATAGTGGTCGGCGGTGTTGCGCATCCAGCTAACATAAACAGCGCGACAAACGGGACGAGGATTTTTTTAAACATGCCAGGGCTCTCAGCGAATCTAAATTGTATGGTTAGAGAAAATTCCCGCCATCATAACATCGCCAACGATGAGGGGAAGTGGGTAACGCATGTAAATTCATTGTGTTGTCCGTTTTATGACTTTGTGGAGACTATAAACGGACTTTTTGCAATAAATTGGAGTGAGGAATCAGTGAACTTCATCCGTTTGAATGAGAAAATCAGACAAGCGCTAATTTTTTGTTGCTAAGGTGTAATGAAAACGGTAAAAGCGGCTAGTATTTAAAGGGATGGGTGACATCTCAGCGTTGTCGGAGGAAAAATTTCATGATGATTCGTGAGCAAATAGAAGAAAAATTAAGGGCAGCGTTCGAACCCGTGTTCCTCGAAGTTGTGGATGAAAGCTATCGTCACAATGTCCCGGCTGGTTCTGAAAGCCACTTTAAGGTTGTACTGGTTAGCGATCGCTTTACAGGTGAACGTTTTCTTAATCGTCATCGGATGATTTACAGCACGTTAACGGCGGAGCTTTCCACAACCGTTCATGCGCTTGCCCTGCATACCTACACTATTAAGGAGTGGGAAGCGTTGCAGGATACGATTTTTGCATCGCCTCCGTGTCGTGGAGCGGGAAGCATCGCGTAAAAACGGATTTGCAACAACCGACGCTTTTCCAGTATGTTGCTACAGATTATGTGAAAACGGCCTGCGGGCCGTTTTGTTTTGTCTGAATTCTGGGGCTGTCGTACAGTATTCAGACAAAAATTAGCCGGGAATTGTGAAAAAAGCCGCAGCAACGCGCGATAACCGTTCTCGACTCATAAAAGTGATGCCGCTATAATGCGCGTCTTATTTTTCGGAATGTCTTCGGGATGATTCTGACGACAGGGAATGTGATTGCTTATGAGAACATCCCAGTTCCGCGAAGCCAACAACCTGTGCTTGCGGAGAAGAGTTGACCGAGCACTGTGATTTTTTGAGGTAACAAGATGCAAGTTTCAGTTGAAACCACTCAAGGCCTTGGCCGCCGTGTAACGATTACTATCGCTGCTGACAGCATCGAGACCGCTGTGAAAAGCGAGCTGGTCAACGTAGCGAAGAAAGTGCGTATTGACGGTTTCCGCAAAGGAAAAGTACCGATGAATGTTGTTGCTCAGCGTTATGGCGCGTCTGTTCGCCAGGACGTTCTGGGTGACCTGATGAGCCGCAACTTCGTTGACGCGATCATCAAAGAAAAAATCAATCCGGCTGGCGCACCGAACTACGTTCCGGGCGAATACAAACTGGGTGAAGATTTTACTTACGCGGTAGAGTTTGAAGTTTACCCGGAAGTTGAGCTGACTGGCCTGGAAGCAATCGAAGTTGAAAAACCGGTTGTTGAAGTTACCGACGCTGACGTTGACGTAATGCTGGACACCCTGCGCAAGCAGCAGGCTACCTGGAAAGACAAAGACGGCGCTGCTGATGCAGAAGACCGTGTAACCATCGACTTCACCGGTTCTGTAGACGGCGAAGAGTTCGAAGGCGGCAAAGCGTCTGACTTCGTACTGGCGATGGGCCAGGGTCGTATGATCCCGGGCTTTGAAGAAGGCGTTAAAGGCCACAAAGCTGGCGAAGAGTTCACTATCGACGTGACCTTCCCGGAAGAGTACCACGCTGAAAACCTGAAAGGTAAAGCTGCGAAGTTCGTTATCAACCTGAAGAAAGTTGAAGAACGCGAACTGCCAGAACTGACTGAAGAATTCATCAAACGTTTCGGCGTTGAAGATGGTTCCGTAGCAGGTCTGCGCGCTGAAGTCCGTAAAAACATGGAACGCGAGCTGAAAGGCGCTGTGCGTAACCGCGTTAAGTCTCAGGCGATCGAAGGCCTGGTAAAAGCTAACGACATCGACGTTCCGGCTGCTCTGATCGACAGCGAAATCGACGTTCTGCGTCGTCAGGCTGCACAACGTTTCGGCGGCAACGAGAAACAAGCTCTGGAACTGCCGCGTGAACTGTTCGAAGAACAGGCTAAGCGTCGCGTAGTTGTTGGTCTGCTGCTGGGCGAAGTGATTCGTACCAATGAACTGAAAGCTGACGAAGATCGCGTTAAAGGCCTGATCGAAGAGATGGCTTCTGCTTACGAAGATCCGAAAGAAGTTGTTGAGTTCTACAGCAAAAACAAAGAGCTGATGGACAACATGCGTAACGTCGCTCTGGAAGAGCAGGCTGTTGAAGCCGTTCTGGCGAAAGCGAAAGTGACTGAAAAAGCCACTTCCTTCAATGAACTGATGAACCAGCAGGCGTAATTCGTCGCTTTTTTAGCTCGAATTTCGTACGCAAGCCCGTCACCTTTTGGTGGCGGGTTTTTTTTTGTCACGCATTTTGCATGGGAAGAGTGCGAAAACAGCGTTTCAGTGTTAGCGTTACAACAAAAGATTGTTATGCTTGAATTATGGCGATGTCGTACCCATTACTGAGGGACTAGCTGATAATCCGTCCATAAGGTTACAATCAGCACAGCAGGTTTTTTCAAATTTTATCCAGGAGACGGAAATGTCATACAGCGGCGAACGAGATAACTTTGCACCCCATATGGCGCTGGTGCCGATGGTCATTGAACAGACCTCACGTGGTGAGCGCTCTTTTGATATCTATTCTCGTCTACTTAAGGAACGCGTCATTTTTCTGACCGGCCAGGTCGAAGACCATATGGCTAACCTGATCGTGGCGCAGATGCTGTTCCTGGAAGCAGAAAACCCAGAAAAAGATATCTACCTGTACATCAACTCCCCTGGTGGAGTGATCACTGCCGGGATGTCTATCTATGACACCATGCAGTTTATTAAGCCGGACGTCAGCACCATTTGTATGGGCCAGGCGGCCTCAATGGGCGCGTTCCTGCTGACCGCCGGGGCGAAAGGCAAACGTTTTTGCCTGCCTAACTCTCGCGTCATGATCCACCAGCCTCTGGGCGGTTACCAGGGCCAGGCAACGGATATTGAAATTCATGCCCGTGAAATCCTGAAGGTAAAAGGGCGCATGAACGAACTTATGGCGCATCATACGGGTCAATCTCTTGAGCAGATTGAACGTGATACCGAGCGCGATCGCTTCCTCTCCGCTTCTGAAGCGGTAGAGTACGGTCTGGTTGACTCGATTTTGACCCATCGTAATTAATGCCCAGTGCGCAGGTGTGCCGCTATAATTACCTGGAGCGGCACAACGCTGATTAGCGTCTTGCGCCTGAGAATGGCATTTGCGTCGTCGTGTGCGGCACAAAGAACAAAGAAGAGGTTTTGACCCATGACAGATAAACGCAAAGATGGCTCGGGCAAATTGTTGTACTGCTCTTTTTGCGGCAAAAGCCAGCATGAAGTGCGTAAGCTGATTGCCGGTCCATCCGTGTATATCTGCGACGAATGTGTTGATTTATGCAACGACATCATTCGCGAAGAGATTAAGGAAGTAGCACCGCACCGTGAACGCAGTGCGCTGCCGACGCCACATGAAATTCGCAACCACCTGGACGATTACGTTATCGGTCAAGAGCAGGCGAAGAAAGTGCTGGCGGTCGCGGTATACAACCATTACAAACGTCTGCGCAACGGCGACACCAGCAATGGCGTCGAGTTGGGCAAAAGTAACATCCTGCTGATTGGCCCGACGGGTTCCGGTAAAACGCTGCTGGCTGAAACGCTGGCGCGCCTGCTGGACGTTCCGTTCACCATGGCTGATGCCACCACGCTGACCGAAGCCGGTTATGTGGGTGAAGATGTTGAAAATATTATTCAGAAGCTGTTGCAGAAGTGCGATTACGACGTGCAGAAAGCACAGCGAGGGATCGTCTATATCGACGAGATCGACAAGATTTCGCGTAAGTCTGATAACCCATCTATTACCCGTGACGTTTCCGGCGAAGGTGTACAGCAGGCGCTGTTGAAACTGATCGAAGGGACGGTTGCTGCCGTTCCGCCACAGGGTGGTCGTAAACATCCTCAGCAGGAATTCCTGCAGGTTGATACCTCCAAGATCCTGTTTATCTGCGGTGGTGCCTTTGCCGGTCTGGATAAAGTGATTGCTAACCGTGTTGAAACCGGCTCCGGCATTGGTTTTGGCGCAACGGTAAAAGCACAGTCTGATAAAGCCAGCGAAGGTGAACTGCTGTCGCAGGTTGAACCGGAAGATCTGATCAAATTTGGTCTGATCCCTGAGTTCATCGGTCGTCTGCCGGTTGTGGCAACGCTGAGCGAGCTGAGCGAAGAAGCGTTGATCCAGATCCTCAAAGAGCCGAAAAACGCCCTGACCAAGCAGTACCAGGCGCTGTTCAATCTTGAAGGTGTCGATCTGGAATTCCGTGAGGAAGCGCTGGATGCGATCGCTAAGAAAGCGATGGCGCGTAAAACCGGTGCTCGTGGTCTGCGTTCTATCGTCGAAGCCGCGCTGCTCGACACCATGTACGATCTGCCTTCTATGGAAGACGTCGAAAAAGTGGTGATCGATGAGTCGGTGATTGGCGGTCAGAGCAAGCCATTACTGATTTACGGTAAGCCGGAAGCGCAGCAGGCATCTGGCGAATAATTCATCAATTCATACAGACATTTAATTAAAAAGGGGGGATTTTATCTCCCCTTTTATTTTTCCGTAAACATGGCGTTGAATGTGTGGGAAACATCCCCATATACTGACATACATGTTAAAGGTGGTGTGAAGCACAGTCGTACCACCTGATTACCTGGCGGAAACTAAACTAAGAGAGAGCTCTATGAATCCTGAGCGTTCTGAACGCATTGAAATCCCCGTATTGCCGTTGCGCGATGTGGTGGTTTATCCGCACATGGTCATACCCTTATTTGTAGGGCGGGAAAAATCTATCCGTTGTCTGGAAGCGGCTATGGACCATGATAAAAAAATCATGCTGGTCGCACAGAAAGAAGCGTCAACGGATGAGCCGGGTGTAAACGATCTTTTCACCGTCGGGACCGTGGCCTCTATTTTGCAGATGCTGAAACTGCCTGACGGCACCGTAAAAGTGCTGGTCGAGGGGTTACAGCGTGCGCGTATTTCTGCGCTGTCTGACAACGGCGAGCATTTCTCTGCGAAAGCAGAGTACCTTGACTCGCCTGCTATTGATGAGCGCGAACAGGAAGTGCTGGTGCGTACCGCTATCAGCCAGTTCGAAGGCTATATCAAGCTGAACAAGAAAATCCCACCAGAAGTGCTGACGTCGCTGAACAGCATTGACGATCCTGCACGTCTGGCGGATACCATCGCTGCACACATGCCGCTGAAGCTGGCTGACAAGCAGTCCGTGCTGGAGATGTCCGACGTTAACGAGCGTCTGGAATATCTGATGGCGATGATGGAGTCTGAAATCGATCTGCTGCAGGTTGAGAAACGCATTCGCAACCGCGTGAAAAAGCAGATGGAAAAATCTCAGCGCGAGTACTATCTGAACGAGCAGATGAAAGCTATTCAGAAAGAACTCGGTGAGATGGACGATGCACCGGACGAAAACGAAGCGTTGAAGCGTAAAATCGACGCGGCGAAAATGCCGAAAGAGGCAAAAGAGAAAGCGGAAGCAGAACTGCAGAAGCTGAAAATGATGTCTCCTATGTCGGCGGAAGCGACCGTGGTGCGTGGCTACATCGACTGGATGGTACAGGTGCCGTGGAATGCGCGTAGCAAGGTCAAAAAAGACCTGCGTCAGGCGCAGGAAATCCTCGATACCGACCATTATGGTCTGGAGCGCGTCAAAGACCGTATCCTTGAGTATCTCGCGGTTCAAAGCCGTGTAAATAAAATCAAGGGGCCGATCCTGTGTCTGGTTGGACCGCCGGGGGTAGGTAAAACCTCTCTGGGGCAGTCCATCGCTAAGGCAACTGGGCGTAAATACATCCGTATGGCGCTGGGCGGCGTGCGTGATGAAGCCGAAATTCGCGGTCACCGCCGGACCTATATCGGTTCTATGCCGGGTAAACTGATCCAGAAAATGGCCAAAGTGGGCGTTAAAAACCCGCTGTTCCTGCTTGATGAGATCGACAAAATGTCTTCCGACATGCGTGGCGATCCGGCTTCCGCACTGCTTGAAGTGCTGGATCCAGAGCAGAACGTGGCGTTCAGCGATCACTACCTGGAAGTGGACTACGATCTCAGCGACGTGATGTTTGTTGCGACCTCTAACTCCATGAATATTCCGGCACCGTTGCTGGATCGTATGGAAGTGATCCGTCTGTCCGGTTATACCGAAGACGAAAAGCTGAACATTGCCAAACGTCACCTGTTGCCGAAACAGATTGAGCGTAATGCGCTGAAAAAAGGTGAGCTGACGGTCGACGATAGCGCCATTGTGGGCATTATTCGTTACTACACCCGTGAAGCAGGTGTGCGTAGTCTGGAACGTGAAATCTCTAAACTGTGCCGTAAAGCGGTGAAACAGCTGCTGCTGGATAAATCGCTGAAACATATTGAGATCAATGGCGACAACCTGCACGACTATCTGGGTGTACAGCGCTTTGACTATGGCCGCGCGGACAACGAAAACCGCGTTGGTCAGGTGACGGGTCTGGCGTGGACGGAAGTTGGCGGCGATCTGCTGACCATCGAAACCGCCTGCGTACCGGGTAAAGGTAAGTTGACCTACACCGGTTCTCTGGGTGAAGTCATGCAGGAGTCGATTCAGGCTGCGCTGACCGTGGTGCGTGCGCGTGCGGAAAAACTGGGTATTAACCCGGACTTTTACGAAAAACGCGACATCCATGTTCACGTACCTGAAGGGGCTACGCCGAAAGACGGTCCAAGTGCGGGTATTGCTATGTGTACTGCGCTGGTTTCTTGTCTTACCGGTAACCCAGTTCGCGCCGACGTGGCGATGACGGGTGAGATCACTCTGCGTGGTCAGGTTCTGCCTATCGGTGGTTTGAAAGAAAAACTGCTGGCGGCACACCGTGGCGGCATTAAGACGGTCTTAATTCCCGATGAGAACAAACGTGACCTGGAAGAGATTCCGGACAACGTAATTGCCGATCTTAATATTCACCCGGTGAAACGTATTGAGGAAGTTCTGACTCTTGCGTTGCAAAATGAACCCTCTGGAATGCAGGTTGTGACGGCAAAATAGTGACCTCGCGCAAAGAGCATTAATAAAAACAGGGCTGGCAGGCCATTTCGGGCTTGCCAGCCTTTTTTTGTATAGCTAATTTAGATAACGGATTGGGCTTGCCATCATTAACGGGTGTTGTAAGGGCATGGCAGGCCTGATATAACTGCTGCGCGGTCGCACTTTGAAGGATTCAGGTGCGATATAAATTATAAAGAGGAAGAGAAGAGTGAATAAATCTCAACTGATCGACAAAATTGCTGCAGGGGCTGATATCTCTAAAGCTGCGGCTGGACGTGCGTTAGATGCAATTATTGCTTCTGTTACTGAATCTCTGAAAGAAGGTGATGACGTAGCGCTGGTAGGTTTTGGTACTTTTGCCGTTAAAGAGCGTGCTGCCCGTACTGGTCGCAACCCGCAAACAGGTAAAGAGATCACCATCGCCGCGGCTAAAGTACCGGGCTTCCGTGCAGGTAAAGCACTGAAAGACGCGGTAAACTAAGTGATTTCCCCTTTGGGGATGTGACGAAGTACAAGGGCGCATCGACTGATGTGCCTTTTTTATTTGTAATTCCGGTACTTTCTACGCGTTGTGGGCTGACAATTGCCCCTGTTTCTTGTCACAATAGACCTTTGTGCGCAGCGTTCAGGAAACGCTATGCTGCGTGAAGCATATATACTCAAAATCCTTGTTGCCGTTGTTGTCATCAACGCGGGGGCAGCAGAAAGGATAACGCGTATAGTCATCTACAGCGGAGTGTGGTTACACCATGATGGACAGCTTACGCACGGCTGCTAACAGTCTCGTGCTCAAGATTATTTTCGGTATCATTATCGTGTCGTTCATTTTGACCGGCGTGAGTGGTTACCTGATTGGCGGGGGCAATAACTTCGCCGCCAAAGTGAATGGCCAGGAGATAAGCCGCGGGCAGTTCGAGAATGCGTTCAACAGTGAACGTAACCGCATGCAGCAACAGCTGGGCGATCAATACTCCGAGCTGGCCGCGAACGAAGGTTATATGAAAACGCTGCGTCAGCAGGTGCTGAATCGTCTTGTTGACGAAGCACTGCTGGATCAGTATTCCCGCGAGCTTAAGCTCAACATCAGCGACGATCAGGTTAAACAGGCCATTTTCGCCACGCCTGCGTTCCAGGTGGACGGCAAGTTTGATAACAACCGCTACAACGCGATTGTCAATCAAATGGGAATGACTGCAGACCAGTACGCTCAGGCATTACGTAATCAGCTTACGACACAGCAGCTGATTAACGGTGTTGCCGGTACGGACTTCATGCTGAAAGGCGAAACGGACGAACTGGCGGCGCTGGTCGCGCAGCAGCGTATCGTGCGCGAGGCGACGATTGACGTTAACGCACTGGCCGCGAAGCAGTCTGTTACCGAGCAGGAAGTTGCCAGCTACTACGAGCAGAATAAAAACAACTTTATGACGCCGGAACAGTTCCGCGTGAGCTACATCAAGCTGGACGCTGCTGCTATGCAGGAGACGGCCAGCGATGCTGATATTCAGTCTTACTATGACCAGCATCAGGATCAGTTCACTCAGCCGCAGCGTAACCGCTACAGCATCATTCAGACCAAAACGGAAGATGAAGCCAAAGCGGTACTGGGCGAGCTGAACAAAGGCGGTGATTTTGCTGCGTTGGCGAAAGAAAAATCTGCCGATATCATCTCTGCCCGTAAAGGCGGCGATATGGGATGGCTGGAAGATTCCACCACCCCGGATGAGCTGAAAAATGCTGGTCTGAAAGAAAAAGGCCAACTGTCTGGCGTAATTAAGTCTTCCGTTGGTTTCCTCGTTGCACGTCTTGACGACGTACAGCCCGCGCAAGTTAAACCGCTGAGCGAAGCCCGTGACGAAATTGCGGCAAAAGTGAAGCAGGAAAAAGCGCTGGATGCGTACTATGCGCTGCAGCAGAAAGTCAGCGACGCGGCCAGCAATGATAACGAATCTCTGGCGGGTGCAGAGCAGGCTGCGGGTATGAAAGCGGTTGAAACGGGCTGGTTTAGCCGTGACAGCCTGCCGGAAGAACTGAATTTCAAACCAGTCGCTGACATCATTTTCAATGGTGGTCTGGTTGGTGAGAACGGTACGCCTGGCAGTAACTCCGATATCATCACCGTGGACGGCGATCGTGCGTTCGTGCTGCGTATTGCAGAGCACAAAGCTGAAGCCGTGAAGCCACTGGCTGAAGTGAAAGAGCAGGTAACTGCGCTCGTTAAGCACAATAAAGCAGAGCAGCAGGCGAAGCTTGATGCCGATAAACTGCTGGCGGATCTGAAAGCCGGTAAAGGCGATGAAGCGATGAAAGCGGCGGGTCTGAGCTTTGGCGAGGCGAAAACGCTGAGCCGTACGGGTCAGGATCCGCTGAGCCAGGCTGCCTTTGGTCTGAGCCTGCCGGCGAAAGACAAACCGAGCTACGGCGTCGCGAACGACATGCAGGGTAACGTTGTTCTGTTGGCGTTGGACGAGGTGAAAGCCGGTTCTATGCCTGAAGCGCAGAAGAAAGCGATGGTTCAGGGGATCACTCAGAACAACGCGCAGATTGTCTTCGAAGCGCTGATGAGCAACCTGCGTAAAGCCGCAAAAATTAAAATCGGTGATGCGCTGGAACAGCAGCAATAACCGAGGCAGTTCGCAAAAAATTGCAAAAAGTTGTATCTACCAAAGGCCGCTTTCGCGGCCTTTTCCATTTCTGATATTTGCCGTTTGTCTGCCGTTCTGCACCTCGCTATCGTGATTCCACTGTTAACAAACAAGGAGAAAACAGTATGAAACATGGAATCAAAGCTCTGCTTATCACTCTTTCATTGACCTGCGCTGGTATGGCCCAAACCGCATTGGCGGCTGAGCCTGTCGCCAAAAGCCTGGCGACTCAAACCAAAGCGGAAAACTCAGGGGCGGCACAAAGCAAAGCCACACTGCCCGCTAAAGCAAGTGACGATGAAGGCACCAGGGTAAGCATCAACAGCGCTTCTGCGGAGGATTTAGCGCGAGTTATGAATGGCGTGGGTCTAAAGAAAGCGCAGGCGATTGTGAGCTATCGTGAGGAGTACGGGCCGTTTAAAACGGTGGACGATTTAAAGCAGGTGCCGGGCATGGGTAGTTCGCTGGTTGAGCGTAATCTGGCAGTTTTAACACTTTAATAACTTGCAGAGCGCTGAAAGTTTGCCAGACTGTAGAGGTCATACCAGTTATGACCTCTTTACCCTAAAGTCTGTTCCTATAAAAACAACGTAAGGCTCCTGCGCTATGCAAACACAAATCAAAGTTCGTGGTTTTCATCTTGATGTCTATCAGCACGTTAACAATGCCCGCTATCTGGAGTTTCTGGAAGAGGCCCGCTGGGATGGTCTGGAAAACAGCGACAGCTTTCAGTGGATGACCGCACACAACATCGCTTTTGTGGTCGTGAATATTAATATCAACTACCGCCGTCCTGCGGTGCTGAGCGACCTGCTGACTATCACCAGTCAGGTTCAACAGTTAAATGGCAAAAGTGGTGTGTTAAATCAGACCATTACCCTGGAGCCGGAAGGGCAGGTGGTGGCTGATGCGCTGATTACGTTCGTCTGCATTGATTTGAAGACGCAAAAAGCGCTGCCGCTGGAAGGGGAGTTGCGCGAAAAACTGGAGCAGATGGTGCAGTAGTGGCTGCGACTGCCGGAAGGCGACGCTCAAGCGTCTTATCCGGCCTACAAGAGTTGCTGCAACTGCATGTAGGCCGGATACGCAAAGCGCCATCCGGCAATACAATCATTTTAACCCGGTTTTCTGTTTCATTGCCGCCATCACTGCCGGTTTATCCGCCAGATAATGGTTCAGGCCGTTGGCACGCAGATTACACGCCGCACAGTGACCACAACCGTCACCTTTGATGCCGTTATAGCAGGTCAGCGTTTCTTCGCGTACCAGGTCCAGCTTGCCCCAGTAATCGGCCAGTGCCCAGGTTTCGGCTTTATCGATCCACATCAGTGGGGTTTCAAAGCGAATATCTTTCGCCATCCCCAGGCTTACAGCATGGTTCAGGGCTTTAACGAACTCATCGCGACAGTCCGGATAGCCGGAGAAATCGGTCTCACAAACGCCGGTAATGACCGCCTCTGCCTGCACCTGGTACGCGTAAATTGCTGCCAGCGTTAAGAACAGAATATTGCGTCCTGGCACAAAGGTATTGGGAATGCCGTTCGCATCCGGTTCGTAATCGGGTACCGGAATGTTATCGCGGGTCAGGCTGCTGACAGCCAGTTCACTGAGCAATGTGACATCAAGTACTTTGTGCGCTCGCGCGCCAAGTTTTAAGGCCAGGTCACGTGCGACATCAATCTCAGCGCGATGGCGCTGACCATAATCAAAGGTCACGCAGTGCACTTCATCATACTGATGCAGCGCTTGCGCCAGACAAGTCGTGGAGTCCTGACCTCCACTGAATACAACAACGGCACGTTTCATGGCTTTTCCTGACAAAATAACGAAGCCCTTATGGTAGCGCCTGGGCGTGCCGTCCACCAGCTTCTTCACGCTGAAGGAGGTGGCAGCCAGGCTTCGGTAAACTCGAACCAGCCACGAGGATTCAGGCGTACGCCGTTCACGCCCGGTGGCGCGCTGATGCGATAGTGATAATTGAATAGTGGCGTCAGGGTAGCGTCATGCATTAGCGTAGCGAAAACTTGCTGTAAAGCCGCGTGGCGATCGTCCTCATCGGCCTGAATTTGTAGGGCATCCAGGGTCGTTTGCAAATGTGTGTATGCGGGCGCATTCAATACATGTGACCAGAGCTGATCGCAGCGCAACCACTGTTCGAGAGTATATTCAGGTGCCTCACCAATCAGCCTGTCGCCCATCATCAGGTCGGCCTGGGCTAAGGGATGATCGCCATCCCAGTTTTTAGCATTATGAAAAATAAGCGTTAATTCACAGCCGAGCAGCGCCAACGCCTGGCGAAGCTGTTCAGCCATAGCGTGAAGTTCTACCGGCAGGTGATAAGCCAGCGTCAGCTTTTCCGGTAATGCCACCTCATCGAGTTCATCCCATTGCGGGATAGTCCATCCGGGGAGCAGTGCATTGCTTGGCGTGATCAGATTTTCATCCACTTCAAGCGTTTGTAGCAGGGAAGAACGGTGGATGATATTGATCAGTCTACGGGCCTGCTGCGTATTCAGGCGCGCGCTTTTTCTGAGCGTGAGATAGCAAAAACCAAGACTGATCCCGCTGCTTACCTGGCTTAGCATAGGCAACTCTTCGGGTTTACCAATCGCAATTTGCACCGGATGGCGACAGCTGGTGCCCAAATCCTGGGAGAAGAGCTGCGGGGTTATCCAGTATTCAATGGCTTTTAGCAGCGGATGACTCAGATGGTAGTGATCGTGACTCTCGATACGCACCAGCTCAGGAGTAAACAGCGTCAGCCGGAACGGGCCGGTACCCACAAACGGGTGCTCAGGATGCGCCAGGTGACTGCTGTAGCTTGCCAGACGGTGCGCCAGCCAGAAGTCGGGACGATGCAGAATAAAGGTCAGACACTGGGGATGCGTCACCTCAATGCGCTTTACGCTGATAAACAGCTTATTCAGCGCGGGGAGTTCTAACAGCTTCAGCAACTGCTGATGTAGCTGTGTGCTGCTGACCGCATCGCCGTTATGCCAGTACAGGGTGGAACGAATATAGAAATCCCAGCGCAGGCCGTCAGCGGAGATATTCCAGTGGTGGGCTAAGTCTCCACAGGGACGTTGCGTAGTGCTGTCAAACCGGGTCAGGCCAGAGAAAACTTGTCCAGCGAGGTGTTGCTCCGCGCGACCGGGGAGAAAACCGGGGTGCAAGGGGTCGAGCGGGCGGTAATAGGGTATACGCAGGGTTGGCGTGTCGTTTTGCCACTGACCGCCCATAAACGGTTGTAACAGTGTTCTTAATTCACCCGGCGCCAGCTGAGCCAGTTCCAGTACGCTAAGCTGCTCGCCCTTTTGCAGGGCCTGTTCCATCATGGTGTTGCGCAGTGAATCTGGCGTCACTAAAAACCGCAGCTGCCCGCGTTTCCCGCGCCCCGACTGGGCATGCCACTCCAGCCAGCCCGCATCCTGCGCTTGCTTTAGCAGGGTACGTACATGGCGTTCGCTACAAAAACAGCGTTCGGCCAGTTCCCCGACGGTCACCGACTGCGGTTCGCCGTTCGAGGGCAGCCACAGGCGTTGGTACTGGTTCAGGCGATTAAGCAGACGCATTAATACTTTTTCCTTCAGGATGTTCGTTAACGGTGTATGCGTAGAGAAACCCGGAACAATTCATTTTATCTATTCACTATTACTTCCGTATATCTCAGGTGATACTGGATCACAAGTTAACCGCGTCACAGTGTGGAGAAAGAAATGGCTCGTCTGGCTGCATTTGATATGGATGGCACCCTTTTGATGCCGAATCACCATTTAGGTGACGAAACGCTTTCAACGCTGTCGCGCCTGCGTGAACGCGATATTACTCTGACATTTGCTACCGGCCGACATGTGCTTGAGATGCGCCATATTTTAGGCTCGATCTCACTGGACGCCTTTTTGATTACGGGTAACGGCACGCGCATTCACTCTCTTGAAGGCGACGTGTTACACCGTCAGGATCTGGATCCGAATGTCGCGGATATTGTGTTGCATCAGAAGTGGGACACTACCGCAAGCATGCATGTCTTTAATGACAATGGCTGGTTCACCGGACAAGAGATCCCCTCACTGCTGCAGGCGCATGTGTATAGCGGATTTCGCTATCAGATCGTCGATGTGAAACGTATTCCGGCGCATCAGGTCACGAAAGTCTGTTTCTGCGGCGATCATGACTCTCTGATCCAATTGCGCATTCAACTGAATGAAGCGCTGGGTGAACAGGCGAATCTCTGTTTTTCCGCGTTTGATTGCCTTGAGGTGCTGCCGCTGGGCTGTAATAAAGGATCGGCATTGGCGGTGTTGAGCGACTATTTAGGTTATTCAATGGCCGAGTGTATGGCGTTTGGCGATGCCATGAACGATCGCGAAATGTTAGGCAGCGTTGGGCGCGGCTTGATTATGGGTAACGCGATGCCGCAACTGATTGCTGAACTGCCTCATTTATCGGTGATTGGACATTGCCGTAATCAGGCAGTGTCACACTTTTTGACGCATTGGCTGGACAATCCACATCTACCTTATTCCCCCGAATGAGAGATCCCTTCCAGCAAGCCAGACTTCGCGTCTGGCTTTTTTTTATCCTATTAATGGGTGTTCAGTAGTCGGGCGAGCTCCGCTTTCCACGGCGTTAAATCACCGATGTGTGCATCGACCCACTGTGGGTTGTAGTAGGTTTCCAGATAGCGTTCGCCGCTGTCACACAACAGCGTCACTAGTGAGCCGCTTTCTCCGGCATCGCGCATACGGGCGGCAAGTTGCAGCGTTCCCCACATATTGGTGCCAGTTGAAGCGCCGACTTTGCGGCCCAACTGCGTTTCCAGCCAGTGTGCGGTGGCCACGCTTGCGGCATCCGGCACGCGCAGCATTTCATCGACCACGTCAGGAATGAAAGACGGTTCGACACGCGGGCGGCCAATGCCTTCAATTTTACTTCCTACCGGACTGCGTAACGTGGCATCGCGATCCTGCCAGAAGGGCAGAAAGACCGAGTTTTCCGGGTCCACTACCATCAGTTGAGTGTCGTAGCCCTGACAGCGAATATAGCGGCCAATGGTTGCTGAGGTGCCACCGGTTCCGGCGCTCATCACAATATGGCGGGGAACGGGGTTGGGCTCGCACTGCATCTGACGAAAGATGCTGTCGGCGATATTATTATTGCCGCGCCAGTCGGTGGCGCGCTCAGCGTAAGTGAACTGGTCCATGTAATGACCGTTCAGCTCACGCGCCAGTTGCTCAGAGGCCGCATAGATTTCGCAGGCGCTTTCCACGAAATGACAGCGACCGCCGTAAAATTCAATCTGTTCAACTTTACGTTTTGCCGTACAGGAAGGCATGACGGCAATAAATGGCAACCCTAACAGTCGAGCGAAATAAGCTTCAGAGACCGCCGTTGAACCGGACGATGATTCAATGATGGTGGTGCCTTCTTTGATCCAGCCATTGCACAATCCGTACAGAAACAGTGAGCGTGCCAGACGATGCTTCAGACTCCCGGTCGGATGCGTGCTCTCATCTTTTAAATAGAGCTGAATGCCCGGGAACGCCGGTAGCGACAGGCGAATGAGATGCGTATCCGCAGAACGCTGATAATCCGCGTTGATTTCATTGATGGCGTTTTTAACCCAGGAGCTATTCATCATTAATAGATATCCATTTGTCATTTTGTGCCCAGAATAGCGAAAAGCACGGAAAAAATTGTTGCCATTTAGCCTTTAAAATAGAATGTAAGGAGAAAATTCTTCTCTGTGGAGTGGATATGTTAGACAAAATTGACCGCAAGCTACTCGGCTTACTGCAACAGGACTGCACCCTTTCTTTGCAGGCATTAGCAGATGCCGTTAATCTGACTACCACCCCCTGCTGGAAACGTCTCAAACGACTTGAGGATGACGGTATCCTGCTGGGCAGAGTCGCCCTGTTGGATCCAGAAAAACTGGGGCTGGGACTCACCGCGTTTGTGCTGATCAAAACTCAGCATCACAGCAGCGAATGGTATTGCCGCTTTGTCACTGAAGTGACCGGAATGCCCGAGGTTCTGGGGTTTTGGCGTATGGCAGGGGAGTATGACTACCTGATGCGAGTGCAGGTTGCTGATATGAAAAGCTATGATGAATTCTATAAGCGCCTGGTGAACAGCGTACCGGGCCTGTCTGACGTCACCTCCAGCTTTGCCATGGAACAGATTAAATACACAACTGCTCTACCTATTGAATAATTCTCCCGGCGCTTATTGCCGGAAATCTTGTCAGGACATAACGCGTGCGATTATTTGCTCAATTAAGCTGGTACTTCCGCCGGGAGTGGCGTCGCTACCTCGGGGCAGTGGCCCTGCTTATCATCATCGCTATCCTTCAGCTTATTCCGCCGAAAGTGGTCGGGATCATTGTGGATGGCGTGACGACTCAACGCTTCACCACCGAGCGGCTGCTGATGTGGGTGGGGACAATTGCCCTGATTGCCGTGGTGGTTTATTTGCTGCGTTATGTCTGGCGCGTGCTGCTGTTTGGCGCATCCTACCAACTGGCGGTTGAGCTGCGGGAAGATTATTACCGTCAGTTGAGTCGCCAGCATCCAGAATTTTATCTGCGGCACCGTACGGGCGATCTGATGGCGCGGGCAACCAACGATGTCGATCGCGTCGTATTTGCCGCCGGAGAAGGGGTGCTGACGCTGGTAGATTCGCTGGTTATGGGGTGTGCGGTGCTGATCGTGATGTCAACGCAGATAAGTTGGCAACTGACGCTCATTGCGCTGCTGCCGATGCCGGTGATGGCGTTGATGATCAAACGTTACGGCGATCGACTCCATAACCGTTTTAAGCTGGCGCAGGCGGCGTTTTCCAGTCTCAACGATCGTACTCAGGAAAGCCTGACCAGTATTCGTATGATCAAGGCCTTTGGGCTGGAGGATCGGCAGTCGGCATTATTTGCCGCAGATGCTGAAGATACCGGTAAGAAAAACCTGCGTGTGGCGCGCATTGACGCCCGCTTTGATCCTACGATTTATATCGCCATTGGTATGGCTAACCTGCTGGCGATTGCCGGGGGAAGCTGGATGGTGGTTCACGGCTCGCTGACGCTCGGGCAGCTCACCAGCTTTATGATGTATCTCGGTCTGATGATTTGGCCGATGCTGGCGCTGGCCTGGATGTTTAACATCGTCGAACGCGGCAGCGCCGCGTATAGCCGAATTCGCGCCATGCTGGCAGAAGCGCCGGTAGTGGATGACGGTACTGAACCGGTGCCGGAAGGACGCGGCGAGCTGGCGGTGGCGATTCGCGAATTTTGTTACCCTCAAACCACCCACCCGACGCTGGAAAATGTGAATTTCCAGCTCAAACCTGGACAGATGCTGGGCATCTGTGGTCCGACCGGCGCGGGAAAAAGTACGGTACTGTCGCTGATCCAGCGTCATTTTGATATCACCCAGGGCGATGTGCGCTTTCATGATATCCCATTAACGCGCTTACAGCTGGATAGCTGGCGCAGCCGACTGGCGGTTGTCAGCCAGACACCATTCCTGTTTTCCGATACCGTCGGTAATAACATCGCCTTAGGACGCCCGCAGGCCACGCAGGAAGAGATCGAGCATGTGGCGCGCCTTGCCAGCGTTCATGAGGATATTTTACGTCTTCCTCAGGGCTACGACACCGAAGTGGGCGAACGCGGGGTGATGCTGTCTGGCGGGCAAAAACAGCGTATTTCTATTGCTCGAGCGTTACTGCTGAACGCTGAAATTCTGATTCTGGATGATGCGCTGTCGGCGGTGGATGGTCGTACCGAACATCAGATCCTACATAACCTGCGCCAGTGGGGCGAAGGCAGAACCGTGATTATCAGCGCACACCGTTTATCGGCTCTGACGGAAGCCAGCGAGATTATCGTGATGCAGCATGGGCATATTGCTCAGCGCGGTGAGCATGAATCTTTAGTGCAACAGCCCGGTTGGTATCGCGACATGTACCGCTATCAGCAACTTGAAGCGGCGCTGTCTGATGCACCAGAGATAAACGAGGAGGCGGCTAATGCGTAGTTTCGGGCAATTATGGCCAACTCTGAAAAGACTGCTGGCGTATGGTTCCCCATGGCGAAAACAGCTGACGATTGCGGTCGTCATGTTGTGGGTGGCTGCGGCGGCGGAAGTCAGCGGTCCGCTGCTGATTAGCTATTTTATCGATAACATGGTGGCGAAGAACAATCTGCCGCTGGCGATGGTCGCCGGGCTGGTTGCGGCGTATGTGGGATTGCAGCTGCTGGCGGCGGGTCTGCATTACGCGCAGTCGCTGTTATTTAATCAGGCGGCGGTTGGCGTGGTGCAACAGTTGCGCACTGACGTCATGGACGCTGCGCTGCGCCAGCCGCTCAGCGCTTTTGATACTCAGCCCGTCGGGCAGCTTATCTCCCGCGTGACCAATGATACTGAAGTTATTCGCGACCTGTACGTGACGGTGGTCGCAACGGTCCTGCGCAGTGCGGCCTTAATCGGCGCGATGCTGGTGGCGATGTTCAGCCTGGAGTGGCGCATGGCGCTGGTGGCAATGGCCATTTTCCCGGCCGTGCTGGTGGTGATGGTGATTTACCAACGCTACAGCACCCCGATTGTGCGTCGGGTGCGCGCTTATCTGGCGGATATTAACGATGGCTTTAACGAAGTCATAAACGGCATGAGCGTTATCCAGCAGTTCCGCCAGCAGGCAAGGTTTGGCGAGAGAATGGGCGAGGCCAGCCGCTCGCACTATATGGCGCGTATGCAAACCCTGCGACTGGATGGTTTTTTGCTGCGTCCACTGCTGAGCCTGTTCTCGGCGCTGATCCTCTGCGGTTTGCTGATGCTGTTCAGTTTTACCTCTGGCACCTCCATCGAGGTTGGCGTGCTGTACGCGTTCATCAGCTACCTCGGCCGTTTGAACGAACCGCTGATCGAGCTGACCACCCAGCAATCAATGCTGCAGCAGGCGGTTGTCGCTGGTGAGCGAGTTTTCGAACTGATGGACGGGCCTCGTCAGCGCTATGGTGAAGACGATCGCCCGCTCAAAAGCGGAGACATTGAGGTGGATAACGTTTCATTTGCCTATCGCGACGACAACCTGGTGCTGCAAAACATCAGTCTGTCCGTGCCTTCGCGCAGCTTTGTGGCTTTGGTCGGACACACAGGCAGCGGCAAAAGCACGCTGGCCAGCCTGCTGATGGGATATTACCCGCTGACGCAGGGGGAAATCCGCCTTGACGGACGTCCGTTGTCTTCTCTGAGCCACGGTGCGTTACGTCAGGGCATCGCGATGGTGCAGCAGGATCCGGTGGTGATGGCGGATACCTTCCTGGCAAACGTCACGCTGGGTCGCGATATCTCAGAAGAGCGGGTCTGGCAGGCGCTGGAGACTGTGCAACTGGCAGAACTGGCTCGGGGTTTGAGCGAGGGGATCCATACCCGGCTGGGCGAGCAGGGCAATAATCTCTCCGTTGGGCAGAAACAGCTGCTGGCGCTGGCGCGGGTATTGGTTGAAACGCCGCAGGTGCTGATCCTCGATGAAGCCACGGCCAGTATTGATTCCGGTACTGAACAGGCCATTCAGCACGCGCTGGCGGCGGTCCGTGAACACACTACGCTGGTGGTGATTGCGCATCGGTTATCGACGATTGTCGATGCGGATACCATTCTGGTGCTGCATCGCGGTCAGGCGGTTGAGCGTGGTACGCACCAGCAATTACTGGCGGCGCAAGGCCGTTACTGGCAGATGTATCAGCTGCAGCTGGCGGGCGAAGAGTTAGCCGCCAGCACGCAAGAGGATTCTGTTATCGCCTGACGGCGCAGCGCTTATCCGGCCACGCGGTATCGTAGGCCGGGTAAGGCGTTTACGCCGCCATCCGGCAATCAACAATCTGGTGCAAAAATGTAACGCACTATGCACCGTTATAGTGCGTTTTTTCTTTTTCTCTCCCGATAGTACCCGGCGAACCTGAATCATTCCGCGTTTTTCATTCCTGGCACACCCCTTGCAATATTCCTCTCGTGTATCTGCAGCCACTACTGAATTCTGACTGGAGGGGATCTATGAAGCTGGTTACCGTGGTAATCAAACCGTTCAAACTGGAAGACGTCCGTGAAGCACTGTCGTCTATTGGTATTCAGGGGCTGACCGTCACCGAAGTGAAGGGGTTTGGCCGACAGAAAGGTCATGCTGAGCTGTACCGTGGGGCTGAATATAGCGTCAATTTTCTGCCAAAGGTGAAGATTGATGTGGCGATTGCCGACGACCAACTGGATGGCGTGATTGATGTCATCAGTAAGGCGGCATACACCGGAAAAATTGGCGACGGCAAAATCTTCGTCGCCGAGCTGCAACGTGTGATTCGTATTCGTACCGGCGAAGCCGACGAAGCCGCACTGTAACTTCTGGCACACAGTGATAGGAAACCAAAAAATGAAGATAGCAACGATGAAAACGGGTATTGCTTCACTGGCACTACTGCCGGGACTGGCGATGGCGGCACCGGCGGTTGCGGATAAAGCAGATAACGCTTTTATGATGATCTGTACCGCGCTGGTGCTGTTTATGACTATCCCTGGCATTGCGTTGTTCTACGGCGGTTTGATTCGCGGTAAGAACGTACTGTCGATGCTGACTCAGGTGACGGTGACATTCGCTCTGGTTTGTATTCTATGGGTGGTTTATGGCTACTCACTGGCCTTTGGCGAAGGGAATAATTTCTTCGGCAACTTCAACTGGGTATTGCTGAAGAACATCGCGCTGACGGCGGTCACGGGGAGCTTCTACCAGTACATTCACGTTGCTTTTCAGGGATCTTTTGCCTGCATCACCGTTGGGCTGATTGTCGGGGCGCTGGCTGAGCGTATTCGTTTCTCTGCGGTGCTGATTTTTGTGGTGGTGTGGTTAACGCTGTCGTACATCCCCATTGCACATATGGTCTGGGGCGGCGGATTGCTGGCTTCTCACGGCGCACTGGATTTTGCCGGCGGGACGGTCGTGCACATCAACGCAGCGATTGCCGGTCTGGTTGGTGCGTATCTGATTGGTAAACGCGTCGGTTTTGGCAAAGAAGCCTTTAAACCGCATAACCTGCCGATGGTCTTCACCGGTACCGCTATTCTCTACATTGGTTGGTTTGGCTTTAACGCCGGTTCAGCGGGAACGGCGAATGAAATTGCCGCACTGGCCTTCGTCAATACCGTGGTCGCCACCGCCGCCGCCATCCTCGGATGGATCTTCGGTGAATGGGCGCTGCGTGGCAAACCGTCTCTGCTGGGCGCCTGTTCTGGCGCTATTGCGGGTCTGGTGGGCGTAACACCTGCATGTGGCTACATCGGTGTCGGCGGGGCGCTGATTGTCGGTGTGGTTGCGGGGTTGGCTGGCCTGTGGGGCGTAACCATGCTGAAGCGTTTTCTGCGCGTGGACGATCCGTGTGATGTGTTTGGCGTGCACGGCGTGTGCGGTATTGTTGGCTGCATCCTGACCGGGGTTTTCGCTGCCAGCTCACTGGGCGGCGTGGGCTTTGCTGAGGGAGTGACCATGGGGCATCAGCTGCTGGTGCAACTGGAAAGCGTGGCGATCACCATCGTCTGGTCCGGCGTGGTGGCCTTCATTGGCTATAAGCTGGCGGATATGACGGTGGGTCTGCGCGTACCGGAAGAGCAGGAACGCGAAGGTCTGGATGTGAACAGTCACGGCGAGAACGCTTACAACGCTTGATGTTTCAATCTGCCGGATGGTAACGCTTTTGCGCCACCATCCGGTAATTCTCAATTGCGATTACGCATTACCCCTTCCTGCACGGTAGAGGCGACCAGCACGCCGTCCTGCGTATAAAACTCCCCGCGTACAAAACCTCTGGCACCGGAGGCAGAAGTACTCTCGACGTTATACAACAACCACTCATTAATATTGAACGGACGGTGGAACCACATTGAATGGTCAATGGTGGCGATCTGAATCCCTTTTTCCAGAAAACCAATCCCGTACGGCTGCAGCGCTACAGGCAGGAAGTTCAGGTCTGAGGCATAACCCAGCAGATATTGATGGACGCGCAGATCGTCCTGCAGCTCGCCGTTTGCACGGATCCATACCTGGCGCGCCGGAGGTGCGACGTGACCTTTTAAGGGGTTATGAAATTCAACCGGGCGCACTTCCAACGGACGATCGTTGATAAATTTTTCTTTCAACAGCGGCGGCAGTAAATGCGCCACTGAGCGGGCAATTTCTGTTTCTGATTTCAGCTCATCGGGACCCGGCGCATCCGGCATGGTTTTCTGATGTTCAAATCCGTCTTCCGGTGCCTGGAAAGAGGCGGTCATGTAAAAAATGGGTTTACCATTCTGAATTGCGGCAACGCGGCGCGCGCTGAAGCTGTTACCATCACGCAAGACTTCAACATCATAGATGATGGGCTTTTGGCTATCGCCGGGGCGTAAAAAGTAGCTGTGGAAGGAGTGCACCAGACGCTCTTCCGGTACGGTTTCTTTGGCGGCATACAGCGCCTGACCGACAACCTGTCCCCCAAAAACCTGACGTAACCCTAAGTCTTCACTTTGGCCCCGAAAGAGTCCTTCTTCAATTTTTTCCAGATTTAACAATGTCAGCAAATTTTTCAGCGCCAGACTCATACGTGCTCTCCAGGTTATATCGATCTCGCAGCGAGGTAGGCAGAGTATAACGCAATTTTGAAAGTGGTCCGATGGGTGCAATTGTCTGAATTAAAGGCCTATTACAGGCAAAAACAGCTGTCTTGTGCCACACTTAGTCACGTTATGTTTTTGTTAACCACTCTTCTGGCGAGGATAGTTCTCGCTGGTGCATAGATGATAAGGAGAATTTAATGAAACTCGTGCACATGGTAAGTGGTTTAGCGGTTGCGGTCGCTCTGGCGGCCTGTGCTGATAAAAGTGCAGATATTCAGACACCTGCGCCAAGCCCTAATACGTCAATTGCTGACACACAGTCTAAAATTCAACAGCCAAACGTTTCTGGTACGGTATGGATCCGCCAGAAAGTGGCCTTGCCACCCGATGCGGTGCTGACCGTCACGCTGTCAGATGCGTCGCTGGCCGATGCACCGTCAAAAGTGCTGTCGCAAAAAGCGGTCCGTACTGAAGGTAAGCAGGCGCCATTCAGCTTTGTATTACCATTTAACCCGGCAGATATTCAGCCTAACGCCCGTATTCTGCTGAGTGCGGCAATTACGGTTAATGACAAACTGGTCTTTATTACTGATACCGTTCAGACGGTCATTAATCAGGGTGGTACGAAAGCTGACCTGACGCTGGTCCCTGTACAGCAAACAGCAGTACCGGTTCAGGCAAGCGGTGGGGCAGCCACCACGGTGCCGTCAACGTCACCAACCCAGGTAAATCCCTCTTCTGCCGTTCCTGCTCCCACGCAGTACTAAGGCAGTCGTAACCCTCTCCGTCTGGAGAGGGTTAGTACACCCAGCGATAGCGCTGTAAATCTATCTGCCCGCTTCCTGAAACCACTATTCCTTCTGCCAGCAACGCCTGACGCTGCCGTTGTAAGTCGGGGCCGGTCAGCGAAATGGCACCATGACGATTAACCACCCGATGCCAGGGCAAAGTGCTGCCTTCGGGGAGACGCTTAAGCACGCCGCCGACCTGGCGCGCAGCGCGCGGCGAACCGGCAAGCCTGGCAACATCGCCATACGTGGTGACGAAACCTTCGGGGATTGACGCGACGATTTGCCAGACGCGTTGGGGGAAAGTGTCTTGTATATCCATTATTTATTCCTGCGCTAATCCTCCAGCATAATGCCGAATGGCGAGGGAGTGAAGCCGCATTGCACAAGAAAACAGCATCCGATGCTGGATGGGTTGCAATTACAGGGTGCAGCAGTGATAATGCGCCTGCGCGTTGGTTAACAACGCTCTCAATGGGGGCTCTGTTGGTTCTCCCGCAACACTACTCTGTTTACCAGGTCAGGTCCGGAAGGAAGCAGCCAAGGCAGATGACGTGTGTGCCGGGATGTAGCTGGCAGGGCCCCCACCCAATTCTGCCGTCCGGCAATTTCCCTTCCGCTTATCTTCTTTTCTTTGTCATCGTATTGTCATTTTATTGTCATCAAATGCTGTCAATGTGTTTCGGGGATGTTATTTGATGCTTTTGCCGCCGCCATCGCGCTGTAACGACAGGGTCTTACATTCGGTGTGTTTTGGCTGACCACAAGGATTTTCTACGATGTCGACCGCTGTATTGAATGTCAAAATTGATGAGGCGCTAAAAGAAAAGCTTCGCCATTACGCTGAAGTGCATAACGAAAATTTAAGTGTTGCGACGGAAAAACTGCTGCTGATTGCGTTTACCGCCGTTGAAGAGGCGGGAGTCTCCGCTGAAGATATCGATAGCCAGCATACGGAAGAGTCCGTAGTTGAAGCACTGACTCCTAAAGAAATCAAAGCGTTGCGCAGACTACTGAAGAAGAAAAAATGAAACAACAACCGCTCTCAACTGCCTGTAATTACGGCGAAGCTTGTGATTTACTACGCTCCGGTTATGTGAAACATGTTCGTCTGAGCTGGAACGTCGGCAGCGATGAGTTCTTCCGTATTGCCTCAGACTGGTGTGATGCCGGGGCAAAAATTAAGAAAGACGGTGAAAATTTCGTGATTTCACTGAAGGGTTTTCCGGTTCCCCCTCAGCGGTAATATCACCGGGACTCTCTCATCCATCCCGGCTTATAAGGGCGAGTCCTTTGACTCGTCGCTTAAATTATTTTGCGTACTTTCCCGCTGTTGGCCTGCAAACGCAGGTTATCCCAAATGGGTTGTAACACCCTGAAGGCGGCACGCGCTGTGTCATCCGGCAACGTGAAAGGCATACGCAAAAAACGATCGAATGCGCCATCAAGGCCAAACCGCGTACCGGTTCCTAACTGAATGCCTACGCTTTCGGCGCGCGTAGCGAACAGCGTTGCCAGCGTATCGGGCAGTTCAACCCAAAAAGAGAGTCCTCCCTGTGGCTGGGTAAACTGCCACTCCGGGAAATGTGCGTTCATCAGGCTCGAGCACAGATCGCGCTGCGATGTGAGTAGCCGTCTTCTGTCAGGAAGAAAGTCGGCGGCGTTATCCAGCAGCCAACTGGTGGCAAGTTGTTCAAGCACCGGGGAGCCTAAATCGAAGGTGTCGCGGGTTTGTACCAGCGCCGCAATGGTTCGCGCCGACGCACGGATCCAGCCCAGACGTAATCCCCCCCAAAAGCTTTTCCCGGCCGAACCCAACAGAATGATCGGCGCGTCGCGATTGAATGCGGCAAGTGGCGGCGGCGGCGGGGCGTCATACCACAGGTTCACCATCGTCTCATCGACCACCAGGGTTGTGCGGGTTCGTTCGGCAATATCCGCCACGACCTGGCGAGTTGCAGCGTCCATGCAACGCCCGGTCGGATTGTGAAAGTCCGGCATCAGGTAGGCCATTCTCGGTGCGGTTTGCGCGATGGTGGCGACCAGACCCGCGGTATCCCAACCGTGCTCGGGTAGCGACACGCCGACGGGGCGACAGGATGCGCCTTGAATCGCGGCAATCGCCAGCGGATAAGTGGGGTGATCAACCACTACGCGATCGCCGGGGCCGGTGAGCAAACGCAGGATCAGCGCCAGGCCGCTGACTGCACCATTCACGACCATGATTTCATCGGGCTGCGTCGGGAGCCCGCGATCGCAATAATGCCGGGCGATGGATTCACGTAATACCGATAACCCCTGCGGCAGATACCCGGAGCTCAGCAAATGCTGTGGCATAGCGAACAGCGCCTGCTGGTAAGCCTGATGAATTTCGGGACCGGCACTTAGAGCCGCCGTGGACAAATCAAGTGCTGTGCCGGTACTGGTCCGGGTTGGCACATGGCGAATATGTTCCGGCAGGATCACCCGTGAGCCGCTACCATGACGGCTTTCAAGATATCCCTCTTCACGCAGTTGCGCCATAGCGCTGGCGACGGTAGTTCGACTTACTTGCAGGACTACGGCGAGCTCGCGTTCACCCGGTAAGCGGCTATCCAGCGCCAGTCGACCATCGAGAATAAGCAGACGTAACGCTTCTGCCAGCTGTCGCCAGATGGGCGTTCGCGAGGGGCTTTCCAGCCAGTGTCCGAGCAGGCGTTGCAAAGACTGACTTCCATAACGGCGAGATGACATAGCAGTCCACTTTTTGAAAACTGGACATTAATCATAGTGCCAATTGCGGTGAAGATGAAAGTTATCTGAGAGTGAGAGGGGAAAAGCATGCTGCGTCGTTTGCTTCAGCTGTTTATCGGGCTGACACTGTACGGTGTATCGACGGCGATGTTTGTCCGTGCTGATTTAGGGGCCGATCCGTGGAACGTGTTTCACCTGGGTGTAGCCAATTTATTGTCGATGAATATCGGCGTGGTGATTATTGCCGTGGGCGTGTTGGTGTTGCTGGCGTGGATACCGCTGCGCCAGCGTCCAGGCTTTGGCACGCTGAGCAACGTGATTATGATCGGGCTGGCGGCAGATGCCGCGCTGCTGGTGATTCCTGGATTTGAATCTCTGCTGGCGCGCAGTGGGCTGCTGGTGTCAGCGGTAATATTGAATGCGTTAGCAACCAGCCTGTACATTGGCGCAGGTTTTGGCGCCGGTCCGCGTGATGGTCTGATGACCGGTATCCACGCGCGTACCGGCTGGCCAGTACGACGAATTCGAACCGCAATCGAAGTGTCGGTGCTGCTTATCGGTTGGCTGCTGGGTGGAACCGTGGGCGTTGGTACGGTGCTGTATGCCTTGGCTATCGGACCGTTGATTCAGCTTTGCCTGCCGTGGTTTCGGCATCAGCCGCAGTCACGTACGCGTATCAGGAATGCGCCTGGGGCGCGATCGCCTACTGGCGACTAAACTTAACCTCGACTGACGCGGCCGGAATCGGCTTGCCGCGCAGTACACTTCGGAGGTTTTTCTCATGAAGTATGTTGATGGCTTTGTGGTTGCCGTACCCGCTGAAAACAAGGAGGCGTACATTGCGATGGCGGCAAAAGCAGCTCCGCTTTTCAAGGAGTTCGGTGCATTGCGCATAGTGGAGTGCTGGGCAGATGATGTCCCCGACGGCAAACTGACCGATTTTCGCATGGCTGTGAAAGCACAGGAGCATGAAGAAGTGGTATTCAGCTGGATTGAATACCCTTCCAAAGAGGTCCGCGATGCGGCGAATCAGAAGATGATGTCCGATCCCCGTATGAAGGAGTTCGGTGAATCTATGCCATTTGACGGCAAGCGAATGATCTACGGTGGATTTGCGCCCATTATGGAAGAGTGATGTGACTGGCTGTGCGGCGTGCCGCCAGCCATCTCAACATCAACAGCAATGTTAAAGCCGTTTTTCTGCCCACAGAATAAATTCCGCCTTCGGCAGCGCTTTGCTGTAAAGCCAGCCCTGACCGTACTGCACGCCATGCTGGCGTAGCCAGGTTTCCTGATTCTTGGTTTCGATACCTTCCGCCACCATCTCAAGTTTCAGCGTTTTTGCTATCTCGATGATATGCGGCGTCACGTTGTTGTATTCCAGTGCATCAACGAACGATTTGTCTATCTTCAGGATGTCGACATCCAGATCCTGTAAATAGCTCAGGCTGGAATAGCCGGTGCCAAAGTCATCAATATAGATTGAATGACCTGCCTGACGGTATTTGGCAATAAACGGCGCGCTGTTTTTCGGGTCGGCAAACTCGCGTTCGGTTAGTTCCAGCGCGATTTGCGTAGGCTTAAGTTGCCAGTGGTTCACTTTCTGACTTAACAGAGCAGGAAGCGTTTCGGAGGCCAGATCGGCTGACTCAAGATTGATGGATATATGCTGGTCTGGATGCTGACGCAGCCATTTACCTAAATCTTCAAATACGCTTTCAATAATCAACCGTGTGAGAGGCTCTGTCAGCCCGGTTTCATGCGCCAGCGCGACGAAAACTTCCGGCGACAGATAGCTTCCGTCGGCCTGCTGCCAGCGAGCCAGCGCCTCTGCTCCAACCACTTTCCCCGTTTTGAGCGAGATAATTGGTTGGTAGTGGACTTTGATGTCCCGATGCTGGATAGCGTCCTGTAATTGGTGATGGGGCGACTGTAAGCGGCGCAAAATACGCAAAACAAAGGCGGCGGTGAGCAAGCCTATAAGAATGCCTGCCGGGAGCCAGATCAGTGCCTGCCGGTGCCAGGTTTTTTGCAATGGCAGGGTAGATGCCCAGGTTACGATCGTAATACCCAACTCA
This sequence comes from Citrobacter sp. Cpo040, assembly GCF_030332915.1. Lineage (NCBI taxonomy): Bacteria > Pseudomonadati > Pseudomonadota > Gammaproteobacteria > Enterobacterales > Enterobacteriaceae > Citrobacter > Citrobacter sp. Cpo040. The sequence goes on from NZ_JAOWGX010000036.1 coordinate 194,251, forward strand.
GGAAAGGGGCGGGCGTTATAAATGCTGCCATCTTTTTTAAAATGAGTAATCGATTTTTCTTGCTGTACATGCTGCAAAACGTCCGATGGCAGGTTGGCGCTACTGGCAACCACGACGTTGCGCACGGTGCCAATGATAGTGACTTCAATTGGCCATGAGCCAAACGGGATGACGTCAATGAAAGAGCCTGGATCGACCATTACAACATAATGTTCGCTCCCTAATGCTGCCATAAAGCGCTTGATGCCCAAATCATTTTGCGTGGTAAGCCATGCGCGATATCCATCAGGCGTGACTTTCATTGCGGGTGGAAATGCGTCTGCCTGGCTTCTTTTTTCCAGAGATGAGCATTGCGGAACGTTATCTTTGAGGTACAGCACTTCCTGAATATAGCGGTAGCTATAGGACAAACGACGCATTTCCAGCAAATGCTCGTCACTGCAAGGCACCCCCTGAAATGCTTCAATATGGCGTAATGCTTTTTTCGCCTGCTCGCCTACGCGTTCCGTACGTAATGCGACTCGTGTTGAGAACATGTCGAGTTCATCGATAAATTTCGTTTCGACCTGACGATGTGCCAGCCACAGGCTTAAACCTACAGGCGCGAGGATAGAAAGGAACAGTACCCCAGTCACCAGGCTTATCAAATGTCGTGTTGTCACAGTGATATCCTTATTTACACAGCGTAGGGAAAGTATATCCGAAACCCCAAAAAGCTATTCGATTGGCATCATATATTTACGGCCATTTATCATCCCGTTTGACTCCCTGTAGCGTAAATCAGGTTGTGGTTTGTACAAGAGTGGTGTATTTTGATGGTTATGTTATAACGTATCAAATTGAGGTTGCCATGAAACCGGATATTCATCCTTTTTACCGTACCGTAGTGTTTCACGATACCAGTGCCAATGAATTCTTTAAGGTCGGTTCGACCATCAAGACTGAGCGTGAAATTGAGTTTGAGGGGAAAATGTACCCGTACGTGACCCTCGATATCTCTTCTAAATCACATCCGTACTATACCGGGAAACAAAAAACCTTTGATAATGAAGGTAGTGCAGCACGTTTCCAAAAACGTTTTGGTCATTTTATTGGCGTTAAGCGGGGTTAAAATGCAGGTACTCAATTCACTTCGCAGCGCAAAACAGCGCCATCCTGACTGCCAGATAGTAAAACGCAAAGGGCGTTTGTACGTTATCTGCAAAACGAATCCGCGCTTTAAAGCAGTACAGGGGCGTAAAAAAAGGCGTTAGTTTCTTTGCCAGCATTTCAGGGATTAAAGTGCGTTACCTTCGCAGGAACGCACTTTTTTTATCTGTGCTGAGATATCGTTACTGGCTGGTCTGGGCGCGGGTAAGCGTAAAGACATCGTAAAACGAGAGTTCGCCTTTGCGCGATATCATCTTTTGCAGCTGTGCTTTATGTTCGCTATCCACGGACGGTGAGTGCAGGATAGTATCGATGAGAGAGGAGGGGACAAAGCGCGTGTTGTACCATTCTCCGTTATAGCAAACTCTAAAATCCAGAACGTCGATATCTTCAAAGCGGTATCGTGGCGCAACGTCGAAAAAGAAAAAGCCGTTGAGTACAACGAACAGTACCACCAGCAGCCATACCGAATCGACTAACGTTTCTGACTGTAGCATCACCGCCAACGTGGCAAACCACGCAACATACATACCGATAAACAGCCCTGGGTGTTTGCGAATAAAGCTGATGCTAAAGCGCGGTTTGTTGTCGCGCTTCTCGCGAATATTTAAGTCGTCGATTGTTTCAGTAAGCAGGCGCTGTATTTCTGTCATCTCTTGCCTTCGTGATATCTGCAAAATTCAGGAGGGATCGCCCTATTTTAAAAGGGGATACCCTTTGAAGAAAGTAACAGATTAACCGCAATTTAGCATAACAGTTACATTTAAGATCACAGCGTTTTGATGATCCTTGCGGGATTGCCCCCAACCACGGTGTTTGCCGGAACGCTTTTAGTGACCACTGCGCCTGATGCCACAACCACGTTATCGCCCAGCGTGACGCCGGGATTGATCACTGCACGGCCACCTATCCAGACATTATTGCCGATAGTCACGGGCTTCCCGAACTCCAGGCCACTGTTGCGCTCGGTAGCATCCAGCGGATGGGTCGCGGTATAGATATGAACGCCTGGTGCCAGCATGCAGTTGTCGCCAATATGAATTGGACAGACGTCGAGCATAACGCAGTCGAAATTAGCGTAAAAGTCTTTACCAAGATAGATGTTATAACCGTAATCACAACGGAAAGAGGGTTCAATATAGGCTCCCTCACTCTGACCTAACAGATCGTGCAGGATTGCCTGACGCTCATTTTTTTCATCGGGTGCGGTGAGATTGTAGCGATGGATCAACTGACGAGCGCGTAGTCGGTCACTGCGCAGCGTTTCATCTGCCGGGCGATAGTATTCGCCGGCGATCATTTTTTGCTTTTCATTACGCATTACGAATTCCCTGTGTACTGAAGGTTATTTCAGCACAGTAAAACGTAATGCAGAAAAGGGGAACGTTCCCGCTTCTTTGCTGTGATCATAGTCACGCGATTTTAATTAAATAACCATTGTAAATACGAAAATGGTCAGCCAGACAACTGTACCGCTATACCTGACTTAACCTTGAGTGCAATTAGCGAATGAATTTCCAAACAGAAGTTGGAATCTTGTCGTAAAGCTTATTCATGGTCAATTCAGCAAGGCGATGATCTGCTGCTGAGTAAAATACAGCCAGTTCGTTGTCGGACAATTCATATTTATTTTTTTCAATAACGCGCTCTAGCGTATCAATTGTCTGGCAACGTCGCAGGCGCATCAAATAATCTGTTTTAGTTAATGGTTTATCGGACATAACTCTTACCTATGATTGTAATAATTTTTAACAAGACAAACTTACAGGATTAGCCCTGGTGGCATTGACAAAACAGCGAAACAGTCGATTACCTGACTTCCGCCATTTCTGCAGATCCTGCGTATTAATACCATAACTGCTGAACAACATAAAAGTGTCATCCAGGTATTCATCTATCTGCGCGATCAGCTTATTGTCCTCATTGTACTTAATTTTATAATTAAGTGCGAAGGTTGCAATATGCTCTATCAGTTCATTGAGCTGCAAGCTGGTTGCAGAGGTAGGGTCATTAACCCAGCCATGGTTACTTTGTTCAAGGTTTGCAAGACAGTCATGATACAGAGTTTCGCAGAGAAATTTAAGCTGCGCGATATCATGTCTTTTGGGTGAGTACTCATCCATAACGCATCCCCTTCTTAGTGGCTTAAACTAACCGAACACCTTTCGGGATGGATACAACAACTACCTGGAACTTGCCCGCGACTCCTGATGATTTAACTATAATCTACTCTAAAAAAGATTTCATCGTCATATCACGAAAAATTACAATTATGTAAAATTATGATGCTACGTCATTTTTACATTTTAACAGATAAATGCCGCTATTCGAAATGGGACAATTTCTTTATTCTTCGGGCAATCATCGGGTTATCTTGTTTAGGTTTAGCAACGAAAGGCAACAACCGACAATGTGAACCAGTGGATAGGATTAATCTTAATATTTATTAAAGTAAATAAGAACTCTCGCTGTTTTTTTAAGAATAGCCTTTAAGGCTGCAAGGATTATATCGCTTATTTATCCGATAGAAAATAAACGGAATGGCAATAAGTGATTTTTATGATTTTTCCAGAAAAAAGGCCGCTTGCGCGGCCTTATCTTTAGAGATGTATCAATGATGCTCTACTGAGTGGCTATGCTCAATATCTTCATTTTTGCGGCTAAAGCGGCGGCGTACCACCACAAAGAACACCGGAACAAAGAAGATCGCCAACACGGTTGCCGTCACCATCCCGCCCATTACGCCAGTACCAACGGCGTTCTGTGCACCGGAACCTGCGCCGGAACTGATGACCAGCGGCATTACGCCCAGAATAAAGGCCAGTGACGTCATCAGGATTGGACGTAAACGCATGCGTACTGCGTCCAGCGTCGCCTCTATCAGACCTTTACCCTCTTTATCCATCAAGTCTTTGGCGAATTCGACGATAAGTATCGCGTTCTTCGCCGACAACCCAATGGTTGTGAGCAGGCCTACCTGGAAGTAAACGTCGTTGGTCAGGCCGCGGAACGTTGCTGCCAGCAATGCACCGATAACACCCAGCGGTACAACCAGCATTACGGAGAACGGAATTGACCAGCTCTCGTACAGCGCTGCCAGACACAAGAACACGACGATCAATGAAATGGCATACAGGGCAGGGGCCTGGTTGCCGGACAGTCGTTCCTGGTAGGACATACCGGTCCAGTCATAACCGATACCGGATGGCAGTTTGCTGGCCAGTTGCTCCATCATGGCCATGGCTTCACCGGTACTTTTACCCGGAGCGGCCTGACCTAAGATTTCCATGGACGGCAGACCGTTATAGCGTTCCAGACGCGGTGAACCGTATTCCCAACGTGAGGTAGAGAAGGCGGAGAACGGTACCATCTGTCCATCGCTGCCGCGGACATACCAGTTTCCAATATCTTCCGGCAACATACGGTATTTCGCTTCAGACATGACGTAAACTTTCTTCACACGACCACGGTCGATGAAGTCATTCACGTAGCTTCCGCCCCATGCTGCACCCAGCGTTGTATTAATATCACTAATGGAAACGCCCAGAGCCTGCGCTTTTTCCTGATCGATATCGATCTTGAACTGCGGCGTATCTTCCAGACCGTTAGGACGAACACCGACCAACAGATCAGGATGCTTCGCGACTTCACCAAACAGTTGGTTACGCGCCTGAGTCAGCTTCTCATGGCCCAGACCAGCCTGGTCAATCAACTGGAAGTCGAAACCGGTCGCGGTCCCTAACTCCACAATAGCTGGCAGGTTAAAGGCAAAGACCATCGCGTCTTTAATCTGCGAGAATGCGCCCATCGCACGCTGAGTAATCGCCTCAACCTTGTTCTCTTCGCCTGGACGTTCACTCCAGTCTTTCAGAGAAACGAACGCGATACCGGTGTTCTGACCACGACCTGCAAAACCGAAACCGTTAACGGCAAACACCGATTCAACGTTCGCTTTTTCCTTGGTCAGGTAGTAATCCGTCATTTCGTCCAGCACCTTCTGGGTACGCTCTTGCGTTGCACCCGCAGGCAGCTGAGCCATAGACAGGAATACCCCTTGGTCTTCATCTGGCAGGAACGAACTTGGCAGACGAACGAACAGATAAGCCATGCCCACGACGATGATCAGATACAGCGCCAGATAACGACCGGTGCTGCGCAGAATACCGCCCACGCTATCGGTGTAATGGTGCGTGCTCTTATCGAACATGCGGTTAAACCAGCCGAAGAAGCCTTTTTTGCCTTCTCCGTGATCGCCTTTAGCAATCGGTTTGAGCATGGTCGCACACAGGGCCGGGGTCAGAATCAATGCCACCAGTACAGACAGTGCCATCGCGGAAACAATGGTGATGGAGAACTGACGGTAAATTGCACCGGTAGAACCCCCGAAGAACGCCATTGGGATAAACACCGCTGACAGTACCATCGCGATACCCACCAGTGCGCCCTGAATCTGGCCCATCGATTTACGCGTTGCTTCCTTCGGCGGTAGCCCTTCCTCAGCCATTACACGTTCAACGTTCTCGACCACAACGATGGCGTCATCCACCAACAGGCCGATGGCGAGCACCATCCCGAACATCGTCAGGGTGTTTATCGAGAAGCCGAAAATCGCCAGGACGGCAAACGTACCCAAGAGCACCACCGGCACGGCGATAGTCGGAATCAGCGTCGCGCGGAAGTTCTGCAGGAACAGATACATTACCAGGAACACGAGGATGATTGCTTCCGCCAGCGTTTTCACTACTTCGTGAATAGAGATTTTCACGAACGGTGTGGTGTCATACGGGTAAACGATCTTCAGACCTGACGGGAAGAACGGTTCCATCTTCTTCAGTTCATCGCGGATAGCGTTTGCTGTATCCAGGGCGTTAGCACCTGTCGCCAGCTTGATACCCAGACCGGATGCCGGTTTACCGTTGAACTTCGCAATGATGTCGTAGTTCTCACCGCCCAGTTCCACTTTCGCCACGTCACGCAGACGAACCTGGGAACCATCCTGATTCACTTTCAGCAGAATCTTGCTGAACTCATCAGCGGAGGTCAGACGGGTTTGCGCGATGATAGACGCGTTAAGCTGCTGGCCTTTCACCGGTGGCGTACCACCTAATTGACCGGCTGCAACCTGGGCGTTCTGCGCTTTGATGGCGCTGATTACATCAACCGGCGTCAGCTGGAAGTTGTTCAGTTTGTTCGGATCCATCCAGATACGCATCGCGTACTGAGAACCGAACAGCTGAACATCACCCACACCTGAAGTACGGCTGATGGCATCCTTCATGTTGGCGCCAACGTAGTCGGAAATATCCTCCTGCGTCATGGTGCCGTTGGTGTTGATAACACCGACAACCATCAGGAAGCTGCTGGATGACTTCTCAACGCTAACCCCTTGTTGCTGTACTTCCTGAGGCAGCAACGGCATGGCCAGCTGCAGTTTGTTCTGCACCTGTACCTGCGCGATATCCGCATCAGTACCAGACTGGAAGGTTAGGGTGATCTGCACGGTACCCGTGGAGTCACTGTTAGAGGACATGTACATCAGGTTATCGATACCGTTCATGTTCTGTTCGATAACCTGCGTAACAGTATCCTGTACTGTTTTGGCATCAGCGCCAGGGTAGGTCGCGGAGATCGTCACTGCTGGCGGTGCAATAGTTGGATATTGCGCTACCGGCAATTTGAGGATCGCGAGCCCCCCTGCCAACATGATGATAATGGCGATCACCCACGCAAATATTGGGCGATCGATAAAGAAATTAGGCATGTCTTAACGGCTCCTGTTTAAGTTAAGACTTGGACTGTTCAGGCTGGCTACCGCTTTGGCCTTGCTGGTTGTTATCAGCGGTGATTTCCTGCGCTTTTACCTGCGCGCCAGGACGTACTTTCTGCAGCCCTGTGACAATCACGCGGTCGCCCGGCTTAAGTCCATCAGTGACTAACCATTTGTCGCCAATCGCTTGTGCGGCGACAATTTGACGAGTTTCAACTTTGTTGTCTGCACCGATAACCAATGCACTGGCATCGCCACGCGGTGTACGGGTAACGCCTTGCTGTGGAACCAGTAATGCCGTTGGGTTAATCCCTTCTTCCAGACGTGCGCGAACGAACATACCCGGCAGTAAGGTGTGATCCGGGTTAGGGAAGATGGCGCGTAACGTAATCGACCCGGTAGTTTGATCAACCGTCACATCAGAAAATTCCAGCGTACCGGACTGCGGGTATTTAATGCCGTCGTTGGTTACCAGTTCGACTTTCGCTTTGCCGTTCTCTTGCTTCAGCGTGCCGTTGGCCAGCTCTTGTTTCAGGCGCAGGAAGTCGTTGCTTGACTGCGTCACGTCCACGTAGATCGGGTCCAACTGTTGAACGGTCGCCAGTGCGGTCGCTTGACCGTTTTGCACCAGAGCACCTTCCGTAACGGATGATTTACCAATGCGGCCGCTGATCGGCGACGTCACTTTGGTATAGGCCAGATTGATGCGTGCAGTTTCTACCGCGGCTTTCGCGGCGACAACGGCGGCGTTTGCCTGCTGTGCGTCTGCCTGCGCGCTATCGTAATCCTGTTGACTGATGTACTTAGTACCCAACAGTTTCTGATAACGTTTAACCGTCAGTTGAGCGATATTTGCTGCGGCTTGTGCTTTGGCCAGATCACCTTTTGCGCTTTCATAAGCGGCCTGGTAAGTCGCAGGATCAATCTGATAGAGAGATACACCCGCTTCGATGTCACCACCTTCGGTGAAATTACGCTTCAGGATAATACCGCTAACCTGAGGGCGAACTTCTGCAATGCGAAACGCACTGGTGCGACCCGGAAGCTCAGTTGTTATCTGTAGAGGTTCAGTTTTGAGCGTAACAACTCCAACCTCTGGCATCTGCTGGCCCCCTTGTTGGGCCTGTTTGTCGTCACATCCTGTTAGCGCTAAGCTGCCTGAGAGCATCAGAACGACTGCCAGAGGCGTTAACCCTCTGTTTTTGTTCATATGTAAACCTCGAGTGTCCGATTTCAAATTGATCAATGGCTTAAAGCCCATAAACCCATTGCTGCGTTTATATTATCGTCGTGCTATGGTACATACATTCACAAATGTATGTAAATCTAACGCCTGTAAATTCACTGACATATGGCACGAAAAACCAAACAACAAGCACAGGAAACACGACAGCATATTCTCGATGTTGCTCTGCATTTGTTTTCGCAACAAGGGGTATCATCCACCTCGCTTGCGGAGATCGCAAAAGCCGCTGGTGTCACGCGCGGCGCAATCTATTGGCATTTCAAAAACAAGTCGGATTTATTCAGTGAAATCTGGGAGCTAGCAAAACCTAACATTGATGAGTTAGAGACTGAGTATCAGGCAAAATTCCCCGACGATCCACTATCAGTATTAAGAGAAATTTTAATTTACGTTCTTGAAGCTACCGTGACAGAAGAACGCCGACGTTTGTTGCTGGAAATTATATTCCACAAATGCGAATTTGTCGGGGAAATGGCCTCTGTTCAGTTAGCTCAACGCCATCTTTGTATTGAAAATTACGATCGTATCGAACAAACATTGCGGCACTGTATGGATGCCAATATGCTGCCGGAAAACCTGAACACCCGTCGCGTGGCGGTCCTGTTGCGCAGCTATATTACCGGAATCATAGAAAACTGGTTATTTGCCCCCGAATCGTTTGATCTGAAAAAAGAAGCTCGGGAATACGTCGCAGTGCTGCTGGAGATGTGCCTTATGTGCCCAACTCTGCGGCTTGGCGTGGCGGAAATCCACTAAATGTTTTGGGCCTGTACCAGGAATTCTCCTGGTCGTTTTGCCTGCTGCTATTCTGCCGGTCACAGCCGTGATATTCTTGCCGCTTGACTATTTTCGGTCACTTTTCCGGTTCAGAAACGTTCACTCTCATGACTATGTTGCAGCTCTATAAACGTTCACAGCATCTTATTGCTATTACCATCCTTTTCTTCATTCTCTTGCTTTCTTGCCAGTCGTCTGCTTTTGCGCGGGCGCAACAGAGTGGTGAACTGCCGACGAAAGCGGATATTCAGAGCCAACTGGATGCACTGAGTAAACAAAAAGATCTCTCCGCGCAGGATAAGCTGGTCCAACAGGATCTCCTCGATACCATCGCCACGCTGGATAAAATCGATCGCGTGAAAGATGAGACCGTACAGCTTCGTCAGAAAGTTGCCCAGGCGCCGGAGAAAATGCGTCAGGCGACGGATGCGTTAAATTCGCTCAGCGATGTCGATAACGACGATGAAACGCGAAAAACGCTGAGTACACTCTCCTTACGACAGCTTGAGTCGCGCGTGGCACAGGTTTTGGATGATCTGCAAAGCTCGCAAAACGATCTTGCTGCCTACAACAGCCAATTGGTGTCGCTGCAAACGCAGCCAGAGCGTGTGCAGAATGCGATGTATACCGCGTCGCAGCAAATGCAGCAAATCCGCAATCGACTCGATGGCACCAATGTGGGAGAGGCGGCGTTACGCCCCAGCCAGCAGGTGTTGCTGCAGGCGCAGCAGGCGCTGCTGAATGCGCAGATCGACCAACAGCGTAAGAGCCTCGAAGGTAATACTGTTTTGCAGGATACCTTGCAAAAACAACGTGATTACGTAACAGCTAACAGTAACCGGCTTGAACATCAGCTCCAGCTTCTGCAAGAAGCGGTGAACAGCAAACGACTGACGTTAACCGAAAAGACGGCTCAGGAAGCGGTAACGCCGGATGAAGCCGAACGTATTCAGTCAAACCCGTTAGTGAAGCAGGAACTGGACGTTAACCATCAGCTCAGCCAGCGTCTGATTGCCGCGACCGAAAACGGCAACAACCTGATGCAGCAGAATATCAAAGTCAAAAACTGGCTTGACCGCGCGCTGCAATCCGAACGCAATATTAAAGAACAGATCGCCGTCCTGAAAGGCAGTCTGCTGCTGTCGCGTATTCTGTATCAGCAACAACAAACACTGCCGTCGGCGGATGAACTTGCCGATATGACCAACCGGATCGCCGATTTGCGTCTGGAGCAGTTTGAAATCAACCAGCAGCGTGATGCGCTATTCCAGAACGATGCGTTTGTCGCCAAACTGGAAGAAGGGCACAGCAACGAAGTGAATGGTGAAGTCCATGATGCCCTGCTGCAGGTTGTGGATATGCGCCGTGAACTGTTGGATCAGCTGAACAAGCAGCTGGGCAACCAGTTGATGATGGCGATTAACCTGCAAATCAATCAACAGCAGCTAATGAGCGTGTCGAAGAACCTGAAAGGGATCCTCACGCAGCAAATCTTCTGGGTTAATAGTAACCGTCCGATGGACTGGGACTGGATCAAAGCCTTCCCACAAACGCTAAAAGACCAGTTTAAGTCGATGAAAATCACGGTGAACTGGGAAAAAGCCTGGCCCGCCGTCTTTATTGCGTTTCTGGCGGGGCTACCTCTGCTGCTTATTGCCGGGTTAATCCGCTGGCGTTTGAAATGGTTGAAAGAGTATCAGGCGAAATTAGCCGCCGCAGTAGGGAATCTGCGTAATGACAGTCAGCTCAATACGCCAAAAGCGATTCTGATCGATCTGATCCGAGCGTTGCCGGCGTGCCTGATTATCCTCGCCGTGGGCCTGATTCTGCTTACCATGCAGTTGAATATCAGCGACCTGCTGTGGGCGTTCAGTAAGAAGATGACAGTCTTCTGGCTGGTGTTTGGTCTGTGCTGGAAGGTGCTGGAAAAAGATGGCGTGGCAATTCGTCATTTTGGTATGCCAGCGAAGCAGACCAGCCACTGGCGCCGCCAGATCGTGCGTATTAGCCTGGCGCTGTTACCGCTCAACTTCTGGTCGGTCATTGCTGAGCTGTCGCCGCTTAATTTGATGGACGATGTGCTGGGTCAGGTAGTTATTTTCCTCAACCTGCTGCTGATCGCCTTCCTGGTATGGCCAATGTGTCGTGAAAGCTGGCGCGACAAAGAGTCGCATGGCTTGCGTCTGGTTACCATTACTGTCCTCTCAATTATCCCGATTGCATTAATGGTGCTGACGGCGACAGGGTATTTCTACACCACGTTGCGCCTGGCCGGTCGTTGGATTGAAACGGTCTATCTGGTTATCCTCTGGAACCTGCTGTATCAGACGGTACTGCGTGGATTGAGCGTGGCGGCACGGCGTATCGCCTGGCGCCGTGCCTTAGCGCGTCGTCAGAACCTGGTGAAAGAAGGGGCGGAAGGAGCCGAGCCGCAGGAAGAACCGACCATTGCGCTTGAGCAGGTGAACCAGCAAACGCTGCGCATCACCATGCTGGTAATGGTTGCCCTGTTTGGTGTTCTGTTCTGGGCTATTTGGTCTGATTTGATAACTGTATTCAGCTACCTCGATAGCATTACGCTCTGGCATTACAACGGCACCGAAGCGGGAGCTGCGGTGGTGAAAGACGTCACCATGGGCAGCCTGCTGTTTGCGATTATTGCGTCAATGGTCGCGTGGGCGCTGATCCGTAACTTACCCGGCCTGCTGGAAGTGCTGGTGCTGTCGCGACTGAAGATGCGTCAGGGCGCTTCGTATGCGATCACCACGATCCTTAACTACGCGATCATCGCCATCGGCGCGATGACGGTCTTCGGATCGCTCGGTGTTTCATGGGATAAGCTACAGTGGCTGGCAGCAGCCCTGTCGGTTGGTCTTGGTTTTGGCTTGCAGGAAATCTTCGGTAACTTTGTTTCGGGTCTGATTATTCTGTTTGAACGCCCGGTCCGCATCGGCGATACAGTGACTATCGGTACGTTCTCAGGAACGGTCAGCAAGATCCGTATCCGTGCCACCACTATTACCGACTTCGATCGCAAAGAGGTGATCATCCCGAACAAAGCATTTGTGACGGAGCGTTTGATCAACTGGTCGCTTTCCGATACCACCACGCGCCTGGTGATCCGCATCGGCGTGGCCTACGGTTCGGATCTGGATAAAGTGAAGAAAGTGCTGTTGCAGGCGGCGATGGAACACCCGAAAGTGATGCACGATCCAGAGCCTGCGGTGTTCTTTACCGCCTTCGGCGCCAGCACGCTAGATCATGAACTGCGATTATACGTACGTGAACTGCGCGATCGTAGCCACACGGTTGATGAACTGAACCGTGCGGTCGATCGTTTATGCCGTGAAAACGACATTGATATCGCCTTTAACCAGCTCGAAGTGCACCTGCATAACGCGAAAGGTGATACCGTGACCGAGGTTAAGCGTGACATCATTAAAGGTGATGATCCGACGCCTTCGGTAGGTTAATAGAAAAACTCATCAGGCCTGCGAGCTTCGATTCATTCGTAGGCCTGATAAGTGCAACGCTTTCAGGCATTCCAGCTATATCGCGTTTTTTGAACAAGAGAGCTGTTTCTTTTCGTAATCCCGTTTAACAATCTCCAGCGCCTTCAGTACGGTTTCAGGCGCAACCTGATTTTCCTCAAGTAAAACAATCAAATCGACGGCCAGTTTGACCTCGTCCGGGGCGTTCTCTAATGACATAAATTCTCCGGGGATTAACGGGTTAAACGCGCCAGCACGTTTTCTATTCTTGCCAGAGCATGGCGACAGCGCGCCAGCCGCGCCTCGAATGCTTCTACTTCACGATGCAGTTTTTGCTGTTCTTCAAAGCCGGTAGCTTGAGCCAGACGCTCTTTGCGTTCACGCGTCATTTCAACCAGACGGCGTTCAAATTCCTGATGTTGGACCCGTTTGCGCTGCCAGCGCGCCAGACCTGGAGAAGCGCTGTCCCACTCTCGAAGGGACCAACTGGCGGTTTCACGTGAAATCGCCTCTAACTGTGAGGCAAGGTGTTCCGCAAGCCAGGTGATTTGTGGGAGTTGCTGCTGCTCAACGGCGCGGCGCAGGGCAGTAAGATTATCGTCAGCTTCTTCCAGGCAGGCCTGCAGCAACGTGCTGCGCGTGTGAAACAGATGCCTGTCAAAGCGGGCGCTAAGCGTTGTGTGGTGCGCCAGCGGGGCGCAATGTTGTCGCAAGCGGTTAAGCTGGTTTTCGAGCATCTGTAACAGCATGGCGGTTTTCACAACAACACTCCGATGAAAATGAGAACCGTTATGCTAAAGTAGCGATTCTCTGTGTTAAGTACTCATATTATGCAACGCATTATTCTAATCATCATTGGCTGGATAGCGGTAGTGCTAGGTACGCTGGGCGTTGTATTGCCTCTGTTGCCGACGACGCCGTTTATACTGCTGGCCGCCTGGTGTTTTGCCCGCTCATCGCCGCGTTTTCACGACTGGTTGCTTTACCGTTCGTGGTTCGGCGGGTATTTGCGCCACTGGCAAAAACACCGTGCGATGCCGCCGGGAGCAAAACCGCGCGCTATTTTGTTGATCCTGGTGACGTTTGGCATTTCACTGTGGCTGGTCAATATGATGTGGGTGCGCGGCCTGCTGCTGGTTATTCTCGCCTGTTTACTGATTTTTATGTGGCGGATCCCGGTGATTGATGAAAAACAACAAAAGCAGTAAAGCGCAATAATCGCTGTTGCAATTGTCTCTCACAGCCAGTAAATTCGACCGTTTTCGAGCACAGGCGCAGGTGGTCAAAGGTTAAGCAAGTGTAACCTTGGCTCTTATATAGACACAAAATCATTCAAGATACGTCGAGGATGAAGTGTTTAGTGCGCCGTGAAGTAATACTGTATTAATCAGGCACAAACTTATGACCGCGACAGCACAGCAGCTTGAGTTTCTCAAAAATAGCATCAAAAGCATCCACGACTACCCAAAACCGGGCATTCTCTTTCGTGATGTCACCAGTTTACTGGAAGACCCGAAAGCCTACGCCCTCAGCATTGAATTGCTGGTTGAACGCTACAAAAATGCGGGTATCACTAAAGTGGTTGGCACCGAAGCGCGTGGCTTCCTGTTTGGCGCGCCGGTAGCGTTGGGGCTGGGCGTCGGCTTTGTTCCGGTACGCAAACCCCGTAAGCTTCCGCGTGAAGTTATTGCTGAGACCTATGAGCTGGAATATGGCACCGATCAGCTGGAAATCCACGTTGATGCCATCAAACCTGGCGATAAAGTGCTGGTTGTGGACGACCTGCTGGCAACTGGCGGCACGATTGAAGCGACCGTGAAGCTGATCCGCCGTCTGGGTGGTGAAGTTACCGATGCTGCTTTTATCATTAACCTGTTTGATCTGGGCGGCGAACAGCGTCTGGAAAAACAGGGGCTGACCTGTTATAGCCTGGTTCCATTCCCGGGCCACTAATTTAGGGCTATCTTTTTTGCCATTTTGGCCCCGGTCAGTGCTCGAAATCCTCACGTACTGCGTGTACGCTCCGGTTTCTGTGCGCTGCCCGAAACCAAACTGACTGCAACGATAACGCCCGAATATAACGTGTCAACCTCGCCGTCTCTGCGAGGTTGTGTTAGCATTATCCCCCTGTGAATCCACCCTCCAGCCTTTCAGAGCCTGCCAATGAGTTATCAGGTCTTAGCCCGAAAATGGCGCCCACAAACCTTTGCTGACGTCGTCGGCCAGGAACATGTGCTGACGGCACTGGCGAACGGCTTGTCGTTAGGGCGTATTCATCATGCTTATTTGTTTTCCGGCACCCGTGGCGTCGGGAAAACCTCTATCGCCCGCTTGCTGGCGAAGGGATTAAACTGTGAAACCGGCATCACCGCTACGCCGTGCGGCGTGTGCGATAACTGCCGGGAAATCGAGCAGGGGCGTTTTGTCGATCTGATTGAAATCGACGCCGCCTCACGCACCAAAGTCGAAGACACCCGTGACCTGCTGGATAACGTCCAGTATGCGCCTGCGCGCGGTCGCTTTAAGGTCTACTTGATCGACGAAGTGCACATGCTGTCGCGCCACAGTTTTAATGCCTTGCTGAAAACGCTCGAAGAACCGCCCGCGCACGTTAAGTTCCTGCTGGCGACTACCGATCCGCAGAAGCTGCCGGTGACTATCCTGTCGCGCTGTCTGCAATTCCATCTTAAAGCGTTGGATGTCGAACAGATTCGCCATCAGCTTGAGCATATCCTCAAAGAAGAGCATATCGCCCATGAACCACGTGCACTGCAACTGCTGGCTCGCGCCGCGGACGGCAGCCTGCGTGATGCGCTGAGCCTTACCGATCAGGCGATCGCCAGCGGCGATGGTCAGGTCTCGACCGAGGCGGTCAGCACCATGCTCGGCACGCTGGACGACGACCAGGCGCTCTCGCTCGTTGAAGCGGTTGTGGCTGCGGACGGCGAACGCGTTATGGCACTGGTAAACGACGCCGCCGCGCGCGGTATCGAATGGGAAGCGCTGCTGGTTGAGATGTCGGCTTTGCTGCATCGTATTGCCATGGTTCAGCTTTCGCCTGCCGCGCTCGGCAGCGATATGGCCGCCATTGAACAGCGTATGCGTGAACTGGCGCGAATCGTTCCGCCAACCGATGTGCAGCTTTACTACCAAACTTTGTTAATCGGGCGCAAAGAACTGCCGTATGCGCCGGACAGGCGAATGGGCGTCGAAATGACGCTGCTGCGTGCGCTGGCTTTTCATCCGCGCATGCCGCTCCCGGAACCTGAAGTTCCACGACAGTCGTTTGCCCCGGTCGCACCCACTGCGGTGATGACCCCGACGCAGGTGCAGCAGCAGCCTGCGCCTGCACAACAGCAACAGAATGTACCGCTCTCCGATGCCACCAGTCAGGTGTTGGCGGCGCGTAGCCAGTTGCAACGCGCTCAGGGAGCAACCAAAGCAAAAAAGAGTGAACCGGCAGCCGCTTCCCGCGCGCGGCCGGTGAATAATGCTGCGCTGGAAAGACTGGCTTCGGTGTCGGAACGTGTTCAGGCGCGTCCGGCGGTCTCTGCGCTGGAAAAAGCACCGGCGAAGAAAGAAGCGTATCGCTGGAAAGCGACCAATCCTGTTGCAGAGGTTAAAGAAGTCGTTGCCACGCCGAAAGCGCTGAAAAAAGCGCTTGAGCATGAAAAAACGCCGGAACTGGCGGCAAAGCTTGCGGCTGAAGCCATTGAACGCGACCCGTGGGCCGCCCAGGTGAGTCAGCTCTCGCTGCCTAAACTGGTGGAGCAGGTGGCGCTTAATGCCTGGAAAGAAGAGAATGGCAACGTAGTTTGCCTGCACCTGCGTTCCACGCAGCGACACCTAAATTCCAGCGGCGCGCAGCAAAAACTGGCTGAAGCACTGAGTTCCTTAACGGGGTCAACGGTTGAATTGACCATCGTTGAAGATGATAATCCAGCGGTGCGTACGCCGCTGGAGTGGCGTCAGGCCATTTATGAAGAGAAGCTCGCGCAGGCGCGTGAGTCGATTATTGCGGATAATAACATCCAGACACTGCGTCGTTTTTTCGATGCGGAGCTGGACGAAGAGAGTATTCGCCCCATTTGATCGTGAGCCTAATGGTTTGACGGTCGTCATCCCTTAACGTGATTGAGAGAGAAGCCTATGTTTGGTAAAGGCGGTCTGGGTAACCTGATGAAACAGGCCCAGCAGATGCAAGAAAAAATGCAGCAGATGCAGGAAGAAGTCGCCAAGCTGGAAGTGACCGGCGAATCTGGCGCGGGTCTGGTAAAAGTGACCATTAACGGCGCGCACAACTGCCGTCGCGTGGAGATCGATCCAAGCCTGTTGGAAGACGACAAAGAGATGCTGGAAGATCTGGTTGCTGCGGCATTCAACGACGCGGCGCGTCGCATTGAAGAGACGCAGAAAGAGAAGATGGCCTCTGTTTCCTCCGGAATGCAGCTGCCGCCTGGCTTTAAGATGCCGTTCTGATGCAAACCAGCCCGCTGTTAACTCAGCTTATGGAAGCACTGCGCTGTCTGCCGGGCGTTGGCCCGAAGTCGGCGCAGCGCATGGCGTTCACGCTACTTCAGCGCGATCGCAGCGGCGGGATGCGTCTGGCACAGGCGTTAACGAAGGCAATGTCGGAAATCGGCCATTGTGCCGATTGCCGCACCTTCACAGAGCAAGACGTCTGCAACATTTGCTCGAACCCGCGTCGCCAGGAAAACGGTCAGATTTGTGTGGTGGAGAGTCCGGCGGACATCTACGCCATTGAGCAAACCGGGCAATTTTCCGGACGTTACTTCGTGCTGATGGGACACCTGTCGCCGCTGGACGGTATTGGCCCTGATGATATCGGGCTGGATCGTCTCGAACAGCGACTGGAGTCTGAGCAAATCAACGAACTGATCCTGGCGACCAATCCCACGGTCGAAGGAGAGGCGACCGCCAACTATATTGCTGAGCTTTGCATGCAATATGGCGTTGAAGCCAGCCGTATCGCCCATGGCGTTCCGGTAGGCGGCGAGCTGGAAATGGTCGATGGCACTACGCTGTCGCACTCTCTGGCAGGGCGACACAAGATTAAATTCTGAACAAACGGAGGCCGCGACGGCGGCTTCCGCTTGAAATCCTTCCCGCTTGTCCCCATTTCACCCTCAACGTGTTTTTACCATTGAAAATGGCATTGTTGAGGTAGATCTACATGAAAGGACAAGAAACTCGTGGTTTTCAGTCAGAAGTAAAACAGCTTCTGCACCTGATGATCCATTCTCTGTATTCCAATAAAGAAATCTTCCTGCGTGAGCTTATCTCTAACGCCTCGGATGCGGCAGACAAGCTGCGTTTCCGCGCCCTGTCTAACCCGGACCTGTATGAAGGCGACGGTGAGCTGCGTGTACGTGTTTCCTTCGATAAAGATAAGCGTACGTTGACCATTGCCGATAACGGCGTGGGGATGAACCGTGATGACGTTATCGATCATCTGGGGACCATTGCGAAATCCGGTACTAAATCTTTCCTCGAATCCATGGGATCCGATCAGGCGAAAGACAGCCAGTTGATTGGCCAGTTCGGGGTGGGTTTCTACTCTGCGTTCATCGTGGCGGACAAAGTCACCGTGCGTACCCGCGCTGCGGGCGATAAGCCGGAAAACGGCGTGTTCTGGGAATCTGCGGGCGAAGGTGAGTACACCGTTGCCGACATCACCAAAGACGATCGCGGCACCGAAATCACCCTGCATCTGCGTGAAGGCGAAGATGAGTTCCTTGATGACTGGCGCGTACGTTCCATCATCAGCAAATATTCCGACCATATCGCGCTGCCGGTAGAGATCGAAAAATCCGAAGAAAAAGACGGCGAGACCGTGGTTTCCTGGGAAAAGATCAACAAAGCGCAGGCGCTGTGGACCCGTAACAAGTCGGAAATCAAAGACGACGAATACAACGAGTTCTACAAGCACATCGCCCACGACTTCACTGACCCGCTGACCTGGAGCCACAACCGTGTGGAAGGTAAGCAGGAGTACACCAGCCTGCTGTACATCCCGTCCCAGGCTCCGTGGGATATGTGGAACCGCGATCACAAGCATGGTCTGAAACTGTACGTCCAGCGTGTGTTTATTATGGACGACGCCGAGCAGTTCATGCCGAACTACCTGCGCTTTGTGCGCGGTCTGATAGATTCCAACGATCTGCCGCTGAACGTTTCCCGTGAGATCCTGCAGGACAGCACCGTCACCCGTAACCTGCGCAGCGCGCTGACCAAACGCGTACTGCAGATGCTGGAAAAACTGGCGAAAGACGACGCGGAAAAATACCAGACCTTCTGGAAACAGTTCGGCCTGGTACTGAAAGAAGGCCCGGCGGAAGATCACGCCAACCAGGAAACGATCGCTAAGCTGATGCGCTTCGCGTCTACGCACACTGACTCCTCCGCACAGACCGTGTCGCTGGAAGACTACGTGTCGCGGATGAAAGAAGGGCAGGAGAAAATCTACTACATCACCGCAGACAGCTATGCGGCAGCGAAGAGCAGCCCGCACCTGGAACTGCTGCGTAAGAAAGGCATCGAAGTGCTGCTGCTTTCTGACCGCATCGATGAGTGGATGATGAACTACCTGACCGAGTTCGACGGTAAGGCATTCCAGTCTGTTGCCAAAGCTGACGAGTCCATCGACAAGCTGGCGGATGAAGTTGATGAATCGGCAAAAGAAGCGGAAAAAGCGCTGACGCCGTTCGTTGAGCGCGTGAAAACCCTGCTGGGCGACCGCGTGAAAGAAGTGCGTCTGACTCACCGTCTGACCGACACGCCAGCCATCGTCACCACCGATGCGGATGAAATGAGTACCCAGATGGCGAAACTGTTTGCCGCTGCGGGCCAGGCCGTACCGGAAGTGAAATATATCTTTGAACTGAACCCGGACCACGTGCTGGTAAAACGCACGGCGGATACCCAGGACGAAGCGCAGTTCAAAGAATGGGTCGAACTGCTGCTGGATCAGGCGCTGTTTGCTGAGCGCGGCACGCTGGAAGACCCGAACCAGTTCATCCGTCGTATGAACCAGTTGCTGGTGTCCTGATACCCGTAATGTAATGCCGGATGGCGTTAACGCTTATCCGGCCTACAGCATCTCGTAATAGTATGCCGGATACGGTGTTTCCACCGCCATCCGGCATTTTCTCGCCTTATTTTTAATTTTCCCACCGTTAACCGTTTCAGCGTCGGGCGTCTTTCTTGAGCCAATTGCGTGATGGTGGTATCGTTTAGCGCTTTTTAAAAAATATCGACAACCTTTAAGGGGATTTTCGTAATGCGTATCATTCTGCTTGGCGCTCCGGGCGCGGGTAAAGGAACTCAGGCTCAGTTCATCATGGAGAAGTATGGTATTCCGCAAATCTCCACCGGTGATATGCTGCGTGCTGCCGTGAAATCTGGCTCCGAGCTGGGCAAACAAGCGAAAGACATCATGGACGCCGGTAAGCTGGTGACTGATGAGCTGGTGATCGCGCTGGTAAAAGAGCGTATTGCTCAGGAAGACTGCCGTAATGGTTTCCTGCTGGATGGCTTCCCGCGTACTATTCCGCAGGCAGACGCCATGAAAGAAGCGGGCATCAACGTGGACTACGTTCTGGAGTTCGATGTTCCTGACGAACTGATCGTTGACCGTATCGTGGGTCGTCGCGTACACGCTGCTTCTGGCCGCGTTTACCACATCAAATTCAACCCGCCTAAGGTTGAAGGTAAAGACGACGTGACCGGCGAAGAGCTGACCACCCGTAAAGACGATCAGGAAGAAACTGTACGTAAGCGCCTGGTGGAATACCATCAGATGACCGCTCCGCTGATCGGCTACTACTCTAAAGAAGCGCAGGCGGGTAACACCAAATACGCTAAAGTTGATGGCACTCAGGCCGTTGCTGACGTGCGCGCAGCGCTGGAAAAAATCCTCGGCTAATTTTTTCGCGTAATAAATCTCTTATCAGGCCTGCCATTATCGCGTAGGCCTGATAAGCGTAGCACCATCAGGCAAATTCTCGTCTTACCTCTCACAGCAATTAGTTCTTCTTTATCGCTTTTCCGCTACAATTATCAACAATTTGAATCGATAAGAGGCGGTAATGCGTCAGACGAAAACCGGTATCCTGCTGGCAAACCTCGGCACTCCCGATGCCCCAACCCCCGAAGCCGTTAAGCGCTACCTGCGCCAGTTTTTAAGCGATCCACGCGTAGTTGATACGTCACCTGCACTGTGGTGGCCGCTTCTGCGCGGGGTGATTTTACCGTTGCGTGCGCCACGCGTAGCCAAGCTGTACCAGTCAATCTGGATGGAAGACGGTTCCCCGCTGATGGTTTATAGCAAGGCACAACAGCGTGCGCTGGCAGAACGCCTACCAAATACCCCTGTTGCGCTGGGAATGAGCTACGGTTCGCCGTCGCTTGAAAGCGCGGTCGATGAACTGTTGGCAAGCGGGGTTGAACACATGGTGGTGTTACCGCTGTACCCGCAATATTCCTGTTCGACGGTGGCGGCCGTCTGGGACGAGCTGGCGCGTATCTTAGCGCGTAAACGCGGTATTCCTGGCGTTTCATTTATTCGTGATTACGCCGATGACAGCAGCTACATCGATGCGCTGGCGAAGAGTGCCCGGGATTCATTTGCTCAACACGGTGAACCTGATTTGCTGCTGCTCTCCTATCACGGCATTCCGCAGCGTTACGCCGATGAAGGCGATGACTACCCGCAGCGCTGTCGCGATACCACTCGAGAACTGGTTTCAGCGCTTGGCCTGCCGCCAGAAAAAGTAATGATGACCTTCCAGTCTCGCTTTGGTCGCGAACCGTGGTTGACGCCGTATACCGACGAAACGTTAAAAATGCTGGCGGAGAAAGGGACACAACATATCCAGGTTATGTGTCCGGGCTTCTCGGCAGATTGCCTCGAAACGCTGGAAGAGATAGCGGTACAAAACCGGGAGATTTTCCTCGAAGCTGGCGGTAAGCAATATGAGTATATTCCGGCGCTTAATGCCGCACCGGAACATATCGAAATGATGGTTAAACTGACCGACGCTTACCGTTAAAGCTGGGCTCTGAAGTAACGAGCGCCTTCCCGTAATGCATCGTCGGCGGTTTTCATCATTCGCGAATAGTGCAGGAAGGCGTGTAGCGTGCCAGGGTACATTTTGTACTGGCAGGGCTGCTGATGCGCCTGCAACGTCTGGAATAGTAAGCGGCTATCGTCAATCAGCGGATCAAACTCAGCGCCAGCGATAAAACACGGTGGCACGTCACGCGTCAGATCGTTATTAAACAGGCAATAATACGGTGACTCGCGATCGTCAGCGCTACGCAGGTACGCGTTTTCGTACATCTGCAAGTCCTCGCGGGTTAACCCATCCCACGCTCCGCCCATCAGCCGTCGGCTCAGTGAATCCTGCAGGCCGTAAAGCCCATACCACAACAGCACTCCAGCCACCTTGCCGCAGACAATGCGTTTATCCCGTAGCCACAGCGCGCTGGCAAGCGCCAGCATGGCTCCGGCGGAATCGCCCGCAAAACCGATATGATTCACATTAAGAGAATAGTCGCCAGCGTGCTGATGAAAATACTGGCAGACGGCGGCAATCTCTTCGATGGCTTGCGGGAAACGGGCTTCTGGCGCAAGCGAATAGTCGATACCAATTACCGTGCACTGCGTATAGCGCGCCAGCAAGCGCATAATACGGTCGTGGGTATCCAGATTACCGAGAATAAAACCGCCGCCATGCAGATAATACAACGTTGCCAGGCTATGAGGCTGCGGTGAGTAAATACGTGTGGCCACGGGGCCGCATGCGGTAGAAATAACGCATTCGCGGGTATTCATCTCTGGGGCATCGGCATTCCACAGCTGCCGTTCATGAATGTAGTGTTGGCGCTGGGCCACGAAGTCATCTGCAGGGGGCCACGGCGGCAGATCGTCGCGATGAAAATTCACCACGCTTTTCATTTCATCCGAAATTCTGTCGAGTACGGGGATCTTGTTTTCCGGCTTCATAAAACGCTCCTTGTGAAGGTGAGTTATTGTAGAAATTAATCCCGTATAAACTGCGATCTCACCGTCTGATATTGAAACTTAGCGCCGCATCGCATGCGTGGCAGGGAATGTGCTACCATGCATCGCTCAGTTAACCACCCGTAAAATCGACCATGAAATTTCCCGGTAAACGCAAATCCAAACACTATTTTCCCGTCAGCGCGCGCGATCCGTTGCTGCAACAAATTCAGCCAGAAAATGAAACCAGCGCAGCCTGGGTGGTAGGTATCGACCAGACGCTGGTGGATATTGAAGCCAAAGTGGATGATGACTTTGTAAAACGTTATGGATTAAGCGCCGGGCATTCTCTGGTGATTGCCGATGATGTCGCAGAAGCGCTCTACCAGGAACTGGTGCGTGAAAATTTGATCACCCATCAGTTTGCGGGCGGTACTATCGGTAACACGATGCACAACTACTCTGTGCTGGCGGATGACCGCTCGGTGCTGCTGGGCGTGATGTGCAGCAATATCGAGATTGGCAGCTATGCGTACCGCTATTTATGCAATACCTCCAGCCGTACCGACCTGAACTACCTGCAAGGCGTTAACGGACCGATTGGCCGCTGCTTTACGCTGATTGGCGAGTCAGGTGAGCGTACCTTCGCAATCAGCCCTGGGCATATGAATAAGCTACGAGCGGATAGCATCCCTGAATCGGTGATTGCCGGCGCGTCCGCGTTGGTGCTGACGTCCTATCTGGTGCGCTGCGAACCGGGTGAGCCGATGCCGGAAGCGACCATGAAGGCGATTGAATATGCCAAAAAACACAATGTGCCGGTGGTTCTGACCCTGGGCACCAAATTTGTCATTGCCGATAACCCGCAGTGGTGGCAGGCATTCCTGAAAGAGCATGTCTCTATTCTGGCGATGAATGAAGAAGAGGCCGAAGCGCTGACCGGCGAAAACGACCCGCTGCTGGCGTCCGACAAGGCGCTGGATTGGGTGGATCTGGTACTGTGCACTGCGGGTCCGGCTGGTCTGTATATGGCGGGCTTTACGGAAGAAGAAGTCAAACGTAAAACCCAGCATCCGCTGCTGCCCGGTGCTATTGCCGAATTTAACCAGTACGAATTCAGCCGCGCCATGCGCCATAAAGACTGTACCAATCCGCTGCGCGTGTATTCGCACATCGCACCGTATATGGGCGGGCCTGAGAAGATAATGAACACCAACGGCGCAGGTGACGGCGCGCTGGCGGCATTGCTGCATGATATTACCGCCAACAGCTATCACCGCAGCAACGTGCCTAACTCCAGCAAGCACAAGTTCACCTGGCTGACCTATTCGTCGTTAGCCCAGGTGTGTAAGTATGCTAATCGCGTGAGTTATCAGGTGCTGAACCAGCATTCACCGCGCCTGACGCGCGGTTTACCGGAACGTGAAGACAGTCTCGAAGAGTCGTACTGGGACCGTTAAATCTTGCATAGGCCGGATAAGCGATAACGCTATCCGGCACGGACATTAACTGGCCGTAGCAACTTCACCTGCAGGCGGCGTTTCAATCAGCTCCAGCATGGTGCGGGCGATTTCACGCTCACCCATGACGACCTGGTTGGCGCCGCGTTCGGTAATATATTCCACCTCATCGTCATAATGCGCGCGGGCGATAATCTCAATCGACGGGCATTTCTCACGTGCAGAAGCGACAATTTCACCCGCTTCATAACCATTGGGAATGGTCAGCAGCAGCCAGCGCGCGCAATCCAGATGCGCCAGATTCATAATCTCTTCGTTGGCGGCATTTCCCAGTACCGCGCGGATCCCACGCTCGCGCAGTTCATCCACCCGGGTACGTGAGGTTTCGATCACCACCAGCGGGATCCCCGCAGCCATCAATTTCTCACCCAGCAGGCTGCCGACGCGACCAAAGCCAACCAGCAAGGCATGATTGCAGATATCCACCGGAATTTGCTTCTCTTCTTCGATAGCCTCTTCCAGCGTCTGCTCCTCCAGCGTTTCTGTTTTGGCGAGGTATTTTTCTAACACCGCAAACAGCACCGGGTTGAGCATGATGGACAGGATTGCCCCGGCCAGCACCAGATTCTGTCCGGCCTGCGGCAGCAGGTTCAACGCCATTCCCAGACCCGCCAGGATAAAGGCAAATTCACCAATCTGCGCCAGGCTGGTGGCAATGGTGAGCGCCGTACGTTGGGAGTGACCAAACAGACGCACCAGGAAATAGGCGGCAAGGGATTTACCAAAGATAATAATCGCCAGCGTGCCCAGTACCGCCAACGGCTGCTGGATCAGAACTAACGGATCGAACAGCATCCCGACGGAAACAAAGAACAGCACGGCGAACGCATCGCGCAACGGCAGGGTATCATGGGCCGCACGGTGGCTCAGTTCAGATTCATTCAGCACCATACCGGCGAAGAACGCGCCCAGCGCAAAGGAGACATCGAACAGCTCTACTGCGCCAAAGGCGATACCTAAGGCGAGGGCAAGGACTGAGAGGGTAAACAGTTCGCGTGAACCGGTTGCGGCGCTGCGGGCCATAATCCACGGTACCAGGCGACGACCCACCAGCATCATAATCGCGATAAACGCCACCACCTTACCGATGGTAATGCCCATATCGACGGCCAACGAGGCGAAGCCGACATCTTCTTTTTCCAGCATCCCGGCGACGGCTGGCAGGAGAACCAGCGTCAGCACCATCATCAGATCTTCGACAATCAGCCAGCCAATGGCAATTTGCCCGCGCTGGCTGTCAATGAGCTGTCGTTCCTCAAGCGCACGCAGTAGCACCACGGTACTGGCGGTTGAAAGACACAGACCAAAGACGATCCCCACCATCAGCGACCAGCCTAATACGGCTGAAAGCGCCATACCCAGCAGCGTTGCCACTGCTATCTGGGCAATCGCACCGGGAATGGCGATAGACTTTACCGCCATCAAATCCTTCAACGAAAAGTGCAGTCCCACGCCGAACATCAGCAGAATAACGCCAAGCTCGGCCAGCTCAGGCGCGAGCTTAGTATCAGCAACAAAACCAGGTGTAAATGGACCGGCCAGAACGCCCGCTAACAGATATCCCACCAGAGGAGAAATACGTAGTTTATTGGCAATCATGCCTAATATAAAAGCGAGCACAAGGCCGCCGACAATGGTGGTGATAAGCGGGGTGGCGTGATGCATTCCGTCTCCTTTGGTTGCTGTGATGATCCTAAAAACCCAAACTACGAGTAATAGTTTATGACAATTTTAATGTTTATGTTTATGAATAATTATTGAATTTTGAAGAAAACGGGATTTTACGCGCAAAAAAGCACGGATCGGAAAAGTACAGCGATATATGAGAGGTAAAGGCTGATGGCTACTGTAAGTAATGACGGCCAAAGTTTACTTTTTGCCGTCAGAAAATCAGGCTTTGTGTCGGTTATCAGGTAAGAATATGGTCAGTATCCCCAGAAGTGGCAGGAAAGCACATATTTTGTAGACCAAATCGATGCTGGTATGGTCGGCTATCAGCCCTAGCACCGCGGCTCCCAAGCCGCCCATGCCGAAAGCAAAACCGAAAAATAGCCCAGAAACCATGCCGATACGCCCAGGAAGCAGCTCCTGCGCGTAGACCAAAATGGCAGAAAACGCCGATGCGAGGATAAAACCAATGATCACGGTTAAAATCCCGGTCCATTCCAGCGTTGCGTAGGGTAAAACGAGGGTAAATGGCGCAACGCCGAGGATAGAGCCCCAAATAACATATTTTCTGCCAATTTTATCGCCTAATGGTCCGCCAATCACCGTCCCGGCCGCGACGGCAAACAGGAAAGCAAACAGGTGAAACTGGGCGTTTTGTACCGATAATCCGAATTTTTGCATCAGATAAAAGGTGTAATAGCTGCTGATGCTCGCCATATAGAAGTATTTGGAGAAAATCAGTACCAGCAGGATGCTTACCGCCAGCACCACTTTATTGCGCGGTAACGGATTTACGATGGCGACTTTCGGTTTTCCTTTACTCATCCGATGCTGCGCAGCGTACCAACGGCTGATTTGTGCCAGGACGACAATCGCTAATAACGCAGCCAGAACAAACCAGGCCACATTACCCTTACCATATGGCGCGATGATGACAGCTGCCAGCAAGGGTCCCAAAGAGCTACCGAAGTTACCGCCAACCTGGAAAATTGACTGTGCCAGGCCGTGGCGACCGCCGGAGGCCATGCGTGCCACGCGGGACGATTCCGGATGAAATACCGAAGAGCCGGTGCCAACCAGCGCCGCGGCGAGCAGCACCATATGGAAGCTGCCAGCCATAGCCAGCAAAACAAGTCCGCTCAGCGTGAAGCACATCCCAATGGGCAGCGACCACGGCATCGGGTATTTGTCCGTCCAGTAACCCACCACCGGTTGCAGCAGCGAGGAAGCAAGCTGGAAGGTTAGGGTGATCATCCCGATCTGCATAAACGTTAGCGAGAACTCTGACTGCAATAGCGGATAAATCGCCAGGATCAGCGACTGAATCATATCGTTTAGCAGATGGGAGAGGCTGATCGCTCCTAAAATGCCAAATGAGGTGCGTGCTTTAGCAACCGACGCTGACGCGCCAGCCACAGGCTGGGTTGGTTCACTTATTGCCATAGAAAGTCACTTCTGTTTGGGTTGCGATTATGAGGGTAATCTATTTTGTTATTATTACCTGACTAACATACCTGCGGAAGGTGTTTGAAGGAAGTCTCATTTCTGAAAACATTTTCGACTATTATTTCATATCATTGTAATTTCAGTCGTTGATTTTGGCTCAGGGAGAGAAATATGAAGTTTTTAAAACGGGGCGTGGCGCTGGCGTTATTAGCCGCATTTACGCTGGCAGGTCAGCCAGCGCAAGCGTACGAAAAAGATAAAACCTACAAAATTACCATTCTGCATACCAACGATCATCACGGTCACTTCTGGCGCAGCGAATACGGAGAATACGGACTGGCGGCGCAAAAAACGCTGGTGGACAGTATTCGTAAAGAGGTGGCAGAGGAAGGGGGAAGCGTACTGCTGCTTTCCGGTGGCGACATTAATACCGGCGTACCGGAGTCCGATCTGCAGGATGCGGAACCTGATTTTCGTGGGATGAACCTGATTGGCTATGACGCAATGGCGGTCGGAAACCACGAGTTTGATAATCCCATGACCGTACTGCGCCAGCAGGAAAAATGGTCCAAATTCCCGTTTCTCTCGGCCAATATCTATCAGAAAAGCACTGGCGAGCGTTTGTTTAAGCCGTGGGCCATCTTTAAGCGCCAGGATTTAAAAATTGCCGTACTCGGTTTAACCACCGATGATACGGCAAAAATAGGCAACCCCGAGTTCTTTACCGATATTGAGTTCCGTAAACCTGCTGATGAAGCCAAACTGGTTATCCAGGAACTGAATATGGGTGAAAAGCCAGACATCATTATCGCGACCACCCATATGGGACATTATGACAACGGCAACCACGGCTCGAACGCCCCTGGCGATGTCGAAATGGCGCGTAGCCTGCCGGCGGGATCGCTGGCGATGATTGTCGGTGGTCACTCGCAGGATCCGGTGTGTATGGCTTCAGAGAACAAGAAGCAGGTTGATTACGTACCGGGTACGCCGTGTGCGCCAGACAAGCAAAATGGGATCTGGATTGTGCAGGCGCACGAGTGGGGGAAATATGTGGGCCGGGCGGACTTTGAGTTCCGTAACGGCGAAATGAAAATGGTCAACTACCAGCTCATTCCCGTCAACCTGAAGAAAAAAGTGACCTGGGACAACGGTAAAAGTGAGCGCGTACTCTATACCCCGGAAATAGCTGAAAATCAGCAAATGCTTTCGCTGCTGACGCCGTTCCAGAATAAAGGTAAAGCGCAGCTCGACGTGAAAATTGGTAGCGTCAATGCGCGCCTTGAAGGCGACCGAAGCAAAGTCCGTTTCGTGCAGACCAACATGGGACATTTGCTGCTGGCTGCGCAAATGGCGCGAACCAGCGCAGATTTTGGCGTGATGAGCGGCGGTGGCATCCGTGATTCCATCGAAGGCGGCGATATCACTTATAAGAGTGTGCTGAAAGTGCAGCCGTTCGGAAACATCGTGGTGTATGCCGACATGAGCGGGAAAGAGGTGATTGACTATCTGACCGCCGTGGCGCAAATGAAGCCGGACTCCGGGGCCTATCCGCAGTTTGCCAACGTCAGCTTTGTGGCGAAAGACGGCAAGCTTAACGATTTGAAAATCAAAGGCGAACCCGTTGACCCAGCCAAAACCTATCGCATGGCAACGCTAAGCTTCAACGCAACCGGTGGCGATGGCTATCCGCGCATTGATAACAAACCAGGCTATGTGAATACCGGGTTTATTGATGCGGAAGTGCTGAAAGAGTTCGTGCAGAAGAACTCACCGCTGGATGCCAGTGTGTATGAGCCGAAGGGTGAAGTTACCTGGCAGTAACAGGGCTATTTTGTTCGCCATTTTGAACGCGGGCAGTGCTCGGAATCCTCACGTACTACATGTACGCTCCGGTTCCTGCGCGCTGGCCGAGTCCAAACTGCCTTCACCAATAACGCCCTGTTGAGTATTCGGTTTGTAGGCCTTAAAGCTGCGCGCCATCAGGCAATCATTCTATAACCGCTTAATCGCGACGAGCGATGTCGGCGAATTTCGCATCCAGAATTTTCGCCAGATCGCCGGCTGCCAGTTCGATATCCAGCCCGCGTTTGCCGCCGGAAACATAAATGGTGTCAAACGTCTGGGCAGGGGCATCAATGAGCGTTGGCAATCTCTTTTTCTGTCCTAATGGGCTGATCCCCCCCACCAGATAACCGGTGGTTCGTTGCGCAACCATTGGATCGGCCATATCAACCTTTTTAGCCCCCAGCGCCTTAGCGACCTTTTTGAGATCCAGTTGACCGGCTACAGGCGTGACCGCAACTGCCAGATGCTTCATATCGCCATTCACGGCAACCAGCAGCGTTTTGTAGACCTGGTCCGCATTCAGACCTAACTTGCGTACCACTTCATCACCAAAGTTCGTCTCGGACGGGTCGTGATCGTAGGTGTGAATCTGGAAAGAAATTTTGTTTTTTTCGAGTAATTTAACGGCGGGTGTCATAGCAATTTTCCTGGACCAGACAAAATACGACTCAAGCATACGCCTGATGTCTGTCTAAAAAATAGTACCATCTTGCGCAATAGTATTGGCAGGATGATGACTTTGAGCGACAATCGAACTACACCGATGCTTTAAGCATTGGGATCATAATAATGATGAAATTCCTCTTTGACGGGCCAATAGAAATATTGGCCATTTTTTTTACCGTAACATCTCCGGCAAATTTCCCTCTCCGTACAGATGTAGCGCGCCAACGGCCACGACGTAATGACCAGCAGGCATCGCCCTGAGCCGATCGCGCCAGGCTGTGTTGCGTTGATGCATCAAAACGTCATACAACGACTGGCTAAAGGTATTGGGAAGCGTCAGTTCGCTATTGCGTGGCGGTGTTTTAAGCCACCAGCCCATCATTTGTTGCAACAATCTGGCATTGGTATGCCAGTGCGTCAGAGTATCGTCCAACAAGGCCAGCCCGTTATCAGGCAACTGACATAACAGCTCGATTTGACTGGATGCGCCCTCCAGCTCGATAACGGGTTTATGCGCTTGTTTTGCCGCTTTCAGCAATTGGTAATCAATTCCGTATTCCGCCCGTAGCCCCAACTGCTGTGCCTGTGTCGCCTGTAATACCATGGCGATTTGCCACAACGGCTGAGTAGATAACAGCGATGGGGAAATGCCCAGTTCGTTGGTGACTTTATGCAGGTTTTCTAACTGCTCCGGGCTGATACGTTCTTCGAGTGCGGCAAATGTAGGAAGGTTAGCAAATGGCGCGTCGTCACCGGAAACATCCGCTTCGACAATCAGCGCGTCGGCATGGTTGAGTTTTTTGAGTAATTTGGCAGGCAGAGGTGCCATATCGCGACTGCCCATGTGAATACTGCCAATCAGATGAAAATGGCGGTTGCCGGGCAATGAAATGTCGATGGCAGGCCAGGTATAGTGGTTGCCGCGTAGCGCGGTGAAAAATGTTTTTACCCGGTATAACAGATCCATACGACCTCCCTAAGTAGACTTTCATGCTAGCGCGTGGTCCAGGAAGGTGCAATGCGAGAATCGCCGGATGGCGACGCGAAATCGTCTTATCCAGCCTACAATGTTACCTGCACTTTGTAGGCCGGATAAGCGTGAGCGCCATGCGGCAGAGGGTTACTCTTTCGGTTTGAAGCGCAGCAGTCGGTTAGCGTTGCTCACCACAGTAATGGAGGAGAGTGCCATCGCCGCCCCTGCAACGACCGGATTCAGCAGTGTTCCGGTGAATGGCCACAGGATCCCAGCGGCAACGGGGATACCGATGCTGTTATAAATAAACGCGCCGACCAGGTTCTGCTTCATATTGCGCAACGTTGCCCGGGAGATAGACAGTGCATCCGCAACGCCCATCAGGCTATGACGCATCAGCGTAATCGCGGCGGTTTCAATCGCCACATCGCTGCCGCCACCCATGGCAATTCCGACATCGGCCTGAGCCAGCGCAGGTGCATCGTTAATACCGTCACCCACCATGGCAACCTGACGCCCCTGGCTTTGCAGACGTTTAATCGCCTCGGCTTTACCGTCCGGCAGAACACCGGCAATCACTTCATCAATACCGGCTTCTTTTGCAATAGCGTTAGCCGTGGTCGGGTTGTCACCAGTAAGCATCACCAGACGATACCCGTTGCGGTGCAGGCGCTGAAGTGCTGCCACGCTGTCGCTACGCAGCGGATCACGCACCGCTAACAGCGCCGCCGCTTTACCATCAATCGCCAACAGGACCGGGGTTGAACCCTGGGATGCCTGAGCGGTGATTTCATCTTCCATTTCAGTGGTATCAACCTGTTGCTCATTGAGCAGTGCCTGGTTGCCCAGCAGCAACGTATGACCTTCCGTTTCACCGCTTACGCCTAAACCGCGCAGCGTACGGAAACCATTGACCTGTGGCAGCGTAACATCACCGGCTTTGTCCAGAATCGCCCTTGCCAGCGGGTGACTGGAACCCTGTTCAAGGGCTGCAGCCAGACGAATCGCCAGCGCTTCATCGGTATTGCCAAACGTTTTGATGGCGACAACCTGCGGTTTACCTTCAGTCAATGTCCCGGTTTTATCAAATACGACGGTATCAAGCGTACTGGCGCGCTGCAGCGCATCGGCATCACGTACCAGAACCCCAAACTCAGCGGCACGACCTACACCGGAAATAATCGACATCGGCGTCGCCAGGCCCAGCGCACAAGGGCAGGCAATAATCAGTACGGTAGTGGCAATCACCAGCGTATAAACAATTTGTGGTGCCGGCCCGAAGAAATACCAGATTGCCGCACTCACCAGCGCAATGACGACGACGACCGGAACGAACACTGAGGAGATACGGTCGGCTAGTTTACCAATCTCCGGTTTACTGCTTTGCGCCTGGCGCACCATACGAATAATGCGTGACAGCGTGGTATGGCTGCCAACGGCACTGGCGCGGAACAGCACGCTGCCGTCTTGTACGACCGTACCGGCGTGGACGCTATCGCCTTCGCCTTTTTGTTGCGGAATAGGCTCTCCGGTCAGCATGGCTTCATCCAGCCAGGCCTCACCCTGAGTGATTTCGCCATCTACCGGAACGCGGTCACCGGTGGTCAGGCGCAGCAACATTCCCGCCTGAACGTCTGCCAGCGGCACGTTCTTTTCGCCTTCGTCGGTAACAACACGCGCGGTCGGCGGTGTCAGATCGAGTAATTTTTCCAGTGCTTTGGACGAACGCTGGCGAGCCCGCGCTTCCAGCATGTGCCCGAGGTTAATCAGACCGATAATCATCGCACTGGCTTCATAATAGAGGTGTCGCGCTTCCATCGGGAACCATTGCGGCCAGAGGTTGACACTCATGGAATAAAGCCATGCCACCCCTGTACCCAGTGCCACCAGCGTATCCATGGTCGCGGTGCCGTTCATCAGGCTTTTCCACGCGTTGCGGTAAAAATGACCGCCCGCGAAAACCATCACGGCAAGCGTTGCCAGACCAATCGTCAGCCACAGGCTACGGTTGTCGGCAGTGACCATCATGTTTTCGCCAATCATTCCCCATACCATGACAGGGATACCCAGCAGCAGCGCGACGGCCGCCTGCCAGCGAAAACGTTTCATGGTTGCTACGGCGGTTTCTTGCTGACGCTCGCGGCGCTTAACATCATCTTCAATGGCTTCTGCGCCGTAGCCCGCTTTTTCCACCGCTTTCACTAACTGGTCGGCGGACGCACTGCCCATTACCAGCGCAGTACGTTCCGCCAGGTTTACCCGTGCCTGCGTGACACCCGGTACGCTTTGCAGAGCATCTTGTACGCGGATAACACAGCTGGCGCAGCTCATGCCGTTTAACAGCAACTGTTGGCTGTCATCATCAGCCGTAGCTGCCGGAAGCTCGGAAGGGACCGCTGCCAGTGCTTCCGACGGGATTGATGACTCCGTCAGCGGTTTAGCCTTTGGGTGGCTTAACTCCGCGCCGTAACCGGCTTGTTTGATGGTTTCAATCAGCGCTTCAGCACTGGCGCTCCCGGTGATGTGCGCTTCAGTCACAGTGACATCCGCTTGCTCAACGTCCGGGCGTTGCTCCAGACTTTCTTTAACTCGTTTTACGCAGTGACCACAGGACAAGCCGTCCAGGGTTAGATCGATGGTTTGAGACATAACAAATTTCCTCTATGATTGGTCTGAGATTCATTGACCTTAGCAATCGTTTTGACTAACTGTTATAAAGGTTAAACCTTCCATCAAGGGGAAGGTCAAGGGGGGAGATGTGAATATATCCGATGTTGCTAAAAAAACCGGTTTAACCAGCAAAGCCATTCGCTTTTATGAAGAGAAAGGACTGGTGACGCCGCCGCTGCGTAGTGACAATGGCTATCGCACTTACAACCAACAGCATCTGAATGAACTGACGTTGCTGCGTCAGGCGCGGCAGGTTGGGTTTAACCTGGAAGAGTGCGGCGAGCTGGTAAACCTGTTTAACGATCCGGCGCGTCATAGCGCGGATGTGAAAAAGCGCACCCTGGAAAAGGTGGCGGATATTGAGCGGCATATCAGTGAGCTGCAGGCCATGCGCTTGCATTTACTGGCGCTGGCGGACAGTTGCCCGGGTGATGACAGCGCTGAATGTCCGATCATGGATAATCTCTCCGGCTGCTGCCACCACAAAGCCAAGGCTTAACGGCGAGAGGGATTAAGCATAAACACCACCGTGCCGCGGTACCACGGGGATTTCTCAAGCTGCGCTTCAGCCAGTGGGTCCCAGTTACCGTTTTGCACCAGTCCCAGCTTAAATGGAATGCGCAGGCGGCTCAGCGCGGGTAGATACGCCTGATAATTCGTCACCGTGTGACACCCCTGATAGCTTTGCACCACCAGTTCATCGACCGCCAACGCGTTCAGCGTAGCGACGTCGCCCGTTTTTGCCCAATCCAGTAGTCCGGTTACGCCTAGCGCAAACTCGGCCGGGAGCTGTTGGCGCAGTTGCTGCAGAAAGTGGGCGTAGTCGGTCAGTTGATGGGTCGCTGCGTCAAAATCAACCTGCAGGCCAACGACGTGATTCCCGGCGGTCTGCCAGCGCTGCATCAACCGTATGATACGCGCCGGGATCTCTTCCGGTACGTCGAGGGTTGTAAAGCGTACGGTCAGCCAGATTGAGGGAAAAGACAGACGACTGACCGGCAGTCCGAGGCGCTGGAACACCACGTTACCGGAACGAACCAGTACCTCGCCCTGGTGCAGATAAACCGTTTGCGCGTCTTTCAGCTCGTCACTGGCTTTCACCCCAGACCACAGCCAGAAGGCTGAATGTTCACGGGCGGCGACGATATCCGCTGCCTGTGCCTGGCCGAGAAGCAGTGCGGTTACCAGTAATATTTGAGTTTTTGCGCCCACGGGCTTCCCGGATACTGCGTTTTCAGTTGGGTGAACCAGCCCTTACGCTGCAGTTTATCCACGTCTTCACCGCCGCATTCGTTAGCGCCTGATGGCGCATAGCACATGATGGCGCGATACAGCGCGAAGCTCTTATCTTCGACTTCCGCGGTGGGCGAGGTAATTACCTGCTGGTAGTAGCTCTGTCTGTCGAACTGGCCGAACGGTTTCTTGTGCGAGATAGCTGATTCAAGCACGTCGTTGCCAGCGCTGTTTTTCCACAGATCAACATGTGTTTGCGTGGTGCGGAAGAATTCGCCAAGGCAGTTCAGCGCGTGAGCATCATCCGCTTTTTTGCTCAATACCGTTACCGTTTCATTGAGGCTGCGGCACGTATAACCCGCCTGCGCCGTGTCGCCATTCCAGTCGAATATGCTCAGGTTAACGTCATCAAACGCTTCGCCAATGACCGGTGATGTAATCGCGCTGGCCAGTTTTCTGTCAGTAAGCCAGTCGCCAAAACGATTCTCTGTAAGATCCCGCACCAGCAGCGTATGCAGCGCAATGGTACGCTCTTCGTTATTCGTGCCATTAACGGCCTGCTGGCGCAGCAGTTCTGGCGTGGCCTGCGTTTTCAGCACCTGCGAGCGAAAGCGCAGGTTGGTCACCGCGCTATTCGGTGCGAAAACTGCCGCCACATCGCCGCTATATACCAGCGTGGCGGCAAGCTTAGCCTGCACATATTGCTGCTGTTCGTTATCCTGGCTGAGTTTTAACAACTGCTGCCAAAAATCGCGCGCCTCGGCCCATTTCTTCTGGCCCATCAACGCTTCGCCGTACAGCACCTGTTCGCTGAAGGTGAGGGTATCGTGAGCGGCAAGTTTCTGCGCTGGCGTAACTGCCTGAATAATTGCCGCGTAGTTGCCCGTTGCCAGCCACAGATTCAGTTGCAGATCGCGCCATAGCGGCAGTTTTTGGCTCTGTTCAAACACCGGTTTGCTGGCGTCGAGCTGTGCCTGCGTCAGCGTGGGTTTGCTGTTGTTATCCAGGCGCAGCGCGCGTAGCAGTTCGATATAGCTGACTCGCGGCGCGTCGGGGAAGGCCTCAACGACGGACTGGTCGTAGAACGCCATGCCATAGACATTATCGTATTCGATGACATTTTCGCGCAGCTGCCGTGCGTCAGCCGACTGCTTTAGCGTCTGTTCATACAACCCGGCCAGCTGCGGCCATGACTGTAAATACCAGTTGATGCGACGCAACATGCCTCGTGAAGAGTCAGCGTAGAGTCCTTGGGGAAAACGCTGCAGATAGGCCTGCGCCAACTCTTGAGCCTGAGTGGCATCCTCGCGATTAATTTTCGCAATATCAAAATCGCCGTACTCGCCCACGCTGTTCTGACTGCTCTTGTTCAACGCCGTGCGCATCAGCATGTATTGCGCGGTCTCTGCCAGCCACGGACGATCGCTTGTAGCAAGTTGAGTGAAATCCCGTTCGGCACTGGCATAATCACCGGCATAGAAACTGGCGGCTGCTGCCAGATAGCTTTTATAGGGCAGAGCAGGAGAATCTGCCGTCAAGGTGGCAAGAGAAGACTCAATTTGCTCGCGGGTTGCTCCGGAAAGCAGTCCTGTACGCGCCTGGGCTAAGGCCTGGCGCTGTTCCGCCGTTAACGTGGAATCGGCCAACAGCGCGGCAAAAAACGCGCTGACGCTCTCGGTGTTATTCGAAACATGGCGGTTCTCAAGCTCAGCGTCGTTGATGTTTATTTCGTCGGCGCTAATGTTCAGCTCGGCCATCTGTCGGGAGAGCGGGCTGTCTGCGGCAGATGCCGGAGCAGCGGCTGGCTGCGGGGCAGCCTCATCCCACTGCGGGTGATAGGCAAAATAGAAATCACGGGAGCGGGTGATGTCTGCGGGCATTGATTGCACGGGCAGAGCAAATGATTTTTCCTGGCTCAGCAGCCGCAGCAGGTTGTCACGGCTGTCGTTTTCAGGGTTAAAGGTCGGCGTTCCCTTCAGCAGGCAGCTGTCGTCGCTCCATTTGCAGTCTTCCATATCGAACGAAGCGAATGCCTGCGGGGCGGCGGTCAGCAATGTGCAAAGGGCAAAGGCAAGGGGTGTCTTCCTGACCATAGTCTTATTTCCTGTCTTTTTAGTGTGATACCGCTTTTATAATCAGGGTGATTCCCTCAACGGCAATGACTTCAACCTGCGTTCCGGCGCTCAAATCGTCACGGGCGCTAACGGGCCAGGAACTGTCGCCGACGCGCATATGTCCGCGACCATTGACCAGGTCAGTTTCCAGAGTAAATCGACGGCCAACTAACTGTTGTCCACGTTGGTTAAGATGGCTATCGGCTGGCTGCTGCTCCTGAACGCGCCTTGCCAGCCACTTCCACCACAGCCAGGCCGCCAGCAGGGTGAGGGCAGCGAACATTGCCCCCTGCCACGCCCAGTCTAGTGGAACGAGCCAGATGACCAGACCGGTAATCACCGCTGCCACGCCGCTCCACAGCAGATAGCCGTTGCCGCCCAGCATCTCGGCGGCCAGTAACAGACCACCGAGGCTGAGCCAGAAGATATGCGGGTGCACCAGAATCATCGCTATCATGATTTTTTCCGCTCGCTGGCGCTGTCCTTAACCAGTTCGGCGATCCCGGCAATGGAACCCATCAGGCTGCTGGCATCCAGCGGCATCATCACCACTTTGCTGTTATTCGACGAGCCGATATGCTGCAGCGCTTCGGTGTATTTCTGAGCCACGAAGTAGTTCACGGCCTGAATATCCCCGGCGGCAATGGCTTCAGACACCATCTGTGTTGCGCGGGCTTCTGCTTCTGCGGAACGTTCACGCGCTTCAGCCTGTAAAAATGCGGACTGACGTTCACCTTCCG
This sequence comes from Citrobacter sp. Cpo040, assembly GCF_030332915.1. Lineage (NCBI taxonomy): Bacteria > Pseudomonadati > Pseudomonadota > Gammaproteobacteria > Enterobacterales > Enterobacteriaceae > Citrobacter > Citrobacter sp. Cpo040. Next base: position 231,583 of record NZ_JAOWGX010000036.1, read on the forward strand.
CGATGAGGATTTTCGACTGCTTCTCACCTTCGGCCTTAACGATTTCTGCCTGACGGATCCCTTCGGCTTCAAGAATGTAGGCGCGCTTGGTACGTTCGGCTTTCATTTGCGCGTTCATGGCGTCGATAAGTTCTGCCGGAGGACGCACGTCGCGGATCTCAATACGGGTGATTTTGATGCCCCAGGGATTGGTTGCCTCATCAACGATATGCAGCAGGCGCGTGTTGATGTTGTCGCGCTGGGAGAGCATTTCATCGAGCTCCATCGAGCCGAGAACAGTACGAATGTTGGTCATGGTCAGGTTGATGATCGCCAGTTCCAGGTTGCTGACTTCATACGCGGCTTTCGGCGCGTCGATCACCTGAATAAAGCACACAGCATCAATCGAGACGTTGGCGTTATCTTTGGAGATGACTTCCTGAGAGGGGATATCAAGCACCTGTTCCATCATATTGATCTTACGACCAATGCGGTCCATGAACGGTACAACAAGGCTTAAACCCGGTTGCAGAGTTTTGGTGTAACGGCCAAAACGCTCTACCGTCCACTGATATCCCTGCGGGACGATTTTGACGCCTGCGCCGACGATCACCAGCGCGACAAAAATAAGAATAGGAATAAAAATGAGCATTGATGAAACCTCCTGTTGTGCTGTCCTTTACTGCCTCATTAGTCAAATTATACCCGATTTATCAAGGTGGGCTCCCCTATAATAAATTACAGGGATAGACTATCTGCACGAAAGATGTAAAAAGGGATTGGTAATGGAAGAAAGCAGCATTCTGCTTCAGTTAAAAAATGTCGCATGGCAGGCAGGGGCGACGCAGATTCTTAATAACATCTGTTTTGATCTCCGCGCCGGAGAATTTAAGCTGATTACCGGCCAGTCCGGCTGCGGTAAAAGTACGTTACTCAAGATAGTCGCGTCGTTAATTAGCCCGAGTTCCGGTGAAATCCTTTTTGAGGGTAAGGAGATATCAACGCTTAAGCCTGAAGCTTATCGCCAGCAGGTCTCTTATTGCGCGCAAACGCCCGCTTTGTTCGGTGATACCGTCTACGACAACCTCATTTTTCCCTGGCAAATCCGCGATAAACGCCCGGAACCGGATGTGTTTCTGGAAGATCTGGCTCGTTTTCAGTTGCCCGAGACGATCCTGAAAAAAAATATCAATGAGCTATCTGGTGGCGAAAAGCAGCGCGTCTCGTTAATTCGTAATTTGCAGTTTCTGCCGAAAATCCTGCTGCTTGATGAAATCACCAGCGCACTGGATGAGTCCAACAAACGTAACGTGAACGAATTAATTCACCACTATGTTCGCGACAAGAATATTGCCGTGCTGTGGGTGACGCACGATAAAGATGAGATTAATCACGCGGATAATGTCATCACTCTTCAACCGCACGCCGGAGAAATGCAGGAAGTCAGCAATGAACGAGCATAATATTACCAATGAATCCCTGGCGTTAGCGATGATGCTGGTGGTGGTCGCGATACTGATCAGCAACAAAGAAAAGCTGGCGCTGGAAAAAGATATTCTCTGGAGCGTTTGCCGGGCAGTGGTTCAGCTTATTATCGTGGGCTACGTGCTGAAATATATTTTTGGCGTCAACCATAGCATTCTGACCTTATTGATGGTGTTATTTATCTGCTTTAACGCGGCCTATAACGCGCAAAAACGCAGTAAATATATTGATAAAGCTTTTCTCTCGTCGTTTATTGCCATTACGGTGGGGGCGGGGCTAACGCTTTCGGTGCTGGTTCTGTCAGGCTCTATCGAGTTCACGCCGATGCAGGTCATCCCGATCTCCGGCATGATTGCAGGTAATGCGATGGTGGCGGTGGGGCTGTGTTACAACAATTTGGGGCAGCGGTTTAACAGCGAGCAGCAGCAAATTCAGGAAAAACTCAGCCTCGGCGCAACGCCGAAGGTGGCTTCTGCACCGCTTATTCGCGACAGCATTCGCGCCTCGCTGATCCCGACTATCGATTCAGCGAAGACCGTGGGGCTGGTGAGTTTACCGGGAATGATGTCAGGATTGATCTTTGCAGGTATTGACCCGGTAAAAGCGATTAAGTATCAGATTATGGTGACGTTTATGCTGCTTTCCACCGCCAGCCTGTCGACCATTATTGCCTGCTATTTAACCTATCGGAAGTTCTATAATTCGCGCCACCAACTGGTGGTGACGCCATTAAAGAAACCGTGATGTGATGCCGTATGGCGGCTACCGCCATATCCGGCCGACGGGAATGAGGTGTTGGTTGTGTTTGTAGGCCCGATAAGCGTAGCGCCATCGGGCATGATGAACCAATTAGTACAACAGCGCGTACAGCTGGCGGCGATACTTCGAGGCCAGCGCATCACCGGTACCCAGTGCGGCAAGGATCTCCTGGAAAGTCTTACGCGCCTGACCGTCGGCAGCCGTAAGATCTTTCTTCAGGTGGCTGAACAGTAATTCCAGCGATTCCTCGTTGCGCCCGACCTGGTGCAATTGAATAGCCAACTGCGTTGCCAGCGACGCATCCTGTGGATTGCTGGCGACCTGCTGCTGCAACTGTTGGATTTCCGGTGTATCAGCGGCCTGCTTCAGCAGTTCGATCTGTGCGATAAGCCCTTGATAGCGGGTGTCCTGATCCTGCAACGGAATGGTTTTCAGTACCGCTTCGGCTTCATCAGAACGGTTCAGGGCGATTTGCGTTTCCGCCAGCAGCAGACCGATTTCGCTGCTCTGGTTGGAGATCTGCCAGGCTTCTTTCAGCAGCGGCAGCGCATCCGCGTGATTACCGGCTTCGATGAATTCGATAGCCTGGCGTGCTTTCAGCTCTTCTTCGCTCGGCAGCACTTTCTCCAGCAGCGCGCGAATAACCTCTTCCGGTTGCGGGCCCTGGAATCCATCTACCGGCTGACCGTTCTGGAACAGATAAACCGTAGGGATCGCGCGCAGACCAAACTGGGAGGCGATCATCTGCTCGGCATCGCAGTCGAGCTTAGCGAGAATAAACTGGCCGTTGTACTGGGCGGCAAGGCTTTCCAGTACCGGCGTTAACTGCAGACAATGCTGGCTGCGCTCAGACCAAAAATAGAACAGGACCGGCGTGGTCATCGACTGTTCGAGGGTCTGCTGTAGGTTCGATTCGTTAATGTTAACAATATTCTGTGTGGACATGGAGTTACTCTCTTTTGTCGATTTCTTGTTACATGGGGGCTGACGCGCGAGCTTCAACTCAACCCTGTAAAATTTTGTCCATTATGCGGCCTGGCAGCAGGCGTTTAAGCAGCATCACTGCCCACGTCACCAGCGTAACCGGATAACGTAGCTTTGGTTTATCGCTCTCAAACGCATGACGCACTTTGGCGACAACCGCTTCTGGTCCCAGCGTAAAACGCGCGGCAATGCCGGGATTTTCCACGGGAGCATCGCTCTGGGTCTGGTTGACGTTTTCGGTAAAGCGGGTACGGATGGGGCCGGGTTCAATCAGGCTGACCTTAATCCCGCTGTGGCGCAGTTCCATACGCAGTGCGTCGGACCAGGCTTCCAGTGCATATTTGCTGGCGGCATAGGCGCCGCGTCCCGGCGTTGAGATCAATCCCATCACCGAGGAGGTCATCACAATGCGCCCTTCGCCGTGGGGTAACATGGCAGGCAACAGGCGCATGGTAAGCTGATGTGCGCCAAAGAAGTTGGCGGAAAACTGCTGTTCCATCTGTTCACGGCTGATGGTGGGCAGTGGACCATAGATACCGTATCCGGCGTTGTTAAAGATCCCATATAAACGATTATCGGTCAGGGCGATCACTTCATCGGCGGCACGATCCACGCTTTCGGGTGAATCCAGATCCAGCAACACGCCAGTGAATCCCATGCTGTTCATACGCGCGACATCGTCAGGTTTGCGACAGCCTGCCAGAATTTGAAAACCCTGGCGCTTTAGCTCAAGCGCGCTTTCCAGGCCGATTCCGCTGGAACATCCTGTTATTAAGACCGATTTTTGCATAACTTTACCTGTCAGGATCTCCGTTGAATTACGAGTCGTGATTTACTATATCCGTCATACTTCAAGTTGTCTGCGCGTTGGCTACGCTCGCTCACCCCAGTCACATAGTTATCTATGCTCCTGGGAACTCTCTCACTTGCCGCCTTCATACAACTCGAATTATTTAGGATAGAAAAGGGGTGAGATGTTGCGCCATCCAGTCGGCGATAAACGGCTGGGCGTCACGGTTAGGATGAATACCATCATCCTGCATCCACTGGGGTTTCAGATAAACCTCTTCCATAAAAAAGGGCAGCAGAGGGATATCAAACTCTTTGGCGAGCTTTGGATAAATCGCGCTAAAGGTTTCATTATAACGGCGACCGTAGTTTGCCGGCAGACGAATTTGCATTAATAGCGGTTCGGCATTTGCCGCTTTCACGTCCTGCAAAATCGTGCGCAGGGTTTGTTCGGTTTGCGCAGGCGCAAAGCCGCGCAGGCCATCGTTGCCGCCAAGTTCGACCAGTACCCAACGCGGCTGGTGCTGCTTGAGTAATGCAGGCAGACGGGCCAGGCCCTGCTGCGAGGTGTCGCCGCTAATGCTGGCATTCACCACTGGCGTTTTGGTTTGCCATTTATCATTAAGTAGCGCAGGCCACGCGGCGCTGGCGGACATTCGGTATCCGGCGCTCAGGCTGTCACCCAGAATTAATAACGTGTCCGCTGCGGCGGCGCGGAAAGTTAACAGGACCAGGAACAGGAAAGGCCAATGCCAGCGGAAAACATTGTTGAAGTTCATCATCTTAAGAAATCCGTCGGTCAGGGTGATCATGAGCTATCCATCCTTACCGGAGTTGAACTGGTTGTCAAACGCGCCGAGACCATTGCGCTGATTGGCGAGTCGGGATCGGGGAAATCCACGCTGCTGGCGATCCTCGCCGGGCTGGACGATGGCACCAGCGGTGAAGTCAGCCTGGTGGGGCAGGCGTTGCACACCATGGACGAAGAAGCCCGGGCGCAGCTGCGGGCGCGGCACGTGGGTTTTGTCTTCCAGTCATTCATGTTAATTCCGACCCTCAACGCGCTGGAAAACGTCGAACTGCCCGCGCTGTTGCGCGGCGAGAACAGCGGAAAAAGTCGTGACGGGGCAAAAACGCTGCTGGAGCAACTGGGGTTGGGAAAACGTCTTGATCATCTTCCGGCCCAGCTTTCCGGCGGGGAGCAGCAGCGCGTGGCGTTGGCGCGGGCCTTTAACGGTCGCCCTGACGTGCTGTTTGCCGATGAACCAACGGGCAATCTGGACCGCCAGACCGGAGACAAAATCGCCGACCTGCTGTTTTCTCTGAACCGGGAACACGGTACTACCCTGATTCTGGTAACCCATGACCCGCAGTTGGCGGCGCGTTGCGATCGGCGTTTACGCCTGGTGAATGGACAGTTGCAGGAGGAGGCATGATTGCACGCTGGTTCTGGCGCGAATGGCGCTCGCCTTCATTACTGATTGTCTGGCTGGCGCTGAGCCTGGCGGTAGCTTGTGTGCTGGCGCTGGGCAATATCAGCGATCGTATGGAAAAAGGGCTGAGCCAGCAAAGCCGTGAGTTTATGGCGGGCGATCGGTCGCTACAAAGTTCGCGTACCGTGCCGAAAGCGTGGATTGACGAGGCGCGACAGCGTGGCCTGAAGGTGGGCGAACAACTGACCTTTGCCACCATGACCTTTGCCCAGGATACGCCGCAGCTGGCGAACGTCAAAGCGGTAGATGATGTGTATCCGATGTACGGCACACTGCAAACCAACCCGCCGGGACTGAAACCGCAGCCGGGCTCGGTGCTGCTGGCCCCACGTCTGATGGCGCTACTCAACTTAAAAGTCGGTGATTCCATCGACGTTGGCGATGCCACGCTGCGCATTGCCGGGGAGGTGGTGCAGGAGCCGGACTCTGGTTTTAATCCGTTCCAGATAGCACCGCGTCTGATGATGAACATGGCGGATGTCGAAAAAACGGCGGCGGTCCAGCCGGGAAGCCGCGTGACCTGGCGCTATAAATTTGGCGGGACGCCATCGCAACTGGAAGCCTATGAAGAGTGGCTGCTGCCACAGTTAAAGCCTGAACAGCGCTGGTATGGGCTGGAGCAGGATGAAGGGGCGCTGGGGAAATCACTTGAGCGTTCGCAACAGTTCTTGCTGCTGTCGGCGCTGTTAACGCTGCTGCTGGCGGTCGCCGCGGTTGCCGTAGCGATGAGCCATTATTGCCGCAGCCGTTACGATCTGGTGGCTATTCTGAAAACGCTCGGTGCGGGCAGAGCGCAACTGCGCAGGCTGATTGTTGGTCAATGGCTGATGGTGCTGGCGCTGTCTGGCTTGACCGGCGGGCTGTTCGGACTGCTATTTGAGCGCGTGCTGGTGCTACTGCTCAAGCCGGTTCTGCCTGGAGAACTACCGCCTGCCAGCCCCTGGCCGTGGCTATGGGCACTAGGCACCATGACGGTGATTTCGCTGTTGGTCGGGTTACGCCCTTACCGCCTGCTGCTGGCGACGCAGCCGCTGCGGGTGCTGCGCCGTGACGTGGTGGCAAACGTCTGGCCGCTGAAGTTTTATTTGCCGGTGGTAGTGATAGTCGTGATTGCACTGCTTGCTGGACTGATGGGCGGAAGTCCGCTGCTGTGGGCGGTACTGGCTGGTGCGGTGGTACTGGCGCTGTTGTGCGGGGTGCTCGGCTGGATGCTGCTCAACGTGCTGCGTGGTCTGACGCTTTCCTCACTGCCGCTGCGTTTGGCGGTCAGTCGACTGTTGCGCCAGCCGTGGTCAACGCTCAGCCAGCTATCGGCATTTTCGCTTTCCTTTATGCTGCTGGCGTTGTTACTGGTACTGCGCGGCGATCTGCTCGACCGTTGGCAGCAGCAAATGCCGCCGGAAAGCCCGAACTATTTCCTGATCAACATTGCCACCGAGCAGGTGGTTCCGCTGAAGGCTTTCTTGTCGGAACATCAGGTGATCCCGGAATCGTTCTATCCGATTGTTCGGGCGCGTCTGACGGCGATCAATGAGAAGCCGACCGAAGGCAATCAGGATGAGGCGCTGAACCGCGAGCTTAACCTGACCTGGCAGGATACCCGACCGGATCATAACCCGATAACTGCCGGAAGCTGGCCGCCAAAAGAGGGCGAAGTGTCGATGGAAGAAGGGTTGGCGAAGCGGTTAAACGTGAAGCTCGGCGATCGGGTGACCTTTATGGGCGATACCCAGGATTTCAGCGCCACGGTCAGCAGCCTGCGTAAAGTGGATTGGGAAAGCCTGCGGCCTAACTTCTTCTTTATTTTCCCTGCCGGGGCGCTGGACGATCAGCCCCAGAGCTGGTTAACCAGCTTTCGCTGGGAGAACGGCAACGGCATGTTGACGCAGCTTAACCGCGAATTCCCGACCATCAGCCTGCTGGATATTGGCGCCATCCTCAAACAGGTAGGGCAGGTGCTGGAGCAGGTGAGCCGGGCGCTGGAAGTGATGGTGGTACTGGTCACCGCCTGCGGTATGTTGCTGCTATTGGCGCAGGTTCAGGTCGGTATGCGCCAGCGTCACCAGGAGCTGGTAGTCTGGCGCACGCTGGGCGCGGGCAAGAAACTGCTGCGTACCACGCTGTGGTGCGAGTTCGCCATGCTCGGGATGGTTGCCGGACTGGTGGCAGCCATCGGCGCGGAAACCGCATTGGCGGTGCTGCAAACCAAAGTGTTTGATTTCCCCTGGGAGCCAGACTGGCGACTGTGGGTAGTATTACCATTTAGTGGAGCATTGCTGCTCTCTTTATGCGGCGGATGGCTCGGTTCACGTCTGCTAAAAGGTAAAGCGCTGTTCCGTCAGTTCAGTAGTTAATTCATATTCGTGATGATTACGCACCGGTTTTTTAAATCGGTGCTTTTTTTATCTATGCAGCACAAATTGATAACTCCTTGATATTTAACAGCACAGAACAATAAAAACCCAACAACACGAGAGTATTAATAAACGTTAATATTTGTGTGCTGAATAATTGGCAGGCTATCTATCAAGGTATAAATAATGACTATAAAAAAAACAGCGCTGGCGGTATCGATCGGCGCAGCAGTGGCATTAACGACTTTCGCTTCACAGGCGGAAATCACGGTCCTGAAACAAGATCCGCAGGCGGGCAACCCGCTGAGCCGTCTTAACTTCACCGTCGGCGGGAGTATTCGCCCGCAGTTCCAGAATATGACCGGTGACGATGGTAAGAATGGCTACAAACGTAATGGCTTCGATGGCGGTACACGTTTCCGCTTCGCCGCTGACTATTATCTGTTTGATGATATCAGTTGGGTGAGCTACTACGAGCTGGGCGTTAACTTCCCGGCGATGTTCAACTGGGATAACCACTACGCTGACGGTGCTAACGATACCACGCGTCGTATGTTGTACACCGGTCTGAAGAGTGCAACCTGGGGTACGCTGACCTTCGGTCAACAGAACAGCATTTACTATGATGTGGTCGGTGCGAAAACGGATATCTGGGACTACGACATGATCGGGCAGGCACCAGGTAACGGTATCAATGGCGACTATGATGGTTCCTACCGTACGCGTAAATCGTTGAAGTATAAGAAAACGGTTGGCGATGTTGATCTCTACGCGTCTTATCTGTTCAGTGATGATTACAACCCGAACAACGGCCTGCGCTACAAGCGTAAAGGCGGTGGCTCGCTGGGTGCGGATTATCACATCACCGATGACCTGACCTGGGGTACGGCGTGGAACTACACTCGCGCGGAAATGCGTGGCAACACCAGCAAAACCTACGATCAAAACATCGTTGGTACCGCGTTGAGCTGGAAACCGGACAACTGGACCTTCTCGCTGGGCGGCGGTTGGTATCAAAACTTCATGACCACCAAAAAAGTCTCTGTTAACGACTACTTTGCCGGTGACGCCTGGGGTCTGGAATACTTCGCCGGTTACACCTTCCCGGTGGGTCAATATGCGCTGAAATCCGTTCAGCCTTACTTTATGGGCGACCGTATTGAGTACGTGAATGGCCGTAACTACCTGCGTACCGACAACGGCGTAGGGATCAGCTTCCAGCTGGATTACGGTTTCCGTGTTGATTACGAACACGTCTTTACCTCCAGCACCGACAATCTGGGTGACATGAACCTGGTTCGTCTGCGTTACGACTTCTAATCGACGCCTGCCGCCCGATATGCTTGCGTTTATCGGGCCTAAGAAAGCTGTTGTAGGCCGGATAAGGCACTTATGCCGACATCCGGCTTTTTCATACCTTCTCACATTTAAAAACATACTCTGCAACATCATGAAATAATTTCAAGGACAGCAGGTTGTGATCTGTGTCATGTTAGAAATCTGCCTGTTATCAGGCCAACGAGAACAACGCCGCATGAACGGCGTGAGACATGACACCACAACGTTAAAATGGAGAAAATATGGGATTGCGTCAGAGTTTACGCGTCGCGACCGGGGCGCTGTTACTGGCCTGCGGCTTACAATTTGCTCATGCGAACAGTGACCCGCATACCATCGTGTTTGGCGTCGCGCCTGGGCCATACGGCGATATGGTGAAACAGGCCATTGCCCCTACGCTGAAAGAGAAAGGTTACAAGGTAGTGGTGCGCGAATTCAGCGATTACGTGCAGCCAAACATGGCGCTCTCCAACGGTAGCATTGATGCTAACCTGTTCCAGCATTCGCTCTATTTTGACAAATTCACCGCCGATAAAGGCCTGAAGCTGAGCAAGCTGATTGTGGTCCCGACGGCCGGGATGGGGTTTTACTCGCACAAAATCAAAAGCCTGGATGAGTTGAAAAAAGGGGATGTGATCACGTTGTCCAACGATCCGACCAACCTGGCCCGCGGTCTGCGTTTCCTGCAATCCATTGGCCTTATCACCATCAAAGATAATATCGATCCTACGAAAGCCTCCGAGCGCGATATCGCCAGCAACCCGAAAGGACTGGTATTTAAACCACTGGAAGCGGCACAACTGCCGCGCACTTTGGACGGTGTGACCGGCGCGCTGGTTAACGGTAACTTTGCCGTGGCGGCAAAACTGGATCTTTCCAGCGCCATCAAGCAAGAGCACCTGGACGAAAATCTGAAAAATATCATCGCGGTACGCAGTGAAGATGCGGATAAACCGTTCGCGAAAGATATTGTTGAGGCGGTGAAATCTCCGGCGTATCGCGCGGTGATCGACGATCCGCAAAATATCTACAGCGCCTTCCAGAAACCGGAATGGATGTCGACAGCCCAATAATCGCTGCGCACAAGGGTTAACAGGGGCAGCGACGACTGCCCTTTTCGCATTTCTGAGGTGGATATGATTGAGATAGAAAAGGTTTGCGTGGATTTTAGCGCAGGCCGTGGACCATCAACCCGGGCGGTTGATGACGTTAGCATGCGCATTGGCGCAGGTGAGATATTTGGCATTGTCGGGACCAGCGGCGCGGGGAAAAGTACGCTGCTGCGCACCCTGAACGCCTTAACGCGTCCGAGCCAGGGAAGCGTGAAGGTGAACGGCGTAGAAATTTCTGCGCTGGAAGGGGGGCATCTACGTAAAGCCCGTCAGCGTATCGGGATGATTTTTCAACATTTTAACCTGATGCATACCCGTACCGTGGCGCAAAACGTCGCCTTTAGCCTGAAGGCTGCCGGATGGGAGCGCAGTAAAATTGGCCCGCGCGTGAGCGAAATCCTGGCGCTGGTGGGGCTGTCAGACAAGGCGAACCGCTTTCCGGTTCAGCTCAGCGGTGGGCAAAAGCAGCGTGTGGGTATTGCCCGCGCGATTGCCAATCATCCGGATGTGTTGCTGTGTGATGAACCTACTTCCGCCTTAGATCTCGAAACCTCAGCCACGATTCTGGCATTGCTTAAGCAGATCAACCAACAGTTGGGGATCACGATCGTGCTGATCACTCACGAGATGAACGTGATCAAATCGATTTGCGATCGCGTGGCGGTGATGTCCGGTGGCAAGGTGGTGGAGTCTGGTGAGGTGTTTGACGTTTTTGCTCATCCGCAGCACGCGTTTACGCAGCAGCTGGTGTCGCATACCCTCAATTTGACGCTGCCCGAGCGTCTGCGCCAGCATCTGCCCGGCCAGTTGCTAAAAATTCTGTTCATCGGCGATTCGGCGGAACAGCCGGTGTTGTCAGAAGTCGCGGTTAAATTTGGCGTGGCGGTGAACATTCTGCACGGCAAAATTGAATATATTGGCGAACGTGCGCTGGGGATTCTGGTCGTGCAGCTGACCGCGCCGCATAACCCTTCAGCGGTGGAAGTCGCCGTGGAACATATTCGTCAACGTACTGCACAGGTGGAGGTGATTCGTGGATGATTTATTGCCTGATTTGACGCTGGCGTTTAATGAAACCTTCCAGATGCTGAGCATCTCTACGGTGCTGGCAATTATTGGTGGTCTGCCGCTCGGTTTTCTGATTTTCGTCACCGACCGGCATTTATTCTGGCAAAACCGTTTTGTGTATCTGCTCAGCTCCGTGCTGGTGAATATCATTCGTTCGGTACCGTTTGTGATCCTGCTGGTTCTGCTGCTGCCGCTAACCCAGTTTTTGCTCGGGAATACCATTGGCCCGATTGCGGCGTCGGTCCCGCTCTCAGTGGCGGCAATTGCCTTCTATGCCCGTCTGGTCGACAGTGCGCTACGTGAAGTTGATAAAGGCATTATTGAAGCGGCGGAAGCGTTTGGGGCCAGCCCGATGCGCATCATCTGCACCGTCCTGTTACCAGAGGCGAGCGCGGGTCTGCTGCGTGGGTTGACGATTACGCTGGTGAGTCTGATCGGTTACTCCGCTATGGCCGGGATCGTTGGCGGCGGTGGAGTCGGCGACCTGGCGATTCGCTTTGGTTATTACCGCTACGAAACCCAGGTCATGATTGTCACCGTGGTGGCGCTGATTATTCTGGTGCAGGTCGTTCAGGTGCTGGGTGACTGGCTGGCAAAACGCGCAGATAAGCGCGACAGACACTGATCACCGTGCGTTAAGCCAGTCGGCAACGTCCTGCCATGTGCCGCGAAAGACGATTTTCGCGGCTTTCTTTTCCAGCTGATAGCGATACATCGGGTCGTAATACTCGTTGAGCAACGGCACCAGCCAGCCCATATGGGCGTCGGTGCTGCCCGTTGCCTGCTGTTCGCGCAGAGCCACGTCGAGCAGGGTGGTCAGCTCAGCAAAACGTTGTAAACCCAGACGACGGCGGATAGCAAACAGGCCGTGGTGCAGATATTCGCTGTACTCCTGCCAGCCCTGGCTCTCGCCATAAGCGTGGGTAAAATCGTGGTGCATCTTCACGAAATACTCTTCGCGTAGTCGCTCCAGACGACGCTCAAAAGGATCGTCCACCACTGCAATTGATGCCTGGGTCATGCGCTCGCGCAGGCATTCGGGCAGATGATTAGCCCCGATCATGCGGCCTTCATCTTCCAGTAACCACAGACGTAAATCCTGACGGCTATCGGTTTTGAGCATTTCAACCGCCAGCAGGTTTTCAAAACTCGCCTGACTCAATTGAGGTTCAACGGTGCGCCCAAACGAGGAGCCGCGATGGTGCGCCAGACCTTCGAGATCCACACCGTTTGGCTGTTGTTGCACCAGTTGGGTTTTGCCGTTCCCGGTACAGCCGCCAATTAAGACGATCGGCTTTTGCACTAATTCTTCAGTCAGCTGTATCACTGCCTGGCGCAGGGCTTTGTAACCGCCTTTAATCAGCGGATAGTCAATGCCGGACTCATGCAGCCACTGCTGCACAATATGCGAACGCTGACCGCCACGCGCGCAGCATAAATAGCCTGCAGGATTTTGACGGCAGGCATCCTGCCAGGCATGCATGCGCTGTTGGCGGGTCTCCCCCGAGACCAGTTGATGGCCGAGCGCGAGGGCGGCTTCGGGCCCCTGGCGTTTGTAACAGGTACCCACGGCGGCACGTTCGTCATCGTTCATTAAGGGAAGGTTGATTGCGCCCGGCATTGCGCCCTGCTGAAATTCCACGGGGGCGCGTACATCGATTAAAGGCGTACCGGCAAGCAAAATTGCGCGGTAGTCCGTTCCATCGTTCATGTTTGATCCTGAAAATACAAAACAGCAATGGAGGGGATTTTACGCGCCAGAGGAGGGGCCGGGGAAGGATAAAATCAACTCCCCGGCATTATTGGCTTATTTCAGCTTTGACTGCGCCCAGATAATACCGCTGGCATATTCCGGCGGCAGCAGGGGGATAAGCGCTTCCAGCGTCGCGCTAAGGCGCGCGGTATCGCTGTCGCTCAGGTTCAGGTGACCCACCTTACGCCCTTCACGCACCTCTTTGTCATACCAGTGCAGATGCACCAGCGGCAGCTTCAGCCAGTCGTAGTTCAGGTCGCTACCAATCAGGTTTACCATCACCGAAGGATGGTTCACCACCGGCGTCGGTAACGGCAGGTCGGTAATGGCACGTAGATGCAGCTCAAACTGGCTGATGCTGGCGCCGTTTTGCGTCCAGTGCCCGCTGTTGTGCACGCGCGGAGCCAGTTCGTTAATCAGCAGACCTTCCGGGGTGATGAAACACTCCATCGCCATCACGCCGACATAGCACAGCTCCTGCATGATGGCAGAGAGCATTGCTTCAGCTTGTTCCTGCTGTCTGGCGTTAGCCTGCGGGAACACCACGCTGGTGCGCAGAATGCCGTCCTGATGCAGGTTATGGGTCAGAGGATAGAAAACGGTGCTGCCGTCGTGCGCACGAGCGCCAACCAGTGAGACTTCTCCGGAGAAGTTGATTCCCCGCTCGACGATGCACTCGCCGTAGCAGTCGTCCGGCAGTTGCTCAGTTTCATTTGCGCGCAAGCGCCACTGTCCACGTCCGTCGTAGCCGCCGACGCGACGTTTCACAATCGCCAGCTCGCCAAGTTTGTCGAATATCGCAGACCATTCGCTTTTATCTGCCAGCAGTTGCCATGGCGCGGTCGCCAGACCGAGCTTGTCAAAAAGCTGCTTTTGCGTCAGACGGTCGGCAATAATCGGGAAGACGTCGCGGTTAACAAACGCCGGGTGGCGTGCCAGTTCGCGGGTGAGTGCCGTTTCCGGCCAGCGCTCAATCTCAGCGGTGATCACGCTTTGCTGAAAAGGGACCGCAGCCGGTTCAGCGTCCAGCCCGACGGGCCAGACCGCTATGCCCAGTGGCTCACCGGCCTGGCGCAGCATGCGCCCTAGCTGTCCGTTGCCAAGTACGCAGACCTGCTTCATGCGACACCTCGCGGGTCCGGGTTCTCCAGCACCTCATCGGTTTGCGCTTTGCGCCACTCAGCCAGACGCTGATGTAGTTCTTTGTCGTGTGTTGCCAGAATTTGTGCTGCCAGCAGGGCCGCATTTGCCGCCCCCGCTTTGCCGATCGCCAGCGTGCCGACCGGAATACCGCGCGGCATTTGAACGATAGAGTAGAGGCTATCTACGCCGCTCAGCGCTGCGCTTTGCACCGGAACGCCCAAAACTGGCACCAGCGTTTTCGCCGCAATCATTCCAGGCAAATGTGCAGCACCACCGGCACCGGCAATAATCACCTGATAGCCGTTCTCTTCAGCGCCTTCGGCGAAACTGAACAGTTTGTCTGGGGTACGGTGAGCAGAGACGACCTCAACATGGTGTGGAATGTCCAACATTTCGAAGATTTCGGCGGCGAACTGCATGGTAGCCCAGTCGCTTTTGGACCCCATCACGATGGCGACACGCGCCGGATTATTGCGGGAAGACATGCGTCTGAAAACTCCTGTGGTGCACTACACTCGACTTTTGAGGCCACAGAGAATAGCATAATTCACCGCCAAGGAAAACGATTGCGCGCTTTGCACTTCACTCTTCAAGCTGCCTCTTTGTTGGCTGCATCTGCTCACCCCAGTCACTTACTTTTGTAAGCTCCAGGGGACTCACAGATTTGCCGCTTTGATGCAACTCGAATAATTTTGTGTAAAGAGGAACTGAGTATCTGCAGAATTAAAACGGAAATGCGATCAGTTCAACGTCGTCAGGGGTGACTTTGATCATCGAACCTTCGGTGTGCCATGCGCCTAAAACCACGCGGAAAGCGGGTTGCTCATTGGCCGTAAGCTCGTGGACGGCAGGGCGGTGGGTATGGCCGTGAATTAACCACTGAACCTGATGTTTTTCCATCTCGCTAATCACGGCCTGCTGATTCACATCCATGATTTCCAGCGATTTGGTGGTGTTGGCTGCTTTGCTGTTGGCACGCATTTTCGCAGCGATTCGCTGGCGAACGAACAGCGGCAGAGCGAGGAACAGCTTCTGTAACCAGGGTTGATGCACTTTGGCGCGAAATGCCTGATAGCCTGCGTCGTCGGTGCATAAGGTGTCGCCATGCATGATCAGCACCTTGCGGCCATACAGGTCGAGCACTTTTTCTTCGGGAAGCAAGGTCATGCCGCTCGCACGGGCAAAACGTTTACCGAGCAGAAAATCACGGTTGCCGTGAATAAAAAAGCAGGGAACGCCGGAATCAGTCAGTGATTTTATCGCCGCGGCCATTTCACGATGCAGCGGATTAGGATCGTCGTCGCCAATCCAGGCTTCAAACAGGTCGCCAAGAATGTATAGCGCATCGGCCTTTCGCGCATCACCGGCTAAAAAACGCAGAAAACCGGCGGTGATCGCCGGTTCTTCTGTGCAGAGGTGAAGATCTGCAATAAACAGTGTCGCCACGATTACTCGCTGACGGTCACGTTTTCGATGATAACGTCTTCTTTTGGCACATCCTGATGCATACCGCTGCGACCAGTGGAAACGCCTTTGATTTTATCAACCACGTCCATGCCTTCAACAACTTCAGCGAACACGCAGTAACCCCAACCCTGCATGCTTTCGCCGGAAAAGTTCAGGAAGTCGTTGTCTGCAACGTTGATGAAGAACTGTGCGGTTGCGGAGTGCGGAGCCTGAGTACGCGCCATCGCCAGCGTACCACGGGTGTTTTTCAAACCGTTGTTCGCTTCGTTTTTGATCGCTTCTTTCGTGGCTTTTTGCTTCATGCCTGGCTCGAAACCGCCGCCCTGGATCATGAAACCGTTAATAACACGGTGGAAAATGGTGTTGTTGTAAAAACCTTCGCGGCAGTAGTCCAGGAAGTTTTTAACTGTTTCAGGCGCTTTATCATCAAACGTTTTGATTACGATATCGCCGTGATTAGTGTGGAAAGTAACCATTTTTGCATCCTGTTCCGATAGATTGGTGCTTCGACCCCGTCAAGGGTCAGAGTTAGGGGTGTGTTATAGCATAACCGCAAGCTGCGATCACCTCGCAAAGTGTGCTGCTTCCGGTCTAAATTATGGGTATTATACAGACTTTACTATCCACACACGTCTACACGGAATCTTCGATGTTAAAAATCTTTAATACACTGACGCGCCAAAAAGAGGAATTCAAACCTATTCATGCCGGGGAAGTCGGCATGTACGTGTGTGGTATTACCGTTTACGATCTCTGTCATATTGGCCACGGACGTACCTTCGTTTCTTTCGACGTCGTTGCGCGTTATCTGCGCTTTCTCGGCTATAAGCTGAAGTATGTGCGCAACATTACCGATATCGATGACAAAATCATCAAGCGCGCGAATGAAAACGGCGAAAGCTTTGTGGCGTTGGTCGACAGAATGATCGCGGAAATGCACAGCGATTTCGATGCGCTGAATATTCTGCGCCCGGATCTGGAGCCGCGTGCTACGCACCATATCGCTGAAATTATCGAAATCACTGAACAGCTGATTGCCAAAGGTCACGCTTATGTTGCCGATAACGGCGACGTGATGTTCGACGTGCCGACTGACCCGAACTACGGCCAGCTGTCGCGCCAGGATCTGGATCAGCTGCAGGCAGGCGCGCGCGTTGACGTGGTTGATGTGAAGCGCAACCCGATGGACTTCGTGCTGTGGAAAATGTCCAAAGAAGGCGAGCCGAGCTGGCCGTCTCCGTGGGGCGCGGGCCGTCCGGGCTGGCACATCGAATGTTCGGCGATGAACTGCAAACAGTTGGGCAACCATTTCGATATTCACGGTGGCGGTTCGGACCTGATGTTCCCGCACCATGAAAACGAAATTGCTCAGTCCACCTGTGCGCATGACGGTGAGTACGTTAATTACTGGATGCACTCAGGGATGGTGATGGTTGACCGCGAGAAAATGTCCAAATCGCTGGGCAACTTCTTTACCGTTCGCGATGTGCTGAAATACTACGACGCCGAAACCATTCGCTACTTCCTGATGTCTGGTCATTACCGTAGCCAGTTAAACTACAGCGAAGAGAACCTCAAGCAGGCGCGTTCTGCGCTGGAGCGTCTGTATACCGCGCTGCGTGGTACCGACAAATCCGTTGCGCCAGCCGGTGGCGAAGCCTTTGAAGCGCGCTTTATTGAAGCGATGGACGACGACTTCAACACCCCGGAAGCCTACTCCGTATTGTTTGATATGGCACGTGAGGTAAACCGTCTGAAGGGTGAAGATATGGCGGCGGCTAACGGCATGGCTGCGCATCTGCGTAAGCTTTCCAGCGTACTGGGCCTGCTGGAACAGGATCCAGAAGCGTTCCTGCAAAGCGGTGCGCAGGCGGATGACGGTGAAGTCGCTGAAATTGAAGCGTTAATCCAACAGCGTCTGGATGCGCGTAAGGCGAAAGACTGGGCGGCAGCTGACGCCGCGCGTGACCGTCTCAACGAGATGGGCATCGTGCTGGAAGACGGCCCGCAGGGTACCACCTGGCGTCGTAAGTAACTCTGTAATGCCCGGTGGCGCTTACGCTTACCGGGCCGTGTAGGCCGGATAAGACGCATCGCGTCGCATCCGGCAGATTAATATTTCCGATACCACCACAGCACACTCATCATTACGATTCCCGGCAGCCATACCCACATCAACTCCGACATGATCACCTGGTGCCCGTACGGCGTGGCGTAGCGTGACAGCGCGAACGGCGCGACTTTAATCACCTGCCACGGCGCGAAAAAGCGTTCATCCGACCACGGCCACAGCCAGCCGACGCCTTTGCCGCCGGTGGTGACAGAATCCAGCAGACTGTGCGACAGCAGTGAAACCGTCAGGAATAGCCAGCAGCGAATCAATCCCGCCTTAAACCATCGTCGGCCAATCAAGACGCAGAGCAGCGGTACCACGAAGGCGAACAGCAGTGAGTGGGTAAAACCCCGGTGACCAAACACATTGCCGTAGGCGACGCCGAACTTAAATGACAACACGTCGGCATCTGGCAGCATGGCCAGAACGACGCCAGCAAACAGTAATCGTGGGGGGATGACTTTAAGTCCGAGACCTAACCCTAAACAGAGCGGAACGGCCGCGTGGGTAACGATAGTGGGCATGATGATCGCTTCGTGAGGAAAAACAACATGCTATCAGTTCACTGTGAAGTGGGGATGAAGTCATTATCTGAAAACGAGAAGGGGAAGTGGCCGGATACGGTGTTAACCTCATCCGGCACTTAGGGTCACGCCACGACGTTAATGCTGTGGCCTTCAAAGCTGACGGTCTGTCCGGCAACGATTTTGCAGCGTTTACGCGTTTCAACAACGCCATCGACCTTCACTAACCCTTCGCCAATAGCAATTTTTGCCTGGGCGCCGCTTTCGCTCCAGCCTTCCAGCTTCAGCAAATCGCAGAGTTCAACGTGTGGGTGTTTACCCAGTGAAAATGTGGCCATCTTAAACGTCCTTTACATCATGATATTCAACACACGCCTGCAGCGTGTTTTCGATAAGTGTGGCGACCGTCATTGGGCCTACGCCGCCGGGGACCGGCGTGATATATGACGCTCGTGCGGCCGCATCGTCAAAGACCACATCGCCAACAACCTTACCATTCTCCAGACGGTTGATGCCGACATCAATCACAATCGCACCTTCTTTGATCCACTCACCAGGAATAAAGCCCGGTTTACCGACGGCAACAATCAGCAGGTCAGCATTTTCTACGTGGCGGCGCAGATCTTTAGTGAATCGGTGGGTGACGGTGGTGGTGCAGCCAGCCAGCAGTAGCTCCATACTCATTGGGCGACCGACAATATTCGAGGCACCGATGACCACGGCATTCAGACCGTAGGTATCGATGTTGTAACGCTCAAGCAGGGTAACGATACCGCGCGGAGTACATGGGCGCAGACGCGGCGCGCGCTGGCACAGGCGACCGACGTTATACGGGTGGAAACCGTCAACGTCTTTATCCGGTGCAATCCGTTCCAGCACTTTCACGTTGTCGATACCCGCCGGCAACGGCAGTTGTACCAGGATACCGTCGATGGTGGTATCTGCATTGAGCGTATCGATCAGCTCAAGAAGCTCCGCCTCGCTGGTGGTTTCAGGCAGGTCATAGGAGCGGGAGACAAACCCCACTTCGTCACAGGCTTTGCGTTTACTCGCAACATAAATCTGCGAAGCCGGGTTGCTACCTACCAGCACAACAGCCAGGCCTGGGGCGCGTAATCCAGCCGCTAAACGCGCCTGAACTTTTTGAGCAACCTCAGAGCGCACCTGCTGCGCAATCGTTTTACCGTCAATAATCTTTGCTGCCATCAGAGAGAGAATTCCGTCTGTTACGTTAAACCGAAGGGGATGTCACTATTTTGTCAGAAGCGGGGCGTGCTGTCAGTTTTCGTTTGCGTTTTTACGTGCGATAACGGGTGCCATGGTCAGAGCATGAGATCAGCACAGAGGCTGAAGTCTCCCAGGTAATTAATGAGCATGCGAATTAAAATTAACGTGAATGAAACAATTCATCACCCTGGTGTTTTCAGGGGTAATGCGCCATAAACCAGTCTGTTACGTACCTTTATGGGAGCATTTAAGTAATATTCACCCAGATTTTTCTTAGGTCCCAATAAGAATTGGCCAGGGTCAATAAAAGGATTTGCAGGTATTTTTCATTAATTGAAATGTTTAATTTAACCCTGTGACGAATAGTCATATTCGCGAAGATTAATTAGTGAATCAAATACTCAGGAGAGTTGGGGTAAAAGGTTAGCTAATTCTCTTGCGATATATATCTTTACAGGATGCAGAGATAATTAGCCTGACATTTAATGTCGATAATGATTCAAACGGATCCCGCAGGACGCCGGAGCCGGATGTGTGTAATTCAAGGGAAATCCATGAAACGTAAATTAATGACCTCTTCTGTTATTGCCAGCCTGATGTTAGTTGCAGGTGCAGCGGTTGCAGCCGATCCGGTAAGCGTTAGCGGCGGTACTGTGCATTTTGAAGGTGAACTGGTCAATGCAGCCTGTGCAGTCAGTACTCAGTCATCTGATCAGGTTGTCACCTTAGGCCAGTATCGTACCGCCAGTTTTACCGCAGTTGGCGATACAACGGCGCAAATTCCGTTCTCAATCGTGCTGAACGACTGTGATCCGAAAGTTGCCGCAACCGCAGCCGTGGCTTTCTCTGGTCAATCCGATATTACCAACAACAACCTGCTGGCTGTCACTTCTGCAGATAACGGTACTACTGCCAGCGGTGTCGGGATTGAAATCCTGGACAATACGTCCACCGCGCTGAAGCCGGATGGAGCCACCTTCTCTACCGCTCAGGCGCTGGTAGAAGGGACCAACACCCTACGTTTCTCTGCGCGTTACAAAGCCACAGCCACCAGCGCTACGCCGGGTCAGGCAAATGCCGACGCGACGTTCATCATGAAGTACGAATAAGCCGTTCTGATTTGCGCAAGGATGACGTTCGCCTCACTGGATGAGGCAATTTCCGGGGATGATGAAGGATGCGGCAGATGATAGGGAAAGGCGTGGCGCTGGCGGGAATGCTGTGCGTACTGCCTGTGTTTGCACATACGGTAATACTGGAAAGTGGCCGCCTTCACTTACGGGGGCAGCTCGTCAATGGTGCCTGTACGGTCGCTACCGACAGCCAAAATTTGCGGGTGCAAATGGGGCAGTATCGCACCAATGCTTTCTCCGGGACGGGAAGCTTTGCCTCGACCAGCGTGCCGTTTTCACTGCGCTTAACGTCATGCAGCTCCGATGTTTACGACCACGTTGGGATTGCGTTTGCAGGTGTGACACCAGCAGAAGATCCGCAGGTTTTTCTTGCCAGTGGTGATGCGTCTGCGGCTTCGGGGATCGGTCTGGCGTTATTTGATGAGCGCCAACGGCAAATTATTCCGAATGCGCTGCCGCTTCATTATGCACCGATTATAACGCAAGAGATGACGTTTCATTTCACTGCTCGTTATCGGGCTGTCTCGGAAAATATAACGCCGGGAACGCTTCGTTCAGACGTGTGGTTTACGTTGGTTTATCCCTGATTAATTTCCCAACGATAATCACACCAAAGGTATTTGTAGCTATGTTTAATTATCTAAAATCAGGTTTTATCCTTTTACTGGCCTTATTTTCTGCTGCCAGTGTTCAGGCTGCCGGCGGTATTGCATTAGGCGCTACCCGCGTTATTTATCCAGCTGATGCCAAACAAACGTCCCTGTCTATTAGCAATAGTGATACCAAAGAACGTTACCTGGTCAATTCATGGATCGAGAATAGCGCAGGCGTTAAAGAAAAATCGTTTGTGGTTACGCCTCCGCTGTTCGTCAGCGAACCCAAAAGCGAAAACACGCTGCGTATCATCTATGCAGGTGTTCCGCTGCCCAAAGACCGTGAATCGCTGTTCTGGATGAATGTGAAAGCCATTCCGTCAGTCAATAAAAACAGCCTTGAGGGTAAAAACGTTCTGCAACTGGCGATTCTGTCCCGCATCAAGCTTTTTGTCCGTCCGAATAATCTGCCGCAAATTCCGGAAGATGCGCCCGGGATGCTGAAATTTTCCCGTACCGACAACCACCTGAAAATCAATAATCCGTCAGCGTATTACGTCACCTTGGTCAATCTCAACGTGGGGAAAACGAAGGTTGATAACGTGATGGTCGCGCCGAAAAGTGATGCGCAGGTCCTGCTACCAACGGGCGTTCAGGGCAACGTCACGTTCCAGACGGTCAATGATTATGGCGCCGTGACCCCGGCCCAAACGGTTAGCGTGCGTTGAGATAACGATGAATAAGACAACGTATTTTCCTGGCCTGTTACCGGGGGTTACGCCACCGCTGGCGGGGGTGGCGTTGTCCACGCTGGCGGCGCTCTTTCCCTCTTTAAGCCATGGGGAAAGCTATTTTAATCCGGCCTTTTTATCTGCGGATACGGCAACCGTGGCGGATTTATCACGTTTTGAAAAAGGCAATCATCAGCCTGAAGGCGTTTATCGTGTGGATATCTGGCGCAACGATGAGTTTGTTGCCACTCAGGATATTCGTTTTACGAGCAGTGCGGGAAAAACCGGGGAGAAGTCTGGTGGGCTGATGCCGTGTTTTGGACTCGACTGGGTGAAGCGCCTTGGCGTCAATATCGCTGCATTTCCGGCACTCAGTAAGGATCCGAACGATACCTGCATCAATCTACCGGAGGCGATTCCAGGCAGTGAGATTGCATTTGATTTTTCTACCCTGCGCTTAAACGTCAGCCTGCCGCAGGCGTCAATGTTAAACAGCGCGCGTGGCTATATTCCGCCGGAGGAGTGGGATGAAGGGATCCCGGCTGCGCTGGTCAATTACAGCTTTACCGGCAGCCGCGGCAGTGACACTGACAGCTATTTCTTAAGTATGCTCAGTGGCCTGAATTATGGCCCCTGGCGCTTGAGAAATAACGGCGCATGGAGCTATTCCAAAGGTGACGGATACCACTCACAAAGCTGGAAAAATATCGGTACATGGCTTCAGCGCGCGATTATCCCGCTGAAGGGGGAACTGGTGATGGGCGACAGCAACACCGGCAACGACGTTTTTGACAGCGTCGGATTTCGCGGGGCGCGGCTCTATTCCTCAGACAGTATGTATCCCGACAGCTTACAGGGCTACGCGCCAACCGTTCGCGGCATTGCGCGTACCGCAGCGAAACTGACCATTCGTCAGAATGGCTATGTGATTTATCAAAGCTATGTGTCACCGGGCGCTTTTTCGATAACCGATCTCAACCCGACGTCATCCAGCGGTGACCTTGAGGTGACGGTGGACGAAAAGGACGGCAGCCAGCAGCGCTATACGGTGCCGTACTCCACGGTTCCCTTGTTACAACGAGAAGGGCGTTTCAAATACGACGTGGTTGCCGGGGATTTTCGCAGCGGCAATAGCCAGCAATCTTCACCGTTCTTTTTCCAGGGAACATTAATTGCCGGGTTACCAGAAGGCTACACCGCTTATGGCGGTACGCAGCTGGCCTCACGTTACACCGCGGTAGTTTTAGGCACCGGCCGAAACCTGGGGGACTGGGGGGCGGTTTCTGTGGATTTAACCCATGCGCGCAGTCAACTGGCGGATGACAGTACGCATCAGGGGCAGTCTTTGCGTTTTCTGTATGCAAAATCGCTGAACAACTTTGGTACAAACTTCCAGCTGTTGGGATATCGCTACTCAACGCGCGGCTTCTATACCCTTGATGACGTCGCGTATCGCAGCATGGAAGGGTATGAGTATGAATACGACAGCGAAGGCAATCGCCACGACGTGCCTGATGTGAAGAGTTACCACAACCTGAGTTACAGCAAAAAGGGCCGCTTCCAGATTAACATTTCGCAGAACCTGGGAGACTACGGCTCGCTGTATGTTTCGGGGAGTCAGCAAACGTACTGGAATACCTCAGACACCAATACCTGGTATCAGGTGGGCTATGCCAGCGGCTGGCAGGGGATTAGCTATTCACTCTCCTGGTCGTGGAATGAATCGGTAGGCATCTCCGACACCGACCGTATTCTGGCATTCAATATGTCAGTGCCGTTCAGCCTGCTAAGCGGACGGCGCTACTCGCGTGATAACGCGCTCGATCGCACCTACGCCACTTTTAATGCCAACCGCAACAGCAACGGACAAAACAGCTGGCAGAGCGGGATCGGCGGTACATTACTGGATGGGCGCAACCTGAGCTACAGCGTGAATCAGGGGCACAGCAGCACCAACGGTTACAGCGGAAACGCCAGCGCCAACTGGCAGGCGGCTTATGGCACGCTGGGCGTGGGATACAACTACGATCGCGATCAACATGACTATAACTGGCAGCTCTCCGGCGGCGTGGTGGGGCATGCGGACGGTATTACCCTCAGTCAGCCGCTGGGGGACACCAATGTGCTGGTTAAAGCACCTGGCGCGCAGGGTGTGCGGATAGAAAACCAGACCGGCGTGCAAACCGACTGGCGCGGATACGCGGTGATGCCGTATGCCACCGTTTATCGCTATAACCGCGTCGCGTTAGATACCAATTCAATGAACAACAATACCGATGTGGAAAATAACGTTAGCAGCGTCGTGCCAACGCAAGGGGCATTGGTGCGAGCAGCGTTTGATACACGTATCGGCGTGCGGGCACTGATAACCGCGAAATATGCAGGTAAACCTGTGCCATTTGGATCCGTTGTGCGTGAAAACACCAGCGGCGTGACCAGTATGGTGGGCGAAGACGGACAAATCTACCTGAGCGGCTTACCGCTAAAAGGCGAATTGCTGATCCAATGGGGGGAAAGCGCTAACGCTCGCTGCGTGGCGCACTATGCCTTGCCTGAGGAGAGTCTGAAACAGGCGGTGACGCTCACGAACGTGACGTGCGAATCTCCAACGGCGCGACAGGAATAATACGATGAAACGACAAACAGGTTTGTTACTGGGAAGCGCTTTACTGCTGATGGCTCATTCGTCCTGGGCGACGGTCTGCCAAAACTCGAATGGCACACCAACGGATGTTTTTTACGATCTGTCGAACGTCTTTAACAGCAGCAATAATCAGCCGGGGCAGGTGGTGACGTTACCGGAAAAATCGGGCTGGGTTGGCGTTAATGCCACCTGTCCGGCTGGGACAACGGTGAATTACACCTATCGAAGCTATGTCACTGAACTTCCGGTTCAAAGTACCGAGGGTGGTTTTCAGTATCTGAAGCTCAATGACTACCTGCTGGGGGCCATGAGCATCACCGACAGCTATGCCGGGTTGTTTTATCCTCCGCGAAATTATATCCGTATGGGCGTTGACTCGAACGTTTCGAAGCAGAAGCCTTTTGGCGTACAGGATTCAAACCTGGTGTTTAAACTCAAAGTGATCCGCTCGTTTATTAACATGGTGCCGATCCCGCGCCAGACCATGTTCAGAGTCTATGTCACGACCAGTACCGGAGATGCGCTAAGCACGCCGGTTTATACCATCAGCTACAGCGGTAAGGTGGAGGTTCCACAAAACTGTGAGGTGAACGCAGGGCAGATTGTCGAGTTTGATTTTGGCGATATTGGCGCATCGTTGTTCAGCAAGGCGGGGGCAGGAAACCGTCCCGAAGGCATTAATCCGCAGACCAAAACGGTGGCGATAAAATGCACCAACGTCGCTGCACAGGCCTACTTAACCATGCGGGTAGAGGCCGAGAAAGCCTCTGGGCAAATGATGGTATCGGACAATCCTGACTTAGGGTTCATTGTCGCCGACAAAACCGGTAGACCGCTGACGCCCAATAATCTGTCCAGCACGATCCCATTTCAACTGGATGATAACGCCGCGGCAAACGTGAGTATTCGGACTTGGCCGGTCAGCGTGACGGGGAATAAACCTACCGAAGGGCCTTTTACTGCCCGTGGCTATCTGCGAGTAGATTATGACTAACAAGCAAACGCCAACTTCATGGGCGCTTCTGGTGATGCTGCCCATACTGACATTCAGCTCGTTGTGCCATGCGTCCTCATCGCTGGGCGAAATCAATATTGAACTGCGCGGAAACGTGGTGGACTTTACCTGCGCGGTGATTGCCAGCGACAGCAATAAGTCGGTTGAATTGGGCACCTGGCCAACAAAGCAGTTACAGACCAGCGGGGATACTACCCAACCAGTCGCGTTTACGCTGAAACTGGAAGGCTGCCCGCCGGGATCCGCGTCAATAACGTTTTCTGGTACTCCGGCCCCCGGTACGACGTTGCTGGCGCTTGATGACGCGGTGATGGCGCAAAAGGTGGCGATCGAACTGCATGACAGCGACCGTACGCGATTACCGCTCGAGCAGGCCAGCCAAACCGTAGGGATTGATGAGAACGGCAATGCCACGCTGACCTTTTTCGCCAACTATATCGCGTTAGCAGACGGGGTTCAGCCTGGCCTCGCCAGGGCCGATGCCACATTTATGATTAACTATAACTAATCAATGCGCGGATAAAACGCTCCCGAACGAAGTCTCGCCGGGAGTGCTATTACATTAATTCATGCATTTTTGCGTAATCGATCAGCTCAACGATAGTATGTAAGCCGAGTTTGGCGTAGATGTTAGCTTTGTGAGCACTAATCGTTTTATTGCTGAGTAACAGCTGCTCAGCAATTTCCTTATTAGAAAGGCCATTTGCCAGATAACGCAAAACCGTAACTTCGCGATTAGAGAGCGGCATGTCATTCAATACACCTTTTTTCATATTTATATTGTTAATGAAGTTAAGGGTGTCTGAAGGGAAAAAAGAATATCCCGATAAAATCATTTTTACCGCATTGTAGATATCATTCAAATCCTTTCGTTTACTGACAAAACCATTTGCACCGGCCCGGATAGCACGCCCGGCATAAAAAGACTCCGATTTGGAGGAGAGAAACAGCACCCGAGTATTCTCCTGCAGAGACTTTATTCTCTTGAGTAATGTAAATCCATCTGAACCAGGTAGTTCAATATCCAGAATGACAAGATCTACAGGGTAAGTGCGCAGGTGCTCTATTGCCGTACGGCTGTCATCGGTCTTCAACACAACCTGGATATTACTGTTTTTTTCAAGTAGTACTTCTATCGACATTCTGACAATAGGGTGTTCGTCCATAATGATAACGGATGCTGGTTTCATTGTTGTATGCCTCAAACTGTATGCGTATCTTGATAATTTTATAAAACATCAGGCGTTATAATATTGTCAAATAGCCAAGGGTTGTTCTGAGGGAGAGTCGAATAAATATTATTTCATCCTTGTTTATTCGGTTGCTCTTCTACAGAACAATGAATTTGTGGAAAATCCATTTCACACTGGGAAAACTAACAATTAATCAGAAAACTATGGGGATTATACCTGCTCTGTTCTTTCGGAAAAGGCTTACAACATTCAGGTTGTTAATGTCAGTTAGGATGTTCTAAAAGATCCAGATGTGTTAATGACTATTGGCATTATTTTACTGCTGTTTGAATTATGGCAGACTGAAAAAAATTTTTAAATGGTAAAAACAATACAATAAACTAATTGTTTAGGATTTGTTAAGGTGGGAATGACGCTATTTGTGCTGATATGCACAGAATCAGTATGGTTTACTGGGGTGGTGGAAGTTAGCATAATACCAGGAATAGTTGTAAATATTAAATAGTTGTGAAATTTAGATCTTTTATCTCATATAAAAATAAGTAATTTCCTAAAAAATCTTATGGCACATAGGGTTAGGGTGTTAAATTAAATGAGCAGAGGTAACGCTGAGGCGATGTGTCAGGTGCAAAAAACGCTGCCGGTTTGCTAAGCCCAGACGCGCAATCAGCTGGTTCAGGCGATAGATGATACGGTGGTAGGGGCGAGCTTGTAACAAAGCAATCTCTTTTAAGGAGTTACCTTGTAAGAGTAATTCCACCATCTCCCAATCAAGCTGGTTTATGTGCCTGGAGTGAATATAGTTAAGGACTGGCGATAATAAAGCGTGACGCATCTCCGGGAGGCGCAGACTACGTGACAAGATATAAAATGGGCCGGACAGAGAAATAAAAGGGGTTAGGTCTTCATTGTGGCGGGAAAGCAATATGAAAATTTGGATGTTATTCCGCTTTTTAATTAGCTGGCGCAGATACTCCAGAACATCAAAATAAGAGGTTGTTAAACCTTCCATATCAACCACTAACTGACTAATTACCGACTCTCGCAGGCTGACTATGGCCGATTCAATGGTCTGGAAGATCGCGGTACGTGTACCTGAAAATAAATGTCGACTCAGCGCATAGGCAAGATAGTAATCTGTCGTAATAATCGCCTGAGATATAGTGTCGCCCGGTAATGTATATTCGAGTTTTTGCGTCAGATACTCAAGTCGGTCAAATACCTGTGATGTATAGTGAGGATATTGCCAGGTACAGTTAGTGTTTCGTATACGGCGATGTCGGTCCCGGCGTTTTGCGCTGTGCATCCTTTTCCATTCCATTTCTGTTGCGGCAGGTCTGGATAAATTGCTGACTATAAACATCCCTGACCCAAATTTTCTCCAGCGTAAAGGTGAGTTTCCTTGTTCTGTTGGGTTTCAATGCTTCAGCAATAATCAGACTGGCAATTGCGTATCCCATCAGAATAATCTGCCGGAAGTTTTCTGATGTCTTACTCAATGCCCAAAAAGTCGTTTTATCCAGTTCAACCTCTCTATGGGATTAGATAAAATATTACCGGGTGTGTCGTTCTGTTACCCCGGAAATAGTAAGCCTGGATTATTCTGGCAGCATGGAGATAGGTACAGTAGGTGCCTATACTTAATTGGTGATGAGATTTTTCTCAATAAAAAATCAGGCAGAGAGATGCCACCTAATTTTGTAGAAAGTTCAGATGCGCCCGGATGTATCTTAAGAATTGCTGATCGTTTTTCACATGCAGCTTTTTCATAATGCTGCGACGGGTGGCTTTGGCCTGAATTTCGCTTACCGAGAGCAAGTGAGCTGTTTCGGCTAAGGTATAGCCGCTGGCGAGAAACATTAAGAACTGACGTTCTTCGATAGAAAAGTTGCGAGTGGTGCAGTAATGGCAGATAGTTGCGGGCACGTTGTTGCGCAGCGCACGTTTTTGCAGGATGAGGACTAATTTTTTAGTCATTTCCTCAACGTCATCTTCCCGATAGATCAGTGGCAACATGTACAGGCAGGGCCGGAACATCAGCTTATCTTTATCGTTTCTGTTGCAGATGACAACCCGGTGTTGGCGGCGGGTATGGACCGGAATCTGATAGCAATCGGCGCTGAGCCAATCTTCATCCAGGGAAATAAACGCGATGTCAGCGCGATCGATATCCTCGACAGGCAAAAAGCAAATCTCCTGATGCCACTGATTTGCCAAATGGGAGATGATAATTTTTAGTCCATGTTCGAAGTGACTGTTTTCTTCCTTGATGGCGATACTTAACATTAAAGAGTTCCTGAACCGCTGGAGGGGTAAGGGAATGTTAAGCAAAATCATAAATATTCTAAATACATGTATCCCTAAATCTGGCGTTTCGTGGGCTGAGTTGTTACCAGGCGATTTCCTGGATACCCTTGAACAAGCAGAAAAAATCAACATTCGTTCACTTCGCCAGCAACTGAAACAAAAGGCATTGACTCAGCAGGCGCTGACCGTATAATTCACGCGTTTCATCTGCATGAAGTAATCACTTCGCAATGCGCCCTTAGCTCAGTTGGATAGAGCAACGGCCTTCTAAGCCGTAGGTCGTAGGTTCGAATCCTACAGGGCGTACCATTATATTTCAGTAACTTACCCATTTTCTGCAAGTTCCTTATTTTCCAGATGGGACATATTTGGGACATCATCACTGAAAATTGAGTCAATTTGCTTAGCGTGTTCCGTTAAATGGTTAGGCGCAAGGTGAGCGTATCGGCGCACCATCTCGATGCTCTCCCATCCTCCCATTTCCTGCAGAACAGAAAGCGGCACTCCGGACTGAATTAACCAGCTCGCCCAGGTATGCCAGAGGTCGTGAAAACGGAAGTCCTCTATACCCGATTTTGCCAGCCCAATGTGCCAGGCGCTATTGTCGTCCACGCGCATTTTCCGGACCGCCGGAGTGACAGTTTTATCCGGGCGAGTCGATGGCTTCGTGTGAACGAATATTTGAGCAACAGAACGCCGCCACATAAGTGATTGGTGCTGCGACGCGCTAGGTTCCACTGCCAGTAACGCCATCACAGGCATTTTTACCGGAACGATCTTGATGATGCTCTCCGTTCTGTCGGCATGATCATTCTTAACAGTGTGGTTAACTCATTTGTTCAAATGGGTATCGACTGGGCCAAGTCGGCAATCATAGATGCAATGGGGATGAATGCGGCTTCTGCTGCCACGATAGTGCAGGCCGCTGCCATTGCTGCAGCAATGGCACCAGCAGCGGCAATGGTGTCACTTGCAACATTTGGAGCCAACACTGGCCCAGCGCAGGCTGGTATAGCAGCAACCGTCGGAGTTGCTAAAGGTTTGTCTGTTGCAGGAGCCAGCTACAACGGCGGCCCGGTATCTGGTAATGGCCTGTATCAGGTCTGAGAGAAAGGTAAGCTGGAAATATTCAAAGCCAGTAACGGTAATCAGTACATGATCCCGGGAGATAACGGTTCCGTTAATAGTGGTTATTTAGATATCCATCGCCAACTAAATTCCCACCGTAGATTGTAACAATCATTGTTCTCCACATAAGCCAGAATAAGGATAGATATATTATATATTTTACGCCGTAGCGATTTAAAAATAGCGCCAGAAATGGAAAAATCAAATAGAACTGGAATTCTACAGCGATGGTCCATGTCTGCCCGAAATGAGCAAGTAATGGTGATGTTTGTAGATTGGAAAATAATAACACAGTCATTGCATCAGAAAACGTAGCAGTCCCCCTCGAAAGAGACATAGATGTAATCCATGCAATGGACAGGAGAGGGAATATCCTTATAAACCTGTTAAAAATGAACTTTTTATATTCTATGTTCTTTTTACCTCCATCTGATATTATTGTAAAAAGAAAGCCACTTAATACAAGGAAAAGTGTAACGCCAGTATCTCCAGAAAGCATGAATTTTATGAAAATGTTATCAGAATCCCCTCCACCAAAAGCTGAATAAGAATGGACAAAGACAACAAAAGTTGCAGCTATGAAACGTAAGTGGTCTATTCTTGAAAAGTATTTTGAATTTAAGCTTTTCATGCTATTTAATATAATGAAAGATAGATTGATATAATCTACCATTGTTATGGTTAAAGTTAAACCAACTTTATTGCCTCACACATCAAACTTACTTGGAGTGCGAGCGAGTGAGCGTTATTTGAGCAAAGTGTATTTTTACGCAAAATTTTTCTTGATATAAAATTTAATTTCATTATTATCTACTAAAGTTTAAGCTGGTTTAGCTCAATGGTAGAGCATCCGCATCGTACGCGGATAGATGATGGTTCAATTCCATTCAGCCAGCACCAGATGTCAAGCCCTTGCAGAAATGCAGGGGCTTTTTTTTGCTTTAATGGGTAGAGATACTAGATAAGCTGGTTATTGCATTAAGACAAAAGTGGGACACAAAGCTTTGCATCGGTTTGCTAGGCTTTGTGCTGTTTCCCTATGACACCTTCTCATCAAGCCAGTTTGGCCACCACTGCGTCATCTCCCGTCGTGTATCAAGATAAGCTGCGTGGTTGTACACGGAGCGGGTCATGCTGAGTTCGATGATCGTCAGGTGATGTGATTTTGAAAAGGCATAGCGATGCCGGCGGCATGGCTGTGCACTCTCTGTGTCACGGATGTGTCATACATGGATGTGGAGTAACGAAACGCAGAAGCAAGTAACGACACGTAGTGACACAAACCCGGCGCGAGCGCGGGAAAAATAATTTAATTACAGTGCGTAAGGTACGGCTCTACGTTCTTCTAAGCCGTAGGTCGTAGGTTCGAATCCTACAGGGCGTACCATCTCAACATCACTTCAGATGTCCAGCTTCAGCGAATTGCGATGAATTTTCCTTTTCCAACCATGTTTCCACTTCCTTAAGACTGAGTTGTACCTCCTCTCTGAGTGAAAAATCACCCAACGGCTGCTGTTCAAGTGCTGCACACATCGTGCTGGCTGAGCGCATTCCCATGCTGGCGCAGCTGCTTTTTAGCTGATGCGTCAGACGTTTTATCCGCTCGTCGTCATGTGCTGCGCGGGCAGCGTCAATCTCATCTAATACAGGAAGAGTGTGTTGCTTAAAGAGCGCTAACCATTCGTGCACCTTTTGCCACCCCATAACCTGGATATCTCCAGCCAATTGCTGAAAATCTAACCGTTTGTTGTTATTTTCTGATGCAAGCGGGAGAGTCGCACTACCGTGCAGATAATGCGTAATAAGTCGACTGAGTTCATCCCGGGGGACTGGTTTTTGAATAATGCCAAGGAACAGGGTGCTGGTTCTTTGGCTTAGCGTTTCGTCGATGACGTGCGCGCTAAAGCCGATCAGGTTAAGTGCCGGATAGTCGTGGGCTAACTGCTGTGCCAGCGTGATCCCGTCGATATCAGGAAGATCGAAATCAACCAGAGCAGCATCGTAGCGTGTATCTTCCTGCAATATTTTTAGCGCCTCAGCGGCAATGCTGGCAGCAGTAACCTGTGCGCCATTGAGGATGAGCATTTCAGTACTGATACGTTGTGTAAGAGGATTATCCTCGATAAGCAATAAGCGTAAGCCCTGTAACGATATGGAGCGTTGTGCGGGTTTCATGATGGGCATCGTGGTTGCCCGCAATGGCAGACGCAACTGGAAACAACTCCCGACGCCGGGTGTGCTGGTGACGCTCAGCTCTCCCTGCATTGCCTGAGCGAGACTGGCGCTGATGGTTAGTCCGAGTCCGGTTCCACCTCGTTTACTGCTTACCTGAACAAACGGCTGAAAAATATCGTGCTGGCGGGCAGGGTCAATTCCACATCCAGTATCTTCAACCTCGATGTACCAGTTTTTGCCCTCACATCGGCTACGCAGGATGATGCGTCCCCGATCGGTAAAGCGTAGTGCGTTGTTTAATAAATTAGTAATGATTTGCCGGATGCGGCGCGGATCGCCACGCAGGGAAGCGGGAACGTCATTGGCAAAATCCGCAACCAGCACGACCGGGCGACCAGCAACGCGGCTGTTCATGAGTTGAAGCGTACTTTCCAGCAAGGGGTTGGGTTCAAAAGGCTCATCGCCTATCGCCACATTTTTTCCACCGGCTTCGATGGCGGAATAGTCCAGGATATCGTTGAGGATGGTCAGCAAAGACTCGCCCGAATCGGTGATTGCGCGTAGATTTTCCCGATGCTGTGCCAGGGAGGGATTGTCTGAGAGCAACTGCGCAGTGCCGAGGATACCATACAGCGGGGTGCGTATTTCATGGCTCATGGCGGCAAGAAACGCCGATTTTGCCTGGTTAGCTTTTTCAGCTTCTGCACGGGCCTGTCGGTGTTCAGATACCATAGAACGCAGCTCGGCGGTGCGAGCTTTAACCTGTGCGGCCAGATGTTCGCGATGGCTATTGAGGGCGTGAACGCTGCCGCGAAAGGCATCCATCAACCGCCCGATGGTATCCAGTTCACGAACGCCTGCGGTTTCCGGGAATGGGGAGTCAATATCCCCCTCCAGCAGACGCTGTAACGCCTGGGTTTGCTGTGCCAGTGGTCGAGTGACTGAGCGATAAACCACACGCCAAAGTATAAGAATCAGCAAACATAATGACACGCCACTTAACAGCAGCAGCAAGTGTTGCCCGCGCTGGCTGGCCTGTTTGAGATGCGCCAGTCCACTTTGATTACGCTGGCCGATGGTTTCCACCAACTGGCTGACTTCGCTACTGAAACGGGTAAATTGCTCGATATTATTCTGCGATAAGATCTGCAATTGGGTCGTGATGTCATTATCCTGGCGATACAGGGACAGCAGCTCAACATATTGGCTAATCGTATTGACGGTGTTGGCCACCTGAGTGCGCACCACGGGATCTTCAATACGTATTTGTCGGCGCTGAAGTACTCTGACGGCGGCATTCAACTGGTTTTCCAGCGCAGCCAGGTTATTCTGCGCCTGGTTATTCCCCAGGTTCATGACCATTTGCTGCACGCGTAGCGCACTCAGGCGCAGTTCATTCATCTGGTTATAATATTCCAGATCGATATCGATGAGCCTGTCCAGCGCGTGTTCAGCGGCCTGTCCCTGATGGCTCTCAATCAAATCGTAAATGCTGGCCTGTGTCGCACCCGCCGACGTGGCGGCATTACTGGCCTGTCCGCGTGCCATTTCGGCAACGTCAGCGGTGGCCTCAGTAATTTGCTGGCTGAGTTGTTGCTGTTGAGCGCGTAATTTCAGGCGTTCGCCAACCATCTCCCCCTGATGGCTTAACGACCGGGCGATTTCTTTCTCCTGCTGTTCAATGGCAGAAGTATCAAAGCCCTGTTCACGAAGGGTTTTGAGTAATGTGGTTATTTTCAGGCTCTGGGCGGTTAGCATTCTCCCCTGAGCCAGCCACATATTTTCATTGTCTGCGGTGGTCAGATTTTGTGCGGAAAACAGTTCCCAGGCGCTGGCTTCGCTGAGCTGGCGCGCCATATCCATGGTTGGAATTAGCGCCTGGGTATTGGCCTGCTCAACCTGGCTGACAAAACGCAGGTTATACCAGCCTGTCAGCGTACTGATGAGAGTCAGTGCCGCCATCAGCGCAAAGCCTATCCACAGTCGTTTGGTCAGAGATAAATTCACTGTCTGGTCGCCACAGATTAAAAAGGTTGAGTCCAAAAGAGGAAAGCAACTAGGATAAAGCCTTATCAATGTTGAGGCTATCATGCGCGTATTGGTTTTCCTGTTAATCATGCTTTTTCCCGGTTTGAGTTATGCGGCCGGGTCCGCATTGCTGCGCTGGCAGGATACGCAGCAGGCAGTCCCGGAACTGCAATCGGACGTTACTGCAAACAAAGTCTGGAAACTGTGCGCGCTGTATCCCAGCCTGAAAGACTCCTATTGGCTTTCCGTGAATTACGGCATGCTTGAGGCGGCGAGAAAATACGGAGTAAGTCTGAAGGTGTTAGAGGCGGGAGGGTATCGTCAGTTCTCCACGCAAAAAACACAAATCGCTCAGTGCCAGCAATGGGGAGCAGATGCCATATTGCTGGGTAGCAGCACGACGACCTTCCCGGATCTTTCCGCGCAGGTAGGCGCGTTGCCGGTCATTGAGGTAGTGAATGCGATACACGATCCGACGGTGAAAGCTCGGGTCGGCGTTCCGTGGTTCCAGATGGGGTATCAGCCGGGCCGCTATCTGGTCAAGTGGAGCGGCGGCAAACCGTTAAAGGTTTTGCTATTGCCAGGACCTGATGACGCCGGAGGTAGCCGCGAAATGGTGGCAGGATTCCGTCAGGCGATTGCCGGTAGTCAGGTGAACATCGTGGATGTGGCGTTGGGGGATAATGATATTGAAGTTCAGCGCAACCTGTTGCAGGAGATGCTTGAGCGTCACCCGGATGTCGATGTGGTTGCCGGTACGGCAATTGCTGCGGAAGCGGCGATGGGAGAGAAGCGGAATCCGGGGACGCCGCTAACCGTGGTCTCTTTTTACCTGTCGCATCAGGTGTATCGCGGACTTAAACGCGAAAGAATCATTATGGCTGCCAGCGATCAGATGGTCTGGCAAGGTGAACTGGCGATTCAACAGGCGATCAGGGTACTACAAGGGCAACCGGTACCGGAAAATATCAGTCCGCCGATCCTGGTGCTCACCCCGAAAAATGCCGACAGCCAGCATGTTCAACGCTCGCTGTCTCCTGGCGGGTTCCGTCCGGTTTATCTGTATCAGTACACGTCGGCCGCTAAAAAATAACCTTCGCCGTGCTGCGTCACCAGTAAATCAGCCCGTAGCTTGTGGCGCAAACGGCGGATCAGTACATCTACGGTGCGTAAGTCTGGATTGTCTACCCGTCGTGCCGAAAGCATACGCAGTAAACGTTCGCGGCTGAGAATTTCCCCCGGATTGGTGACAAAGGCGACCAGCATTTCATACTCGGCGCGGGTGAGTTTGATCGTCTCATCGCCCAGCTCCAGGGTATGCCGGGAGACATTCAGACAGTATCCGGCAAACTGATAGCAGTTATCTTTGGTCTCCGGCTGTGTCTGGCGGGCAAGATCGATACGCCAGAGCAAATTTTTAACCCGAACCACCAGTTCACGTAGCTCCAGCGGCTTGGTGACATAATCATCAGCGCCCATTTCCAGGCCAACGATCCGGTCAATTTGATCGCTACGACCTGTCACCAGAATGATCCCCACCGTTGAGCGTTCGCGCAGGGCGCGGGTCAGCATTAAGCCATTTTCGTCCGGGAGGTTGATATCCAACAGAATGAGATCGACAGGATGTTGTGACATGATTTCACGCAGACCAGCTCCGCTGGCGGTGACAGAGACATGATAACCTTCCTGTTCAAAATATGCCTGTAACCTCGCCTGGGTGACGGGTTCATCTTCAACAATGACAATGTGATGCGGCATCCTGATGGCGTTCTCTTTCTGTTCATATCTGTTCACATTGTGCCGTAAGCCATTCATCCTGACCAGTGTTGCTGTTCACATTTGAGAAATAAGATCCTCTGTAACTAAACCATAAGATTACAGGGGCTATTATGCGGAAACTATGGAGGGCGCTGCTCAGACCGAGCGCACGTTGGTCAGTGTTGGCGCTGGTCGTTATCGGGATTGTGGTCGGTATTGCGCTGATCGTCTTGCCGCACGTTGGTATTAAATTAACGAGTTCTACCGAGTTTTGTGTGAGCTGCCACAGTATGCAGCCGGTTTACGAAGAATATAAACAGTCTGCGCATTTTCAGAATGCCTCCGGGGTGCGCGCAGAATGTCATGACTGCCACATTCCATCCGATATTCCATGCATGGTGAAACGTAAGCTGGAGGCCAGCAACGATATTTACCAAACCTTTGTTGCCCACTCTATTGATACTCCAGAGAAATTCGAAGCCAAACGCGCTGAGCTGGCGGAGCGCGAATGGGCGCGAATGAAGGAGAACAACTCCGCGACCTGTCGTTCTTGTCATGACTATGATGCGATGGACCACGCGAAACAACATCCTGAAGCTGCGCGCCAGATGAAGATTGCGGCCAAGGACAACCAATCCTGTATCGACTGCCATAAAGGTATTGCACACCAGCTTCCCGATATGAGCAGCGGTTTCCGCAAGCAGTTTGATGAGTTACGCGCCAGGGCGAACGACGATGGCGAGACGCTCTACTCTCTGGACATCAAACCTATTTATGCCGCCAAAGGTGATAAAGAACCTGCAGGCTCACTGCTGCCCGCTTCTGAAGTGAAAGTGTTAAAGCGTGATGGTGACTGGCTGCAAATTGAAATTGTGGGCTGGACCGAGAGTAATGGGCGTCAGCGTGTGTTGGCGCAACTGCCGGGCAAGCGCATTTTTGTGGCTTCCATTCGTGGCGACATCCAGCAGCACGTGAAGACGCTGGAGCAAACCACCGTTGCGGAAACGAATACGCCATGGAGTAAATTGCAGGCCACTGCCTGGATGCAGAAGGGCGATATGGTCAACGATATCAAACCTATCTGGGCTTATGCCGACTCGCTCTATAACGGAACCTGTAACCAATGCCACGGTGCACCAGAGAAAGAACACTTTGATGCTAACGGTTGGATTGGCACGTTGAACGGCATGATTGGATTTACCAGTCTGGATAAACGTGAAGAACGTACCTTGCTGAAATATCTGCAAATGAATGCCTCTGACACTACGGATAAGCCGCATGGCGATAAGGGAGAAAGCAATGAAAAATAACGATCTCTTTCAGGCATCGCGCCGACGTTTTTTGCTGCAACTGGGCGGCTTGACCGTAGCTGGTATGTTAGGGCCTTCGCTGCTCACGCCGCGTAGCGCTAATGCTGCAGAGGTGCAGGGGGCAGGCGTCAAAGAGGGGATTCTGACCGGTTCTCACTGGGGGGCGATTCGTGCCACCGTGGTTGACGGTCGTTTCATTGAGGCCAGGCCGTTCGAGCGCGATAAATACCCGTCAAAAATGATTGCCGGACTCCCGGATCACGTACATGGTGGAGCGCGTATTCGCTACCCGATGGTCCGCGTGGACTGGTTGCGTAAACGCCATCAGAACGATACCTCGCAACGTGGAGATAACCGCTTTGTGCGCGTTTCGTGGGATGAAGCGCTGGATTTCTTCTATCAGGAGCTGGAGCGCATTCAGAAGACTTATGGTCCGAGCGCGCTGCTAACGGCCAGCGGCTGGCAATCGACCGGGATGTTCCACAATGCTTCCGGGATGCTGGCGCGTGCCATTGCGCTGCATGGCAACAGCGTGAGTACGGGGGGCGACTATTCCACCGGTGCCGCTCAGGTCATTCTGCCGCGCGTGGTGGGCTCAATGGAGGTATATGAACAGCAGACCTCCTGGCCACTGGTACTCGAAAACAGCAAAACCATTGTGCTGTGGGGTTCTGACCTCATCAAAAACCAGCAGGCGAACTGGTGGTGCCCGGATCATGATGTCTACGAATACTACGAGCAACTGAAGGATAAAGTGGCACGGGGCGAGATTTCGGTCATCAGCGTTGACCCGGTCGTCACCTCGACTCATGACTACCTGGGCCGCGACAAGGTTAAGCACATCGCCGTGAATCCGCAAGCTGATGTACCGCTACAGCTGGCGCTGGCACACACGCTGTATACCGAGAAGCTCTACGATAAGCATTTCCTCGAGAACTACTGCGTTGGGTTTGAGCAATTTCTGCCTTATCTGTTGGGAGAAAGTGACGGACAGCCTAAAGATGCCCAGTGGGCGGAAAAAATCTGCGGGATTGATGCTGAGACAATCCGTGAACTGGCGCGGCAGATGGCGGGGGGCAGAACGCAAATTATTGCTGGCTGGTGCGTGCAGCGTATGCAGCACGGGGAACAGTGGGCGTGGATGATCGTGGTGCTGGCCTCAATGCTCGGGCAAATTGGCTTACCGGGGGGGGGATTTGGCTTTGGCTGGCACTACAACGGCGCGGGCACCCCAGGGCGTAAAGGCGTTATCCTGAGCGGATTTTCTGGTTCCACCACCGTTCCACCGGTACATGACAGCACCGATTATAAGGGCTACAGCAGTACCATTCCGATCGCGCGTTTTATCGATGCGATTCTGGAGCCGGGCAAGAGCATTAACTGGAACGGTAAAACCGTCAAGCTGCCACCGTTGAAGATGTGCGTTTTTGCCGGGACCAATCCGTTCCATCGTCACCAGCAGATCAACCGTATTATTGAGGGCTGGCGTAAGCTGGAAACCGTTATCGCCATCGACAATCAGTGGACCTCGACCTGTCGATTCGCTGATATCGTATTGCCGGCGACGACCCAGTTTGAACGTAACGATCTCGACCAATATGGCAACCACTCCAACCGCGGCATTATCGCTATGAAGCAGCTGGTGCAGCCGCAGTTTGAAGCGCGTAATGATTTCGATATTTTCCGCGATCTTTGCCGCCGCTTTAATCGTGAAGAAGCCTTCACCGAAGGGCTGGATGAGATGGGTTGGTTAAAACGGATCTGGCAGGAAGGTAGCCAGCAGGGGAAAGGGCGCGGCGTCCATCTCCCGGCTTTCGACGTTTTCTGGAATCAGCAGGAGTACGTTGAATTCGAACATCCGCAGATGTTTGTCCGTCATCAGGCCTTCCGCGAAGATCCCGACCTTGAACCTCTGGGGACGCCGAGCGGTTTGATCGAGATCTATTCGAAAACTATTGCCGATATGCAATATGACGATTGCCAGGGGCATCCGATGTGGTTTGAGAAAATCGAACGTTCACACGGTGGGCCTGGATCGCAGCGTTGGCCGCTGCATCTGCAATCCGTCCACCCGGATTTCCGTCTGCATTCACAGCTCTGCGAGTCCGAAGCGCTGCGTAAGCATTACGCGGTAGGTGGCAAAGAACCGGTGTTTATTAACCCGCAGGATGCCAGCGTCAGGGGGATCCGCAACGGCGATATAGTTCGTGTATTTAACGCGCGTGGACAAGTGCTGGCCGGCGCGGTTGTCTCCGATCTCTACTCGCCGGGCGTGGCGCGCATCCATGAAGGTGCCTGGTACGATCCTGATAACGGTGGAGAAATCGGATCGCTGTGTAAATACGGCAATCCGAACGTGTTAACCCTAGATATCGGCACGTCTCAGCTGGCGCAGGCGACCAGTGCGCATACTACGCTGGTGGAAATTGAGAAATATACCGGTAAGGTGGATAACGTGACGGCGTTCAGCGGCCCGATAAAAATGGTGGCGCAGTGTGAATATGTCCCGGCACAGAAGGTGACGTCATGATGAAACACACCTCCCTGACGACAGAACAGATGGCCTGTGTTTATGCATGGTTGGCGCAAATGTTTTCCCGGGAGCGTGACGGTGAGGGATTAGCGCAATTGCAGTCCAGCGAAATGACTGAGTGGTTCACCGTACTCAAAGGTGAACCGTCGCTTGAGGCGGATGTTCTTTTGCTGGAAGCGAAAATTGCCGCGCTCAAGGTACGTGAAGACGCTACCCTGGAACTGGCGGCTGATTTTTGCAGCCTGTTCCTGATGTCGGATAAACACGCCGCGTTACCCTATGCGTCGGCTCATCTTGAAGAAGGGCCAAACTACGGGGTCATTAAACAACTGTTATCTGATGCGGGCATGCAGGTAAGCGATACGTTTAGCGAATCAGCCGATCATCTGGCGATTTTTATCGAATTGCTGAGTCATCTGCATTTTTCTCTTGGTGAGCCAGGGGGTAGCCGTCAGCGTATTGGTGCGTTGCGCAGAGAAACGCTGGCGGGGCTGTTACGCTGGTTACCGGAGTTCACCGCTAAATGCCGCCGATATGATGACTTTGGTTTCTACGGTGCGTTGAGCCAGCTGCTGCTGGCATTTGTCAGGCTGGATCATCAGAACTGAGTGATGGCCTGAGCCACAGAAAAACGGGAGCACATTCGCTCCCGTTTTAACCCTATCACCGCACAACCAGCACCGGGCATTTCGCGTGGCGGACTACGGCTGCCGCCGTTGAACCCAGTAAATAAGTGCTAAACCCCGGCTTGTGTGAGGCGATGACGATAAGCTCGGCGTCAACCGCCTCCGCCAGCTTGAGGATCTGATCCTTCGGCGGACCGTAAACAACGTGGGTCTGTGTCCTGCCGGCAGGAATATTGAACTGCTTAATAATCTCTTCGAGTTTTTCGCTGGCCTTGGCCTGCAGACCACTTCTGTCCGGAAATTCGGTAGAGTAGGCCAGTCCCAGCGAGGCATAGAACGGAACGGTAGGAATAACTGCTAAAAAGTGGACCTTCGCGGTTTTGGCATGCGCCTGGACCTGCGGCACAACATGACGAGTGAGATCGGCTTCAGAGATATCAATGGGCACCAGAATTGAGCGATACATATTCACTACCTCCTGTTTGTTTTACCTCTACCCTGAGTGTAGCGAAAGTTGTTTCTGTATAATAAGTGAACAGATCAAGAATGTGTGCATCAGTGCGGGCCAATGAAATGTGTGTGTGTCGTATGTCTGGCCGTAATGTATATGTGAGCGAAATAGTAAGACAGGTATCTTCATTAATACGTGTAATCGCAAAATAGAAAAGGGTTCTTTTTTATATGCTTTCATTGTATATTTAATTATATAGCGAGTGTTAACGCGGGATTAACTTCAGCGACTTTTACTGTTTATAGAATTTTTATTCTGAAGTTTGTGTGGTTAATGGATAATCAAACCTTGCGTGTAGAATAAAACTCTAATTTTAAACGAAATTTGATATTTACATTTCATTCTCACTAATTATGCGAGCCCCTTCAAACTTACCCATTGGCTGATTCTTATTTCTCTCTTTGCTTGATGAATATCAATAAATAGCTGCTTTAGGATATTTATTGTCTACCTCTAAAAGGGTATTCGTCTGATGGAAATAAAAGATGAGAAAAATAAATAAAACTATCCTATGGACGATGCTGCTGTGCATTGTTCTTGGCGCAGTTATTGTTTTGGCGGGGCAATGGACATTACATAAAACCTCGAGTACAGAATTCTGTTTGTCTTGCCATACGATGCAGGCGCCCTACGAAGAATATACCGGCTCGGTTCACTTCCAGAATCAGAAAGGCATTCGCGCAGAGTGCGCGGACTGTCATATCCCGGAGGGCGGTCTGGATTTTCTGGTGGCTAAGCTGCGGGCCTCAAAAGATGTTTATCATCAGTTCATCACCAAAAAGATCGATACCCCGGAAAAATTTGAAGAACACCGTCTGGAGATGGCGCAAACCGTTTGGGCACAGCTCAAGGCTAATGATTCTGCGACCTGCCGTAGCTGCCACAGTATGGACGCCATGGATCTTGCCGCACAAAGCGCGGATGCTCAGAAGATGCACAAAATGGGCATCGCGGAAAAGCAAACCTGTATTGATTGCCATAAAGGCGTCGCCCATTTCCCACCTGAAATAAAAATGGATGACAGCGCGCTTAAAGGGCTTGAAGCGCAGTCAGCCTCCACCCCAGCTTCAGCAACTGAACTTTATGCTGTAAGCAACACCGCGTTGGGCGATCTGGGAACCGTTTACCCGGCAACTAAAATGCAGGTCCTGAAAACAACGGACAACGCGCGACTGGTCGAGATTCGCGGTAGCCAGATGCAAGGAAGTGAACAGGTTATTTACTACGCAGCAGGGCAGCGTTTGATTCTTGCCAGCCTGAGTGAAAAAGGTCAACAGTCGCTGAAGATCCTCTCCGACTGGAAAAAAGATGACTACGGCAATGCGTGGCGAGATGTCGTGCTACAGGGGGAATGGAGCGGTTCCGCTCTCGCCAGCCGCGAACCAATGTGGGATTACGCGCGCAAACTCGACAATGTGTACTGCGCAGGCTGTCATGCGCCAATTCCGGCGAATCATTTCACGCTCAACGCTTGGCCTTCAGTAGCCAAAGGGATGGGCGCTCGCACCAATATCAGTGAAACCGAACTGGATATCCTGAGCCGTTACTTCCAGTACAACGCTAAAGACATGAATAAATAAGCGATCAATCAGGAGAAATCATGAAACTCACAAGACGTGACTTTATTAAGACGGCTGGCGCGGCAACCGGGACAATGGCGATTTCTTCGGTGATCCCAATGCCAGCCTGGGCCGAAGGCCAGAATGGCGGAGCAATCCTGACGGCAGCACGTTGGGGTGCGGTATACGTGGAAGTAAAAGACGGAAAAGTGGTTTCCTCAAAAGGTGCGTTGCCGAAAACGGTGCCGAACTCATTACAGCAAACTGCGCCAGATCAGGTTCATACCAATATCCGCGTTAAGTATCCGATGGTGCGCAAAAGCTATCTGGAAAACCCGGGTAAAGCGGATGGCAAACGCGGTAACGATCCTTTCGTGCGGGTCAGCTGGGAGCAAGCGCTGAAGCTCATTCATGAACAGCACAGCCGGATCCGCAGCAGCTATGGTCCCGCTTCGATATTTGCCGGTTCTTATGGCTGGCGATCCAGCGGCGTTCTGCATAAGGCGCAAACCTTACTGCAACGTTATATGAGCATGGCCGGTGGCTACGCCGGGCATACCGGAGATTATTCAACCGGTGCCGCGCAGGTGATCATGCCTTATGTTGTGGGATCGGTTGAGGTCTATGAGCAGCAAACCACCTGGCCGATGGTGCTTGAGCACAGTCAGGTCGTGGTGCTGTGGGGGATGAACCCGCTCAACACCCTTAAGATTGCCTGGAGCAGCACGGATGAACAAGGGATCGAATACTTTAATCTGCTGAAGAAATCAGGGAAAAGCGTCATCGCCATCGATCCGATGCGTTCTGAAACCATTGAGTTCTTTGGTGAGAATGCGACCTGGATTGCGCCACATATGGGGACCGATGTGGCAATGATGTTAGGGATCGCCCATACGCTGGTGAAGAAAAACCTTCACGACAAAGCCTTCCTGGAAAAATACACTACCGGATATCCGCAGTTTGAAGAGTACCTGCTCGGCAAGAGCGATAAAGTAGAGAAAACCGCCGAATGGGCATCTGGCGTGTGTGGCGTGCCTGCTGAGCAACTGGAAAAGCTGGCGGAAATTTTCTCCAGCAACAAAACCATGCTCATGGCAGGTTGGGGGATTCAGCGCCAGCAATACGGTGAGCAAAAACACTGGATGCTGGTGACACTGGCGGCGATGCTGGGGCAAATTGGTACCGAAGGCGGCGGCTTCGGGTTCTCTTATCACTATTCCAACGGCGGTAATCCAACGCGCATCGGTGGAGTCTTACCGGCGATCTCCGCCAAAATTGAGGGTGGGTCATCGGCAGGTAATGACTGGGCGGTTTCCGATGCGGTGACCAGCCTGCCGGTAGCGAGAATTGTCGAGGCGCTGGAAA
Organism: Citrobacter sp. Cpo040; assembly: GCF_030332915.1. NCBI lineage: Bacteria > Pseudomonadati > Pseudomonadota > Gammaproteobacteria > Enterobacterales > Enterobacteriaceae > Citrobacter > Citrobacter sp. Cpo040. The sequence goes on from NZ_JAOWGX010000036.1 coordinate 275,780, forward strand.
ACCCAGGCGGCAAATATCAACATAACGGTAAAGAGCAAACCTTCCCGGATATCAAAATGATCTGGTGGGCGGGCGGCGCTAACTTTACCCATCATCAGGATACCAACCGCTTAATCAAAGCCTGGCAGAAGCCTGAACTGGTTGTCATCTCTGAATGCTACTGGACCGCTGCGGCCAAACACGCCGATATCGTTCTGCCAATCACCACCTCGTTTGAGCGTAACGATCTGACCATGACCGGTGATTACAGTAACCAGCATCTGGTACCGATGAAGCAGGTCATTGAGCCGCAGTTTGAAGCGCGTAGTGATTTTGACGTCTTTGCCGATCTGGCTGAGATGCTCAAGCCGGGGGGGAAAGCTGTCTACACCGAAGGCAAAGATGAAATGGCGTGGCTGAAGCAGTTCTATGACGTCGCGCAAAAAGCCGCCCGCGCCCAGCGTGTTGCCATGCCTCAGTTCAACGCGTTCTGGCAGCAGAATAAACTGATCGAAATGCGTGAGAATGAAAAGAATAACAAATATGTGCGCTACGCGGATTTCCGCAGCGATCCGGTGATGAACGCACTCGGAACGCCGAGCGGCAAGATAGAAATCTACTCGAAAACGATTGAAGGCTATCAGTATAAAGACTGTCCGCCGCATGCGTCCTGGATTGAACCGGATGAATGGAAAGGAACAGCGGATAAAGATCAGCTGCAGCTACTGACGGCGCACCCGGCACATCGTCTGCATAGCCAGCTGAACTACGCGTCGCTACGTAAAGAGTACGCGATTGCCAATCGTGAACCGGTGACGATTCATCCGGATGACGCAAAAGCCAGAGGGATTGCCGAGGGCGATCTGGTCCGCGTATGGAATGCTCGTGGACAGGTTCTGGTTGGGGCGCACGTCAGCGACGGCATCAAACCGGGCATCATCTGTATTCATGAAGGCGCATGGCCGGATATTGAAAACGGTATCTGTAAAAATGGCGGCGCGAACGTGCTGACGGCGGATATCCCGACTTCAAGACTGGCGAACGGCTGTGCCGGGAATACCAGCCTGGTATACGCAGAAAAATACACCGGTGAAGCGCCAAAACTCACCGTCTTTGATGAGCCAGCAATTGTCACCATGTAGTGATGACTGATAAACGGGGGCCGTAAGGCTCCCGTTTTTTATTGCTGTTTGGGCTGCTTTTTACTGTTGTTACTCAGCCAGCACAATCACATCTCCCGTTGCCGGGGCGTCAGTTCCCGGTAGCCACAATCGCCCCCACGAACCGGTGCAATGACAGCCGAGCAGTTTTTCGGGTTGTTGTTGCTGAATAAATTGTCGAGTCCGCCATAGCTTAGCGGGGGAGGCGGCGCGTAAATGAAAGCCACCGACCAGGGCATAAATTTTGTTAACCCCGGTGATTTTCTGGCAATGGCGTACGATGTTTTCTATTCCCCGATGCCCGCAACCGGTAATGATGACTAACCCGCGTGCAGATTTATAGATCAATACGCCTTCGTCACTGATGTAATCTGGCTGGAGTGTTTTCTCGCTAATCACGCCATAGGACTGTGGCGTGGGGACACTGATTTCCCCGGACCACAAAAAGCGATCGCTGATAGCCAGCGGCTCGCGGGTGTATTCCATTATGAATCGAGAGTAGTTGTTATCACGCGAGAGTTTTTTTATTTTTCGTGGTGTTCCCGCAACCGTAACTGAGGCGTACCGTTCGCAGGCTATTTGGGGATGGCAAATGATACGGCTGTTATCCGCAAGCCATGGCACGCCGCCGCAGTGATCATAATGACCGTGCGACAGCACTACGGCGGTTAATTGGGTCAGGTCTACGCCCATTTGCGTAGCGTTGTGCATGAAGCTGCCATCCGGCCCGGTATCAAACAATATTGTGGTTGTTTCATCCTGAACTAACAGACTTAATCCAGGCTTGGCCAGTATTGATTTTTCTGCGCCAGCAGCGCGTCGGTTTTCAAGCAGCACCGTGAGGGTTAAAGCCATGCCTGACTCCCGTATTAAAACGGCATACTATAATGCATCGCTTTTGAGAGCGCTGTGATCTCAGCGCTCTTTAGCGTTATCCGTTATTCACGCACAATTTTGCCTGCGTTTCCTGCATCGCTGTCATTCCAGCTACCGTGACCATTTGTTTTAATCGTATAGGTGGCATAGCCGACACGGAAGGTCATCGTATCCTTATAGGTATTTACGTCACGCACTTCATTACCATTGACGTAAACGCCGGAATCTTCGACGTGAATATCAACACTGCGTTGACCATTGGCAAATTTGGCTACGTAATTTCCGCTGAATTTGCCATCAATACCGGCATTATCGTGGTTATCCGTGTTAGTGGTATTTTGCTGTTTTTCACCATGATGATGACGATTCTGCTGGCCGTTGCTGTTCTCAATAAAGCCATGATCGCGGTTCCACTGATAGGATTTATTCACATCGCAGCCATTGAGTTCACTCATCTGCGTACAACCTGAACGTTCATACTTTTTCTGCATTGCCGGGGTAATTGCACATGCTGTTGTGGCAGTTGTCAGGCCAAGGACCAGGAGGGTTAGCAGACGTTTATTCATTTTTTACTCACTATCATCATTAAATTTATTTATAGGAATACGAACTTTTGGGCTGTCATGTTTACGACGACGGCAGTCTCCCATTAAATATTAATGAAGCATACCAGGGGGAATCCTAATTTATAATTAGGGTAGGGTGATGAATGCTGTAATACGCAACAAAACAAGCCGTTTATTTACTTATTTTATACAACCCGGGTAGAGAACTAAGATGTATTCACTTTTAGAATAAGGATTTAATAAATTATTAATATTGACATTAACGATGAAGTGGGACGCGGGCTTGTATATAAACAGGCCCGCGTGGGGAGAGTAGTCCACAATATTCAAACTTCGCGTATTTATGGATGTCGTTGTCAATATAGTTCGTCTTTACCCCTGAGTGGAGATCTGCGCGCGGTGCTGCTCGGCCTGTACCTCATGAGCGAATGAATGGCCGTTGTTTACCGATTGGTGAACAACCATCGCTTTTTCATGTTCATTCATTTGTGAAAATGATTTCGCATTGGTTGATATTGACGATGAATTATTTGCTTGCGCGGCGTGTGCTTGTGCCATTTGTTGATGTGCAGGAGCATCGCTGTTATTCATCATTTCATGAGCCATTGCGGCCTGCTGATGCATTTTGGGTGTTTCTGCCGCATTAACGCCAGCTGAAATAAAAAACGCGATAGCTAAAAAAGAGGACATCTTATTCATCATATTTCTCCTGTTTGGGTTTACGGAAGAAAGTATAATTAATAGGGGCTGTCAGTGGCGTGACAGGATTATGACGGTTGTGTCAGACAACAGGTGATGACGGGTATAAGCGTCATCACCATAAATTACATCGCGTGCTTGGGCAGCGTCAGAATAAAGCGAGTGGCATGAGGGTCGGAAGTCACCGAGACTTTTCCTTGATGAGCAGTCACAATCGATTTCACAATCGCCAGACCAATGCCGCTGCCTTCGCCCTTACGCTGTCGTGAAGGGTCCACTCGATAAAAGCGGTCAAAGAGTCGCGGAAGATGTTGCGGGGGAATGGGGTTTCCGGGATTCTCAACGACTATCTGCACCTGGCCATCCGCCTCTTTCACCCGTACGGTTACCGACTCGCCTTTTGGCGTATAGCGCATGGCATTTGACAGCAGATTACTCATTGCCCGGCGTAACATTAATGGGTCGCCTGAAACCCAGCATGCGCGTCCTTCAAACCGTAAACCAACCTCACGCTCTTCAGCCCAGGCTTCGAAAAAGTCGAACACTTTACCGACCTCATCAGCCAGATTGAGCGCTTTTTTTTCTGGGATCAACTGATTGTTATCCGCCTGCGCCAGAAACAGCATATCACTCACCATCTTCGACATACGGCCAAACTCTTCGAGATTGGAATACAGCACATCTTCCAGTTCTTTTTGGCTGCGGGTCTGGCTGAGCGCAATTTCCGTTTGGGTGACGAGGTTAGTAATTGGCGTGCGGATCTCATGGGCAATATCCGCTGAGAAGTTCGACTGGCGTTTAAATACGTCCTCGATGCGTTCGATCATGTGATTAAACGAACTCACCAGCTGTTCCAGTTCAATAGGAACAGCTTGCGGATCGAGGCGTACATCGAGATCTTTCGAGGTGATATTTTGGATGCGACGACTGACGTTACGAATCGGTTCATGACCTTTGTATACGGCGAACAACACGATAAAGACAATCATCATGCTAATCAGCGATGCTGTCATAATCAGCTTGTTTTTCAGATCGTTAATGTAGTGCAGATGAAAGTCGATCGATAATGCCAGATACAGCGTATACGCTGGTTTTCCATCGGCAAGTTGTCCTACCGGCAGGCGAATCATTCGCCAGTTAGACGATGTTTTCTGTCCGTGGATATGTTTGGAGGTTTGCAGTGTGGGGCCTGAGATAATAAAAACATCGCTGGCATGAGCATTTTTATCGGGCCTTGCACTGGCGATAAACTGCCGGAGATCCGGCGCATTGGGCGAATGGAAAATGGCCTTCTGGTTGCTATCTTCCAGAGAAATAATGACGTTCGAATAACCCGCCACCACATTTTTTAGCGTTTCCAGGCGGCGTGATTCGAGCTCGTTGGGTTGGTTAATAATCCTCTCCAGCGTGGCGCTAATCTCTTGTAAATCGTTGATGTCCTGCTCGGCGAAGTGGACTTTCACGGAGTGGATCATTATCCATGCAAAGGCGAAAAATGAAGCAATTGTCGCCAGGCTGATAAAAAAGGTCAGTCGTGTCGCCAGCGAAAAAGGGCGTCGCCATCGTTTACTGGCCATCAGGAACCTCAAGCATATATCCCACACCGCGCACGGTCTGAATCAGTTTCGGCTCAAAATCGTTATCAATTTTGGCGCGCAGACGCTTAACGGCGACGTCGATGGCATTAGTATCGCTGTCAAAATTCATATCCCAGACCTGGGAGGCGATCAGTGAGCGGGGTAAAACTTCCCCCTGATGGCGCAGGAAAAACTCAAGCAGCGTAAACTCTTTGCTGGTCAGGGTGATGCGCGTGCCGCTGCGGGTGACTTTCCTGCTGACCAGATCGACCATTAAATCCGCGACCTGAAACTGGCTTTCAACAATCACCGCAGCGCCCCGGCGCAGCAGCGTTCTGACCCGTGCCAGCAGTTCGGCGAAGGCAAACGGTTTAACCAGGTAATCATCAGCACCCAATTCCAGACCTTTAACCCGATGTTCAATGGTACCCAGTGCGGTGAGGAGAAGAATGGGCATTCCTTTGTTGGCGGAACGCAGCATCCGCACGATATCCCAGCCGTTTACATCCGGCAGCATGATGTCGAGTATGAGCAGGTCGTAATCGCCGGTCATCGCCAGGTGATACCCGTTCAGGCCGTTATCCGCCAAATCCACAACAAAACCCGCTTCCGTCAGGCCTTTCGTCAGGTATTCACCGGTTTTTTTCTCATCTTCGACTATCAAAACCTTCATCGCATTCTCCTTCTCGCACTGGTTGTGCGGACTTTCAATTCTAGGGAAGCGGGATCGGATAGCAATCTGTTATTGGGAAAATGACAGTTTTGTCATTTTCCTGTCACCGCTTAAACAGAGTCACTTCGTTAAAGTACAAGACTATAAATTCCTACTTATTTTAGGGACATCAGTCCGGTCAGGACGAGAAGAACTATGAGCAAATTTAAGCTTCTTACTCTCAGCGCTATATTCGTGCTCGCTGGTTGTTCATTGGCGCCGGACTATCAGCGCCCGGCCTTGCCGGTGCCACAGCAATTTTCTTTAAGCCAGAATTCCCTGGTGTCGGCTCCTGGTGAATACCAGAACACGGGGTGGCGAACCTTTTTTGTTGACGACCAGATGAAGGCGTTGATTGGTGAGGCGCTGATCAATAACCGCGATTTACGCATGGCGACGCTGAAGGTTCAGGAAGCGCGAGCGCAGTATGGCGTCACGGACGCTGACCGTTATCCGCAAATCACGGCAGGCTCCAGCGGTACCTACAGCGGTAAAATAAAAGGTGATAGCAGCACCGATCGTCAATTCGAAGCTGGACTCAATCTCAGTTTCGACCTGGATTTCTTTGGGCGGCTTAAAAATATGAGTGAAGTCGAACGGCAGAACTTCTTCGCCAGCGAAGAGGCGCGTCGGGCGGTGCATATCTTATTAATTTCCAACGTATCGCAAAGTTATTTCAACCAGCGTCTGGCTTACGCGCAGTTGCAAGTTGCCGAAGAAACGCTGCAAAACTATCAGCGCTCTTACGCTTTTGTAGAGAAGCAACTGGTAACCGGTAGCACCAACGTACTGGCGTTGGAACAAGCGCGCGGCGTGATTGAAAGTACGCGTAGCGAAATTGCCAAGCGTAAAGGTGAGTTGGCACAGGCCAATAACGCGCTGCAACTGTTGCTGGGTACATACGGGAAATTACCCGATGACCAGGCGCGCAGCCGTGGGGATATTAAACCGGTAACGCTGCCGCCATCGCTTTCGTCGCAAATACTGTTGCAGCGCCCGGATATTATGGAAGCTGAGCACGGATTATTGGCGGCAAATGCCAATATCGGTGCTGCACGGGCGGCATTTTTTCCGTCGATAACGTTGACCAGTTCCGTGTCCAGTAGCAGTAGCGATCTTTCCAATTTATTTAATGCCTCCAGCGGCATGTGGAATTTTGTCCCCAAAATAGATATTCCAATCTTCAATGCCGGACGTAATCAGTCCAATCTCGACCTGGCAGAAATTCGCCAGCAACAGTCGGTAGTGAATTACGAACAAAAAATTCAGAACGCGTTTAAAGAAGTGGCGGATGCACTGGTGTTACGCCAAAGCATTGCCGATCAAATTAGTGGGCAGCAGCGTTATCTGGATTCATTGCAAATCACACTACAGCGCGCCAGAGCGCTTTATCAGAATGGCGCAGTTAGCTATATCGAAGTATTAGACGCAGAACGTTCTTTATTCGCTACGCGGCAATCGCTGCTCGATCTTAATTACGCCCAACAGGTTAATGAAATTAAACTGTTTGCTGCCTTAGGCGGCGGTTGGGTGGAGTAATCCTTAATATTAACTTTTCAGGAGCATGATGTATGAATACTACCGCCAAAGCCGTACTGTTTAGCCTTTTCTCTGTGGTTATGTTTAACGCCCAGGCCAATGAAAATCAGCATGGCGAGATGATGAATATGCAGCCAGCGGCTCAACAGGAACAACTCATTAGCGCTACCGGGGTGATTGAAGCTGTTGATATGGAGAGTAAAAAAATCACGATCAAACATGACCCTATTCCAGCGGTGAACTGGCCGGCCATGACGATGCGCTTTACGCTGGTTGCTGATACGAAGGCTGATGATATTAAGCCAGGCGATAAGGTCGCGTTTACGTTTGTTCAGCAGGGAAATCTCTCTGTGTTACGCGATATTCACATCAGTAAATAACGTTCTCGCTGGTCTCTTTTATTCTTGCCCGGGTTTTTGCGAACGCGGGCGAGACTATCGCGCAATGGAAATCACTATGGCGTCTTTAAATATTAAAAATACCGCGCTTATTCTCGGTAGCATGATTGCCGGCGGGATTATTTCTGTCGGTGTTTATACTTATTATTCATCGGCAAAAATATCGTCTGTAGCCGGACCAGTTCAGCAAAAAGAAGCCAGAAAAGTGTTGTTCTGGTATGACCCCATGTATCCGAACACGCGCTTTGATAAACCGGGTAAATCACCGTTTATGGATATGGATCTGATCCCGAAATATGCCGATGAAGAGACCGCGAACGCATCATCACCAGGCGTGCGCATCGATCCTACACAGACCCAGAACCTGGGGCTGAAAACAGAGCCAGTGCGTCGTGGACCACTGCACTACGCGCAAACTTTCCCGGCCAACGTTAGTTATAACGAATACCAGTTTGTTATTGTCCAGGCACGCTCTGCGGGCTTTATCGAGAAGGTTTACCCGCTGACCGTGGGGGACAAAATTAAGAAGGGTTCGCCGCTGATCGACCTGACTATTCCTGATTGGGTTGAGGCGCAGAGCGAATATTTATTGCTGCGGGAAACGGGCGGCAGCGCGACGCAGGTGGAAGGGATTCTGGAGAGATTACGTCTGGCTGGAATGCCTGAAGCGGATATTCAGCGCTTAAAATCGACGCGTAAAATTCAGACCCGCTTTACTCTAAAAGCGCCTATCGATGGGGTGATCACCGCATTCGATTTGCGTACCGGTATGAACATTTCCAAAGACAATGTGGTCGCGAAAATTCAGGGTATGGACCCGGTATGGGTTAGCGCGTCGGTCCCGGAATCTATCGCCTGGCTGATTGAAGATGCCTCGCAATTTACCATCACCGTGCCCGCCTGGCCGGATAAGCCTTTCACCATCAGCAAGTGGAGTATCTTACCAAGCGTTGATGCTACCACGCGTACGCTCCAGCTCCGTTTACAGGTCGATAACCCCGACGAGGCGCTCAAGCCCGGGATGAATGCTTACCTGCAACTGAAAACACAAAGCGAGCCAATGCTGCTGATCCCGTCTAAAGCACTGATTGATACGGGTACCGAGCAGCGGGTCATCACCGTTGATAACGAAGGCCGATTTGTGCCGAAACAGGTTGCGGTATTCCATGAATCCCAGGGGCTGACGGCTATCCGCTCCGGCCTGACCGAAGGCGAAAAAGTGGTGTCCAGTGGCCTGTTCCTGATTGATTCTGAAGCGAATATCTCTGGCGCACTGGACCGTATGCGCGCCCAGAACAGTAAGGAGCAAGACGCAGCCGCCATGCCAGCCCAGGCGACCCATTCACACTGAGGACATGATAAATGATTGAATGGATTATCCGTCGTTCGGTGGCAAACCGTTTTCTGGTGATGATGGGGGCGCTGTTTCTTAGCGTCTGGGGAACCTGGACCATCATCAATACGCCGGTTGATGCGCTGCCCGATCTCTCTGATGTTCAGGTGATCGTCAAAACCAGCTATCCGGGGCAGGCGCCGCAAATTGTTGAAAATCAGGTGACCTACCCGCTGACCACCACCATGCTGTCGGTACCCGGCGCGAAAACCGTGCGCGGTTTCTCGCAGTTTGGTGATTCCTACGTGTACGTCATTTTCGAAGATGGTACCGATCCTTACTGGGCGCGCTCGCGCGTACTGGAGTATCTCAACCAGGTTCAGGGAAAATTACCGGCTGGCGTTAGCGCGGAAATGGGACCGGACGCCACGGGCGTCGGCTGGATATTTGAGTACGCGCTGGTGGATCGCAGTGGGAAACATGATCTGGCAGAATTACGTTCTCTTCAGGACTGGTTTTTAAAGTATGAGTTAAAAACGATTCCTAACGTGGCGGAAGTAGCTTCGGTAGGCGGCGTGGTTAAACAGTATCAGGTCGTTATCGATCCGATGAAGCTGACGCAATATGGCATCAGCCTGGCGGACGTGAAATCGGCGCTGGATACGTCGAATCAGGAAGCGGGCGGCTCATCTGTTGAGATGGCTGAAGCGGAATATATGGTCCGCGCCAGTGGATATCTGCAAACGCTCGATGATTTTAATAACATCGTCCTGAAAACAGGGGCCGACGGTGTACCTGTTTACCTGCGCGATGTGGCGCGCGTACAGATTGGGCCGGAAATGCGCCGTGGGATCGCCGAACTGAATGGCGAAGGCGAAGTCGCGGGCGGGGTGGTTATCCTGCGTTCCGGTAAAAATGCGCGTGAGGTGATCTCTGCCGTTAAAGCCAAACTCGACACGCTGAAAAGCAGCCTGCCGGAAGGCGTAGAGGTAGTTACAACATACGATCGCAGTCAGCTCATCGATCGCGCCATTGATAACCTCAGCTACAAGCTGCTGGAAGAGTTTATCGTCGTGGCGCTGGTGTGCGCACTGTTCCTGTGGCATCTGCGTTCGGCGCTGGTGGCGATTATTTCCTTGCCGCTGGGGCTGTGTATCGCGTTTATCGTGATGCATTTCCAGGGTTTGAACGCCAACATCATGTCGCTAGGGGGAATTGCCATTGCCGTCGGGGCGATGGTTGATGCCGCAATCGTGATGATTGAAAACGCCCATAAGCGGCTCGAAGAGTGGGGGCATCAGCATCCGAATGAAAAGCTCGATAACGCAACGCGCTGGAAGGTTATTACTGACGCCTCGGTAGAAGTCGGCCCGGCATTGTTCATCAGTCTGTTGATCATCACGTTGTCGTTTATCCCCATTTTCACGCTTGAGGGGCAAGAGGGGCGACTGTTCGGCCCGCTGGCGTTCACCAAAACGTATGCGATGGCAGGCGCAGCATTTCTGGCGATTGTGGTTATTCCTATCCTGATGGGGTTCTGGATCCGTGGAAAAATACCGGCCGAAAGTAGCAACCCGCTTAACCGTTTTCTGATCCGTATTTACCATCCGTTGTTGCTGAAGGTGTTGCACTGGCCCAAGACCACCATTCTGGTGGCGGTGCTTTCAATACTGACGGTTGTCTACCCGCTGAATAAAGTCGGTGGTGAATTCCTGCCGCAGATTAACGAAGGCGATCTGCTGTATATGCCTTCGACATTGCCGGGGATCTCAGCGGCGCAGGCAGCGGACATGCTGCAGAAAACCGACAAGCTGATCATGACCGTTCCGGAGGTGGCGCGCGTGTTTGGTAAAACCGGTAAGGCAGAAACCGCAACAGACTCCGCGCCGCTGGAAATGGTTGAAACGACGATCCAACTGAAGCCGCAGGACCAGTGGCGTCCGGGGATGACGATGGACAAAATCATCGCCGAGCTGGACAAAACAGTACGCTTGCCGGGCCTGGCGAATCTGTGGGTTCCGCCGATTCGTAACCGTATCGACATGCTCTCTACGGGGATCAAAAGCCCAATTGGCATTAAGGTGTCGGGTAATGTTCTGGCAGATATCGACGCCACGGCGGAGCAAATTGAAGAGGTGGTCAGAACCGTGCCGGGTGTATCTTCGGCGCTGGCCGAGCGTCTGGTGGGCGGACGCTATCTCAACGTAGATATTAATCGTGAAAGAGCGGCCCGGTACGGCATGACTGTAGGTGCTGTGCAGCTGTTTGTCACTTCAGCGGTAGGAGGGGCAATGGTGGGCGAAACGGTGGAAGGGATTGCACGCTATCCTATCAACCTGCGCTATGCGCAGAGCTATCGTGATAGCCCGGAAGCATTGCGTAATCTGCCGATTCTGACGCCCATGAAACAGCAAATTACGCTGGCGGATGTCGCCGATGTGACGGTGGTTTCGGGGCCTTCGATGCTGAAAACCGAAGATGCGCGACCAACCAGTTGGATTTACATCGACGCCCGAGATCGTGACATGGTCTCAGTGGTGAACGATCTGAAAAAGGCTATTGCTGAAAAGGTCCAGTTAAAGCCGGGGACCAGTGTGGCGTTTTCGGGGCAATTCGAGCTGCTTGAGCGCGCCAGCCATAAGCTCAAGTTGATGGTGCCAATGACGCTGATGATTATCTTCGTATTGCTTTATCTGGCCTTCCGTCGCTTTGGCGAAGCGCTGCTGATTATCACCAGTGTGCCTTTTGCGCTGGTGGGCGGTATCTGGTTCCTTTACTGGATGGGGTTCCATATGTCGGTTGCAACCGGAACCGGATTTATCGCCCTGGCAGGTGTTGCTGCGGAGTTTGGCGTGGTGATGCTGATGTACTTGCGCCACGCTATTGAAGCCGAACCCGCGCTGGAAAATCCGCAAACCTTTACGGCGGACAAGCTGGATGAAGCGTTATATCACGGTGCTGTGCTGCGCGTGCGGCCAAAAGCGATGACTGTGGCGGTGATTATCGCGGGTCTGTTACCTATCTTGTGGGGGACGGGAGCAGGCTCAGAAGTCATGAGCCGCATAGCCGCGCCGATGATTGGCGGCATGATCACCGCACCATTGCTGTCGCTATTCATTATTCCGGCTGCGTATAAGCTGATGTGGCTGCACAGACACCGCGGTCAAAAATAATACTCTAAAGCGCGCGCCTGCATTCGGATTTGTTGCCGAAGCAGGCGCCGCGTTATACCTCCAGTGCCTTCACGCGTTTGCGGTACTCACCCGGCGTGCAGCCAAATTCCCGTAAAAAGACTTTATGGAATGACGATTCGCTGGCGTAGCCTACCGACTCGGCCACCACAACCAATGGCTGCGACCCACGTGACAGCATCTGGGCAGCGAATTGCAGGCGTAAAGTGGTTAATACTGCGAGCGGCGTGGAGTTTGAGACTTCACGAAATAGCTGCGCGAAGCTGGCCCGCGACATATGTGCACGTTTCGCCAATTCTTCGACGGTCCAGGCAAACGCCGGTGACTCCAGCATCATGAAGACGACAGCCCCTAGTTTGGGATGAAGCAGTAGATTCAACACGTTTTGAACGGGGGTCGCCTTGGTTAACCATTCGCGAACGGCTAAGGCGAACAGTGTGGCGCATTGTTGACTGCAGACTACACTGGAACCTGGCAGAGTACTCATGGATTCCTGTTGCATCAACGCAATCATGGCCTTGAGCCAATGGCTGACAGGGCTATTTTCATCAGGTGCCAGAACCAATACTTCCGGTAACGCAGTTAAAAAATAGCGTGAGGAAGCGTGCAATCGAAGGCTGCCACAAACAATGTGTGTTTGTTCATCGCCAGACTGGCAGAGCCGATGTGCGGAGTTTTGCGGCAGGATCACGATAGTACCGGGCCGCAGAGTAAAAGATGTCCCATCGGGCATGTCCAGTTGGGCTGCCCCTTGTGTGACCGTATGCCAGCGGATAATGGACAATTCACCTGCTGCGTGCGGCAGTTGCCAGTCCCTGCTCAGCAGGCAATTTTGATCGATCGAGCCTTGTGGGTCGTTAAGCATCAGTAATCGGCTAAGGGCATCCATGGAGACTCCTGAACATTTTTTGTTGTCGTTTATTGAAACGATATTATCTCTTTATTTTATTATTATATTAATACCTTCAAAGTGTTAGTGTAATAATTCATTCTCGAAATGTTAGTCATCTTTAAGGCTGATTTAGACGATCTGACAGTTATTGGCGAGTTGTGGATACATTGTTCTGGCAGAGTTAGAGCTATATTTCAGTTCATCAAACGAACAGTGACTTGGCGGAGAGACAGCATGAATCAGTATCAGGCGATTATTATTGGATTTGGCAAAGCGGGTAAAACGCTGGCGGCAACACTGGCCAAAACGGGTTGGCGGGTAGCGATTATTGAACAGTCAAACACCATGTATGGCGGGACATGCATCAACATCGGCTGTATCCCAACCAAAACCCTGGTACATGATGCTGAACTTCAGCATGACTTTGCCGAAGCAATGCAACGCAAGGCCTCTGTTGTCAGTTTTCTGCGCGATAAAAATTTCCATAATCTTGCCGATCTGGAAAACGTGGATGTGATTGAAGGTCGTGCTGAATTCGTTGATAACCATACTGTGCGAGTCGTGCAGTCAACAGGCGAGATTGAGCTGAGCGGCGAGAAAATCTTTATTAATACCGGCGCCCAGTCAACGATTCCAAACGTTGAGGGATTAACCACGACACCTGGCGTATTTGACAGCACCGGGCTGTTGAATTTGACGCAACGTCCAGAGCGTCTGGGCATTTTGGGCGGTGGGTATATCGGCGTTGAATTCGCATCGATGTTTGCCAACTTTGGTAGCAAAGTCACTATTTATGAAGCAGCTCCGCAGTTTTTGCCTCGTGAGGACCGGGATATTGCTGACGCTATCGCCAACATTTTACGCGACAAAGGTGTCGAGTTGATCCTCAATGCCAACGTGCAGTCGGTCTCCTCTCATGATGGTGCAGTACAGTTGCACATGCCGGAGGGGACCCAGACGGTGGATGCGCTGTTGGTAGCATCAGGTCGCAAACCGGCGACAGAAAACCTGCAATTGCAGAAAGCGGGTGTGGATGTAAACGATCGTGGTGCCATTGTTGTGAATAAATATTTGCGTACATCGGCAGATAACATTTGGGCAATGGGCGATGTCACTGGTGGATTACAATTTACCTATATCTCGCTGGATGACTTCCGTATTGTGCGTGACAACCTGCTAGGCGAGGGGTTACGTAACACCGGCGATCGCCAAAACGTACCGTATTCCGTCTTTATGACGCCGCCGCTTTCCCGCGTTGGAATGACTGAAGAACAGGCTCGCGCCAGCGGTGCGGCGGTGCAAGTCGTGACGTTGCCGGTAGCGGCTATCCCGCGAGCGCGGGTGATGAATGATACGCGTGGTGTTCTTAAAGCGGTGGTGGATAGTGAAACGAAACAAATATTAGGCGTATCGCTGCTGTGCGTGGATTCTCATGAAATGATTAATATCATCAAGACGGTTATGGACGCGGGGTTACCTTATACCACATTGCGTGACCAGATATTTACCCATCCAAGTATGAGCGAATCATTAAACGATCTCTTTTCTCTCATAAAATGATAATAACGTAGTCTGCATATTTGCCCCACCCGTGTGGGGCTTTTTTTTATTTGTTTTTTATACTCCTGATACTAATTGACAGTTATTCTGGCGTTACGGATGAAATAAAATAAAGTGACATGTTTTATTATATTCCCACTGAAATAACTCGTTAATGGAAATAGAAATGAACATGTTTAAGTCTACGTTACTAATGACTGCGTTACTGACTGCTCCGGTGACATTTTCCGCGTTAGCGCAAACAGAGGTTGCCCACGTTAGCGTATCAGCCGTGTCTGGCTCTCCTTCCGTGATGGAAGATGCCATTGCGAAACTGGCGCAGGAAAAGAATGCGACTTCCTGGAAAATTACCTCAATGCGCATTGATAGCAGCACTCACGCAACGGCAATTTTGTACAAGTGAGGAGAGCCGGGATGGAAAAGTATCTTCGTATATTGGGCAAAGGCGATAGAGTTGGATTAACCTTGATTCGCCTGAGTATCGCGATTGTTTTTATCTGGATTGGTTTATTAAAATTTGTACCTTACGAAGCCGACAGCATTACGCCGTTTGTCGCCAATAGTCCGGTAATGTCATTTCTTTATGAGCATCCAGAAGAATACAAACAACATTTAACCCACGAAGGTGAATTCAAACCGCAGGCTCGTGAATGGCAGACGGCGAATAACACGTATACGTTCTCAAATGGCCTGGGCGTAGTCGAAGTTCTTATCGCTTTGCTGGTGCTGGCTAATCCTGTTAGCCGCTGGTTGGGATTAATTGGCGGCGTTCTGGCATTTGCCACACCAATTGTTACCTTATCATTTTTAATAACCACACCAGAAGCGTGGGTAATGCCGCTGGGTGATTTACACCACGGATTTCCGTACTTGTCAGGCGCCGGGCGGTTGGTGTTGAAAGACACGTTAATGTTGGCGGGAGCAGTGATGATCATCGCAGATTCATCCCGATCAATAATTAAGCAGCGGTATTGAATTTTTAACGTTGTGCCCTCTGTAAGATAGCAAGCCACTATAGTTCGATTCGGTACTTACCGGGCCAGCAGGATGCTGGCTTTTTTTCTGACTTAAGGTAAATTTATTAAGTATATATAAATTGCAATTATTCAATTTAGAAGCATAACGAGTCAGAGCTATATTTTTAGTTAATGATAGAGCGCAGTAAACATCTTCTCTTATCCCCCCGCGATAGCACGCCAACCCGCATGTTGCTTAGCCCCTCCATCATGATGGCTTTATTTTTTTCTGTACAATTCTTGCTATTTGTTATCTCAAAACCTCATTTTAAAAAATTTTGTTATTCGCTTTTGTTATAGCCAGTACGCAAGTTCGCGTGGTTTTAGGCCTGGCTTGAGCTAGAATTAATCCTGATTAAATGTTTTTACGTATCAATAACTGACTAAAGATAGTTAAAAACTTAACTTTTAACCAACTGTTTGACATGGAATCCACTATGGTAATTAAGCACCAGGGGTGGATGCTGATCTCGCGTTTTGTGAGTAACCAAAAGCGGGACATATCTTAAATATGGAAATAAGGGTTTTAGAATGAGCTTTGGCTTAGCAAAGGAAGACAAGTTTGAAATCATCGCTATCCTTCGTGAAGAGCTTCATAAGAAAACGAAACTGGAAATCCTGTGTGGAGACAGTAGCGTTATCACGCAGTTAGAGAAAGTTGATTTCGAACGGTTTGTCATCTCCGGACACGGAGACATTGTTCCTGAAAAGGTCCAATACTTTATCCTGCACAGCGAAAGCGGGATTGTAAAATTTACTGCCAGGTTCGAACAAACCTCGTCAGCAGGTGCGGAAGCAGGATTATCCTACTTCATCCCGGATATGATTTTCTTTGCCCAGCAGAGACAAAATCAGCGTTTTTCATTCCTGAAAGGCTATGACTTTTTCTGTTTTGGTCGTTACAAAAATGGAGAAAACTACTCTCTCAAGATTAAAAATATCTCGCAGGGTGGTTGTGCGTTAATCGTTAAAGATGTAAACGCCCGTTTTCTTTATAAAGATGCGGTGATTAAAAATGCATCTCTGGATTTCGATACATTTGGCAGTTTACAACTGGACTTAAAAGTGATCGATGTCGTCCCGATCAATGAATTTGATGAGGATAACCAGTTGTATTCCTGTCATCAGATCTCATGTGAGTTCGACTTTAAAAATCGTCGTGAAGAGACTGAAGTCGAGAAAATCATTATTAAATTTTTAATGAGTAACAAGATTAGAAGCTTATAAGGAACGGTGAACAGGATGTTGATGTGTGGCAGTGATAATTTTGTGGGCAATGGTATGTTTGCCTACCTGACCAGCAAACATGTACCGATACAAACATTCCAGTTTGAGGATATGTTGCATCAGTCATCATTATGCCAGCATCAAACCATGGTTTTTAATATCATTGATAATGAACAAGCGTGTTCAGACATTGTTCAGTTTTTGAATAAAAACCGATTCAAATTTTATAATAACGTCGTGGTGATTGTTGCTGATAGTTTGGTGGCGAAATTATGCGTAGAGTTATTATATGTCGAAAAAACAATAGTTTTGACTGAAAAATCTTCACTGCGTGATTTTGGTCAATTGGCAACATTATCAGTCGGGAAATGGAACCCCCGACTGTATCGTTCGCAGAAGAGATTAACCGAAAGAGAACAGCAGATCCTGAACTTACTGGTAAGTGGTTATACAGCCAAAGAAATTTCTGAGTTAGTTAGCCTGAACTATAAAACGATTCAGGCACATAAGATGAGAGTCGTCGCCAAGCTTGGCCTGACCAATACCTCTGATTTAAATAAGTTAATTGTCAGATTTACCCATCCTATGTCTTTTTTACCCTAACCTGACCATTCTTTTCTGATGTAATACACCTAATAGTAGATACAATTTGGGAGTGATTTTGACTGGTTTTTAATTTTATGATTTGTAGAGGGAGAGGGGAATGTTTAATTCCAATGAGGTGCTAACTGCGCTTGAAAAGGCTTTGAATACCAGTCAACTTTATATGGTTTATCAGCCTATTTTCAATTTGCATGCCCAGCGTATAAGCGGATTTGAAGCATTAATGCGTTGGAATAGTCCTCAGATGGGTATGATCTCTCCCGATGTTTTTATTACCTTACTGGAAGATAGCGGCAATATTATTTCCATTGAAGATATGGTTACTCACTCTCCGTGGGATGTTGCAACTTCCTGGCCTGACCCCATTGTATTATCCGTCAATATTTCCGCGCTTGAATTCTGCGATCCTCTGTTACCCCAACGCGTCAGACAAAATCTTGCCACTTCCGGATTGCCGGTCCATCGATGCCAAATAGAGGTCACGGAAACGTCACCGCTGTGTGACAGCCAGATTGCGGCTAAAAATATGACAGAATTAAAGGCGATAGGGGTCAAGCTTGCACTTGATGATTTTGGAACCGGCCATGCTAATCTTAATTACCTGTTGAAATATCCTTTTGACACCTTAAAAATTGATAAGGAATTTGTCACCGGTATTGAGCCCGACACCCGATCAACAAAGATTGTTGAGGGTATTATTTCACTGGCGCATAATTTTGGCATTGAAGTTCTTGCCGAAGGGGTGGAAACCCAGTCCCAGTTGGAGCGGTTGATGCAGATTGGTTGTGACAAAATTCAAGGCTTTTTCATTTCTCCCCCAGTGCTGGCAGAAGAGATCCCTTCACTCTTAGCACAATATAATCGTTAATCCCTCCTTATTTACGTTTCCCAAATCCTTGATTGTTCCGCGTTGCTGTTAAGTCTGTAGGCCTGATAAGCGTAGCGCATCAGGCGGCTTTGAACGGCAAAAAAAAGCCCCCTGCAGAACAGGGGGCTGGTGAGTTTATGTCAGCTTAGAACGATTTCTTAAAGCCGATAGAGGCATTGACCGGCGCTTCTACCTGCGACTTACTGCCGCCGTTGCTGAATTGCGTACCCAGCTCACCGTAGACCTGCAGGTTTCTGTCGATGGACCATGACAGGCCGGCTGCAACTTCAGTGCTGGAGTACTGCTGTGAAGATTCCAGCGTGGTGGTGGCTACCGCATTGCTAAAGTGCGTTTTGTCTTTTGAACCCAGACCCTGCCAGACGTTTACCCTGCCGTACGGCTGGAATTTGCCATGGTTGGTGTCATAGTCAGCGACCAGACGCACGCCCAGACGCGCGGTAAAGGAATCCGCAGTATCCATTTTCACTTTCGTTGGGGTCACACCATCCAGCGTGCTGTTATCAAAGTCGCTGTACTGGTAGATCAACTGAGCCTGAGGTTCCAGACTCCATACGCTGGCACCTAAACGGAACGATTTACCCACCTCTGTCGACGCCGTCAGCGTGTTGCCTCTGACCGTATACGAGCCGTTGTTCCCGGTCGCCTCCAGGCGGGATTTATGGTTACCGTACTGCAGGACGTTATCAACATACATACCGTCACCCGAGAACCAGGTAGCATAGCCGCCGACGTAAAATGCGTTGTCGTCGATGTTACCGCCTTTGCCATCGCTGCCTGTCTTCGTGCCTTTCACGTTGCTGTCGATATCAAGGATGCTGGTATACATCCCGGCTTTCCAGCTTTCGTTAGCATACATATCAACGCCGACCTGAATGCCCATGGTATGGGAGCTGGTTTGCGTACCGGCCGCATCATCCAGTTTGGTTTTACCGGAGTAGCCAATCATTCTTGCCCAGGCGCGATTGTCTTCATCAATGCCCGGTTTAACCTCGTCACCCATACGTTGGTGCATGTTACCCAACAGGCTAATATCACCCTGACGTACGACGCTGGCGAGGCCAGAATACAGCATGGTTTCTGGACGGTATTCACTTCTCAGATACCAGTTTTCACCCTGGCCCTGAGCATTACCCGCATGCAGTTGGTACTCAAACGCACCTGCAGCCATACGATCGGCGGCAAGATGGAAGGCATCCCGCGACGTTTGTGCGGTGGTGGTTGCGCCATTGAGCGCTGTCACCACTTCGATACCATCCCCAATGGTCGGCGCGCCGAGACCAGAACCATCGACATCCAGCAGCGTGCTACCGCTGGCTTTACCGCCATCGATAATCAGACGGTCGGCAATGCCTGCGCCGCTACCATTCTGGATAGCCGCCATGTTGATAGTCCCTTTTTCGCCGGTGTAATCCCCTTTGACGGTTAAGGTTGTGCCAGTCTGCTGACCGATGAGCGAGACATCGCCACCGTTGCTCAGGCCCGCTACCGTTTGGTTGTAACCCTGAGTGTTCAACGTGGTGTCTGCGACCACATAGTGGTGAGATGCGCTACTCAGGGTGTTGGCATTACCCGCTTGCAACACGCCGTTGGCGATCAACGTCGCGCCGCTGTAGCTGTTTTCACCTTGCAGCTCGGTAATGCCGCTACCGGTCTGATGCAACTGGCCTTTACCACTGATATTGCCGGTCAGCGCCAGGGTATCGCCACGATTGACGTTGAGTACGCCGTTATCAACGACATCCCCCTGAATGCTGCCGATATCGCCGCCGTTACCCAACTGTAAAACGCCTTGTTCGATGGTGGTGCCACCGGTGTAGGTGTTATCCAGCGTCAGGGTGAGGGAGCCTTTACCGGTTTTGGTCAGTTGACCATTACCTTCGACTTCCGTCAGCAGAGAAACGTCATGCCCGTTGGTGTCGAATGTCCCGCCGCCGGATTCCAGCGTCACCTGACGGGCAGTATCAAACGCTTCGCCATACTTCAGCGTACCGCCATTAAAGGTAATTCCCGTATTTGCCGCACCCAGGTTGGTATCGCCCGCTACCTGCAGCGTCCCGGAGGTGATGGTCGTTCCACCGCTGTAGGTGTTGTCGCCCGTGAGGATGAGGGTACCGAGATCGCCTTTATTCAGGCCGCCGGTACCGCGGATAACGTTGTCGATAGTCGCGGTGTAGTTGGCGCCGTCTACTGTGCCATCGCCAACGCGAATCAGGGTGTTGGCCGTATCGGTGGTAATGGCTTCGCCGCCCACGCGATAACCATCGGTGGCGAACTGCGCGCCGCTGATGATGACGTCGCCTTTGCTGTTATCGACGGTCACGTTGCCTGCTTCACCCTGGAAGACGGCAAACGCGGCATCGGTAAACGGTGCGTTCAGCGCGCCTTCCGGCGTTGATTCATCGGTCGTCCAGTTGTCGTTACCCTGGCTGGATTGCCAGATACCGTCGCCGCCGTTGATGACGCCGTTGTTTTTCAGCTCGCCATTTTCACCACCGGTGCCGTCCCAGAAGCGCAGCGTTAGTCCTGCGTGGTTGACCAGGTTGACCTGATTTTTCACCGATGTCTGCACGTACAGGCTGTCAGCCGCTTCCGGCGCGTTAGCAATATCCATCACATTGTTGGTCAATGTGCCGGTGTAGTTGATGACGCGATAGACGCCGACATCAAAGCTGCCGCCCGGTGAGGTTTCAATGTTGAGCTTACCGTCGAGCGTCAGATCGCCATTAACGTCAATCAAGTCGTTGAAAGCACCGCCCGGGGTGTAAGCCTGACCAAACTGATAATCCAGCTGTGCGTTATCACTGAGCGTCAGCGAACCGGTAGTCAGTTTACCCACGCTGTTGATAGCTGCACCCGCGGTAATATGAGCGTCGTCCAGTACATCAACCGCGCCGCCAATAATCCCGTTACCGCCGAGCGTTGCCCCGGATTTCACTGTCACCTGGCCGGTAGCCGCAGACTGATTACCGTTGACCAGCAGTACGCCTTCATTGACGTCCGTGGTGCCGGTGTATGTGTTGTCGCCGGTCAGCGTTAACGTGCCGTCACCGATTTTCACCAGGCTGCCGTCGTTGCCGCTGATAATGCCGCTGATGGTGTCATCAAGATGTAGATTACCCAGCGACAGCTCTTTATTGCCCAGTTCGACATTACCCGCGCCGGACAACGAGCCGATCGATGTTGCGCTGTCGACTGCGCTGATATCGACCTTACCGCCCGCCAGGTTTTTAACGACGGTATTTTCTGCCATCGCCAGGTCAGCAAAGGTCATCAGCCCGCTGTTGTTCACGGTGGCATTGCCGCCGCTGGCGTCTTCTTCCAGCGCCAGAGTACTGTCTTTTGACACGTTAACCGTCGCGTTGCCCGCGGTGGCGTTGTTGGTTAACACCGCTTTCGCCGTGCCCGTCAGGTTCAGCATTGCGCTCGCTGCGGTGACGTTATCTGCCAGCGTTAACAGGCTGTCGGCGATGTTCATGGTCAGGGATTTCAGGCTGGTATCTGTCCCGCTGACATTGAGCGTCGCGCCCTTATTGACGTTCACTGTGCTGCTTTCGTTACTGCCAAAGGCTCCGGTTTTGCTGACGTTGACCGTCACATTGTTGGCGTTTCCGGTACCGGCAATTTCTGTGTCGCCTTTGTAGCTGTTTGCGCGGTCGAGCGACAAGGTGCTGCCCGCATCGCTAGAGCTGCTGGTGACTTTCAGTTTACCGTCGCCGGTAATCTCACCAGTTGGCGTGAAGTGATGCGAATTGAGATCGAACACCGCTGCGTTCTCATTCGCTCCCAGCTCGATGGTGCGATTGCTGGTCAGGTCCGCGCCCAGTTGCAGCGTTGAACCGTTATTGATTGCCAGGTCAGTTCCGCTCTGGCCGAGATTGCTGTCGGAGGAGATCTGCAACGTGCCGCCATCAATGCGCGTGCCGCCGCGATACTCGTTGTCACCGCTGAGAATCAGACGGCCAAGGTCGCTTTTCACCAGCGTCAGCTTATCAGCAGTACTGGCTTCGCGGATAACAGACTCAATGGTCGCGGTATAGTTTTGCCCCGCGCCACCGGCGCCAACGCGCAGCAGCAGTTCGCCAGTTCCCGGCGTCTGGCCTGCGTGGGTCGCGTTTTCCGTGGTGGCATACGCGTTAAGCGCATCGCCTTTAACGACATAGCCATCGGCATCAAACTGTGCCCCGGAGAAGTTAACTTCTCCCGCGGCGTTGTCCACGGTAACTGTACCGCCTTTGGTGGTGAAGACGGCGAAGGACTTCTGTGCCCAAGGGGCGTTACCTTCACCGGTTGCGGTGGTCCAGTTGTTATCACCCTGGCTGCCGATTGCCATCCATTTGCCATCGCCACCGTCAATTTTGCTGTCGCCTTCAATGCCCGACGCGCCGTGGCTCTGATTGACGGTTGCGCCGTCCCAGAACTGCAGGGTAACGCCGTTGGCGTTCACCAGGTTGACCTGTTTGTCGATGGAGGTCTGGACAAAAATATTGCTCTTATCCTGACTGTCCGGTATTGCGCCTAATTCCAGCGTCTGGTTATCCAGCGTGCCGCCGTAGTTATAGATACGGTACACGCCCGGTCCGAAGCTACCGCCCTGTGAAGTGGTGACACCCAGAGTCCCGTCCAGTTGCAGATCGCCCGCGACGTTAATCAGATCGTTTAGCGCGCCGCCTGGCGTATAGGCCTGACCCAGTTCGAAAGCGGAAGTCGTTTTGCTACCAAGCTGCAGATTACCGTTAATGGATAACGTACCCGCACCACCGTCACCGGCGCTGAGGGTCGTGGCATCGTTCATCAGCACGTTGCCGCCGATAGTGCCATTACCGCCAAGTGTGGACGTGCCGCTAACGGTGGTGGCACCGCGCGCCGCGCTTTGATCGCCATTCACCAGCAGCGTGCCGTTGGTAACGGTGGTGTCGCCGGTATAGGTGTTGTTGCCGTTCAGACGGGTAATGCCGCCGCCGATTTGCTGTAGCGCGCCAATACCTGAGATCACGCCGTTGAGCAGCACGGTGTTGGCGCGATTAATCGCCAATATGCCGTTGTCGATAATGTCTGACACGGCGCTGACTTCGCCTGTATTTCCGCCGTCACCCAACTGCAGCGTACCGGTTTGAGCGATAGTGGTAGAGCCGGTGTAGGTATTGTTAGCTGTGAAGATCGTGGTACCGCCCGCCGCACGTTCGAACTTCCCGTCACCGCTGATGATACCGCGATAAATTTGCGCCGCTGAAGCATCACCCTGGGTATCGAAGATAACCCGGCTGCCTGTGCCCTGGGTCGTAACATTGTAATCGCCAATGCTTGCTGCAGTACTGGTCGGCTCGACGTGGTCGCCGGTGCTCAGGGTTGCGCCATTGTTTACGGCAATGGTTTTGCTTGCCAGTGTCAGGTTTTCTACGACGCGGACATCCGCGTTTGAGCCGCTGATGGTCAGCGAATCCCAGCCGGTGCCGATGTTGGTGCCAGTGGTCAGATTGTCGCTCGCCAGCGTACCAATCTTCGCACCTTTTGTATCGGTGAAGGTGAGGGCGTTGCCGCTACCAGCTTCAGTAGTGATGTGGCGTGTTTTATCCAGCGTCACATTGCCGATGTTGGCTTTATTGTTACCGCCAGTACCGGCGAAATTCACTTCACCCGCATAGGAGCCACTACGCCAGTTAAAGATGTCCGCACCTTCGCCGGTATTGATTACGCCGCTGGTTACACCGCCGCTGATATCAATGGTGTCATTGCCTTTGCCGGACTGAATGGCCACGGCCGTGTCGTTGATGGCCTGCAGGGTTCCCGTGTTGGTAATAGTTTTACTGCTGTCGCCGCTGGCGTCAATTACCGGTGAGGTGGTGCTGGCAGAGATAATCTTGCCGCTGTTGGTCAAGGCGCTGACGTTTTTCGCGATGATCGCCGAACCGCCTGCGTCGTTATGCACGTTAATGTCGGCATTGGTGGTGACATTACCGTTGGTATTAGCGCGGATACCGCTGCCTTCGCTGTTCAGCACCTCAATGGTGTAGCCTTTGCCGATGGTCAGATCGCCCGTCACCGAGCCGCCGTCGCGTTGTTCAAAAGCGAAGCCGGTACCTTTCCCGTTGACGTTGAGGATATTTCCAGCGCTGTCTTTATCGGTCATGGTCAACGCCACGCTGGTGCGGATGCCTGCGCCATCGTTGGAGTTTATGGTGACGTTTCGTAACAGGATATTGTTATTGTTAGCATCGTTTTGAATGCCAGCACCGTCACCCTTTGCACTGATCTCCACATTTTGCGCGGACAGAGCGCCAGCGCCTTCGGCCAGACGAATACCGTCAGCGGTGCCATCGGTAGTAATACTGTCGCCAGAAATACCGTTAATTAGCAGGCTGGCTCCTTGGGTGAGCAGAACCCCGGCAGTACCATTATCAACCTGAACTTTGCCCAGTGTATTGATCTGTGCGCTGGCACCTGAAGCTCTAACACCGATGCCGTTGCTGACATGCAGAGCGCTGGAAGAGTTATTGGTTAAGCTCCCGCCTTGTTGAACATCAACACCGATGCTGTCGACGCTGGCCAGATCAATAATCGAGTTGGTATCCAGGATCAGGTTGCCCTGATTCCTCGCCACATAGGCGATAACCTCATTGCCGCTAGCTTCAGAGGTAATCTTCGCGTTCGAGGTGAGGGTGGTGCTAGTAGGATCACCCTGCGTGCGACCATTCAACTGGTGAGCCTGACCATCCACAACCCCGGCAATGGTTCTTTCGCCGGTTAAATTGATGGTGGTTTTATCACTGATGGTCCCTTTCGCGCCGCCTTCGATTACCAGTGCCGCTGAGTCGCTGCCCTTAACGGCAAACGTTGCTTCACCAGTATCTACGCTACTGCCAGCGCCGGTGGCGAGAACGCCCACGGAATTCTTACCGTTGAGGGTAAGATCAAGGTTGGAACTGGACTGATCTTTCGGGTTAGTCGTGTTACCGGCCAGCAATGCGCCATTGGCGATACGGAAAATGGTGGTGCGATCCTGACCATTGTCATTCATCACCGCCTGACCAATATTGGCGGTAGCGCCTTTACCATACAGGTAATAACCAATCTGATCGGTGTTGTTGAATGTCGGGCTACTCAGACTGTCAACGTTAGCGATGGCGTTATCACGTACGTGCACACCGATGTTACCGGCTTTATCCAGCGTAATGTTGGAGTAAACGTTGACCACTGCCTGGCCGCTGCTGCCACCTTCAGCCCAAATAGCGTAGTTACGGTTACCGACGCCGCCTTCTCCGTCCACCACGATAGAGCCCGCAGCGCTGGTGGTGACTTCGGCATTTTTGTTATTGGCGCTAACGTGGATCCCCACGTTGTTGGTGCCATTTACGTTAATCTTGCCGTCGTTGCGGATTTCCTGATTATTTTCCGCGCCGCTGTCGCGTACGGAGATGCCGTAGTTTTTACTGCTGCCCCCGTCAGAACCTCCATTGATCACGATATTGCCGATATTGAGGACGTTGCCCGTGGCATTCCCGACCAGAATTCCCGCGGCGTTGCGTATCCCGGTTCCCAGCGTGATCAGACCGTTGTTAATCACCTCTTTGGCACTTTTGGTCATGATCCCGGCGCTCAGACTAGAGCCGCCAGCCATCGTGACATCTTTAGACGGATCGCTTGCGTCGCGACCAAGATAAATTGAGGCATCCTGAGCGTTA
Source organism: Citrobacter sp. Cpo040 (assembly GCF_030332915.1). Lineage (NCBI taxonomy): Bacteria > Pseudomonadati > Pseudomonadota > Gammaproteobacteria > Enterobacterales > Enterobacteriaceae > Citrobacter > Citrobacter sp. Cpo040. Next base: position 301,676 of record NZ_JAOWGX010000036.1, read on the forward strand.
GTGAAAGTGGCATTCCCGGCGACTTCTACGCCATAAGCGGTGCCTTTGGCAAAGGATGCACCGTTTTTGCGCCCGTCCACGACGTTGATATCACCGTTGTTAACCCCTTGCGCATCGTCAGACAATTGCATACCAATAGCCAGCGTCAGCGAAGAATCTGGCTCATCTTTACTCCAGGGATCGGCTGCCGACGCGGTACCAAAGTTATCGGTGGTGATCGCCTGGTTAATGGTGCCGTTGTTTGCTATTTGGCTGGTGCCTTGCCCCTGCATGCCAAATGCGCCATAGCTGTTGACGTTTTGGTTGCCGTCTTTGTCGATAAACAACCCGGAGTTGATGATCCCGTTGTTGGTTGCCGTCGCGTCTTTTGCCAGCATGCCAATCGCCAGACTCTGCCCGGTAGACGTGCGTAATGCGTTCAGCTCGCCAAGGTTAGTGATAACCCCGCCATTAAGAGCTTTCATTACGCCATTGATACTGCCGTCAACGGCAATAATCGCATCTTTGTTCAGGGTGCCGGAGGTGCCTGCACCGTTGGCGTAAATAGCATGCAGCTCACCGCGGCCAGCGGTCGCGTTATTGCTATGCGACAAGCCGTCGGTCCAAACGTCGTAATCCCAGGTAAGCACGTCTGAAGACTTGCTGGAGTTGATCAAGCCATCAATCAGCTCCGCGTATTTTGTCTGCGCGGCGGCGACGGTTGTGATATCACCGTTTTCAACATCCAGCCACAACTGCAGTTGGCTGACCTTTTGCCCTTCAGGGTTTTCTGCTGCGTCGCTGCTTTTACCCAACAGCCAGTCGTTAAAATCGGCCAGCTCCTGCGTGCTGGTAATGTTAAATGTGCGCGTACCCGTTTCGACTACTTTACCGTCTGCATCATAGCCGTAGGACATGAGTGTTACATTATCGCCAAACACGGAGGTTTGCGCTGAACCGGCGAACGTTTTTTCAGGGACAACTGGGGCGGCGTTAAATTTTATATAGTTATCGGATTGCCAGTTAACCTGGCTACCTGCGTCCTGAGCCTCCAGCAAGGAGGAGTCTTTGGCCAGCAACTCGATAGTATTGGCTTTGTCGCGGACATTGAGCGTGTCGTTGCCAATATCCAGATTGGCTATGGAGCCATTTGTCGCCAGCGCGATGCCAAATTGTTTATAGATTTTAGACAATGTTGGATCGTAGGTGTTTAATACCGAATCGCCAATCTGGGATTCAGTAAGAAAATTACTTAACTCATTGGTGTCAAATACTTTAATAGTTGTAGGTTCGCCAGGGAACGCCGGGTCGTTAATATCAAATTCTGTGCTCTGTGAAGGCGTCGACGACCGATTGTACGTCAGGTATTCCGCCAGTTCTTCAGCGGTAGTAATCGTTTTTACGCTCTGGTCAGGGCTGGTGGCCTTAAGAGTGATTTTGCCGGTTTGCAGCAGTTCTCTGATGGTCGTTGATTCAACAACGCCACTTTGACCCGGACCGATCGTTGGGATCGCGCCGCTGATATTGAGCGCCTGACCAGCAGTGATATCTTTATATAAGAACCCGTAGTCGTGGATACCCGTATAATCCCCAACGGAAATACCTGCCTGGTAGTCGGTGAAAATATTGTGATCACCGGTGTCGATAATCGGATCAGCGGAAACCTGCATTGAAGCAGCGCTTAATGCACCCGCTGCCAATACCGCAACCGTTTTACGCGAGCTGCTTTTTTTCTTTCCTTTGGTTAATTCAGAAACGACCACCCAGATACCGAGCGCCGCGTTCCAAATAATGCTGTAAACTTTGTTCATATATAACCCTCGTCTACATTCCTGTTATGCATGTGTTAATACATTGAGTTGTTGGCTATGGTTGGCACGCGGATGTGCTACCCGGTAATAGATTTTTGGGAATAGGGTTTCCTTCCGTGCGATGCGGAATTAAAAAGCGAGTCGAAAGAAAACCTTTTTAAATAATAACCGTGATAATTGTCCTTAAATAAGTCAGTTACGGCTGGCTATAGTGGGAAATGGTGTACTTGAGCCGGGTGTTATTTTTGCCGAGTTTTCTGGCAATATTGCTTTTGTACGCCCCGATGGTTTTTTCACTTTTTTGTGATGCCCCGGCGATTTGTGTCAGTGACCATCCTCGGGCAAGCATCATCATTACGTTGAATTCGTTTGCTGTGATCTTGTTGTGTAATGCTTTGATATTTTGTTGGTTATTGTTCTTTGTGATACGTGTAACGGCATGGTGTAGCCGATCAAGACTGGCATCTTGATCAAGAAACAGCATGTTCTTCCCACAAACGGTTTGAAAAAGAGTAAAAGTAGCTTCATCTGCCAAAACAATAATTTTGGTGACAGGTCGTAAAGCCATGTTGCGGATAATCCTGGCATATTTTAAAAAATCTGATTTGTCAGGATTAATGATGATGCAATCCGTTTCATAAGGAAGCATTTTGACAGCAGAGAGCGTCTGGGAGGAGTAATACGCGATATCAATATATAATGATGAGCCACGTAGGATTTCTCGCATGCCTAGCCAAGGGTAAATTGAGTCACCCAAAAAAATAGCCTTTGACATAACGATCTCCTTGAAATTTTGGTGCAAGCAGCCGCCTCTTTTTGTAGGTTAAAAAAGAGTTTCTTGCGACGCGTGAAATGTTAATTAAATCTCGTATTACGTTCTGTGTTGTGAACGTATCCTTATTAATTCCAGATTAAACAGATATTCTCTGTATTTATTAGAATCATTAACTATTCTTAAAGTAGATATTACACTTTGTTAAAATTTAAGATAAATCGTTTATTTCAGCTCTGCGTAAATGATTGATAGATTTCGCTTATGAATCGCATGAATAATGATTGAGTGGTTTCTATAAAGACAGGGTATTCCTATCTGTTTTGGAGGGAATTTACATGAAAAACATTATATTTCAGATGGATATACGTTTTTCTTAATGGGCTTACTGGTGGGTAGGAGAATTCTTAATCAAGACCAGGACAAAGTGAAGGGGCGTCGAGGGGAAGAGAGAAATATCGCTAAATTTGCAGTTATCGACCTGAAACTCGAGTATCCAGGTTGATAATTCTTAGCGTTGTGAGGTTTTTAGGGAATTATCCTATTTTTAGCTTTTTGTGCTTAATTTTAAAAACTCACTTGAAGAGGTTATTTTTTCTGATTGCTATTGCTGATAGGGCTTAGCCCGCCAACAGTTCCTGTTCAACCTGATGTACCTGCTGTTCCAGTGTATTGCGGATTTCCGTAAGCGCCCGTTGTTGATCGGAGAAGTAGGCTTCTTTATCTGTCACGGAGGTGGCAAGCCGCCAGGCGTTTTCGGCTTCCAGTTCGGTAATCTCTTTGAGCAGCGCGTTAATTTGTTCTCTGAGCTGCTGTATTTTGCTGCGTAAATGCTGCAAATCGTTCAATCGGTCACTGGCCATCATCGGTTCGAGGCCGCTTTGCAATTGAGTCAGTAGCGCCCGGACGGTGGCAAGATCGGCATTTTGGCGCGCCTGGTTAAGCTGCACCATCATCTGATGCGCTTTCTCTTTCAGATCATCGGCTACCACGTCCGGGTGGCAAAGACGGCTTGCCTGACGCCACAGGCGTTTTAACTCATTACGTTCATCAGAGGAAAGCCGCTGGTCACGGCTAAAACGATGCTGTGCATCCTGCTGCTGCTCCTGATATTCATCATATTCATGGCTGGCCTCTTCCTGTGCCTGACGGGTTGCGCTGTCATCCTGGCGAGAAAAGTCGTTTTCCAGCTCACGAATCTCCGCCAGCAGGGCGGTAATCAGTTCAGTTTGCTGCTGAATACGTTGGCGTGTTTCCACCGATTCGCGCGAATCTGAATTCTGGTTCATCCAGTGCTGCTTGAGCCTGGCTAGTTGATCAACAGCCTGGGAAATATAGTGCTGACAGGATTGATAGTCTTTTTCCCGGCGTTTTTGCTCCGCTTCCTGTTTGCGCTGGGCACTGGCGGCGAGCTGTTTACGCAGTTCGAGAATGCGGCTCATCAGCGGTCCAAGACGAAGGTGATACAGATCGTTGAAATCATCGAGGATTTGAATGCGCGTGTTACGCTTATCGATCAGGTCACGCAACTGTGTTTCGAGTGCTTTGAGTTCCAGCTTACTGGCGGCAATGGCGGGATCCTGCCACGTAGAGACTGCCCGTTGAGATTGCAGCCAGGCTGAGATTTCCCGCAGGGCATCACCAAAGCGTCGTTCTTCGATCGCCTGCACAATGGTGCCAGGTACGACTGACAAAGGCTCATTTTTAAGATGCGCCACCTGCTGGAAAATAATCTCCTCATCTTCCAGTTCAATAGCGCTTTTGACGATTTCCAGTCGTTTGATGATCTTATTCATGACAGTCATTGCCTGGCTTGGCTAAAAAACGAGTGGCTGAAGTACAACAGGTTCACCCGTTTGAAAATGTTAGAAAAACAGTAAAGCGCATTCTGTGGCCTGCGATGCCTTTTCGTCCAGAATAATTCACTGTAATTATGAAAAACCGGAAGTCGCGCGCACCTGTCTGCATCTTCAAACCTCTGTTTCATGTTTTTTACTCTCGGGTAATTATTCTTGATTCAGTAAAGATAATGCGTATAGTTCTCATTCTCTTTTGTTATTAACTCCCTGTATTACTTCTGGTAAGGATCCCGACAATGAAAAAAACAACATCCGCGCTGGCATTGCTGATTGCTGCGGCGTTAAGCGGTTGTGCGGCGCATACCACGCCAGCCAGCAACGCCAGCGTTACGGAAAAAACAGCGCAACCTGCCGTCAGTGATGTGCAACAACGCGCGCTGGCGGATGGGTTATATGAAATGGCGCTTAGCCCGGCAGGGGATGAGTTGTACGTTGCAAGCGCCGAAGGATTTAAAGATGTGCAGGGCGGCGTGGTTTACAAGCTGGATCCAAAAACGCTTAAAACGCTCGGCTTGAGTCATACCGATATGAAAAACTTTGGTATGGCTATCTCGCCGGACGGTAAAACGGTGTATGTCACCAACTCATTGGATGGTGGCCTGAGCGCGCTGAATACCGCTGACGGCAAAGTGAAAAATCGCGTACTGTTCCCGGAACGTAACCCAGAAGGTTTCCCGTATGGTGCGCGGCAGGTGCTACTGCATAACGGTTTGCTCTATATTGGTGCCGTGGCGGATCCGGCGGTGATTTGGGTGGTTGACGCTGAAACCCTGAAGCTAAAAACCCGCATTAAAAATACGGGTAAATGGATGACCGGACTGCATTATTCAGAAGTGACGCAGCGAATTTATGCAGCTAACGGCGGCGGTGAAATTCTTGTTATCAACCCGCGTAATCAGCGCGTAGAAAAACGCTGGCAACCGCTGGGGGAACAACCTGCGCTGTTGCTGAATATGGCGGAGGACGCACAAACGGGTCGCCTGTTTGTCACCGACAACTCGAAAGCGAAGACTACCCTGGTGCTGGATATCCATACCGGTAAGCTGCTGAAAAAATTGGATGTGGGTGATTCGCTGGCGGTGAAATTTAACGCAAAACGCAACGAAATCTATATTACCCAGCGTGATTCAGGGAAATTGCTCAGCCTGAATGCGACCGATTACAGCGTGAAGAAAAGCTGGGATTTACCACCTAACCCTAACAGCTTGCTGCTCTCGGCGGATGGGCAAACCCTGTTTGTCACCGTGAAACAGAAATTTAATAAAGACCACTCTACGTCTGCGCCAGATAACGTGGTACGTATTGACCTGAATAAACAATAACAGCTCGCCTTCTTTCTATTGTTTTTCTCCCGAGCCTCGGTGCGTTGGGCAAGGAAGCCCGGCGTATCCAATCGATTGCGCCTTGCGACAACCAGGTTGAAATGTTAAAAGAAGCCCCTTCAATAAAAACCACACAGGGGAAGGGCGTGAAAAACGCGTCAACTGCATCTGACACCAGCGTGTCTGATGCCGCGTCGACGAACGAGCCGACGCTTCAACGAGGGTTGCAAAACCGCCATATTCAGTTAATTGCGCTGGGCGGCGCAATTGGTACCGGCCTGTTTTTGGGCATTGGCCCGGCTATTCAAATGGCGGGACCTGCGGTGTTACTGGGTTACGGCGTTGCCGGGATCATCGCTTTTTTGATTATGCGTCAACTGGGCGAAATGGTGGTCGAAGAACCCGTTTCCGGATCGTTTGCCCATTTTGCCTATAAATACTGGGGACCGTTCGCGGGTTTTCTGTCCGGCTGGAACTACTGGGTGATGTTTGTGCTGGTCGGCATGGCTGAACTGACAGCGGCAGGGATCTACATGCAGTACTGGTTGCCCGATGTTCCAACCTGGATTTGGGCCGCGGCATTCTTCGTGATCATCAACGCCGTCAATCTGGTCAACGTACGTCTGTATGGCGAAACGGAATTCTGGTTTGCGCTGATTAAAGTACTGGCCATTATCGGCATGATTGGTTTTGGCGTGTGGATGCTGTTTTCCGGTAACGGCGGGGAACATGCAAGCATCGATAACTTGTGGCGTTACAACGGCTTTTTTGCTACCGGCTGGAACGGATTAATTCTGTCGCTGGCAGTGATTATGTTCTCCTTTGGCGGGCTGGAGCTTATCGGGATTACTGCCGCGGAAGCGCAGGATCCACAGAAAAGCATTCCAAAGGCGGTAAACCAGGTGGTGTACCGTATTCTGCTGTTTTATATCGGTTCTCTGGTGGTGCTGTTGGCGCTGTACCCGTGGGTGGAAGTGAAATCCAACAGCAGCCCGTTCGTAATGATTTTCCATAATCTCGACAGCAACGTAGTGGCTTCTGCGCTGAACTTTGTCATCCTGGTGGCTTCGCTGTCGGTGTATAACAGTGGCGTCTACTCTAACAGCCGTATGCTATTTGGTCTCTCGGTTCAGGGTAACGCGCCGAAGTTCTTAACCCGCGTCAGCCGTCGCGGCGTACCGGTGAACTCACTGATCCTTTCCGGTGCTATTACGTCGCTGGTGGTACTCATCAACTATGTACTGCCGCAAAAGGCCTTTAGCCTGCTGATGGCGCTGGTGGTGGCAACGCTGCTGCTGAACTGGATTATGATTTGCCTGGCACATCTGCGATTCCGGGCGGCGATGCGTCGTAAGGGACGTGACACGCAGTTTAAAGCGCTGCTGTATCCGGCAGGGAACTACCTGTGTATTGCTTTCCTTGGCATGATTCTGGTGCTGATGTGTACGATGGATGAGATGCGCCTGTCAGCTATCCTGCTGCCAGTGTGGATCCTGTTCCTGTTTGTTGCCTTCAAACTGCTGCGTCGTAAGTCCCGCTAAGTTTCTACCGATCTTGTTATTACCGATCCCATCGTCAGGGTGGGATCGGATCCTCACTCAACGTTTATCGTGACCGTTCTCGCAATTTTGCTGCTGCTGACAGGATCTTTGTTTTGTAATCGATTACTTTTCTATTGAATCTAATTTGTAATCGATTACTTTTTAAGGATGGGGCAAAAATGGTGTCAACAACCGAAAGTAGTGGAAAACAGAGCGTACAGTACCGGCTGCTGGTCCCCCGGCTGTCGCTAATGATGTTCTTACAGTTCTTTATCTGGGGAAGTTGGTCCGTCACGCTGGGGCTGGTGATGAGCCAGCACAACATGTCGCTGTTGATTGGCGATGCGTTCTCAGCCGGGCCCATTGCCTCTATTCTGTCGCCATTCGTCTTAGGGATGCTGGTAGACCGCTTTTTTGCCTCGCAAAAGGTGATGGCGGTGATGCACCTTGCTGGCGCGGCAATCCTGTGGTTTGTTCCGCAGGCATTGGTGGCGCAAAACGGTGCACTGTTGATTGGTCTGCTGTTTGGCTACACGTTGTGCTACATGCCAACGCTGGCGCTTACCAACAATATTGCTTTTCATAGCCTGTCGGATAAGGACAAAACCTTCCCGGTGGTGCGGGTGTTTGGCACCATTGGCTGGATTGTCGCGGGGATCTTTATCGGTGTAACCGGAATTTCGGACACCACCGGCATCTTTACGCTGGCGGCGATTATCTCTGTGATTCTGGCGCTCTACAGCCTGACGCTGCCCAACACGCCTGCACCGGCGAAAGGACTGCCGGTGAAAGTTCGTGATCTGTTTTGTGCGGATGCTTTTGCCTTACTCAAGGTCCGTCACTTTTTTGTCTTCTCACTCTGCGCGACGCTTATCTCTGTACCGTTGGGAACCTATTACGCGTATACCGCGTCGTTTCTTGCTGATGCGGGCGTCGGCGACGTCAGTACGGCGATGTCGTTTGGTCAGATGTCTGAAATATTCTTCATGCTGGTGATCCCGTTCCTGTTCAGACGTTTGGGCGTGAAATACATGCTGTTAATCGGGATGTGCGCCTGGTTCGTGCGCTACGCATTTTTTGCCCTCGGCATCAGCGAAGAGGGGCGATTCCTGCTGTATCTCGGCATTCTGCTGCACGGCGTGTGCTACGACTTCTTCTTCGTGGTCGGCTTTATTTACACCGATCGTATCGCCGGGGAAAAAGTAAAAGGTCAGGCGCAAAGCATGATCGTCATGTTTACCTATGGGATCGGTATGCTGCTGGGCTCGCAAATTTCAGGCGCACTTTACAACCGGCTGGTGGCGGGGCAAACCGTGCCTCAGGCGTGGACCACATTCTGGTGGATCCCGGCAGTCGCTGCCGCAGTGATTGCCCTGATTTTCCTTTTCTCTTTCAAGTATGACGACAAAGAGCAGGCGTAATTTTCAGGAGGGGTTATGAAAACCATCAAGGGGCCAGGCATTTTTCTGGCGCAATTTATTGGGGATCGCCCGCCATTTAACACCCTGGAAGGCGTGGCAAAATGGGCGGCGGAGTTGGGCTATAAGGCATTACAAATCCCGTGTAATCACAAGTCGCTGTTTGATGTCGAACAAGCTGCTGTAAGTCAGGCCTATTGTGATGATATTCGCGGGATGCTGGCCGGATATGGGTTAGTGATTAGCGAATTATCTACCCATCTTGAAGGTCAACTGGTTGCCGTCCATCCGGCTTACGATGACGCTTTTGACGGATTTGCTCCGCCGTCTGTACGCGCTAATCCGCAGGCCAGACAGGCGTGGGCCATCGAAACCCTACACCAGGCTGCTGCGGCTTCGCAAAGACTGGGGCTGACGGCACATGCCACGTTTTCAGGTTCGCTCGCCTGGCCTTTCTTTTATCCGTGGCCACCGCATAATCGTCAGCGCTTTGAAGAGGCTTTTCTGGAGCTGGCGCGCCGCTGGAGACCGATTCTCGATCGCTTTGATCACCATGGGGTGGATGTTTGCTTTGAGATCCATCCCGGCGAAGATCTGCACGATGGCGTGACGTTCGAGCGTTTTCTTGCGCTGGTTGATAATCATCCTCGCTGCAACATTCTCTATGACCCGAGCCATCTGTTATTGCAGCAGATGGATTATCTTGGGTTTATCGATGTCTATCACTCGCGTATTAAAGCGTTCCACGTCAAGGACGCTGAGTACCATGCCAGTAGCCGCAGCGGTGTCTATGGCGGTTATCAGCCGTGGCTCGATCGCGCCGGGCGCTTCCGTTCTTTGGGGGACGGGCAGGTCGATTTCAAAACGATCTTCAGCAAGCTCACACAATATGATTTCCCTGGCTGGGCGGTGCTGGAATGGGAGTGTTGCCTGAAAGACGCGCAAACCGGGGCGCGTGAGGGGAGTGATTTTATACGGCGCCATATTATTCCGGTTTCTGCACGTGCATTTGATGATTTCGCCGCTGGCGATGAGGTACGCAAATGATACAGGTTGGCATTATTGGCAGCGGATTTATTGGGCCTGCACATATTGAGGCGTTGCGTCGACTCGGCGGTGTGAACGTGGTGGCGCTCTGTGATAGCTCACTGGCGGTTGCCCAGGAACGCGCAGATGCTCTTCATATTCCTCATGCCTACGGCAGCGTTGAAGCGCTGCTGGCGCATCCCGGACTGCAGGTAGTGCATAACTGTACACCGAATCATCTGCATGCCGACATCAATCGGCAGATTTTACGCGCGGGTCTGCACGTGTTTTCAGAAAAGCCGCTGTGTATGACGCCGGAAGAGGCTCGTGAACTGGAAACGCTGGCACAGCAGGCTGGAGTGGTGCACGGCGTGAGCTTTGTCTATCGCCAGTTTGCAATGGTGCAGCAGGCGGCCAGTATGGTCAGAAGCGGCAGCGTGGGCAGTCTGTTTGCCGTACAGGGGAGCTACCTGCAGGACTGGATGCTGCTGGAGACTGACTACAACTGGCGGGTCGATGCCGCACAGGGCGGCGATTCACGGGCGGTAGCGGATATCGGTTCGCACTGGTGTGATACGGTGCAATTCGTGACTGGAAAACGTATTGTCGAGGTGATGGCCGATTTGGCTATCGTCTGGCCGGTTCGTAAAGCCAGCATTGCCAGTAACGCCACGTTTGGCCAGCAAACGGCTGATGTGCAATTTGAGGATAAAGCGGTTACGACGGAAGATCGTGGGTCGGTGCTGGTACGTTTTGATGATGGCAGCAAAGGCTGCTTTAGCGTTTCGCAGGTGAGTGCCGGGCGCAAGAATCACCTGAGCTTTGAAATTAACGGTAGCCACTGTTCACTGCACTGGGATCAGGAAACGCCGCAACAGCTTTGGGTCGGGCACCGTCAGCAGGCGAACCAGATCCTGACGGACGACCCTGGATTGATGAATGCTGATGTAGCTGCCAGTGCGCACTTTCCGGGTGGGCATATTGAAGGCTGGCCGGATGCGTTCAAGAATATGATGCAGCAGTTTTATCAGGCTGTGTTGGCAGGCAAAATGCCCGCGGCGGCGGAGCGTCGATTTGCGTCTTTTTCTGATGGTGCGGATGTGATGTATATTATTGATGCAATTATAAAAAGCCATCAGCAGCAGCGTTGGGTATCAGTACAGCGCTAAACACGCATCCGGTTCGCCAGTCGGCGATTTTATGGTAGCCTCAACGCAAAGCGTAAACCGCAGGATGTGTCGTCGTTATGTCTATTCAAAAAATCGCCCAGCTTGCCGGTGTGTCGGTGGCGACGGTATCGCGTGTGCTGAATCACAGTGATACCGTCAAAGCCAAAAATCGCGAGCGCGTGCTACAGGCTATTAAAGAAAGCAATTATCAGCCCAACCTGCTGGCGCGTCAGCTACGTACAGCGCGCAGCTCGATGATTCTGGTGATGGTTTCCAACATTGCCAACCCTTTTTGTGCAGAGGTTGTTAAAGGCATTGAAGAGGAGGCGGAGAAGAATGGCTATCGCATTTTGCTGTGTAATTCCGGCTCGGATACAGCCCGCTCAAAATCGGCGTTGAAGCTCCTGTCGGGGAAAATTGTTGATGGCATTATCACCATGGATGCATTCTCAAAATTACCGGAACTAACTACGCTGATTGGCGATGCGCCCTGGGTTCAGTGCGCGGAATATGCTGACAAAGGCGCGGTTTCCTGCGTGGGTATTAACGATGTTGACGCCGCACAGTCGGTGATATCTCACCTGGTGGATAAGGGCTACCGACGAATTGCCTTAATCAATCATGACCTGAGTTATAAATATGCTCGTTTGCGCGAACGCGGCTATAAAGCGGCGCTGCATGCGCTGTCGCTTGAATATCAGGCTGTGGAATATGCCAGTGAATTAAGTTCCAGTGCAGGAATTGCGGCGATGAAAACACTACTTGCCGCAGAGGTGAAACCCGACGCGGTGTTTGCCGTATCGGACACGCTAGCCGCTGGTGCGATGCGCGCTATTTTCGATGCCGGATTACAGATCCCGCAGGATATCGCCGTTGTTGGTTTCGACGGTACGGAACTGGCAGAAATGGTTTCTCCACAGCTTTCGACCATTGAGCAGCCGTCACGGGATATAGGCCGCAAAGCGGTAGGATTATTACTGAATAAAATAGAAAATCCTGACGCGCAGACGGAAAGGGTGATGATGGACTGGCGCTATATTTCACGCGCCAGTACCTGAGCTTTATCGCTGAAACGCGCCAGACAGCGCACGAATATCATTTCCGGTAGGCGACTGATGAATGCGCAAGCCAAACTCTTCAACTACGGCAAATATATGGTCGAAGATATCAGCCTGAATACTTTCATATTCCAGCCAGACCACCGTATTGGTAAAGGCATAAATTTCAATCGGTAATCCGTGATCGTCCGGCGCAAGTTGGCGCACCATTAACGTCATATCTTTGCGAATACGCGGATGATGACGCAAATACTCGTTCAGATAAGCGCGGAAGGTGCCAATATTGGTCATCCGGCGGTGATTCAATACCGATTCAGGCGCATCTAACTGCTGATTCCACTCGCTGATTTCCTGGTGACGTGTGGTTAAATACGGTTTCAGCAGGTGGGCTTTATGCAGCCGCTGACGCTCATCCTCATCAAGAAAATGGATGCTGGTGGCATCAATGCTGATGCTGCGTTTAATTCTCCGACCGCCTGAAGCCGACATTCCGCTCCAGTTTTTAAAAGAGTCTGATACCAGTGACCAGGTGGGGATAGTGGTGATAGTGTTATCCCAGTTGCGCACTTTGACGGTGGTTAAGCCAATATCGATAACAGCACCGTCTGCACCGTATTTCGGCATTTCCAGCCAGTCGCCAAGCTTTAACATATCGTTGGCGGAGAGCTGTATTCCGGCCACCAGACCGAGAATAGGGTCTTTAAACACCAGCATTAACACGGCGGCCATTGCACCCAAACCGCTTATCAGTATTGCCGGTGACTGGCCAATCAGCAGGGAAATCATCAATATTCCGACGAGGATTGCGCTGATTAGCTTGATGCCCTGAAATATGCCTTTTAGCGGCAATTGCGACGCAGCAGGGAGTTTTTGCGACAGATTGAGAATAACGTCCAGCAGAGAAAACAGTGACAGCAGGGCGTACATCATGATCCACAGCTGTGCGCAGTTCACTAATATTTCTGCGGCTTCGCTGCCTTTCTGTAGCCAGAGTGCGGCCTGTATATTGACAATGATACCCTGCAGGGTGAATGCCAGCCGGTGAAATAACTTGTTCTGCGTGATGATTTGTAGCCACAGGCGGGAGCTGGCGTTGGCGCGCTTTTCAAATGCGCGTAATACCACCCAGTGCAAAATAACGTGAACAATAATGGCGGTGATAAAAATAATGCCAAAAATCATCACCAGCGAGGTGGTGTGATTTATTTCAATGCCGAGTTCTTCTACCTGAGATATCAATTCCTGCATAATGTCTCCTTAATAAACAGCGGTCTATGATGACCGCTGTGCGGAGCTTATGCAAATGCGGAGGATTAGACTTCCGTCAGCGTCGTTTCCAGCGGCAGACGAGATTTCGGCAGCGCGGCGTTGAAATCTTCTACGCTGTGATGACCCACAGGAACCACCACTACGCTGGTGAAACCTTTTTCTTTCAGGCCAAATTCTGCATCCATGACTGCTGAATCAAAGCCTTCGATAGGCACAGCATCCAGGCCCATCGCCGCAACGCCCAGCAGGAAGTTACCGACGTTCAGGTACACCTGTTTTGCCATCCAGTGGTTGTCATCTTTCAGTTCTTTGCGATGCATGTCGGCAAAGAAGGTGCGGCCTTTGTGGTTTGCGGCTTTCGCTTCAGGCGTGGCGAAACGACCATCGCTTTCTTCTTGATCCACCACGCGTTCCAGCCACGCATCGTCCATCGCCGTTTTGGCGCAGAACACCACGACGTGGGAAGCATCCAGCATTTTACGTTCGTTGAATACAAAGCCGCCAGCTGCGGATTTAGCCACACGCGCCTTACCTTCGTCAGTGCTGGCGACAATAAAGTGCCATGGCTGAGAGTTGGTGCTGGACGGGCTATACTGCAGCAGCGTTTTTAATTTTTCGGCCTGCTCAGCGGTCAGTTTTTTATTCGGATCAAATGCCTTAGTGGAGTAACGTTTTAAGGCGACAGAAACAATATCCATAACTACTCCTGGTGATTTTCCATACCCTGCGGGTGCGTTTTGTTTCAGCAGGGTACAGGGTTAGCAGGAAAAAGATAAGACAGGAAAATGCAAAAACACTTATCGGGGTTAGCGATAAATCAACCTGGACGCAGGCGTTTTTGATCCCGCTTCGGCAAGCCATCGACGACGCGGTGCCAGGAATCATTCACCAGCTCTGCCAGTAATGACTCGGTAATATCGTCACCAGGATAGACTGAGATCCAGTGCTTTTTATTCATGTGATAACCGGGTTCAATGCTGGGGTAGATCTGTTGATTTAACAGTGATTTTTGCGGATCGGATTTCAGGTTAACCAGCGGGCGTCCGTGATGTTCAAACACCAGCATGAAAATCTTGCCGCCGACCTTGAACACGTCGTATTCCGGGCCAAAAGGCCAGCAGTGCTCGGTGAAAGGCAGTTCTAGCGCAAGGCGCTTTGCGCAGGCATGCAGTGTCTTTCCGTCCATTATTTTTCCTCGCGAGTCAGGGCGCGCCACATGGCTTCAAACCCCAGCGAAATGTATTCAGCCGCGCGGGCAGGATTGCGGGCAGCGAATTCCATGGTTGTTTCTGCAAGTGTTAAAAAAAGCCCGTCGCCAAAGGCGCGATACTCGTCCGACATAAATTCAGGTCGCACGGAGCGATGGCAAAGATCGCGCAGTTCCGGGAACATATCGTCAGCCTTCTGTTCTGTTTCTTTACTGATTTTCTCGCTGACGGCCAACTGGCGAATGGTGCGATGTCCGCAGGTATGATTCAGGCCCCAGCTAATGTAGCTGTTCCAGATGTAGTGAGTCATGGTTTTGGCATCGGTCACTGAACGATCCAGGTTTGCCATCATCGACTGACAAAGGTCTTGCTTCAAAAAGAGGTAAAGCTCGTTGATCAAATCATCTTTGGTCGCGAAATAGCGAAACAACGTTCCCTCCGCAACCCCTGCATTACGGGCTATCACGGCGGTCGAAGCCGCAACACCTGATTGTGCAAATGCTGTGGTTGCAGCTTCCAGTAATGCCAGTTTTTTGTCTTCACTCTTCGGACGAGCCACTACACTTTACCCTTAAGTCTGTAAAAAACATGATTGAATCACGGCGTTTGCTGCGCCGCAACGGCGAATGTCAAAGATTGAAAATCATCTTGACGGAGAACTTTCGATTTCTATAATGAGTGCTTACTCACTCATAATCAAGAGTCAGTCGCGCAAACCAGCGGAAAGGGGGCGCGTTTAAGGTCAGGATATGAAGCGTCTCACAGTTTGTGTGGTTGTTATTATGCTTATTGCTGCAGCTGCAAGTTTACCGTTTGTACTCAATGCCGGGTTTGGTCAGGTGCCGCAAGGGGCACAACTGAGTCAGGTTGAACAGTCACCGCACTATCGTGATGGACAGTTTCATAACCAGGTGCCGACACCGGGCTATACCGGCAACAAAGGCATGCTGGCGGCATGGTGGGAGTTTCTGGTCGCTAAGCGTGAAAATGCACGACCAGCACAACCGTTACCTATGGTCGCGACCGATCTCGCCGGGCTTTCGCCGCAGCAGGATACCCTGGTCTGGCTGGGCCATTCTTCGTGGTATTTACAGCTGGCGGGTCAACGAATCCTGATTGATCCGGTGTTCAGCAATTATGCCGCACCGTTTTCGTTCCTGAACAAGGCCTTTGCCGGTGATTATCCATGGACTGCGCAGACGATGCCGGAGATAGACCTGCTCATCATCTCGCACGATCACTATGACCATCTGGATCTCGCCACTATCAAGGCGCTAATGCCGAAAATTAAGCGGGTGATTACGCCGCTCGGCGTCGGGTCGCATCTGCGTTACTGGGGGATGCGCAGCGAGATAATCGAAGAACGGGACTGGAATCAGTCCGTCAGAGTGACGGATTCGCTGATCGTTCATGTGCTGCCTGCTCGTCATTTCTCGGGACGCGGTATCAAACGCAACCAAACGCTATGGGCGAGCTTCATGTTCGAAACGCCGGAGCAGAACGTTTATTACAGCGGCGATTCCGGCTATGGAGCGCATTTTAAAGCCATCGGCGAGCAGTTTGGCTCTGTCGATTTGGCGATTATGGAGAACGGTCAGTATGACCAGGACTGGAAGTTTATTCACATGATGCCGGAAGAGACGGCTCAGGCTGCGGCAGATCTGCATGCGAAAGCCGTGTTGCCAGGGCATGCCGGCCGTTTCGTTCTGGCGAAACATACCTGGGATGATCCTTACAAACGACTGGCGCTTGCCAGCCGTCATCAGGATTACCGACTGCTGACGCCAATGCTGGGTGAACCGGTAATACTGTCCGAACCGGACCAACCGTTTACGGCCTGGTGGCAACAGGTGACACAATGAATACAGGGGAGAGCATGATGACGATTTCTGCTCAGGTAATTGATACGATTGTTGAATGGATTGATGATAATTTGAATCAGCCATTGCGCATTGATGATATTGCACGCCATGCGGGATATTCCAAATGGCACCTGCAGCGTCTTTTTATGCAGTACAAAGGCGAAAGTCTTGGGCGTTACATCCGCGAGCGCAAGCTGCTGCTGGCGGCGCGCGATCTACGCGATACCGACCAGAAAGTGTACGACATCTGTTTGAAATACGGATTCGATTCGCAGCAGACCTTTACGCGTATTTTCACCCGTACGTTCAGCCAGCCGCCGGGAGCTTATCGCAAAGAAAATCATAGCCGAACGCATTAACGGCAACGGGTTCTCGCGGGCCTAATCCGCCAGCGAGAACCAGCGCCGCCAGATGAAGCGCAGCACCAAATATTCAAGCACGCCCAGCAGTAAAAACCACAGGCAAAACAGTAAAGTATAAAACTGGTTGAGATCCATCAGATGAAAAATGGCGACGAGTTTTTGCGCCAGCACCAGGCCAAGTGAGGGCGCGGGCAGCAGCAGGCAAGACAAAAAAGCCAGTAGCAGGATCCCTGCGACAGTCATCAGTGATTCAAGCGGGTGTTTCATGACATTGTTAAACTTGAGTTAAAAAGCTATTGTCCGGGATCTCAGCGGGCAACGCAAATACCCACGCTTACAACCCCGCCCAAATCTCACAATGTTTTTTCACCAGACCACTCAACGATCCCCCTTCCGCCACGAAATCACGCATATTCTGTGCTTCGTCATGACCATGTTTAACCTGTAGGCGTAAGGCTTCAATCGCGCTGGTCGCACCCACTTTATCCGCAGAGGCGGCAACATTCTCCAGTAGCCGTAGCGTGTCATCCACCAGGCGATGCCCATCGCCCGTATTCACGTCGGTGACGATTCCCGCCATACCAAAACGACAGGCCTGAAAACGATTGAATTTATACAGCAGATAATCGCGCTCCTGGTGTTTGAACGGGCGTTTGGTGAGTAACCAGTGGGCGGTAGCCTGAATAAGTCCTGCCATATTGACCGCATGATCAAGGGTCAGCGGTGTATCCATTACCCGAACCTCTACCGTGCCAAAGTGCGGGCTGGGGCGGATATCCCAGTGTAAATCTTTAATGCTATCAATCATGCTGGTGTAAGCCAGTCGACGGAATAGCCCCTCGAATTCCTGCCAGTTATTCACCCATGGCATCGGGCCATTATCGGGAAATCCGGAGAATATATTCAGTCGCGCGCAGGCAAACCGCGTGTCGGAGGTCTGCATATAAGGTGAGGCGGCCGAGAGCGCAATAAAATGGGGAACAAATCGCGACAGGCCATGTAGCAGGTAAATTGCATCGTCGCCGTTTGCGCAGCCGATATGCACATGCTGGCCAAACACCGTCGCCTGCTGGATAAGATAGCCAAAATTTTCCAGGTTGCGCCGATAGCGTTCGTCATCGCAGACTTCCTGACGTTGCCATTTTTGAAATGGATGTGTGCCACCGCCACAAATGGCGAGGTGATGCTCTGCAGCAACTCGCATAATTATCTGCTGCATAGCGGACAATTCAGCATCAGCCTGGTCGATATTGCGGCAAACTCCGGTCGCCATCTCCAGCATACTTTCGGTGATATCGTGCTTCACTTCTCCGGCGGTGAGCTGCGGTTTTACGGCATCAATCAGCCGGGAGGAGTCCTGACTCAGGTCGTAACCTGGCGGATTGACCACCTGCATTTCCAGTTCAATGCCTAACGTAAAAGGGTCGGAAACATGAAAATCGGGTAGTGGCATAAGGCTCTCTTCCGCGTTGATTTTTAATCAGTATAGAAGGACTGCTGATTTTCTGTTCGTCGTCAAAATCACCCTTGTGACGCTTTGAAGGTGTAATGGCCGGTGTTATAACTATTTTTTACTTCGCTACTGGGGTTGAATCGTGCCGGAAATAAATCTTTATGGGCAGACCGTCGGCGATGTCGTGCCGGACTGGAATGGCGCTGCCGTACTGCCACGGGAAACGCTGATAGGGCAATATTGTCGACTGGTTCCCCTGGATGCCGACAGCCATGCCGCCGATCTGTTTGATGCCTACGCGCAGGCGCCGGACGATCGCGACTGGACCTGGCTTGCAAGCTCTCGCCCCACAAGCGTTGAGGCCGCAGCTTGCTGGGTGCAGGGGAAAGTTACTGATGCATCTCTGGTTCCCTATGCCGTCATTGAACAGCGTTCAGGACGAGCTGTCGGACTGGTGTGCTTTATGGCGATTGAACGGGAGCACGGTTCGGTCGAAATTGGTCATGTGACCTGGTCACCGCGTATGAAAAATACGGTTCTCGGCACCGAAAGCATCTGGCTGCTGTTACGCCAGGCATTTGCGTTGGGCTATCGTCGCGTGGAGTGGAAATGCGATTCTCTGAACACCGCTTCTCGACGGGCAGCGGAACGCCTTGGGTTTATCTTTGAAGGTCGCTTTCGCCAGAAGATTGTGCGCAAGGGGCGTAATCGCGACAGCGACTGGTTATCAATGATTGATAGCGAATGGCCCCAGTGTGACGCCGTGTTACAGCGCTGGTTGGCCGCAGAGAACTTTGATGAAAACGGCCGACAACGCCAGTCGATGGCAGAGTGCTTTTCCTGTGAGACAGCCAACGCTGAGACTGTGCAGATGCAACAGCAAGGCTATCAACAGCGCTGGCAACAGGAACACGGCTCGCTGACGCAAACACCGCCCGCGCTTCTGGCTGATTTACTCGCCGCACAACCTCGCAATCCCAACCTTTGCTACGACACGCTCAGCTCAAGAGCAGGGTTAGCAGCACTGACAAAAGCAAATGTGTCCACCTCAGAACCGATGGCGGCGATTATCAATACGGAAGTGGATACCGGAGAGCGTCGCATCCCGGTACGGATTTATCGTCCGGCACTGACCGGAGAGCCGAAGGTGGTGCTGTTTATCCATGGTGGTGGGCATCTGAGCGGTTCCGTGGAAGTGTATGACCCGGTTGCCCGTCATCTGGCGATGGCGACAGGGAATATCGTTGTGTCGGTTGATTATCGACTTGCGCCAGAAAACCCGTATCCGGCTGGTCTTTCCGATGCTAAAGCCGTAATAGAAAACGTCTGGTCGCTGCTCGAAAGTCAGCATATTCCTTACACTCGCCAACTCACGCTTATCGGCGACAGCGGTGGCGGTGCATTTAGTGCGACGCTGACGGCCTACTTTTCCCGCGAGCAGCCAGGATTTATTCATCGCCTGGTGCTGATTTATCCGAGCCTGGACTACACGCTGAACTGGCCGTCGGTGCAGGAGAACGGCGCAGGAAAGCTACTGGATGAAAGCAAAATACGCTGGTATTTTCAGCAATATTTCCGCAATGGAGAAGATCGTAAACAGACGTCTCCGCTTTACCTGCCGTTGAGCCAGGATTTTCCACCCACTCTGGTAGTCAGTGGTGGGTTGGATCCTTTACGGGATGAGAATTTTGCTTTTGTCGCCAGACTGCAAGCTGAGAGGATACCCGTACAGCATGTTCACTTTCCTGGGATGACGCATGCTTATCTGATGCTGGAGGATAAAGTCCCGCAGGAAGCAAAAGCCACCTATCTGGCGATTGGTGACTTTGTTAAAAAGTAACGTCGCACAGAGTAATGACATGGTAATCGCGTTGAAACCAATGCACGTTAATTTCCTGATTGGCGAGGTTAGGCGAAAATGATGGCATGATTTGCAATGTTAATTGCTGATTCGTGAGTGCGGTAATTTTTGCGCTGGTGAAACCTGGTAACCCGGATGCCTGAGTGGAAAAAGCCTTATACAGGCTCTCCTTGGCGCTGAATGCCAGAGTTAAGGCGAGTGGAAAGGGCAGTTCAGAATGATGCAAAATCGGTCGTTCGTGGTTATCGATAATACCGTCAGCCAGCTCAACTGCGGTTTGTGGCGTAAAAATAGCTTCTATATCCAGCCCTACGGGATGCGTCGATACCACCGCCAGCGCAGTTGACGCACTGTGGCTAATGCTGCCAAACAACGTTTGTGGCCACAGCGGTTGTCGCTGCCCGCCGATGCCGGGTACGGTTTTGTGACCAAATTCACGCAGCGCGTGTACTGCGGCAATACGCCCCGCTAAGTGCTCAGCTTTACGCTTACGTCCACAGGACTGAAGCTGAGAGTGGTGGGGGAGCCAGAGCAGGTCGTGCTCATAGAAGCTGTCGGGATCGAACTCGACAATGTGCAGCGTGTGGTCTGCGAAAGTGAGCGGTGTGTGCGTGGTGTGCATGATAGTTATAATTTCCCTCTCCTCGCAGCGAGGAGAGGGAAAGCGTTATCAGAAGTGGGTGTTTACGCTCATGAACCACGTCCGGCCCGGTTCGTTATAGGTATTCGCGCCAGCGCCCGCCATATAGTTCCCGGTTACAATATCGCCCGTGGTCTGGGCATTACCTTCACGCCACAGACGTTTGTCGAAGACGTTATCCACGCCGCCGGTCAGGCTGACGTTTTTCGTCACATCCCAGGTCGCGCTCAGGCCGACGATGCTGTACGGGCTGACTTCACTCGCCGAACTACCGGTTACCGGTTTACCCTGGTAATCGTATTTCTTCGGCTGCTGTTTGCCGTACCAGGTGAAGGTGGACTGCAGCGACAAATCTTCGCGTGCCTGCCAGCTCAGCGTTGAGTTCAGCGTATACTCAGGAATAATCGACAGGCGTTCGCCGGTCTCTTTATTCTTACTTTGCAGCATGTAGGTAATGTTGTTGGTCCAGTTAACGGTTTCGCTAACCGGTACGTTCAACGTCCCTTCCAGACCTTCAACCACCGCTTTAGGAATATTTTCCCACTGATAGATATCGGTGTAAGTCGTCTTGCCTTTATTGGTGATCGACGTTCTGTCGAACGGTACCGTACCTGCTTCAATTTTGTTGCGGTAATCGTTACGGAACCAGGTTACCCCAGCCAGCCAACCGTCACGCTTGAACTCAAGACCAATCTCTTTGTTGATACTGGTTTCAGCCTTCAGGTCATCGTTGCCCATCATGTAACAACCAATTCCGGTCGCGGAACCGGTAGCGTAGCAACCCTGGCCTTTACTGTACAGAATGTAGTTCGGGTTGAGCTGGTACAGGCTTGGTGCTTTATAGGCGCGCGCAATCCCCATCTTCAGGGTGAAATCATCACCCAGACCCTGGGACAGGTTCAGAGATGGGCTCCAGTTGTCGCCAACGATGCTGTGGTGGTCGAAACGCAGACCCGGCGTCAGCATGGTGCTGTCGGTCAGTTCCATGTTGTTTTCAGCAAACAGGGAGAAAATCTCTGCGTCTGAGTACGGGCTACGGTTGGTGCTGCTCGAACCGGGGATATCGCCGCCCATAAAGGTCTGCGAATTGGACAACATGTCCTTCATGCGTTGCTGGTTCCATTCAGTACCCAGCGTCAGGTTTTGGTTCACCAGCAGATCAAACGGAATGCTGATTTCACTGTGCAGCATGACGTCATTCAGGTCGGCATCGACATATTTTTGTGACGCATTCGGGTCGAAGATCCCTTCCGTACCTCCTGCCAGGCCTTCTGGTGTACGGGAGTTACGCGTATGTTCATACTGCACCCAGTTGCTGGTGGTGACGCCGTTATCCCAACCGCCGTTCCAGGTCAAAGAGTAGTTCTGGCGGTAAAGACGGTTGGTCTCTTTCCCGTAGTTATCTTTCACCAGTTGGTTGGTGTTGGTGTTTTGGGTGTCACCCGCATACAGGTTGCCCTGACGGCTATAACCGGCTTCCAGTTCCAGTGACTGGAGCGGGGCGAAATCCCAGCGCGCCACGCCGTTAATGTCCTTGTTGATCACCCCTTCACGACCGGCCGGTAAGGTGTTGGCGTAAGTGCCGGTACGTTCTGACTGATGGCCCTGGTTGATGTCCCATGCGTCGGCCTGGGTTTTATCAAGATTACCGTACAGGCGGAAGCTGAAATCCCCGCCCATTGGACCATTCAGGCTAAAGTTGGTGCGTTTGGTCGAACCTTCGTCTTTGTGTTCCGGGGCGTTGAAATAGGTATCCCAGGAGCCGTGCCATTCATTGCTGCCCTTTTTGGTGATGATATTCACCACGCCGCCAGCTGCACCGTTGCCATAGCGTGCCGCGGCAGGACCACGCAGCACTTCAATACGCTCAATCATTTCCGGTGGAACCCAGGCGGTATCGCCACGGGTATCACGCTCGCCGCGCCAGCCCTGACGCACGGAGTTACGGCTGGTAACCGGTTTACCGTCGATCAAAATCAGGGTGTTTTCTGGCCCCATGCCGCGAATATCGATCTGGCGGTTGTTGCCGCGCTGACCGCTGGTTGAGTTACCGGTCAGGTTAACGCCAGGCATGGTTCGGATGATTTCCGACACATCGCGAGCGGGAGGGTTCTTACGAATTTCATCAGCGGTAATGGTTGAAACGCCCGGCGCCTGCAGGTTCTGCTGGGCGGCGGTAACGACGATGGTGTCTTCAGGAGAGACAGCGACGCTATCGGTTTGATCTTCTGCCATTGCTGGCAGGGCTACCCCGTAAATCCCTAAATTGACCAATAAGGCCAGTGAATGAATCTTGTTGTTCATTGTATGTCCTGCTGTTCTTTTAGCCACGAGTACCAATGTG
The DNA here is from genome assembly GCF_030332915.1 of Citrobacter sp. Cpo040. NCBI lineage: Bacteria > Pseudomonadati > Pseudomonadota > Gammaproteobacteria > Enterobacterales > Enterobacteriaceae > Citrobacter > Citrobacter sp. Cpo040. Next base: position 324,630 of record NZ_JAOWGX010000036.1, read on the forward strand.
CCGTGGTGCGGCATTTGGCCTGATGTCGCCCGCATCTGCGTAAACTATCCATTCCAGAAAAAGTACGCAGCGCCAGGTCGGTTTATAAGTGGTGAAAAACTGTACGCGCTTCCCACAGCGCGACAATACGCTATTGCAAATGCAAATAGTTATCAATAATATTATCAATATATTTCACGCTAGATCATAAAATTTCACAATAAACATGGGGTTATGGCTGTGACGACGTTAAAGATGGGAAGCGAGGCGTGGTGGCAGTCGAAAAAAGGCCCGGAGTGGGAGCGTGAAGACAACGGAAATTATCAGGTAACCTTCTGGTGGCGTGACCCGCAGGGAACGGAAAATGAGTCAGTCATTCATCGCGTTTGGGTTTATATCACCGGCATCACCGACCACCATCAAAATGCCACCCCTCAGTCGATGCGACGCATTGATGGAACAAATGTTTGGTGCTGGAGTGTTTCCCTCAGCGCCAACTGGCGTGGAAGTTACTGTTTTATCCCAACAGAGCGCAACGATATCTTTTCCTCGCTTGTGGCAGGCGAAGCACCTGACAGAAACGTGCTGCGTGAAGGCTGGCGGCAATTGCTGCCACAGGCTATTGCCGATCCCCTTAATTCGCTGAGCTGGCAGGGTGGTCGTGGCCACGCGGTGTCTGCGCTGGAAATGCCGGAGGCACCCGTACAGCCTGGATGGGAGCGACCTGAAAACCCAGATTCACCCGCAGTTTGCTTGCAATGGCATAGCGCCAGGCTCGGCAATACGCGTCGCGTATGGGTGTTTACCACCGGTGATGCTCAACCCGAAACGCGTCCGTTGGCTATCCTGCTGGACGGACAGTTTTGGGCACAGAGTATGCCGGTCTGGCCTGCGTTGACTTCACTCACGCATCGCGGACACCTTCCTTCTGCCGTTTATCTCCTGATTGATGCCATTGATACGGCTCACCGCAGCCATGAGCTACCGTGTAATGCGGATTTTTGGTTGGCGGTGCAGGAGGAGCTATTACCACTGGTGAAGACAACGACCGCGTTTAGTGACGATCCGCAGCGCACCGTGGTGGCTGGGCAAAGTTTTGGCGGGTTGTCATCGCTGTATGCCGGGCTGAACTGGCCCGCGCGCTTTGGCTGTGTGCTTAGCCAGTCGGGCTCTTACTGGTGGCCGCATCGTGGTGGTCATCAGGACGGGGCGATCGTCGAGCAACTGAAAAGCGGGAAGGTGAGTGCTCAGGGGCTGCGTATTGTCCTGGAAGCGGGGATCCGCGAGCCCATTATTTATCGCGCTAATCAGGCGTTATATGCCCAGTTACCTTCTGCACCACAGTCTATTTTCTGGCGTCAGGTTGATGGCGGACACGATGCGCTTTGCTGGCGCGGCGGTCTGATGCAAGGGCTAATGACGCTCTGGCAACCGCTTACCGACACGATTTAACCGGACGATGTTCCACGACAGGAGTTGAGTATGGAATTCAGTAACCCCTTCGATAATCCGCAGGGCCAGTTTTACATTCTGCAAAATCCCCAGCGTCATTTTAGCCTTTGGCCGCAGCAGTGCTCGCTTCCTGCTGGCTGGCAAATTGCTTGCGAACCCCAATCCCAGGAAGCCTGCCAGCAATGGCTGGAAGCAAACTGGACCACGCTTACGACCGCGAACTACGTCGATGTGCAGGAGGCTCCATGACTCAGCGTTTACCGTTAGTGGCGGCTCAGCCGGGGATCTGGATGGCCGAAAAACTCTCCACATTGCCCTCGGCGTGGAGCGTGGCGCACTACGTAGAGTTAACTGGCGAACTGGACGCGTCGTTGCTGGCGAAAGCCGTTGTGGCGGGCCTGGAGCAGGCCGATACCCTGCGGATGCGGTTTAGCGAAGATAACGGTGAGATCTGGCAATGGGTGGATTCTGCGCTCGCCTTTGCGCAACCTGAAATTATCGACCTGCGCGAAAAATCCAATCCACATGAGGCGGCGCGTGCGTTGATGCAGGCAGACCTGCAGCAGGACATACGTGCTGATGGCAATAAGCCGCTGGTTTTTCACCTGCTTATACAGGTGGGAGAAAAGCGTTGGTATTGGTATCAGCGTTACCATCATTTGCTGGTCGATGGCTTCAGTTTTCCGGCCATTACCCGCCAGATAGCCGCAATTTATCGCGCATGGCTACACGGCGAGCCTACGCCAGACTCGCCTTTTACGCCGTTCGCCGAGGTGGTGGAAGAGTATCAACAGTACCGTCAAAGCGATGCCTGGCAACGCGACGGCGCTTTCTGGAGCGAGCAGCGAAAGCAACTCCCGCCTCCTGCCTCGCTGTCGAACAATCCGTTGCCGGGACGATCGGCCAGCGCGGATATTATTCGTATGAAGTTAACCGCGCCTGAAGGGGCGTTTCGTCGGCTTGCGGCACGTATGCCTGACGTTCAGCGTGCGGATCTGGCCCTCGCGCTGGTGGCATTGTGGCTGGGACGTTTATGCAGCCGAATGGATTATGCCGCCGGGTTTATCTTTATGCGGCGCATGGGGTCGGCGGCGTTGACCTCCACAGGACCGGTTTTAAACGTACTGCCATTTGGTGTGAGGCTGGATGCGGCAGAAAGCTTGCCTGTGCTTGCACAACGACTGGCCGGACAGTTGAAGAAAATGCGTCGGCATCAACGTTATGATGCCGAACAAATCGTTCGCGACAGCGGGCGTGCAGCTGGTGCTGAGCCGCTGTTTGGCCCGGTGCTGAACGTGAAAATATTCGACTATCAGCTGAATATTCCCGGCGTTCAGGCGCAAACCCACACGCTGGCGACAGGGCCGGTGAACGATCTTGAGCTGGCGTTATTCCCGGATGAAAACGGTGGGCTGAGTATTGAAATTCTGGCCAATAAACAGCGCTACGATGCAGTAACGCTGGCGCAGCATGCCTCGCGTTTAATCGGGCTTATCGAGCAGTTTGCCGACAATCCGGCGCTATGCTGCGGCGACGCCGGGATGCTGTTGCCAACAGAACATGAGCGGCTGGCGAAGATTAATGACACCACCGTGGAGATCCCGTCCACTACGCTGAGCGGGCTGGTGGCACAGCAGGCCGATAAAACGCCGGATGCCCCGGCGTTGGCCGATGCCCGCTATCAGTTTAGCTATCGCGAAATGCGCCAGCAGGTCGTGGCGCTGGCGAGCCTTTTGTGTGCACGCGGCGTCAAGCCAGGCGACAGCGTCGCCGTGGCATTACCGCGTTCCGTGTTCCTGACGCTGGCGCTGCACGGCATTGTTGAGGCGGGAGCCGCCTGGCTGCCATTGGATACCGGGTACCCGGACGATCGTCTGCGGATGATGCTCGAAGACGCGAAGCCAAAATTGTTGATCGCGACCAATGAGCAACTGGCGCGCTTTAGCGATATTCCTGGGCTGGAAAGTCTGTGCTATGACTCGCCCCTGCCAGCAGAAGATGCTGCTCCGCTGGCCCTATCTCAGCCTAATCATACTGCCTATGTCATTTTTACTTCCGGTTCTACCGGTAGACCAAAAGGCGTGATGGTAGGGCAAACCGCCATCGTTAACCGTCTGCTGTGGATGCAAAATCACTATCCGCTGACCGCAGATGATGTGGTGGCGCAAAAAACACCGTGCAGTTTTGACGTCTCGGTATGGGAGTTTTTCTGGCCGTTTATTGCCGGGGCAAAGCTGGTAATGGCAGAGCCTGAGGCGCACCGCGATCCGCTGGCGATGCAGCAGTTCTTTGCCCAATATGGGGTGACGACCACGCACTTTGTTCCCTCTATGTTGGCCGCTTTTGTCGCTTCACTGACGCCGGAAACCGCGCGGGAGAGTTGTGCCTCGCTGAAACGGGTATTTTGCAGCGGCGAAGCCTTGCCTGCAGATTTATGCCGTGAGTGGGAACAGTTAACTCATGCGCCACTGCACAATTTGTACGGACCAACGGAAGCGGCGGTTGATGTGAGCTGGTATCCGGCCTGGGGGGAAGACCTTGCTGCTGTAACCGGCAACAGCGTGCCGATTGGCTATCCGGTATGGAATACCGGTTTACGTATCCTGGATGCCATGATGCGCCCGGTGCCTTTCGGCGTGGCTGGTGACTTATATCTGACAGGGATCCAACTGGCGCAAGGTTATCTGGGCCGTCCGGATCTGACCGCAAGCCGCTTTATCGCCGATCCGTTTAACGCTGGCGAACGCATGTATCGTACCGGAGATGTGGCGCGCTGGCTGGAAAATGGCGCGGTGGAGTACCTTGGACGCAGCGATGACCAGCTTAAAATTCGCGGACAACGCATTGAGCTCGGCGAGATTGACCGGGTGATGCAGCAGTTGCCTGATGTCGAGCATGCCGTTGCCCACGCTTGCGTATTCAACCAGGCGGCGGCGACAGGCGGCGATGCGCGTCAACTGGTGGGGTATCTGGTGTCACAATCGGGTTTACCGCTGGATACGTCAGCGTTGCGGGAAAAGCTGCGTGAAAAACTGCCTGCGCATATGGTGCCGACGGTATTGTTGCAGCTGGCGGAGCTGCCGCTTAGCGCGAACGGTAAACTGGATCGTAAAGCGCTGCCGATGCCGCAGTTGACGTCGCGTACTTCCGGGCGTGCGCCGCGAGCAGGGACTGAAACCACCATCGCGCAGTCTTTTGCGGCTTTGCTGGGTTGCGAGGTGAATGACGTGGCGGCAGACTTCTTTGCGCTTGGCGGACATTCGTTGCTGGCGATGAAGCTGGCGGCACAGTTGAGCCGGGTTTTTGAGCGTCAGGTGACGCCGGGGCAGATTATGGTGGCCTCTACCGTTGAACAACTGAGTGCTCTACTGGAGAGCACTGATGATGAGCAGTCGCAGCGTCTGGGATTTGAGGCACTGCTGCCGCTTCGTGAAAGTCACGGCCCAACGCTGTTCTGTTTCCATCCGGCGTCGGGTTTTGCCTGGCAGTTTAGCGTGCTGTCACGATATCTCAGCCCGCAGTGGTCGATTATTGGCATTCAGTCGCCACGACCGGATGGCCCTATGCAGACGGCGGAAAATCTTGATGCGGTATGCGAACATCACCTGACAACGTTGCTCAGTCAACAGCCTCACGGACCTTACTATTTATTAGGTTATTCGCTGGGCGGCACGCTGGCACAGGGGATCACCGCGCGCTTACATGCCAGAGGAGAGACGGTTGCATTCCTCGGACTGTTGGATACCTGGCCGCCAGAAACGCAAAACTGGCAAGAAAAAGAGGCTAATGGGTTGGATTCAGCGGTACTGGCGGAGATCGAGCGTGAACGCGAAGCGTTTCTGGCGGCGCAGCAGGGGAATGCGTCAGAGGCTTTATTTAACGCAATCGAAGGCAACTATGCCGATGCGGTTCGCCTGCTCACCACGGCACACAGCGTGCCGTTTGCAGGTCACGCTACGCTGTTCGTTGCTGAGCGCACGTTAGTACCGGGTGTCAGTCCTGAACGCAGCTGGTCGCCGTGGATATCCAGTCTGGATGTTTACCGCCAGGATTGCGCGCATGTTGATATTATTTCCCCTGCCTCATTTGAGGCGATAGGGCCTGTAATAAATGCACTGATTAATAAATCTGTGTAACAAGACGAATATTGCTATCGCGGTGATCAAACAATTCCATAATGTAAAAAATATGTTATGGAATTGTTTATTTTTGTGCGGTGCAAGGTGATGAAAGGGGTGAATAAATTCCGAATATAATTTTTGGTAGGGCGACAAGCACAAAGATTGTTTCGGATAATTCTGACTAGCTGGTAGACTTCTCCCACAGGAATGTTTTTCTTTTAGGAAAGTTTTCAGGTCACGCAACATGTCATCATTAAATATAAAGCAAGATAACGTTTCGGAATTTACTGGGTATCCTCAGCCAACGGCAAACGCAAATGAAATCGATTTAGTGAATCTAATCGAAATCTTATGGCGTGCAAGAACGAAAATTATAGCGACCGTTTTCGCCTTTGCCTGTGTGGGTATTCTGGTCTCTTTTCTGCTGCCACAAAAATGGACCAGTCAGGCCATCGTGACGCCGGCGGAAGCGGTTCAATGGCAGGGACTCGAGAATACGCTGACCAAATTGCGCGTGCTGGATATGGATATTAGCGTTAGCCGTGGTGATGTGTTTAACCTGTTTATCAAAAAATTCCAGTCGCCTTCATTGTTAGAAGAGTATCTGCGCTCTTCGCCTTACGTAATGGATCAATTGAAAGGTGCTGATATCGACGAAATGGAGTTGCATCAGGCAATTGTCAGGCTCAGTGAGAAAATGAAAGCGGTTGATACTAACCTGGGTAAGAAGAACGAAACTTCGCTGTATACCGCATGGACACTGAGTTTTACCGCACCTCAGGCCGAAGAGGCCCAGTCAGTGCTGAAGGGATATATCCAGTATATTTCTGCCCTTGTGGTGAAAGAAACGCTGGAAGATATTCGCAATAAATTGTCCATCAAAACCAGTTATGAAAAAGAGAGACTGGAGATGGATCGCGTCAGGCTCAAAAACCAGCTGGAAGCAAATATCCAGCGACTGAACTACTCGCTGGAGATCGCCAATGCCGCCGGGATTAAAAAGCCGGTCTACAGTAATGGCCAGGCCGTGAAGGATGACCCCGATTTCTCTATTTCACTGGGTGCTGACGGCATCGAACGTAAATTAGAAATAGAAAAATCAGTAACGGATGTTGCTGAAATTAACGGTGAATTACGTAATCGCCAGTATCACGTTGAGCAACTGTTAGCGATGAATGTGGGTGACGTAACATTTACGCCGTTTAAATATCAACTGACGCCTTCGCTGCCGGTTAAAAAAGACGGTCCGGCTAAATCAATGATCGTTATTCTGGCCGCATTACTGGGGGGAATAGTGGCGTGTGGTGGCGTTCTGCTGAACTATGCCATGGTGTCGCGTAAGCAAAAAATGACGTTTATTGATCAGCAACTGGTGTGATGAATTGTCGTATGGCGGCAAGCTGGCCGCCATACTGTAACGCGTGTTATTTGTTGCGTCCAAGCGGCACCACTAACGGCGTTCCGGCAACCGGATCGTCGATAATCATACAGCGCAGTCCATAGATTTTTTCAATAAGCTGCGCGGTGACGATCTCCTTCGGTGCACCCTCGGCAATTATTTTTCCGTCACGCAGCGCGATCAGATGTGTTGCATAGCGACAGGCCTGATTCAGGTCGTGCAAAACGGCGGCCAGCGTATAACCTTTTTCCCGATTTAGCTCACTCAACAGTTCCAGCAGATCGATCTGATGACTGATATCCAGCCAGGTGGTGGGTTCATCGAGCAGCATAATCGACGTTTCCTGCGCCAGCACCATCGCAATCCATGCACGCTGACGTTGTCCGCCGGAAAGGGTATCCACACTTTGTGATGCCAGATGGGTGATACCCGTCGCCTGCATGGCGTTTGAGACCGCAGTTTCATCCTCTTTCCGCCAGCGGGTAAACAGCGGCTGGTGCGGGTAGCGTCCGCGGGCAACCAGCTCCTGTACCGTAATATCTCCCGGCGTGGTGGCGTTTTGCGCCAGCAAACCTATTCTGCGGGCGACTTCTTTGCTGGCATAGTGCTGAATATGCTCGCCATCGAGCCAGACCTTGCCGTGCGCGGGCGTCATCAGACGACTCAGCGTGCGCAGTAGCGTTGATTTCCCGCAGCCGTTTGGCCCAATAATCGCGGTGAAATGGCCGTCGGGAATCGATACATTGAGGTTTTCCGCCACGGTAAACTTGCCATAACCCAGCGTTAACTGGTCGCCACGCAAACGGGCTACTGATTCGATCATTTTTTGCGGGACTCCTGAATTAACAAGACGATAAGATAAATACCGCCGAGGCTTACGGTGACAACGCCCACCGGAAGCTGATAAGGCATAAACAGCTGTTGGGCGCATAAATCCGCCATCAGCAACAGCAACGCGCCGCACAGCGCCGACAGGGTTAATCCCCAGCGCGATGTACCGCTTATACGTCGCGCGATATGCGGCGCGACAAGAGCAATAAACGAGATAGGACCGGCCAGCGCGGTGGCGGCAGCGGTCAGTACCACCGCAACCAGCATCATCATCAGACGTGAACGCTCAACGCTGACGCCAAGCGCACAGGCGCTGTCATCACCCATTTCCAGTAAACGCATCCGGCGTACCAGCAGCGCGGCGCACACCAGCATGATGATAATCAGCGGAGCAGAAGGCCAGGTTTTGGCCCAGGTCAGGCCATTGAGCGATCCGGCGTTCCACAGCCCAGCCGTCAGCGCGGTTTCTAATGATGCTTTCAGCAGTAGCCAGGTGTTGAACGCCACCAGCATGGCGCGAATGCCGATACCAATAATAATCAGCCGGAAGGTGTCGATCCCATTGCGCCAGGCGAGCGCCCAGACCACCAGAGAGGTCAGAATCCCACCCAGCATGGCCGCCAGCGCGATAGCGGTGAGATGCTGTCCGAACAGCACCATTGCCACCAGCACACCGCTCCAGGCTCCGGTATTGAAACCCATCACATCCGGGCTACCCAGCGGGTTACGCATCAGCGACTGAAATATTGCGCCGCTCACGCCGAGAGCCGCGCCAATCAATAGCGCCATGAGCGCGCGTGGCAAACGCCATTCGGTCACCACCAGCGTAATACTGCGCGGCGCATCGCCGAGCAGGGCGGCAATAATTTGCTGGGTTTCCAGCGTAACAACGCCGCTACGCAGGCTCCACAAACCAATGACGAGACAACCTGCAACCAGCAGCAGGCTGCTGATTATCAGGCGGCGGGAGAGGTACATCATGCGCCACCTCCGCGCGATTTACGGCGTACCAGAAAGATAAGCACCGGTGCACCGATAAACGCACTGACTACCGACACGCGCAGCTCGCCGGGGACAATCAGGCGACCGATTATATCGGCAATCAGTAACAGAGTAGGCGTTGCCAGTAGGGTTACGGGCAGTGACCAGCGGTGATCCGCCCCCACGAGCCAGCGCGCCATGTGCGGCATCATCAGGCCGATAAAGGCGATAGGACCGACAATCGCGGTCGCGCTGCCACACAGTACGGTAATAACCAGCAGGCCAATAAACTGCGTGCGAGCGACTTTACTGCCAAGCGCGGTAGCGGTGTCGCTGCCGAGGCTCAGACTATTCAGAGCGCGACTGAGGAACAGTGCGACAGCCGCGGCAATTAGTACCGGTACCAGCACAACTTTCAGCGTTTGCAGGCTGCGGATATCCAGTGAGCCGGCTTGCCAGAAACGCAGCTGATCGTAAACGTCCGGGTTGAGCAGGGCGATGCCGGTGGATAATCCTTCCAGCACCGCGCCCAGCGCAACGCCCGCCAGCGTCAGACGTACTGGGCTTAACTGCCCGCCGCCCTGACTACCGGTAAAAGCTACGATCAGCGATGCAGCCAGCGCACCGCAAAAGGCCATCAGCAGCTGTTCTTGCGCAGAGGAAAAGCCGAACAGCGCGGCCCCCAGCACAATAGCGAAGCTGGCGCCGGAGTTGACACCCAGAATGCCGGGATCGGCGAGAGGGTTACGCGTGAGCGTTTGCATAAGTGCGCCAGCCAGGCCCAGCGCGCCACCGGCGAGCAGCCCCGCCAGCGTGCGCGGCAGGCGCGCGTCCAGCACGATGGTGCAATCAGCACTTTGACAACTGCCGGTGAGCGCATCCAGCACCACGGAGGCAGGTAACGACTTGGCGCCAATAACCAGACTTAATACCGTGGTGAGAACAAGTAATAACAATAGTCCGGGCACGGCGAAGGCACGTGTCGCGGAAACAGAGCATGACATATCAACTTCCCTGATAATGATAGTAATTATCGTTATCGATCTTATTTGGATATGTTAGCATGTGCAGCCATCGAATGGATATTGAAAAAGTACCTGGTAAGGCTCTGTAATGAATCGACAATCCTGGCTGCTCAATCTCAGCCTGTTAAAGACCCACCCAGCATTTCGCGCTGTCTTCCTCGCCCGTTTTATTTCCATTGTCTCTCTGGGGCTACTCGGCGTGGCGGTTCCGGTACAGATCCAGATGATGACCCAGTCGACATGGCAGGTGGGTTTGTCGGTGACGTTGACCGGTAGCGCAATGTTTATTGGCCTGATGGTGGGCGGAGTGCTGGCCGACCGCTATGAGCGTAAAAAAGTGATCCTGCTGGCGCGTGGAACCTGTGGTATTGGCTTTATTGGCCTGTGTCTGAATGCGCTGCTGCCTGAACCGTCGTTGCTGGCGATTTATCTGCTTGGCTTATGGGACGGTTTCTTTGCCTCGCTGGGCGTGACCGCTTTGCTGGCAGCGACGCCAGCGCTGGTTGGGCGCGAGAATTTGATGCAGGCCGGGGCGATTACCATGCTGACGGTGCGTCTGGGATCGGTAATTTCGCCGATGCTTGGCGGGGTGCTGCTCGCGACTGGCGGCGTGGCCTGGAACTACGGACTGGCGGCGGCGGGAACCTTCATTACCTTACTACCGCTGCTGAGCCTTCCTGCGTTGCCGCCTCCGCCGCAGCCGCGCGAGCATCCGCTGAAATCGCTGCTGGCAGCATTTCGCTTTCTGCTTGCCAGCCCGCTGATTGGCGGCATTGCGCTGCTCGGTGGTCTGTTAACCATGGCGAGTGCCGTGCGTGTGCTGTATCCGGCGTTGGCGATTAACTGGCACATGTCGAGTGCGCAAATTGGCCTGCTGTATGCGGCTATTCCGCTGGGGGCAGCCGTGGGCGCATTGACAAGCGGACAACTGGCGCACAGCGTGCGTCCGGGACTGATTATGCTGGCATCGACCGTGGCTTCATTTCTGGCTATCGGCCTGTTTGGCTTGATGCCTGTCTGGCAGCTTGGAGTGGTTTGTCTGGCGCTGTTTGGCTGGTTGAGTGCGGTCAGCTCTTTGTTGCAGTACACCCTGTTACAGACGCAGACGCCGGAAGCGATGCTCGGGCGAATTAACGGTTTGTGGACGGCGCAAAACGTCACCGGCGATGCGATTGGCGCGGCGTTGTTAGGTGGGCTGGGCGCGATGATGACGCCGGTTGCTTCGGCAAGCGTGAGTGGATTCGGGCTGGTGATTGTCGGTCTGCTACTGCTGCTGTTGTTGGGAGAAGTGCGCCGATTCCGGCAGGTCCCCGTGAATGTCTGATCGCGTTGTGCTCTACGGTTGTAGGCCGGATAAGGCGTTAGCCGCATCCGGCGCTGACCATTAAAACAGAGCCGACAGACGTTGCAGCAGCAGCGTGGCGCTGTAGTAGTCGAGACGGAAGGTTTCCGTACCCAGGGCGTAAACGCGTTTATTCTGCACGGCTGGCAGATGCGCCAGAAGCGGATTGGCGTAAATAGCGTCGGCATCTTTGCTGTCGCCAGCAAACAGGAACAGCGCTTCGCCGTTCAGGCCTGCCGCCAGGTTCTCACCGCCAAGCTGGATGATATCGTGGCGTTTGCCCTGACTCTGGCTGGTGTGCAAGTTGGCAGGCAGCGTTGCCAGCGTGAACCCTAACTGCTCCATCAGCTTGCCTTGCGCTGACTCAGGCGTCCACAGGTTGGCGCTGTGCGCCGCGGCGGTATATACCAGCGCGCTGACCGGCTGTGGTGGCAGGGTAATATGTTGCTTAACCGCCTGAAGTTGCTTATCAAACTCGGCAATTCGCGCTGCTGCCTGTTGCTCCTGACCGGTAATTTCACCTAACTGGGTAAGCAGCGACTGCCAGCTTTTATCGTCGTAATTAATGATGAGCGTTGGCGCAATGGTGGACAGCTGATCGTATAGCGCGAGGGCAGAATCTCCCCCTGTGGCGCTTACCAGAATCAGATCTGGCATTTGAGCTGCGACGGCTTCGGCGCTTGGTTCGCCGATATACAGGCGGCTCAGTTTGCGTTCTTTTGCTACTTCGCTCCACTGACGTAAAAAGCCCTGCGCATCGCCGATGCGATTGTTCGGCGTAGTGGCACCGCTGGCAATGACCGGGGCATCAATCGCCAGCAGCGAGCCGGTGAGGGTTACGCTGGTGGAGACAATGCGCTGCGGCTTATGCTCCAGCGTATGCGTGCCACGGCTGTCGGTGATCTGACGCGGCCAGTCGGCGGTGTGACCTAAAGAAACTCCTGAAATAAATACACCAGTCAGTAAAAGCACGGTGCGACAAAAAGAGGGGAGACTCACGAATCAGCTTCCTGTTATCAGTATGAGTAATGCTTCTCATTTTCATTGTTAGCGAGCAAGGATGCAAGCCAAAGTCGCACATTGTGCTACCACAAGAGTTGACATACCGCCGCTTTGCTTTTAGGTTAGCGACCGAAAATATAAATGATAATCATTATTAGAGCCTTTATCATTTTTGGAGGATGATATGGATATGTCACTGGCCGAGGAAAAAACGCAGACTATGCCGACGCTCGCTCCCGACAGTTTTTTCTTTATGTCGCCGTACCGTAGTTTTACGACGTCAGGATGCTTCGCCCGCTATGCGGAACCGGCAATTGATGGCGATTCGCCAGACAGCCCTTTCCAACAGAAAATGAACGCACTGTTTGCTGATGCCAAATCGCAGGGCATCGCGAACCCTGTCATGGTCGGGGCGATTCCCTTTGATACCCGCCAGCCATCATCGCTGTTTATTCCCCAATCATGGCTGAGCTTCTCTCGCACGGCGAAGCAGCAATCATCACGTTACTTTACCGCGCATCAGTCGCTGAACGTCGTTGAACGTAAATCGATCCCGGAACAGGACTTTTTTGAAGATATGGTCGCCCGGGCGGCAGCGCTGACGTCCACTCCAGAAGTCGACAAAGTGGTGTTGTCACGCCTGATCGATATCACCGCCGATGCCAACATTGACAGCGGTGCGCTGCTGGAGCGTCTGGTGGCGCAAAATCCAGCGAGCTACAACTTCCATGTACCGATTGAAGACGGCGGCGTATTGATTGGTGCCAGTCCGGAACTGTTACTGCGCAAAGAAGGCGATCGTTTCAGTTCTCTGCCGCTGGCGGGCTCAGCACGTCGTCAGCCTGATGATGTGCTGGATCGCGAAGCTGGGATCCGCCTGCTGGCGTCTGAGAAGGACCGCCATGAGCACGAACTGGTGACGCAGGCGATGAAAACGGTATTGCGCGATCGCAGCCGTGAACTGCAACTGCCTTCTTCTCCACAGCTGGTTACCACGCCGACGCTCTGGCACCTCGGCACGCCGTTTGAAGGTAAAGCCAACCCGCAGGAAAACGCCCTGACGCTGGCGTGCCTGCTGCATCCGACGCCTGCGCTAAGCGGCTTCCCACATCAGGTTGCGCGCAAGCTTATCGCCGAGCTGGAGCCGTTCGATCGTGAATTGTTCGGCGGTATTGTCGGCTGGTGTGATGCCGAAGGTAACGGTGAGTGGGTGGTGACGATCCGCTGTGCGAAGCTGCTGCGCAATCAGGTGCGTTTTTTTGCCGGAGCAGGAATTGTTCCAGCCTCTTCCCCGGTTGCGGAATGGCGTGAAACGGGGGCCAAGCTCTCCACGATGTTGAATGTTTTTGGACTGCATTAAGAGCCTTGTGGACTGGCTTTAAGGAGCAATAATGAGTATTCCTTTCACCCGCTGGCCGGAAGAGTTTGCCCGCAGGTATCGTGAAAAAGGTTACTGGCAGGATTTGCCGCTGACCGACATTCTGACCCGTCACGCCGACAGCGACCATACGGCGGTTATTGATGGTGAATGCCATCTGAGCTATCGCCAGTTGAATCAGGCCGCTGACAATCTTGCCTGCAGTTTGCGTCGCCAGGGGATCAAACCTGGCGAAACCGCGCTGGTACAACTGGGCAATGTGGCTGAGCTGTACATCACCTTCTTTGCGCTGCTCAAGCTGGGCGTGGCTCCAGTGCTGGCCCTGTTCAGCCATCAGCGTAACGAACTCAACGCCTATGCCAAACAGATTGAGCCGGCACTGCTGATTGCCGATCGCCAGCATACGCTGTTTAGCGGCGACGATTTTCTTAACGCTTTTGTGGCCGAACACAATTCAGTGCGTGTGGTGCAACTGCGCAACGATGAAGGTGAACACAATCTGCAAACGGCGATAAACCAGCCTGCGACAGATTTTTCCGCCACGCCATCGCCTGCTGATGAGGTGGCGTACTTCCAGCTTTCTGGCGGGACGACCGGGACGCCAAAACTGATTCCTCGCACTCATAACGATTACTACTACAGCGTGCGTCGCAGCAATGAGATTTGCCGCTTCACCGGGGAAACGCGTTATCTGTGCGCGATCCCGGCGGCGCATAACTACGCCATGAGTTCGCCAGGCGCGCTGGGCGTATTCCTGGCTGGCGGCACTGTGGTGCTGGCGGCTGACCCGAGTGCCACTCTGTGTTTCCCGTTGATTGAACAGCATCAGGTTAACGCCACGGCGCTGGTGCCGCCTGCGGTGAGTCTGTGGTTGCAGGCGATTGCGGAGTGGGGCAGTAATGCGCAACTGGCTTCGCTGAAACTGCTTCAGGTCGGTGGTGCGAGACTTTCCGCCACGCTTGCGGCACGTATTCCAGCCGAGATTGGCTGCCAGTTGCAGCAGGTCTTCGGCATGGCGGAAGGGCTGGTGAACTATACCCGTCTGGACGACAGTCCTGAGCGCATCATCAATACCCAGGGTCGCCCGATGTGTCCCGATGATGAAGTCTGGGTAGCAGACGCTGACGGCAACCCTTTAGCCCAGGGAGAGACCGGACGCCTGATGACGCGTGGTCCGTACACCTTCCGCGGTTATTTCAAAAGTCCTGAGCATAATGCCAGCGCCTTTGACGCCGACGGCTTTTACTGTTCCGGCGATCTGATCGCTATCGATCCGGATGGTTACATCACCGTTCAGGGGCGTGAAAAGGATCAGATCAATCGCGGCGGGGAGAAGATCGCCGCTGAAGAGATTGAAAACCTGCTACTGCGCCATCCAATGGTGATCCATGCCGCGCTGGTCAGTATGGATGACGAACTGATGGGCGAGAAAAGCTGTGCCTGGCTGGTGGTGAAAGAGCCGCTGCGCGCGGTGCAGGTGCGCCGTTTTCTACGCGAACAGGGCATAGCGGAATTCAAATTACCCGATCGTGTTGAGTGCGTTGAGTCATTACCGCTGACTCCAGTGGGGAAGGTAGATAAAAAACAATTACGTCAGTGGCTGGCATCACGTTCACTGGCCTGAAGGAGAAATAGAAATGGCAATTCCTAAACTGCAGGCTTATGCGCTACCAACGGCGCTCGATGTTCCGGTGAACAAAGTCGACTGGGCATTTGACCCTGAACGCGCCGCGCTGCTGATCCACGACATGCAGGATTATTTTATCGGCTTTTGGGGCAATAACTGCCCGATGATGGAGCAGGTCGTCGCGAACATCGCCGCGCTGCGCCAGTACTGCAAAGAGCATAACATTCCGGTGTATTACACCGCTCAGCCGAAAGAACAGAGTGATGAAGACCGCGCTCTGCTCAATGATATGTGGGGACCGGGCCTGACGCGTTCCCCGGAACAACAAAAGATCGTTGAGGCGCTGGCGCCGGATGAAGCGGATACCATTCTGGTGAAATGGCGTTATAGCGCATTTCATCGCTCCCCGCTGGAACAGATGCTCAAGGAAACCGGACGTAATCAACTGATCATTACCGGGGTGTATGCGCATATCGGCTGTATGACCACCGCAACGGACGCCTTCATGCGTGACATCAAGCCGTTTATGGTTGCCGATGCGCTGGCGGACTTTAGCCGTGACGAACACCTGATGTCGCTGAAATACGTGGCGGGACGTTCCGGGCGTGTGGTAATGACCCAGGAATTATTGCCGACACCGGTCCCGACCAGTAAAGATGCGTTGCGCAGCGTTATTCTGCCGTTGCTGGATGAGTCTGAAGAGCCGATGGATGACGAAAACCTGATCGACTACGGGCTGGATTCCGTGCGCATGATGGCGCTGGCGGCGCGCTGGCGTAAGGTTCATGGTGACATTGATTTCGTGATGCTGGCGAAAAAACCGACCATTGACGCATGGTGGGCACTGCTCTCCCGTGAGGTGAAGTAATGGCTGGATTTGATTTTGCCGGGAAAACCGTCTGGGTAACCGGCGCGGGTAAAGGGATTGGCTATACCACGGCGCTGGCATTTGCGAAGGCTGGTGCTGAGGTGACAGGATTCGATCGCGAATTTCCTCAGGATAACTACCCGTTTGCGACCGAAGTGCTGGATGTGGCGAATGCCGGACAAGTAGCTGAAGTGTGCCAGCGCGTCTTCAAAGCGCGCGAGCGTTTAGATGTGTTGGTCAATGCCGCAGGTATTTTGCGTATGGGGGCCACCGATGCGTTGAGCGCTGAGGAGTGGCAGCAGACGTTTGCGGTTAACGTTGGCGGGGCGTTCAATCTGTTTCAGCAGACGATGGCGCAGTTTCGTCGCCAGCAGGGCGGGGCGATCGTGACCGTCGCGTCGGATGCGGCGCACACGCCGCGTATCGGCATGAGTGCTTACGGCGCGTCAAAAGCCGCGTTGAAAAGTCTGGCGCTGACCGTCGGACTTGAACTGGCGGGCAGCGGTGTGCGCTGTAATGTGGTGTCGCCAGGCTCGACCGACACCGATATGCAGCGCACGCTGTGGGTTAGCGATGACGCGGAGCAACAGCGCATTCGTGGATTTGGCGAACAGTTTAAACTCGGGATTCCGCTGGGGAAAATCGCCCGGCCGCAAGAGATCACCAACACTATTTTATTCCTCGCTTCCGATCTGGCCAGTCACATTACGTTACAGGATATCGTGGTGGACGGCGGTTCCACGCTGGGGGCATGACGATGATCTGGAAGCGTCATTTAACGCTGGATGAACTCAATGCCACCAGCCAGAACACGATGGTGGCGCATTTAGGCATGGTCTACACCCGGCTGGGTGATGATGTGCTGGAAGCCGAAATGCCGGTGGATAGCCGTACGCATCAGCCATTTGGCCTGCTGCACGGCGGCGCATCCGCGGCCCTGGCGGAAACGCTGGGTTCAATGGCGGGTTATCTGATGACCCGCGACGGGCAATGCGTGGTGGGGACGGAACTCAACGCCACGCATCATCGGGCGGTATCGCAGGGGAAAGTGCGCGGTGTTTGCCAGCCGCTGCACCTTGGGCGTCAAAATCAAAGCTGGGAAATCGTCATCTTTGATGAGCAAGGACGACGCTGCTGCACCTGCCGTTTAGGCACTGCGGTGATGGGGTGAGATCACCCGGCAAAGTAAAATGAAATTGCAGAGTTAACAGGTAAATGAAGTGATCTAGTTAACAATGCAATGTAAATACTCAGTGATACTTCGGGTTTGCATGGTTGTCAGGTTGTTAAATTCAGAAAAGATGTTATAGAAACAAAATGTAACATCTCTCTGGATCGGACAACGGATAACAACTATGAACAAATCAGGGAAGTACCTCGTCTGGACAGTGCTCTCCGTTATGGGAGCATTTGCCCTCGGCTATATCGCATTAAATCGTGGTGAACAGATCAACGCGTTGTGGATAGTCGTGGCGTCGGTCTGTGTCTACCTTATCGCTTATCGTTTCTACGGCCTGTACATCGCGAAAAATGTACTGGCGCTTGACCCGACGCGTATGACGCCAGCCGTGCGCCATAACGACGGTCTGGATTATGTTCCCACCGATAAAAAAGTGCTGTTTGGTCACCATTTTGCGGCAATTGCCGGAGCGGGTCCGTTAGTTGGACCGGTGCTGGCGGCGCAAATGGGCTATCTGCCGGGGATGATCTGGCTTCTCGCCGGGGTGGTACTGGCGGGTGCGGTGCAGGACTTCATGGTGCTGTTTGTTTCTACCCGTCGCGATGGTCGTTCCCTTGGCGAACTGGTGAAAGAAGAGATGGGCCCAACGGCGGGCGTTATTGCGCTGGTGGCCTGTTTTATGATCATGGTGATTATTCTCGCGGTACTGGCGATGATCGTCGTGAAAGCGCTGACCCACAGTCCGTGGGGAACCTACACCGTGGCGTTCACCATCCCGCTGGCGATCTTCATGGGGATTTATCTGCGCTATCTGCGCCCGGGCCGCATTGGCGAAGTGTCGGTCATCGGTCTGGTGTTCCTGGTGTTTGCCATTATTTCCGGCGGCTGGGTGGCTGAAAGCCCGACCTGGGCACCGTACTTTGACTTTACCGGCGTACAGCTGACGTGGATGCTGGTGGGCTACGGTTTTGTTGCCGCCGTCCTGCCGGTGTGGCTGCTGCTGGCCCCGCGTGATTACCTCTCTACCTTCCTGAAAATCGGCACCATCGTTGGTCTGGCGGTAGGGATTCTGATCATGCGTCCGACGCTGACCATGCCAGCGCTGACCAAGTTTGTTGACGGTACTGGCCCGGTCTGGACCGGTAACTTGTTCCCGTTCCTGTTTATTACCATTGCCTGTGGTGCGGTATCTGGCTTCCATGCGCTGATCTCCTCCGGCACCACGCCGAAGATGCTGGCTAATGAAGGGCAGGCCTGCTTTATCGGCTACGGCGGAATGCTGATGGAATCCTTTGTCGCCATTATGGCGCTGGTTTCCGCGTGCATCATCGATCCGGGCGTGTACTTTGCGATGAACAGCCCGATGGCGGTGCTGGCTCCTGCGGGCACGGTTGACGTAGTGGCTTCTGCGGCGCAGGTAGTCAGCAGTTGGGGCTTTGCCATTACGCCAGACACCCTGCATCAAATCGCCAATGAAGTGGGTGAGCAATCCATCATCTCCCGCGCAGGTGGTGCGCCGACGCTGGCCGTCGGGATGGCGTACATTCTGCACGGCGCGCTGGGTGGCATGATGGATGTGGCGTTCTGGTATCACTTCGCCATTCTGTTTGAAGCGTTGTTTATTCTGACGGCGGTAGATGCCGGTACACGCGCCGCGCGCTTTATGCTGCAGGACTTGCTGGGCGTGGTATCACCGAGCCTGAAACGTACCGATTCGCTGCCTGCAAACCTGCTGGCTACAGCGCTGTGCGTGCTGGCCTGGGGTTACTTCTTACACCAGGGCGTGGTGGATCCTCTGGGTGGTATTAATACCCTGTGGCCGCTGTTTGGTATCGCTAACCAGATGCTGGCCGGTATGGCGTTGATGCTCTGTGCTGTGGTGCTGTTCAAGATGAAACGCCAGCGCTACGCGTGGGTGGCGCTGGTGCCAACGGCCTGGTTGCTAATTTGTACCCTGACCGCTGGCTGGCAGAAAGCGTTTAGCCCGGATGCGAAAATCGGCTTCCTGGCTATCGCCAACAAGTTCCAGGCGATGATCGACAGCGGTAACATTCCGGCGCAATACACCCAGTCGCAGCTGACGCAACTGGTGTTTAACAACCGCCTGGATGCGGGTCTCACCATCTTCTTCATGGTCGTCGTTGTGGTGCTGGGTCTGTTCTCCATCAAAACTGCGCTGGCAGCATTGAAAGAGGACAAACCAACGTCGAAAGAGACACCGTACGAGCCGATGCCTGAGAATGTCGAAGAGATCGTGGCGCAGGCGAAAGGCGCGCACTAATATTCTCTTAACCAACCAGCCCTCTCCTGAACGGGGAGGGCGTTTGTACGACAGGGAAACACTATGTTTGAAACACTCGCCAAAGCCGGGAAGTATTTAGGTCAAACCGCCCGATTAATGATAGGTATGCCGGATTACGACAACTATGTTGAACATATGCGCGTCACGCATCCGGACCAGACGCCAATGACCTATGAAGAATTTTTCCGTGAGCGCCAGGATGCACGATATGGCGGGAAAGGTGGCGCGAAGTGCTGTTGATTTTTTGCCGGATGGCGCTGACGCTTATCCGGCCTACAACATCGTATTGGCGTAATTTGCGTCGTAGGCCTGATAAGGCGAAGCCGTCATCAGGCAACCCGCACCATAATCACACCGTAAACGACTCTACCTTTTCGAATGCTGCGCGCAGTGTCTCCGGCGTTAACGTTACCGGCAGGGCGTGAATGGACTCCACCGGGCGCAGAGTGTGCGCAATCACTTTGTCGATTTCGGCGCGGTTATTGATGTCCACTTGCAGTTGAGCTAACCGGGTTGGCAGGTTGAATCGCTGATAAGCAGTAATTAACTGCGCCAGCACATCATCTTGTCCCAGCAGCGCGCTCTGCACCAGGATGCCGTACGCCACTTTGGTGCCGTGTAAAAACTTCTCGGTTTGTGGGAGGACGGTCAGGCCATTGTGAACAGAATGCGCTGCCGCCACGCGTGTGTAGCGCTCGCCCAGACCACCAACCATGCCGCCTCCGGCTATAATCGCATCTACCACATCGCAAAACGTGCGGCTTAGCGTGCCTTGTTGTTTGTCTGCCAGCGCCTGCTCGCTGCTTTCCAGCAGGACGTCGCGGATGGTCTGCGCAGCTTGAATACCCAGACGTACTGTCAATGGCAGTGTTTCCGGCTGAGGTGCGAGCACGACGGCTTCATACCACTTTGCCAGCGTGTCGCCGATCCCCGCCAGTAAGTATTCTTCTGGCGCATTGAGAACGATCTCGGGTTCGACCAGCACGAGGAAGTTCGCGTCAGCGAAAATTTCGAAATGTAGTGCCTGGCCCGCATCGTTATACCAGACGGAGAGCGGCGTCCAGGCAGCGCAGGTCGCCGCGATAGTAGGAATACCGACAAACGGCAGATCCAGACGACGGGCCAACGCTTTAGCGGTGTCGAGCAATGTACCGCCACCTACGCCAATCACCACACTGCGATCCTCTCCCGACTCTTTTGCCAGTTGAGCAACATCGGTTTCGCTGCAATGTCCCGTAAACAGCAGGCGTTTAGCCTCGGCAAGATGAAAAGCCTCTGGCAGGTAAGGGCAGGCTGCATCGATGGCGCGTTCACCATAAACCCACACGGCGCGTGAAAGTTGGTCGACAGAGAAAAATTCGTTCAGTCTCGACAGGCTGCCGGGATGGGAAAAATAGTTGGCCGGGCCGGTGACGACGCGAATCTCGGTATTACTCATGTTGTGTTGTCCTTTTGCTGTCCTGTCCAGGCAGGTTATTTTTATATAGACGTCTGAACGTCTTGATTGCCAAATACTAGCATCGTGCTATAGTGGCTTCAACCACAACATCACACGCTGGGATAACAATAATGAGTAATAACCCGCTGATTCCGCAAAGCAAACTGCCTAATCTGGGCACCACTATCTTCACGCAAATGAGTGCGCTGGCGCAGCAGCATCAGGCCATTAACCTCTCGCAGGGATTTCCTGATTTTGACGGTCCACTCTTTTTGCAAGAGCGTCTGGCGTATCACGTCGCGCATGGCGCAAACCAGTATGCGCCGATGACGGGCGTGCAGCCGCTGCGCGAAGCCATCGCGGATAAAACGGCAGACCTGTACGGCTATAAACCTGACGCGAATAGTGAAGTGACTATCACGGCGGGGGCAACGGAAGCATTGTATGCCGCGATCACTGCGCTGGTGCGCCCAGGTGATGAGGTGATTTGTTTCGACCCGAGCTACGACAGCTATGCGCCAGCGGTTGAATTATCCGGCGGTGTGGTTAAACGTATCGCCCTGCAACCACCGGCTTTTCGCGTCGACTGGCAGGCGTTTGGTGCCTTACTCAGCGACCGTACCCGATTGGTTATCCTGAACACGCCACATAATCCTTCTGCCACCGTGTGGCATCACGCCGATTTTGACGCGCTGTGGCAGGCGATTAAAGAACGCGAGATCTTTGTCATCAGCGACGAAGTTTATGAGCATATCTGTTTCGCCAAACAGGGGCATGCCAGCGTGCTGGCACATTCAGAGCTGCGGGAACGCGCTGTTGCTGTTTCATCGTTTGGTAAGACCTACCATATGACTGGCTGGAAGGTCGGATACTGCGTTGCGCCAGCCGCCATTAGCGCTGAGCTACGAAAAGTGCACCAGTATCTGACGTTTTCCGTCAACACGCCGGCTCAGCTCGCACTGGCGGATATGCTACGAGAAGATCCGGCACACTACCGCGAGCTCCCCGCGTTTTATCAGAAAAAACGCGACGTGTTGGTGAACGCGCTGCGTGACAGCCGGCTGGAAATTCTGCCATGTGAAGGTACGTATTTTTTGCTGGTCGATTACAGCGCCGTTTCCACGCTTGGCGACGTTGAGTTTTGCCAGTGGCTGACCAAAGAAGTGGGCGTTGCGGCGATCCCGCTATCGGTTTTCTGCGCCGATCCTTTCCCGCATAAGCTGATTCGCCTATGTTTTGCCAAGCAGGAATCGACGCTGATAGCGGCAGCCGAACGTCTGGTTTCGCTGTAGCTATTTAACCGTCCAGGCTTTGGAGAAGCGACGGTCGGCAAATAATTCTTGCAGGCCGTTAATTTGTTTCAGGCGTAAAACCTCGTCGCTGTCCATACCAAGATCCTTGCCAATTCTTTCTTCACTCCATCCCAGTTGCGATAGCTCGCGGACAATCTCGGACATGGCGTGGATTTGATGACGCCCGCGAGCGCGGTTGTGGCGAATGGTTGCCGCCATACGCTCATGGCGTTCGCGTTCTAAACAGGCAACCGGCAGATATCCTTTCAGCCTGGGCCTCAGTGAGGCTTTGGCTTTACCTAACTCGTGGCGGTGGAAACCATCGACAATTTCGTATTCTTCAGCCGTGGAGTGGACCACCACGATGGGCTGCGTGAATCCGTCAGCTTCCAGAGATTTCAGCAACAGCTTTTTCTCCGGTGGCGCAACGTTATTGGGGTTGTAGTCATTGGGTGAAATATGATCATTTTTAACCCAAAGAACGCAATCTACGGGCTCCTCGCGAAAGGGACTGATGCTGTGTATTGCCTTTCTGAATTCATTTATGGCTTCAATTCTTTCTGGTTCTGATAAACCAGAAAGAAAGCTGAGGAGTTCCTGAGTTAATCGTTGTTGCATAAGAGTCCCCATTCCTGGCGTTTTGTTTTCATGCGCTCATTGTAGCGTTGATAGTTTTTGGGTTTCGTTGGACTAAATGAGAGAGCCCGGCACCAATAGTCGTTATTCAGCAGGACCTTACAGATACGCCGCCACGACGGAATATCCGCTGAGCCAATATCTCTTTCCTGAGTTTGCGGAATATTTTCCATGCCCTTTTTCTTATACCACTGCAAATAGACGGCGATTTTATTGCGATAATGTTCGGCGGTCGTTTCCGGCATACTCTTCAATAACAGCATGGCGTATTCCTGCCAGCTTAAATGTTCGGGTTTTAATATTTTGCGGTGACCGTAAAAATGGTTGTCCTGACCAGCATATATCCCGCCACTTTTTACCCCGCTGACGCGGGAGCACATCATTGCCCAGCGTTCAGGCTCAATAACATGGTAAAGCCACAGCCCCTGGCGTTGTTCTGGTCCAAAGGGTTCGCAGATGCGCATGTATCGCGTGGGAACCCCCGCCTGATACATCAGGTTGTACAGGGGATTACACGGGAGCATTGACTTCGCAAACCACGTCCAGATGTCAGCAGTTTTCCAGTCATAAATCGGATAAATATACCAGGTATGCCCGCCGGGGGCGCTGGTGGTCCAGGGTTTGTCATCGGCAAAACGCTGTTTTTTCGAGTTCGCAATGGCGACAAAACGATTATATGACTCATCGGCGCGGATCCCGACCATCATGGCGGCCGGTCGTTTCTGCGAAAACCATTCAGCGAACTCACGAACAAATTGCTCGAAAGTCATACCGGGTTGATAGAAAGAGAAAAACTCGGGATCGGTAATGGCATCTGCGGGCGGTTGGCGCACCCATTGAGTACCCGGTTCCCAGCATTGCCATTCAGGCTGAAATTGTGACAGTGAATTTTGCGTCGTCAGTGGCAATGCAACCCAATAAAATTCTTCGATGATATCGGAATAACTCTCGCGTAGCGCCTGGACATAGTCGATAGTGCAGGAAAACTGAGCCTCCCAGTCGATAAATAAGACGTTTATTTTTTTCTGTAACTGGCGGGCAATGGCGGCGGTCAGATGTAACATTAACCCCGAATCTTTACCTCCAGAGAAAGAAACGCAGACACGCGGTAGAGTCTCAAGCGTCCAGGTAATACGTTCCTGTGCTGCTTCGAGAACGTTTTGATTCAGTGGTATTTTATAAACAGACATATCAAGTCCATATCCAGATTTTATTATTTACAGCTATAGTAAATACTTTCAATAAGATATGCTAATTTCACAAGGATGCAATACTTAAACATATTCATGGTTTAAATATTGTCGTCTAATTTATAAGAAATATATATTATTGTGTTGTTATTTACAGAACTTATGGGGTGATTGTTTTAATGTACTCAGCAAATGATTTGTTATTAAGTGAGGAGCGATTATACATTAGAAATAGCTTAACTGACGGTAATTTGAAATCAACACTGATTTCTTTCAGGTTAAGCGCTGCGGCGTTTTGCTCATATATTATTTTGGGAATGAGACCAATAATATCTGTGCTGGCAATAATATTGGTAATAGAAGTCAACGAATCACTACTAAAACCTATTTTACGATTGAGAAAGAGATTATTAGCTGCTGACTGTTGTTCCTGGATGCTTGGTTGAGTCGTGATAAGCAATGTAAACTGCTCGCGCATGATGTCTTCAAGCGTACTGTGTTCAACCATTCTGGGATGATTGCTGCTGCATACTAATACACTTTCAACTGTTTTAAACAGGGTACATACGATAGAGCGGTTGTGCACAGGTACTGTCGAGATGATCAGATCAGCCTTGCGGTACGCCAGAATATTTTCTGCGGTTTCTGTCGACATTAATATATCGTGGTGTTCGATTTCGACATCGGAGTTTTTTCTTAATAAATTTATTAATTCCGTTACGCCCAGCGTGGTTGTAATTTGTGGGCTGTAGATGACGAATTTATTTTTCAGGCTGGAACCGTGCATGATATTGATGGTTTGTTCCAGATTGTTGAGATTTTTTTCAAGGTGAAGATGAAGATTTACCCCTGTGACCGTAGGCGTAATGCCTTTGCCTGAGCGAATAAACAGGGGATCGTTAAACTGTGTACGCAGTCGCTGTAATGACTGGCTGACGGCTGAAGGGGTGATATACAGTGTTGCCGCAGCTTTACTGATGCTCAAATGTTGATAAATACATTCAAAAATTACCAACAGGTTAAGATCGAATTTTTTGAGGTCATAGAGGTTAGCCATGCATACCTTCCTGTGATGGTAATGTATTGGGTAATTCAATTATTGAATAATTTAAATTCTAATCATTCTTAGAATTTATGTTTATAGCTTAATGAATGATTAACTTAAACTAAAATAACACAGATTGCTTGATAGTTAAGATAAAAATATATTTAAAAGAGTGATTGAAATGAGAACCATAACAATCACTCATTTTGTTACCTTTATTTATTCCCCATGATAATATTTAATTTTTCCTTATCGGGTAATCCCACTTCCTGTTGTAACGTATCGTCTTTGCTCATGTAGTAGATCGCGGGCGTCACATTAGCACCTAAATCATCCATGATTTTTTGGTTGATATTCAGTACCTTCATCTGTTCTGGATGGACTGAAGCCGGGATTTCCAGCTTCATTTTCCCGCCGGATGCTTCATAGTCATGCCAGGTTTTGGCCGGATCTTTGGATGCCAGGATCGCAGCAGCAGTTGCTGGGCTTTCAGGCTTGATCACGCCAACCAGCAGCGTACGCAACTGAACTTTACCGGAATCTACCCATGGGCGCGCCTGCTGCCAGAACTGTTTGCAATAAGGACAGAAGGGATCGGCAAACACGTAAACGATGACCGGGGCCTCTTTTTTCCCGTCCAGAATCCACGACGCTTTTTCCATTCGCTGCCACATCTCACGTCCGGCAGGGGCATAGATCTCTTTTTCTATGAGCGCATTACTGAGGTTTTCGCCTTTTTCATTATACATGTAGCCGGAGATGGCATGTTTACCGTCAGGCGTGACATAGATAGTGACCCCCATGTCCTGGTATTTTCCCAGATAGCCTTTCATTCCACCCGGTGCGTCGAAGGGCTTCAGGATGGTAATTCCCTGTTTCTCAATGGCTTTAACAGGGGCAGGGAGTTCCTCTGCGTGCACGATAGCGGGGAGAAGAGTTAAGAGTAAGGTGCGTTTAAACATTGATTTTCCTTATAAAATCAGCAGGAAAGTGGGCTTAATTGCAAAACCTATCACAGCCATAGGTAAGATCGACGGTCTGTCGATTGCCCTTTCTTTAGTTGGGTGATGTAATCCCCATCGCTGTTACGACCTTTGTTAAGGTAATGTAGAGCGCAACACATAGCCAGCTCTGCTGGCACTGACGTTACCTGCGGGTAGCTCGGGTAATGAGGCTCCCTGCAAAGGGGGCCTTTTTTACTTTTATCTTTAGGTTCACAACATGAGTTTGAGTGAGTTGTTAGTTAACGCTTATTGATTTGATAAAGGAAACGCATTAGCCCTGCGAAGAGATTTTCGTTAACTTATCTCTCAACGAAAACACGGAGGAAGTACAGATGTCTTTGATTAATACCAAAATTAAACCTTTCAAAAACCAGGCGTTCAAAAACGGTGAGTTCATCGAAGTAACCGAGAAAGATACCGAAGGTCGCTGGAGCGTCTTCTTCTTCTACCCGGCTGACTTTACTTTCGTATGCCCGACCGAACTGGGTGACGTTGCAGACCATTACGAAGAACTGCAGAAACTGGGCGTAGATGTGTATTCCGTTTCTACCGACACCCACTTCACCCACAAAGCATGGCACAGCAGCTCTGAAACCATCGCAAAAATCAAATACGCGATGATCGGCGACCCGACTGGCGCCCTGACCCGTAACTTCGACAACATGCGTGAAGATGAAGGTCTGGCTGACCGCGCAACCTTCGTTGTTGACCCGCAGGGTATCATCCAGGCAATCGAAGTTACTGCTGAAGGTATCGGCCGTGATGCGTCTGACCTGCTGCGTAAAATCAAAGCCGCACAGTACGTCGCTTCCCACCCAGGTGAAGTTTGCCCGGCGAAATGGAAAGAAGGTGAAGCAACCTTAGCGCCATCTCTGGACCTGGTTGGTAAAATCTAAGTCGCGTAGTTTGTAGGCCGGATAAACGTAGTGCATCCGGCATTCCACAGGCGCAAATTTGCGCCTGTTTCATTCCAGCACCATGACGCAAGTTGCATTAATGCAGTCCCGCAAAATCGGCTTGCATGATGATGTTTTCAGAGAGGGAAGAAGAATGCTCGACACAAATATGAAAACCCAGCTCAGGGCTTACCTTGAGAAACTGACCAAACCTGTTGAGCTGATTGCGACGCTGGACGACAGCGCTAAATCGGCAGAAATCAAGGAACTGCTGACTGAAATTGCTGAACTGTCAGAAAAAGTCACCTTCAAAGAAGACAATACTCTGGCGGTGCGTAAGCCATCGTTCCTGATTACCAATCCTGGCTCTCATCAGGGGCCGCGCTTTGCGGGTTCTCCGCTGGGCCATGAGTTTACCTCTCTGGTGCTGGCGCTGTTGTGGACCGGTGGCCATCCGTCAAAAGAGGCGCAGACGTTGCTGGAGCAGATCCGCGATCTCGAGGGTGATTTTGAATTTGAAACCTATTATTCACTTTCCTGCCATAACTGCCCGGACGTGGTGCAGGCGCTGAACCTGATGGCGGTGCTGAACCCACGTATCAAACATACGGCGATTGACGGCGGTACTTTCCAGAACGAAATCACCGATCGTAACGTGATGGGCGTTCCGGCGGTATTTATGAACGGCAAAGAGTTCGGTCAGGGGCGTATGACGCTGACTGAGATCGTGGCGAAAGTGGATACTGGCGCAGAAAAACGTGCGGCTGAAGAGCTGAATAAGCGCGATGCTTATGACGTATTGATTGTCGGTTCTGGTCCTGCAGGTGCGGCGGCAGCGGTGTACTCTGCACGTAAAGGAATTCGCACCGGTCTGATGGGCGAACGTTTTGGCGGTCAGGTCCTTGATACTGTTGATATTGAAAACTATATCTCAGTACCGAAAACTGAAGGTCAGAAACTGGCAGGCGCGCTGAAAGCACACGTTGATGATTATGATGTCGATGTGATTGACAGCCAGAGCGCGAGCAAACTCATTCCAGCAGCGCAGGAAGGCGGTTTGCATCAGATTGAAACGGCCTCCGGCGCGGTGCTGAAAGCACGTAGCATTATCATCGCCACCGGCGCGAAATGGCGCAACATGAACGTTCCGGGTGAAGATCAGTATCGCACCAAAGGCGTAACCTACTGCCCTCACTGTGATGGCCCGCTGTTTAAAGGCAAGCGTGTTGCGGTGATTGGCGGCGGTAACTCCGGCGTTGAAGCGGCTATCGACCTGGCAGGTATTGTTGAACATGTGACGCTGCTGGAGTTTGCTCCTGAAATGAAGGCCGACCAGGTGCTGCAGAATAAGCTTCGCAGTCTGAAAAACGTCGACATCATTCTGAATGCGCAAACGACAGAAGTGAAAGGCGATGGCAGCAAAGTTACTGGCCTGGAGTATCGTGACCGTGTGAGCGGCGATGTTCACAATGTGGAACTGGCCGGTATTTTTGTTCAGATTGGGCTGCTACCGAACACCAACTGGCTGGAAGGTGCCGTTGAACGTAACCGTATGGGTGAAATCATCATCGATGCCAAGTGCGAAACCAGCGTGAAAGGCGTTTTCGCTGCCGGTGACTGCACCACCGTACCGTATAAGCAGATTATCATCGCGACAGGTGAAGGCGCGAAGGCCTCGTTAAGTTCGTTTGATTATCTGATTCGCACGACAGTAGCATAAAAAAAGTAAGACTCACCTGCACTATAAAAACCCCTGTCAGGCGTTAACCTGGCAGGGGTTTTCTTTAGCAAATCAGTGGCTGTTAACGAACAACCAGCACTGGCAAAGTCGCGTGTCGAACAACGCTGGAAGCGTTAGAGCCGAGCAGATGGGTGCTGATTGATGGGTTACGCGACCCAATGACAACGACATCCGCATTCAACTCTTCACCCAACTCGTTGACCACGTCACGGACGCTGCCAAAGCGGACGTGTTGTTTAATACGTGAAGGATCGATGCTGAAGTGACCGACCATCGTTTGCAGACGGGTTTCCGCTTCGTGTTGCAAATGCTCTTCAAAACGACGGACATCGGCCGCAAAGCGATGCAGGCTTAAGCTCGCTGAGCCTGGCAGCACATGCAGCAGATGAATAACCCCTTTATCCTGGGCCAGAAATTCTGCATGGCGAATAGCCTTGTCGCTCAGTTCCATTTCGAATACATCAACAGGCATTATGATTGTGTTGTACATAAACATTCTCCTTGTCATTACATGAACACATAACAGCATAGTATTAAAAATGATTCTGTCAGTCACGACACAGATTTATGTTTTGCGAACAGGAAAGAAAGCGAGGAGCAGGGAGATCTAACCGGAAAGAGGATGCGGATGCATCCCCTGTAAGATAAAGCGAGTGGCTTTGATAAGACAGAGTTAGCGCAGGTAGTCGCCTGCAGCTTCAGGCTGATACTCAAGCTCGATAACTTCGAGGTGCGTTGAGGTCCCGCCTGGCAGTTCCCAATGAATGGTATCACCCACGCGTAGCCCCAGAAGTGCAGCGCCGACAGGTGCCATTACCGAAAGCTGTGTGTTGCTGTCAGTCATAGTGGCCGGATACACCAGGGTACGCACACGGACTTCGCCATCACTCAGATTGCGGAATTTCACGCGGCTGTTCATGGTCACGACGTCGTGCGGCATGGTTTCTGGAGAACACATTTGGGCACGATCCAGCTCGGCGTTCAGGGCGTCGGCAATCGGTAAACCAGCAAACGCAGGTTGCTCCAACAGGCGGTCAATGCGTTCCGCATCGAGGTCGTTAATGATGATAGTTGGTCTGGACATTTATTACTCCATGTCGTCGATACTGCGGGTGCGCAGGTAAATAATCCCAAAAGAAAACCCTCACCGTCAGGCGGCAAGGGTTTAGCTTTTATGATGATACTGAGACTTACCCCATGTTTGAAGTGATTTAGTTCACATTCAGGTAAATCATCAATATTGTCGCATATGGTGTGATTTTAGCCGAAAAACGTGATCGTTCTCCAATTTGCATTATGCTTTTTAAGCGCTCGCTGCGGGCGCGTCAAACAACTCAGTGTTTCGCGACAGGAGATCTCATGAGCCAGTACGACAAACTTACCTTGAAAGACGGCAGCTATTTGCATTTTAAAGACTGGGGAAGTGGACAACCTATTGTGTTTAGTCACGGTTGGCCGCTGACGGCAGACGCGTTTGAAGATCAGATGCTGTTCCTTGGATCGAAAGGATTTCGTGTGATCGCCCATGACAGGCGCGGACATGGGCGTTCGGCCCAACCCTGGGATGGACATCATATGGATCAGTATGCTGACGACCTGGCTGAACTTACCGCGCATCTCAATCTTAAAGATGCCGTACATGTCGGACACTCTACCGGCGGTGGGGAAGTGGCTCGTTATATTGGCCGGCATGGGACGCAGCGGGTGGCAAAAGCGGTGTTAATTGGCGCGGTGACGCCCATCATGATCAAGACTGACTTTAACCCAAATGGCGTGCCGAAAGAGGTATTCGATGGCATCCGTGAGGGGGTTGTGAACGATCGCGCCGCCTTTTTCTATGAACTGACCGCTGCATTCTATGGCTACAACCGTCCGGGCGCAAAAGAGTCGAAAGCCGTCAGGGAAAGTTTTGTTGAACAAGGCTTACAAGGTTCCATCAAAGCGTTGTACGACTGTATACACGCGTTTTCGGAAACAGATCTGCGTGAAGACCTCAAAAAGATGACCATCCCGACGCTGGTGATCCACGGTGATGACGATCAGATTGTCCCGTTTGAAACCTGCGGAAAGGTCGCGGCGGAAATACTGCCGGACTCGCAGTTGAAGGTATATGTCGGCGGCTCGCATGGCATTTGCACCACCCATAAGCAACAGATCAACGGTGACCTGCTCAACTTTATTCAGTCGTAATCGTTGGCAGATTGTTCTACGCTGATCTTCTTTTTCCAGGGGGATGAGCGAAGCATAATTTGTGCTGCGCTGACGTTAACTTCAACAGGGAACGCTATGTATTTCTATCAACCGTCACAGGGACACGGCTTACCGCATGATCCGCTAAATGCCATCATTGGACCGCGCCCGATTGGCTGGATTGCGTCGCGTGACGGCAACGGTCGGCACAATCTGGCACCATACAGTTTCTTTAACTGTTTTAACTATCATCCGCCGATTATCGGTTTCGCCAGCAGCGGCTGGAAAGATAGCGTGCAGAATATTATCGAAACTGGCGAATTTGTCTGGAACCTGACGACTCTTGAGCTGGCCACAGCGATGAACGAAACGTCAGCCAGCTTGCCGCACGGTGAGGACGAGTTTTTTGCCGCCGGGCTTAGCAAGGCAGATAGCCGGATAGTCAACGTGCCGCGCGTGGCGCAAAGCCCGGTCAATTTTGAGTGCCGCTTATCGCAAAGCCTGCAACTGACTACCGCTGATGGCTCACCGGTTGAAACCTGGCTGGTGTTGGGGGAAGTGGTAGGCATTCACATAGATGAAACGCTCCTGGAAGACGGCATCTATCAGACGGCGAAAGCGAAGCCGGTACTGCGTGCAGGTGGGCCAACGGCGTATTATTCGATCAGTGAAACACACCGTTTTGATTTAGTTCGCCCGGATGCCCGTGCAAAACGCTAAGCTTACGAACCGACGCCAGCTTGCAGCGTCGGTCACGAGTTTCAGTATCCCACTTTGTCGATAATAAACTGTTTACCGCAGTTACCCGGATGCGGTTGCGGTAAGAATGACTGGGCAGATAACGTCTGGTTGATGTTGTCGGCTTTCAGGGATAACTGGATCTCAGTGAGATACGCTGGATTGCCGTGGCAGCTTAGCTTCACAGCTTTGACGTTCTCTTTGCCCCAGCTTTTGGCAACGGCGGCGTCAAATGCGTTACGGTTGACGGTTTTGCCGTAGTTTTCCGCCAGGAATTTGCCCACCTCGCTGTTCTTAACCTCATTATTCAGCCGTACCATCGTGCCGAAGTACGCGTCGGGATCAAAACCGAAACACGCGCCATGTTTGGCATACTCGTAACGTTCCAGACAGGATCTCCCTCCAGCGCCGGGCATTACGGCGCTGAGTTTTGCCGCGCTTTCCAGCGACAGCCCGGTTTCGGGGGCCGCGCATTTACGGCTGGCGCGGGCTTCAGGCAGGTTGGGAATAGGGCGAGTCGCGCAGCCAAAACGCATCCAACGGCGATTGTCTACTCCACGGGCGGCAATGGATTTAGGCAGGCTGGGCCATAAACCGTGAACGGTCAGGAAATCCGCTTTGTCTGCGCTCTCTTTTTGCAAACGACATTCGTCAGGCTCCTGACGATTACGCTCGTGTTGGCTCTGACAAAATCCGGTTTGCCAGGAGAGAGCCAGTACGTAGCTGTCAAAATCAGCGTACTGTTTTGCCTGAAGTTCATCGGCCTGAGCTGCAGAAACTGGCAGCAGGAGTGCTGCCAGCAACGAAGAATAACGCCATGTTGATGTCATGATGATTTCGGACACTTATATAAATTCTGAATATCATCTATTTAATCATAAAAAATGCCAGTCAGGTTTAGCTGACTGGCATCATTTTCATCAGGCGTGAACAGGAATGATTAGCTCCACATTGCCAGAATCGGCCAACCGACCAGCAGAAGCATAGCGATGTAGATAACGCCGAAGATAGCACCCAGACGCCAGTAGTCTTTGGACTTCACATAACCACAGCCGTAGATGATAACGCCTGGGCCTGTTGCATATGGAGTCAGACAGCCCATGATACCGATGGACAGTACCAGCAGGATACACAGGTGTTCCATCGGCACGCCCGGGATACCTTTACCGACGGCCAGAATAACCGGCAGCATGGTGGCGGTGTGAGCGGAAAGGCTGGCGAACAGGTAGTGAGCAAAGTAGAACACCAGCACCAGAACGATCACGGTCGCGTTAGGCGAGAAGCCTTCCAGATGCGTGCTCATAGTGTTGGCGAACCAGTCGATGAAGCCTGAACGGGTTAAACCATTCGCCATAACGACCAGCGTGGCGAGGTTAACCAGAGTGTTCCATGCGCTGTTATAACGAGTAATGTCTTTCCACGGTACAACGTGCAGCGCCAGCATCAGGGAAACGGCCAGCAAACCCACTGCGGTTGCATCAATTAGTTTACCACCGAAGACCCACAGGCCCAGGCTGAGCAGTACCAGACCAATCAGAGTTATCTCTTTACGGCTCAGTTTACCCATGCCTTTCAGTTCATCACCGGCCCAAGCGGCAACTTCAGCACTGTGAGTAACTTCTGGTTTGTACAGAACGTATGACAGCCACGGAGCAACGATCAGCAAAATAATACCGACCGGCAGGAAGCTGAGGAACCACTGCAACCAGCTGATTTGAATACCGGCAATTTTGTTGACGAATTCCAGTCCCAGTACGTTTGGCGCAGCGCCGGTCACGAACATCGAGGAGCTCAGGCTGGTACTGATGACCATCATCCACATCAAATATCCACCGATACGGCGCGCGGAAGGATCGTTCGGGAATGATTTAAACAGCGGCGGCAGGTTTTTGATAACCGGGAATACGGTGCCACCGGTACGCGCGGTGTTGGATGGAGTAAACGGTGCCAGCAGAATGTCGATGATAACAATCGCATAGCCCAGCGTCAGGGTACGTTTACCCATGAATTTCACCAGGAATAGCGCGATACGACGACCCAGACCGGTGACTTCATAACCCAGTGCGAAGATAAACGCACCAAACACCAACCACACGGTGGTGCTGGAGAAGCCAGCCAGACCCCATTTCAGCGCTTGCTTACCCGCTTTAAACGCCGGGTCGGCCAGTTCTGAAGCATCAAACAGCAGATAGTTGCTGCCGATAACGCAGATCGTTACGGCGATAAAGCTGATCGCTGTTGCCGGAATTGGCTCCAGGATCATACCGACGATCATCGCCACAAACACGGCAAAGTAGTGCCAGGCCTGTGGAGGCATTCCATCAGGGACGGGGATAAGAAACATGACACCCATGACGACCAGGGGGGCCAATAACTTCCATATTTTATCTTTTGCTAAAGACATGTGTGTGATTCTCCGGAAAGGATCTTTAATTGTGATAATGATGAACTTGTGAAA
Organism: Citrobacter sp. Cpo040; assembly: GCF_030332915.1. Lineage (NCBI taxonomy): Bacteria > Pseudomonadati > Pseudomonadota > Gammaproteobacteria > Enterobacterales > Enterobacteriaceae > Citrobacter > Citrobacter sp. Cpo040. The sequence continues at coordinate 358,745 of NZ_JAOWGX010000036.1, forward strand.
TCTGAGCTAAGAACCAGGTGACGATCAGCAGATCGGCGCAACCTCCGGGACTGAGGTTGCGTTCAATGCACTGTTGGTCGAACTGGTGTAGATATTCGAGATCGGCAGGGGTACGAATCCCCCCTTGCTGCATCAGGGCGGTGGCCTGCTGCTGTAGCCAACGCAGACCTTCTGCGCCGCCACGTGAAGCCACGTTGGTGTCGCCGTTGATAGACATCAGCAGCAATAATGTGTCGAGTAACGCCAGTTCAGGGTCGCGGCCCTGAGTCAGCAGTGCGCGGTAGTGCGGCAGGGCATGCTGGATGACTAGCGGATATCCCGCTTCGGCTTCGCCCCGTGCGCCGGTTAATCCCAATTGCTGATAAAGACGTTGGCCAGCCGTGAGTTGTTGATTGTTCTGGCGCAGTTCGCGCTCGGTCAGGCCACGGCAAAATGTTGCTGCCGTAGAGCAAATGGTTTCAGCGGTAACAGTGAGTTGGAGCTGGTGCAGGCGGCCAATGGCGGCACACAGCAGTCCGAGTGAAAAGATGCTCCCTTTATGGGTGTTCACCCCGGCGGTGGCGCGGAACATATCGGCTTCGCAGGCCATGCCCAGCGGGCGCAGTCCTTTCAATACATCTTCAGGCGACAGCTGTGCGCTAAACGCCCCATATTCAATAAAACGTGGTAGCCATGACTGAATCGCTTCAGCACTGCGATGAAAATCTTCCAGCGCCATATCTTTATGCGCGCCGTTGTTAATACGATCTACCAGACCGGGTTTGGGCGACAGGTTGACTTCAGTCAACATGGCGCGCCACGCAAGCGCTGCGTAAGCATCAGGCAGATCCAGAGGGAGGACTGCGTTATTGGTTGATGTTGCGGGAATCGGCATCATGCAGCAGTGCCTCCATCTGAGTGAGTAAGTCGGAAAGCGCGTGGGTTTTACCCCGCGCACAGTCGGCAGCACTTTGCTCGCACAGCAGACAGCGGCGGGCAGGGAGTGCGAAATGACGCCGGGACAGAATTACCCCTTCAGGGGTCAGGACATCGATGTCCCATAGCCGTCCCAGCGGGTGTGAATGCTCAAGTTCAATGGTGGCGAGCTTGAGGTCGTGGGCCGGAGCCTCAATAGACAAAAGACCTTCTGGACCGCTGGCAGAAACCAGCGCTGTTTGCTCCCTGACAATCCAGGTGGATTGTTCCGCCAACGCGAGCAAGGCGGTTACGCCGTGATTAAAGATACGACGGGTTAATTCGCTGTCTTTAATCGGTCCCGGTGCGACGACGGTAAACGAGACCAGCGGCGCAGAGTGGCGTGTCAGCCACTCCTGTTGCCTTGCTTGTCTCTCATCGCGGCTGGCGAGCAGCTCCGGAATGGAAACCGCGTGTTGGGTGGCGTATTCAGGGAGCAGGTGCATGGTTTATTCCTTCACCTGATGCACAACGTCAATCACTGAACCATCGCGGTAACGCACAACGGCAATCACGCGGTCAGTGAATTCGATAGCGCGTGGCTGACCGGTGAGCTGCTGTGCACGTTCGCGCAGCCATTCAATGGACACCACTTTCATACCGGCTTCTTTCAGACGTTCTGCCAGTTCCGGACGTGCAGGGTTGACGGCGATACCGTGGTCGGTGACCAGAATGTCAACACTGGAGCCTGGGGTTACGCAGGTCAGCACGTTATCAACCAGGGTCGGGATGCGTCCGCGAACCAGCGGCGCGACGATGATAGACAGCGCAGCGGCAACCGCGGTATCGCAGTGACCACCGGATGCGCCGCGCAGTACGCCGTCAGAACCGGTCAGTACGTTAACGTTGAAGCTGGTATCAACTTCCAGCGCGCTGAGCACCACGACGTCCAGACGATCGACGGATGCGCCTTTTGAGCCCCAGTTGGCATACTGGTTGGCACTGATCTCAATGTGGTTTGGATTGCGGGCCAGCGATTCTGCGGCATTACGGTCAAAGCTCTGAACGTCCAGCAGTTTGCGAATCAGACCTTTTTCGTGCAGGTCAACGATGGTAGCGGTAATGCCGCCCAGCGCGAAGTCGGCACGGATATCGCGGCTGCGCATTTTGTCTTCCAGGAAACGCGTAACGGCCAGAGAAGCGCCGCCGGTTCCTGTCTGCAGTGAGAAGCCTTCGTTGAAGTAGCCGGAATTTGCAATGACCTCAGCCGCGCTACGGGCGATTAACAGTTCACGCGGGTTGGTGGTCATGCGGGTCGCATCGGCACCAATTTTGTCCGCATCGCCGACCTGATCGATCTGCACGATCAGATCTACCTGGTCCTGCGTAATGCTGGCCGGGTTATGCGGATAGGTCAGCAGCTGTTCAGTCAGCAGGACAACCTGTTTCGCGTTTTCGGCATCTACGCGGGCATAGCCCAGTGAGCCGCAGCACGCTTTACCGGTATAACCGTTGGCGTTGCCAAACTGGTCGCAGGACGGCACGCCGAGGAACGCCACATCAATGCTGAGCTCGCCACTTTGCACCAGGTGCACACGGCCACCGTGGGAGTGAATTTGTACCGGTTCGGCCAACAGGCCACGTGAGATTTCTTCCGCCAGCGGACCACGCAGACCGGAGGTATAAATGCGGCTAACCACGCCCTGACGGATGTGCTCAACCAGTGGAGCATGGCAGTCGCTCAGAGAGCTGGAGGCCAGCGTCAGATTTTTAAAGCCCATATTGGCGATGGCGTCCATCACCAGGTTAATCGTCAGATCGCCACCACGAAAAGCGTGGTGGAAAGAGATGGTCATACCATCCTGTAAACCTGAACGACGAATAGCGTCCTCCAGGTTAGCGCACAGCTTTTTGTCGCGCGGTTTTTGCGCCTGCAATTCTACTTTTGCGGTGCTCTGATAAGCGGAAAGCTCACTTTCTGCATGACGGCTCCAGGTCGCCACGCGATCCTGGCGTTGAGACTGTTCGATTTTCTGCGTCATTTTTTTGCCTTATTCTTCGCGAATGCCGGAAAGTTCTGCACGGGAGATAACCAGAAGGGCGCGCTCGATAACCGGGCTGTCGACCATTTTGCCGTTCAGGGAAACTACGCCACGACCTTCGCGAGCAGCGGCTTCAGCGGCTTCCACAACCAGACGGGCGTGAGCCAGCTCTTTGCGCGTTGGGGCGTACAGGTTATGCAGGAGTTCGATCTGGCGCGGGTTGATGAGCGATTTGCCGTCAAAACCCAACTGCTTGATGTGTGCGGCTTCGTGCAGGAAACCCGCTTCGTTGTTGGCATCGGAATACACGGTGTCGAACGCCTGAATACCGGCAGAACGTGCAGCCTGCAAAATAGAGCAGCGGGCAAACAGCAGTTCAGTACCTTCCGGGGAGCGCTCAGTGCGCAGGTTACGTACATAGTCTTCCGCACCCAGGGCAATACCGATCAGACGTTCGGAAGCATGGGCAATTTCTACCGCGCGAGTAATGCCTAACGGCGATTCGATGGCGGCTAACAGACCGGTGCTGCCGGGTTCACGGCCACAGGCGTTTTCGATGCGCAGAATTTCGCTTTCGATGTCGATGACATCCTGCGCGGTATCGGTCTTTGGTAAACGTACGATGTCAGCACCGCCACGTACCACGGCTTCAAGGTCGTTGATGCCCCATTCGGAGTCGAGGGCGTTTACACGCACGATGGTTTCAACGTCGTGATACAGCGGATGCTGCAGCGCGTGGTACACCATGCGGCGAGCGGTATCTTTTTCACGCAACGCGACGGAGTCTTCCAGGTCGAACATCAGTGCATCTGCCGGGTAGATGAACGAGTTGCTGACCATGGCGGCATTGGCGCCCGGTACGAACAACATGCTGCGGCGAGTACGGGTTTTACGTTGTTGCAAAGATTCGGAAATCACTGGCAATCCTCCCATGGCAGTGCCGGAATACCGCCAGCGCGGGCCAGTAGTGCTTCCAGTCGCGCACGTAAAATGCAGTCCAGTGCGCCTTTATCATCAACATTCAATTGCACGCCGCGTACGTTGTAGCGGGACAGAACGTCCAGAATGGTGGCCCGGATGGCATCACCGAACTGCTTTTCGACGCTACTGTTAACCTGCAGGTCAATATCCTGCGAATCGAGTGGGGCGATGCGAATCATCACATCACCGGACTCGAGTGTGCCTGCGACGGCTGCCTGGTTTATTTTCATTTTTCACCTGTTGCTAATGCGGGGGTATTTTGGCGGACTGTCGCACCCGATGAGGCTCGCTCAACCATGCTTTGCAGATACTGCAGCGTGGCGTCAGGGACCAGGGATGCGATAGCCGTGAGATCTTTTTTAACCAGCAGCTTGCGCACCCAGGAGGCGGAAATCGGCATCTCCTGGAAGCACAGCCGCTCAATTTCCACCAGTTCAATCGGTGGGGCGGGAAGCATTGGGGTCTCCAGCCAGTAACGCATATCGTTGTTATACTGGGAGGTGACGGTGCAATACGGCTCAGTACCGACGAAGCGGTGCGTGACGCCGAGAGCCGGAGCCAGATACTGGCGGAAGATTTTCAGGTCTATTTCGGTGTAGCAGTGGTTAATAACGCTCTGCTCTTTGATGAAGTAACACGGGAATGTGGCGCGGGAAATGATGTACTCCGAACCGCGATGCACGGTTAAACGCGGAATGTCTTTTGTTCCTTTAAGCACCAGATCCAGGCGGTCTTCATACGGAAAACGTGAGGTATCTTCTTTCACCAAAAACAGATGCAGCCAGTCACATTGCGCGGCCGCCTGTTGGATCAGAAAACGGTGTCCGTTGGTGAAGGGGTTGGCGTTCATGACGATACAGCCAATTTTTTTCCCATCATGACGCTGTTTTGCCAGTGACTCGGCGTAGCGTTTCAGACGTGTGGTGCTGTTTTCCATCAATACCATAATGCCGGGAACGCTGGTGAGCGTAGAAAAACCGCACTGTTTAAACAGCGATTCGTACTCGGTTTTGGTATAGATGAAGAGGTGCGTACAATGGCGTTCATAGGCAAGGTTGATTAACTCAGTCGCCAGCGTTAGCGCTAAGCCCTCGCCACGGACAGATTCACAGATTGCGACACACTTAATAATATTCCCAGCGATACCACCGCAGGCAATCAGACGGTCGTCACGGGTGACGGTGATAAATACTTCGACGGTCGTATCTACGCTCAAATCATTCTCTTTCAGAAATTGCGCGATAGCCGCCATCTTTTTATTTTCTGAGCGTTTAACTTGCGTGAATATATTATTACCGAACATAGTGAATAGAGCCCCGATGCTATATTTGTTACTGGGTTTCTGTTTTTGTTGCTCTGTTTAGCAACCTGATAACGTTTTGTTTGCAATTGAAGGGAATGGTTTTTTATTACGGAGTATTTCTTTTTTTCCCTGATGCATACATCGTAAGGGGTATTTTGGAGGTAATTTTTGATTTATTTCACAATAAGTTAGAAGGTTTTAATGTGTTTTATGGTTTTAAGTTTTTTAATTAATTTAACCCTAAAATAAGGTGTGGTTTTAATTTGTTTAATTGATTTAAGGTGGGGAATCTGCAACGATCTTGTTTTATAGCATAACGTGTAAATAGAACATTTTAATTACAACTACAATGAGAAATTAGTTTTAGTTAACGTCGGTGAGGAAAAATGTGATGGCAGAACAGAAAAATAAAACACGGTTTCCTTTTTTCCGCAGTCTGGCGTTTCCTTTACGTATCTTTCTGCTCATTCTGGTCGTTTCTGTTTTTATCATTGCCGCCCTGGCACAATACTTCACCGCCAGCTTTGAAGATTATCTGGCAACGCATGTCCGCGATATGGCAATGAATCAGGCCAAAATCATCGCCTCTAACGACAGTATCATCACGGCGGTTAAGCATCGTGATTACAAGCGATTGGCGACGATTGCCGACAAACTGCAGAGCGGAACTGACTTCGACTACGTGGTTATCGGGGATACCAACTCCATTCGTCTATATCATCCGAACCCGGAAAAGATTGGCTATCCGATGCAGTTCACCAAACCCGGTGCGCTGGAAAAAGGGGAGAGCTACTTTATTACCGGTAAAGGCTCCATTGGGATGGCAATGCGCGCTAAAACGCCCATCTTTGATGACGATGGCAAAATCATTGGCGTGGTCTCAATTGGTTATCTGATCAGCAAAATCGATAGCTGGCGCTCGGATTTCTTACTGCCAATGGCTGGGGTATTTATCCTGCTGCTGTTGGTTCTGATGCTGCTCTCCTGGTTTTTCGCTGCCCATATTCGTCGGCAGATGTTGGGTATGGAACCGAAACAAATTGCGCGGGTGGTACGCCAGCAGGAAGCGTTGTTCAGCTCGGTGTATGAAGGGTTGATTGCCGTGGATCCTGATGGATATATCACCGCAATAAATCGCAGTGCGAGGAAAATGCTGGGGCTGTCTTCACCTGGGAGAAAGTGGCTTGGAAAACCGGTGAGTGAGGTAGTTCAGCCAGTGGACTTTTTCACCCAACAGATTGCGGAAAAACGACAGGACGCGATGGTCAACTTTAATGGACTGAGCGTTATCGCCAACCGTGAGGCGATTCGCTCCGGTGACGAACTGCTTGGGGCAATCATCAGTTTTCGTAGTAAAGATGAAATTGCTACTCTTAATGCGCAGTTAACGCAGATCAAACAGTATGTAGAGAGCCTGAGAACGCTGCGTCATGAGCATCTGAACTGGATGTCGACTATCAATGGTCTGCTGCAAATGAAAGAGTATGACAAGGTTCTGGCCATGGTGCAGGGGGAATCCCAGGCGCAACAGCAACTGATTGACAGCCTGCGCGGCGCGTTTGCCGATCGTCAGGTAGCCGGTCTGTTGTTTGGCAAGGTGCAGCGCGCGCGGGAACTGGGTCTCACCATGACTATTGTTCCGGGCAGCCAACTGCATCAACTCCCCGAGGGGCTGGATAGCACAGAGTTTGCAGCAATTGTTGGCAATCTGCTTGATAATGCATTTGAAGCGAGCTTGCGCACCCAGCAAGGCAACAAGGTCGTCGAACTCTATTTGAGCGATGAAGGGGATGACGTGATCATCGAAGTTGCCGATCAGGGATGCGGTGTGCCGGAAGCATTGCGTGAAAAAATATTTGAACAGGGTGTGAGCACCCGTACCGATGAACCAGGTGAACATGGCATCGGTTTGTATCTTATTGCAAGTTATGTGAGGCGCTGTGACGGGGTGATTACGCTTGAAGATAACTCCCCCTGCGGCACCTTATTTTCTTTATTTCTTCCGAAAGTGAAAAAAAACAATGACGGAACCATTAACGCTATTGATCGTTGAGGATGAAACGCTACTGGCGGAAATGCATGCTGAATATATCCGCCATATACCCGGCTTCAGCCAGATTTGGCTGGCGGGTAATCTTGCGCAGGCGAGGATGATGATTGAGCGTTTTAAGCCCGGTTTGATTCTGCTCGATAACTACTTGCCGGACGGCAAGGGAATTACGTTATTGCATGAGCTAACCCAGGCGCGTTATCCGGGCGGTGTGGTGTTTACCACAGCGGCCAGCGACATGGAAACAGTCTCCGAAGCTGTGCGCAGCGGCGCGTTTGATTACCTGGTCAAACCCATTGCCTACGAGCGGCTCGGGCAGACCCTGACACGTTATCAACAGCGTCGACGCATGTTGGCGGGTAATGATAGCGCCAGTCAAAAGCAGATTGATGAGATGTTTAATGCCTACGCGCGGGGCGAGCCGAAAGGGGATTTACCGACCGGGATTGATGCGTTAACACTGAATGCAGTGTTGAAATTATTTGCCGATCCGACGGTACACCATACAGCAGAAACGATCGCCCAGGCGCTCACCATCAGCCGAACGACTTCCAGACGTTACCTGGAGTACTGTGCCAGCCGACATTTGATTATTGCGGAGATTATTCACGGTAAGGTGGGTAGGCCGCAGCGTATCTATCACGGCGGCTAAATGCTGATTTCTGACGTAGGCCGGATAAGATGCTTTAGCATCGACATCCGGCAACGTTGCAGTCGAAATGCCGGATGCGGCGTGAATGCCTTATCCGGCCTACATTTCTCTGAGTATCAGCCGCCAACGACGGCTGAAGAAGAGCCTGGTACCATCACTTCAGTTGCGATAATCACAACCAACAGCCCAACCAGAACCGGAACCGAAGTACGTTTCACCACTTCGAACGGAGAAATCTTCGCCATACCAGCAACAGCAACCACCACGCCGGAGACCGGGGAGATTGTGCGTCCAAGGTTTGACGCCTGCAGCATCGGGATAACAAGGTAAGCTGGGTTAATGCCGGAGGAATGCGCCAGCTTAGGGATCATCTCAACGAAGGCATAGAACGGGGCGTTACCGGAACCCGTAGTCATTGCCGCCAGCATAGTCAGGATCACCAGCACCATCATCAGAATAATGCTCGCCGAACCAAACGAGGTGGCGATAGAAATCAGACTCTGAATAAAGCCGATTGTGCTCAGGCCCTGGGCAAAAACACCCGCAGCGACTAACAACATCACCACGTTAGCAAAGGCATCCGCCATGCCACGGTAAGCGACTTCCAGACCAGAGAAAACCTTTTGGGTATTGAACCCACGTATGAACTCCAGAATAGCCGCGATGAGCATGCACAGTACCAGAATCGTAATGATATGCAGCTGTGGACCCCATTTACCATCAAAAATCAGGACGCCAACAATCGGGGTAAACGGCAGAATGGCGTAAAATGACGGGGCAGTCGTGGTGATTTCAGCCACATCTAACATTTCATGAGAAATGTTCTCTTTTTTATCCAGAAAACGCTGCCAGAAAAAGTGGGCAATCGCCATAGCAATGATGGCGGCAATGGAAATTGGCAGCGTGGTTTTAAAGGCGAAATCGATCAGCGGCATTTCCGCAGCTTTTGCCGCCAGCACCACATCACCGGATGTTGGTGAAAGAATAATTGCAGCAGGGGAGGCACAAATGGCCGCTGCGGCGCCACGGCTGATCCCAACGTTAACCATGACCGGGAACAGTGTTGCCATCAGCAATACGCCCAGACCGGTTGCTGAAGAAACCGCCAGTGACATCAGGCAGGCGACAAAATAGGCGGCAATCATTAGCAGGTAAGGAGAGTTGATGTATTGCAGAGGCTTGGAGGCCAGCTTAACGACCATATCGTTCGCGCCAATATGGGTCATATAAGCGGCAAAACCACACAGCATCATGATCATCATGCCGAGATCGCCACCACGGCTCATCAGCAAAATTTTAATATATTCAACAATGTCTGTTGCCGTATAGCCCGTCGATGCCGCGCTGGACGGCAAAACTTTATGCCCCATCAGCGCACTGATAATCAGCAAAACCAGACCGCCAACAAACAGTACGCCTGTCGCGGAATAACCTTTAATGATGTAGCGCGCTACACCCACAATAACCACAACTCCAATAAGGAGTTCAATAAATGTCAACATCGTTTCCCCTGTCGCATTGCTGCCCAGAAAGTAAAAAAACTAAAAAAAGTAAAAAGTGGTGACAGAATGTGCCTAATAAACCGATAACTCTTGCTGATTAAAATCAATAAAAATACGGATTCAAGCGATGGTTAAGCCGTTTTTTCAGCATCGTGGTTAAAAAAAGAATCTCACAATAAGAAACTGTGAAGCGCAGCGCTGATGTGTGTGTTTTGTGGCGATGATGAATATCAATTGTTAATTTATTGTGATGCTATTTAACTTTTTTCGCAGGAAAGAACAATTTATTGGCAATAAAGAGAAAATAGTTCCTATTAGATGGCTCAATAAACTCATGGATAATTATCTTAAAAATTATAGGCTGAGGATTATTCTGATTTTTTAGCTGCGCATTTTTGTTAAGCTAACATTAAGGTTGGGTTTGCTACAATTAATAATAAATCCCAGGATGGTAATTAAGTTGTGATTGTCGCTAAACGATATTTTCTCATTTTTTCATTTCTTTTTATTCAGTTAGCTTTCATTCCCCAGGGCGCTGCTGAAGATAAAGGTTGGTTCGCTACTTTTAAAGACAATGTCAGTGAAACCTGGCAGCAGCCAGAACATTATGATCTGTACGTGCCGGCTATTACCTGGCATGCTCGTTTTGCTTATGATAAAGAAAAAACGGATCGCTACAATGAACGCCCATGGGGGGCGGGCTTTGGTCAATCCCGTTGGGATGATAAAGGTAACTGGCACGGGCTTTATATAATGGCCTTTAAGGATTCCTACAATAAATGGGAACCCATTGGTGGTTATGGCTGGGAAAAAACCTGGCGACCGCTGGCAGATGAAAATTTCCACACAGGTCTCGGTTTTACCGCTGGTTTTACCGCGCGCGATAACTGGAACTACATTCCGGTACCCGTGCTGTTACCGCTGGCATCGATAGGGTATGGTCCGGCAACGTTCCAGATGACCTACATTCCGGGAACGTACAACAACGGTAACGTCTACTTTGCATGGATGCGTTTCCAGTTTTGATGGACTACCTGTATTGTCAGGTGGATTATTAAAAAGTCTTTTAAAAACAGTGCGATATTAACTTTAACTGAAAAATAACGCGACATTTATCACTTTTTGATAAAGTTCGACTGGACAAAGTCCACCACAATTGTTGTACTGATACCCGACACAGCATTTGTGTCTATTTTTCATGTAAAGGTAATTTTGATGTCTAAGATTAAAGGTAACGTTAAGTGGTTTAATGAGTCCAAAGGATTCGGTTTCATTACTCCGGAAGATGGCAGCAAAGACGTGTTCGTACACTTCTCTGCAATCCAGACCAATGGTTTTAAAACTCTGGCTGAAGGTCAGCGTGTAGAGTTCGAAATCACTAACGGTGCCAAAGGCCCTTCTGCTGCAAACGTAATCGCTCTGTAAGCATACGACAGCAAGCATTCAAAACCCGCTTAATTGCGGGTTTTTTTTCGCTTCAGTGCGCGGGAGAGGCCGAAACCAGCCAGAATGCCAGGGCGGTCATCGCAAATGATCCCAACAGATTAACCAGTACATTCACCATAGCCCAACCAAAGCGTCCTTCCTGTAGCAAAAACACCACCTCAGCTGAGAAAGTGGAAAACGTTGTCAGTCCCCCGCAAAAGCCAGTGGTAATCAGTACCTTCCACATTGGATCAATGTTTGTCATGCGATTAAACCATGCCAGACCCATACCAATGATAAATGCGCCAAGTAAGTTTGCAGCCAGCGTGCCGAATGGGATGGCCTGATGTAGCGGGTTAAACCTCATGCTCAACATCCATCTTGCTACACTACCTGTACCACCACCGATAAAAACCGCTAAAAGGAGTTGTAACACTGCATAATCCTGCTATTTGATTGTATATAGGATGAGTGTAACGCTGAATAATCGTGGTTGGCGAGCCTAACAACGTTTTCTGGAGGGAATATGTTCGTTGCAGCAGGGCAATTTGCCGTGGGACCTTCATGGGAAAAAAATGCAGAAACCTGCGTCTTATTGATGTCACAGGCTGCAGGAGAGGGGGCGTCGCTGCTGGTATTACCGGAGGCGCTTCTGGCCCGTGACGATCTGGACCCAGACCTGTCAGTGAAATCAGCTCAACTGCTGGAGGGCGGATTTTTGACGCGCTTGCTGCGAGAAAGCGCGCAAAACGAGATGACGACAATCCTGACGATTCATGTTCCTTCTGTGCCAGGCCGGGCGTTTAACATGCTGGTGGCGCTACGGGCAGGTCAGGTCGTGGCCCATTACGCTAAATTACATCTCTATGATGCCTTTTCGATTCAGGAGTCACGTAATGTTGATGCAGGGGACGCCATAGCGCCGCTGCTGGACGTAGACGGGTTAAAAGTAGGGTTAATGACCTGTTATGATCTGCGCTTTCCTGAGCTGGCGCTGGTGCACGCATTGCAGGGAGCGGAAATTCTTGTCTTACCCGCAGCCTGGGTTCGGGGATCGCTTAAAGAGCATCACTGGGCTACGCTTTTGGCGGCAAGAGCGTTAGATGCGACGTGTTACCTGATTGCGGCGGGAGAGTGCGGTAACAAGAATATAGGCCAAAGCAGGGTCATCGACCCCTTTGGTGTGACCATTGCTGCTGCGGCAGAAACGCCCGCGCTAATTATGGCCGAGGTTTCCGCCGAGCGGGTGAGGCAGGTTAGGGCACAACTCCCGGTGTTAAGTAACCGACGCTTTGCGCCACCGCAATTATTATGACGTTTTTTTAAACAAGGCTTGATTCACCTTGTTACAGATTGCTATTGTGTGCGCGCGTCGAAAGGCCGTTAATATTCTCAGGTTAATATGGCGCTTTATGCAGCCTGGTTTAAGTCAAGAAGGTATCTATGGGTGAGATTAGTATTACCAAACTGCTGGTGGTTGCCGCACTGGTTGTTCTGCTGTTTGGTACCAAGAAGTTACGTACACTGGGTGGAGACCTGGGAACGGCAATCAAGGGCTTCAAGAAAGCAATGAACGACGATAATGCCGATGCTAAGAAAGATGCTGATGGTAGCGTTCAGGCTGAGAAGCTTTCTCATAAAGAGTAATGTCAGGAGCATGATGCTCATACTGCATACTCTGCATGAAAAAAACCGGCAATTTGCCGGTTTTTTTATTGCTGATATGTAAGTGAGTATTACACGATTACTTCACTTCCAGCCCTTTGGCCTGCATGTCAGCATGGTAAGAAGAGCGAACGAATGGACCGCAGGCTGCATGGGTAAAGCCCATTGCCATAGCTTCGGCTTTCATCTCATCGAACTCATCCGGGCTCACATAGCGTTGAACCGGCAGGTGATGGCGGCTTGGCTGTAAATACTGCCCCAGCGTCAACATAGTTACACCATGACTGCGCAGGTCACGCATGACCTCAATAATTTCCGCATTGGTTTCGCCCAGACCGACCATCAGACCTGATTTAGTCGGAATCTCCGGGTGCGCTTCCTTGAAACGTTCCAGAAGCTTCAGTGACCAGTTGTAGTCAGCCCCGGGGCGTACATTGCGATAAATACGTGGTACGTTTTCAAGGTTGTGGTTAAACACATCCGGCGGAGTGGCGGTAAGAATATCCAGCGCGCGATCCATACGACCACGGAAGTCAGGCACCAGCGTTTCGATTTTAATCGACGGACTTTTCTCACGAATAGCGGTGATGCAGTCAGCAAAGTGCTGAGCGCCGCCGTCACGCAGATCGTCGCGGTCAACGGAGGTAATGACGACATAGCGCAGCGCCATGTCAGCAATCGTCTGAGCAAGTTTTAACGGCTCGTTAGCATCAGGAGCAACCGGACGGCCATGGGCAACGTCACAGAATGGGCAACGGCGGGTACAGATTGCGCCGAGGATCATAAAGGTTGCAGTTCCGTGATTGAAACATTCAGCCAGGTTAGGGCAGGAAGCTTCTTCGCAGACAGAGTGCAGGCCATTTTTGCGCATTGCCGCTTTGATGCCCTGGATGCGAGTGGAGTCCGCTGGCAGTTTTATTTTCATCCATTCCGGTTTACGCAGCAGGGCTTCACGCTCTGTTGCCACATTTTTTACCGGGATAAGAGCCATCTTATCGGCATCGCGGTATTTAACACCGCGTTCCATCACAATGGGTTTACTCATAGCTTGCGTGTTCCAGTTGCGAATTACGAAGGAAAGCGTTTCAATTCAAGGGAATGTTGCATTTATCAACTATTTTTGAATTAGTGATACGCAGTATATCATTGAAACGGGCCAGAAAGCAGCCTGACAGGCTGGCAAAATGTAAAATAGTTGTTGTTTTGTGCCATTTGCCACAACATATGCCGTGGCAAAGTATGCGCGTATTTTCAGTCCGCGATGTACTCGTGCGGTGGGTTACCCAACAGCGCCAGAATGTTGGCCAGCAGCCTTGGGCGAATGCTCTCGGTCGTGGCTGTGCTATCCCACTGCGATACCTTCGCCATTTCCATACCGGCATAACCACAAGGATTGATACGCAGGAAAGGCGACAAGTCCATATCCACGTTGAGCGCTAAGCCGTGAAATGAACATCCTTTACGAATACGTAACCCCAAAGAGCAGATTTTCTTCTCTCCAACGTATACGCCAGGCGCATCGGCTCGCGGGTGGGCGTCAATACCGATTTCCGCAAGGGTATTCACAACGGTTTGCTCCAGCAGCGTAACCAGTTCGCGAACGCCAAGTTTACGACGCTTCAGGTTCAACAGCACATACATGACCTGCTGGCCCGGCCCGTGATAAGTCACCTGACCGCCACGATCGCTCTGGATCACCGGAATATCTCCCGGCATCAGTACGTGCTCTGCTTTACCTGCCTGACCCTGGGTAAAAACAGGATAATGCTCTACCAGCCAGATTTCGTCATAACTGTTTTCATCGCGGGTATCGGTGAATTCGTGCATGGCCAGAGAAACTGGCTCGTAAGGTTGAAGACCGAGCTGGCGGACAAGAATTTTATCCTGATACAAAACGGCATCTCCGTAGATACTCACATAGAGTAGAGAATATAAAAGAGGGGGAAAAGTATATCACAGGAGGGAGGGGTTACCCGAGCGGGGATGCAGCGGGTAACCAACAGGTTTTTACAGTACCATGCGTACGATATCGATATTGCCTAATTCTTCGTACAGCGTTTCAACCTGCTCAATGTGTGTAGCAGTAATAGTGATTGAGACCGAGTGGTAGTTGCCTTTGCTGCTCGGTTTTACCGTCGGAGAGTAATCACCTGGCGCATGGCGCTGTACCACTTCAACCACCTGATCAACCAGCTCAGGCAACGCCTGCCCCATTACTTTGTAAGTAAATGGAGTAGGGAATTCAAGCAGTTCGTTAAGTTTGGTTTTCATGTCAGCTCCGGCGTTACATCAATAAATAATAACTCCCACAGCGCGTGGGAGTTATCTGGATACCTAGTATATGGGGACGTAAATCACACTTTCAAGTGTTCGATTTTTAGCCAAACCAGTGATGGAACATTAATTTAATGTAATCAATGATTTTCCCAAAGAAGTTGCCTTCAGGGATTTCCTGCAGGACTACCAGCGGGCGCTGCTCAATGGTTTTGCCATCCAACTGGAAGTTGATGGTGCCGACAACCTGGTTTTTCTGCAGCGGTGCGTGCAGTTCTGTGGTGTTCAGCACATAGCTTGCTTTCAGATCTTTCATGCGGCCGCGCGGAATAGTCAGGTAGACATCTTTATCTACGCCTAACGATGCACGATCGGTATTACCAAACCAGGCGGGCTCTGAAGCAAACTCTTTACCGACTTTCAGTGGGTTCACGGTTTCAAAGAAACGGAAGCCCCAGGTAAGCAGTTTTTTACTTTCGGTTTCACGACCTTTATAGGTGCGGCCACCCATGACGGCGGAGATCAGACGCATCTGACCTTCGGTTGCGGATGCAACGAGGTTATAGCCAGCCTTGTCGGTATGACCGGTTTTGATACCGTCGACATTCAGGCTGTTATCCCACAGCAGGCCGTTACGGTTTAACTGACGGATGCCGTTAAAGGTGAACTCTTTTTCTTTATAGATAGAGTATTCGTTAGGCACGTCGCGAATCAGCGCCTGACCAATCATCGCCATGTCGCGAGCCGAGCTGTATTGACCGTCAGCGTCGAGACCATGAACGGTCTGGAAGTGGGTGTTTTTCAGGCCTAGCGCGTTCACATAGCTGTTCATCAGACCGACGAAAGCATCCTGGCTGCCGGCTGCGAAGTCCGCCATTGCTACGCACGCGTCATTACCGGATTGCAGGTTGATACCACGGATAAGCTGAGAAACAGGAACCTGCATGCCAGGTTTCAGGAACATCAATGATGAACCTTTAAAGACCGGGTTACCTGTAGCCCAGGCGTCATTGCCGACGGTGACCAGATCGGTTTCTTTGAATTTCCCGGCTTTCATCGCCTGGCCGATGACGTAGCTGGTCATCATTTTGGTCAGACTGGCGGGATCGCGGCGAGTGTCAGCGTTCTGTTCTGCCAGAACTTTGCCTGAATTGTAATCAATCAGGATATATGACTCCGCATCGATCTGCGGAACACCTGGGATCATGGTTTTAATATTCAGGTCATCGGCATGGGCAGCAGAGAGAGAAGCTGCGCAGAGAGCCGCGGTGAGCGCCATACGCTGCACGAAACGAGCGGAAAAAGTGGTCTTCATGGTCTGAACTACGACGTCCGTGATGAAATTAAAAAAAGTGCCCTACTATAGCAAATGCAAAACGGGCAGGCATCTGACTTTCCGCGTGACTTTGTTAATGTCATTTACAGAAACTGACAGTTCAGATACCTGATTTACGTTATTACACGCCGGTGATGAAGGACTGTAATTGCGCCTCGGCTTGAAGACGCTGCTGCAATGTGGAGGCTTCAGCTTTGCTGGCGAACGGCCCCATCTGGATACGCCAGACTGCGCCGTTTTGTACCACCCGACCTGGGACGCCAAATTGCTGGCTTAAACGTTTTTGATACTGCTGCGCACGCGACTGCTCGCTGACTGCGCCAACCTGAACCACGTAGCGTCCGTTGGCTACTGCCGCTGGCGCAGGTGCTGCGACGGCGGCTGGTGTTGCTGCTGGTGCGGTTGGCGTTACCGGTGCGGTGGTGGTCGGTTGCGGAGCCGGAGTCGGCTCGCTACCTTCCAGCACGCCTGCAGCGAGCGTGGTCGGCGCACCGAGGAATCCACTGCTGTTCACTGGCGCACCGGTTGTATCATCGCTTTTCAACGTGGAATTGCTGATCGGACGAATATCGCCTTGCGGCTGACCCGCATCCGATGGCGCAGGCATGCTGCCCATATTGCCACCGCCGCTTAAATCAGGACGCGCGGGCAGGGCATAGGTTTGTTTCGCTACCGTGGTACAAGCCATTCCCGGCCCGGACAAGGAACCATCCTGGGCGACGATGATCGGGTCGATACGCACTTTGGTATTGTTGGAGGTATTCAGACGGTCGGCTGCTGCACGTGAAAGTGAAATCACGCGATCGTTGCCATAAGGGCCGCGATCGTTAATGCGCACGACAATCATCCTGCCATTAGCCAGGTTAGTTATTCTGGCATAGCTTGGGACTGGCAGCGTCGGATGCGCTGCGGTTAACTGCATCGGGTCGAACGCTTCACCAGACGCGGTTAAGTTGCTTCCGGGTTCCGCATCATAGATAGCGGCAAGCCCTGCCTGGCTAAAGCGGGAAGGGTCCTGGACGATTTTGTAGCTCTTACCATCACGCTGATAGTCCTGATTCGCCGTTGGGTTCAGGGGTTCAAAGCGCGGATCGGCCCCGCTGATTTCAACAATCGGACCATTACACACCGCAGGCTGCGGCGCGACAGCACCCTGTTGCTGACCATCATCACTCGAACACGCCGCGAGCATTCCTGCTGCGATGCAGATACCAAGCCACTGCTTACGCATTGCGTACCCCTTACACGCTTTTCGACAACATTTTTCTATGGGTATGGATCGACATAACAATCCCGAACCCAGCCATCAGCACGATAAGTGCCGAGCCTCCGTAACTGACCAGTGGGAGAGGAACGCCAACCACGGGCAGAATACCGCTCACCATACCAATATTTACGAAGACATAAACGAATAATATCAACATTAAACCACCCGCCATGACGCGACCAAAGGTGGTTTGCGCGTGGGCAGCGATCCATAATCCGCGCATAATCAGCAAAATGTACAGCGCCAGCAGAATTAAGATCCCTACCAGACCCAGTTCTTCCGCTAATACCGCGAAGATAAAATCTGTATGGCGTTCGGGTAAAAACTCAAGCTGCGACTGCGTACCGTGTAGCCAGCCCTTACCACGTAGACCGCCGGAGCCAATAGCAATTTTAGACTGAATGATGTGGTAACCCGCACCCAGCGGATCGGTTTCCGGATCGAGTAACATCATGACGCGCTGACGTTGATAATCATGCATCAGGAAGAACCACAGTATCGGGATAAACGCCGCAACCAGGACCACCGCAACACCGATTAAACGCCAGCTCAAACCAGAAAGGAACAGAACAAACAGACCGGAAAGGGCGACCAGAATTGAAGTTCCGAGGTCTGGCTGGGCGGCCACCAGCAGGGTGGGCATAAATATCAGCACCAACGCAATGGCGGTATTTTTTAGCGATGGCGGGCAAACATCACGGTTGATGAAGCGCGCGACCATCAGCGGCACGGCAATCTTGGCGATTTCGGAAGGCTGAAAACGCACAATCCCCAAATCCAGCCAGCGCTGCGCGCCTTTGGAGATAGCGCCGAAGGCATCTACTGCCACCAACAAAATGATGCAAAAGATGTAGAGATAGGGAGCCCAGCCCTCATAAACCCTGGGCGGGATTTGCGCCATCACCACCATGATGACCAGGCCCATCGCGATCTGACCGACCTTGCGCTCCATCATGCCAATATCCTGGCCGCTGGCGCTCCAGATGACCAGCGAGCTGTAAACCAGCAGCGCCAGCAAAATAAGCAACATTGTGGGATCGATGTGGATTTTGTCCCAGAATGTTTTTTTGTTCGGATTATCCGTCACGATTATTGGTCCTCCGCTGCTGCAACCGCGGGGTTTTCTGCAGGCAGATTGGTGTTATTGTCGCCCAACATAATGTGGTCAAGTATCTGGCGCATAATGGTACCCACAGCCGGGCCCGCGCCACCGTTTTCAAGGATTATGGCGACAGCAACCTGGGGCTTATCATAGGGTGCGAAGGCCGTCATCAGCTTGTGGTCACGTAAGCGCTCGGCGATCTTATGTGCGTTATAGGTTTCATTGGCTTTCAGGCCAAAGACCTGTGCAGTACCGGATTTCGCCGCAATTTTGTAAGGTGCGCCAGCGAAATATTTGTGTGCAGTACCGTTAGGACGGTTGGCTACACCGTACATGCCGTCTTTTGCGATTTCCCAATAACCGGAATGAATGTCACCAACGGGTGGTTCGTGTGGCTGGATCCACGGCACTTGCTTGCCGTTTTCTGCTGTGCTCATCAGCAGATGCGGGACTTTTACCAAACCGTCGTTGATAAGGATCATCAGCGCTTTACTCATCTGGATAGGGGTTGCCGTCCAGTAACCCTGACCGATGCCGACCGGAATGGTATCACCCTGGTACCATGGCTTTTTAAACCGTTTTTGCTTCCACTCGCGGGTTGGCATGTTTCCGGCGCGCTCTTCGGCAAGATCGATGCCCGTATATTGGCCGTAGCCAAACTTGCTCATCCATTCTGAAAGGCGGTCTATCCCCATATCATAGGCGATTTGATAGAAAAACGTATCCGCCGACTCTTCCAGAGAACGGGTGATGTTCAGATGGCCGTGCCCCCATTTTTTCCAGTCGCGGTAACGTTTTTCAGAGCCCGGTAATTGCCACCAACCCGGATCGAACAGACCAGTATTGCGGGTGATGACGCCTGCACTTAATGCAGAAACCGCGACGTAAGGTTTAACCGTCGAAGCAGGGGGGTAGACACCCTGAGTCGCGCGGTTAACCAATGGGGTATTCGGGTCATTGAGCAACCCGGAGTAATCTTTACTCGAGATACCATCGACAAACAGGTTCGGGTCGTAGCTCGGCATGGACACCAGTGCGAGAACGCCACCGGTACGCGGGTCGGTGACTACCACCGCGGCACGACTGCCCGCCAGCAGCGTTTCGATGTACTGCTGGAGTTTCAGGTCAAGGGTGAGATAGATATCGTGCCCGGCCTGCGGCGCCACTTCTTTCAGTTGGCGAATGACGCGGCCACGGTTGTTCACTTCAACTTCTTCATAACCAGTCTGGCCGTGAAGTACGTCTTCATAATAGCGTTCAATACCCAATTTACCGATGTCGTGCGTCGCCGCGTAGTTGGCCAGCTTGCCGTCTTTGTCCAGGCGGTCCACGTCTTTATCGTTGATCTTCGATACGTAGCCAATGACGTGGGTCAGCGCAGAGCCGTAGGGGTAATAGCGGCGTTTATAGCCTTTAACTTCGACGCCGGGAAAGCGATATTGATTAACGGCGAACCGTGCCACCTGAACTTCACTCAGGTTAGTTTTTACCGGAATGGAGGTGAAGCGGTGTGAACGGGCGCGCTCTTTTTTAAAGGCGGCAATGTCGTCGTCCGTCAGGTCTACGACGTTACGCAGCGCGTCGAGGGTATCCTGAACGTTGTCGACCTTTTCCGGCATCATTTCTATCTGATAAATGGTGCGGTTAAGGGCGAGCGGAATTCCGTTACGGTCATAAATGATGCCGCGACTGGGGGCGATAGGCACCAGTTTGATGCGGTTTTCGTTCGAGCGAGTCTGATAATCAGTAAAGCGAACGATTTGCAGATTATAAAGGTTGGCGATCAGCACGCCGGTGAGCAGCAAAATCCCCAAAAAAGCGACCAGCGCCCGGCGCACAAACAGCGCGGACTCAGCCGAATAGTCGCGAAAAGAATTCTGTAGTTTCATCCGCTGCTTAATCTACTCAAGAATCAATGATCACTCACGGTGATAAGGATGGTTGGTGGTGATGCTCCACGCCCTGTACAGACTCTCCGCGACCAGAACCCGAACAAGAGGGTGAGGAAGGGTTAACGCAGAGAGTGACCAGCTTTGTTCCGCTGCCGCTTTACAGGCAGGAGAGAGACCTTCCGGCCCGCCAATCAACAGACTGACGTCACGACCGTCCAGTTTCCAGCGTTCCAGTTCAGTCGCCAGCTGCGGCGTGTCCCAGGGTTTACCAGGGATATCAAGGGTGACGATGCGGTTTTTGCCTGCGGCAGCCAGCATCTGCTCACCCTCTTTGTCGAGAATGCGTTTAATATCCGCGTTCTTGCCGCGTTTTCCTGCCGGGATTTCGATCAGCTCAAAGGGCATATCTTTCGGAAACCGACGGAGATACTCCGTAAACCCGGTTTGCACCCAGTCAGGCATTTTCGTACCCACAGCGACAAGTTGCAGCTTCACGCATTAACTCCAGAGTTTTTCCAGTTCATACAGGCGACGGCTTTCTTCCTGCATCACGTGGACAATCACATCACCGAGGTCAACGACGATCCAGTCTGCAACGTTCTCGCCTTCTACGCCGAGCGGCAGCAGACCAGCAGTGCGGGACTCCTGAACAACGTGGTCTGCGATAGACATTACATGGCGGCTGGACGTGCCGGTGCAGATAATCATGCAATCAGTGATGCTGGATTTGCCCTGAACGTCTAAGGCGATGATGTCTTGACCTTTCAGGTCATCAATTTTGTCGATTACAAAATCCTGAAGTGCTTTACCCTGCAAGTGTTCCCCCTGGGTGAAAAGAGTTAAAAACGTCTGTTAGTATACCTGAACCAGAGGCGATATCGGGACAAATGTCTCCGAAAGCGCTTTTGAAGTGCGCTATCATCCCACCCCACGCCGCAGAATGCATCGCCATTTTTGTAAAACAATTTCTGCAAAGCTCTGAAGGGCGGGAAAAGTCAGGTTGCGGAGAATAACAGCCTGTCATGGGGTGTCAATGGGAGAGAAGCCCTTCGGCAGAAAAAACAGTGCGTTCACTCCCCGTCGTGCCATACAGCCCGACTGTTGAGCACTTTCAGAACCGCAAAATTGTCGCAAAAATCAATTGCGCTCCAGCAACCTTGTTCGACGCGAAAATGCCACATCGCTGCAGCCGGCATGGACAGCAGACGGGCGATCAACACGCTCAGAACACCCTGATGACTCACCACCAGCAGGTTTTGGCACGTTTTGTAATCAGCGAGCTGAGCAATAAAGCGTTCCACGCGCTGGGAAAACGCCTGAAAGCCTTCACCATTGGTTGGCGTCGCATTCTGCCAGTCGTTACACCACACGGTGTAGTTTTCGGCGTCTTCTCGCGCCAGATCGCGATGATGGCGCATTTCCCAGTCACCAAAAAACATCTCATTGAGCTCAGGCATGTTGCGCACAGGGACCTCACGATCGCCTAAGATCAACTGCGTTGTATGGCGGGCACGTTCCAACTCGCTGCACAGAACGTTGTCGACAGGCACATTGTGTAACAGCGTACCCAGTGTTTGCGCCTGAGCGATACCCCGTTCCGTTAGCGGTGTGGGGGCATGGCCGCTGTATAAACCAGCGACATTGGCTTCAGTTTCTCCATGACGTACTAACCAGAGTCTCATTTTTTCCTCTTGAGGTTATTCGCACAAAACATGATGTTTGCCCTGATTGCGCAGAGATTTTTCACTAAAATACCTTTTTTTGCGTGGAGCGGCACGATGTCTTTATTGAAGAGCGCGCATGGTGGCAATACGCGAGAAGCCGCCGAACTGTTGGGCATCTCGCCTGAACAATTGTTGGATTTTAGCGCGAATATTAATCCGCTGGGTATGCCGGCAAGTTTAAAACGCGCGATCCTCGACAACCTGGACTGCGCGGAGCGTTACCCGGATGTTGATTACGCTAAACTGCACGCGGCGCTGGCGGAGCATCATCAGATTCCTGCCTCATGGATACTTGCCGGAAACGGCGAGACTGAGTCGATTTTCACTTTGGTGCAAGGTCTTAAACCACGTCATGCGATGATCGTGACGCCCGGGTTTGCTGAATATCGTCGGGCGCTGCAATGGGGAGACTGTACGATCCATGAGTTTGCGCTGTGCGAAGACGATGGCTGGCAGCTTACCGATGCAATCCTCGATGCGTTATCCTCAGAGCTGGACTGCCTGTTTCTCTGTACGCCCAACAATCCCACTGGCTTGCTGCCCGATAACCGCCTGCTGCGCGAAATAGCCGCGCGTTGTGAGTTGCTTGGGATCAATCTGATCCTTGATGAAGCGTTTATCGATTTTATTGCCGGGGAGCCGGGGTTTATTCCGCTGCTTCGTGATAACCCGCATATTTGGGTGCTGCGCTCGCTAACCAAGTTCTATGCGATACCGGGGTTGCGGTTAGGGTATCTGGTCAACAGTAATGAACAGGCTGTTGCACAGATGCGCCGTCGACAAATGCCGTGGTCAATTAACGCATTTGCTGCACTGGCAGGCGAGATTATTTTACACGACAGCGCATATCAGCAGGCAACGTGGAAGTGGCTGGAGCAAGAGGGCGCGAGGTTTGATCGGCAGTTGAAAGAACTGCCCGGCCTGACGGTGTATCCTGGCAGGGCAAATTATCGCTTATTGCGCTGCGAGCGGGCGAATTTTGATCTGCAACGCGCAATGCTGGAACAACATGTCTTGATTCGCAGTTGTGCTAATTATCCGGGGCTGGATGCGCGCTATTATCGGGTAGCCGTTCGCAGCCAGGAAGAGAATAACCGCCTGTTGGCGGCTTTACGCAAGGTGCTTAGCGGTACAACCCCTGCTGATTGATATAGTCAAGCACTGCAGCTGGCATCAGGTCGTCGCACGGCTCGCCTTTTTCCAGACGCTCACGGATGAGCGTGGCGGAGATGTTAAACCACGGCGTTTCAGCCAGATAAATTTTCCCGCAAGGCAAGTTGTGCAGGTCATCTGGCGAATGGGTCAGATGATCCTCCAGCCACTGCTGGTGCTTTTCCTGCGCCATTTCGAGCGGATAGCCCGGACGTCGGCAGACAATGAGGTGGGTGTTACCCAGTATCGTGTGGTAGTCATGCCAGGACGGAAAGGTAAGCAGTGAGTCCTGGCCAATAATAAACGCTAATGGTACGTCCGGTCCTTGCTCCTCGCGCCACTCTTTGAGCGTTTGCGCAGTGTAGGAGGCAGTATCACGTTTCAGTTCACGTTCATCAAGGGAGAACAGCGGCTTATCGGCAATGGCCAGTTCAACCATGCGTTGACGTTGTTCGCCGGACGCTTCGGGTTGCGCACGATGCGGCGGCACGTTATTGGGCATGATAATGACCCGGGAAAGGCCAATCAGATTCGCCAGAATTTCAACCGGTTTAAGATGACCATAATGCACCGGATCAAAGGTGCCACCGAACAGAGCCTGCAATGATTTCATATCAACCATCAATAAAAACATCGGCCAGCGATTTATGGCAGAGTAACAGGGATAGCCCCTCAAGTTCCGCCCACACTGACTGACCATAGTCTTGTTTAAGCGTAATTTCCGTACGCGTTAACAGCGTTACCGCCTGACGCAACTGCGCAGGGTTCAGCCGGTTTAGCGCGTCTCCCATCATACCCCGGCGATTTTGCCACACCCGGTGTTTATCAAACAACGTGCGTAAAGGCGTATGGGCTGACTGCCGTTTTAAGTTGACCAACAGCAGTAATTCACGCTGTATCGTACGTAGCAAAATAACCGGCTCACTGCCTTCCAGACGTAACTGTTGCAGAATGTGCAGCGCGCGTTTGCTTTTGCCCATCAGCAGCGCATCCACCCAATGGAACGGGGTAAAGTGCGCGGCATCGTTAACGGCTTTCTCCACGCGAGGCAGCGTTAGTTTGCCATCAGGCCAAAGCAATGCTAGCCGTTCCAGCGCTTGCGCCAGTGCTAACAGATTACCTTCATAGCAATAGCACAACAGCTGATTGGCTGCGTCATCCAGTTGTAGATTGTTAAGCTTCGCTCTGGCGGCGACCCAACGAGGAAGCTGTGCTTGCTCCGGCGTCTGGCAGCTTACCTGCACCGCATTATTGGCAAGTCCGGTATACCATGCGGCGTTTTCCTGCGCTTTAGTCAGTTTGTTGCCGCGAACAATCAGCAGCAGGTCGTCATGTAGCAGTGTGACGAGTGAAGCGAGCTGTTCGTTAATGGCGGCATTGGGGCCATTTTCTGGCAACTGCAGGAGCAGGGTTTGACGGCTAGCAAACAGGCTCATCGCCTGGCAGAGTGAAAAAATCTCTCCCCAGTCGGTGCTGTTGTCCAGGGTGAAAGCGTGGTGTTCTTCGAATCCTTGCGTTGCTGCTGCCTGACGGATAGCGTCCTGGCTTTCCTGCAATAAGAGAGGATCGTTACCTAAGAGCAAATACGCCGCGCGCAGCCCTTCATTGAGCTGTGCGCGGAGTTGTTCAGGGTACAACTTGAGCATCAGTTACCCAGCGTGGTGGAAACACGCGCCGGAGATGACGCAGGCTCTGCGGCTTTTGTCGCCGCTGGCTTAGCATCATCATCAGCATTGGATGACAGAGTATCGGCCAGATGTACGCTTGGCAGCTTACGAATTAACTGTTCAGCCGCTTTGTCATACATCTCTTTGATGATCATGTCCTGCTCGTTATCCTTCGCCAGTGCAGCCTGTGGGTTGTCAAAGAACGAACGATAAACTTTGGCGCTGATTGGATAAATATCATGACCTGGGATCAGCACGGATGCACTCACGGACATCACCATCTGGTATTCAGCCGTTTGACCGTTCTGGAATACCGACGCCGTATCCTGCGAAATGCTGACCGCGCCAAGACGCAAGGACGTCACATCTTTACGCATTGTACCGTCTTCAAGCAGCGTAACGCCGTTCAGACGCAGCTGATTACGAACCGCGCGGCTTAATGGGCCGTTCGGATCACCAGAGTTCAGGATCATGGTTTTCATTGAGGGTGGGACCTGCGTAGTATTACGCAGATGCCAGCCACACCCGGCGGTGACAAGCACCGCCAGAGATAACAACAATGTTGTCAGAAGTCGCACGCTTCCTCCCGCGCTTAGCCAACGACCAGATTGAGGAGTTTACCCGGTACATAAATCACTTTACGTACGGTAACGCCATCAAGATATTTTGCCACCAGATGCTCCTGGCCAGCACGTTCACGAACCTGTTCTTCTGTCGCATTTACCGGAACGGTAATTTTGCCACGGACCTTACCGTTCACCTGAACTACAACCAGCGTCGAGTCTTCAACCATTGCGGCTTCGTCCGCCACCGGCCACGGTGCGTTGTCGATATCGCCTTCGCCTTTCAGTGCTTCCCACATCGTGAAACAAACGTGTGGGGTGAACGGGTTCAGCATGCGAACGACGGCCAGTAACGCTTCCTGCATCAGGGCTCTGTCTTGTTCGTCTTCCTGCGGTGCTTTCGCCAGCTTGTTCATCAGCTCCATAATCGCCGCAATTGCGGTGTTAAAGGTCTGACGACGACCGATATCATCGGTAACTTTAGCAATGGTTTTATGTACGTCGCGACGCAGCGCTTTTTGATCTTCGCTCAACGCATCAACGTTCAGGGCAGCTACATCGCCTTTGGAAGTATGTTCGTAAACCAGCTTCCATACACGTTTCAGGAAGCGGTTCGCCCCTTCAACGCCGGATTCCTGCCATTCCAGCGTCATATCAGCCGGAGAAGCGAACATCATGAACAGACGTACCGTGTCAGCGCCGTAACGCTCAACCATCACCTGCGGGTCGATACCGTTATTTTTCGACTTGGACATTTTGCTCATGCCGGTATAGACCAGTTCATGGCCTTCTGCGTCCTGAGCTTTGACGATACGACCTTTTTCGTCGCGCTCAACGATGGCATCAACCGGAGAAACCCAGTTACGCTCGCCGTTTGCACCAACGTAATAGAACGCATCAGCCAGCACCATACCCTGGCACAGCAGCTGTTTGGCCGGTTCGTCAGAGTTGACCATGCCCGCATCGCGCATCAGCTTGTGGAAGAAGCGGAAGTAGAGCAGGTGCATGATCGCGTGTTCAATACCACCAATGTAGATATCAACTGGCAGCCAGTAGTTTGCGGCTTCTGGATCCAGCATCCCTTCGTTGTACTGCGGGCAGGTGTAGCGCGCGTAGTACCAGGAGGATTCCATAAAGGTATCGAAGGTGTCGGTTTCGCGCAGCGCAGGCATGCCGTTAACGGTGGTTTTTGCCCACTCCGGATCGGCTTTGATTGGGCTGGTGATGCCGTCCATAACCACGTCTTCCGGCAGAATAACCGGCAACTGATCTTCTGGCGTCGGCAGTACGGTACCGTCTTCCAACGTCACCATCGGAATTGGCGCACCCCAGTAACGCTGACGGGAAACACCCCAGTCACGCAGACGGTAGTTCACTTTACGCTCACCCACGCCTTTCGCTACCAGCTTGTCAGCAATGGCGCTGAAGGCAGCTTCAAAGTCGAGGCCGTCAAACTCGCCGGAGTTAAACAGCACGCCTTTTTCGGTCAGAGCTTGTTCGGACAGATCCGGCTCTGCGCCTTCAGCGGTCAGAATTACTGGCTTGATGGTCAGGCCATATTTTGTCGCAAACTCGTAATCGCGCTGATCGTGGCCCGGAACGGCCATGACTGCGCCCGTACCGTATTCCATCAGGACGAAGTTTGCTGCCCAAACGGGGATTTCTTCGCCAGTCAGCGGGTGAACAGCTTTAAAGCCCGTGTCGACGCCTTTCTTCTCCATGGTTGCCATTTCGGCTTCAGCAACCTTGGTGTTGCGGCATTCGTCAATGAAGGCGGCCAGTTCTGGGTTATTTGCAGCAGCTTTCTGCGCCAGCGGGTGACCTGCGGCAACGGCCAGATAGGTCGCACCCATAAAGGTGTCCGGGCGGGTGGTGTAAACGGTTAGCGTGTTGTCGTAACCGTTCACATCGAAGGTGATTTCCACGCCTTCAGAACGGCCAATCCAGTTGCGCTGCATCGTTTTCACGGTGTCAGGCCAGTGATCCAGGTTATCCAGGTCACGCAGCAGTTCGTCAGCGTAAGCGGTGATTTTGATGAACCACTGTGGGATCTCTTTACGCTCGACTTTGGTATCGCAACGCCAGCAGCAGCCGTCGATAACCTGTTCGTTCGCCAGTACGGTCTGGTCGTTCGGGCACCAGTTGACCGCAGACGTTTTCTTGTACACCAGGCCTTTTTTGTACAGCTCGGTGAAGAATTTCTGTTCCCAACGGTAGTATTCCGGGGTGCAGGTCGCCAGCTCACGGCTCCAGTCGTAACCGAAACCCAGCATTTTGAGCTGGTTTTTCATGTATGCGATGTTGTCGTACGTCCACGGTGCTGGCGCGGTATTGTTTTTAACCGCAGCACCTTCTGCAGGCAGACCGAACGCATCCCAGCCAATTGGCTGCAGTACGTTTTTGCCCAGCATGCGCTGGTAGCGGGCGATCACGTCACCGATGGTGTAGTTACGTACGTGGCCCATGTGTAGTCGACCAGAAGGATAGGGAAGCATAGACAGGCAGTAATACTTCTCTTTGCTCTCGTCTTCGGTAACTTCAAATGTGCGCTTCTCATCCCAGTGAAGCTGTACTTTGGATTCTATCTCTTCCGGGCGGTATTGCTCTTGCATGGCAGCCAGTGGTCCTGTTTTCAATACAGCTACAAACGTAGCTCTAGATGTGGTGTTTCAGATCCGCATAGCATAGCCCAAACGCCCGCGCCAAAACAGCCTTTCGCGCATTCAGCGTTGAATTCCCGCAAGGATAATTCTTGCACGAATTTACACACTCTGTGGACAGTCTTGCAAAGCGTAGCGTAAATAACGTCTATTATTATAGACAGTTAACGACCCAGGAGGCGAAGCGATGAACAAGGTTGCTCAATATTACCGTGAACTGGTGGCTTCACTGAGCGAACGTCTGCGTAATGGCGAACGCGATATTGATGCGTTGGTGGAGCAGGCGCGTCAACGAGTTATGCAGACCGGGGAGTTAACGCGAACCGAGGTGGAAGAGCTCACCCGGGCCGTCAGACGCGACCTGGAAGAGTTTGCTCTGAGCTATGAAGAAAGTCTCGATGAGGAGACAGACAGCGTCTTTATGCGGGTTATCAAGGAGAGTATCTGGCAGGAACTGGCCGATATTACAGATAAAACCCAGCTCGAATGGCGCGAGGTGTTCCAGGACCTCAGTCATCACGGGGTTTATCACAGCGGCGAGGTGGTCGGATTAGGTAATCTGGTCTGCGAGAAGTGCCACTTCCATTTAGCGGTTTACACCCCGGATGTGCTGCCGCTGTGTCCGAAATGCGGACACGATCAGTTCCAGCGCCGACCGTTTGAGCCGTGATGATTAGGCGTGCCAGAAGTTATTTGTAGGCCTGATAAGATGCGCCAGCATCGCCATCAGGCAATATGCCGGATGGTGGCGCAAGCGCCTTATCCGGCCTACAGTTTTACGCGTAATATCTTAAACGTTCTGCCAGCAAATCGACAAACCCTTCGCGATCCACGTCTACCATTACGGTGGCGTTTGGCTTATTGCCGCTCAGGAAGTAGTAATCCACCACGGTCATTCCCTGGGTATATTTACCCTGAGTTTCCACGCCGACCCAGCGTTCAACGGTGGTAAACAGTTCAGGTTTCAGCAGCCAGGCAATGGTGCATGGATCATGCAGTGGCGCGCCGATGAATCCCCATTTTTCATCTTTGTGATATTCAAAGAAGAAGTCGAGTAGTTCAGCAACGATCGTCGAAACAGGGTTGCCGATAGCGCGGAATCGTTCGGTATCTTCGCGATGTATTTGCGCTTTATGCGTGACGTCCAGACCAGCCATCACCACTGGAATGCCAGACTGGAATACGATTTCAGCGGCTTCAGGATCCACGAAAATATTGAACTCGGCGGCGGGCGTCCAGTTTCCGAGTCCCATCGCACCACCCATGATCACGATACGGGCGATTTTGGCGTGCAGCTCAGGATGGCTATTCAGGAGCAATGCGACGTTAGTTTGCGGCCCGGTGGAGACAATCGTCATCGGTTCCGGGCTTTCACGCAGGGTTTTCGCCATCAGTTCCACGGCGGTACAGTCTTGTGGCGCAAAAGCGGGTTCCGGCAGCGCCGGGCCATCCAGCCCACTCTCGCCGTGAACGTTATCGGCGATAATCAGATCGCGCATCAGTGGTTTCACTGCGCCACCAGCCACTGGGATATCCGTACGGTTGAGCAACGTTAACATGCGCAACACGTTACGCAGCGTTTTGTCAGGTGTCTGGTTACCGGCTGATGAGGTTATCGCTTTCACATCCAGTTCTGGTGAGGCGAGGGCGAGCACAATTGCGATAGCGTCGTCATGACCCGGATCGCAATCAAACAGGATAGGAAGTGCCATTGTTGCTCCTTGTAAGTGGGACTTTGTGACAAGGTTAACGCTGGGCTGTATGTGTTTCGAGAGGCGAAGGGATAAAGCGTGAGGTGGCGCGCACATGGAGATGCGCGCCAGCAAGATTAGTGCAGTATTTTCGCGAGGAAGTCTTTGGCGCGGTCCGATTTCGGATTAGCGAAAAACTCTTCTTTCGGTGAGTCTTCAACAATTTTCCCTTCATCCATGAAGATCACCCGGTTCGCCACTTTACGCGCAAAGCCCATTTCGTGGGTAACCACCATCATGGTCATCCCTTCATTGGCCAGTTCAACCATAACATCCAGTACTTCGTTGATCATTTCAGGATCAAGCGCCGACGTCGGTTCGTCAAACAGCATGGCGATAGGATCCATGCACAGCGCCCGGGCGATAGCGACACGCTGTTGCTGGCCCCCTGAGAGCTGAGCTGGAAACTTCTCCGCATGTGCTGACAGACCAACGCGTTCCAGTAACTTTTGCGCTTTGTCGCGGGCCGGTTTTTTATCGCGCTTGAGCACTTTTACCTGCGCCAGAGTCAGGTTCTCAATGATCGACAGATGCGGGAACAGTTCAAAGTGCTGGAACACCATACCAACGCGAGAGCGCAGTTTGGCCAGATCGGTTTTTTTGTCGTTCACCACGGTACCATCAACGGTGATGACGCCTTGTTGTACCGGCTCCAGCCCGTTCACCGTTTTGATAAGCGTTGATTTACCGGAACCTGACGGGCCGCAGACCACAACCACTTCCCCTTTTTTCACTTCCGTGGAGCAGTCGGTCAGCACCTGAAAGTGACCATACCATTTAGAAACATTTTTCAGGGTAATCATTAAACTGTCCTTTTCTTCAAATAGCTGACCAACAACGATGCGCTCAGACTGAATACAAAATAAACGGCGCCAGCAAACAGGATCATTTCAACCTGTGTGCCGTCACGCTCGCCAATGGTGGAGGCGGTACGGAAGAAGTCTGCCAGACTTAATACATAGACCAGCGAGGTATCCTGGAAGAGTACGATGCCCTGGGTTAGCAGCAGCGGTACCATCGCGCGGAATGCCTGCGGCAGAATAATGAGCTTCATCGACTGCCAGTGGGTCATCCCTAGCGCCAGCGCGGCGCTGGATTGCCCACGAGAAATACTCTGGATACCGGCACGGATAATCTCGGAATAGTACGCGGCTTCAAACATCGAAAACGCGACCATTGCTGAGATCAGGCGAATATCGGTTTTTGGCGACAGACCCAGTACGTTTTGCAGGAAGCCGGGCACAATCAGGTAGAACCACAGCAGCACCATGACCAGCGGAATAGAACGAAATACGTTGACGTAGCCTTTCGCAAACCAGGCTATCGGCGCGAAGCTGGACAGACGCATGACGGCCAGGATAGTTCCCCATACGATACCAATGACGACCGCCGTGACGGTAATTTTCAGCGTGATCATCAGCCCATCCAGCAGATACGGCAGGGAAGGGACAATTGAACTCCAGTCAAATTCGTACATTATTTGCCTCCCAAATTGCCAGGCAGGCGGATTTTACGTTCAACGAGATTCATCACCAGCATGATGACGGCGTTAATCAGGACGTAAGCCAGAGTGATAGCGGTAAACGATTCCCATGCGTGGGCGGAGTAATCCAGCAGTTTGCCCGCCTGTGCCGCCATATCGACCAGGCCGATGGTGGAGGCGATCGCGGAGTTCTTCACCAGGTTCATCATCTCTGAGGTCATTGGCGGAACAATCACGCGGTATGCGTTTGGCAACAGAACATAGCGGTAGGCCTGCGGTAACGTCAGCCCCATCGCCAGTGCGGCGTTTTTCTGCCCACGAGGCAGAGACTGAATAGCGGCGCGAACCTGTTCGCAGACGCGCGCGGCGGTAAACAACCCCAGACAAAGCATCGATGAAAGGAAGAACTGGATGTTGGGATCCAACTCAGCCTTGAACCACATCCCAATGTTTTCCGGCAGCAGTTCAGGAATAACCAGATACCAGGTAAAAAACTGGACGATGAGCGGAACGTTACGAAACAGCTCAACGTACAGCGTGCCGATCCCAGAAAGGAAACGATTTGGAACGGTACGTAAGATGCCGAATAAAGAGCCTATGAGGAAAGCGATAATCCATGCGGTGATGGATAACGCGACAGTGACCTGGAAACCACTCCAGAGCCAGCCGAGATAGGTGGTGTTGCCGAACGGGGCTTGTTGTAAAAAAATACCCCAGTTCCAGTCTATAGACATAAATCTACTCCAGAAAAAAAAGGGTAGCAGCGCTACCCTCGAAGATTGTTATTCGGCGTTTTGCGGTTTTCAGGCCTGATGGGGAACGACCATCAGGCTTATAGTCTGTCCGTGCCGAGTAACAATCGAGAGGGAGGGGAAGCCTCCCATTTATTTTAGTTAGTTAAGCGCTTTATCATTCGGTTCTTTGAACAGGGCTTTCATCTCGTCTGACAGTTCGAAATTCATGTTCAGGTTCTTCGGCGGAATTGGATTTTTAAACCACTTATCAAACCATTTCTCAGCTTCGCCTGAGGTTTGCGCCTTGGCGATAGTGTCGTCCATCAGCTTTTTGAACTCAGGATCATCTTTGCGCAACATACAGCCGTAGGCTTCCTGAGACTGTGGCTTGCCGACGATCTCCCAGTTGTCTGGTTTCTTCGCTTTCGCGCGCTCGCCAGCCAGCAGGGCGTCATCCATCATAAAGGCAACGGCGCGACCGCTTTCCAGAGTACGGAAAGAGTCACCGTGGTCTTTCGCGCTGATGATGCGCATATCCATTTTTTGTTCTTCATTCAGCTTGTGCAGCAGAACTTCGGAGGTGGTACCTGAAGTCACGACTACGGCTTTACCTTTCAGATCGGCGAAATCTTTAACGTCGCCGCCTTTTTTCGCCAGCAGACGGGTGCCGACAACGAAAATGGTGTCAGAGAAAGCCGCTTGTTTTTGGCGCTCGACGTTGTTGGTGGTGGATCCACATTCAAAATCGAAGGTGCCGTTTTGCAGCAGCGGGATACGGTTTTGTGAAGTAATCGGGATCAGTTTTACCTGCAGATCAGGCTTGTTCAGCTTTTTCTTCACGGCTTCAACGATCGCGTTGGAGTAATCCTGTGAATAACCGACCACTTTTTGCTGATTATCGTAGTAAGAAAACGGTACTGATGATTCACGGTGGCCGACAACGATCACGCCATTTTTGGCGATCTTATCCAGCGTGCTGCCTGCCGCTGGTGCTGCGTCTTCTGCGTGCGCCAGACCGGCGGACATTCCCATGACCAGCATGGCAGTGGCGAGCTTACGTAATTGCATATCCAACTCCTTTATCGTCTGCGCCAGGGACGCATTGATACCCATTGTGATGTTGTTATTGTTTGCTACTAAAACGTGCAGTCTTGTATGTGTTTGTTAACATTTAGTTTGGATGAATGTAAAGAATTTGCTGTGTTATTGTTTATTTTTGCGAAGTGCGCCGCACCATTTGGGGGCAAAAATATCTTGTTGCACTTTTCAGGTGCTACCGGCGCTCAACTTTGGTGCGACCAGGTTGCACATTCAGCCAAAACAGCGTTTGCCTTGTAGAACAAAGCAATAGACGTGCCAGAATGGTCTTTTGGAGGGGGGAAGTAGGCCTGATAAGCGTAGCGCCATCAGGCACGATGCTGCACAACTGCCGGATGGCGGCGTACTGCCTTATCCGGCCTGCATTTGATGGGGCGCTGTTTTACTTACGACGTTGGCGCAGACTCATTACCACTGCGCCAAAGCCAAACAGCGCGGTTAGCAGCCAGAGCGGCCAGTTTCCGGTACGGGCATAAGGGGTTAAGCCCGTCGTTGGCGTCACGCTGGTGGTCAGCACCTGACGGGTAAACTGCGGGATCATCGCCTGAACTTCGCCCTGCGGACCAATCACCGCCGTAATACCGTTGTTGGTGCTACGCAGCAGAGGTCGCGCCAGCTCCAGGGAACGCATACGCGCCATCTGGAAGTGCTGCCACGGGCCAATAGATTTACCAAACCATGCATCGTTAGAGATAGTCAGCAGGTAGTCCGTATCCGGGCGGAAGTTATCCCGTACCTGTTCGCCAAGAATGATTTCGTAGCAGATGGCAGCGGTCAGCTTAAAGCCGTGTGCATGCAACTGTGGCTGTACATAAGGACCGCGGCTGAACGAAGACATTGGCAGATCAAAGAATGGCGCTAGCGGGCGCAGGATAGATTCCAGCGGGACAAATTCGCCAAACGGTACCAGATGGTTTTTGTTGTAGCGGTTGTTGGAGTCGTAGCTGTATGGGCTGTCTTTACCCAGTGTGATGATGGTGTTGTAGGTGTCGTAACGATTCTGCTTGTTCAGACGCGCGTCTACAATACCGGTAATCAGCGTGCTGTTTTTCGATTTCAGCAGGTCATCCATCATGCTCAGAAAACGCTGCTGGTTAATTTCCAGGTCCGGAATAGCGGATTCTGGCCAGATGATGAGCTGTGATTTGCCCATCTCAGGCTGGGTGGCGTCGAGATAAATCTTCAGGGTGTTGAGTAATTGGCCTTCATCCCATTTGAGCGACTGCGGGATGTCACCCTGCACCATCGAGACCTGGGTGGTTTTTTCCGGCTCCAGCGTGTACCACTGAATATAACGTAGCGGGAAGGGCAGAGCGAAAAGCACCACGGCGGTAGCCAGCGGCTTCCAGTTACGCGTTACCAGCGCAAGTGCCAACAGGCCGCTAACCATCATCAGCAGGAAGTTAATCGCCTCAACGCCCATTACCGGCGCCAGCCCTTTTAACGGACCGTCGATCTGGCTGTAGCCGAATTGCAACCACGGAAAACCGGTCAGTACCCAGCCGCGTAGAAATTCAGTGATTTGCCAGACTACCGGCGCGGCAATCGCTACACGTATCCAGGTAGTTTTCGGCCACAGACGCGCCAAAACGCCGGCAAACAGGCCAGTGTAGAGGGAAAGGTAAGCAGCAAGCAGAACCACGAGGAAGACGTTAACGGGGCCCGGCATACCGCCAAACTGCGCGATACTGACGTAAACCCAGTTGATGCCTGAGCCAAACAGTCCCAGTCCCCAGAAGTAGCCGATAGCGGCAGACTGGAGCGGACGGCGGTTGAAGGTGAGAGCCTGCAGGCCCATCAGCGAAACAATCGCAGCGGGCCAGATGTCATACGGTGAGAAAGCCAGTGTCCCGCAGGCACCGAATAATAACGCCAGCAGCAGGCGAATGCGCTGGCGTTCAATTAAAGGGGCAAATGCCATGTAGTCTTAGATCCAGTTTCGGGTTTATTCGTCCAGTTTGGGCTGGGGTGAGTCGTCCGGAATTCTGACATGAACCTGAATAATACGACGGCTGTCGGCCATTGCCACTTTGAACTGGTAACCATCAATGTCGATGGTCTCTCCACGCGCGGGCAGATGACCGAAGGCCTGCATGACCAACCCGCC
Source organism: Citrobacter sp. Cpo040 (assembly GCF_030332915.1). NCBI lineage: Bacteria > Pseudomonadati > Pseudomonadota > Gammaproteobacteria > Enterobacterales > Enterobacteriaceae > Citrobacter > Citrobacter sp. Cpo040. The sequence goes on from NZ_JAOWGX010000036.1 coordinate 394,069, forward strand.
AATGGTATCCACTTCTTCATCGCTGAAATGCGTGCCGAAAGCTTCGTTGAAGTCTTCAATTGGCGCCAGCGCGCGAATAGTCCAGGTGTGGCGACTGAGCTGACGGAAATCAATATCGTCTTCTTCGTCGTACTCATCTTCAATTTCACCGACAATCAGTTCAAGGATGTCCTCAATGGTCACCAGACCTGAGACACCGCCGAACTCGTCGATGACGATAGCCATATGATAACGCTGGGAGCGGAACTCTTTCAGCATGCGGTCAACCCGCTTGCTTTCAGGGACGACAACCGCCTGGCGTAACACTTTCTCCATGCTGAAGGCTTCGGCATCGCTACGCATAAATGGCAGCAGATCTTTGGCCATCAGAATCCCTTCAATGTGATCCTTGTCTTCGCTAATTACCGGGAAACGCGAGTGGGCAGACTCGATAATGACATCGAGGCATTCGTCCAGAGTTTGGTTGCGTTTCAGGGTAATCATCTGGGAGCGAGGGATCATGATGTCGCGAACGCGTTGGTCCGCAATATCCATTACCCCTTCGAGCATATCGCGCGTATCTTCATCGATAAGGTCGTTTTGCCCGGAATCACGGATCAGCTCCAACAGTTCGTCGCGGTTTTTCGGTTCACCGTGGAAAAGTTGGCTCAGTAACAGGGAAAAAAATCCCTTTTTGCTGTTTAAGGTGTCACTACTGTGTGAATTGTCGTCGCTCATGGCGTCGTATGGGTTCTCATGTTAGTTAATACAAAGCGCGTCATGCGTTTACTCAGCTGTTGACGGCATGTTTTGCCTGATGGCGCTACGCTTATCAGGCCTACGAAAGGCATGAATGTAGGCCGGATTAGGCGCAAGCGCCGCCATCCGGCAAGCTACTATTCTGCAATCTTCTCGGCAATGTACGGATCCTCATAGCCCAGAGCAAGCATAATCTCTGTTTCGAGGGATTCCATCTCTTCCGCTTCATCGTCTTCAATATGGTCGTAGCCGAGTAAATGCAGGCTACCGTGCACCACCATGTGCGCCCAGTGGGCCTCAAGCGGTTTGCCTTGCTCCTGCGCTTCTTTCTCGACCACCTGACGGCAGATGATCAAATCGCCTAGTAGCGGCATTTCAATGCCCGGCGGGGCTTCAAACGGGAAAGAGAGCACGTTGGTGGATTTATCTTTCCCGCGATAGGTCAGGTTCAGGTCGTGGCTTTCAGCGTCATCGACCAGACGAATCGTCACTTCAGACTCTTCCTGAAATTGCGGGATCACCGCATCCAGCCAGCCCTGAAACTGACTTTCTGTTGGCAAACCGGATTCGTCTTCACATGCCAGCTGTAAATCGAGGATAACCTGACTCATTTTTGTTCCTGCTCCTGAGCTTCGCGCTTGCGTTCTGCAGCCTGCTCGGCTTTGCGTTTCTGTTCTGCTTCTTCCCAGGCTTCATACGCCGTGACGATACGGGCGACCACCGGGTGGCGCACCACGTCTTCGCTATGGAAGAAATTAAAACTAATTTCGTCGACTTCAGCCAGCACTTCAATGGCATGACGCAGACCGGATTTGGTGCTACGCGGCAGGTCAATCTGGGTGATATCGCCAGTGATGACCGCTTTGGAGTTAAAGCCGATACGGGTCAGGAACATTTTCATCTGTTCGATGGTGGTGTTCTGGCTTTCATCAAGAATGATGAACGCATCGTTCAACGTACGACCGCGCATGTAGGCCAGGGGCGCAACTTCAATGACGTTACGCTCAATCAGCTTTTCAACCTTTTCAAAGCCGAGCATTTCGAAAAGCGCGTCATACAGCGGTCGTAAATACGGATCGACTTTCTGGCTGAGATCTCCTGGCAGGAATCCCAGTTTTTCGCCCGCTTCCACTGCCGGACGGGTCAGCAGAATGCGACGGATCTCCTGACGCTCAAGCGCATCAACCGCAGCGGCAACCGCGAGATACGTTTTACCCGTACCCGCAGGGCCAACGCCAAATGTAATGTCGTGGTCGAGGATATTCGCAATGTACTGTGCCTGGTTCGGCGTGCGCGGCTTAATTACTCCACGCTTGGTTTTGATGTTCACCGCTTTGCCAAATTCAGGCACGCTGTCTGCGCTTTGTTCAAGCACACGCGCTTCTTTGATCGCCAGATGAATTTGTTCAGGCTCGATGTCCTGCGTCTGACCGCGCATTGGGGCGGTATCGACGTACAGGCTACGTAAAATATCTGCCGCAGCGGTGACGCAAATTGGACGACCGGTCAGTTTAAAGTGGTTATCACGGCGGTTAATTTCGATGCCGAGGCGACGTTCCAGCTGTTTGATGTTGTCATCAAATGGGCCGCAAAGGCTCAACAGGCGGGCGTTGTCTGCGGGTTCAAGGGTGATTTCGCGAGTGTCTATGTTCAAACTGTTCCTCTTATGCATGTCTCGCCGGACGCTGAACATTTACCGGCATCTAAGGAAATTATTCACGCCATGGGGGAAAGGCGCAAGCATTGCAGCAAATATGGGGATGACAGGGCAGATTACAAGACCCGCCGGGACAGCGAGCCCAGGATTGTAGGCCCGATAAGTGTAGCGGTATCGGGCCTTTTTTACGTTTTTCAGCAGGATTAAGGCTGATAAATACCGACGCCCAGATCGTTTTCTTTGCGGGTACGCGCAATGACCGATTCAGGGGATTCTGCGATACGCAGACCCATTTCGTCCTCGGTACGCACCACTTTACCGCGCAGGGAGTTAGTCCAGACATCGGTAATTTCTACGTCTACGAACTTACCGACCATATCCGGGTTGCCTTCAAAGTTCACCACACGGTTATTTTCGGTACGGCCTGACAGTTCCATGATGCTCTTACGCGATGTGCCTTCAACCAGAATGCGCTGGGTCGTGCCGACCATACGGCGGCTCCAGGCCATAGCTTGCTGGTTGATACGCTCCTGTAGAATGTACAGACGCTGTTTCTTCTCTTCTTCCGGTACGTCGTCAACCATATCGGCGGCAGGGGTGCCAGGACGCGCAGAGAAAATAAAGCTGTAGCTCATGTCAAAATTTACGTCAGCAATCAGCTTCATGGTCTGCTCGAAATCCTGCGTGGTTTCACCCGGGAAGCCAACGATGAAGTCGGAGCTAATCTGGATATCCGGACGCGCAGCGCGCAGTTTGCGGATGATCGCTTTGTATTCCAGCGCGGTATGGGTGCGCCCCATCAGGTTCAGTACGCGGTCTGAACCGCTCTGTACCGGCAGATGCAGGAAGCTCACCAGCTCTGGCGTATCGCGATAAACTTCAACGATATCATCGGTGAATTCGATCGGATGGCTGGTGGTGAAGCGGATACGATCAATGCCGTCGATCGCTGCGACCAGACGTAACAGATCGGCAAAAGATCCGATCGTGCCGTCGTAGTTCTCACCACGCCATGCGTTCACGTTTTGCCCCAGCAGGTTCACTTCACGCACACCTTGGGCTGCAAGCTGGGCGATTTCAAACAGAATATCATCCGCCGGACGGCTGACTTCCTCACCGCGGGTGTAGGGCACCACGCAGTAAGTACAATATTTATTACAACCTTCCATGATGGACACAAACGCGCTTGGACCTTCAGCACGCGGTTCCGGCAGTCGGTCGAACTTTTCGATCTCCGGGAAACTGATATCAACCACCGGGCTACGGGTCGTGCTTCCACGCACTTTGTTGATCATTTCCGGCAGGCGGTGCAGCGTTTGCGGCCCAAAAATAATATCGACGTAATGCGCGCGCTGGCGAATATGATCGCCTTCCTGAGACGCAACACAGCCACCGACCCCAATGATGAGCTTGGGGTTTTTCTCTTTTAACAGTTTCCAGCGGCCCAGTTGATGGAACACTTTTTCCTGAGCCTTCTCACGGATTGAGCAGGTATTCAGCAGCAGCACATCCGCTTCTTCCGCCACGTCAGTCAGTTGATACCCATGAGTGGCATCCAGCAGATCGGCCATCTTCGATGAATCGTATTCGTTCATCTGACAGCCCCAGGTTTTAATATGGAGTTTTTTGGTCATCGACTTGCTCTTGCGAAATTGTGGCTGAAATGCAGGGCGCATAGTGTACTGCTTTGGCGCGGTTGTGACCAGTATGACGGATGTCAGCCTCAAGGGGTAAAAAATCCTGTAAACTTACACAATACATGTAACTGGATAATTGACCATGACAAATCAACCAACGGAAATTGCCATTGTCGGCGGGGGGATGGTCGGCGGCGCGCTGGCGCTTGGACTGGCGCAGCATGGATTTACGGTAACGGTCATCGAGCATGCCGTTCCCGCGCCGTTTGTGGCTGACGGACAGCCTGATGTCAGAATTTCTGCCATTAGTTCCGCGTCGGTGTCGTTGCTAAAAGGGCTGGGCGTCTGGGATACGGTGCAGGGGATGCGCAGCCATCCTTATCGTCGACTGGAAACGTGGGAGTGGGAAAATGCCCATGTGATGTTTGATGCCGCCGAGCTTAAGCTGCCTCTGTTGGGCTATATGGTGGAAAACACGGTCCTGCAACAGGCGCTCTGGCAGGCGCTGCAAGCTAACCCTAAAGTCACGCTGCGCGTACCGGCGTCCCTGATTTCTTTGCATCAACATAACGATCGGCATGAGCTTGAGCTGGCAGGTGGCGAAACTATTAGCGCGAAGCTGGTCATCGGCGCCGATGGTGCCAACTCTCAGGTGCGAAAAATGGCCGGGATTGGTATCCATGCCTGGCAGTACGCGCAGTCCTGTATGTTGATAACCGTACAATGCGAAAATTCACCGGGAGACAGCACCTGGCAGCAATTTACGCCTGACGGCCCGCGCGCGTTTTTACCGCTGTTTGATAACTGGGCCTCGTTGGTGTGGTACGACTCACCGGCTCGCATCCGCCAATTGCAAGCGCTGAATATGCCGCAATTGCAGACGGAGATTGCTAAACATTTTCCATCGCGACTCGGTAAGGTGATGCCAGTGGCTGCGGGGGCGTTCCCGCTTACGCGTCGTCATGCGCTGCAATATGTGCAACCGGGGCTGGCGCTGGTAGGTGATGCCGCGCATACCATTCATCCGCTGGCGGGGCAGGGCGTTAATCTGGGCTTTCGTGATGTCGATGCGTTGATTGATGTGCTGGTGAACGCGCGCAGCTACGGTGAATCCTGGGCCAGTCAGCCGGTGCTCAAGCGCTATCAGAATCGCCGTATGACTGACAATTTCATCATGCAAAGCGGTATGGATCTGTTCTATGCCGGATTCAGCAATAACCTGCAGCCGCTGCGCATCATGCGTAATCTCGGGCTCATGGCCGCAGAGCGCGCTGGCGTACTGAAACGTCAGGCACTGAAGTATGCGTTAGGGTTGTAGCTCGAGTGGTGCCTGATGGCGCTACGTTTATCAGGCCTACAAGTCATGTAGGCCGGTTAAGGCTTGCCGTCACCCAACGTTAGAAAAGCAAAAAGCTCGCCGAGGCGAGCTTTTTTAATATGGCTGGGGTACGAGGATTCGAACCTCGGAATGCTGGTATCAGAAACCAGAGCCTTACCGCTTGGCGATACCCCAACGGGTGCACCCACAGAGTGGACGACTTCTTGAAATTGGCTGGGGTACGAGGATTCGAACCTCGGAATGCTGGTATCAGAAACCAGAGCCTTACCGCTTGGCGATACCCCAACAATTTTTTGGATTTACCGAACGAGTCGATACGTCCTTAATATGGTGGCTACGACGGGATTCGAACCTGTGACCCCATCATTATGAGTGATGTGCTCTAACCAGCTGAGCTACGTAGCCAAATACTAACATTTTCTTCGATGGCTGGGGTACCTGGATTCGAACCAGGGAATGCCGGTATCAAAAACCGGTGCCTTACCGCTTGGCGATACCCCAATGACCGTTGCGGTGAACCGCTATATCGAAGAAAAAATGGCTGGGGTACCTGGATTCGAACCAGGGAATGCCGGTATCAAAAACCGGTGCCTTACCGCTTGGCGATACCCCATCCGTGCAACGCTTACGGGTGAATGGTGCGGGAGGCGAGACTTGAACTCGCACACCTTGCGGCGCCAGAACCTAAATCTGGTGCGTCTACCAATTTCGCCACTCCCGCAAAAAAGATGGTGGCTACGACGGGATTCGAACCTGTGACCCCATCATTATGAGTGATGTGCTCTAACCAGCTGAGCTACGTAGCCATCTTTTTTTCGCGTAACCTTATCGGCGTTGCGGGGCGCATTATGCGTATTGAGCCTTGAAGCGTCAACCCCTTTTTCATTGAAAATAGCTGGAATGTGACTGTTTGGTTAGGTTGCGAACAGCATGACGCAATATTCGGCAATTATTAGTTATTAATTGTTTTTTTGCACAGAAAACAAACATAAAAAAAGAGCCCCGCAGGGCTCTTATCTAAGGATTAACTTATTTATAAGCGGACTGATGTACGCCAACGGCACGGCCAGACGGATCGTTCATGGTTTTAAACGCCTCATCCCATTCGATCGCCTTAGCAGAAGAACAGGCAACCGACGGCCCGCCCGGCACACATTCGGCAGCGCTTGCTACCGGGAACAACTCTTCGAAAATCTCACGGTACAAATACGCTTCTTTAGACGATGGCGTGTTGTACGGGAAACGGAAGCTGGCAGTTTCCAGTTGTTGGTCAGAAACTTGTTCTGCAGCCACCTCTTTCAGAGTGTCAATCCAGCTGTAACCGACACCGTCAGAGAACTGCTCTTTCTGACGCCATGCGACGCTTGCCGGCAGGTAGGACTCAAAACATTCGCGCAGAACGTGTTTTTCCATTTTGCCGTTGCCGCACATTTTGTCCTGTGGGTTGATGCGCATCGCCACATCAAGGAATTTCTTATCCAGGAAGGGCACGCGGGCTTCTACACCCCAGGCCGACATGGCTTTGTTGGCACGGGCGCAGTCGAACATATGCAGCGCTTGCAGCTTGCGCACGGTTTCTTCGTGCAGTTCTTTTGCATCTGGCGCTTTGTGGAAATAGAGATAGCCGCCAAACACTTCGTCCGAACCTTCACCCGACAACACCATTTTAATGCCCATCGCTTTAATTTTACGCGACATTAAGTACATTGGCGTCGAGGCGCGAATCGTTGTGACATCGTAAGTTTCGATGTGGTAAATCACGTCGCGGATCGCATCCAGACCTTCCTGCACGGTGAAGTGGATCTCATGGTGCACGGTCCCCAGATGGTTCGCCACCTCTTGCGCAGCTTTCAGATCCGGAGCGCCTTCCAGGCCGACGGCGAAGGAGTGCAGCTGTGGCCACCAGGCTTCGCTACGTTCCTGATCTTCAACACGGCGTGCCGCGTATTTTTTAGTTATCGCGGAAATGACGGATGAATCCAGACCGCCGGACAGCAGCACTCCATAAGGAACATCTGACATCAGGTGGCTTTTCACCGCATCTTCCAGTGCCTGGCGCAGCTCGTTTTTATCGGTAACGTTGTCTTTGACTGCATCGTATTCAAACCAGTCGCGCTGGTAGTACTGACGAATTTCACCGTCTTTACTCCACAAATAGCTACCGGCCGGGAATTCTTTGATTGTGCGGCAGACGGGAACCAGCGCTTTCATTTCAGACGCAACGTAGAAGTTACCGTGCTCGTCGTAACCCATATACAGCGGGATGATCCCGATATGATCACGACCGATCAGGTAGGCGTCCTGCTCGCTGTCGTACAGGGCAAAAGCGAACATCCCTTGCAGGTCATCGAGGAACGCGGGTCCTTTTTCCTGATACAGGGCGAGGATAACTTCGCAGTCGGAACCGGTCTGGAACTGGTAGCGATCGCCGTATTCAGCACGCAGTGTCTGGTGGTTATAAATTTCACCGTTAACCGCCAGGATATGTGTCTTCTTCACGTTGTACAGCGGCTGAGCACCGGCATTGACGTCGACGATGGACAGACGTTCGTGCGCCAGAATGGCGTTATCACAGGCGTAAATACCTGACCAGTCCGGGCCGCGGTGGCGCATCAGACGAGACAGTTCCAGGGCTTTTTTACGCAGTTCAACTGCGTCAGTTTTAATATCGAATACGCCAAAAATAGAACACATAACCTTCTCCGTTAACCTGTTGCGTGATGCTTTTTATGTTTGCTTGATAAAGAAAATGCCGCAAAGCTGGAGAGGGCGCAAGCGAATTACGGGTCAGAAAATAAAAAACGCAATGGTCATTGCTGATTGATGAAAAAAGATTATGTAATGAACGCTATTATTGATGAATCAACAGTGAAGTGGTGATTTTATTGAATGGATGTATTTTTCAGGCCGGATAACTTGCAGATGTTGTTATCCGGCTAAAGAGATTAAATGACGTCTATTTCAGCAACGGACGGGTAAATCCAGCTTGGTCTGAACGGCATGTTGTCAATATCATCAAGCTTGGATACGCCAGACAGTACCAGGATAGTTTCCAGACCCGCCTGAAAACCTGCCAGAATATCGGTACGCAGGTTGTCACCAACGATAACGGTTTCTTCCGAGTGCGCCTGCATTTTGTTGAGAGCCGCGCGAATAATCCACGGGCTGGGTTTGCCGACATAAAACGGTTTACGACCTGAGATCTTCTCAATACCGGCACAGAGTGCTCCACAGGCGGGATAAAAGCCGCGACCGTGGGTATCCGGGTTAGTGGCGATAAAACGCGCGCCGTTGGCGACAAAATAGGCTGCTTTATGCATCATGTCCCAGTTATAGGAACGTGTCTCGCCAACAATCACAAAATCGGGGTTCACGTCGGTAATGGTAAATCCAGCTTTATACAGTTCGTGAATTAACGCGCCTTCACCCACCACGTAGGCCTTTTTCCCTTCCTGGCGACGAAGAAAATCAGCGGTAGCCATCGCGGAAGTATAAAAGACGCTATCAGGGACATTCACACCCGCGGTGGCGAAGCGGTTTGCCAGATCTTGCCCGGTTTGCGAAGGGTAGTTAGTCAGCAGGACTAACGGCAAACCTTTTTCCAGGATCCCAGTCAAAAATTCTGCCGCACCCGGTACAGCAACATTGTCGTGCATCAGCACGCCGTCGATATCACAAATTACATTCTTAATGGCCATGGACTACCCAGGGAATTCGTTATGAGTCTGATAGTAATCGACTACTATATGAGAGCATTAGCTTTCCAGCAAACGTTGCAGCAATGTCCCGTTGAGCATTGCGCGCTTCACCAGCGCAAAGGCGCCAATGGCGGAGCGGTGATCCAGCGTGGACCGAACCACCGGTAAATTATGGCGAAACGCTTTCAACGCCTGCGTGTTGATACAGCTTTCTATTGCAGGCAGCAGCACCTTATCCGCCTCGGTAATTTCGCCCGCAATGACGATTTTTTGCGGGTTAAACAGGTTGATGGCAATGGCGATAGTTTTACCCAGATGGCGACCAACGTGCTCAATAACTTCTGCTGCCAGATTATCGCCTTTATTCGCGGCCTTACAAATGGCTTTGATGCTGCAATCATCCAGCGTGAGTCGACTTGGATAACCCTGCTTCAGTAAGTTCTGCACGCGATGTTCAATAGAAGCATTGGCGGCAATGGTTTCCAGGCAGCCGAAATTACCGCAGTGACAGCGCTCACCCAGCGGCTCTACCTGAATATGACCAATCTCGCCGACGTTGCCATTGCGACCGATGAAAATTCGGCCATTGGAGATGATACCCGCGCCGGTTCCGCGGTGCACTCGCACCAAAATGGAGTCTTCGCAATCCTGGCTTGCCCCGAAATAGTGCTCAGCCAGCGCCAGGCTGCGAATATCATGACCAACAAAGCAGGTGACTTTGAAGCGTTTTTCGAGCGCTTCGACCAGTCCCCAGTTTTCGACCTGAATGTGTGGCATATAGCGGATGACGCCGCTTTCAGGATCGACAAGGCCTGGCAGGATGACAGAAATTGCGATCAGCTCACGGATTTTCCGCTGGCAGCTCTCAATAAAGATGGCAATGGTGTTGAGCAGCGCATATTCCAGCGTTTCCTGGGTGCGCTCCGGGAGGGGGTAATGCTCTTCGGCGACAACTTTACTGCTCATATCATAGAGCGTGAGCGTTGTGTCGTGGCGACCCAGTCGTACGCCAATGGCGTGGAAATTGCGAGTTTCTGTGACGATAGAGATAGCGCGGCGGCCCCCGGTGGAGGCCTGCTGATCGACTTCTTTGATCAGCCCGCGTTCGATCAACTGACGCGTAATTTTGGTTACGCTGGCGGGGGCAAGCTGGCTTTGCTCGGCAATTTGAATTCGCGAGATTGGCCCATGCTGGTCAATCAGGCGATAAACCGCCGCGCTGTTAAGCTGTTTTACGAGATCAACATTACCTATTTGAGCTTGTCCGCCTGGTGTCATTCTTTCTCTTACTCAGTAACGACCTCGTTGCCATTAACGATGGTCTTGATGATTTTAAAGTCGTGCGTGAACGCAGTCAGGTTGGCTACTTTGCCTGGCGCGATGCTGCCGAGTTGTTTGTCGACGCCAATGGCGCGAGCAGGGTAGAGCGTTGCCATGCGTAAGACTTCGTCGAGGGCGATATTTGCATGCTCGACCAGATTGCGTACGCCTTCAATCATGGTTAATGATGAACCGCTCAACGTACCGTTCTCATCAACACACAGTCCATTACGGTAGTATATTGTTTTACCAGCGAAAATGAACTGTTCAATGTTTGCACCTGCTGGCGCGGTCGCGTCAGTGACCAGGCACAGCTTGTCGCCTTTCAGGCGCTTAGCATTACGAATGTTAACGTAGTCAACGTGCAGGCCATCGGCGATGATACCGCAGTAGATATCTGCTTCATCCAAAATAGCGCCCGCCAGACCGGGTTCGCGGCCGGTAATGTACGGCATCGCGTTGAACAGATGCGTTGCAAAGGTAATCCCTGCACGGAATCCGATTTTTGCTTCTTTTACCGTTGCATTGGAATGACCCGCAGAAACCACGATACCCGCATTCACCAGTTTGGTGATGACCTCTACCGGGACCATTTCTGGTGCCAGTGTGACTTTGGTGATCACATCGGCATTATCGCACAGGAAATCAACCAACGCAGCGTCCGGCTGACGGACAAATCCCGGATTATGGGTGCCTTTTTTCACAAGGTTCAGCCACGGGCCTTCAAGATGAAGTCCTAATGCCTGATTCGGGTGTTTCGCCAGGTATTCACGCATCACGCGAACACCCTGTTTCATCAGGTCATCGCTGGTGGTGATGAGCGTTGGCAAATAGTTGGTGCAGCCAGATTTTTCATTGGCTTTCTGCATGATTTCCAGCGTTTCAACGGTTACGGCTTCTGCCGTATCGTTAAACTGCACGCCGCCGCAGCCGTTCAGCTGTACATCAATAAAACCGGGGGAAACAATGGCCCCATTCAGTGAGCGCTGTTCAATCCCTGACGGTAATTCAGCCAGTGGGCAAACGCTGTCGATCAGGCCATTGGCGACAACAATCGCATGGTCATCAAGAATTTCGTGACCGGTAAAGATCCGGCCCTGGGTTAAAGCATACATTCCGACCCCCGATTTCAAAAAAATGCCGCCCTGCAACTTATCGACAGGGCGGAGACATCAATTACAGACCTTTAATATTTTCCGCTTCTAACTCGTTGAAGTATTTCAGCGTCTTCACTTTCAGTTCCATGGTGGAAGGCTCATCGCAGACCACAACGGCTTTTGGATGCAACTGCAGGCAGCTGATGGTCCACATGTGGTTAACGTTGCCTTCAACGGCAGCTTGCAGCGCCTGTGCTTTCTGGTGGCCCAGAACCAGGATCATCACTTCTTCAGCATCCAGCAGGGTGCCCACGCCAACGGTCAGGGCATATTTAGGCACCTGGCTTACGTCGCCGTCAAAGAAGCGTGAGTTAGCAACACGTGTGTCGTGAGTCAGCGTTTTGATGCGGGTACGGGAAGCCAAAGAGGAAGCGGGTTCGTTGAACGCGATGTGACCATCGTTGCCTACACCGCCCATAAACAGGTGGATTTTACCGTAAGAACGGATTTTTTCTTCATACTGACGGCATTCTGCATCAATATCCGGCGCGTTACCATTGAGGAGGTTGATGTTTTCTGCTGGAATATCAACGTGATCAAAGAAATTGCGGTGCATAAAGCTGTGGTAGCTTTCCGGATGCTCTTTCGGTAGGCCAACATATTCGTCCATGTTGAACGTAACAACATGCTTGAAGCTCACCTGGCCCGCTTTGTGCATTTCAACCAATGCTTTATAAGCTGTCAGTGGAGTACCGCCAGTCGGCAGGCCCAGAACGAACGGACGATCTGCCGTTGGTTTGAACGCGTTAATACGGTTAACGATATGGCGAGCAGCCCATTTGCCGACTTGTTCAGCGGTATTCAGGGGGATCAGTCTCATTCTTCACCTCAAAAGTAAAAGTAAGCAGTTGGCGGATTGAGTCTCTGTGCAGTATTAAGCGTAACCTGGTTTTGCATCGGTAAGGATCAATCCGTTTCGATTTTTTGAATGATAAAATAAGTTTTCGTAGTTAGCCAGTGAAAGGGAGGGTTAATAACGATATTTGGTGACTGTAATCACAAAAAACACGCGTTTAATTTGCGATACGAATTAATTTTTCACACACTCTGAATGTAGATGAATGGTTAATATCGTTGTTCCAGAATCTTGCTGTCAGGAATGGTCGCACAATAAAAATATGGCTTCAAAGAAGCCTAATCGGGGTCTCGTAGGGGGAATAAAATGAATATTTTAGGTTTTTTCCAGCGGCTGGGTAGGGCGTTACAGCTCCCCATCGCTGTGCTGCCAGTCGCGGCACTGCTGCTGCGATTCGGCCAACCAGATTTACTTAATGTACCCTTCATCGCGCAAGCGGGTGGGGCCATCTTTGATAACCTCGCGTTAATTTTTGCGATCGGTGTTGCTTCCAGCTGGTCAAAAGACAGCGCAGGTGCAGCAGCGCTGGCAGGTGCGGTCGGTTATTTCATATTGACCAAAGCAATGGTTACCATTAACCCTGCAATCAATATGGGCGTGCTGGCGGGTATCATCACCGGTCTGGTCGGCGGTGCCGTGTATAACCGCTGGTCTGGTATCAAACTGCCTGACTTCCTGAGCTTCTTTGGCGGCAAACGCTTTGTGCCGATCGCCACTGGCTTCTTCTGTCTGGTGCTGGCTGCTATCTTCGGTTACGTATGGCCGCCGGTACAGAACGCCATCCATGCGGGTGGTGAGTGGATCGTGGGCGCTGGTGCGCTGGGTTCCGGTATCTTTGGTTTCATCAACCGTCTGCTGATCCCAACCGGTCTGCATCAGGTGCTGAACACCATCGCCTGGTTCCAGATTGGCGAATTTACTAACGCTGCAGGTACCGTATTCCACGGTGACATCAACCGCTTCTACGCGGGTGACGGCACTGCGGGTATGTTCATGTCTGGCTTCTTCCCAATCATGATGTTTGGTCTGCCGGGTGCGGCGCTGGCAATGTACTTCGCGGCTCCGAAAGCACGTCGTCCAATGGTTGGCGGTATGCTGCTGTCCGTTGCGATCACCGCGTTCCTGACCGGTGTTACCGAGCCGCTGGAATTCCTGTTCATGTTCCTGGCTCCACTGCTGTATCTCCTGCACGCACTGTTAACGGGTATCAGCCTGTTCGTTGCAACACTGCTGGGGATCCACGCAGGCTTCTCCTTCTCCGCAGGTGCTATCGACTACGTGTTGATGTACAACCTGCCGGCAGCAAGCCAGAACGTCTGGATGCTGGTGGTGATGGGGCTGGTGTTCTTCGTTATCTACTTTGTGCTGTTCAGCGCGGTTATTCGTATGTTTAACCTGAAAACGCCGGGCCGCGAAGATAAAGAAGACGATATCGTTACTGAAGAAGCCAACAGCAACACTGAAGAAGGTTTGGCTCAACTTGCAACCAACTACATTGCAGCGGTTGGTGGTACTGATAACCTGAAAGCGATTGATGCCTGTATCACTCGTCTGCGTCTGACCGTTGCCGACTCCGGTCGCGTAAACGATGCGATGTGTAAGCGTTTAGGCGCATCTGGGGTAGTTAAGCTGAACAAGCAAACTATCCAGGTCATCGTGGGTGCGAAAGCCGAATCCATCGGCGACGAAATGAAGAAAGTTGTCGCGCGTGGCCCGGTGGCAGCAGCATCTGGTGAAAGTGCGCCAGCAGCAGCGGCTCCAGTAGCAAAACCGCAGGCTGTAGCGAATGCAGTCACCGTTGAAGCGCTGGTTTCTCCGATTACTGGTGACGTAGTTGCGCTGGAACAGGTTCCTGATGAAGCCTTCGCCAGCAAAGCAGTAGGCGACGGCGTTGCAGTGAAACCAACGGATAAAATCGTGGTTGCTCCGGCTGCGGGCACCATCGTGAAAATCTTCAACACTAACCATGCGTTCTGCCTGGAAACTGTTAAAGGCGCGGAAATCGTGGTCCATATGGGCATCGATACCGTAGCGCTGGAAGGCAAAGGCTTTAAGCGTCTGGTCGAAGAAGGTGCGGAAGTTACTGCAGGCCAACCGATTCTGGAAATGGATCTGGAGTTCCTGAACGCTAACGCACGTTCCATGATAAGCCCGGTTGTGTGCAGCAACAGCGATGATTTCGGCGCTCTGGTTATTAAAGCCGAAGGTCATGTGGTTGCCGGTCAAACACCACTGTATGAGATTAAAGGTAAATAACTGCTCCTGAGTAAAGTGAGTTAAGTGCCTTAAGCGGCGGGGGATATTCCTCCGCCGCTTTTTTTTGCAGCAAATGCCCTCATATATCCTGTTGAAACACCTTTTTTGTGCAACTAATAGTTGTCTCCTGACGTCGCTTATAAGATCATACTCCGTTATACGTTGTTTACGCTTTGAGGAATCCACGATGAGTGAGGCTGAAGCCCGCCCGAGTAACTTTATTCGTCAGATCATCGATGAAGATCTGGCCAGTGGTAAGCACACCACTATCCATACCCGTTTTCCGCCGGAGCCAAATGGCTATCTGCACATTGGCCACGCGAAATCCATTTGTCTGAACTTTGGCATTGCGCAAGATTACCAGGGCCAGTGCAACCTGCGTTTTGATGATACGAACCCGGTTAAAGAAGATATCGAGTACGTTGAGTCGATTAAAAACGACGTTGAATGGTTAGGTTTCCACTGGACTGGCGACATTCGCTACTCTTCGGATTACTTCGATCAGCTTCACGCCTATGCGGTAGAGCTTATTAATAAAGGCCTGGCGTACGTTGACGAACTGTCAGCGGACGAAATCCGTGAATACCGCGGCACGCTGACTCAGCCTGGCAAAAATAGCCCGTACCGCGATCGTAGCGTCGAAGAGAACCTGGCGCTGTTCGAAAAAATGCGTGCCGGTGGTTTTGAAGAAGGTAAAGCCTGCCTGCGTGCGAAAATCGACATGGCGTCGCCGTTTATCGTGATGCGCGATCCGGTGCTGTACCGTATTAAGTTCGCCGAACACCACCAGACCGGCAACAAGTGGTGCATCTACCCGATGTACGACTTTACCCACTGCATCAGCGATGCGCTGGAAGGCATTACGCATTCCCTGTGTACGCTGGAGTTCCAGGATAACCGTCGTCTGTACGACTGGGTGCTGGACAACATCACCATTCCGGTTCATCCGCGTCAGTACGAATTCTCGCGCCTGAATCTGGAATATACCGTGATGTCCAAGCGTAAGCTGAATCTGCTGGTGACCGACAAGCACGTTGAAGGCTGGGACGATCCGCGTATGCCGACGATTTCTGGCCTGCGTCGTCGCGGTTACACTGCTGCCGCGATCCGTGAGTTCTGCAAACGCATTGGCGTGACCAAGCAAGACAACACCATTGAGATCGCTTCTCTGGAATCCTGTATCCGCGAAGATCTGAACGAAAACGCCCCGCGCGCGATGGCGGTTATCGATCCGGTTAAACTGGTTATCGAAAATTATCCGCAGGGCGAAAGCGAATTGGTCACCATGCCTAACCATCCGAACAAACCGGAAATGGGCAGCCGCGAAGTGCCATTTAGCGGTGAAATTTGGATCGATCGCGCAGACTTCCGTGAAGAAGCGAACAAGCAGTACAAGCGTCTGGTGATGGGCAAAGAAGTACGCCTGCGTAATGCTTATGTGATCAAGGCCGAACGTGTTGAGAAAGATGCGGAAGGGAATATCACCACCATTTTCTGCACCTACGATGCCGACACCCTGAGCAAAGACCCGGCCGATGGTCGTAAAGTCAAAGGCGTTATTCACTGGGTGAGCGCGTCCCATGCGCTGCCGATTGAAATCCGCTTGTATGATCGTCTGTTTAGCGTGCCAAATCCAGGCGCGGCGGAAGACTTCCTGTCCGTTATTAACCCGGAATCGCTGGTCATTAAGCAGGGTTACGGTGAGCCGTCGCTGAAGGCAGCGGTTGCAGGTAAAGCGTTCCAGTTTGAGCGTGAAGGTTACTTCTGCCTGGACAGTCGTTATGCAACGGCTGACAAGCTGGTGTTTAACCGTACCGTTGGTCTACGTGACACGTGGGCTAAAGCGGGCGAATAAGCCGTAACACATCCTCTCTAAACGCCGCTTCATGCGGCGTTTTTTTTCGCAAAAAAAACGTGTTCCAGGCTCCGTTTGCGGAGCGAATTAATTACATGTCCGTAATAATGGGCTGGGCGAATGTTTTTACGTTTAAATAACTTACCTCAATATGAAATGGGCTGAAACCGATTTCATCTCCATGGAAAACAAGCGATTTTTTAATTTTTTCAACGCTTTTTTATCTTCCGATGAAAATGTAACAGAAAGCAATCAAATATGTGCGGTTGCTCATACTATTACATACTCGTTACAGAAAGAGATTGATAATTCGCGTCGCGAAAAATAGTCTATTCATTGTAGTCACTGAGGTTTTCTTAGCGCTACTTTTTTATTTTTTGTTTTTTCGCTGTCCGCTTTTGTCGGCAGTATTTTATATGTCAAAGAGGATTAACATATGCGTACGTTTAGTGGCAAACGTAGTACGCTGGCGCTGGCTATCGCCGGTATCACAGCAATGTCGGGTTTTGTTGTCGCTCCGCAGGTACACGCCGAAGGATTTATTGATGACTCAACCTTAACAGGTGGCATCTATTACTGGCAGCGTGAGCGTGACCGTAAAGATGTGACCGATCATGACAAATATAAAACCAACCTTTCTCACTCCACCTGGAACGCTAACCTCGACTTCCAGTCCGGTTATGCGGCCGATATGTTTGGTATTGATATCGCAGCATTTACCGCTATTGAAATGAACGAAAGTAGCGAAAGCGGCCATCCAAACGAAATCGCATTTTCTTCCAAAAATAAAGGCTATGACGAGGATTACTCCGGCGATAAGAGCGGGATTAGCCTTTATAAAGCAGCAGCCAAATTTAAATACGGCCCAACATGGGCGCGCGCCGGTTACATTCAACCAACCGGGCAGACTCTGCTGGCACCGCACTGGAGCTTTATGCCAGGTACCTATCAGGGTGCTGAAGCCGGTGCCAACTTCGATTACGGTGATGCTGGCGCACTGAGCTTCTCCTATATGTGGGCTAACGAATATAAAGCACCGTGGCACACCGAAGTCGATAAATTCTATCAGGCTGATAAAAAGACCAGCGTTGATTACCTGCACTCAATTGGCGCGAAATATGACTTCAAAAATAACCTCTTGCTGGAAGCGGCATTTGGTCAGTCTGAAGGTTATGTCGATCAGTACTTCGCAAAAGCCAGCTACAAATTCGATTTAGGCGGTAACCCATTTACCACCAGCTACCAGTTCTACGGTGCACGCGACAAGGTTGATGATCGTACCGTGAACGATATTTATGATGGCACTGCCTGGTTGCAGGCGTTGACCTTTGGCTACAAAGTGGCAGAAGTCGTCGACCTTCGTCTGGAAGGGACCTGGGTTAAAGCGGACGGCCAGCAGGGTTACTTCCTGCAGCGTATGACCCCAACCTACGCCTCTTCAAACGGTCGTCTGGATGTCTGGTGGGATAACCGTTCTGACTTCAACGCCAACGGTGAAAAGGCAGTCTTCTTCGGCGCAATGTATGACCTGAAGAACTGGAATCTGCCGGGCTGGGCAGTAGGTGCGTCCTACGTTTACGCATGGGATGCTAAGCCATCAACCTGGCAGCTCAACCCGGATGCGTACTACGACAAAAACCGGACTATCGAAGAATCTTCTTACAGCCTGGATGCGGTCTACACCCTGCAGGAAGGTCGTGCGAAGGGCACCATGTTTAAGCTGCACTTCACTCAGTACGACAACCATTCAGACATTCCGAGCTGGGGCGGTGGTTACGGCAACATGTTCCAGGATGAGCGCGACGTGAAGTTCATCGTTATTGCTCCGTTCACCATCTTCTAATGCCAACAGCGGCAGGTCGGGTGCCTGCCGCATCGTTGAGGAAAGTGCTATGAAAAAACTGATACTCATCGCCGTTATGGCATCAGGGCTGGTGGCATGTGCGCAATCTCCTGCGCCGAAAGAGGACAGCCGTCTGAAAGAAGCCTACAGCGCGTGTATTAATACCGCGCAGGGATCGCCGGAGAAAATTGAAGCCTGCCAAAGCGTGTTGAATGTGCTGAAGAAAGAAAAACAGCACCAACAGTTTGCCAATGAAGAAAGCGTACGCGTGCTGGATTATCAGCAGTGTATCCAGGCCACGCGCACGGGTAACGGTCAGTCCGTCAATGCTGATTGTGACAAGGTCTGGCAGGAAATACGCAGTAAGAATACTGCGCAGTAAATTGAAAAAATGAAAATACAACGGGCGGAGAATTCTCCGCCCGTTTGCATGTCAGAGTTTCTGTTCGGCCGGTTGATAATGACGACTCAGGCGGACAAACAGCATTGCCGTGGCGGCGAGTCCGCAAAGTGCCGCGCACATCAGCCACCATCCCGGCGAGCTTTTATCTCCGGTTAGCTGGACCAGCGCCGTGGATATGACGGGTGTCAGACCGCCAAAAATCGCCGTAGCCAGACTGAAGGCCAGTGAAAAACCCACCGTACGGACATAGACAGGCATCACCTCGGTGAGTGCCGCGACCATTGCCCCATTGTACATACCAAAAAAGAACGAGAACCAAAGCAGGACCAGCGTCATACGCGTAAAATCTGGTGCGGCGGTGAGCCAGTGCATTACCGGCCAGGTGGTGATCAGTGCGAGTAGGGTAATCCCCATCAATACCGGACGACGACCAATTCGGTCAGAAATCGCCCCGCCAATCGGCAGCCAAATAAAGTTAGAAATACCGACCAGCATGGTGACTATCAGGCTATCACGGGCGCTCAGGTGGAGTACAGCCCTGCCGTAGGTCGGGGTATAGACGGTTATGAAGTAAAACGTCGTTGTGGTCATCGCTACCAGCAGCGTACCTGCTGAGATAAGACGCCAGTTTTTGAGGATAGTGGTGAAAATCTCCCTGGTGTCGGGACGGTGCGTGCGTTGTAAAAATGCATCGGTTTCCTGAAGCGAGCGGCGCAGGACGAAGATCAACGGAATAATCATACAACCAATAAAGAACGGAATGCGCCAGCCCCATTCAGAGATTTCATCGTGCCCCAGCGTGGCATTCAGGCCGTAGCCAATCAGCGCTGCCACCACAATGGCAACCTGTTGGCTGGCGGACTGCCAGCTGGTGTAGAAACCTTTATTGCCAGGCGTGGCGATTTCAGAAAGATAAACCGAAACGCCGCCCAACTCTACGCCCGCAGAGAAGCCCTGCAATAATCGACCGACTAATACCAGCACAGGAGCCAGCAGGCCAATACTTTGATAACCGGGAACCAGGGCAATCAGCAGGGTCCCGCAGCCCATGATCGCCAGCGTCACCATCAGTCCTTTGCGGCGGCCAATTCTGTCGATATAAGCACCCAGCACTATTGCGCCAACGGGCCGCATTAAAAAACCCGAACCGAAAACCGCAAAGGTCAACATGAGCCCGGCAAACTCACTCTCCGCGGGGAAGAACGTCTTTGCAATATAGGTGGCGTAAAACCCGAACAGAAAAAAGTCGAACTGTTCGAGAAAATTACCGCTGGTTACCCGCAGTATTGCGCCGAAAGTTCCGGCGCGCGATGGTTGTTGTGTCATTGGGTTTGCTCCACTGTCTTATCATAATATTTATAGAGGTAAGAGTTTGCGGGTTAGTCGCCTGTGACCCCCGCCTGTTTGCCGCGCCGTTTCTCAATCGCCCACTTGAGTAAGGCTGCGCAGCGGTAAAATCCGTGGGCAAATTTTCCGTAAGGAATGGTCAGAAAAAGCGCCATGACCACACCGAGATGAATGGCCAGTAAAATAGCCATCCATGAAGTGTCCCTTCCCGCCAGCAGCGCCAGACCGGTCAGACTGGTCAGCAGCAGCAGCAAAATAAAACCGCGATCCATCGGTTTTTGCCGTGCGTCGCCATGTAGCGGTGAGCGCTTAAGATTAAGCCATAGCAAGCCAGCCGGGCCGACAACCAGGCCAATGCCACCCAACGTGCCCAGCATGACCGGAACGCTGAAGAACGGGTAGGGCGCTTCTATGCCTGCAAAGTAGTGATAGCCTGTTGCCACCACGGTGGCGGCAAAGCAGAGCATAAAACCGTAGAAGGTAAAGTGGTGGAAACGGCGGCGCATCAGGGTGAAGGCATCATCCGCTTCGTTACAACCTTTGCCGTGGCCACCATCGAGATATTTCAGCGTCAGCGCATCGTGTGAGGCTTCAGCGATCTCGGCGGAACGCGGCATACCCGGAGAGATCTCGCGCCAGAAGCGGATCACGCCCGCCATCAGCAAACCGATCGCCAGAATAAACACCGAACCAAACATCCAGGCCAGCAGGTTATGCGGGAAAATTTGATAGAAATCCCCGGCCAGTGGAGGATGGAATAATGAACCTTTCAAACCTATAGCGAGGAGTAAAAACAGGATCAGACCGAAAACCAGCGCCAGCGTCACGGTTACGCCTGCGCGACGATAAAGCGTGCCAAAGGCGGCGGGTTGCGCGTAATGCTGATAGGTTTCGAGCCGGACTTCCGCCATCGCTTTCGGCACGTTGATGGCAAATTCATGAGGTGGGGCATACTGACACGCGTGCAGGCAAGCGCCGCAGTTATGGCACAAGTTTGCCAGATAATTGATATCCGCTTTACCGAATTCCAGACGCTGCGTCATGGCCGGGAACACGGCGCAAAAGCCTTCACAATAGCGACAGGCATTGCACACCTGCATTACACGTTCAACTTCCGCTTCCGGTTCGGTGATAATTTGTGCTTCGATGATCAGTTTCTCAAGCTGCTTCATGACGTGTCTCCTTACGTGCGGCCAGCGCGGCTTCTTTTCCGGCAATGCGGCCAAAGGTGGTGCCGATCGACATCCCCACGCCTGCGGTGTAACCCTTGCCCAGCACGTTGCCCGCCATCATCTCTCCGGCGACGAACAGGTTACGGCTTGGAAGCCCGGCAAAATGCACAGCGGCGCGTTCGTTCACTTTTAACCCAAGATAAGTGAAGGTGATCCCTGGCCGCAGGGCATAGCCGTAGTATGGCGGCAGGTCCAGCGGTCGCGCCCAATGCGTTTTCGCGGGTAGCAAATCTTTAGTGGCGCAGTTATCCAGAACGGTATGGTCGAACTGACCTGGCTGGCAGGCGTTGTTGTACTCTGTCACGGTGTGGGTAAAGCGTTCGGCATCCAGTCCTAACTGAAGGGCCAGTTCTGCCAGCGTATTGGCCTGCGTGCCAGGAAAGACCGGAGGCATGAAGTGTCCGATAGCTTTACTGTCGATGATGGAGTAGCCAATCTGTCCTGGCTGTTGAGCGACCAGACGTCCCCAGATGGCGTAGCGTTTGGGCCAGAAATCTTCACCTTCATCATAAAAACGCTCAGCGTCCCGGTTCACCACAATACCGAGCGAGACGCAGTCCACGCGAGTGCAAATCCCGCCGTCATATAATGGCGCTCTGGCATCAATTGCCACACAGTGTGACTGGGAGGGATCGCCAATAATGTCTGCGCCAGCATCCATCATAAATTTGAGCAGTACGCCCTGATTAAAACGCGTGCCGCGAATCAGAAAGTTATCCGCAGGCCACTCGCCGCGGGCATTTTCCCCCCAGGCTTCGCGCAACCACTCCCGGTTAGATTCGAATCCGCCAGCGGCAAGCACGCAGGACTTAGCGGTGATGCGCTCTTCGCCTGCCAACGCCGCCACGAACTCGCCATTACGCAGTTCAAGCGCCTGAACGGGGGTGTTATAGCGAATTTGAACGCCCAGCTTTTCTGCGCTGCGATAATAGGCATTCACCAGGGCCTTTCCACCGCCCATAAAAAAGGCGTTGGTTCGCGCCACGTGCAAAGCGCCGGAGAGAGGAGGTTGAAAGTTAACGCCGTGCTGACGCATCCAGTCACGGCATTGTGAAGAGGTACGGATCACCAGACGCGCCAGCGCTTCGTTGGTATTCCCTTCCGTGACGCGCCACAGATCCTGCCAGAATTCTTCTTCAGGATAGCTTTCCACCAGCACATCCTGCGGCGCGTCATGCATACAACGTAAATTACGTGTGTGTTGGGAGTTTCCTCCGCGCCATTCACGGGGAGCCGCTTCGAGCAGGAGTACCGAAGCTCCTTGCTCGCGGGCGGACAAGGCAGCGCATAACGCGGCATTGCCACCACCAATCACCAGAACATCAACCATCGTATACTCCATTACCATTTAACCATTTGTTAAATTTGTAATTGAAATGTATACGCACGGCTTGTGCGGGCGCTATGACGTGGTGCTAAACGGTACTTTAGTTATTGTAAAGGATGGCGCCAGGCCAGCTTCCTGCTTCCACCAGTTGATGCATCACTTTCGTCAGCACCACGCGGGCCGCGAGGCCTGCCGGGGTGAGTTCATCGTCTGAGAGACTCACCAGAAAGTTGGGGCGGCTAAGTATTGGATTGTGGACGCCGATCACTCTTAGCGTCTCTTTATCGAGATGGGAAATTGCCGCGCCGGGCTGGAGAGTGGCACCAATGCCACTGCGCACGGCGTGCATGAGTAGCGCCAGACCATCAATTTCCGTGGCGATCTCAATGTTCAGCGCGTGTTCCTGACAAATCGCTTCCAGCCTGCCGCGCAGACCGTGGCCCGGGCTTGGCATTATCAATGGGATACTTGCCAGCTGGGCTGGAGCAATATTGTCATCGGCAATATCAGCCAGTAAGGCATGAGTCCCAATCAAAAACAGCCGCTCTTCGAGAATCGGTATGGCGCTCCAGCGCAGGATCTTTTCTTTCTGAAACACGACAGCCAGATCAATCTGGCGGGTATTAATCATCCGCTCCAGATTGCCAGAGAGGCTTTCCACCACATGCAGACGGACATCACTGTAGCTTTCCCGCATGGCGTTGATAAACGGCATTCCGAGAACGGAAGCAGTACTGGGAGCCATGCCGACGCTGACGTGCCCGGAAAGCCGGGACTCGCGTGCGGCGAGGATCGCGTCGTCTGCGTGACGAAGCGCCAGCTGCGCCTGGGAGTAAAAAGCCAGCCCGGCGCTGGTGGGTGTCACACCGCGCGAGGTGCGCTGCAGCAGGCGAATAGCGAGTTCGCTTTCCAGACGCGACATTTGCTGGCTGAGTGCCGAAACCCCGATATTGAGATCGAGTGCCGCGCTACCCATGCTGCCGGTTTCTACAATGCGCACAAAATAGCGTAGCTGGCGAAGTTCCATTTCGACTCTCCGGAAGGGGCAATTGATTTTTACATTAAAGCAACACAGGAGCGGAGGGAAGGGGAAAAGGGCAGGTAATGCCCATAAAAAAAGCCAACCGGAAGGTTGGCTTTTCAAAAAGCATTACATTATTTGCCGTCGTGGGCATGCTCATCTTCGCGGCAATCGCCTTCAGCGCAGTGGCCGTAGAGATAGAGACTATGGTTGGTTAAACGAATACCATGTTTAGCCGCAATCTCACGCTGGCGCGCTTCGATGGAATCATCGCTGAACTCGACTACTTTGCCGCAGTCGAGACAGATGAGGTGATCGTGATGATGCTGTTGAGTCAGTTCGAAGACGGATTTACCACCTTCAAAATTATGGCGGGTCACGATACCGGCATCATCAAACTGGTTCAGCACACGATACACGGTCGCCAGACCAATTTCTTCACCCATATCGATCAGGCGTTTGTATAAATCTTCCGCACTGACGTGATGGTTATCCGGTTCCTGAAGAACTTCCAGAATTTTTAAACGAGGAAGCGTTACTTTCAGGCCAGCCTTCTTTAATGCGGTATTGTTGTCAGTCATGCGGAATCTGTCCTGTAGCTAAACGATTCACTTCATTAACAGAAGTGACAGAAATTGCACTTGAGATAATGCGTATCATTATAGAACTGCCATGGCTAAATGAAAACTGCAAGTCTCTGGCATATATTGTTAATCAAAACGTGGTATCGCCGACAAACACACTGTGCAACACCCGATTGGCATCCAGCCATTGTACAGGGTCAGACGAAAAAGTTACAAATTTGTAGCAATTATTTTGATTGGTTTTATCTATTGATGCGGCGCAGATGGAAATCTACGCCGCACGAAATCAGGCATTAATGATTTCGTCGAGGTGCAGCTCTTCAGAGATCTGCTTAACCCATTTTTCTACGCGTTCTGCTGTCAGTTCTGGCTGGCGATCTTCATCGATAGCCAGACCGACAAAGTGGTCGTCGTCAGCCAGGCCTTTAGACGCTTCAAAGTGATAACCCGCCGTCGGCCAGTGACCAACGATGGTTGCGCCGCGCGGTTCGATGATGTCGCGAATGGTCCCTAACGCATCGCAGAAATATTCTGCGTAATCTTCCTGGTCGCCGCAGCCGAACAATGCAACCAGTTTGCCATTAAAATCAATGTCTTCGAGGGTAGGGAAGAAGTCGTCCCAGTCACACTGCGCTTCACCGTAGTACCAGGTTGGGATGCCGAGCAGCAGAATGTCATAACCTTCGAGGTCTTCTTTGCTGCTTTTTGCAATGTCATGAACATCGGCAACGTCTTTACCAAGCTGTTTTTGAATCATTTTTGCGATGTTTTCGGTATTACCGGTGTCGCTGCCGAAAAAGATGCCAGTGATTGCCATGAGTTAAATAACCTCTTGAAACTTATTGAAATGGTGGTGGCGCATTGCCCACGGATAAGGGCAATCATAGCAGAACAGTCAGGCATGCGGAAACAGCAAACACGCAGGACTGCACTCTGTGCTACACGATTTATGATTTAGAGCAGAAATTCAGACTATGCCTGACCGCGCAATGTGCTGAGTTGGGTCATCAGCATCTCTTCGATGAGTTCACTGCGACTCATGTTGCGCGCCTCGGCCAGCTCGTTCAGAGCGTCAACGGCATCAGCGTTCAGTTTCAGTTCGACACGCTTAAGCCCGCGAACTTTGTCACGCTTAAGCTGATTACGTTTATTAATACGTAACTGTTCATCACGCGAGAGCGGATTAGTTTTGGGTCGTCCCGGGCGACGCTCCTGCGCGAACAGATCTAATGTCGTACGGTCCGTTTGTTCTTTGGCCATGATCTTGGTGACTTCGGGGAAACAATCAGCCAGGCGTCTGCCCGGATGGATAGCGCGCCATAATACATCAGCAGGGGTGACACGCCAACGCCCACGCGCGTAATCGCGCGCAGACGCTGAGTTTTTAATCAGTTAGCCTGTTCGTTCAGATAACGACGGATGGCGCGCAGCACCGCCTCCGGTTTTTCCGCATGCACCCAATGACCGGCTCCTGCAATAACATGCGCCCGAGCCTGTGGGAATTGCGCCAGCAGTTGTTCGCGATACGCTTCGGTAACATACGGTGAGTTGCCGCCAGGGATAAACAGCGCCGGGTGCTCCCACGCAGGAATGGTTTCCCAACCGACGATATGAGGATACTGATCCCACAGCACGGGAACGTTAAAACGCCATTCGCCGTCGACGAAAGATTTCAGCAGAAACTGGATTACGCCTTCCTCATGCAGATGTTGACGCATGACGCTGGCCGCCTGCTGACGCGAAGTGGCCTGGGCATCGGTTACGGCATTAATAGCGGTAAAGATCGCATCGTGACGGCGAACATGATAGTCGACCGGAGCAATATCAATGGCCACCAGTCGATCGATACGATCAGGAGCCAGTGCGGTTAACGCCATGACGGCTTTTCCCCCCATCGAGTGACCAATAAAGGTCGCCTTTTCTATTTGCTGAGCGTCCAACGTATCCAGCAAATCTTGCGCCATGGCCGGATAATTCATCTCAGGGGAACGAGGGGAGAGGCCATGATTTCGCATATCAACCTGGATGATATCGTGATCGACCACCAGATCGCGCGCCAGGATCCCCAGGTTATCAAGACTGCCAAACAGGCCGTGAACCAGGACGATGGGAGAATTATTGTGCAGGTTTTGCGCAGATTGCGCTCGGATATTCAATTTCATGGCAAAGTTCTTTTTTTCACACTCACGGGTTAGGGTATCATGTTGACCATTCTGCCACATGGCTGCAACAACTACGGTTACTCTGAGTTTTGCTGGCCACCAGGCTTGACGCTATCCGCTGTTGGGATTTGCCTTTACACTACGTGTGTTTACCCCGACAACTTGTATTCAGCTAAACACTGCACTGGATTAAGATGAAAACGATTGAAGTTGATGATGAACTCTATAGCTATATTGCCAGCCACACCAAGCATATTGGCGAGAGCGCATCCGACATTTTACGGCGTATGTTGAAATTTTCCGCCGCATCACAGCCTGTCACTCCGGTAGTCAAAGAAGTCCGCGCTGTGCAACCTGTCGTGGAAGCTAAGCCGGTTAACCCCGTAAAAGATAAAGTGCGCGCGATGCGTGAACTGCTGCTGTCCGACGAATACGCGGAACAGAAGAAAGCAGTAAATCGCTTTATGCTGGTGCTGTCTACACTCTATTCACTGGATCAAAACGCGTTCGCCGAAGCAACGGAATCGTTGCATGGCCGTACGCGCGTTTATTTTGCAGCGGATGAACAGACGCTGCTGAAAAATGGTAATCAAACCAAACCGAAACACGTGCCAGGCACGCCGTACTGGGTGATCACCAACACCAATACCGGCCGTAAATGCAGCATGGTTGAACACATCATGCAGTCAATGCAATTCCCTGCGGAATTGATTGAAAAGGTTTGCGGAACAATTTAATCCTTGCATTAGAAGGACCAGGCAATGGCAATCCACAACCGTGCAGGTCAACCTGCGCAACAGAGTGATTTGATTAACGTCGCCCAACTGACGGCACAGTACTATGTACTGAAACCAACAGCAGGGAACGCTGAGCACGCCGTTAAGTTCGGTACGTCCGGACATCGTGGCAGTGCAGGTCGTCATAGTTTTAACGAGCCGCATATTCTGGCTATCGCTCAGGCGATTGCTGAAGAACGTGCGAAAAACGGGATTACTGGCCCGTGCTATGTGGGCAAGGATACCCACGCGCTGTCTGAACCGGCTTTTATCTCTGTACTGGAAGTGCTGGCGGCGAACGGCGTTGACGTCATCGTGCAGGAAAATAACGGCTTTACGCCAACCCCTGCTGTGTCGAATGCTATCCTGGTCCACAACAAAAAAGGCGGCCCGCTGGCTGACGGCATTGTGATCACGCCGTCCCACAACCCGCCGGAAGATGGCGGCATTAAATATAACCCGCCAAACGGTGGTCCGGCAGATACCAACGTCACCAAAGTGGTGGAAGACAGAGCCAACGCGCTGCTGGCTGACGGTCTGCAAGGCGTGAAGCGCATGTCGCTGGATGCTGCGCTGGCATCTGGTCATGTAACAGAGCAGGATCTGGTTCAGCCGTTTGTTGAAGGACTGGCTGACATCGTCGACATGGCAGCGATCCAAAAAGCGGGTCTGACACTGGGTGTCGATCCGCTGGGCGGTTCCGGTATCGAATACTGGAAGCGTATTGCTAAGCACTACAACCTGAACCTGACTATCGTTAACGATCACGTTGATCAGACTTTCCGTTTCATGCATCTCGACAAAGATGGCGCAATCCGCATGGACTGCTCCTCCGAGTGCGCGATGGCGGGCCTGCTGGCGCTGCGCGACAAGTTCGATCTGGCCTTTGCCAACGACCCAGACTACGACCGTCACGGTATCGTCACCCCGGCAGGGCTGATGAATCCGAACCACTATCTGGCGGTGGCGATCAACTACCTGTTCCAGCATCGTCCGCAGTGGGGCAAAGATGTTGCCGTTGGTAAGACGCTGGTGTCCTCGGCAATGATTGACCGCGTGGTGAATGATTTAGGGCGTAAACTGGTCGAAGTGCCGGTTGGCTTTAAATGGTTTGTTGACGGTCTGTTCGACGGCAGCTTTGGCTTTGGTGGTGAAGAGAGCGCGGGGGCATCTTTCCTGCGTTTCGACGGTACACCGTGGTCGACCGACAAAGACGGCATCATCATGTGCCTGTTGGCGGCAGAAATTACCGCAGTGACCGGTAAGAATCCGCAGGAGCACTACAACGAACTGGCTGCCCGCTTTGGTGCGCCGAGCTACAACCGCCTGCAGGCAAGTGCGACCTCCGCACAGAAAGCGGCGCTGTCTAAGCTGTCTCCGGAAATGGTGAGTGCCAGCACGCTGGCGGGCGACCCGATCACCGCTCGTCTGACGGCGGCACCGGGCAACGGTGCTTCTATCGGCGGTCTGAAAGTGATGACTGACAACGGCTGGTTTGCCGCTCGTCCGTCCGGCACCGAAGACGCTTATAAAATCTACTGCGAGAGCTTCCTCGGTGAAGAACACCGCAAGCAGATCGAAAAAGAAGCGGTTGAGATCGTCAGCGAAGTGCTGAAGAACGCGTAAACCGTAGGCCGGATAAGACGCTAGCGTCGCTATCCGGCATGAATTAAAAAGCCGGATAGCTTTGTGCTGATCCGGCTTTTTTTTATTCGGCTTAGATTCACGGCATAAACCGATAACCAATCCCGGTTTCGGTCAGAAAATGACGCGGACGCGCCGGGTCCTGTTCCAGCTTCTGGCGCAGGTGTCCCATGTAAATTCGCAGATAGTGACTGTGTTCGACGGCATTCGGTCCCCAAACCTGATTTAACAGCTGGCGTTGCGTTAGTACCTTTCCGGCATTATTCAGCAGTACCGCTAACAGGCGAAACTCAATCGGCGTCAGATGAATCTCTTCATCACCACGATGTACGAGCCGGGCGGCGATATCTACTTTTACGTTGGAAAAATGCACCACCGGCTCGGGAGACGCGCCGCTGGCGTGGCGGCGCAATGCCACGCGTAATCGCGCCTGTAGCTCGCCAATACCAAAGGGTTTACTGAGATAGTCATCGGCACCGGCATCCAGGGCAGCGATTTTATCGCTTTCTTCGCTGCGGGCTGAGAGCACAATTACCGGTATCGCGCTCCATTGTCGCAGGTCACGAATAAAATCAATGCCGTCACCGTCCGGCAGACCGAGATCGAGAATGATGAGATCGGGTTTTCGCGTGGCGGCTTCCAGCAGACCACGTTGCAGCGTTTCCGCTTCATATACACGCAGACCATCGGCTTCCAGCGCGGTGCGCAGAAAGCGACGGATAGCCTGTTCATCTTCAACAATCAGTACGTTCGTCACATATCCTCATGAAAATCTTCAAGTTCAGGGGGGATTTCCTGGGGCAGTGTAACACGGAAACATGCTCCTCCCTGTGCGCGATTGTGGACGGAAATCGTACCGCCGTGCACGTCCACAATGGCCTGACAGATTGCCAGCCCCAGCCCAACGCCCGGTACCGATGACTCTTTGTTTCCCCGGGAAAACTTGTCAAAAACTTGCTGCTCCATACCCGATGGAATGCCGGGGCCATTATCCCAGACGTCCAGTTGCAGGTGTTCGCCATCGACGCTGGCATCAATACCGATTTGCGCCGCTGGACCTGCGTATTTAACGGCGTTTTCCAGCAGATTAATCAGCACCCGTTCAAAGAGTGGGCCATCGACGTGGATCAGCGTTAACGGTGCTGGTAGCGACAAATTAATAGGAGCAGAGAGTCCTGGCTCCAGCATCTGCAGGGCGCTGCCGACCACCTCTTCCAGTGTTAACCACTCCTTCTTAAGATTAAAGCCGCCAGACTGAATTCGCGCCATATCCAGCAGGTTATTAACCAGTCGGGTGGTATTCAGGACGTGCTGGCGAATCTCGCTGGCCTGGCGCGCATGCGGCGATCCTTCGCTGGCCAGATCCAGCGTTAAGATCTCTGCCTGACCGAACAGCACCGTTAGCGGTGTACGTAAATCGTGGGAAAGGGCGGCGAGCAGCGCGTTGCGAATGCTTTCACGCTCGCTGGCAAACCGGGCCTGCTCTTCGCTGGCGGTTAGCGTCAGACGCTCCAGCGCACTGGCGACCAGTAAAGTGAAAGTTTCCAGCAGGCGTTGCTGTTCGGGGATCATCAGCTGGCGTAAATTTCCCGGTTCCACAACCAGCAGCCCATGCGTTTTGTCGGCACTTTTTAACGGTAATATTTGATACGGCACACCTGGCAAAGTGTCAGTACCTGCGCCTGCCGGTTGCCCTTTATCAAAGCTCCATTGGGCAATGGCATCATCCCACGGCGTCATGCCCTGTTGATGGGTGAGAGGGGCCAGCTTACCGTTCTCACCGGGCAGTAAAACCTGGCTGCGGGCCTGGAACGTTGAGGCAATAAACTGTTCGCTGGTGGCTGCGATATCTTGCTGACTCCGTCCGACGGCCAGCGCTTTCGACATCTCATACAAATGGCGCGTACGTTGTTCACGATAACGGGCCACCCGCGCCTGATAACGCACTCCGGCGGTCAGATTACCGATTACCAGCCCTACCGTTAGCATCACGGCGAAGGTGAGCAGGTACTGGACGTCGGAAACGGCCAGCGTGCCACGCGGAGCAATAAAGAAGAGATCGAAGCTGGCGACGTTAATAAAAGTTGCCAGCACCGACGGCCAGCGTCCATAAAAGAGGGCGATAACCACCACGCCCAATAAATAGATCATCACCAGGTTGGCGGCGTCAAAGGCCATCAACCACTGCATGGCAATCAACGTAATGATGGCGCACAGCGCGACGGCAACCACACAACCCTGAATTTGTACCCGCCATTTATCCTTAAAGGTGCGGTTATCTGCAGTTGGTAGCACAGGGCGCGAAGGTGG
This sequence comes from Citrobacter sp. Cpo040, assembly GCF_030332915.1. Taxonomy (NCBI): domain Bacteria; kingdom Pseudomonadati; phylum Pseudomonadota; class Gammaproteobacteria; order Enterobacterales; family Enterobacteriaceae; genus Citrobacter; species Citrobacter sp. Cpo040. The sequence goes on from NZ_JAOWGX010000036.1 coordinate 425,231, forward strand.
CTCATCGAGCGCAACAATCATCAGGTCGAGATCCGGTGCGCGATGGGCCAGTTTGTCAGCAAAAGAATCACTGCGCCACCAGCGTCGCGTAGTCGGACGTCCTAGGACAATTTTTCCCAGATTATGCTCACGGGCGTAGCGGATTACAGCCTTGTCTTCAGCGGGATCGGAAAGGGTGGCGGTTTCTGCACCCAGCTCCTGGGCTAACCGCAGAGCGCTTAGGATTGCCCGGCGCTGTTTTTCGGGCAGTCGGTGCAGCGCTGGCGTTTCGACATACACTGCATGCCAGACGCTGCCGAGGCGCGCTGCCAGACGCGCGGCAGCACGCACCAGCTTTTCGCTGCCGGTATTGTGTCCAATGCACAGTAAAATGGCGTCACGGGTATGCCAGACTTTTTCTTCCCCCGGACGCCCTCGCCAGGCACGCATCTGATCGTCAACCCGATCGGCCGTGCGGCGCAGGGCCAGCTCACGTAGCGCGATCAAGTTCCCTTTGCGAAAGAAATGCTCGATGGCTCTTTCCGCCTGACCGGCGATATAGACCTTGCCTTCGTTCAGGCGTTGGCGCAAATCGTCGGGGGGAAGATCGACCAGCACCACATCGTCGGCGGCATCGAAAAAAGGATCGGGGACGGTTTCGCGAACTTGAATGCCTGTGACGCCGCTGACCACATCATTGAGACTTTCCAGATGCTGTACGTTAACGGTGGTAAAGACGTCGATACCGGCTTCGAGCAGCTCTTCAATATCTTGCCAGCGCTTAGGATGGCGTGAACCTGGCGCATTACTGTGCGCCAGTTCATCCATTAAAATGAGCGCCGGACGGCGGGCCAGCGCGGCATCGAGATCGAACTCGCTGATGTGACGACCATGACGCGCGTGTCTCTTTAGCGGCAGGATGCTGAGACCGTCCAGCAGCGCGGCGGTCTCTTTGCGTCCGTGGGTTTCCACCACGCCAATCAGCACATCTAACCCCTGCGCCCGCAGCCGCTGGGCCTCTGCCAGCATGGCCCAGGTTTTACCGACGCCTGCACACGCGCCGAAGAAAATTTTCAGTTTTCCGCGGTGCGGGGCAGCGGTCTGCTCCAGCAGGCGATCGGGGTCGGGGCGTAAGGGTTCGTTATGCATGTCCTTTTTCTCAGTGCTTATCCAGCGCTAAATTAAGTTCTACCAGGTTCACCACCGGCTGGCCGATAAAACTGACCAACGGCTTTTGCGTGTATTGTGCAACCAGGCGCGTGACTTCTTCAACGCTGAGGTTGCGAGCCTGCGCCACGCGGGGGATTTGCCAGGCCACCGCGGCGGGTGTCAGGTTGTTGTCCAGCCCGCTGGCAGAAGCCGTTACCAGCTCTACCGGAACGGCAGGATTTGCCTGCGGGTTGGCGGCACGCAGCGCGGCTATCCGGCTTTGCAGCTGTTTATCCAGTTCCGGGTTGCTGGCTGCCAGATTGCTGCCGCCTGAAGCCATTGGATTATAGGGCATTTCTGCTGTAGCAGACGGGCGTCCCTGAAAATAACCGGCCGCGGTAAAATGTTGCCCAATGAGCGCAGAGCCGCGAACGACCTGACCTTCACGCAGAAGCGAGCCGTTAGCCTGGTGGGGAAACCACCACTGCCCCAACGCGGTGGTCAACAACGGGTAAGTCCCGCCGGTGATAAGCATCAGGAAAATCAATGTTGATAATGCAGGACGTAATCCACTCATCTGAAACCTCACACCAGACCCAGCAGGGTCAGCAGTAAATCAATTGCTTTGATACCGATAAACGGCACAACCAGACCACCCAGACCATAGATCCACAAATTACGGCGCAGCATTGCGGATGCGGATAACGGTTTGTAGCTCACGCCTTTAAGCGCCAGCGGGATCAGAAAGACGATAACCAGCGCATTAAAGATAACCGCGCTGAGGATCGCCGAGTCCGGCGAATGCAGACCCATCACGTTAAGCGCATTGAGCTGCGGGTAGGTGGCGGCAAACGCGGCCGGGATAATGGCGAAATACTTCGCCACGTCGTTGGCGATACTGAAGGTGGTCAGCGAACCACGCGTCATCAGCATCTGTTTACCAATGTGCACCACTTCAATCAGCTTGGTGGGGTTAGAGTCGAGATCCACCATGTTGCCCGCTTCCTTCGCTGCCTGGGTCCCGGAGTTCATGGCGACCGCCACGTCGGCTTGCGCCAGCGCCGGGGCGTCATTGGTTCCGTCGCCGGTCATCGCTACCAGACGACCTTCCGCCTGATACTGACGAATCAGCGCCAGCTTGGCTTCCGGCGTGGCTTCAGCTAAGAAGTCATCTACCCCGGCTTCTGCCGCAATCGCGGCAGCGGTCAGGCGGTTATCGCCGGTGATCATCACCGTTTTGATGCCCATTTTACGCAGTTGGGCAAAACGTTCTTTGATTCCGCCTTTTACGATATCTTTCAGGGCAATCACGCCCAGTACGTGGGAGCCTTCGGCAACCACCAGCGGTGTAGCGCCTAGGCGTGCGACGTTTTCGACCTTCTGCTCCACGTCGGCAGGGAAGTGGCCGCCGTTGGCTTCGACGTGACGACGAATAGCATCGACCGACCCTTTGCGGATCATGCGGTTGTCGATGTTGATCCCGCTCATCCGACTTTGGGCGGTAAACGGTACAAAGGTGGCGTGTAGCGATTGCACGTCGCGAATACGCAGATTAAAGCGCTGTTTTGCCAGAATCACGATACTGCGGCCTTCAGGGGTTTCATCGGCCAGAGATGAAAGCTGCGCGGCGTCGGCCAGCGTTTTTTCGTCCACGCCCTGGGCGGGCAGGAAATCTGAAGCCTGGCGGTTACCCAGCGTAATGGTGCCGGTTTTGTCCAGCAGCAGTACGTCCACGTCACCTGCAGCTTCTACTGCACGTCCGCTGGTGGCGATGACGTTCGCGCCCAGCATGCGGCTCATCCCGGCGACGCCAATTGCGGAGAGTAGCCCGCCGATGGTGGTGGGGATCAGACACACCAGCAGGGCAACCAGTACCGTGACGCTAACCGCGCTACCACCCCAGGCGGAAAATGGCCACAGCGTAGCGGTCGCCAGCAGAAAAACGATGGTCAGGGCTATCAACAGGATCGTCAGGGCGATTTCATTCGGCGTTTTACGCCGCTGCGCGCCTTCAACCATGGCGATCATCCGGTCGAGGAACGTTTCACCAGGGTTCACGCTACATTCGATCACCAGCCAGTCGGAGAGGATGCGGGTCCCGCCGGTGACGGAGGCGAAATCACCACCGGATTCACGAATGACCGGCGCGGATTCACCGGTAATGGCGCTTTCATCCACCGATGCGCCACCTTCCATGACCTCGCCGTCACACGGGATAATATCGCCCGCTTCTACTAACACGATATCTCCTTTGCGCAAATCCTCCGCCGGAACGTGATCCATGGCGGCACCGTATTTCGGCTCGCGGAGTTTGCGAGCAAAAGCGGTTTTTTTCACTCCTTTCAGACTGTTAGCCTGAGCCTTACTGCGTCCTTCCGCCAGCGCTTCGGCAAAGTTGGCGAACAGTACGGTGACCCACAGCCACAGACTTATCGCGCCGGTAAACCACGGATTGCCTTGCATATGGCCTGTGGCCATTGCCAGCGTTAACAGGGTTGTCAGCAGACTGCCCAGCCAGACGATAAACATCACCGGATTGCGCCACTGGGTATGTGGGCTTAATTTTTTCACGGCGTCCATCAGCGCCTGTGCGACCAGAGAGGGTTCGAACAGCGCCAGTTGCTTGCGACTCATAGTCATGTGCTCCGCATCACTCAGTGTAATGACAGGTATTCTGCGACCGGGCCAAGCGCCAGGGCAGGAACAAAGGTGAGGGCGCCAACCAGTAACACCGTACCGATTAACAACCCGACAAACAGTGCACCGTGGGTAGGCAGCGTGCCTGGACTTGCTGGCTGGATCTTTTTACTGACCAGCGATCCGGCAATTGCCATCACGGGGATGATCACGCCGAAACGGCCGAAGAACATGCACAGGGCCAGCAGACAGTTCCAGAACGGGCTGTTGGCGCTTAATCCGGCGAAGGCGCTGCCGTTGTTGTTCGCGGCAGACGATACGGCGTACAACACCTCACTAAAGCCATGTGGACCAGGATTGAGCATGGCGCTGCGTCCGGCATCGCTCATCATCGCTATCGCCGTACCGAGCAGGACCAGCGCAGGGGTGACCAGAATCGCCAGCGCGGTCATTTTCATTTCACGCACGTCTATTTTCTTACCCAGATATTCCGGCGTGCGACCAATCATCAGGCCCGCGATAAACACCGCCAACAACACGAACAGCAGCATGCCGTACAGGCCCGAACCGACACCACCGAAGACCACTTCGCCAATCTGCATTAGCCACATCGGCACCATCCCGCCCAGCGCGGTGAAGGAGTCATGCATCGCATCGACAGCGCCGCAAGATGCCGCTGTCGTCACGATGGAAAAAAGACTCGTAGCCAGCACGCCAAAGCGGCTTTCTTTGCCTTCCATGTTGATATTACTGTCTGCACCGAATGCCATCAGGTGCGGGTTGCCTTGAACTTCGGCCCACATCACCACGGCTACGCAGACTACAAATATCAGCGACATGGCCCACAGCAGGGTCCGCCCCTGGCGACGATCGCCAACCACATCACCAAAGGCAAAACACAGCGCGGTAGGAATTAAGAAAATGGCCAGCATCTGTACCAGATTGGTCAACGCGGTAGGGTTTTCAAACGGATGTGATGAGTTAGCGTTAAAGAAACCGCCCCCGTTAGTGCCAAGCATCTTAATCGCTTCCTGTGAGGCGACGGGCCCCATCGGCAGCAGCTGTTTCACCCCTTCAAGGGTAGTCATGGGCTGATAGGGCAACACGTTTTGCAGCACACCTTGCTGAATGAAGAACAACGCAATGAGCAATGCAATGGGGAGCAGGATCCACAATGTAATGCGAACCAGATCGACCCAGGCATTGCCCAGCGTGTTCATGCTCTGGCGAGTAAAGGCACGGGCCAGGGCAAAAATCACCGCAATCCCGGTTGCCGCTGACAGGAAGTTCTGCACGGTCAGCCCGACCATTTGGCTGAAGTAGCTTAAGGTGGTTTCACCAGCATAGGATTGCCAGTTGGTATTAGTGACAAAACTCACCGCTGTGTTGAGCGCTAAATCCCACGAAAGCCCAGGTAGCTGTTGCGGATTTAGCGGCAGCAGGTTTTGCGCCATCAGCATTGAAAACAGGACCAGCAAACCCAGCACATTGAGCACGAGGATCGCCAACAGATACTGCCGCCAGTTCATCTCCTGCTGCGAGATGCCCAGACCGCGCCAGAGCAGATGTTCCACGCCAGCCAGACCCGGCAGGGACGTATTATTGATCAGCCGAGCCAAGCCAAAACCCAGCGGTCTGGCGATGATAAACAGTACCAGCAAGAAACTGGCAATGAGTAAAAATCCTTGGGCCGCCATCAGAACGCCTCCGCATTAATCAGGGCATACACCAGATAACCTAATAATAAAAAGACCAGCACAATGCCGGTTATCACGCCTGCACTCACGGTGCACCTCCAGTGGCATAAATGTGATAACCAGAGCGTAGATTTTTGCTTGCAAAGATTTCGCAAAAATCAGTGGGAGGGGTGTAAAAAAAGTATAAAAATGGCAAAGACCATTATTTAACTAATGATTAGTATTAATTTAACTTTTATGTAACTTAATTACGGTTTTTAGCTAAACGGAGCATCAATAGATAAAAATAAGTGGTCGGATGAGTAGCAAAATTACACACAAGGCGGTATTATTTTCATCAGTTAACCAAGTTTATTTTTCCGGTGCGATTCACCGAACAGATATATGGGAGAGGATTATGGACTTTTATAAAGAATATCCAGCACACATTGTTTTCTTGCGCCGTACCTTTGCCGTTGTGGCGGGCGTGCTGGCGCTGCCGGTCATGTTGTTCTGGAAAGACCGCGCCCGTTTTTACAGCTATCTGCACCGCGTCTGGTCCAAAACCAGTGATAAACCGGTGTGGATGGAGCAGGCTGAAAAAGCCACCTGCGACTTCTATTAAGTTGTCGTTATTGTTCAAGAAAACCGCCAACAGCAATGTGGCGGTTTTTTTATACGCCGACGTCTACACTTATCTGAGTAACGGATAAGGAGTGGCGATGAGCACGAGAATTCCTGTTGGTATCCGCACCTGTCTGACCACAGAAGCGAGTGAGGCACCTCAGTTCGACGAAAATACATTAATACGTGTTTACGCTTTGCATGAATTGCACCGCCTGCGTCAGCGAAAATTAACGCGGGGCGCATTAATTGACTATCATACCCGCTACAAACTGGTACTACTGGCGCATTCCCAGCCAGAGTATCGGGAGCTTGGCCCCTTCGTTGCCGCAATCCATGAATGGCAAGATCTCGATGCTTTTTTTACCGAGTATCGCCTACGATTGATCCATCTGTTATTAAATCCTGCTACCCGGCGTAACCATACCAATGTATTGATGCACGTACAGGGCTATTTCCGTAATCAGCTCGATCTGCGTCAACGTCAGGAATTGACCTCGATAATCGATAACTATCGACGCGAGGCGCAGCCGCTACTTGCACCCTTAATGCTCCTCAAACACTATATGGCTGAGCACCCGAACACCTGGTTGTCCGGGCAACGTTATTTTGAACTCTGGCCTGCGATTTGGCGTTTACAGGGCAATGATTAATTTTTATCAGGGAGTTTTATGACCACGCATCTGGTCTGGTTTCGGCGTGATTTACGTCTGCATGACAATCTCGCGCTGGCGGCGGCTTGTCGGGATCGTTCTGCACATGTACTCGCGCTCTATATCTCCACGCCTGAACAGTGGAAGGCGCATGATATGGCCCCACGTCAGGCGGCATTGGTTAATGCGCAGCTGAACGCGTTGCAAACGGCGCTGGCAGAAAAGGGCATCCCGCTTCTGTTTCATGAAGTTGCTGATTTTGCGACCAGTGTGGAAACCGTCAAAAACGTCTGCGTACAGCATGGCGTCAGTCGAATATTTTATAACTATCAATATGAAATAAACGAACGCCAGCGTGATGCTGCCGTCGAAAAGTCATTACCTCAGGTGGTGTGCGAAGGGTTTGACGACAGCGTGATCCTGCCTCCGGGGGCGGTCATGACCGGTAATCACGAGATGTATAAAGTCTTTACGCCGTTTAAAAATGCCTGGCTGAAGCGGATAAAAGACGGGATCCCGGAATGTGTCAGTGCGCCGAAGGTGAGAGAAAGCGGTGCTCTTGACTCTCCATTAACATCCATCGCGCTGAGCTACCCGCAGCAGGATTTTGATACGCAGCAATTTCCGGCAGAAGAAAAATTGGCCATCGCGCAGTTACGCCATTTTTGCCAGCAGGCCGCCGGAGAATATGAACAACTGCGTGACTTTCCGGCGATTGACGGAACCAGTCGATTATCCGCGAGCCTGGCGACAGGTGGACTATCACCGCGCCAGTGCCTGAATCGACTGCTCGTGGAGCAGCCGCAGGCGCTTGAGGATGGGGCAGGCAGCGTTTGGTTGAATGAGCTTATTTGGCGCGAATTTTATCGTCATCTGATGACTTACCATCCGGCGCTATGTCGGTATCAACCTTTTATTCGCTGGACCGAACGCGTGCAATGGCAGAATAATCCGACGCATTTCCAGGCCTGGAAAACAGGGAATACAGGCTACCCCATTGTGGATGCGGCCATGCGTCAGCTCAACGCCACGGGCTGGATGCATAATCGTTTACGCATGATTACCGCCAGTTTTTTAGTGAAAGACCTGCTGATCGACTGGCGTAAAGGCGAACAATATTTCATGTCGCAACTGATCGATGGCGACCTGGCGGCCAATAACGGAGGCTGGCAGTGGGCAGCCTCAACCGGAACCGACGCCGCACCGTATTTCCGTATCTTTAACCCCACGACTCAGGGCGAAAAATTTGATCGTGACGGTGAGTTTATCCGCCAGTGGCTGCCGGAACTGCGCGACGTGCCGGGGAAAGCTATTCATGAACCGTGGTCATGGGCTGAAAAAGCGCAGGTGACGCTTAACTATCCTCGTCAGATTGTCGATCATAAACAGGCAAGGCTGGCGACGCTGGCGGCATATGAGGCGGCGCGTAAGGGATAAGCGCGCAGCGGATTTCTGCGTAAGACCTTCCAGTAGAATGAATATGTTGCAGTGGTGGGACATTTAGCACTGAAGCGTGTACGCAAGGCTGCTAATGCCTTGATGAAGATGTTTTCTGCCAGCAGTAAAGTGCAGTCATCTTCAACCAGAAACAGCTTTCTGGTTACAGGTCTTTCTGAAGAGGAGTTGACTGCCAGCCATGCGTAATTCCTGAAAAAAAGCCCGAATCAGATTACATCATCGGGCCCCTACACTCAGGATTCTACCGCCAGCGGACGGTTTCTGAACTTAAGTGACTGGTACAGCCAAATCAGCAGCACCAGCACCACACAGGCCAGTGCGCCCCAGGTAATTTCACTAAAGACATCAATATAGGCATTGATGGAGTAGTTGATAGCGCCGGCAGCATCAAACGAGCCTTGTGAGGTCTGATCGGCGATAACGCCTGCCAGGTAATTGGCGATAGCACCGGAAAGCAGCATATAAATGCCGGTTAATACGCCGGTAACACCAGGGATCTCAATACGCGTAATTTGTGACATTGCCACCGGATCGATAAACAGTTCGGCAAAGCCCATGACCGCCAACCCAAGTACCATCAGCGGCATGGAAGAGTGGCCGTAAGCAGCGGACCAGCGAGCGCTCAAGGTTAGAATACAGAACCCAGCGCTCATTAAGCCGAGGCCAAGGGCAAATTTACCCCAGATACGTACGGTACGATTGCCACTCACGCTTTCTTTGACTACCCACGCCAGTACGATACCGCACAGCATAACGGCAAAAGCGTTAACCGACTGGAACATCGCGGTAGGGACGGAATACCCCAGAATATCGCGGTTAACGAAGCGGTCGATATACAGGCTGATCGAACTGCCGCCCTGTTGAGCAAAGGCCCAAAACAACAGGCTGAAGAAGGTCAGCGTGACGATAAGCCCCAGCTCTTTGCGTTGTTTCTGCGTCTGTGCCTGGCGATAAATCTTCGCCAGAACTGCCAGACCAATAATGGTGGCAACTATCAGGGCGTAAACGGACCACTCTTTCCAGAACAGCACGGTAATCAGCAGCGGTGCGGCAACCAACAAAACTAACAGCCAGGCCCAGTTTGGCAGAATAAAGGTTTTAGCACATAGAACGGCCTTGTTGACGCCGGTGGTGTGGGCGAAATGGCGATTACCACATAAGAAAATCACCAGCCCTGCCAGCATGCCGATGGCAGCCAGCGCAAAGCCCATCGCCCAACTGTACTCTTCCTGCACGTATCCGCAGGCAATTGGTGCGATGATCGAACCGATGTTACCGGCGGCGTAGAGCAGAGAGAATCCACCGTCGCGACGCGGGTCTTCAGGTTGATATAACTCGCCCAGCAGGCAACTGATATTTGATTTAAACAGACCGTAACCGCAGACAATTATCGCCAGCGACAAATAGAGGAACGCCGGAGCCATTTCACTGGCACCTAATACCAGATGTCCCACCGCCATTAAAAATGCGCCGATCATCACCGCCATTCGATTGCCGAGCACTTTATCGGCCAGGTATCCCCCGAGAATAGGGGTGACATAGACCAGCGAGCAGTAGGCGCTGAACAGTTCATATGCGTGATTATCGTCGTACTTAAGCTGGTTAGTGAGATACAGGATCAGCAGCGCACGCATACCGTAAAAACTGAAGTATTCCCAGATTTGTAGCGCGACAACGTAGTATATCGCCCGTGGTTGAGATGCTTGTTTATTCATTATTTTCTCGAAGTAAATGCCTCGCGACTGGCTGAACGTGCTGCGCGAGTGTGTTTCCTTAAAGTTGTAACTTTGATACAGATCTGATTATTTTTGCAATATGCTGTCTGATTGCATAAATATACATGAATTAGATCGCGTAGTGGTAAGCAAATCACGTTCAAAGCGGGTGTGATTGTTTCTTTATGTGTCAGTGAAATGGCTATCGACGAACGCAGGCGGGGACGCTATTTTAACCTAAGCTGTGTTGCTGATTGAGCAGGCAGAAATGATGACTACGAGGACGATGATGAAAAACACCGAACTGGAACAACTGATCAACGACAAACTAAACAGCGCCGCCATTAGCGATTATGCGCCGAATGGTTTGCAGGTTGAGGGCAAAGAGACGGTGCATAAAATCGTGACCGGTGTGACTGCAAGCCAGGCATTGCTGGACGAGGCGGTACGCCAGCAAGCGGATGCGGTTATTGTTCACCACGGCTATTTCTGGAAAGGCGAATCTCCGGTTATTCGCGGCATGAAGCGCAATCGTCTGAAAACGCTGTTAGAAAATGATATCAACCTGTATGGCTGGCACTTGCCGCTGGATGCACACCCGGAATTGGGGAATAACGCGCAGTTGGCCGCGCTGTTGGGAATCACCGTGATGGGGGAAATTGAACCGCTGGTGCCATGGGGAGAACTCTCCATGCCGGTTCCGGGACTGGAGCTGGCATCGTGGATTGAAGCGCGTTTAGGCCGTAAACCGTTATGGTGCGGTGATACCGGGCCGGAGAAAGTTCAGCGCGTTGCCTGGTGTACCGGGGGCGGTCAAAGTTTTATTGATAGCGCAGCCCGATTTGGTGTCGACGCCTTTATTACCGGTGAAGTCTCTGAGCAAACCATTCACTCAGCCCGCGAGCAGGGGCTGCATTTTTATGCTGCCGGTCACCATGCGACCGAACGCGGCGGCATTCGCGCATTAAGCGAATGGCTGAATGAAAATACCGATCTGGACATAACCTTTATCGATATTCCTAATCCAGCGTAATAAAGAGGGATGAAAGTGCAGCGAGCGCGTTGTTATCTGTTAGGTGAAACGGCGGTGGTTCTCGAACTGGAGCCTCCCATCACGCTGGCGACTCAGAAACGCATCTGGCGTCTGGCTCAGCGTTTAGTTGACGCCCCGAATGTGCTTGAAGCTATTCCGGGAATGAACAATATCACGGTTACTCTACGCGACCCGCAAACGCTGGCGCTGGATGCGATTGAACGCCTGCAGCGCTGGTGGGAAGAGAGCGAAGCACTGGAGCCGGATTCACGCTTCATTGAAATACCTGTGACCTATGGTGGTGAGTTTGGCCCCGATCTGGCAGAGGTCGCCCGACACAGTGGATTAAGCGACAAGCAGGTCGTCGAACTTCATGCGTCAGTTGACTATGTGGTGTGGTTTATCGGTTTTCAGCCGGGATTTCCCTATCTCGGGAGCTTACCTGAACAGCTGCATACCCCCAGACGTGCGGAACCGCGTTTGCTTGTTCCGGCAGGTTCTGTCGGTATCGGTGGATCTCAAACGGGGATCTACCCGCTTTCCACACCCGGTGGATGGCAATTGATTGGGCGTACCTCCGTTTCGTTATTTGATCCAAAACGGGAGGAGCCGATTCTGTTACGGGCTGGCGATACCGTGCGTTTTGTCCCGCAGAAGGAGGGGATATGTTAAACATCATCCGCGCTGGCATGTACACCTCTGTACAGGACGGGGGACGCCATAGTTTTCGTCAATCCGGAATCAGTCACTGTGGCGCGCTGGATAAACCGGCGCTGAACGTAGCCAACCTGCTGGTGGGTAATGATGCGAATGCCGCAGCGCTGGAAATCACGCTGGGGCAACTGGTGGTGGAGTTTGAAGCCGATGGCTGGTTTGCCCTGACCGGTGCAGGATGCGAAGCGCATCTGGATCGTACTCCCGTATGGAGTGGGTGGCGGCTACCGGTAAAAGCCGGGCAGCGCCTGACGCTAAAACGTCCGCTTCATGGCATGCGCAGTTATCTGGCGGTAGCTGGCGGTATTGATGTTCCCGAAGTGATGGGCTCGCGCAGTACCGATCTGAAAGTGGGCATTGGTGGGTTTGAAGGGCGTCTGCTGCGTGATGGCGATCGACTGGCGATTGGCGTATCGACCCGGCAATTCAGCGGGCCACAAGGTGTAAAACAACTGATGTGGGGTAATCTCATTCGTGCACTGCCCGGCCCTGAATATCAGGAGTTTGATGAGGTATCTCAGGCCTCTTTCTGGCGCTCGCCGTGGCAGCTTAGCCCACAAAGTAACCGTATGGGGTATCGTCTTCAGGGGCAGCCGCTGACGCGCACGACCGATCGCGAGCTGCTGTCGCATGGTTTGCTCCCCGGCGTGGTGCAGGTTCCGCATAATGGTCAGCCAATCGTGCTGATGAACGATGCTCAGACGACGGGTGGCTATCCGCGCATCGCCTGTATTATCGAGGCAGATATGTATCATCTGGCGCAGATCCCGCTCGGTCAGCCGATTCATTTTGTGCAGTGTTCGCTGGAGGAAGCGCTGAAGGCGCGGTACGACCAGCAGCGTTATCTGGAACAGTTAGCATGGCGACTTAACAATGAAAATTGATCTCAATGCAGACCTCGGTGAGGGATGTGCGAACGATGCAGCGTTGCTGCAATTGGTGTCATCGGCCAACATCGCCTGTGGGTTTCACGCCGGCGATGCGCAAACTATGCTCTCAAGCGTGCGTGATGCGTTAAAAAATGGTGTGGCGGTAGGTGCGCACCCCAGCTTTCCGGATCGGGAAAATTTTGGTCGTAGCGCCATGACCCTGCCTGCACAAACGGTGTATGCACAGACGCTGTATCAAATTGGCGCGCTGGCTGCCATCACGCGGGCAGAAGGCGGCGTGATGCGCCATGTCAAACCGCATGGCATGCTCTATAACCAGGCGGCGAAAGATCCTCAATTGGCTGATGCGATTGCGAAAGCGGTTCATGCCTGTGATCCGTCGCTGGTTCTGGTCGGGCTGGCGGGAAGCGAACTGATTCGCGCTGGAGAACACTATGGCTTGATAACGCGTCAGGAGGTTTTTGCCGATCGGGGTTATCAGGCCGATGGCAGTCTGGTGCCACGTAACCAGCCGGGCGCACTGATTGAGGATGAAGAGCAGGCGCTGGCGCAAACGTTAGAAATGGTGCAATCCGGCAGAGTAAAAAGCCAAAGTGGAACATGGGCAAGCGTGACCGCCCAGACGGTATGCATTCATGGGGATGGCGAGCACGCACTCGCTTTTGCCCGTCGCTTGCGTAGCGCCTTTAATGCATGCAATATTGAAATTGGTGCATAAGATTTACCATACAAAACAACAATATATTACACAACAACATATACGGGAATGAATTATGGGAGAGGTAATTTCTCTCTGGCCATTGACGGGGATCGCCGTCATCGTGGTCGGATTTCTTTTACGTTTTAATCCGGTATTGGTGGTTATTATTGCCGGGATCGTCACGGGACTGGCGGCGCATATGCCGATCGCCACCATCCTCGAGAAGCTGGGTGAAGGTTTTCTTAACACCCGCAACCTGCCGTTTATCCTGCTGATCCCGCTGGCGGTTATTGGCCTGCTGGAACGTCACGGACTCAAAGAGCGTGCTCAGGCGTGGATTGCGAAAATCCGCAGTGCCACCAGTGGCCGTCTGCTTATTGTCTATCTGTTCATTCGCGAAGCGACCGCTGCGTTAGGGTTGACCAGTCTGGGGGGGCATCCGCAGATGGTGCGCCCGCTGCTGGCGCCAATGGCGGAAGGGGCCGCCGAGAAAAATCACGGAGAGATACCCGGCGCGGTTCGCTATCGCCTGCGCGCAATGTCAGCGGCGACCGATAACGTCGGGCTGTTTTTCGGTGAAGATATCTTTGTTGCCTTCGGCGCGATCATATTCATGCACAACTTTATGCTGGAGTCTGGAGGGATCCAGACCGAACCTCTGCATATCGCCTTGTGGGGGATCCCAACGGCAATTTGTGCTTTCCTGATCCACGGCACGCGTTTGTGGCGTCTGGATAGCTATTTGCAACGTGAGGTGGCGAAAGCAAATGCCGCAGCGAAAGGGGAAGCGAAATGAATTTTCAACAAAGCTATCTCTACTGGCTGGCAGGTGCGGTATTACTGATTGTGGCGCTGATGTCCTGGCAGGACAAAGCAAACCCGCGCCGTTTCACCACAGGCCTGTTTTGGGGCATATATGGCGTACTGTTTCTGCTTGGTGACTGGACATACTCGCTGTTTGGCGATAAACGCGCAGTGCATATTGCCGTCGGCGTTGCGGTGGTCGTGCTGGCCCTGATCGCGGGTTTTGGCGGTGTGAAGCTGGGAAGCTACCATCAACGCACGCAGCAACAGCGCGAAGAAAGCGCCAGCCGCCTGGGCAACCGCCTGTTTTTCCCAGCGTTGGCGATCCCGGTGGTAACGGTCATTGGCGTACTGATGTTCAACCATATTCCGGGCTTACAGGATGCGCTGTTCGGGCCGGGTAATCACGCCACTCTGGTGACGCTCTTTTCAATGACAGCGGGTTCGTTGATTGGTCTGGCGATGGCGATAAAAATGACCCATGAGCGGGTGCATCAACCGATTCAGGAGGCACGCCGTCTGCTGGACTCCATTGGCTGGGCGTTCATTTTGCCGCAGATTCTGGCTACGCTTGGGCTGCTGTTTACAGCGGCGGGTGTCGGTAGCGGCATTTCATACCTGACGCAGGAATATCTGGCGGTGGATAGTCGCTTTATCGCGGTGGCGGTGTACACCATCGGCATGGCATTGTTGACCATGGTTATGGGTAATGCGTTTGCTGCTTTCCCGATCGTGACCGCTGGGATTGGCATTCCGATCCTCGTACTGCAACACGGCGGCAACCCAGCGGTAATGGCGGCGATAGGTATGTTCTCCGGCTATTGTGGGACGCTGATGACGCCGATGGCGGCGAACTTTAATATTGTTCCTGCAGCGTTGCTGGAACTACCGGACAAAAATGCGGTGATTAAAGCGCAGGTGCCAACCGGCGTACTGCTGCTACTGGTCAACGTGTTCCTGATGTATTTCCTGATGTTCCTGTAAGGAGGAAGGATGAAAACAGTACTCATCACGGGATTTGAACCCTTTGGCGGCGAGTCAGTTAACCCTTCCTGGGAAGTGGTCTCGAGCCTCGACAATGCTATTATCGGCGGATGCCGTGTTATTGCCCGCCAACTACCGTGTGTCTTTGGCGAGTCTCTCGCTGTACTCAACGCCGCGATTGACGCGTTGTCGCCATCACTGGTGCTGGCGGTGGGGCAGGCGGGTGGTCGCACGGATATCACCGTGGAACGCGTGGCGATTAACGTTGACGATGCGCGTATTGCGGATAATCAGGGGCAACAGCCGGTCGATGTGCCGATTGTGGTCGATGGCCCGGCGGCATGGTTTAGTACGTTGCCGATTAAAGCGATGGTTGTCGCCATGCGCAACGCGGGAATTCCGGCCTCGGTTTCCCAGACTGCGGGTACTTTCGTGTGTAACCACGTGATGTATGGCCTGCTGCATAAACTACGCGACGTACCGGCGGTGAAGGGCGGCTTTATTCATATCCCTTATTTGCCGCAACAGGCTGCGCAGCATCCCGGGGCGCCAAGTATGGCGACAGAAACGGTGCGCCGTGCGCTGGAGATTGCGATTGCCACCGCCTTGCAGGTGGAAAGCGATATCGCAGTGACGGGCGGCGCAACACATTAACAAAGGACAGTATTATGCCTGAAGGCCCGGAGATCCGCCGCGCGGCGGATAACCTGGAGGCGGCAGTCAAAGGCAAACCCCTGACGGATGTCTGGTTTGCCTTTGAGCAGTTAAAACCGTATCAATCTCAACTGATTGGGCAACGTGTTACCCAGCTTGAAACGCGGGGGAAAGCATTACTGACCCATTTTTCTAATGGCCTGACGCTGTACAGTCACAATCAGCTCTATGGCGTGTGGCGAGTGGTGGATACCGGCAAAATTCCGCAAACTTCGCGGGTACTGCGTGTCAGGCTGCAGACACACGACAAAACTATCCTGCTCTATAGCGCGTCTGATATCGAAATGCTAACGCCAGAACAGCTCTCCACCCATCCGTTCCTGCAACGGGTAGGGCCGGATGTACTGGATTTACGTTTAACGCCCGATGAGGTTAAAGCGCGTCTGTTATCTCCGCGTTTTCGCAATCGCCAGTTTTCTGGTCTGCTACTGGACCAGGCGTTTCTGGCGGGATTAGGTAACTACCTGCGGGTAGAGATCCTTTGGCAGGTTGGGTTGACCGGGCAGCATAAAGCGTCGCAGCTTAGTGATGAGCAACTGGATCAACTGGCACATGCGCTGCTTGATATTCCGCGGCTGTCTTATACTACCCGCGGCCTGGTCGATGAGAATAAACATCACGGCGCGCTGTTTCGCTTCAAGGTCTTTCATCGGGACGGTGAAGCCTGTGAGCGCTGTGGTGGAATCATCGAAAAAACGATGCTCTCTTCGCGCCCCTTTTACTGGTGCCCTGGTTGTCAGCACTAAGCGGGCTGTTTTGGCGCGTGCACCGAAATAAACCTTGCGACTGCGGGGCCAGTTAACAAAATGCTGAACAGTCGCAGGGTTTGCATCGCCATGATGAGCGCCATATCTGCGTGGCTTCCTGCGGCGATTACCGCAACAGAATCCACGCCTCCAGGACTGGTTGCCAGATAGGCAGTGAGGAAGTCGATCTGCATGTAATGCGCCAGTCCCCAGGCCATGGCTGCGCAGATCGCCATCAGTGAAAAAATGGACAACAGGATCTGTGGCAGTGGTCGTAATGCCATCAAAAAGATCTGCTTGTCAAAGCCAAGACCGATTTGCCAGCCAATTGACATGTAGGCTATAGCCAGTAGCCATTCCGGCAGTTCAATCACCATCACTCCGCTTGCATTCAGCATGGCACCCACCAGCATTGGCAATAGCATAACGCCAGAGGGAATACGCAGTAGGCGTCCAGCCGTGCCGGCAACGGCGGCCAGTATCAGAGTGCTGAAAAGATTGCCGCTTAGCGGCGGAAACCAGATGATTTGTTCACTGATTGTTTGGGCCTGGTCGCCCATCACCAGCCGGGTGACCAGCGCCGCCGCGCCGACCACCAACAGTACGCGCAGATACTGCATAAACGCCACCAGCCGGATGTCGGCGCCATAATCCTGGGCCATTGCGACCATTGCCGCAGCACCGCCTGGTGACGAGCCCCACGCACCGGTATTCCCCGGTAGATTACTATAGCGAACCAGCAGCCAGCCGATTATCGCGCTGCTGATAAGGGTTGCCAGCAGGATAACAATCACCATCGGCCAGTGGGCTGCAAGGGTTGTAAAGATTGAACCAGTCAGATTTTGGGCAATCATACAGCCGAGAATCGCCTGTGCGCCAAGAAATGTGCAGCGAGGAGGGTGCAGCGAGATGCCGCGCATACTGAAGATGATGCCGACGATCATCGAACCGAGCAGCAAGGGGCCTGGAAGATGGATAAACAGAAAGAGCAGGGAAAGAAGGAGCGATAGCACAAACAACAGGCTCCACTGCAAAACAGGCATCCCATGCTCCTGAGTAAAATGTGAGAAATCTCAGTAAATCATAGAGAAAGCACGATAAGAATAAAATAATGTGGATCAAATAAAAACAGGCCGGACATAGGCATCACTGCTTTATCCGGCCTGGGAGCGTTTATAACTTTAAGCCGGACAAGCGCTAGCGCCATCCGGCAGACAATTAACGCTTAATATCAGACTTAAAATCGCGCTTGTCGTAGCCGGTGTACAGCTGACGAGGACGGGCGATTTTCATGCCGTCAGTGTGCATTTCATTCCAGTGTGCAATCCAGCCAACGGTACGCGCCATGGCGAAGATAACGGTGAACATGGAGGACGGAATGCCCATCGCTTTCAGGATGATGCCGGAGTAGAAGTCTACGTTCGGGTAGAGTTTCTTCTCGATGAAGTACGGGTCGTTGAGCGCAATGTGCTCAAGTTCCATCGCCACTTCCAGCAGATCATCTTTGGTGCCCAGTTCTTTCAGTACTTCATGGCAGGTTTCACGCATGACGGTAGCGCGCGGGTCATAGTTTTTATAAACACGGTGACCAAAGCCCATCAGGCGGAAGGAATCATTCTTATCTTTCGCGCGGCGAACAAATTCCGGAATGTGTTTAACAGAGCTGATTTCTTCCAGCATTTTCAGCGCAGCTTCGTTTGCGCCGCCGTGTGCCGGTCCCCACAGGGAAGCGATACCAGCCGCGATGCAGGCAAACGGGTTAGCGCCAGAAGAGCCAGCGGTACGTACGGTAGAGGTTGAGGCGTTCTGTTCGTGGTCAGCGTGCAGGATTAAGATACGGTCCATTGCGCGTTCCAGAATCGGATTCACTTCGTATTTTTCGCACGGCGTAGAGAACATCATGTTCAGGAAGTTACCGGCGTAGGAGAGATCGTTACGTGGGTACACGAACGGCTGCCCGATGGAATATTTGTAGCACATCGCTGCCATGGTTGGCATTTTGGACAGCAGGCGGAAGGCGGCGATTTCACGGTGACGTGCGTTGTTTACATCCAGCGAGTCATGATAGAACGCTGCCAGCGCTCCGGTAACACCGCACATAACGGCCATCGGGTGAGAGTCGCGGCGGAAACCGTGGAACAGACGGGTGATCTGCTCGTGGATCATGGTATGGCGAGTGACTGTGGTTTTGAACTCGTCGTACTCTTCCTGCGTCGGTTTTTCGCCGTACAGCAGGATATAACACACTTCCAGATAGTTGGACTCGGTCGCCAGTTGGTCAATCGGGAAGCCGCGATGCAGCAAAACACCTTCGTCACCATCGATGAAAGTAATTTTGGATTCGCAGGATGCGGTAGAGGTGAAACCTGGGTCAAAAGTAAACATCCCTTTTGAGCCAAGGCTACGAATATCAATAACATCTTGACCGAGCGTACCTTTCAGCACATCCAGTTCAATAGCAGCGTCACCGTTTAGAGTGAGTTTTGCTTTAGTATCAGCCATTTACGGTCTCCTTAGCGCCTTATTGCTTAAGACTGCCGGAACTTAAATTTGCCTTCGTGCATCAATAAACCGTTACCAGTTTGTTATTTGGCTCGCCGCTCTGCGAAAGAGGGGATGACCTGGGTACAGAGCTATGGGCGCTTGCAGGTAAAACGGTCTTTTCATGGCGAATAAACTGCAAATCAAGAACTTAGCAATCCGAATTATTTAACCTGTCTATCACTAATAACTGTCCTGAAGGTATTGGTCAATACTTCCACACTGTTACATAACTAAATCTCCGGTGAAAGAGTGACCCCATAACTTTTACGCATTATATGCTTTTTCTGGTGTCGTTTGTAACAACTTTGTTTAATGATTGTCAAATCAGATGATTAAAAATTAAAATAATGTTGTTATCGTGACCTATGTCACTGTTCGGGATAAAACCCGACAAACTATATGTAGGTTAATTGTAATGATTTTGTGAACGTCCTATACTGCCGCCAGGTCTCCGGAATACCCTGCAATCCCGAGCCAACCAGCGTTGTAACGTGTCGTTTTAGCATCTGGAAGCAGTGTTTTATATGACGCGTAGTTATAGTAAGGACGCTGTCTGACCCGCACGCAGACCGGAGGAAGGAAATCCCGTCGTCTTTCAGGCTACAGGTGTCTTCATCTTCTGTACCCGAAGTCTAAAGGGAATAATAAGAACAGCATGTGGGCGTTATTCATGATAAGAAATGTGAAAAAACAAAGACCTGTCAATCTGGATCTGCAAACGATCCGGTTCCCAATCACGGCGATAGCGTCCATTCTCCATCGCGTATCCGGAGTGATCACCTTTGTGGCGGTCGGGATTCTGTTGTGGTTATTGGGTACCAGCCTTTCCTCCCCTGAAGGTTTCCTCACCGCGTCATCCATTATGAATAACTTCTTTGTGGAGTTAATTCTGTGGGGGATCCTGATTGCGCTGGCATATCACGCCGTAATGGGCATTCGCCATCTGTTGATGGATTTTGGCTATATCGAAGAAACCCTCGAAGCAGGGACACGCTCCGCCAAAATTTGTTTCGTTATCATTGTCGTGCTTT
Organism: Citrobacter sp. Cpo040; assembly: GCF_030332915.1. Classification (NCBI taxonomy): domain Bacteria; kingdom Pseudomonadati; phylum Pseudomonadota; class Gammaproteobacteria; order Enterobacterales; family Enterobacteriaceae; genus Citrobacter; species Citrobacter sp. Cpo040. The sequence continues at coordinate 445,282 of NZ_JAOWGX010000036.1, forward strand.
CACTTCTCGCAGGAGTCCTCGTATGGTAAGCAACGCCTCCGCATTAGGACGCAACGGCGTACATGACTTCATTCTGGTCCGTGCTACCGCTATCGTTCTGACGTTATACATCATCTATATGGTCGGTTTCTTCGCCACCAGCGGCGAGCTGACGTATGAAGTCTGGACCGGTTTCTTCTCATCGGCATTCACCAAAGTCTTCACCCTGCTGGCACTTTTCTCCATCTTGATTCATGCCTGGATTGGCATGTGGCAGGTGTTGACCGACTACGTTAAACCTCTGGCTGTGCGCCTGATTCTGCAATTGGCTATCGTTGTTGCGCTGGTGGTTTACGTCATTTATGGATTTGTTGTGGTGTGGGGTGTGTAATGAAACTGCCAGTCAGAGAATTTGATGCTGTTGTGATTGGTGCCGGCGGCGCAGGTATGCGCGCGGCGCTGCAAATTTCCCAGAGCGGTCAGACCTGTGCGCTGCTCTCCAAAGTGTTCCCAACCCGTTCCCATACCGTATCCGCGCAGGGTGGCATCACCGTTGCGCTCGGTAATACCCATGAAGATAACTGGGAATGGCACATGTACGACACCGTTAAAGGGTCGGACTACATTGGTGACCAGGACGCTATTGAATATATGTGTAAAACCGGTCCGGAAGCGATTCTGGAGCTGGACCACATGGGGCTGCCGTTCTCTCGCCTCGACAATGGCACAATTTATCAACGTCCGTTTGGCGGCCAGTCGAAGAACTTCGGCGGCGAGCAGGCGGCACGTACTGCGGCAGCGGCCGACCGTACCGGTCATGCACTATTGCACACGCTGTATCAGCAGAACCTGAAAAACCATACCACCATCTTCTCCGAGTGGTATGCGCTGGACCTGGTGAAAAACGCCGATGGCGCAGTTGTCGGTTGCACCGCGCTGTGTATCGAAACCGGTGAAGTGGTTTACTTCAAAGCCCGTGCGACCGTGCTGGCCACCGGTGGTGCTGGCCGTATTTATCAGTCCACCACTAATGCCCACATCAATACCGGTGACGGTGTTGGTATGGCTATCCGCGCTGGCGTGCCGGTGCAGGATATGGAGATGTGGCAGTTCCACCCAACCGGTATCGCCGGTGCAGGCGTTCTGGTAACAGAAGGCTGCCGTGGTGAAGGTGGCTACCTGCTGAACAAACACGGCGAGCGCTTCATGGAGCGTTATGCCCCGAATGCGAAAGACCTGGCGGGTCGTGACGTGGTGGCGCGTTCCATCATGATCGAAATTCGCGAAGGTCGCGGCTGCGACGGCCCGTGGGGTCCGCACGCCAAACTGAAACTCGACCACCTGGGTAAAGAAGTACTGGAATCCCGTCTGCCGGGTATTCTCGAACTGTCCCGTACCTTTGCTCACGTTGACCCGGTCAAAGAGCCGATTCCGGTTATCCCAACCTGCCACTATATGATGGGCGGTATTCCGACCAAAGTAACTGGCCAGGCGCTGACCGTGAATGAGCAGGGCGAAGATGTGGTGATCCCTGGGCTGTTTGCCGTCGGCGAAATCGCCTGCGTATCGGTTCACGGCGCCAACCGTCTGGGCGGCAACTCGCTGCTGGACCTGGTCGTATTTGGTCGTGCGGTTGGTCTGCATCTGCAGGAATCAATCGCCGAGCAGGGTGACCTGCTGGATGCGACCGAAGATGAAATCGACGCTTCTCTGGCGCGTCTGAACCGCTGGAACGGTAACCGTAACGGTGAAGACCCGGTGGCGATTCGCAAAGCGCTGCAAGAATGTATGCAGCATAACTTCTCGGTATTCCGCGAAGGCGATGCGATGGCGAAAGGTCTGGAAGAGCTGAAAGCGATCCGCGAACGCCTGAAAAATGCCCGTCTGGACGATACCTCCAGCGAGTTCAACACCCAGCGCGTTGAGTGTCTGGAGTTGGATAACCTGATGGAGACCGCGTACGCCACTGCAGTATCTGCAAACTTCCGTACCGAAAGCCGTGGTGCGCATAGCCGCTTCGACTTCCCGGAACGTGATGATGAAAACTGGCTGTGCCATTCCCTGTACCTGCCAGAGTCGGAATCCATGACGCGACGTCAAGTCAATATGGAACCGAAGCTGCGCCCGGCATTCCCGCCGAAGATTCGTACTTATTAATGCGGAGACAGGACAATGAAACTCGAGTTTTCAGTTTATCGCTATAACCCGGATGTTGACGACGCTCCGCGCATGCAGGATTACACCCTGGAGGCGGAAGAAGGGCGTGACATGATGCTGCTGGATGCCTTGATGCAGCTGAAAGAAAAAGATCCGTCGCTGTCGTTTCGTCGCTCCTGCCGTGAAGGGGTTTGTGGCTCCGACGGTCTGAACATGAACGGCAAAAATGGACTGGCCTGTATCACTCCTATTTCCGCACTGAATCAGCCGGGCAAAAAAATTGTCATTCGCCCGCTGCCGGGTTTACCGGTTGTGCGCGATTTGGTGGTAGACATGGGGCAATTCTACGCACAGTATGAGAAGATTAAGCCTTACTTGTTGAATAATGGGAAAAATCCGCCAGCTCGTGAGCATTTACAAATGCCAGAGCAGCGTGAGAAGCTCGATGGGCTGTATGAATGTATTTTGTGCGCATGCTGCTCAACGTCCTGCCCATCATTCTGGTGGAACCCGGACAAGTTTATTGGCCCGGCAGGCCTGCTGGCAGCGTATCGCTTCTTAATTGATAGCCGCGATACCGAGACCGACAGCCGCCTGGAAGGTTTAAGTGACGCTTTCAGCGTATTCCGCTGCCATAGCATCATGAACTGCGTCAGCGTATGTCCGAAAGGACTGAACCCGACGCGCGCCATCGGCCATATTAAGTCGATGCTGCTCAAACGTAGTGCGTAAGTTGTTGTAGTGGTTGCCGGATGGCGACGTAGCGTCTTATCCGGCATACGGGTTACGTACCTTGTAGGCCTGATTAGCGAAGCGCCATCAGGCAATATAAGTGCAGGAAACCTCTAAAAACTGCCACATTATTAGACAGTTTTTAAAGGTTCCTTAGCGGACGCAGATGACACGACAGTCCGCAACAAGTGAACCCCGGCACGCACATCGGTGTGCGTGGTAGTATCCACGGCGAAGTAAGCATACAAATGCTTAAGGGATCACGATGCAGAACAGCGCTTTGAAAGCCTGGTTGGACTCTTCTTACCTCTCTGGTTCTAACCAGAGCTGGATAGAACAGCTCTATGAAGACTTCTTAACCGACCCTGACTCGGTAGATGCTAACTGGCGTTCGACGTTCCAGCAGTTACCTGGTACCGGAGTCAAACCGGATCAACTTCACTCAAAAACACGTGATTATTTCCGTCGACAGGCGTTGATTACCCCACGTTACTCTTCTTCTATTTCCGACCCTGATGCCAATGTGAAGCAGGTTAAAGTCCTGCAGCTCATTAACGCCTACCGTTTCCGCGGTCATCAGCATGCGAATCTTGATCCGCTGGGACTGTGGCAGCAAGAAAATGTGGCCGATCTGGACCCGTCTTTCCACGATCTGACCGATGCGGATTTCCAGGAAAGCTTTAACGTAGGTTCTTTTGCCGGCGGCAAAGACACGATGAAGCTGAGCGACCTGGTTGTCGCGTTGAAACAAACCTACTGCGGCCCAATTGGCGCCGAGTATATGCACATCACCAGCACCGAAGAAAAACGTTGGCTTCAGCAGCGTATCGAGTCTGGCCGTGCCGCATTCAGTAGCGAAGAGAAGAAACGCTTCCTCAGTGAACTGACCGCAGCAGAAGGTCTGGAACGCTACCTGGGCGCTAAGTTCCCGGGCGCGAAACGCTTCTCGCTTGAAGGCGGCGATGCGTTAATCCCAATGCTCAAAGAGATGATCCGCCACGCCGGTAACAGCGGTACCCGTGAAGTGGTACTGGGCATGGCGCACCGTGGTCGTCTGAACGTTCTGGTTAACGTATTGGGCAAACGCCCGCAGGAACTGTTCGACGAATTTGCGGGCAAACATAAAGAACACCTCGGCACCGGTGACGTGAAGTACCACATGGGCTTCTCATCAGATATCGAAACCGAAGGTGGTCTGGTACACCTGGCGCTGGCGTTTAACCCGTCGCACCTGGAAATCGTTAGCCCGGTGGTTATCGGTTCCGTACGTGCACGTTTGGATCGTCTGGACGAGCCGAGCAGCAATAAAGTCCTGCCAATCACCATTCACGGTGATGCGGCAGTTACCGGGCAGGGCGTGGTTCAGGAAACCCTGAACATGTCGAAAGCGCGTGGTTACGAAGTGGGCGGTACCGTTCGCATCGTTATCAACAACCAGGTGGGCTTCACTACGTCTAACCCGCTGGATGCGCGTTCTACACCGTACTGTACCGACATCGGTAAGATGGTTCAGGCGCCGATTTTCCACGTGAACGCGGATGACCCGGAAGCGGTCGCTTTCGTGACGCGTCTGGCGCTGGATTTCCGTAATACCTTTAAACGCGATGTCTTCATCGATCTGGTGTGCTATCGCCGTCACGGCCACAACGAAGCCGACGAGCCGAGCGCAACCCAGCCGCTGATGTATCAGAAAATCAAAAAGCATCCGACCCCGCGCAAAATCTACGCTGATAAGCTGGAAACGGACAAGGTCGCCACGCTGGAAGATGCGACCGAGATGGTCAATCTGTACCGTGACGCGCTGGATGCTGGCGAATGCGTAGTGAAAGAGTGGCGTCCAATGAACATGCACTCCTTCACCTGGTCGCCGTACCTCAACCACGAGTGGGATGAAAACTACCCGAACAAAGTTGAGATGAAGCGTCTGCAGGAGCTGGCAAAACGCATCAGCACTGTACCTGAAGCGGTTGAAATGCAGTCGCGTGTTGCCAAGATTTACGGCGACCGTCAGGCCATGGCCGCAGGCGAGAAGCTGTTTGACTGGGGTGGTGCAGAGAATCTGGCTTACGCCACGCTGGTTGACGAAGGCATTCCGGTCCGTCTGTCGGGTGAAGACTCCGGTCGCGGAACCTTCTTCCACCGTCACGCGGTGATTCATAACCAGGCGAACGGTTCAACCTACACGCCGCTGCAGCATGTGCATAACGGACAGGGCACCTTCCGCGTATGGGACTCCGTGCTGTCTGAAGAAGCCGTGCTGGCTTTCGAGTACGGTTATGCCACAGCAGAACCGCGCACGCTGACCATCTGGGAAGCACAGTTCGGTGACTTCGCTAACGGTGCACAGGTCGTTATCGACCAGTTCATCTCTTCCGGCGAGCAGAAATGGGGCCGTATGTGCGGTCTGGTTATGCTGCTGCCGCACGGCTATGAAGGTCAGGGTCCAGAGCACTCCTCCGCGCGTCTGGAACGTTATCTGCAACTTTGCGCTGAGCAAAACATGCAGGTTTGCGTCCCGTCTACCCCGGCGCAGGTTTACCACATGCTGCGTCGTCAGGCGCTGCGCGGTATGCGTCGTCCGCTGGTGGTGATGTCACCGAAGTCGCTGCTGCGTCATCCGCTGGCGGTGTCTACGCTGGACGAACTGGCAAATGGTACTTTCCTGCCAGCTATTGGCGAAGTAGATGAACTTGATCCTAAAGGCGTGAAGCGTGTCGTGATGTGTTCTGGTAAGGTTTATTACGACCTGCTGGAGCAACGCCGCAAGAACGACCAAAAAGATGTCGCCATTGTGCGCATCGAACAGCTCTATCCGTTCCCGCATAAAGCGGTGCAGGAAGCGCTGAAACCATTTGCTCATGTACATGATTTTGTCTGGTGCCAGGAAGAGCCGCTCAACCAGGGCGCATGGTACTGCAGCCAGCATCATTTCCGTGAAGTAATTCCATTTGGGTCAGCTCTGCGTTATGCAGGTCGCCCGGCCTCTGCCTCTCCGGCAGTAGGGTATATGTCCGTTCACCAGAAGCAGCAACAAGATCTGGTAAATGACGCGCTGAACGTCGATTAAATAAAGGATAAATAATGAGTAGCGTAGATATTCTTGTTCCCGACCTGCCTGAATCCGTAGCGGATGCAACGGTTGCAACCTGGCACAAAAAACCGGGCGATGCAGTACGTCGTGATGAAGTACTGGTAGAAATCGAAACTGACAAAGTGGTACTGGAAGTACCGGCATCAGCGGACGGTATTCTTGATGCGGTTCTGGAAGATGAAGGGACAACCGTCACTTCTCGCCAGATCCTCGGTCGCCTGCGTGAAGGCAACAGCACCGGTAAAGAAACCAGTGCTAAGTCTGAAGAGAAAGATTCTACTCCGGCACAGCGCCAGCAGGCGTCTCTTGCTGAGCAGAACAACGATGCCCTGAGCCCGGCGATCCGTCGCCTGCTGGGTGAGCATAACCTCGAAGCCAGCGCTATCAACGGCACCGGTGTCGGCGGTCGTATCACCCGTGAAGATGTTGAAAAACATCTGGCGAAAGCTCCGGCTGCGAAAGCCGAAGCAAAAGCGCCGGCTGCAGCACCTGCACCGCAGGCTCAACTGGGCGCGCGTGGCGAAAAACGTGTTCCGATGACCCGTCTGCGCAAACGCGTAGCCGAGCGTCTGCTGGAAGCGAAAAATTCCACCGCCATGCTGACCACGTTCAACGAAGTCAACATGAAGCCAATCATGGACCTGCGTAAGCAATACGGTGATGCGTTCGAGAAACGCCACGGTATCCGTCTGGGCTTTATGTCTTTCTACGTGAAAGCGGTTGTTGAAGCGCTGAAACGCTATCCGGAAGTGAACGCGTCCATCGACGGCGATGACGTGGTTTACCACAACTACTTTGATGTCAGCATGGCGGTCTCCACGCCGCGTGGCCTGGTCACGCCGGTCCTGCGTGATGTGGATCTGCTGGGTATGGCTGACATTGAGAAGAATATTAAAGAACTGGCAGTTAAAGGTCGCGACGGCAAGTTGACGGTCGAAGATCTGACGGGTGGTAACTTCACCATCACTAACGGTGGTGTGTTCGGTTCCCTGATGTCCACGCCGATCATCAACCCACCGCAGAGCGCCATCCTGGGTATGCATGCCATCAAAGATCGTCCGATGGCGGTAGACGGCAAGGTTGAAATCCTGCCGATGATGTATCTGGCGCTGTCTTATGACCACCGTCTGATCGATGGTCGTGAGTCAGTAGGCTTCCTGGTAACTATTAAAGAGTTGCTGGAAGATCCAACGCGTCTGCTGCTGGACGTGTAGTTAATAAGAGTATCACCTGCCCCGTAGGTCTGGACGCTTATCAGACCTACGGGTAAAAGATAACGATTACCTGAAGGATGGACAGAACACATGAACTTACATGAATATCAGGCAAAACAACTTTTTGCCCGCTATGGCTTACCGGCACCGGTGGGTTATGCCTGTACTACTCCGCGTGAAGCCGAAGAAGCTGCATCTAAAATCGGCGCTGGCCCGTGGGTAGTGAAATGTCAGGTTCACGCTGGTGGCCGTGGTAAAGCGGGCGGTGTGAAGGTGGTAAACAGCAAAGAAGACATTCGCGCTTTTGCTGAACACTGGCTGGGTAAACGTCTGGTCACTTACCAGACAGACGCTCATGGCCAACCGGTAAATCAGATTCTGGTTGAAGCCGCGACCGACATTGGTAAAGAACTTTACCTCGGCGCAGTTGTTGACCGTAGCTCCCGTCGCGTGGTCTTCATGGCCTCTACCGAAGGCGGCGTGGAAATCGAAAAAGTAGCGGAAGAAACCCCGCACCTGATCCACAAAGTGGCGCTCGATCCGCTGGCAGGCCCGATGCCTTACCAGGGTCGTGAGCTGGCGTTCAAACTGGGTCTGGAAGGTAAACAGGTTCAGCAGTTCACCAAGATCTTCATGGGTCTGGCGACTATCTTCCTGGAGCGCGATCTGGCGCTGATCGAAATCAACCCGCTGGTGGTGACCAAGCAGGGTGACCTGATCTGCCTCGACGGTAAACTGGGCGCTGACGGCAACGCACTGTTCCGCCAGGCTGATCTGCGCGAAATGCGCGACCAGTCTCAGGAAGATCCGCGTGAAGCGCAGGCTGCACAGTGGGAACTGAACTACGTCGCACTGGACGGTAACATCGGTTGTATGGTTAACGGTGCGGGCCTGGCAATGGGCACCATGGACATCGTTAAGCTGCACGGCGGCGAACCGGCTAACTTCCTCGACGTTGGCGGCGGTGCGACCAAAGAGCGTGTAACCGAAGCGTTCAAAATTATCCTCTCTGATGACAATGTTAAAGCCGTACTGGTTAACATCTTCGGCGGTATCGTACGTTGCGATCTGATCGCTGACGGTATCATCGGCGCGGTAGCAGAAGTAGGTGTAAACGTTCCGGTCGTGGTACGTCTGGAAGGTAACAACGCTGAACTCGGCGCGAAAAAACTGGCTGATAGCGGCCTGAATATTATTGCAGCGAAAAGTCTGACGGATGCAGCTCAGCAGGTTGTTGCCGCAGTGGAGGGGAAATAATGTCAGTTTTAATTAATAAAGATACCAAGGTTATCTGCCAGGGCTTCACCGGTAGCCAGGGGACATTCCACTCCGAACAAGCGATCGCTTACGGTACGCAAATGGTCGGTGGCGTTACGCCGGGCAAAGGCGGCACCACGCATCTGGGTCTGCCAGTGTTCAACACCGTACGTGAAGCGGTAGAAGCGACCGGCGCAACCGCCACCGTTATCTATGTTCCGGCACCGTTCTGCAAAGATTCCATTCTGGAAGCAATCGATGCAGGCATCAAGCTTATCATCACCATCACCGAAGGTATCCCAACACTGGATATGCTGACCGTGAAAGTGAAGCTGGATGAAGCTGGCGTACGCATGATCGGCCCGAACTGCCCAGGCGTTATCACTCCGGGTGAATGTAAAATCGGTATCATGCCGGGCCACATTCACAAGCCGGGTAAAGTGGGTATCGTTTCCCGTTCAGGTACCCTGACCTATGAAGCGGTTAAGCAGACCACCGACTACGGTTTCGGCCAGTCTACCTGTGTGGGTATCGGCGGCGACCCGATCCCAGGCTCTAACTTCATCGACATCCTGAAGCTGTTCCAGGAAGATCCGCAGACTGAAGCGATCGTCATGATCGGTGAGATCGGCGGTAGCGCGGAAGAAGAAGCTGCTGCTTATATTAAAGATCATGTGACCAAGCCGGTTGTGGGTTACATCGCGGGTGTGACTGCGCCGAAAGGTAAGCGTATGGGTCACGCGGGTGCGATCATCGCGGGTGGTAAAGGTACAGCGGATGAGAAATTCGCTGCGCTGGAAGCCGCAGGCGTGAAAACTGTTCGTAGCCTGGCCGATATCGGCGAAGCGCTGAAAACCGTTATTAAGTAAGAAATAAAAAAACAGCCCTGACTCTCTGCATAGTCAAGGGCTGGTCCCGTTTCGACATGGTTGGCCATCTGATGATGGCCTTTTTTTGCCGAGAATTTAGCGTTCAGCCAGCGTTTTCAACCAGCGAATTCCACTTTCCGGTGAGGTCATTACCGGCACCGGCGGGGAAGGGAGCTGTTGTAAAACGCGCGCCATCGAAGCCTGCGCCAGCATCACGACATCCGCCTGGGTAAAGGCGCTCTGTAACCCTTCACTGACGATACGGTCATGGGTATCCATATCTCCCGCCAGCAGCGCGTGGAATGCATCCTCCATTAATACAGGCGTAATGGTTCGTGATTTACCGCTTTGCTGAACTTTACGCTGGACGTAATCCAGCGTTGGCTTCAGCGTGGTTGCCACGGTTGCTAACACGGCGATCCGTTCGCCTTTTTCAATCGCCTCTTCCACCATCGCGCAGTCAATGCGCGCGAGCTGGAGTGGGGTCATAAACTGGCATTGCTCCACCGCAGTACCAATTGAAGAGCAGGCGGTAATAAAGATATCGCAGTCCGCCTTTTCAGCAATATGCACATAGTCGGCGATGCGGGCGGCAATATTTGGCGATACGCCTCCGGCTTTCATCACCTGTTTAATCATAGATTCTTCAACCAGGTGCATCACTTCGACCTCCGGCATGATGTCGGCGATCAGCTGTTGCATTATCGCAAGCGTGGCTGCACTGGTATGCAGCATGGCGACCTTTTTCATTGGGCAATCTCCTTAAGTAACGTTTCCGCGACGGACAGCGCCGCATCATGATCTTCCTGCGCGGATAAACCGCCCACCGCGACGGCTCCAAGGCATTTCCCCTGGTGCAGAATCGGGATCCCGCCCGGCAGCGCCGTAAAACGCGGATCGGCAAAATAGCTAATATCCAGCTGCTCTTTTTGCAGACGCTGTAAAAATGCCTGCGTGGTGCAGCCCAGGCGGCTGCTGGTGCGCGCTTTACGCTGGGTTAACTCGATGGTTAACAGTTTGGCGTTATCCATCCGCGCAAAGCTGAGCAGTTCTCCATTGGCATCGCATACGGCCACGCTTAACGGGCGATTTGCATAACGTGTTTCGGCGAGTTCGAGCGCATAGGTTACGGCGCGCAGGGCGTGTCCCAGAGTGAGAGTTGTCATCGTGATTATCCTTTCGACAGATTTTCGCAAGCAGGTTGAACGGGATCTTTGGCTGCTGCTACTTGCGCCTGTCTGGCGTCTTTTTTGCGCCAGTAGTTAGCGAGCAGCGAGCCGCTAACGTTACCCAGCGGTGTCATCACCGCTGATGCGAGTCCAACCGTTGCCAGTTTGCCCATCGCGGCGGCAAGCCCTGACGCCATACCGCCGTTTTGCAGGCCGACTTCAAAGGCCACGGTACGGGCAGACTGCACGTCCATGCGGAAGATCCAACGGCTCATCAGATAACCAATCAGGAAGCCGCCGAGGTTATGCATCAACATGGCGAAGCAGAGCAGGAAACCGACCTGCACCAGGTTGTCGCGCCCGGCGGCGGCGGCGGTGGTGGTAAAGAAAATGATCCCCATCATTGAGATGGTTGGCATGACCTTCTTCACGCCCGCCACGCGGCCATACAGCCAGTTGTAGAACAATGCCCAAACGAGGCCGCCTGCTACGAAGTTGAGGACCACCGCGTACATCTGCGCTTCGGCGCTGGCATGACCAAACAGCGCGTCCCAGCCGCCGGCAATCATATACAGCAGCCAAATTGCGCCGATCCCGGCCAGCATCTGGACAACACGGCGTCCGCGCACGCCTGCATAGGTTTTCAGATAGTCATGCAGAATTGCTGCTCCGATGGGAATTAATACGATTTTCACCACGTCCATCACCATCGCGGTGAGCTGGATATCGATCATCGAACCCGCCAGCAGATTAACCCACAGTGGCGTCATTACCGTTGCCGCCAGCGTTGAGACTGCGGCGATTGACACCGCCAGCGCGAGGTTGGCGTTGGCGATGTAAACCATCACCGTCGACGAGAGACCGCTGGGGCAAGCGCCAATCAACAAAATGCCCACCGCCACTTCAGGCGGAAAATCAAAGATCAGGGTAATGCTCAGGCCGAGCAGGGGCATGATCACGAAATGGCAGAAGGTACCGATAAAAACTGCCCACGGCATTTTGGCGACATCAATAAAATCCTGGATCGTTAGCTTGGTGCCCATGCTGAACATGGTGGCCTGAATCACAAGGAACACGATCCATTTATGAGTGATATTGAAACCGCCCCAGACGATCAGATCCGTAGACCAGGTCATGGCGGCAACAAAACCAGCGATGATCCACAGCGTAAACTGATAGCTGCGTAAACCAGGCCAGTAGCCTGCACCGGCGGCGAATCCGACGGTGAACATCACCAGCCCCGGCTGCCACAGCGCCGTGGACTGGATGAGCGCGCCGATAATCGCCAGCACCACGCCCGCAACGCTGACGCCGAGTCCGGTTTTGTGAATAACAGTGGTCATAGTCATGTTGAAATGTCCTTGCTGTTGTTATTGCTGCCGGGGTGGAATAGATAACATGCGCCGCGCAATTTCCGGCGTAGCAACTTTTTTATCCATACTGCGAATGAGCGTAGCGAGTTTGGCTACCTGCTGATAATTATGCTGCGCTTTTTCTTCGGCGCTTAAATAATAACTATCTTCATAGCCGATTCGCACTTCACTGGCACCCATAGCGACCGCGGCAGCGATAATATCGAAATTCCTTCTGCCAAAATGAGTAATTCCCCATAAGGCGTCACGTGGGATCATGCTACGCAGAGCAATTAATGCATCAACGGTTGCAGGCGTACTGCCGCGGTGACCGAGAACAATATTAAAGAGCATAGGTTTTTGAAATTTTATTTTATCTTCAAGGTTCAGGATGTTATTTATCATGCCGATTTCAAAAACTTCAAACTCTGGAATAATATTGCGTTCAGTTATTTGCCGTGAACAATATTCCACGTCCGGACCGGGATTAAAATACACCGCATCACCGAGGTTAACTGAACCGACGTTCAGCGAGGCCATCTCCACGCCGGGGCAGGCCAGTGGCGCGCAGCGCTCGGCGATGGACATCGAAGAGACGCCGCCGGTAGAAGCCTGAATAATCAGGTTTGAATGGCGCATAACGCGGTCAATTGTTGCCTGAAAGTCGGTAGTATCTGGCGTCAGGCGTCCCTGTTTATCGCGAACGTGTAAATGGACGATGGACGCGCCATGTTCTACGCTGGCGAGTATTTCCTGCGCCAGTTCTTCGGGTATAACTCTGGGGCAATCCGCGGCAACGGGTGCCAGCGAAATAATAACAGTATCCGACATTTTTTCCTCCGGTACAGAGATATTAAAATTATAGGTAAGGCGTTATCCAGCGTAATGATTCCGGCCCTGATGTTGATGGTTGATATTCACAGCCAATCCAGTCCTGGTAATTCATTTTTCTTATAAAATTAAATAGCCATGCTTCATTTAACTCCCCGGTTCCCGGTTCATGGCGATAAGGAACAGAAGCGATTTGAAAATGTTTAATAAGGATAAAATAGCGTTCGATATTTTTTGCCACGTTGCCATGAGTTTTCTGACAGTGGTAAATATCAAACTGTAAGCCGATATTCTTCTTACCAACCTCGTGAATGATAGATTCAGCCAGCGGGAAACTGTCAATAAAATAACCGGGCATATCCTGCGAATTTAATGGTTCAATCAGTACATCGATTTCCGCGTCTGCCATCACATCGCAGGCGATGCGCAGTCGATTCGTCAGGAGGTCGCGCTGGGCGTGCAGCGTCAGGTCATTGCAGCGCAAGCCGGACATAACGTGAACCCGGCGACAACCCAGTGCCGTGGCGTAATCTCGCGCCACGTTCAGGCTGTGATGAAATTCCTGGTCTCGACCGGGCAATGCTGCGAGTCCCCGTTCACCCTGTGCCCAGTTGCCAGCCGGGGCGTTCATTAGCACCACCGGCAGAGAAGTTTCCCGCTGAGCGGCCCGCAAATGCTCCAGCGGGTGCTGCCAGAGAAACAGCCCTTCTACGCCGCGAAAACCGGCTGCTTTTGCCGCCTGAAATCGACCCGCTATCGGTAAATCAGTAAATAACCAGTCGAGGTTAGCCGCTAACTTCAGCATGGCGTGCACCCTCCCGGCCATCAACCAGATGCAGCTTAACGCCCTGGCTGACAATAGTCTGCTGCGCATTTTCCGGTAACCGGTTATCAGAAATAATGTCGGTTAACTGCTCCAGCCCACAGATGTGGAACATGCCGTATTTGCCAAATTTACTGCTGTCACAGACCAGCACCCGACGCCGGGAGACGGTAAGCACCGCTTCTTTGACCGAGGCTTTCCCTTCACTCGGCGTCGACATGCCGCGCTCGGTATCCCACGACGATGAACTGAGAAACGCCACATCAATATTAATGGTGCGCAGAAAACTGGCGGCGCTTTTGCCAAGACATGAGCGGTTACGCTGATCCACCAGACCGCCGGTGTGATAGAGCGTAATGTGTGGCATATCCATCAGATAGTGGCTGATGGAAAAATCGTTGGTGACTACCGTCAGATTGAAACAGTGGCTGGCGGCTACCGCTTTCGCCACTTCAAACAACGATGTTCCGGCATCCAGATACAGCGTTTGTCCGGGCTCAATGAGCATTGCGGCGAGCTGGCCCATTTTGCGCTTCACATCATGATTCAACTCGGCTTTTTCCCGCCACGGCAGTTCGGATTTCAGCAGGTTATTGAGCTTCACGCCGCCGTTAATGGCGATAACTTTGCCTTCTTCTTCCAGCAACTGAATGTCGCGACGTACGGTCATATGCGACACGCTCATTAGATCTGCCAGTTCATTAAATGAGGCGGCATTTTTTTCGTGCACGTAGCGGTAGATAAAATCACGTCGTTGCTCGGGGATCATCATGTCACCTCACGCTTGCCGGGAATGTTCAAGTTCGGCCACCGCCTCTTCTGAGAGCGGAACATAGCCGAGCGGTTTTAATGTCAGCCAGATGCGGGCGCTGTCTTCTAGTTCCTCGGCGTTAAATACCGCCTCACGCAGCGAGCGACCGCTTACTACCGGCCCGTGATTGGCCAGCAACGCAGCCGTATGATCTGCCGCGATTTCACTCAGTGCGCTGGCAATGCCTTCATGGCCGGGCTTGAAATAAGGCAGCAGCGGTAGCTGTCCGACGCGCATCACATAGTATGGCGTTAGTGGCGGTAGACAGTTTTCTGGTGTGGAGCAAGGCAGACAGGAGAGCGCGGTCAGCCATGGAGAATGCAGGTGCACAACCGCGCCGCAGGATGGCCGATGCCGATACCACGCCAAATGCATGGGCACCTCTTTTGACGGTTTGTCGCCGCTAAGATGCACGCCGTTGGCATCCAGCCTACTTAGCGTGGCAGGATCAAGCTCACCCAGGCAGGAGTTGGTCGGGGTCACCAGATAGCCGCCATCCGGTAATTTGACGCTGAGGTTGCCGGAGCCGCCGCTGCTGTAACCACGCATAAACAAGGAACGGCCATAGTGGACGAGTAGTTCGCGTAGTTGGTGTTCACTCACCGGATTCATAATGCGTACTCCTGGGCTGTAAAAAAGAAATCTTCGTCACCAAAGTTGCCTGACTTCAGCGCCAGCGCCAGACCGGAGGAAAATACCCACGGCACGCCAGGCGCAATGGCTTTGCCAACGGACAGACGCTTCACCTGCAGTGCCTCTACCACGGTGCCGGATGTTTCTCCGCCAGCGACGATAAAGGTGTTTACACCTGCAACTTGTAGCTTTGCGCTCAGTCGGGAAAAAGCGTGTTCGATCGCCTGGCTGGCAGTCTGTTCGCCGTACTCTTGTTGAATGCGTTGGAGTACGTCTGGCGGCTGGGTGGCGTATATCATCGGCGCGAATGGGTCGTTGATATGCGTCATCGCCCAGGCACACAGTTCATCAGTGTAGCGTTCTGTATCAGACAGGCAGCGGGCCACGTCGAGTACACGAGAGGCTGCTGCGGCCTTATAGCGATTGACCTGACGATTACTCATTGCAGAACAGCTACCGGAGAACACCACCGTGTTAGCGGGTAGTGGAAAAGCGTCCGGCGGCATGGTTTGCTGAGTTCCGGTGCAGGCGGCCAGTGCGCCACCGAGCCCGGAGCCCCCGGCTAACAGAGGGCTGGCATGGAGTGCCTGCGCCAGCGTGGTGAGATCTGCTTCATCCAGCGTATCGACGATAACGTGACGCGTACCTTCAGCCTGAAGTTGGGCCAGAGCGTCAGTGACCGCTTCCACACCTTGACGCAGCGTCGTGAGGTTGATGCAACCAACCTTGCCTGGCGTTTGCGCGCTCAGCAGGCGTGGCAGGCTGGCATCGGTCATAGGATTAAGCGGATGCTTTTCCATCCCGGATTCGTTAAGCAGTACGCCGTTTACAAAAAGATGGCCATGC
The DNA here is from genome assembly GCF_030332915.1 of Citrobacter sp. Cpo040. Lineage (NCBI taxonomy): Bacteria > Pseudomonadati > Pseudomonadota > Gammaproteobacteria > Enterobacterales > Enterobacteriaceae > Citrobacter > Citrobacter sp. Cpo040. Next base: position 461,046 of record NZ_JAOWGX010000036.1, read on the forward strand.
ACCACCGTGCGCCCGTTTTGCGGCAGGGCGGGGCAGTGGACGATCACGGGTGTACGCAGGTCGTTCATCAACGCATCGCTGACCGGTCCAATATTGCCTGTTGGCGTGGAGTCGAACGTCGAACAATATTTAAAATAGATCTGGCGGACACCTGCCTTTTGTTTCAGCCAGCGGGCACAGGACAGAGATTGTGCGATGGCCTGTTCTGCGGGTAATGAGCGGCTTTTCAGCGAGATGACGATAGCGTCAACCTCTTCATTCCAGCATTGAGTGGTATCAGGCATTCCGGGCAGGAGTGCAACGCGCCACCCCTGCTGCGCCATAAAGCTTGCAATGTCCGTTGCGCCGGTGAAATCGTCGGCGATAACGCCTGTGGTGACGGCCATGGATCAACTCCGTTCAGATTGTTTGCTAATTGAACATATTATTCAGGAGGGCCTTTCACATTCACATGATGATTATCACAAATAAGCACATCATTGATTCACAGTAAAAATGAGTAATCTATTGAAAATAATGGATAAAGATGTTTGGTGTTGCGAAAAGAGTCTCACAAGAGAGTGTGAAGATTCGTTAATCTTTGAGAAAGCGAAGTCAGTAGTATGCAGCGGAGTATTATCGAGTTCGCTTTAACTCTCTTGCCAATTGATCATAATCATCTGCATAAATGAGATTATTTTTTGCGGTGAGCATCATTCTTTCTCTTGATTAATTTCTGCATATTACCGGCTTTAATTTCATTAATGCCGGAGGATACCGTGTCGTTGAAAATCCAGGATGATTATCTACAACGTTTTTTCTCGATAGCAAAAGTATTCTCCAGTGCGACTGGATTAGCCACGGTTGTGGTTGATGTTAACGGAAAAACTCTCTCGGATTGCCATAACTTTAATTCGTTCTGCACATTAATGCGGGCGGATGAACGATATTGTACGAGTTGCCAAAAGTGTGAAAAATATTGTGCTTTTGAAGGATTAAAACACCTTAAACCCAGAATACTCAGCTGCCACGCAGGGCTAAGTCTGTTTTCTATGCCATTAATTCGCGATGGGCATCTGTACGGTTTTATGCTCTGTGGGCAGGTGCGGGCAAAATATCAGGAATATAAAACTATCGTTATTGATAATGAATGCTCATGGATGGATGAACCAAAAATAAAAGCTGAATGGAGTCAGGTGGCGGTAGTCGATAATAATACGCTGGTGGCATCAGCTAATTTATTAAATTTTATTGTTGATAATTTTGAGACAGAACAGCAACAACCTGATGAGTTTGTTATCCCGCCGACCAGTTACATGCGTCATTATTTTACAGAGCCTTCCCGACACGAGAAAAAGCTTCTGGCAGCGTTGCGTTATATTGATGAGAATTTATATAGTGAATTATCACTGGAATCCGTAGCAGCTCACGTTTGCTTAAGCGCAAACTATTTCAGCCGTTTTTTTAAGAAACGGCAGGGCGTTAACTTTAAAACCTGGGTGAATCAGAAAAAAATGCAAAAAGCGGGGGAGTTATTGCACGATCCCGTTCATTCAATAGACAGCATTGCCCGGAAACTCCAATACGCACAAACCAGTTACTTTTGCCGCGTTTTCCGGGCGGCGCATCAAACGTCGCCCCAGTCTTTTCGTCATGCCAGACTGTCGCAGTAAAGGTTTTCTGGCAGCGTAATGGCTTCAGGGATAAAAGAGAGCCGATCACTCAGGGTTACCACATCACCAATCACTATCAGCGCAGGGGGGAGAATGTTAGCTTCTTGCGCCTTGCTCAGTAGTGAACCGAGCGTACAGGTCAGTCGGCGTTGGTTATCCCGGGTGGCGGACATAATTAGCGCTGCAGGCGTATCTGCTGATTTTCCACCCATCAATAATTCCTCACAGATAAACGCCAGATTGGCGATACCCATGACGATAACCAGCGTACCATTCAGTTTGGCCAGCTGACGCCAGTCCTGCTGTTGGTTGCCCTCCCGCGTATGACCGGTTACCACGTGAAATCCCGAGGCGAAATCGCGGTGTGTTACCGGAATCCCGGCATAGGTCAGGCCACCAATGGTTGAGCTGATACCCGGCACCACTTCAAACGGGATGCCCGTCTCGACGAGATCCTCAACTTCTTCAGCCCCACGTCCAAAAACATACGGATCGCCGCCTTTCAGACGCACAATATTATTGTGCGTTTGGGCATACTGGACAAGCAGTGCATTGATTTCATCCTGCGGTACACAATGGAAACCTGGGTTTTTGCCGACATTGATAAGAAGACAATCAGGTAATGCCCATTCCAAAATTTTAGGATTGACCAGCCGATCGTAAATAATGACATCAGCCTGTTTAATGCACATCATTGCTTTGAGGGTAAGTAATGAAATATCACCGGGACCTGCCCCAACGAGCCAGACCTTTCCGAAAGTTTTCACATTGTGTCCTTTATCACATCGATCAAAAAAAGGCAGAAACTACATCAAGGAATGATAAAAAGCAGTCGTTTGCCCGTAAGTTATAACGTGAAATTATCCAAAATTATCGCACTGATAATATTGATTAATCTCGCAAAGTTTTTTCTGCAATAAACAAGATAACTTGAAAAATTATTAAGAACTTATTGGCACCATTTGCTTAGGTTTAACCTTATTTAAATTGTGTTTATTGCTGCTCTTGAGTATTATTGGTTAATATTTATCCGCCATCAGTGTGAGTAAATCATGGATTGGATCAATGACATTAATGGATGAAATAAAATATAACTCTCGGTGCTTATCTGGGTAGCTTGAATTATTTTTTATAAATTAAACTATTTTTGTACGCTGCATATGGAAGAGGTTATGAGAGGAAAAATACCCAAGACGGAGTTGCTGGTAACTTTTGAAGTTGTTGCGCGTCACGAAAGTTATACTCGGGCAGCTGAAGAGCTGGCTTTAACACAAAGTGCTGTTTTCCGCCAGGTAAATGCACTGGAGGATTTTCTCAATACCGCGCTATTTAATCATGCCAAAAAACGCATTTTTTTAAATGCGGCCGGTAAACACTATTTAAGTATCGTTAAAGAAACGTTAAATAAACTTGAACGAGATACGACGACGATAATGACCTGGCAGCCGACGGTACAGGTTATTGAGCTGGCGGTGAATCCGACGTTCAGCACGCACTGGCTGATCCCAAACCTGCGTGAATTTAACAAACTTAATCCTGATATTATCGTGAACATTCATTCCCTGGCGAATATTGGTGATTTTCTCAATCGAGAGTATGACGCGGCAATCATGCGCGAAGACTTTTATTCTCCATGGTCAGGGGTTGAGTACCTGTTTGAAGAGGAAATTCTGCCGGTTTGCAGCCGCTGTTTGCTGGCCGAACCGGAACGAAAACTGGCGGTGAACGAATTACTAAACGAATTTCCGCTCTTGCACCAAAGCACGCGCATCAAAGGGTGGCAGGAGTGGTTTGCGCTGTCAGATGTCAGCAGTCCGCTGGTGAATAAAGGTCCGAGATTTGATTTGTTATCGATGCTGATCGCGGCGGTCCGCTCTAATCTGGGCGTTGCGCTGCTCCCACGTTTTGCCATTCAGCACGATCTGGACAGCGGTGATATGGTCATTCCTTGCGATGTTCCAATGCGTACCGGGAATCGATTTATTATGACGTGGCGTGAAGAGAAATCGGAATCCGAGCATTTACAGATTTTCCGTAACTGGTTGCTCAGTAAGTCCGTGGTATCGGCTGCCTGAGGATGGCTTGCGCCTTATCAGGCCTACAACGATGGGTAGGCCGGATAAGACGCGTTAGCATCGTTATCCGGCAAAAAAACGGCTACCAGTCGATCCCAATCTGTGCCTGAATACCGCGGTCAAACGCGTGTTTGACCGGGCGAATTTCACTGACCGTATCGGCCAGTTCCAGCAACAGTGTGTGGCATCCGCGTCCTGTGACGATAACGCTCTGACCGGCAGGGCGATTTTCGATGGCGCTGATAACCTCTTGGGTATCCAGATAGTGGTAAGCAAGCATGTAGGTGAGTTCATCCAGCACCACTAGATCGTAATGCGCATCAGCCAGCATGCGCTTACTTTCTTGCCAGACAACCGTTGCCGCCTCGATATCCGCTTGCCGGTTTTGGGTTTCCCAGGTAAACCCGGTGCCCATAATATGGAATTCAACGCCGAGTGGTTGCAGGGTGTTGTACTCGCCATTATCCCACTGACCTTTGATAAACTGCGCGATGCCAACGGTTTTTCCGTGACCCACTGCGCGCGTTGCCGTGCCAAAGGCTGCGGTGGATTTCCCTTTACCGTTGCCGGTGAAGACAATCAGGATCCCTTTCTTCTCCGTTGCCGCCGCCACGCGGGTATCAACCTGTTCTTTCAGTTTCTGCTGACGCTGGCGGTGTCTGTCATTATTGGCTCGCGCTTCCATTGAGGCTCCTTAATGTCCTGCCGGACAGGTTGCGCAGCGATGCTGCTGCTCAAACTGACTAAAGAAGTTATTGCCTTTGTCATCCACTAATACGAAGGCCGGCATATTTTTAACTTCCATCATCCATACGGCTTCCATTCCCAGTTCGGGATATTCAAGGCACTGCAGGCTTTTCACGTACTGCTGCGCCAGCAGGGCTGCTGCACCGCCAATGCTGCCGAGGCTAAATCCACCGTGTTTGTGACAGGCATCAGTGACCTGCTGGCTGCGGTTACCCTTGGTGAGCATAATGAGGCTGCCGCCTTGTGCCTGGAAAGCATCGACATACCCATCCATGCGCCCGCCGGTGGTGGGCCCCATTGAGCCACAAGCCTGATTTTCCGGGGTTTTGGCGGGACCCGCGTAGTAAACGATATGCTTTTTCATGTATTCCGGCATCGGTTCGCCGTTATCCAGTCGCGCTTTGATATTCGCGTGGGCGATATCGCGAGCGACAACAATCGGGCCGCTTAACGACAGGCGTGTACCAATGGGCAGAGCGGACAGGTCGTGCAGGATGTCACGCAGCGGACGGTTCAGATCCAGTTGTACGGTCTGAGCGCCGTTTTCTATCCGGTGAGAATCAGGAATGAATTTGCCTGGATTATGCTCGAGTTTCTCCAGCCAGATACCGTGTTTATTAATTTTGGCCTTAATGTTACGGTCGGCAGAGCAGGAGAGGGCCATCGCGATTGGGCAGGAGCCGCCGTGGCGCGGTAAGCGAATTACGCGGATATCGTGGGCAAAGTATTTGCCGCCAAACTGCGCCCCGATGCCAAACTCGCGGCTGGCATTGAGCAACTCGGCTTCCAGCGCCGTATCACGGAACGCCTGGCCCAGCTCGTTCCCGCTGGTGGGTAGATTATCGTAATATTTGGTTGAAGCCAGTTTGGCGGCTTTCAGCGCCTGGTCGGCGGATAAGCCCCCAACCACAAAAGCGATGTGATACGGCGGACAAGCGGCTGTCCCCAGTGATTTCATTTTTTCGATCAGGAACGCAGTGAGTTTTTCCGGCTGTAGAATGGATTTGGTTTCCTGGTACAGCGCCGCTTTGTTAGCTGAGCCGCCACCTTTATTGACGAACAGGAAACGGTATTCGTTACCTGGGGTGGCGCTAATATCGATTTGTGCGGGCAGGTTGGTCTGGGTATTGACCTCGGTATACATATCCAGCGGGGCATTTTGTGAGTAACGCAGGTTGTTTTCGGTAAAGGTGGAATACACGCCTTTGCTTAATGCTTCTGCGTCATCGCCGCCGGTCCAGACATGTTGTCCTTTGCTGGCCACAATGGTTGCCGTCCCGGTATCCTGGCAGTTGGGCAGAACGCCTTTAGCTGAAACCTCTGCATTGCGCAGCAGCTGCAATGCGACGTACTTATCGTTACTGCTGGCCTGTGGGTCGTGCAAAATGCTGGCAATCTGTTTTAAATGTCCGGCGCGCAGGAAAAATGAAGCCTCATAAAACGCCTGCTGTGCTAACAAGGTTAACGCTTCCGGTGCAACCTTGATCACTTCCTCTCCGTCTAACTCCGTTACCGTAACGTGCTGGTTACTAAGTAATTCATACTCGGTACTATCTTTACTCTGAACAAAGAGTTCCTGCCAGACAAATGGTTTAGACATGTTTACTTCTCACCTCTTCGTGTTGTTTGCCGAATGGCGCTTCGCTTATCCGGCCTACGATTAACGCATTGATGTAGGTCGGATAAGCGAAGCGCCATCCGGCGTAAAGTTATTTGGCTAAAAAGACATTGGCTTTTGTCGCTTCGGCGACATATTCGATAGTTTTCTGGGCACGAACGCTGTTTCCGGCTTCATCAAGCGGCGGAGAATAGACCGCAATCGCATATTCGCCTGGGACAACGGCAACCATGCCGCCGCCGACGCCGCTTTTCGCCGGGATGCCAACGGTGTACAGCCATTTACCGCTACCGTCGTAAAGCCCGGCAATTGCCATTTCTGCCAGCACCTGCGGAACATATTTCTCATTCAGCAACTGTTTACCGTTGAACGGAGATTTGCCTTTGTTCGCGAGCACGGCACCCATTTTGGCCAGTTGCTCAACGGTGATATCCACCGAGCACTGGCGGGTATAAATTTCAACGGCTTCGTCAGTGTTGCCATAGAAGCTGTTATAGGATTCCATCAGTTTGGCCAGCGCCTGATTGTGCTGGTTGGTTTCCATTTCAGATTTGAAAACCGGTTCGTTCACGGTGAGAGTGGCATCGGCCCAGACGTTCAGGTTGTCGAGGATTTTGTTCCAACGATCGGTTTTGTCTTTGGCTTCGATCAGGCTAACGGTGCTCATGGCCCCGGCGTTTACCAGAGGGTTTTCAGGCGCGCCTTTGGTCAGTTCAACGGCTAAACCTGAGTTGAATGGCATTCCGGTGGCATTGGCGCCAAGTTTATCCAGCACTACCTGAGGACCGTGCTGCTCCATGGCGAGCGCCATGGTGAACACTTTACTCAGGGATTCCATAGGGAAAGGTTTGTTAACATCGCCAACCTGGTAGATCTTGCCGTCCACCGTCGCAATGGTGATGGCAAAATTTTTCGGGCTATAGGTCGCCAGAGCAGGGATGTAGTCGGCGACTTTTCCATCGTTGTTACTTTTGTACTTCTGATGAGCCTGTTCTATCAGCTTGGCGTAGTCGGGCGTGGTTTGCGCGAATGTGGTTGCGCTAAACAAGACGCTGAAAGAAAAGAGACTCACGCCGAGAATTGTTTTATTCATTATGCATTCCTGTTGGTGTTGTTGGGAAAACTATCCTGTAGGCCGGATAGGGCGTTCACGACGCCATCCGGCCTACGATTAGTTGTTGTTCTATTGTCAGGACAAAGCGATTTCCGTTTCGGTAACCGGACGTTCCTGCTCCGGGGACTTCACTGGTGCAGAGCCACGGCAACCCTGGCCGAAGTGTTCACCTTCCCAACGGCTGACAATGGCTGCTCCCATTGCGTTACTCATAACGTTCGTGGCGGAACGACCCATATCGAGGAACGGATCGACACCCATCAGCAGAATCAGACCTGCTTCTGGAATGTTGAACTGGTTCAGGGTTGCAGCGATAACCACCATTGATGCGCGCGGTACGCCTGCCATTCCTTTCGAGGTGAGCATCAGGATCAACAGCATGGTGATTTGCTCGCCCATGCTCAGTTCGATGTTGCACGCCTGGGCAATAAAGACGGTGGCAAATGAGCAATAAGCCATGGAACCGACCAGGTTAAAGGAATAACCGATAGGCAGAACGAAGCTGGCAATTTTTGACGAAACACCGAATTTTTCCAGCTTGTCCAGCGTACCCGGGAAGGCGGCTTCAGAGCTTGAAGTGGTAAAGGCCAGCAGAGCGGGTTCGAGGATTGATTTCGTTAAACGCGCGATGCAAGGCCCGACGATCATCGTAGACAGGCCAATCAGGATCGCCCACAGCATACCCAGCGTCAGGTAGAACTCACCCATGAAGATCCCGGCGCTAACCATCACACCCAGACCACGTTCGGCAATCAGGCCTGAAATAGCGGCAAAAACGGTCAGTGGTGCAAACAACATGACGTAACCCGTCAGCTTCAGCATGACGTGCACCAGTGAATCCAGCACTTTCACGATAGGATCGGCTTTTTCACCAATCGCAGCGAGGCTGCAACCAAGGAAGATTGAGAACACGACGATCTGCAGAATTTCGTTACGCGCCATCGCATCGACAATACTGGTCGGTACCGCGTGTGAGATGAATACTTTCAGCGTGAATGGCTCTGACTTAACGGCGGCAACGGCTCCGACGTCATGTGGCACAAAGTTGATACCTGCGCCTGGCTGGAAGATATTAACGATAACCAGACCCAGTGCAATTGACACCAGAGAGGCGCAAATAAACAGGAAGAAGGTTTTCGAAAATATACGTCCCAGCGTTTTGGCATCGCCCATTTTGGCAATACCTACAACCAGAGTTGAAATAACCAATGGAGCGATAATCATTTTCACCATACGTAAGAATATGGTGGTGAAAATGGAAATGTCTGCTGCATAAGATTTTGCTGTTTCAGCCGCGGCCATATTATTTATGGCCACCCCGGCAATCATGCCGAGTATCAGGCCTAATATGATCATCTTCGTTAAACTAATTTTCTTCATGTGTACTCCATCGGATAAAGGCTGGTAATTGGAATTGTGTAGGGTGGCGTGCGCCTGAACCTGGACAGCAGCTCAGACGCACGCCTGTTGTGACCAACCGCATGAATAATTCGAAGCACTGTGATACAGCTGAATTCTGTGCTCCAATGGTTGTTATTGTGTTTTTTTGTTACAAGTCGAACTCAATACTTAATAATGGAGCGTGTTGCTGCGCACCATAAACATCATTGTCACCGACGTTGCCGGAAATAATATCTCGTGGCATGACGATTTTTACGGCATTCGCTGGATCGAACCAGACGATATTGTGAATGAATTCAGGCTCAACATTATATAAACCGGCAATAAGCTGCGGTGTTAATTGCTCGCAGGCTTTTACCCGCTGATAGTCTTCCCTTGTTTTAAATAAAATATCTAAAACCAGTTCGTACGGTCCGGCGTTTTTGGAACGAATTACTTGCGCCAGTGAACAAATTGAGTGTTTCATGCCTGAACTCCTTCTGGCGTCACCTGTTCAATGTGGAAATCAAAACGCAGCGCATCGCTCGCTTCAATCAGGTGATAGATCGAGAACTCATACACCGGTCCACTCTGAATATCAGATGGCGAGAACGGGAAGGCGAGGTTGCCCGCAGTCGCAATACGATTTTCATAGCCGTAGTGCAGCAGGGTAGAGCGCACCAGCGAGCAAACGCTGTTAGCGATATCCTGCGTTGGCGCAACGACATCCAGTAAAATTCCCAGTTCATGGCCCGCAGTTTTCATCGGCTCATGGTTGCCCATCACACCGTTCTTACCGTAAAGGTGGAACGTCATGCGGATACTGTCGTCATTCAGTGAGAGGTTACGTGCAACGCTTGCCTGTACCTCTTCAAGAATCGTGTCAATCCCGGCAATCATAATAGGGTCACGTGTTCCGGCGATGGTCAGGCAACGGAAGCCAACCTGGCGTGCACCTTCCAGTTTCAACGCATACGGTGTTTCTTCATGCCGTGAACCGCTGACATACACTTCACCCTCGTTAACCTGGGTGAAAGTGCATGCCTTCAGGTTCAGCACACCGCCTGGCCCTGGCAGGAAGTACGGATCTGACTTCTCGTACAGGGTGTGCGCTGCTGCGGAAGTCTCGGTGAACTTACGCTTGGGATTGAACGCCTTCAGCGTAAAGCCGTTATCGTCAATGATTCCCATCGCACAATCTGAGCCGGAGCCAGGGGTGGCGGCAATGGCTGCACACTCAAGGATCTTACCGCAATGAAGCGCCAGACCTTCATCAAAGCCCTGCATAATCGGCAGCGCGGCGAAGCAGGCCGGATCGTAGGCACGTCCGCCCAGGACCACCTGCGCACCGGCTTTCAGCGCACGCTGGAAAGGTTCGACGCCCATCTGCGCGACAATGTAGGTGCTCTCTTCAATGGCCTCGTGAGTCAGTTCAGGCACAAAATCGAGCGCGGTGATTTTGCCGTTATCCAGCGCCTGATGAACGATTTCTTTGTCGACATCAGACGGAATCAGCGCCATTGAGAAAGACAGTTTTTCTTCCTGCGCGATCTCATGGATTATCTGGCGACACCACTCCAGATGCGGAGCTGCACCAGAACCACCGGCTGTGCCGATCACGACAGGGATGTTGTTCTTAACGCCTGCCACAATCATATAGCGCAGATCGCGTTTCACACCGGCCCTGTCAGTAAAGGGTTTACCTGCCCCCAGGTAGTGAGGGCCAGGATCGGAGGAACCTGCGTCAACAGCAATAAGATCCGGTGACTCTTCCATGGCTTTACGAAAACTTTCTTCCGGGAAGCCATAACCCAGGATAGCCGTAGGCGATAAGATCTTAAATGTGCGTGCCATCTCTTAATCCTTAGTTTGCAACAGCGCGATGGTGCGGTTCATTTCGTTAAACACGATGTTGAGACCTTCATCGAAACCCATACCCGGTTTGATCAGCATGCGCATTGGACGCGCGGCCAGCGCGACGTGTACGCAGGTACGAGCACTGATTTCCGTTTCGTTACAGGTACCGCCCTGATAGGCTTCCATTCCGTGTTTGTTGCAATACAGCACTGCATCAACGATGTTGTGAATACCGCCCAGGTCCGGGGTTTTAATCTGCACCATGTGGCAGCTGCCCGCGTCGGTGAAGTCCACGATGTCCTGATAGGTGTTACACCATTCATCCGCAACGATTTTCACGCCGGAACCCAGACGAGTCAGCTCCTGAGTGATCTCGGTTAACATGCGGATCTGATCCGGCTTGTTACCGGCATCAACCGGACCTTCAATGTACAGCGGCAGGCCTTGCGCTTCGGCTTCCAGGCTGGCGATGTATTCGGCGCAACGCACTGGATCCATATCGAAGATCAGACCGATGGTGCCGTAGACATCAATGTGCAGCGTCGGGTGATAGCTTTCGTTGGTGCGCAGGCTCAGGATGCGGTTAGACAACCAGCGGACGTACTCACGCAGTTTTTCACCTTTAAAGCCCAGCTTCTCTTCAACGTTATTGATCAGCGCATGCGGCAGGACATCCACACCTTTGAGGATCATCTTGTCGACGGCGATATAACGGTCGTCGCCGCTCTGACCAAATAACGGAATGGCTTCCGGGACACATGGCAGTTGCCATTCATCACAAACCACTTCGGCTTTCAGACGACCGGTAGCCAGTGCCGCCGCGTCCAGCAGCGCCTGAGACAGACCATAACGTACGGCGGTATGCAGCAGATGGCCGTCAATACGCAGTTCGTCAAAGAAACGGGCGTTGGTCAGGAACGAATCAACGTCACGACCTTCCAGTAACGGCTTGATGTGGTCGTTGAGGAACGGAATGAAGTTTTCAGCCAGGAACAGTGGGTCACGACCGCCTGCACCTGAATATTGCACCGCTGCGCAATCGCCCACAGCTACCGCGCCGTTTTCCAGAATCAGCTGTACGGAAACACATTCACCCGCCTGACGAACAGACGTAAATCCTGGCGTTACCGGATCGCCGGTATAGATAAACCCGTCATGACCGGCGCCGTTTTTGATGGCCTGCTGATCGTCAAAATAAAATGAGGAGTAGCCAGCTGTGAAAAGGGCCTGTTTAATTTTCATTATGGTCTTCCTATTAATTTACTGTGGGATACGGCGTTGATGTCATCAATGACCATCTGGAAAGAAGGCTTGCGACCTTCGAAATGTGCGCGCTCTGCAACGTAGTCGTGGTGCAGGGCGAGAATATCTTTCGGCAGCGGCACGGCACCGGCTTCAAGAATACGGATTGCGCCTGTGTTATCGCGAACAGGCAGGATCTTACCGGCGTTACAGGCGGCAGGAGCGAAAGGCACATCCAGCACGCCAGCTTCAAAGGCCAGCACCGTACCGCGCGCAATGTCGCCATTGCCCAGTTCGAAGACTTTCTTCAATACCGCGCGGACTTCGCTCTTAATCAGGTCAACTTCCTGTTCCACGGCAGCGCACTGCGGGAATTTCTGATCGCTGACCATGTTGAGCATCTGGCGTGACGCTTTCAGACCCTGGGCGTTAGCTGCCGCGGTTGGGATACCGAATGCTTCGTGCGGACTTTTGGTAATGACTTTTGTGGCACCAGACATACCGGCAACCGCTGCGCCCCAGGCGATAACGGAGAAGGCTTTTGCTTCATCTTCCGGGAATCCGCCCATCCACTGGTGGAAAACGGTGCTCAGCTCGTAATCGTCGAAGCCATGGTTATGGAAGTATTCGTGGGACAGTTCACGCAGTGCCTGAATAGCAGCGATATCCTGTGTCAGGCTACCGACCTGGCCGTAACCGACGGTAATAGACTTCACGCCCTGCTCCAGCGCCAGCAGACCTTCGATAATCGCGACTGAGTGGGACATGAACGGCGGGATTAGCGTGCCGGTCAGCGGACCAAACGGTTCACGGTTGATGCGAATGCCGTTCTCTTCGTACAGACCCATCAGACGGTCGCAGTACTGCCAGTCGCGGATGGATTTTTCCAGGGTGACGCGTTTGGCGTAAGGGATGTTGTAGGAGATACCGCCGCCTTCGTAGCTGGTAAAGCCACTGGCCATGGCGATTTCTGCCAGCAGACGCGCATCCGGTGTACCGTGGCGAACCTGGATCGGTTTATCCAGCGATTCAGTCATACGACGGCAGGCAGCAACCCCGTGATTGACGACCGGTAAACCATTCAGCTTGGAAGTACCTGCTTCGATGGATTTTTGGATCCCGACAGCGGCTTCTTCATAGCGGTTCAGACGGGTATAGGCATCGATAGTACTTGGCAGGAGGTCGCACTCTTCCTGCAATGTTTTGAGCAGCGCAATATGCTCATCCATTAATGCCACACCTGCGCGCGGCTGGCTCAGAGTTTTACCTTCCTGATCGGCCTTCAGCAGGGCGAGGGAGAAACGCTTTTTCTCTGGAATTGATTGCTGGTACTTCACGCCATCTTCGAAGTTCTCAACGTCTTTGCCGGTTTCCCAGGTTTGTAACACCTGATGCCTTTCGGTCATGAATTCGTCGTGGGTCAATTTTTTATTTCGAAGTTCCATTCGTAGCTGCCTTAAGTTTTATAGGGTTAAACACTGAATGCTGGTGCGAGCAGCGGCTTGCGGGTACAGCCTGGCGACGTTTGCCAGTAGAGGGAGCAGGCCATTTGAATCGCGGTAATACTCAAACTGATTCGGTAACAGAATTCTTTTACCCTGGTCGTCCAGCTCCCTGTATTTGAGCCAGTTATGGATATCGAACTGGCTGGCGCGAGAGAGCCATCCCCCTGAACCGACGACTTTGCGTACGGTGGTGAGATCGCGACCCATCTGTAAATCCACATTACCCACGCAGGTGCAAACCTGCTTTTTAGTGCCCGCGTGGCGCTCAGCGGCATAGCCCACGCATAAACCTGCCAGCAGGGTGTCGAAATATTTCTCTTCCTCGCTGAGTGGCAGGTAATCCGGTTGCCCAACCAGGTGGCGTAGATAGCGGTAAAACGCTTCCTCGCGCTGTGGCTGCTGGGCGAAGATGACTTTCACCATATCCTGCGTGCTTTCTCCCACCACAACGGCGGAAACGCGCATTCCAAGGTCGCCTTCAACGGTACGTTTGACGAACGGTTCAGGAACACCATGCAGGACGGTATCGGGGGAGAGGGTATTCGCGCTGGCCGAATAGACATCCGTGGTGGCTCCGCCCATATCAATCAGCATGAATTCCTTCCATGCGCTGTCGTAATCGCTAATGGCTTTGACTAACTCATATACCGTCCATGGCGTCGGCATAGGCTCTTCGCCTGTTTCGCCGACGATAACGTCCAGACCTTTGCCTTTGACGATGCGTGACAAGAACACATCGCAAATCGCCTGACGCGCGGCAAACGGATTCGGGTGATCGAGGTCCGGCAGAATGTTGTCTACCGTGGTCAGATCCTTATGTCCCAGAATCGTTTGTATTTCGTCCTGAATGTCCCGGTTTCCGGCGTAGATAATGGCGCAATCAAGCTTTGAGCCTGCCAGCGCGTGTGCATTCGCCAGGCCGTAACTTTCTTCGCCACCGTCTGTCCCGCCGGTAAACAACAGAATGTCTGGCGGTGATGATTCCAGCTCCTGGATGTCATGACGGTTCAGCTTGTACGAATAATATTGCGCGATTTTCGCTCCTGCCGAATGGGCGGTAACTTTTGCCGACTCCAGCGTAATGGAAGGCACCAGCCCCATTGCTGCAACGGCGAGCCCACCTTTCGCTGAGGAGGAGTATTTCAACTGCACTTCACCACTTTTCAGTAACGGGCGAGCATCGGCAACATTCAGCACCTGATTCAGGCTGGCAAAAAAACCGTCTGCCAGATGATGTGTGGTGGTTGGGGTCAGGACATGGTTTACCAGGGTTAATTCCTCGCCTTCATGTGCGAAGAGGGCTGCCTTGGTCCATGTCGAGCCGATATCGACAGAAACTGTTTGCATCAGATGGCCTCTTCCAGGCAACGCTGTTCGAGGCCATTGTGTTGGTGAATATCATTAGTGATAAGCGCGCAAACATCTTCCAGATCGTGGCTGGGGGCGAAGACCCGGTTAAAGCCCATCTCTTTAAACTTCACTTCCACGTCGGCGAAGTCATGTTTACCGACGACCAGGTTGCCGCCGACGTACAGCAGAATGTCGCCAAGGCCGCGTTCGATGCAGCGCTCACGTAGTCCGAGGCAGTCAATGTCGCCATGACCGTAGATAGAGGACACCACGATGGCATCGGCGCCTGTTTCAATCGCAGCATCAATATATTCATCCTGGCTCACCATCACCCCGAGGTTGATTACGTGAAAATCATGAGCAGTAAAAACGCGATCCAGAACTTTATTACCTACTGCATGGCAGTCAGCACCGATGACGCCAATAACAAGTGTAGATTTCTTCATGGGTAATCCTCTGTAGGGCTGATGGTCAATAAGTGAAATTATTTTCTAATATTTAGAACATGGATTGTGACAACCTCTTAATAGGGTTGGAGTTTCTGTGGAAGCGAAAAAGGAAGCAATTGATCTATTTTCAAAATATCCTGAGAAAAATGATTGTTATATTTATCATCTATAAAATCCGTTCATAATCAATGTGATGAGTTATCTTTTCTTAGCTTTGTTTAATTTATTAGGGAATTTGGTAATAAATGACTTGCCATGTTTGTGATCGAAATCTTATTTTGTTATGCGCGCCATTTATGACGTGTTTTAAATAATTTCAAAAATCCCAATTACTAATTAACTTGTGAACGACATAACGGTTTTTTATTTTTTAATCTTATATGTCACAATTCATTTTTGTTAAATTTAGGATAAAAATGATAAGGAAATGTTTGTGGCATATTTAATCTTTGCCACATAAGAGAGGAGGGGGTGTTAATGATAACTTTCAGTGATGATTTAAGCGAAACGTCAGCGTTCTCTCGCAGAACGACAAACGCAATGCATCGGTCATTGTGGAACGTTTTCGCTTCCAGTTGAGATAGTTACATTTCGGTGTTAATTATAAGTAAAATTTAAATGAACAATTTGTATGAAATAACAAATCCATGACTTGCTAAACAAAAAACTGTGAGCTACCCAGCATTAGTGATTCTTTATCTGCTATCAATTTTGTCAGCCGGGCTGGTTAAAAGATCGTGTACATTTAAATAAATATCCTATCATTTGTAGTAACGGCAATTACTCATTGAAAAACATGTTGTTAACATCGCGTTTACTAGTGTCGTGAGTGCTAAACACTATTAACATTAAATTTGAAAATTGATTTAAATCAATGTTTAAAACTTGGAAAACAGCACCAAAAGAGGTTAAATTGCTTCAGATCAAATTGGTCTGAAAGTGGTAAATTAGCTATAAATTGATCACTATCGAAAAATGCAAATTTGTCTCGATAAAAACCTGTTTATTGTAAGGATTTTACGGCGTAATATAATTGCGGGATCAATTTGAGTGTTTTATTAACATGTTTGTAACCTTTCATCATTGTCCTTTCTTCAAATGAGAGGAAAGGGTAGCGGCGGAAGGAAGCAGATAAATTTGTATTGGGGCATGCGTGTGACCCTTTCTAACGGGGTTCACTCTCGGAGTCTTCATGCGATGAGCAAGGAGTCATGATGTTAGATATAGTCGAACTGTCGCGCTTACAGTTTGCCTTGACCGCGATGTACCACTTCCTGTTTGTGCCACTGACGCTCGGTATGGCGTTCTTGTTGGCCATCATGGAAACGGTCTACGTCCTTTCCGGCAAACAGATTTATAAAGATATGACCAAGTTCTGGGGCAAGTTGTTTGGTATCAACTTCGCTCTGGGTGTGGCTACCGGTCTGACCATGGAGTTCCAGTTCGGGACTAACTGGTCTTACTACTCCCACTATGTAGGGGATATTTTCGGTGCGCCGCTGGCGATCGAAGGTTTGATGGCCTTCTTCCTCGAATCCACCTTTGTAGGTCTGTTCTTCTTCGGCTGGGACCGTTTGGGTAAAGTCCAGCATATGTGTGTCACCTGGCTGGTGGCTCTGGGTTCTAACCTGTCCGCGTTGTGGATTCTGGTTGCGAACGGCTGGATGCAGAACCCAATCGCAGCGGATTTCAACTTCGAAACCATGCGTATGGAGATGCTGAGCTTCTCTGAACTGGTGCTCAACCCGGTAGCACAGGTGAAATTTGTTCACACTGTGGCATCTGGTTATGTATGTGGCGCGATGTTCGTTCTGGGTATCAGCTCCTACTATATGCTGCGCGGTCGTGACTTCGCGTTTGCTAAACGTTCTTTTGCTATCGCTGCCAGCTTTGGTATGGCTGCTATTCTGTCTGTTATCGTTCTGGGTGATGAATCTGGTTACGAAATGGGCGACGTGCAGAAAACCAAACTCGCTGCGATTGAAGCAGAATGGGAAACTCAGCCTGCACCGGCTTCCTTCACGCTGTTCGGTATTCCGGACCAGGATGCGCAGGAAAACCATTTTGCGATTCAAATTCCTTATGCGCTGGGCATCATTGCCACCCGCTCTGTTGATACACCGGTCATTGGTCTGAAAGATCTGATGGTGCAGCACGAAGAGCGTATCCGTAACGGGATGAAAGCGTATCAGTTGCTGGAAGAACTGCGTGCTGGTACTACCGACCAGGCCGTTCGTGACCAGTTCAACAGCATGAAGAAAGACCTGGGTTATGGTCTGCTGTTGAAACGCTATACGGACAAAGTTACCGACGCGACCGAAGCGCAAATTCAGCAGGCAACGAAAGATTCTATTCCTCGCGTTGCGCCGCTGTACTTCGCTTTCCGTATCATGGTGGCATGCGGCATTCTGATGCTGGCAATTATCGCGGTGTCCTTCTGGACTGTGCTTCGTAACCGTATCGGTGAGAAAAAATGGCTGCTGCGCACCGCGCTGTATGCGATTCCTTTGCCGTGGATTGCTATTGAATCCGGTTGGTTTGTTGCAGAGTACGGTCGTCAACCGTGGGCGATTGGTGAAGTGTTACCAACAGCTGTAGCGAACTCTTCGCTGACTGCTGGCGACCTCATCTTCTCGATGCTGTTGATTTGCGGCCTGTATACCCTGTTCCTGGTGGCTGAACTGTATCTGATGTTTAAGTTCGCACGCCTTGGGCCGAGTAGCCTGAAAACCGGTCGTTATCACTACGAGCAGTCCACTGTGACTTCTCAGCCGGCACGCTAAGACAGGAGTCGTCAAATGATCGATTATGAAGTATTGCGTTTTATCTGGTGGCTGCTGGTTGGCATTCTGCTGATTGGTTTTGCAGTCACTGATGGCTTCGACATGGGGGTGGGCATGCTCACCCGTTTCCTCGGTCGTAATGATACCGAGCGTCGAATTATGATTAACTCCATCGCCCCGCACTGGGACGGTAACCAGGTTTGGCTCATCACCGCGGGTGGCGCACTGTTCGCTGCCTGGCCGATGGTGTATGCCGCTGCGTTCTCCGGTTTCTATGTGGCGATGATTCTGGTACTGGCATCGTTGTTCTTCCGTCCGGTCGGTTTTGACTACCGCTCTAAGATTGAAGACATGCGCTGGCGCAACATGTGGGACTGGGGCATCTTCATTGGTAGCTTCGTGCCACCGCTGGTGATTGGCGTGGCGTTCGGCAACCTGCTGCAAGGGGTTCCGTTCCATGTAGATGACTACATGCGTTTGTACTACACCGGTAACTTCTTCCAGTTGCTGAATCCGTTTGGTCTGCTGGCAGGTGTCGTGAGCGTTGGGATGATCATCACCCAGGGTGCGACCTATCTGCAGATGCGTACGGTAGGTGAACTGCATCTGCGTGCTCGTGCAACTTCACAGGTTGCGGCGCTGGTGACTCTGGTCTGCTTCGCGCTGGCCGGTGTGTGGGTGATTTACGGTATTGACGGTTATGTTGTGACCTCCGCACTGGATCATCATGCCGCCTCTAACCCGCTGACCAAAGAAGTGGCTCGTGTGGCTGGCGCATGGATGGTGAACTTTAACAATGCACCTATCCTGTGGTTGGTTCCTGCTCTGGGCGTGGTTCTGCCGCTGTTGACCATCCTGACTTCTCGCATGGAGAAAGGGGCATGGGCGTTCGTCTTCTCCTCACTGACGTTAGCCTGCATCATCCTGACTGCCGGTATCGCAATGTTCCCGTTTGTGATGCCATCCAGCACCATGATGAACGCAAGTTTGACCATGTGGGATGCCACCTCCAGCCAGCGTACATTGAATCTGATGACCTGGGTCGCGGCGGTGTTTGTACCGATTATTCTGCTGTACACCAGCTGGTGTTACTGGAAGATGTTCGGTCGCATCACTAAAGAAGATATTGAAAGCAACACCCACTCTCTGTACTAAGTAAGGAGCTTAAAATGTGGTATTTCGCATGGATTTTGGGAACGCTTCTTGCCTGTGCATTTGGGATAATCACAGCGCTGGCGCTTGAGCACGTTGAATCAGGCAAAGCCGGGCAAGAAGATAGCTAATGACCAACATTATCGCGATGGTATACAACGCGATGGACAAGCGCCCCTTGCGGGCGCTTTCATTTGTGCTGGCAATCGTGTTGGCTGGCTGCATATTCTGGGATCCGTCACGTTTCGCGGCCAAAACCAGTGAGCTTGAAATCTGGCATGGTTTCCTGCTGATGTGGGCGGTCTGCGCAGGTATTATTCACGGCGTAGGCTTCCGTCCTCGTGCCGTACACTGGCAGGGTATCTTCTGCCCGCTGATCGCGGATATCGTCCTCGTTGTTGGACTGTTTTTCTTCTTCTTTTGAATAAGAAACATCCTTAAATATTTATGGGCTTGCATAAGCCCATAATTTTTTACTCTCCGTTTACTTTCCCCCATTCCAAAGCACCATTCCCGCGCGTATAGTAGCGAAGTTTGAAAGCACTAACCTTTTGTTGCATTACCGGGATGTACAGTGAAGACAGCGCGATATACAACGACATTCTTGATGCATCGCGGCGGCAAGAACGCGAATCACCAGACGCTTACAAAGGTAAGTAACTGGTGTGAGTGGGCGAAGCCAACAAAGAGGCAGTAGGAATGAATAAGTATATGTTTCGATGGCCGGTTCGTGTCTATTATGAAGATACCGATGCCGGTGGGGTGGTTTACCACGCCAGTTACGTCGCTTTTTATGAAAGAGCACGCACAGAAATGCTTCGTCATCATCACTTCAGTCAGCAGGTCCTGTTGGCCGAACGTGTAGCCTTTGTGGTGCGCAAGATGACCCTCGAGTATTTTGCGCCTGCCCGGCTCGACGATATGCTCGAAGTTCAAACCGAAATTACGTCAATGCGTGGCACCTCATTGGTTTTCACGCAACGCATTGTCAACGCAGAGAACACCGTGCTGAATGAGGCCGAAGTTCTGATTGTTTGCGTTGATCCACTCAAAATGAAGCCTCGTGCGCTTCCCAAGTCTATTGTCGCGGAGTTTAAGCAGTGACTGACATGAATATCCTTGATTTGTTCCTGAAGGCAAGCCTTCTGGTTAAACTTATCATGTTGATTTTGATTGGTTTTTCAATCGCATCCTGGGCCATCATCATCCAACGGACCCGTATTCTTAATGCTGCTTCACGTGAAGCCGAAGCATTTGAAGACAAGTTCTGGTCCGGCATTGAATTGTCGCGCCTGTACCAGGAAAGCCAGGGGCGTCGTGATAATTTGGCGGGCTCGGAACAAATTTTCTATAGCGGATTCAAGGAATTTGCGCGTTTGCATCGAGCAAATAGCCACGCGCCGGAAGCGGTCGTTGAGGGGGCTTCCCGTGCGATGCGTATCTCGATGAACCGTGAACTGGAAACGCTGGAAACGCATATTCCATTCCTCGGCACCGTTGGCTCCATCAGCCCGTATATCGGTCTGTTCGGTACCGTTTGGGGGATCATGCACGCATTTATCGCGCTGGGCGCGGTAAAACAGGCCACGCTGCAAATGGTCGCACCGGGTATCGCAGAAGCGTTGATTGCAACGGCTATCGGTCTGTTTGCGGCAATTCCAGCGGTTATGGCCTACAACCGTCTGAACCAGCGCGTGAACAAACTGGAACTGAATTACGACAACTTTATGGAAGAGTTCACCGCGATTCTGCACCGCCAGGCGTTTACCGTTAGCGAGAGCAACAAGGGGTAAGCCATGGCCAGAACGCGTGGACGAGGTCGTCGCGAACTCAAGTCCGAAATCAATATTGTACCGCTGCTCGACGTACTGCTGGTGCTGTTGCTGATCTTTATGGCAACCGCGCCGATCATTACGCAGAGTGTGGAAGTCGACCTGCCGGATGCGACCGAGTCGCAAGCCGTCAGCAGTAACGACGAACCCCCGGTCATTATTGAGGTTTCCGGTATTGGGCAATACAGCGTGGTGGTTGAGAAAGATCGTATGGATCAACTGCCGCCGGAGCAGGTTATCGCGGAAGCGAAAAGCCGCCTGCAGACCAATCCGAAAACGGTCTTTTTAATCGGTGGTGCGAAAGACGTGCCTTATGATGAAATAATTAAAGCGCTGAACTTGTTACACAGTGCAGGCGTAAAATCGGTTGGCTTGATGACGCAGCCAATCTGATGACTGCGTTTTGCTGGCTTGAAAGATAGCACGTAACAGGCGAACAGTTTTTTGGGAACCGAGAGTGTCAAAGGCAACCGAACAAAACGACAAGCTCAAAAGGGCGATAATTATTTCAGCGGTGCTGCATGTCATTTTATTTGCAGCGCTGATCTGGAGTTCGTTCGATGAGCACATTGATGCTTCAGCCGGCGGCGGTGGCGGTTCGTCCATCGACGCCGTTATGGTCGATCCAGGCGCCGTTGTGCAACAGTACGACAGGCAGCAGCAACAGCAGGCAAGTGCGAAACGTGCTGAAGAGCAGCGTGAAAAGCAGGCGCAGCAGCAAGCTGAAGAACTTCGCGAGAAGCAGGCAGCTGAGCAAGAGCGACTGAAGCAGCTGGAAAAAGAACGTTTAGCCACGCAGGAAAAAGTGCGCGAACAGGCGGAACAGCAGAAGCAAGCTGAAGCCGCCGCAGCGAAAGCGCAAGAGCAACAGAAACAGGCTGAAGAGGCTGCGGCGAAGGCTGCTGCAGACGCGAAGGCTAAAGCTGATGCTCAGGCGAAGCAAGCGGCAGATGCCGCGAAGAAAGCCGCTGCGGACGCACAGAAAAAAGCTGAGGCTGAAGCCGCTAAAGCCGCCGCTGATGCGAAGAAAGCTGCAGAAGCACAAGCTGCTAAGGCAGCTGCGGACGCTGCGAAGAAAGCACAGGCTGAGGCCGCTAAGCAAGCTGCAGCCGAGAAAGCTGCTGCTGAGAAAGCTGAAAAAGCCGCTGCCGCGAAAGCTGCCGCTGCTGAAAAAGCGGCGGCTGATAAGAAAGCCGCTGCAGAAAAAGCAGCGGCAGACAAAAAAGCTGCAGCTGAGAAAGCCGCTGCCGATAAGAAAGCTGCGGCAGATAAAGCAGCTGCTGCTAAAAAGGCTGCGGCCGAAAAAGCCGCTGCAGCCTCTGGCGTTGACGACCTGTTGGGCGACCTGAGCTCCGGTAAGAATGCACCGAAATCGGGCGGTGGAGCGAAAGGAAACGGCCAACCGGCGAAAGATAGTGGTACAAGTGGTGCCAATGGCGGTGCATCTGGCGCTGATATCAGTGCTTACGCATCTCAAATTCGTAATGCGATCCAGAGCCGTCTGTATGGTGCAGATTTGTATGCAGGTAAATCTTGCGTATTACATATCAAGTTAGCACCCGATGGTCTGTTACTGGATGTGACCGAAGAGGGCGGGGATCCGGCATTGTGTCAGGCTGCGCTGACGGCTGCGAAAACCGCCAGAATTCCTAAACCGCCTAGCCAGGCAGTTTATGAAAAAGTAAAAGATGCCAAACTGGACTTCAAACTGTAATAACGCCCCCTGAGAAATCAGGGGAAACGGTCTAAGGTTGAGGCAGAGTTCTGGTAGTTTTGTGTATTTGAGTTTGTTAACATTCTGCTAAATTATCGTGGGCTTTCCGTCCAGATAAGGGAGATATGATGAAGCAGGCATTACGAGTAGCATTTGGTTTTCTGATGCTGTGGGCAGCGGTGCTGCACGCAGAAGTACGTATCGAGATCACCCAGGGGGTGGACTCGGCGCGCCCGATTGGTGTTGTCCCCTTCCAGTGGGCAGGACCGGGTGCTGCACCTGAAGATATCGGTGGTATCGTAGGTGCTGACCTGCGTAACAGCGGTAAATTTAACCCGTTAGACCGTTCTCGTCTGCCTCAGCAGCCCGGTACCGCGCAGGAAGTTCAACCTGCCGCTTGGTCTGCGCTGGGCATTGATGCCGTAGTCGTCGGCCAGGTTACGCCGAATCCGGATGGTTCTTACAGCGTTGCCTATCAGCTGGTTGACACCGGTGGCGCACCGGGTACCGTACTGGCACAGAACACCTATAAAGTGAACAAGCAGTGGCTGCGTTACGCGGGCCATACTGCAAGTGACGAAGTGTTTGAAAAACTGACCGGCATTAAAGGTGCATTCCGTACCCGTATCGCTTATGTTGTTCAGACCAACGGTGGTCAGTTCCCGTACGAATTACGTGTGTCCGACTACGATGGTTACAACCAGTTCGTGGTACACCGTTCTCCGCAGCCGCTGATGTCTCCGGCGTGGTCCCCGGACGGTTCAAAACTGGCGTACGTTACCTTCGAAAGCGGTCGTTCTGCACTGGTTATTCAGACACTGTCTAACGGCGCGGTTCGTCAGGTAGCCTCGTTCCCACGTCACAACGGTGCGCCTGCGTTTTCTCCGGATGGCAGCAAACTGGCGTTTGCCCTGTCTAAAACCGGTAGCCTGAACCTGTATGTCATGGACATTGGTTCCGGTCAGATCCGTCAGGTGACGGATGGTCGTAGCAACAACACGGAACCTACCTGGTTCCCGGACAGCCAAAACCTGGCCTTTACGTCTGACCAGGCCGGTCGTCCGCAGGTATATAAAGTTAACGTCAACGGCGGTGCTCCGCAGCGCATTACCTGGGAAGGTTCGCAAAACCAGGATGCGGATGTGAGCAGCGACGGTAAATTTATGGTAATGGTAAGCTCGGCCAACGGTCAGCAACACATTGCCAAACAAGATCTGGTAGCGGGTGGCGTACAAGTTCTGTCGTCAACGTTCCTGGACGAAACGCCAAGTCTGGCACCTAACGGCACTATGGTAATCTACAGCTCTTCTCAGGGGATGGGATCCGTGCTGAATTTGGTTTCTACAGATGGGCGTTTCAAAGCGCGTCTTCCGGCAACTGATGGGCAGGTTAAATTCCCTGCCTGGTCGCCGTATCTGTGATAATAAATAATTGATTAATAAAGGAATCATTGAAATGCAACTGAACAAAGTGCTGAAAGGGCTGATGATTGCTCTGCCTGTTATGGCTATTGCAGCGTGTTCTTCTAACAAGAACGCCAGCAATGACGGCAGCGAAGGCATGCTGGGTGCCGGCACTGGTATGGATGCAAACGGCAGCGGCAACATGTCTTCTGAAGAGCAAGCGCGTCTTCAGATGCAACAGCTGCAGCAGAACAACATCGTTTACTTCGATCTGGACAAGTACGATATCCGTTCTGACTTCGCTGCAATGCTGGATGCTCACGCTAACTTCCTGCGTAGCAACCCGTCTTACAAAGTCACCGTAGAAGGTCATGCGGACGAACGTGGTACTCCTGAGTACAACATCTCCCTGGGTGAGCGTCGTGCGAACGCCGTTAAGATGTACCTGCAGGGTAAAGGCGTTTCTGCTGACCAGATCTCCATCGTTTCTTACGGTAAAGAAAAACCTGCAGTACTGGGTCATGACGAAGCGGCTTACGCCAAAAACCGTCGCGCCGTACTGGTTTACTAAGAGAATTGCATGAGCAGTAACTTCAGACATCATCTGTTGAGTCTGTCGTTACTGGTTGGCATAGCGGCCCCCTGGGCCGCTTTTGCACAGGCGCCAATCAGTAGTGTCGGCTCTGGCTCGGTCGAAGACCGTGTCACTCAACTCGAGCGTATTTCTAACGCTCACAGTCAGCTTTTAACCCAACTCCAGCAACAACTCTCCGATAATCAGTCCGATATTGATTCCCTGCGCGGTCAAATTCAGGAAAATCAGTATCAACTGAATCAGGTTGTTGAACGCCAGAAGCAGATATTGCTGCAGATGAATAATCTTGGCAGCGGTAGTGCACCTGCGGCGCAATCTGCGGGCGGCGATCAGAGCGGGGCAGCAGCAACCCCTGCACCTGATGCGGGTGCAGCGGCAGCGTCAGGTGCTCCGGTACAAACTGGCGATGCGAATACCGATTACAATGCGGCCATTGCTCTGGTGCAGGATAAATCCCGCCAGGATGACGCGATTGAAGCATTTCAGAACTTCATTAAAAAGTACCCAGACTCAACTTACCTGCCAAATGCGAATTACTGGCTGGGTCAGTTGAATTACAACAAGGGGAAAAAAGATGATGCAGCGTTCTATTTTGCTTCAGTAGTCAAAAACTTCCCGAAATCACCAAAGGCTGCAGACGCGATGTATAAAGTCGGCGTCATCATGCAGGACAAAGGTGATAAAGAGAAAGCGAAAGCCGTTTATCAGCAGGTTATCACTAAATACCCTGGCACTGATGGCGCGAAACAAGCGCAAAAACGCCTTGGCGCGATGTAATGAACACCATGCGACCAGAAATCGTGTTAATTCTGGTCGCGTCGTGTGATTCCTAAGCAGTTGAGTTATTTACATCGAAATTTTTGTTGCGCTAAAATCTGAAATCAGTAATATATGCCGCCGTTGCCAAGGGATATCAAACAGCCCGAAAGCGGCAAAAAAAGTGGGTCGTTAGCTCAGTTGGTAGAGCAGTTGACTTTTAATCAATTGGTCGCAGGTTCGAATCCTGCACGACCCACCAATCGTTCTGGTGGAACGCGATAGTAAAACGTGAAGGATAACGTTGCGTAAGCAACGGCCCGTAGGGCGAGACGAAGTCGAGTCATCCTGCACGACCCACCACTAACTTAGTTAGTAAGTAGTATCCAGCGCAGTATCGGGTGATTAGCTCAGCTGGGAGAGCACCTCCCTTACAAGGAGGGGGTCGGCGGTTCGATCCCGTCATCACCCACCACTCGGGGCGTTAGCTCAGTTGGTAGAGCAGTTGACTTTTAATCAATTGGTCGCAGGTTCGAATCCTGCACGCCCCACCAATTTATTGGTGGCACCGAGTAAAAATTTTCAGGTTATACCCGAGCGGGTCGTTAGCTCAGTTGGTAGAGCAGTTGACTTTTAATCAATTGGTCGCAGGTTCGAATCCTGCACGACCCACCATCCTGAAAGTATAAAGAAGTAAACCCCATACGGGGGCGTTAGCTCAGTTGGTAGAGCAGTTGACTTTTAATCAATTGGTCGCAGGTTCGAATCCTGCACGCCCCACCAGTGTAAAAAGGCGCCCTAAAGGCGCCTTTTTGCTATGCACAGAATTAACGATTCGAACCTGCAGCAGGTTCGGGTCGAACGTAGTGAGACAACGGAGCCGTTTACGGCGACGGCCCGGAGGGCGAGCAAAGCGAGTCATCCTGCACGCCCCACCAGTGTAAAAAGGCGCCCTAAAGGCGCCTTTTTGCTATCTGCGATTTATAAGATTCGAAGCTGCTTGCCTGATGCGCTTCGCTTATCAGTCCTACAGACGACACTATTCACGTAGGCCGGATAAGACGTCAGTCGCCTTCCGGCATTCCTCACACGCAATTATTGTGACTTTCTTACGCCAATCCGCTATCTTGTTTAGCATATAAAACAAATCTAACCGAATACGGCGTGCGTCACGCTTTTAATCGGTTATTTCGTTAAGCCAGTAAAACGAGAAAGCAAGATGAGCGTGATGTTTGATCCAGAAGCAGCAATTTATCCGTTTCCGCCGAAGCCAGCCACGCTGAGTGTGGATGAAAAGCAATTTTATCGTGAAAAAATCAAGCGCCTGCTGAAAGAGCGTGATGCCGTTATGGTCGCGCACTATTACACCGATCCCGAAATTCAGCAGTTGGCCGAAGAGACCGGTGGTTGTATTTCTGATTCTCTGGAGATGGCGCGTTTCGGCTCAAAACATTCTGCCTCTACGCTGTTGGTTGCAGGCGTGAGGTTTATGGGGGAAACCGCCAAAATCCTCAGCCCGGAAAAGACCATCCTGATGCCGACCCTACAGGCGGAATGCTCATTAGATCTGGGCTGTCCGATTGATGCGTTCAGCGCGTTTTGCGATGCGCACCCCGATCGTACCGTGGTGGTTTACGCCAATACCTCAGCCGCCGTTAAAGCACGTGCGGACTGGGTCGTCACATCCAGTATCGCGGTAGAACTTATTGAGCATCTTGATAGTTTAGGTGAAAAAATCATCTGGGCTCCGGACAGACATCTGGGCAACTACGTCCAAAAACAGACCGGTGCAGACGTTCTTTGTTGGCAGGGGGCCTGTATCGTCCACGACGAATTTAAGACTCAGGCTTTAACACGCATGAAAGGGCTTTACCCTGATGCCGCGGTGTTGGTGCACCCGGAGTCCCCTCAGTCTATCGTTGATATGGCCGATGCGGTTGGCTCAACCAGCCAGTTAATCAATGCCGCTAAATCGTTACCGCATCAACGGCTGATTGTGGCGACTGACCGGGGCATATTTTACAAAATGCAGCAGGCCGTTCCGGATAAAGAATTGCTTGAAGCACCGACGGCTGGTGAGGGGGCAACCTGCCGCAGCTGTGCGCATTGTCCGTGGATGGCGATGAACGGCCTCAAGGCGATTGCTGAGGGCCTGGAACAAGGCGGAGCGGCTCATGAGATACATGTTGATGCTGCGCTGCGAGAAGGGGCGTTGTTGCCGTTAAACCGCATGTTGGAATTTGCGGCTACACTTCGAGCTTAATTACTATTTTTGCTCTGGGGGAAAAGATGGACTTTTTTAGCACGCAGAACATTCTGGTACATATTCCGATTGGCGCTGGCGGTTACGATCTGTCGTGGATCGAAGCTGTGGGGACGATCGCTGGGTTGCTGTGTATTGGCCTGGCGAGCCTTGAGAAAATCAGCAATTACTTCTTCGGCCTGATAAACGTCACGCTGTTTGCGATTATCTTCTTTCAGATCCAGCTCTATGCAAGCCTGTTGCTGCAAGTTTTCTTCTTTGCCGCCAACATCTACGGCTGGTATGCCTGGTCCAGGCAAACCAACCAGCATGAAGCGGAACTGAAAATTCGCTGGCTGCCGTTACCAAAAGCGATCGGCTGGCTGGCGGCTTGCGTGGTGGCGATCGGCCTGATGTCGGTCTATATCGATCTGGTCTTTGCGTTCCTGACCCGCATTGCGGTGAACATTATGCAGGCATTAGGATTGCAGGTTGTTGTGCCTGAGTTGCAACCCGATGCATTCCCGTTCTGGGACTCCTGCATGATGGTGTTGTCGATTGCGGCGATGATCCTGATGACGCGTAAGTACGTTGAAAACTGGCTGCTGTGGGTGATCATTAACGTAATAAGCGTAGTGATTTTCGCCCTGCAAGGCGTATATGCCATGTCGCTGGAATATGTGATCCTGACGGTTATCGCCCTGAACGGTAGCAGAATGTGGATTAACAGCGCGCGCGAGCGGGGTTCCCACGCGCTGTCCCATTAATGGTGATGGTGTGAATGGCCGGATACCCCCTGATACAGGTGGCAGTCCGGCCCATTACACGGCTGATACTCCATCTGGATCGTGGCGTGTTCAATCTGGTAGTGATGGATAAGGAAATGCTGAATACGCTCCAGCAGCGCGTCGTGATCGTGCGGCGGGACCACCTGCACATGCAGCGTCATTACCGGTTTTTCACCCACCATCCAGACATGGACATGGTGCACATTGCGGACTTCGGGGATATCCCGGCTGAGATGGCGCTGCAGTGCGGCGATATCCAGCGTCAGCGGGGCGCCTTCCAGTAATTCATTAACGCTATCCTTTAACAGTCGCCAGGCGCTACGCAGTACCAGCACGGAAACCAGAATCGAGAGAATCGGGTCCGCAGGCGTCCAGTCCGTCCAGATAATAATCAGCGCAGCGATGATCGCCCCGACCGAGCCGAGTAAATCGCCCATCACATGTAGTGCCGCGGCGCGGACGTTCAGGTTTTTCTCCTCACTGCCGCGGTGTAGAACCCAAAAAGCCAGCACGTTAGCCAGTAAACCCGCGACAGCTATAACCATCATCATGCCGCCAGCCACGGGGCGGGGCGTATGGAAGCGCTCAATGGCTTCCCAGACGATTAAAATGGTGATCACGACCAATGCGATGGCATTAACAAACGCGGCCAGTGTCGTGAGCCTCAGCCAGCCGAAGGTGTGTCGTATTGTGGGCGGGCGATGGGAAAACCGGACGGCCAGTAGCGCAAAAAGGAGCGCTGCGGCATCAGTGAGCATATGCCCGGCATCGGCCAACAAGGCCAGTGAACCTGAAAGTATTCCACCCACCACTTCAACCAACATAAATCCGGCTGTAATGCAGAATGCAAACATCAAGCGGCGGGCATTATTGTCCTTGGGTTGCTCAGAAGAAGTATGAGTATGCGAGTGCGCCATTATGCCATCCCTTTGTTATTCTCATCTTTACTGTATGCCATCATACCGTTTTTGGGATGATAAAATTAAAAAGGAGAGCTATTGCTCTCCCATTATTAGCTTTATTTTCAGCGTTACTGCGTAGTGCCATCAGTTTTTGTCTCAGCATCATTGTTAATGCCGTTTCCGGTCTCAACCTTCTTATTCACATCAGGGCAGCGACCGTCCTTACACATGGTGTTTTTGTGCATCTCATCTTTGGTCATCCCTTCATGGTTCATTGATGAACCGTTCGGGTGCAGCATTGTGCCACCCGAATTCACGTTACTGTTGTCGACATTATTTGGTGCCACGTTTTCGCGTGCGTCTGGGGCGACCTGACCGGCATCCGCCGAGGAATTTGCCTGGCCGTTATTGGACTGCGTATTGGTTTCAGCTGCCAGCGCCGCGCCGCTGGCGAGGCTGAGTGTAGCGGTAAGAAAGAGTGAAGCCAGCTTTGTCATATGCATAATATGCTCCTGTTATGGTCGATATGTCGGATAACGTCTTCCAACAGTGCATGTGCCAGTTACATCATCAATATGTGGTTAATAGTTTTGCCAGAGAAATTAAACCCAGCATAGAATCTTGAAATTTATGAAAATTAAAGCTGTTACAGTTATAAATTGTAGGTTGGATCTCGTTTTTCGCTACTTTATTGCGTTTTTTTGGCCAATTCCAGGATTAATCCGTCCAAAGTGTAAAACCCCGTTTACACTTTATGACTGAAGATATAGATTGGAGGGATTGCATTCATTTATATAAGTATGGCAACGCTGGAATAATCATGAATTATCAGAACGACGATTTACGCATTAAAGAGATCAACGAGTTATTACCGCCAGTCGCATTGTTGGAAAAATTCCCCGCTACTGAAAATGCCGCCAATACGGTGGCTCATGCCCGTAAGGCGATTCATAAAATCCTGAAAGGGAGTGACGATCGCCTGCTGGTAGTGATTGGGCCTTGCTCTATTCATGATCCGGCAGCTGCTAAAGAGTATGCCGCTCGCCTGCTGGCGTTGCGTGAAGAGTTAAAAGGCGAGCTTGAAATCGTTATGCGCGTCTATTTTGAAAAACCGCGAACTACCGTAGGCTGGAAAGGGCTTATCAACGATCCGCACATGGACAACAGCTTCCAGATCAACGATGGGCTGCGCATTGCGCGTAAACTGCTGCTGGATATCAATGACAGCGGATTGCCTGCAGCGGGTGAATTCCTCGATATGATTACGCCGCAATACCTCGCCGACCTGATGAGCTGGGGCGCGATTGGGGCACGTACCACAGAATCTCAGGTGCATCGCGAATTGGCGTCTGGTCTGTCCTGCCCGGTTGGCTTTAAAAACGGTACTGATGGCACGATAAAAGTAGCGATTGATGCGATTAACGCCGCAGGAGCGCCGCACTGCTTCCTGTCTGTGACCAAATGGGGTCATTCGGCGATCGTAAATACCAGTGGTAATGGCGATTGCCATATTATTTTGCGTGGCGGCAAAGAGCCGAACTACAGCGCTCAGCACGTTGCCGACGTGAAAGAAGGTCTGATCAAAGCAGGGCTTTCAGCGCAGGTGATGATCGACTTTAGCCATGCCAACTCCAGCAAGCAGTTCAAAAAGCAGATGGATGTCGCGAAAGATGTTTGCGGACAAGTTGCTGGGGGCGAAAAAGCAATTATTGGCGTGATGATCGAAAGCCATCTGGTAGAAGGTAATCAGAACCCGGATAGCGGTGAGCCGCTGACTTACGGTAAGAGCATCACCGACGCCTGCATTGGCTGGGAAGATACCGATGCGGTGTTGCGCCAGCTGGCGGATGCAGTAAAAGCGCGCCGCGGTTAAAAAATTCATCCGGGCTACGCTCGGTAGGCCGGATAAGGCAACGCCGTCATCCGACAATAAAAAAGCGTGGAGCATTCCACGCTTTTTTCGTTTGACCCGGGATGAAAATTACTTCGCTTTACCCTGGTTCGCAACGGCTGCCGCTTTTGCTGCGATCTCGTCAGCGTTACCCAGATAGTAGTGTTTGATTGGTTTGAAGTTTTCGTCGAACTCATATACCAGCGGTACGCCGGTTGGGATGTTCAGTTCAAGGATCTCATCTTCGCCCATGTTATCCAGGTATTTAACCAGCGCACGCAGAGAGTTACCGTGAGCGGCGATAATTACGCGCTCACCGCTTTTCATGCGCGGCAGAATGGTTTCGTTCCAGTAGGGGATAACGCGATCGATGGTCAGCGCCAGGCTTTCGGTAACCGGTAACTCTTTGTCGGTCAACTTCGCATAGCGCGGATCGTGACCCGGATAACGCTCGTCATCTTTGGTCAGTTCTGGTGGCGTTACCGCAAAGCCGCGACGCCATTGCTTAACCTGCTCGTCACCGTATTTTTCAGCGGTTTCCGCTTTGTTCAGACCCTGCAGCGCGCCGTAATGACGTTCGTTCAGTTTCCAGGATTTTTCAACCGGCAGCCAGGCCTGATCCAGTTCGTCCAGTACGTTCCACAGGGTGTGGATGGCACGTTTCAGCACAGAGGTATAAGCAAAATCGAAGCTGTAGCCTTCTTCTTTCAGCAGTTTACCTGCCGCTTTTGCTTCGCCCACGCCTTTCTCTGACAGATCAACGTCATACCAACCGGTAAAACGGTTTTCGTTGTTCCACTGACTTTCACCGTGACGTACCAGAACCAGCTTAGTTACAGCCATACACTCACTCCTATAAATCATATTGAATGATAATAATTCTCATTATATTGCCGTAAAGCGTCAGCGGCAATGCTTACGCATAACCATAGCGAAAATAGCGCCACAGTGTAAGGTTCTTGTGAATTCAAGGTTGCGATTTTGTCTTTGAGTGGTGGGGATTTGAGCGGTTCTACTGTGATAAACAAATAACAGGCCCGCTACGTTACGTCATCGGGCCTGTGAGGGGAAAGGATCAGACTGGAATAAACTGATATTCCGTCACGCTGGCATACTCTTCACCCGGGCGTAAGAAGCAGTCCGGCTGCTGCCACTCTGGATGGTTTGGGCTGTCCGGGAGAAACTCACTTTCCAGCGCCAGACCTTGCCAGTCTTCGTAGGCGTTTGGTCCGCGAGATGGTGTACCGCCGAGGAAGTTGCCGGAGTAAAACTGCAATGCCGGGGCGGAGGTGTATACCACCATCTGCAGTTTTTCATCCTGGGACCACAGTCGAGCGACCGGTGTACGCGCATTGCCCTGTGCCTGAAGCAGGAAGGCGTGATCGTAACCTTTCACCTTGCGCTGATCGTCATCGGCAAGAAATTCACTGCTGATGATTTTAGGCGTGCGGAAATCGAAAGTGCTATCAGCTACGGATTTCAGCCCGTCATGCGGGATGCCCATTTCGTCTACGGGTAAATACTCGTCCGCCAGAATTTGCAGCTTGTGCTGGCGCACATCTGTTTTGTCACCGTCTAGATTAAAATAGACATGATTCGTCAAATTTACCGGGCAGGGCTTATCGACCGTGGCGCGGTAGGTTATCGAAATACGATTATCGTCAGTCAGGCGATACTGCGCGGTGGCGCAAAGATTACCAGGGAAACCCTGGTCGCCATCGTCAGACGTTAAGGCAAACAGCACCTGACGGTCATTCTGATTCACTATCTGCCAGCGACGTTTGTCGAAACCGTTCGGTCCGCCGTGCAGTTGGTTGTTGCCCTGACTTGGTTCCAACTCAACGGTTTCGCCGGCAAAGGTATAGCGGCTGTTGGCGATACGGTTAGCGTAGCGACCAATTGAAGCGCCCAGAAACGCAGCCTGCTCCGGGTATTGTTCCGGACTGGCGCACCCGAGTAATGCTTCGCGCACGCTACCATCGCTAAGCGGAATACGTGCAGAGAGCAGCGTTGCGCCCCAGTCCATGAGCGTGACGACCATCCCTGCGTCATTGCGCAGGGTGAGCAGGCGAAACGGCTGACCGTCCGGAGCCTGCACAGGGATTTCGCTTAACATTGTCCTGCTCCTTGTGAAGGTTTGCAGACGTAGAATGTTTCTTTGATACCGGTTTTTGCTTCGTATTGTTCCGCGACGGCCTGCTGTACGGCCGGCACCAAATCTTGCGGGATCAGTGCCACGATGCAGCCGCCGAAGCCGCCGCCGGTCATACGGACACCGCCTTTATCGCCGATGGTCGCTTTGACAATCTCGACCAGCGTATCAATTTGCGGCACGGTAATTTCAAAGTCATCGCGCATTGAGGCGTGAGATTCCGCCATCAGCTGGCCCATGCGCAGCAGGTCACCTTTTTCCAGCGCCTGTGCGGCTTCAACGGTACGCGCATTTTCCGTGATCACGTGACGAACGCGTTTGGCGACAATCGGATCCAGTTCGTGAGCAACTGCGCTAAAGGTTTCAAAGCTGACATCACGCAGGGCAGGTTGCTGGAAGAAACGCGCCCCGGTTTCACACTGTTCGCGACGGGTGTTGTACTCGCTACCCACCAACGTACGTTTAAAATTGCTGTTGATGATTACCACCGCCACGCCTTCAGGCATGGAAACGGCTTTGGTGCCCAGCGTACGGCAGTCGATCAGTAGCGCATGATCTTTCTTGCCAAGCGCCGAGATCAACTGATCCATAATGCCGCAGTTACAGCCGACAAACTGGTTTTCAGCTTCCTGGCCGTTCAGGGCAATCTGCGCCCCGTCGAGCGGCAGATGATAAAGCTGCTGGAACACGGTGCCTACTGCCACTTCCAGCGAAGCCGAAGAGCTTAAGCCTGCGCCCTGAGGCACATTACCGCTGATCACCAGATCCGCGCCGCCAAACGCATCGTTGCGTTTTTGCAGATGCTTCACTACGCCACGCACGTAGTTTGACCACTGCTGGCTGTCATGAGCGATAATCGGCGCATCAAGCGAGAACTCATCAACCTGATTATCGTAATCAGCGGCGATCACACGGACTTTTCGATCGTCGCGTGCCGCACAGCTAATCACGGTTTGATAGTCGATAGCGCAGGGCAGAACGAAACCGTCGTTATAATCGGTATGTTCACCGATCAGGTTCACACGACCCGGTGCCTGAATAGTATGGGTGGCAGGGTAGCCAAATGTTTCAGCAAACAGAGATTGTGTTTTTTCTTTCAGACTCATTATTTAAACTCCGGATTCGCGAAAATGGATGTCGCTGACCGCACGCAGTCGTTCAGCCGCTTGTTCTGCCGTCAGGTCGCGCTGGGTTTCTGCCAGCATTTCATATCCGACCATAAATTTACGCACGGTTGCGGAACGCAGCAGCGGTGGATAAAAGTGTGCGTGCAACTGCCAGTGTTGGTTTTCTTCTCCGTTAAACGGCGCGCCGTGCCAGCCCATGGAGTAGGGGAATGAGCACTGGAACAGATTGTCGTAACGACTGGTCAGTTTTTTCAACGCCAGCGCCAGATCAGCGCGCTGTTCGTCGGTCAAATCGGTGATACGCAGAACATGCGCTTTCGGCAGCAGCAGCGTTTCGAACGGCCATGCCGCCCAGTAGGGCACGACTGCCAGCCAATGCTCAGTTTCAACGACCGTCCGACTACCGTCCGCCAGCTCACGCTGGACGTAATCAACGAGCATCGGCGCGCCTTGTTCGGCGAAGTATGCTTTCTGCAGGCGATCTTCACGTTCGGCTTCGTTAGGCAAA
This sequence comes from Citrobacter sp. Cpo040, assembly GCF_030332915.1. Lineage (NCBI taxonomy): Bacteria > Pseudomonadati > Pseudomonadota > Gammaproteobacteria > Enterobacterales > Enterobacteriaceae > Citrobacter > Citrobacter sp. Cpo040. The sequence continues at coordinate 495,880 of NZ_JAOWGX010000036.1, forward strand.
AAGCTGTTGGCCCAAATTTGTCCGTGTGGGTGCGGGTTCGAGCACCCCATCGCTGCGCCTTTATTCTCAAATACCTGCACCCAGGGATAGGTTTTGCCTAAGTCTTCAGTCTGCTCCTGCCACGTTTTCACTATTTCTGTTAGCGCAGGGACGCTGAGTTCCGGCAGCGTTTTGCTGTGATCGGGCGAGAAGCAAATTACACGGCTGGTACCGCGCGCGCTCTGGCATCGCATCAACGGATCGTGACTGTCCGGCGCGTCCGGGGTATCGGACATCAGCGCTGCAAAGTCATTGGTAAAGACATAGGTCCCGGTGTAATCCGGGTTTTTGTCGCCGGTAACGCGCGTATTGCCAGCGCACAGGAAGCAGTCCGGGTCATGTGCAGGCAGTACCTGCTTAGACGGAGTTTCCTGCGCCCCTTGCCACGGGCGTTTGGCGCGATGTGGTGATACGAGGATCCACTGCCCGGTGAGCGGGTTAAAACGGCGATGTGGATGATCGACAGGATTGAATTGCGTCATGATTGGTCCTTAATCCGAATATCCCTGCGGGTGGCGTGACTGCCAGTGCCAGGTATCTTGTGCCATTTCATCCAGTGTGCGGGTCACGCGCCAGTTGAGCTCGCGATCGGCTTTGCTGGCATCCGCCCAGTAGGCCGGAAGATCGCCATCACGGCGCGGGGCGAAATGGTAATTCACCGGTTTACCGCAAGCTTTGCTGAAGGCGTTGACCACGTCCAGCACGCTGCTGCCGATGCCTGCACCGAGGTTGTAAATATGTACGCCCTGTTTACCCGCCAGTTTTTCCATGGCAGCAACGTGGCCGTCGGCGAGATCCATCACGTGGATGTAGTCGCGTACGCCGGTGCCATCTTCAGTAGGGTAGTCATTGCCAAATATGGCAAGAGACTCGCGGCGGCCAACGGCAACCTGCGCGATGTAAGGCATCAGGTTGTTTGGAATACCTTGCGGATCTTCCCCCATATCTCCCGATGGATGAGCGCCAACCGGGTTAAAGTAGCGCAGCAGGGCAATGCTCCAGTCGGGCTGCGCTTTTTGCAGATCGGTCAGGATCTGTTCCACCATCAGCTTGCTTTTGCCGTACGGACTTTGCGGCGTGCCGGTGGGGAAGCTTTCAACGTAAGGAATTTGCGGCTGATCGCCATAGACGGTCGCGGAGGAGCTGAAAATGAAGTTTTTCACGTTAGCAGCGCGCATTGCATTCACCAGACGCAGAGTGCCGTTGACGTTGTTGTCATAGTACTCCAGCGGTTTGGCAACGGATTCTCCAACGGCTTTTAAACCGGCAAAATGGATGACCGTATCAATGGCATGATCGTGCAGAATTTCGGTTATCAGCGCTTCGTTACGGATGTCTCCTTCCACGAAGGTCGGATGCTTGCCGCCTAAACGCTCAATGACGGGCAGTACGCTGCGCTTGCTGTTGCAGAGATTGTCCAGGATCACCACTTCGTGACCGTTTTTCAGCAACTGCACGCAAGTGTGGCTTCCAATGTAACCGCTACCACCTGTAACCAATACTCTCATAATTCGCTCCGTTAAGCCTATGGTATGCAATAACCATAGCATAACAAAGATGCGAAAAGTGTGACACGGAATAAATTAGTGGAATCGTTTACACTCCGGTGTTTTCACTCGATACTGCCAGTTACTTTATTATAAATCATTATGTTAGGTTGTTATTTCAGCACTTGTCTGAAAAAAAAGCAGAAAAAAGGGCGTGATAAACGCCCTGGCATGAAAATTAACGCAGAGAGGTTTGTCGATAGGCGTAGATATCACCCTCGGGTACAAACTCTAGCCGATGGGTAATGCAGGCAGGGGCATCTTCGGCGTGATGAGAGACAAACAAAAGCTGAGTTTCACCTTCACCGATCAGGACATCCACAAACCGACGGATCAGTTGACGGTTGAGCGGATCTAATCCTTGCAACGGTTCATCGAGGATCAGCAACGTAGGATGTTTCACCAGTGCACGAACAATCAATGCCAGCCGCTGCTGCCCCCAGGAAAGACTATGAAATGGTGCATCCGCGGTATGTTTATCGATGCCCAGAATATCCAGCCACTGTTGTACCAGCTTGTGCTGCCTGTCGGAGACGGCCTGATAAATGCCGATTGAATCGAAATAACCGGAGAGAATAACGTTGCGAACTGTCGTGCTTACCCGGTAATCCAGATGCAGGCTGCTGCTGACATAGCCAATATGTTTTTTGATATCCCAGATAGTTTCACCGCTGCCCCGGCGGCGGCCAAACAGGGTCAGGTCGTTGCTATATCCCTGGGGATGATCGCCGGTGATTAAACTGAGCAGGGTTGATTTCCCCGCACCGTTGGGGCCGATGATTTGCCAGTGTTCCCCCGGATTTACCCGCCAGCTCAGATGATGCAGGATAGGGCGATCGTTATACGAGACGGTGCCGTCGTTAAGCACAATGCGCGGCTCGTTATCTGACAGCGTGTGGCGCACCGAAGGCTCATCCGGTTCGGGTAACTGGATGCCTTCCAGCCGCTCGCTATGGGCAAGCTGAGCGATTAATGCCTGTTGCAGAAGGTCGGGTTTTGCACCGGTTTCCGTCAGCGTGCAGTCGGCAAGTACGCCGGCAAACTGCACGAACTCAGGAATTTCATCAAAGCGATTAAGCACCAGTACCAACGTTAAACCGGCCTGGTGCAACTCAGCGAGCAACTCTGCTAACTGGCGACGGGACGCCACGTCCAGCCCGTCAAAGGGTTCATCAAGGATCAGTAAATCCGGTGTGGACATTAATGCCTGGCAGAGTAGGGTTTTGCGCGTTTCACCGGTGGAAAGGTATTTGAAACGCCTGTTAAGTAGGGATGAAATGCCAAACTGCTGCGCCAGTGCAGCGCAGCGGGCGGGGTCGTGAACTTCGTCCTGAATGATTTCTGCGGTAGTGCGCCCGGTGTCGTCTTCACCGGGACTAAGAAGATCGGTGTTGTTTCGCTGCCACTCGTCGCTGACCAGCTTTTGTAGCTGCTCAAAAGAGAGTCGGGTAATACGTGTGAACTGACAGTGACGTTCGCCTTTCAGAAGCGGTAACTCGCCCGCCAGCGCGCGGGCCAGCGCAGATTTCCCGCTGCCGTTAGAGCCAACAAACGCCCAGCTATCACCCGCGTTTAACGTCAACGCATCTAACTGGAGCGTTTTTGTGTCGCTAAGACGAAACGTGCCTTGCGAAATTTGCAACGATGACATTTTGTATCCCATTATTTGCAGCGATGAATAACAGGGATACGTGTTCTTCAGGCTGATGTCAATTAACTCAGCACAGTGTGGCGATAATCACCCTGTCCGCATTAAAATATGCTGTGACGTTAGCGCCTTCCGTTAATGTGTGGGCCTGCTCTATCGGCAAAGTCGCGCACAGCGTCTGGCCGTCTGGCAAGGTCATCAACACTTCACACTGCTCCGCTCCGCGTTCGATATGGCTAATCGTGCCCTGCAACTGGTTATCGGCGGCCTGAGCGATCGCGTCGTCCTGAGTGATTCCCACCCATGGCGCTTTCAACAGAATCAGTACTTCTTTGCCTTCTTCAAGCCCGAGACGCTCGCCGCTTTGCGCAGTGATTGCCACTTTCAGGCGCGTTTCGCCATCCGCCAGCAGCACGTCGACATGCTGTTGAACCTGATCGTGGTCGCGGGCGGTAATGGTGCCAAACCACTGGTTACGGGCGCTGGTTTGCAGCGAAAAGCGAGAGATCGCTGCCAGCAGGCTATTGAGTGGCAGGGCATCGTCATCGCTCAAAACATCGAAGGCTTTCTGTTGGATTTGCGCTAATAAATCATACAACTGGATTAAGCGTTGGCCGTAGCGCGTTAACACCGCGCCGCCGCCGCCTTTGCCGCCAGTGGCGCGCTCAACCAGCGTCTGCTCGCTGAGCTGATTCATTTCGTTAATCGCATCCCAGGCGCTTTTATAGCTGATACCTGCATCCTTCGCGCCCTGACTGATGGAGCCGGAAAGCGCAATGTGCTTAAGCAGAGAAATGCGACGGGGATCGGCAAACAGTTTTTGCTGAAGTTTCAGCGTAAGAAGGATTTCGGCCTGCATCACAAGCTCCTGGCAAAAGGGGTATTGTGACGGAAAACCGCGCGCGCGCAAAGCCAACCGCACAAAAGGGGAGTGCTTTTCTGTGTTATGTGGTTAGAATACAACTAAGGACTATATCTGGAGTTGACCATGTTAGAGTTATTGAAAAGTCTGGTATTCGCCGTAATTATGGTTCCTGTGGTGATGGCTGTCATCCTGGGGCTGATTTACGGACTGGGTGAAGTGTTCAACATCTTCTCCTCTATCGGTCAGAAAGACCAGTCCAGACAGAATCATTGATTCCCCAAACGCCCGCTCAGTCGGGCGTTTATATTTTTTGCCTGCCAACTCGTTTTCTCAAGATCTTGCTTTCCCTGCCGATATTTTCTTTGTGTAACCTCTAATTGGTATCAATAACCACTGGGAAAATCCTGGTTTACTCGTTATATTTTCGCCTACATAACGAAACACAAAGGAGTTACAGATGGCACGTACATGGTTACGCTTGTTTGCAGGGGCAACACTTTCTCTTACCGTGGCCGGGCATGCGCTGGCGGATGAAGGAAAGATTACCGTTTTTGCAGCGGCTTCGCTGACCAACGCGATGCAGGACATTGCAACGCAATATAAAAAAGAGAAGAACGTTGATGTTGTCTCCTCTTTTGCTTCTTCTTCCACGCTGGTGCGTCAGATTGAAGCAGGCGCACCGGCCGATCTGTTTATTTCTGCCGATCAGAAATGGATGGATTATGCGGTAGACAAAAAATCGATTGATACCGCCACGCGTGCAACGCTGTTGGGTAACAGTCTGGTGGTGGTTGCGCCGAAAGCCAGCGCGCAGAAAGACTTCACCATTGACAGCAAAACCAACTGGACCAGTCTGTTGAATGGTGGACGCCTGGCTGTCGGCGATCCGGAACATGTTCCGGCGGGCATTTATGCCAAAGAAGCGCTGCAAAAACTGGGTGCATGGGATACCCTGGCCCCGAAACTGGCTCCTGCTGAAGACGTGCGCGGTGCGCTGGCGCTGGTAGAGCGTAACGAAGCGCCGCTGGGGATCGTCTATGGTTCCGATGCTGTCGCCAGTAAGGGCGTAAAAGTTGTTGCGACTTTCCCGGAAGATTCGCACAAAAAAGTGGAATACCCTATCGCGATTGTTGATGGGCACAAAAACGCAACGGTTAGCGCGTTCTATGATTATCTGAAAGGACCGCAGGCTGCTGAAATCTTTAAACGTTATGGATTTACGACCAAGTAATGATACTGACCGATCCTGAATGGCAGGCAGTCATCCTGAGCCTGAAAGTTTCTTCCCTGGCTGTGTTGTTTAGTTTGCCGTTTGGGATCTTCTTTGCCTGGCTGCTTGTGCGATGCAAGTTTCCGGGCAAAGCGCTGCTCGACAGCGTCCTGCATTTGCCACTGGTTCTGCCGCCGGTCGTGGTAGGCTATCTGCTGCTGGTCGCCATGGGGCGGCGCGGATTCATTGGCGAATGGTTGTACGACTGGTTTGGCATTACCTTTGCCTTTAGCTGGCGCGGAGCTGTGCTGGCTGCGGCGGTGATGTCTTTTCCTCTGATGGTACGGGCAATTCGTCTGGCTCTGGAAGGTGTCGACGTCAAGCTGGAGCAGGCGGCCCGCACGCTGGGAGCCGGACGCTGGCGTGTATTCATGACGATTACGCTACCGCTGATGCTGCCCGGCATTATTGTCGGTACGGTGCTGGCGTTCGCGCGTTCCCTCGGGGAATTTGGCGCAACCATTACTTTTGTTTCCAACATTCCTGGCGAAACCCGCACTATTCCTTCGGCGATGTATACCCTGATCCAGACTCCCGGCGGCGAAAGCGCGGCGGCGAGGTTGTGTATCATTTCTATTGTGTTGGCGCTGATTTCGCTGCTGATTTCTGAATGGCTGGCGCGTATTAGCCGTGAGCGGACGGGGCGATAATTATGCTGGAACTCAATTTCTCCCAGACGCTGGGGACGCATTGCCTGACGCTCAACGAAACGCTGCCAGCCAGCGGCATCACCGCTATTTTTGGCGTTTCCGGCGCGGGCAAAACCTCACTGATTAACGCCATCAGCGGCCTGACGCAGCCGCAGTCAGGACGCATCGTGCTCAACGGTCGGGTCTTAAACGACGTCGAGAACGGTATCTGTTTAACGCCGGAAAAACGCCGGGTGGGCTATGTTTTCCAGGATGCGCGCCTGTTCCCGCACTATAAAGTGCGCGGCAACCTGCGTTACGGAATGGCGAAAAGCATGGCCGGACAGTTTGATAAGCTGGTGTCGCTGTTGGGCATTGAACCGCTGCTTGACCGTTTGCCCGGCGGTCTTTCTGGCGGTGAAAAGCAGCGTGTCGCCATCGGTCGGGCGCTGCTGACCGCGCCTGAGTTATTGCTGCTTGATGAGCCGTTAGCCTCGCTGGATATACCGCGTAAACGCGAACTGCTGCCTTACCTGCAACGCCTTGCACGTGAAATTAATATTCCGATGCTGTACGTCAGCCACTCGCTTGATGAGATTTTGCACCTGGCGGATAAAGTGATGGTGCTGGAGAACGGGCAGGTCAAAGCGTTTGGTTCGCTGGAAGATGTCTGGGGCAGCAGCGTGATGCACCCCTGGCTGCCTAAGGAACAGCAAAGCAGTATTCTGAAAGTCAGCGTGCTGGAACATCATCCACACTATGCGATGACCGCGCTGGCGCTCGGCGATCAGCATCTGTGGGTCAATAAGCTGGAGCAACCGATGCAAACCGCGCTGCGTATTCGTATTCAGGCCTCTGATGTTTCACTGGTGCTCCAACCCCCCCAGCAGACCAGTATTCGTAACGTTCTCCGGGCAAAAGTCGCGCAATGTTATGACGATAACGGTCAGGTGGAAGTTCAGCTTGAGGTGGGCGGTAAGACGCTGTGGGCAAGGATCAGCCCGTGGGCCAGGGATGAACTGGGTATCAAACCTGGCCTGTGGCTGTACGCGCAAATTAAGAGCGTATCGATTACTGCCTGATTACAGCAGGTGGGAGTAGATAAATTTCGCAATGCTGTCTGTGGTGTTGTCACCAATCACGATGTTGGCGCGGGCTTTGACCGCGTCATCCGCGTTGCCCATCGCCACCCCGGTACCTGCGGCTTCCAGCATGCTGATGTCGTTAAAGTTATCGCCAAAGGCAATCACGTTTTCCATTGACCCGCCCTGTGCTTCAATCCACTGGGTCAGGCGTCGTCCTTTGCTGTTGCCTTTACGGGCAATGTCGACCTGATCGTGCCAGGACCATTCACACTCCAGCCCCAGCTGTTGCTCGACGTGCCGACCAAACTGCTGCAATTTCGGAATATCTTCATCGGTCAGGGCAAATTTCCAGACGGCGTTAACGTCATGCGCGGCCTGCGCCAGCGAAGGAACCTGGGTGAAGGTCGGGCGCTGTTCCGGCGGCAGAGTTTGTGCCCAGTTAGCGGTACGCACCACATGCCCGGTTGGGCGCTCATACAGCATGGCCTCATCCACATACATCAGCCCGTGGATCTGATGTTCATCCAGCATTTCGATCAGCTGTAATGCCTGGTCAACCGGGAGGGGATCGGATTCCAGTACCTTTTTTGCCTGATAATCATACAAGTAGGTACCGTTACAGCAAATTGCAGGTGTATCCAGCGCCAGTGCCTGATAAAAAGGATGAATAGCAACGTGATGGCGACCTGTGACAATGATAAGTTGGTAGCCTGCTTCTCTGGCGCGCGAGAGCGCTTCGAGAGAGGATGGCAGCAAGGTTTTTTTCGGGGTCAACAGGGTACCGTCTAAATCCAGGGCAATCACGCGTGCGGTCATAGTTTTTTCCAGATTAAGGTTGAGAATTTTGTCTGCTGGAATGGTACACCGAGACGGGAGCCGGACAAAATTCTGAGCCTTAATTAAGCATTCACCGTTAAAAGCGTCTACCTTAGGCGTGTGTCAGGCAATTGCAGCCACCTGCCAAAAAGCAAAGGAGTATTCATGAAGCAAACCGTTTATACCGCCAGCCCTGAAAGTCAGCAAATCCACGTCTGGAGCCTGAATCACGATGGTTCTCTGACGCTGACGCAGGTGGTTGATGTACCGGGTCAGGTACAGCCGATGGTCGTCAGCCCGGATAAGCGTTACCTCTATGTTGGTGTGCGCCCGGAGTTTCGCGTGTTGGCTTATCGTATTGCGCCTGATGACGGAGCGCTGACCTTCGCGGCAGAGTCTGCGCTGCCGGGTAGCCCGACGCATATTTCTACCGATCATCAGGGACGTTTCGTGTTCGTAGGCTCTTATAATGCGGGTAGCGTGAGCGTCACGCGTCTGGAAGATGGCCTGCCGGTGGAACTGGTTGACGTGGTAGAAGGTCTGGATGGTTGCCACTCAGCCAACATCTCTCCGGATAACCGTACCCTGTGGGTTCCGGCGTTGAAACAGGATCGTATCTGCCTGTTTGACGTTAGCGATGATGGCCATCTGGTTGCGCAGGAACCAGCTGAAGTGACTACCGTTGAAGGCGCGGGCCCGCGTCATATGGCGTTCCATCCGAATAAGCAATATGCCTACTGCGTGAATGAACTGAACAGCTCTGTTGATGTCTGGGAGCTGAAAGATCCTTACGGCAAGATTGAGTGTGTGCAGACGCTGGATATGATGCCTGCTGATTTCGCGGATACCCGTTGGGCAGCAGATATTCACATCACACCGGATGGTCGTCATCTGTATGCCTGTGATCGTACCGCCAGCCTGATTACGGTCTTTAGCGTCTCTGAAGATGGCAGCGTGCTGACCAAAGAAGGTTTCCAGCCTACCGAAACTCAGCCGCGCGGTTTTAATATCGATAACAGAGGTAAATACCTGATTGCAGCCGGGCAAAAATCGCACCATATCGCGGTATACGAGATTGCTGGCGAACAAGGACTGTTGACGGAGAAAGGTCGTTACGCGGTAGGACAAGGCCCGATGTGGGTGGTGGTTAACGCGTACTAAAACGCCAGGCGTTACAAACGATCCGCAATCTTGTGAAGATTGCGGATTTTTTTTGCTTATTAAGCAAACGACATGTTTTCCTGACACTTAGCCACAGATGTCCAAAGGCTATCTGTATCATCTGCCCATAAATTAAGCAGAAGAGAGAAGAAACGTTCAGCGGGAGGGGGGAGGATAGCGTCTTTACGCCGAATAACTCCCAGCGTGCGTCTAATCACAGGCTCAACCAGTGGGATCCCTATCAGCGTTGGATGCGGCGTTTGCGGCATTGCTAACCCTGGTAATGCGGAAACACCTAGTCCAGCTTCAACCAGACCCAGCGAAGTGGACAGATGACGAACCTCGTAAAACCAGTTCAACTTCCACGGTTTGTCGGACAAATGTTGTTCAATCAATAATCGGTTACCGCTTGAGGAACGAACGCCTATCAGTTTGTAATTCAGCAATTCTTGCCACTCAACCAACTGCTTACTCGCGAGCGGATGATCGCGTCGACAAGCCAGAACAAATGGTTCATTAACCAGTGGAGTGAACTCGATAGAGGAATTTGTGATGTTGTTCATGTTTATTCCAAAATCTGCCTCATTACAAAGTACGGATTCCATACAATTATTCGTACCTTGTTCAATAATTCGCACTTTGATATTGGGATATCGTTCATTAAATTTTCCAATTGCCAACGGCAAGAAATAGAAAACCGCGGTAGGAATACAGGCTAATGTCACTATACCGTGATGATGAACATTCATTTCACTGATGTTAAAAATGGTCTCATCCAACGCTCTAATTAATTCTCTGGCTTCAGGTAAAAGCATTGCCCCCGCTTTTGTTAATGTGACTTTGCGAGTTGTTCTTTCAAATAGCTGGGTGTGTAAATACTCTTCCATTTTTTTAATCCTGCGCGTTAATGCAGGTTGCGTAATATTGAGTAACTTGGCGGCATTGTTAAAAGAATCGGACTCTGCCAACGTAACAAATGCCTTCATGCTCGATAGTTCGTGTTTCATTTTGACTCCGGACTCAATCAGGGAAGCCCCTGTCTAAGATGAAAGTGTCCAGTGTATCCGCAATTCATAAATTTTAATTAATAAAAATAAATCACTAATCACACAAACAAAGTCATTAGCCACCCTATTCATGACATGCAACCATGTATGTAGTGGAAATAATATTGAGAGCATTGTTATGAAAAAAATACCTTGCGTTATGATGCGTGGAGGAACCTCCAGGGGTGCATTTTTATTAGCACAAGATTTACCAGAAGAAGAAAAACAGCGGGATGAAATATTGATTGGGATTATGGGTTCTGGCAATGCGTTGGAAATAGATGGCATTGGCGGTGGCAATCCGTTAACCAGTAAAGTCGCGATTATTAGTCTTTCAAACGACCCCAACGCTGATATCGATTATTTATTTGCTCAGGTACTGGTACATGAGCAACGGGTCGATACCACACCCAACTGTGGCAATATGCTTTCCGCCGTTGGTGCGTTTGCTATTGAAAAGGGGTTGATTGCTGCTTCTACGCCGACCACCCGCGTACGCATTCGCAATGTGAACACCAACACGTTTATCGAAGCTGATATACAGACGCCGCATGGTGTTGTTGAGTATGAAGGAACGGTAAGAATTGACGGTGTCCCGGGAACATCGGCCCCTATTGCGTTGACGTTTCTTAATGCCGCAGGTTCTAAAACCGGGCATATTTTTCCGACGGGCCAACACATCGATTATATCAACTCAGTTCCGGTGACCTGTATGGATATGGCGACACCTGTCGTAATTATTCCTGCCGAATACCTTGGGAAAACGGGCTATGAATCAGCGGAAGAACTGGATGCAGACAATGAATTATTGTCGCGCATTGAGTCTATTCGTTTACAGGCCGGTGAAGCTATGGGGTTGGGTGATGTCAGCAATAAGGTTCTCCCAAAACCGATTCTCATCTCTGCACCTCAACACGACGGCGAAATTAATGTTCGTTATTTTATGCCGCACTCTTGCCATAAAGCGCTGGCGATTACCGGGGCGATAGCTATCGCCAGCAGCTGTGTCATTAACGGTACTGTTTCGCGTCAGGTAACGGCGGGGGCGCATTACGGGAATATCACTATCGAACATCCTGGCGGCACTCTTGATATTCATTTAACCAATAAAGGGGATGAACCTGAAACTATCAGAGCTTCGGTTATTCGGACCGCCAGAAAAATATTCGCTGGTGATGTTTTCCTTCCCTGACAGCATTGGCCTCATTTCTCTGCGATCGCAGAAAAACGAAAATACTGTATTGCCTGTACAGATTATTCAGGATTAATAAATGAACGTTAAATCATTATGGAAGCTAATTTTAATATTAGCGATCCCCTGTATTATTGGTTTGATTCCTGCCCCAGCGGGATTAAGTGAACTAGCGTGGGTGCTGTTTGGTATTTATCTTGCGGCCATTGTCGGACTGGTGATCAAACCGTTTCCTGAACCGGTGGTGTTACTGATTGCCGTTGCCGCCTCTATGGTAGTTGTCGGAAATTTAGGCCACGGGGTACTGAAAACCAGCAGTGTGTTGAGCGGTTATGCTTCCGGTACTACGTGGTTGGTTTTCTCGGCATTTACGTTAAGTGCTGCTTTTGTGACGACGGGGCTGGGTAAGCGCATTGCTTATATTCTGATCGGTAAAATTGGTAACACCACGCTTGGTCTTGGCTATGTGACCGTATTCCTTGATCTGGTATTAGCTCCGGCAACACCGTCAAATACCGCGCGAGCGGGAGGAATTGTATTGCCCATTATCAATAGCGTGGCGGTGGCGCTGGGCTCTGAGCCAGATAAGAGCCCGCGCCGTGTCGGTCACTACCTGATGATGACGGTCTATATGGTTACCAAAACGACCAGCTATATGTTTTTTACTGCGATGGCAGGAAACATTCTGGCGTTGAAAATGATCAATGATATCTGTCATTTACAATTGAGCTGGGGGGGATGGGCACTTGCAGCAGCTTTGCCTGGACTGGTTATGCTGTTGGTAACGCCTTTAGTTATCTATTTTATGTATCCCCCTGAAATTAAAAAGGTTGATAACAAAACTATTGCTAAAGCCGGGCTTCAGGATTTAGGGCCAATGAAAGGGCGCGAAAAAATGCTGCTGGGTATCTTCGTCCTTGCGTTATTGGGATGGATTTTCAGTAAAAGCCTTAGCGTTGATGAATCAACGGTAGCGATTGTCGTAATGGGTATGATGCTTTTGTTGGGCGTGGTTACCTGGGATGATGTGGTTAAAAATAAGGGCGGCTGGAATACCTTAATCTGGTATGGCGGTATTATCGGGTTAAGTTCGTTATTATCGAAAGTGAAATTCTTTGACTGGTTAGCCGAACTATTCAAAAACAACCTCGACTTTGGTAATCACGGCAATGTGGCGTTCTTCGTTATTTTGTTCCTGAGCATTATCGTTCGATATTTCTTTGCGTCAGGCAGTGCATATATTGTGGCAATGATGCCGGTATTTGCCATGCTGGCGAATGTCTCCGGCGCACCATTGATGTTAACCGCGCTGGCATTACTCTTCTCTAACTCCTATGGTGGAATGGTCACCCATTATGGCGGTGCCGCGGGTCCGGTTATTTTTGGCGTTGGCTATAACGATATTAAATCGTGGTGGCTGGTGGGAGGCATGCTGACCTTACTGACCTTTATTGTCCATATCACCCTGGGCGTGTGGTGGTGGAGCATGTTGATTAACTGGAACATGCTGTAAACCATAAGCCAGATTCAAATTATTAATTGACTGCGCACTAATATAAGTACGGGATTACGGAGTATCAAATGATTACGTTGTATGAAAAAGGAGTTTATCTCTCCGATAATAATGAAGTTGTAGCTGAGGATTCTTTGCCAGGGCATATCTGCAAAGAGGATGCGAAAAAAGGAACTATAGCGTGGTCGATTCTCTCCGCACATAATACGTCCGGTGATATGAATAAGCTTAAAATTAAGTTTGATTCATTAGCCTCACACGATATTACCTTTGTCGGTATTATTCAGACTGCAAAAGCCTCTGGTATGGAACGTTTTCCGCTGCCGTATGTTCTGACTAACTGCCATAACTCATTATGTGCAGTAGGGGGAACTATTAATGGTGACGATCATATGTTTGGTCTGTCTGCGGCACAGCGTTACGGTGGAATCTTTGTGCCGCCACATATTGCTGTTATCCATCAATACATGCGTGAAATGATGGCGGGCGGCGGCAAAATGATCCTTGGCTCAGACAGCCATACACGTTACGGCGCATTGGGTACGATGGCGGTAGGAGAGGGGGGCGGTGAGCTGGTCAAGCAGCTGCTAAACGACACCTGGGACATTGATTATCCTGACGTCGTTGCCGTTTATCTGACCGGGAAACCCCCAGCAGGTGTTGGTCCACAGGATGTGGTGTTAGCGATCATTGGCGCGGTATTTAAAAATGGCTACGTCAAAAATAAGGTCATGGAGTTTGTCGGCCCTGGTATTCGCCATCTCTCAACGGATTTTCGCAACAGCGTTGATGTTATGACCACCGAAACCACCTGTTTGAGCTCCGTCTGGCAAACGGATGACGAAACTCGCAGTTGGCTGGCATTACACGGTCGCGAACAAGACTATCGCCAGCTCAGTCCGCAGCCTATGGCCTGGTACGACGGTTGCATTCATGTTGATTTGAGTGCGATTAAGCCGATGATTGCGCTGCCATTCCATCCAAGTAATGTCTATGAGATTGATACTCTCAATGAGAATCTGACGGATATTCTCCGGGAGATTGAAGTTGAATCTGCACGTATCGCGCAGGGTAAAGCCAGCCTCTCGTTGTTGGATAAAGTAGAAAATGGCCGCTTAAAAGTACAGCAGGGGATCATTGCTGGATGCTCGGGCGGCAACTATGAAAACGTGATTGCTGCGGCGCAGGCATTACGTGGTCAATCCTGCGGTAATGATGCTTTCTCGCTTGCTGTCTACCCCTCGTCACAACCGGTGTTTATGGATTTAGCACAGAAAGGTGTCGTTACAGATTTACTGGGCGCGGGGGCTGTCATCAGAACCGCATTCTGCGGTCCATGCTTTGGCGCAGGCGACACGCCAATCAACAATGGTCTTAGCATCCGCCATACCACGCGCAACTTCCCTAACCGTGAAGGCTCGAAACCGGGCAATGGTCAAATGTCAGCCGTTGCGCTGATGGATGCGCGATCAATTGCGGCTACGGCAGCCAACGGAGGATTCCTCACTGCTGCGACGGATCTGGACTGCTGGGATACGGTGCCAGACTATGCGTTTAATCCTGCACCTTATAAGAGTCGCGTATACCAGGGATTCGTAAAAGGGGCAACGCAGCAGCCGCTCATTTACGGCCCGAACATTAAAGACTGGCCGGAACTGGGCGCATTAACGGAAAATATTCTGCTGAAAGTAGCCTCGAAGATCCTTGATGATGTGACAACAACGGATGAACTTATCCCGTCCGGTGAAACCTCGTCGTATCGCTCTAATCCACTAGGACTGGCGGAATTTACGCTGTCTCGACGAGATCCTGGGTATGTGGGAAGAAGTAAAGCGACGTCGGAGCTGGAAAAAAGGCGCGTGGAGGAGGGCGATGTCAGCGAACTGGCGTCAGTTTTCGAACGCATCCAACAGATTGCCGGTCAGGAAAATGTGCAACCGTTGGATACTGAGATTGGTAGCATGATTTACGCCGTCAAACCTGGCGATGGCTCGGCGCGCGAGCAGGCGGCGAGCTGTCAGAGAGTGATTGGCGGCCTGGCAAATATTGCCCAGGAATATGCCACCAAGCGTTACCGTTCCAACGTTATCAACTGGGGTATGCTACCGCTCCAGATGGCAGAGCAACCTTCATTTGAAGTGGGTGACTATATCTATATTCCCGGTATTCGCCGCGCGTTAGATGAGTGCAGTAAAGAAATCGAAGCGTATGTGCTTCACGATGATGGTGCGGTGAGTGAAATCAGTGTGTATATGGAAAGTCTGACCGCAGAAGAGCGTGAAATTATTAAGGCAGGGAGTTTGATTAACTTTAATAAGTCGCGTTTGGTGTAACACTAATTGTATGCCGGAGAGGGCGATTTTCGTCGCCATCCGGCACATTGCCCGGCAGAGCATGAATCTGCCGGGTTTACATCAGAGAATGACGTTTACTGCTTAGGTTCAGCAACCACTTTGCTACCGATACCGCGGTTGTTGTATTCCCACATACGGTTGAAGTTGGTGTCGTTCAGGTTACGCTGGATTTCACCTTTGTCATCTTCCGCACCGGTATTACCGGCAAACGGGCGTTTTGCGATAACGCTGTCAGCCCATGGTTTTGCCATGTTAAAGCCTTCGTTAATCACGCTGTCACGAATCACGACCTGACCGTTAGTGTTGGAATCGACATCCAGCGAGCGGCCTAACTGCGCCACGCCATCGCCACTTGCCGTGAAGCGACTATTAATCGCCAGGAAACCGTAGTAGATGTTTGACAGGGTAGCCGGTGCGAACACATAGGCTTCCTGCTGGGTACGGGAGTTCACTACGCGGAAATCGGTGTTATCGAACACTACGGCACCGCGACCGGAAACGATATCCACATCGCCTTCAATGTAGCTGTTGGTAACCAGCGTACGCGGCTGACGATCGTTTTCCAGACGGTTTTGTACGCCGCTATTGGTCACGAAGAAGGTATTCTGGCGGCCCAGGATATTGACCTTGTTGATCTGCACTTTATCGCCATCGGTACGCAGTGCAACGGCCGGGTGGTTACCCGCATCAACGCTGTCACCCAGGTTGTTTTCGATGGTCAGGTTCTGCAATTGCAACCCGTTGTTTTGCGACCAGACGACAGCAGAACACATCACGCCAATATTCGTGCCGCGTTTGTTCTGGCAATTATCAAACATATACCACGCAGGTTTACCCGGCATGTATTTACCGGCTGGGTTCACCGTACGACGCCAGTCAGCGGTGCTCATTTCACCGTCAATGGCCTGGCCAATTTTCACATCAAGCGGTTTTTCGCCCATGCCGTACAGCGTCAGGCTACCTGTTGCTGCCGGGATATATACCGTGCCCTGGTACTCGCCTGGCATAATCGCGATGTACTGACGTTTGTTAGTACGTTTGATGATTGCTGCATCAACAGCGGCCTGAATGCTGGTATGGGTGACGCCCTGAGTCCCTGCCGGGCCAACGACGAAGTCAGGCTGTGCAGGCAGAGAAATAGAAGAAGGGCTCCACGGCGCGGTGTTTGGTGTCAGCGCGGAAAAATAGTGCGCAGTAACGAAGTTTTTCGCTTCATTGGCCGACAAAATTGGGCGCGAAGAGGTTCCTGGCGCGGTTTGATCGGAAGGAATTTGATCGGGCGGCGTAGAGCTACAGGCGGTCAGCGTCACGCCAAAAGCCATTGCCAGCGCCAGACGGGAAACTGATGATATGTTCACAGGTTGCTCCGGGCTTTGAAAGTTATCCATTAAAGCCTGCTTTTTTATACTAAGTTGAGCGAAACGGGAAGGCGAAAAGGTAAAAAGTTGTTTTTTATCGCAGCAATGTCTGGCGCGGAGAGTCTTTATATCACAAATAGATAACAATTATGGTTCTTCAGGTTGACAACATCCCTATAATCAAAAATAAATGTCTATACAACCTATGACAAGTGGTGAGTCGAATGCAGCAATTCTTCCCTGATGATGTTATCTGGCGCAATGTTCGTCTGGCGACTATGGACCCTGAACGTGGTACCCCATATGGGCTGTTGGATGGTCACGCGCTGATCGTCCGCCAGGGCAAGATTCGCGATATCGTCCCGGAGTCATCGTTATATCTCACGCATGACAATACTTTTGATATGCAGGGCAGGCTGATTACGCCAGGCCTGATTGATTGCCATACGCATCTGGTCTTTGGCGGAAACCGCGCAGGTGAGTGGGAGCAGCGACTAAATGGTGTCTCCTACCAGCAGATAAGCGCTCAGGGTGGGGGGATCAATGCCACCGTATCGGCGACCCGCAGCGCCACGGATGAACAACTCTTTCACGTAGCCCATCAGCGGATGGAACAGCTGATCAAAGAAGGTGTTACGCTGCTGGAAATAAAATCCGGCTACGGCCTGGATTTGCCGACAGAAGAGAAAATATTGCGCGTGGTGGCAGCGCTGGCGGCAGAGAGTATCGTTGAAATCAGCCCGACGCTGTTGGCCGCGCATGCAACTCCAGCGGAATACCGGGATGATCCTGACGGCTATATTACGCTGGTGTGTGAGACCATTTTGCCGCAATTGTGGGAACAAGGGCTGTTTGAGACCGTCGATCTGTTCTGTGAAAGCGTTGGTTTTTCGTTGGCGCAGAGTGAGCGGGTGTTTCAGGCTGCACAGGCGCTGGGCATCCCGATTAAAGGCCATGTCGAACAACTGTCATTGCTTGGCGGCGCACAGTTGGTAAGCCGCTACCAAGGGCTATCCGCCGATCATATTGAATACCTCGATGAAGCGGGCGTGGCGGCGATGAGCCAAAGCGGTACGGTCGGCGTGCTGCTGCCCGGCGCATTCTATTTCCTCAAAGAGCAGCAGCGCCCACCGGTAGCGTTGCTGCGTCAATATCAGGTACCGATGGCGGTAGCGACAGATTTTAACCCCGGTACCAGTCCGTTTATCAGCCTGCACTGGGCAATGAATATGGCCTGTGTTCAGTTTGGCCTGACGCCGGAAGAAGCATGGGCGGGCGTAACCCGTCATGCGGCCCGGGCGCTTGGGCGTCATGCCACCCACGGTCAATTGAAGGCCGGGTTTGTGGCCGATTTTGTGGTGTGGGATGCAACCCTCCCGGTCGAGATCCTGTATGAACCCGGGCGCAATCCGCTCTACCAACGCGTATTCAAAGGACAAATAGCATGACCAACTGGCAACCAGCCTCACCTGCGCTGTGGCAGGGACGTGATGACCGCGCCGAATCGCCGAATGCGCTGCGCCTGTTTCAGACTATCACCCTGAGCCCGACGTTTAGCCCAGAAATGTACCGCGAGCAGATAGCGTTGCTCGGGTTTGCCTGCGACGAAGGCGTTAAACGTAATCAGGGGCGTACGGGCGCCGCCGGAGCACCCGATGTGCTACGCAAGGCGCTGGCGAATTTAGCCAGCCACGATGGGCACAATCGGCTGGTGGATCTGGGAAATATTGTGGCGCAGGCTCCCGATCTTGAGGGCGCGCAGCAGGCGTTACGCAATGCGGTACAGCGCTGTCAGCACGAGAATATGCGTACCTTCGTTTTGGGCGGAGGACACGAAACCGCCTTTGCGCACGGCGCAGGCGTACTGGACGCGTTCCCGCAGGCGAAGGTGGGGATAGTCAACTTCGATGCGCATCTCGATTTGCGCAAAGCTGAACAAGCTACATCCGGTACGCCATTTCGCCAGCTGGCGCAGCTTTGCGATGAACAGCAGCGTGAATTTCACTATGCCTGTATCGGCGTCAGTCGGGCGGCAAACACCCAGGCGCTTTGGGATGAGGCCCAGCGGCTCGGTGTTACCGTGGTGGAGGATCTGCATTGCGATACGGCGCAGGCGCAGTTAGCGCAGTTCATTGCCAATCTGGATGTCATCTATCTGACAATCGACCTCGACGTGCTGCCGGTGTGGGAAATGCCCGGCGTGTCGGCCCCCGCCGCGCTTGGCGTACCGTTGGCGACGCTGCTGAGACTGATTGAGCCTCTGTGTCGTAGCGGTAAACTCCTGGCGGTGGATATGGTTGAATTTAATCCACGCTTTGACGATGATGGCAGAGCAGCACGCGTGGCGGCGCGATTAGGCTGGCAAATCGCCCACTGGTGGCACTGATATACCTGATGGCGTTGCGCTTATCAGGTTCGGGTAATGCCTGTAAACTCTACCCACTCACATTTTCAGCTTAAGGAAGGCTCACGCATGCTCCCATCCCGTTCTGCTCCGGCTCCTTTTTACGAAAAGGTCAAACAGGAGATCAGCGAAAAAATTGCCAGCGGTATCTGGCAGCCTCACGATCGCATTCCTTCTGAGGCAGAGCTGGTGGCGCAATATGGTTTCAGCCGCATGACTATCAACCGGGCGCTACGTGAGTTAACGGATGAAGGTTTACTGGTGCGTTTGCAGGGCGTCGGGACGTTTGTCGCCGAGCCAAAAGGCCAGTCCGCGCTGTTTGAAATCCGCAGCATCGCGGATGAAATCAACGCCCGTCAGCATCAGCACCGGTGCGAAGTGCTGACGCTGGAAAAAACCCAGGCCAACGCGCAGCAGGCTTTGGTGTTAAACGTCAAAGAAGGCACATCCATTTTTCACTCTGTCATGGTGCACTACGAGAACGATCTGCCGGTACAGATTGAAGATCGCTGCGTGAATGCCGAAATTGTGCCGGAGTATCTGGCGCAGGATTACAGCCAGACCACGCCACACGCATACCTGTCACTGATCGCCCCGCTGACGGAAGGTGAACATATTGTTGAAGCGGTACGTGCCAGCGCTGAAGAGTGCGCGCTGCTGAATATCAAAGAACACGATCCCTGCCTGCTGATCCGCCGTAAGACCTGGTCTGCGTCGTCCATAGTCTCTCATGCCCGCTTGCTGTTCCCGGGTTCCCGCTATCGCCTGCAAGGACGGTTTATGTCCTGATACAGGACATGAAAACCGTGATTGCTGACGCAATATAATAAAAATGTATCTTAATTGTTAAAATCATCCTTGCGATGACTTGTATAGACAAGTATATATTTCTTATCTATCCGACGTTCGCGAGGAGTTTTCTGTCATGTCCCATAGCAAATATCGTCAGCAGGATATTCGTGCCCCACGCGGCACCACCTTAACGGCCAAAAGCTGGCTGACCGAAGCGCCGCTGCGCATGTTAATGAATAATCTGGATCCCGATGTGGCGGAGAATCCGCATGAGCTGGTGGTATACGGTGGGATTGGCCGCGCCGCGCGGGACTGGGAATGTTATGACGCCATCGTCAATGCGCTGACCAAACTGGAGACCGATGAAACTCTGCTGGTCCAGTCTGGTAAACCGGTAGGCGTATTCAAAACTCACGACAACGCACCGCGCGTGCTGATTGCCAACTCCAACCTGGTGCCACATTGGGCAACCTGGGAACACTTCAACGAACTGGACGCCAAAGGGCTGGCGATGTACGGCCAGATGACCGCCGGGAGCTGGATCTACATCGGCAGCCAGGGCATCGTGCAGGGGACTTATGAAACCTTCGTTGAGGCCGGGCGTCAGCATTATCAGGGTAACCTCAGCGGACGCTGGGTGCTGACCGCTGGGCTGGGCGGCATGGGCGGAGCACAACCGCTAGCCGCTACACTTGCGGGTGCGTGTTCGCTGAACATTGAATGCCAGCAAAGCCGAATTGATTTCCGTCTGCGTACCCGTTACGTCGACGAGCAGGCGACATCGCTTGACGATGCGCTGGCGCGTATCGACAAATACACCCGCGAGGGTAAAGCTGTCTCCATTGCGCTGTGTGCTAATGCCGCCGACGTTGTGCCGGAACTGGTGAAGCGCGGTGTGCGCCCGGATATGGTCACCGACCAGACCAGCGCCCACGATCCGCTGCATGGTTATCTGCCGTGCGGATGGAGTTGGGAAGAGTATCAGGAAAAAGCGGTGTCCGATCCGCAGGGCACGGTGCAGGCGGCGAAACGTTCAATGGCAACGCACGTTGAGGCGATGCTGGCGTTTAGCAAAATGGGCGTGCCGACGTTTGATTACGGCAACAACATTCGCCAGATGGCCAAAGAGATGGGCGTGGAAAACGCCTTTGATTTCCCCGGCTTCGTACCTGCTTATATTCGCCCCCTGTTCTGTCGCGGTATAGGCCCGTTCCGTTGGGTGGCACTGTCGGGCGATCCGCAGGATATTTATAAGACAGATGCCAAAGTGAAAGAGATCGTGGCTGATGATAAGCACCTTCATCACTGGTTGGATATGGCGCGTGAGCGGATCAACTTCCAGGGCTTACCAGCGCGTATCTGCTGGGTCGGCCTGGAGTGGCGACAAAAGCTGGGGCTGGCGTTTAATGAGATGGTGCGCAGCGGTGAAGTATCTGCGCCGATTGTTATTGGCCGTGACCATCTGGACTCCGGTTCTGTTGCCAGCCCAAACCGCGAAACAGAAGCTATGCGCGACGGTTCAGACGCCGTATCCGACTGGCCGCTGCTGAACGCGCTGCTTAACACCGCCAGCGGAGCGACCTGGGTGTCGCTGCATCACGGCGGCGGGGTTGGCATGGGCTTCTCTCAGCATGCCGGGATGGTGATTGTTTGCGATGGCACCGATGAAGCCGCGGCGCGCATCGCCCGAGTCTTACATAACGATCCGGCTACCGGGGTGATGCGCCACGCCGACGCCGGGTATGACATTGCGGTGGAGTGCGCCGTTGAAGAAGGGCTGAATTTGCCAATGATTGCTGCGACGCAGGAGAAACGCTGATATGAACACCATGACACTCACGCCGGGCCAACTGAGTTTTACCCAGCTACGTGAAATCTGGCAGCAACCGGTCAAATTGAACCTGGATGCCGGGGCGATTGATGCAATCAACGCCAGCGTCGCCTGCGTCAATAATATTGTCGCTGAAGGCCGTACGGCGTATGGCATTAATACCGGCTTTGGCCTGTTGGCTCAGACCCGTATCGCCACGGAAGATTTGCAGAATTTACAGCGTTCGCTGGTGCTTTCGCATGCGGCAGGTGTTGGCGAGGCGCTGGATGACGCAATGGTTCGCCTGATTATGGTGCTGAAAATCAACAGCCTGGCGCGTGGTTTTTCCGGCATTCGTTTGAGCGTGATTGAAGCGCTGATTGCGCTGGTGAATGCCGAGGTGTATCCACTGATCCCGGCGAAAGGGTCGGTGGGCGCATCGGGCGACCTGGCGCCGCTGGCACATATGTCGTTGACGCTACTGGGCGAAGGTAAAGCGCGCTGGCAGGGGGAATGGCTCCCGGCTACCGACGCGCTGAAAAAGGCCGGACTGGAGCCGATCACGCTGGAGGCGAAAGAGGGACTGGCGCTGCTCAACGGCACTCAGGCTTCCACCGCCTTTGCACTGCGCGGGTTAATTGAAGCTCAGGAACTGTTTGCGTCTGCGACGGTGTGCGGGGCGCTGACCACAGAAGCCGTGCTGGGCTCCCGTCGTCCGTTTGACGCCCGTATTCATGCCGCGCGAGGGCAGCGTGGGCAGATTGATGCCGCAACGCTGTACCGTCATGTGTTGACCGACTCCAGCGCGCTTTCGCAGTCGCATCATAACTGTGAAAAAGTGCAGGATCCGTATTCTCTGCGCTGTCAGCCACAGGTGATGGGGGCATGTCTGACACAAATGCGCCAGGTGATGGATGTCCTGCTGGTTGAAGCCAACGCGGTTTCCGACAACCCGCTGGTGTTTGCCGAAGAGGGCGATGTGATCTCCGGTGGGAATTTCCATGCTGAACCGGTGGCGATGGCGGCAGATAATCTGGCGCTGGCGATTGCGGAAATTGGTTCGTTATCAGAGCGGCGCATTGCGCTGATGATGGACAAACATATGTCGCAGTTGCCGCCGTTCCTGGTGAAAAATGGCGGGGTTAACTCCGGCTTTATGATTGCTCAGGTAACTGCCGCCGCGCTGGCGAGCGAGAACAAAGCGCTGGCGCATCCGCACAGCGTGGACAGCTTGCCGACATCTGCTAACCAGGAAGATCATGTTTCTATGGCTCCGGCGGCGGGGCGCAGACTGTGGGAGATGGCAGCAAATACGCGCGGCGTGATTGCCGTGGAGTGGCTGGCGGCGTGTCAGGGGATTGACCTTCGTGAAGGGTTAACCTCCAGTCCGTTGCTGGAGCAGGCGCGACAGGCGCTGCGCGAGCAGGTTGCCCACTACACGCAGGATCGCTTTTTTGCCCCGGATATTGAGTGCGCGACCGAGCTGTTAGCGCAAGGAACGCTGCTGCAATTGCTGCCTGAATTTCTGTAGAAAATTGCCTGATGTCGACGCTGACGCGTCTTATCAGGCCTACGGTCTGCTTTGTAGGCCGGATGAGGCGAAACCGACATCCGGCACAACACAGCTTAGCTAAACATCGCCGTAATCGAGGCGCTGGCGAGCGAGTGGAAATGGACGTTAAATCCAACCATCGCGCCGCTGGCACCTTCATCGACATCAATACGCTCCACATCCAGGGCGTGAACCGTAAAGATATAGCGGTGGGTTTCCCCCTTCGGCGGCGCAGCGCCACCATAACCAACTTTACCAAAATCTGTACGGGTCTGAATCACCCCATCCGGTTGTGCAACCAGCCCGGAGCCGAATCCTTGCGGGAGTACGCGGGTATCAGCCGGCAGATTTACCACCACCCAATGCCACCAGCCGGAGCCGGTTGGCGCATCAGGATCAAAGCAGGTCACGACAAAGCTTTTGGTTCCTGCGGGTACGTCATCCCACGCCAGGTGCGGGGAAATATTATCCCCGTCATACCCCATGCCGTTAAAGACGTGGCGATGCCCAAGCTTATCGCCATCGCGCAGATCGTTACTGATTAGTTTCATGCTGACTCCTCTCGTTAGCCAAAAAGTGTAGCCAGAAACCGTAGAGCTTACCGCTGATTAATCGCTAAAAAATGTTGCATTGCGCACAGCCTCGTTCACGGCCTGCGTCAGGCGACGCAACTGATCGGGCTGGATGATGTACGGCGGCATCAGGTAGATGAGCTTGCCAAACGGTCTTATCCACACGCCCTGTTCGACAAAGAACTTCTGTAACGCTGCCATATTCACCGGATGCGTGGTTTCGATGACGCCGATGGCGCCGAGCACGCGTACGTCCGCGACCCAACTGGAGTCCGCCGCCGGGGCGAGTTCTGCCCGCAACTGCGCTTCAATGGCCGCTACCTGCGCGCGCCACTCGCCGGTTTCGAGTAACGACAGGCTGGCGGAGGCGACGGCGCAGGCCAACGGATTGCCCATAAAGGTCGGGCCGTGCATGAAGCATCCGGCTTCACCATTGCTGATGGTTTCTGCAACCTGGCGGGTGGTGAGGGTTGCAGAAAGGGTCATCGTTCCGCCGGTTAACGCTTTGCCCAGGCATAAAATGTCCGGAGTGATGTCGGCATGCTCGCAGGCAAACAGCTTGCCTGTACGACCAAATCCGGTGGCGATTTCATCGGCAATCAGCAGGATCCCTTCACGGTCGCACATCTTACGGATGCGTTTTAACCATTCGGGATGATACATGCGCATACCGCCAGCGCCCTGTACGATTGGCTCTAGGATCACCGCCGCAATTTCGTGGCGATGCGCGGCCATCAGACGGGCAAAAGGCACCATATCCAGTTCGTCCCACTCGCCGCCCATGCGGCTTTGTGGGGCTGGGGCAAACAGGTTCTCCGGCAGGTACCCCTTCCACAGACTGTGCATTGAGTTGTCAGGATCGCAGACCGACATCGCGCCGAAGGTATCACCATGATAACCATTACGAAATGTCAGGAAACGCTGGCGGGATTCGCCTTTAGACTGCCAGTATTGCAGCGCCATTTTCATTGCAACTTCTACTGCGACCGACCCTGAATCCGCGAGAAAAACGCACTCCAGCGCCTCTGGGGTCATCGCCACCAACTGGCGGCACAGCGCAATGGCCGGGGCATGGGTAATGCCGCCAAACATCACATGCGACATGGCATCAATTTGCGTTTTCATCGCGGCGTTCAACTGCGGGTGATTGTAACCGTGGATTGCCGCCCACCAGGATGACATGCCGTCAATCAGCTTCTCACCGCTGGCTAAGGTCAGTTCGCAACCTTCGACACGCACCACCGGATAAACCGGCAACGGGGAGGTCATGGAGGTGTATGGGTGCCAGATATGGCGTTGGTCAAACGCAAGATCGTCCGTTGTCATA
Organism: Citrobacter sp. Cpo040; assembly: GCF_030332915.1. Classification (NCBI taxonomy): domain Bacteria; kingdom Pseudomonadati; phylum Pseudomonadota; class Gammaproteobacteria; order Enterobacterales; family Enterobacteriaceae; genus Citrobacter; species Citrobacter sp. Cpo040. The sequence continues at coordinate 520,860 of NZ_JAOWGX010000036.1, forward strand.
ATCGACTTGTAAACCAAATTAAAAAGATTTAGGTTTACGAGTCTACACCAAACTAACAACGAAACGTATACCAATATGGCTCATTCTTCTCGCTGGACAATGTCGCAAGTCACCGAATTATTTGAAAAACCGCTGTTGGATCTGCTGTTTGAAGCGCAGAAGGTTCATCGCCAGCATTTCGATCCGCAGCAGGTACAAGTTAGTACGCTGCTGTCGATTAAGACCGGTGCTTGCCCGGAAGATTGCAAATACTGCCCGCAAAGCTCCCGCTATAAAACCGGTCTGGAAACTGAACGGTTGATGGAGGTTGAACAAGTACTGGACTCGGCACGTAAGGCGAAGCAGGCTGGTTCAACGCGGTTTTGCATGGGCGCGGCGTGGAAGAACCCGCATGAGCGCGATATGCCGTACCTGGAACAAATGGTTCAGGGCGTGAAAGAACTAGGGCTGGAAGCCTGTATGACGCTGGGCACGCTGGACGAATCTCAGGCCCAGCGCCTGGCCAATGCGGGTCTGGACTACTACAACCACAACCTCGACACCTCGCCGGAATTTTACGGCAATATCATCACCACCCGCTCGTACCAGGAGCGCCTGGATACGCTGGATAAAGTGCGCGAGGCGGGCATTAAAGTTTGCTCCGGCGGGATTGTTGGGCTGGGCGAAACGGTGACCGACCGCGCGGGTCTGCTGCTGCAATTAGCGAATCTGCCGACGCCGCCGGAAAGCGTGCCGATCAACATGCTGGTGAAAGTGAAGGGCACACCGCTTGCCGATAACGACGACGTAGATGCTTTTGATTTTATTCGTACTATCGCCGTGGCGCGTATCATGATGCCGACCTCATACGTGCGTCTTTCTGCCGGGCGCGAGCAGATGAACGAACAAACCCAGGCGATGTGCTTTATGGCCGGGGCCAACTCGATTTTCTACGGCTGCAAACTGCTGACCACCCCGAACCCGAACGAAGATAAAGATTTGCTGTTATTTCGCAAGCTGGGTCTTAACCCGCAGCAAACGGCGGTACTGGCGGGCGATAACGAACAGCAACAACGTCTGGAGCAGGCGCTGCGTACCCCGGATACCGACGATTACTACAACGCGGCAACCGTATGACCTGGCAGCAAAAAATTGACGATGCGCTAACAGCGCGTCGTTGTGCTGATGCGTTGCGTCAGCGCTATGCGGTGACGCAGGGTGCCGGTCGCTGGCTGCAGGCCGACGGTCGCCAGTATCTGAATTTCTCCAGCAACGACTACCTCGGCTTAAGCCACCATCCGCAGATTATCTGCGCGTGGCAGCAGGGCGCTGAGCGTTTTGGCGTAGGCAGCGGCGGCTCGGGCCATGTCAGCGGTTATTCCGTTGCTCATCAGGCGCTGGAAGAAGAGCTGGCGCAGTGGCTCGGCTATTCCCGGGCGCTATTGTTCATCTCTGGTTTTGCCGCCAATCAGGCGGTCATTGCCGCACTGATGGGAAAAGATGACAAGATTGTTGCCGACAGGCTCAGCCATGCCTCGCTGCTGGAGGCTGCCAGTCTTAGCCCTGCCGTGTTACGTCGCTTTACTCATAACGACTCGCAACATCTGGATCGTCTGCTGACAGCCCCCTGTCCGGGGCAGCAGCTGGTGGTCACCGAAGGCGTGTTCAGCATGGATGGCGACAGCGCGCCACTGGCAGAAATCCACGCGGTGGCGAAACGGCAGGGCGCGTGGCTGCTGGTGGATGATGCGCATGGGATTGGCGTAAGCGGTGAGGAAGGGCGTGGTTCGTGCTCTCGACAGCAGGTGAAACCTGAGCTGTTGGTGGTGACATTTGGCAAAGGGTTCGGCGTCAGCGGTGCGGCGATCCTGTGTTCTGATAGTGTGGCCGATTATCTGCTGCAGTTTGCCCGTCATCTGATCTACAGCACCAGCATGCCGCCAGCCCAGGCTCAGGCCTTGCGCGCCGCGCTGGCGGTGATCCGCAGCCGCGAAGGCGATGAGCGCAGAGAAAAGCTGGCGATGCTTATCCAGCGTTTTCGCGCAGGAGTGAATACCACGGATTTGACGCTGGCGCATTCAGACAGCGCGATTCAACCGCTGATCGTTGGCGACAATCATAAAGCCTTGCAATTGGCACAGACGTTACGGCAACAGGGGTGCTGGGTGACGGCGATTCGTCCACCGACGGTGCCGGTTGGGACGGCCAGGCTGCGGATTACGCTGACCCAGGCGCATGAAGTCCAGGATATCGACAACTTACTGGAGGTGCTGCATGGCGCAGGTCAATAAGCAGGCGATTGCCGCTGCGTTTGGTCGCGCGGCTATGCACTATGAGCAACATGCGGAGCTTCAGCGTCAGAGCGCCGATGCGTTACTGGCACAACTCGATGGTCGGGCGTTCTCACGGGTTTTGGACGCGGGCTGTGGGCCTGGGCGTATGAGTCGCTACTGGCGGGAGCAGGGGAGCGAGGTCTGTGCGCTGGATCTGTCGGCGCAAATGCTTACGCAAGCGCAGCGTCACGATGTCGCCCATCACTATCTGCTGGCGGATATCGAAGCCATTCCGCAGGCCGCTGCCACTTTCGACCTGGCCTGGAGCAATCTGGCCGTGCAGTGGTGCAACGACCTGCGCGGCGCGTTAGGCGAGCTATACCGTGTGGTGTGTCCTGGCGGGACGGTGGCGTTTAGTACCCTGGCGCAAGGGTCGATGCCGGAACTTCGTCAGGCGTGGCGAGCAGTTGATGATCGGGAGCATGCCAACCGTTTTTTACCCGTGGAGCAACTGGAAAACGCTCTGTGCGGCTGGGACGTAGAATACCAGTCTCATGCCGTCACGCTGTGGTTTGACGATGCGCTGAGCGCCATGCGCTCGCTGAAGGGCATTGGCGCGACGCATTTGCATGATGGACGCGAGCAGCGTGTGTTGACCCGCTCGCAGTTGCGCCAGTTACAGCTCGCCTGGCCCTGTCAGCAGGGTAAATATCCGCTGACCTATCATCTTTTTTTGGGAGTAATTCAACGTGACTAACACATATTTTGTCACCGGGACGGACACCGAAGTAGGTAAAACTATCGCCAGCTGTGCGTTGCTTCAGGCGGCGGGACAGCTGGGGTTGCGAACGGTCGGCTATAAGCCGGTGGCGTCAGGCAGTGAAATGACGGCTGAAGGTCTGCGAAACAGCGATGCGCTGGCTCTACAGCGCAACAGCGTTGTGGCAGTGGATTATGCGGCCATCAATCCGTATACCTTCGCCGAACCTACCTCACCGCATATCATCAGTGCTGACGAAGGGCGCCCCATTCAGGCCTCAGTGATGTCTGCGGGTTTACGCTTGCTTGAAGAACAGGCTGACTGGGTATTGGTGGAAGGCGCAGGCGGATGGTTTACGCCACTGTCGCCAACGCTGAGTTTTTCTGACTGGGTAAAAGCGGAACAACTGCCGGTGATTCTGGTGGTTGGCGTTAAGCTCGGTTGTATCAATCATGCCATTTTGACCGCCCAGGCAGTGCAGCAGGCCGGGCTGACGCTCGCCGGATGGATTGCCAATGATGTGATGCCGCCTGGCAAGCGTCATGCTGAATATATGGCGACGCTAAAGCGTGCGCTTGCGGCTCCGCTACTGGGGGAAATTCCCTGGCTGGCAGAAGAGCCGGAACGAGCATCGACTGGTCGTTATATCGATCTTAGCGTTTTGTCTCTGGCATCCACCAGTCGTTGATTAGCGGGTCGCTGAATTGTGTTATTTGCCCTTGAGCTACGTTGCGTCCACGATGTAACAAGCAATAGCAGTCGGCGACCCGACGAATGAACGGCAGGCTCTGCTCCGCGAGCATAATGGCGATGCCAAGCTCCTGGCTTAGCCTCACGATCAGATTCCCCAGTTTGTGGATATACGCCTGGCCACTTCCTCGCGTCGGCTCATCGAGGATCAGCAGGCGCGGGCGAGTGACCAGTGCACTGGCGAGTGCAAGCTGGTGCTGATTTTCCTCCGACAATGCCACCCCTTTGGCCTGACGCAGTACAAACAGCTGTGGAAACAGGCGGTAAATATCGCTGCTGTTCATCGCTTCGCTTTCCTCAACCGCCTGGCGCGCAATGTGCAGATTTTCCTCTACCGTCAGCTGCGAAAAAATTCGCCGTTCCTGCGATACACAGTTAATACCCAGCGCAATGCGCTTTGCCGCCGGAATCTGAAGCAGATCGCAAGGTGGTGCGCCAGCCTGATGCCAGAACATGGTTCCGCTCTCAATCGGTAAATTGCCTGTGATGCAATTGGCCAGCGTGGTTTTTCCCATCCCTGGAAGACCCAGCACGGCGGTACATTTGCCGGGCAACAGGTCGAGATCGACATCCCAAAGCGAGTGTTGATTACCGTAATAGTGATTCACTGCACGAAGACTCAACATAGATTTCTCCCTCATGATGATATCCGCCTCGCGGGCTGATGGTCGGGAGAAAACTGCAAATCTCTTGCCAGAAGCGGAATTAGGGGAAAATACAGCAGAATAGCGTATTGAGCGGGTTGCGGTATCCGGCTTGTTGTGGATGAGAGCCGCAGTGTGCACATTGTCAGTGCCTGGTGGCGTTGTGATGGTGCAGGCAGGAAAATGATGAAAATGCGAGCAAGATCTCGGCTATCCCAGGTCGCTTCGTTAGCTGATAAATATCAAAAAATAGCGATAATTTTTTTTTATCCCACCAGAAAAGATCATCAGGACGTTTTTGCCAGGCTACAGTCCGTACGGGCTGGAGGCAGTTATCCACTATTCCTGTGGATAACCTTGTGTATTAGAGTTAGAAAACACAAGGTAAGCGAGAGAAGACGCGGCCTGCGACTAAATTGATGCGAAAGACGGCTTGAGATAATAATCATTAAATTACAGTGTGTTAGATAAATGCAATGGCTGTCGCAGAAGTGTCATGTGTTGCCACAAAACTTTCATCGGGTAGCTTGACAAATGTTAAAAAAGTCATTGGTTTGGGGATAACACATTTTTGCTGGTGTTTTATCTTGCCTGCGGACAAATTTTAGCCTGTAGTCACGGCCATTTTGCTGGCGTAACAGAAATATTCTGGCGCGTTACTGTTTTTTCATCCAGTATATTTTACTGGCAAAATATACTGCTGCGAGTAAAATTACACACCTGCCCGCCCATTGCTTCAGGTAGCTGCTCATGAGTAAACCGTTCAAACTAAATTCCGCTTTTAAACCCTCTGGCGATCAGCCTGAGGCGATACGTCGCCTGGAAGAAGGTCTGGAGGATGGTCTGGCGCATCAGACGTTGCTGGGGGTGACGGGGTCGGGGAAAACATTCACCATCGCGAACGTGATTGCAGACCTACAGCGCCCTACCATGGTGCTGGCCCCCAATAAGACGCTTGCCGCGCAGTTGTACGGTGAGATGAAAGAGTTCTTCCCGGATAACGCGGTGGAGTATTTCGTCTCCTACTACGACTATTATCAGCCGGAAGCCTACGTGCCAAGTTCTGACACCTTCATCGAGAAGGATGCTTCGGTTAACGAACACATTGAGCAGATGCGTCTGTCAGCAACCAAAGCGTTGCTTGAGCGACGGGATGTCGTCGTCGTAGCGTCGGTTTCCGCGATTTATGGTCTGGGTGACCCGGATCTGTACCTGAAAATGATGCTGCACCTGACGGTGGGGATGATTATCGACCAGCGCGCGATCCTGCGTCGTCTGGCGGAGCTGCAGTATACTCGCAACGATCTGGCATTCCAGCGCGGGACCTTCCGCGTGCGCGGTGAAGTGATCGACATATTCCCAGCGGAATCTGACGACATCGCGTTGCGCGTGGAACTGTTTGATGAAGAGGTCGAACGTTTGTCGCTGTTTGACCCACTTACCGGACAGGTCGAATCCACTATTTCGCGCTTTACCATCTATCCTAAAACGCACTACGTGACGCCGCGCGAACGTATTGTTCAGGCGATGGAAGAAATTAAGGTTGAGCTGGCAGAGCGGCGAAAAGTCCTGTTGGCAAATAACAAACTGCTGGAAGAACAGCGCTTAAGTCAGCGTACCCAGTTCGATCTGGAAATGATGAACGAGCTGGGTTACTGCTCGGGGATTGAAAACTATTCCCGCTATCTGTCCGGGCGTGGTCCGGGCGAGCCGCCGCCGACGTTGTTTGATTACCTGCCTGCCGATGGCCTGCTGGTGGTGGATGAATCCCACGTGACTATTCCGCAAATTGGCGGCATGTATCGCGGTGACCGGGCGCGAAAAGAAACCCTGGTCGAATACGGATTCCGTCTGCCGTCGGCGCTGGATAACCGTCCGCTTAAATTTGAAGAGTTCGAGGCGCTGGCTCCGCAAACCATCTACGTCTCGGCGACGCCGGGCAACTATGAGCTGGAGAAATCCGGTGATGAAGTGGTCGATCAGGTGGTACGACCGACCGGCCTGCTGGATCCGGTCATTGAGGTGCGCCCGGTGGCGACTCAGGTTGACGATCTGCTATCTGAGATCCGCACCCGTGCGGCGATTAACGAACGTGTGCTGGTCACCACGCTGACCAAACGGATGGCGGAAGACCTCACAGAATACCTAGAAGAACACGGCGAACGGGTGCGTTATCTGCACTCTGACATCGATACCGTGGAACGTATGGAAATCATTCGTGACCTGCGTCTGGGCGAGTTTGACGTGCTGGTGGGTATCAACCTGTTACGTGAAGGTCTGGACATGCCTGAGGTCTCCCTGGTGGCGATTCTGGACGCAGACAAAGAAGGGTTCCTGCGTTCTGAACGGTCACTTATTCAGACCATCGGTCGTGCGGCGCGTAACATCAACGGTAAGGCGATTCTTTACGGTGATAAAATTACCGCCTCTATGGCTAAAGCGATTGGTGAAACCGAACGTCGTCGTGAGAAACAGCAGCTCTATAACGAAGAACACGGTATTACGCCGCAGGGGCTGAACAAGAAAGTGGTCGATATTCTGGCGCTGGGTCAGAATATTGCGAAGACCAAAGCGAAAGGCAAAGGGAAGTCACGCGCAGGCGCGAAGTCTGAGGTTGTCGAACTGGATATGACGCCAAAAGCGCTGCAGCAGAAGATTCACGAGCTGGAAGGGCAGATGATGCAACACGCGCAGAATCTCGAATTTGAAGAGGCCGCGACAATCCGTGACCAGTTGCATCAGTTGCGCGAGTTGTTTATTGCGGCATCGTAAGGCGGTGTCGGATGCGGGGTAAACCCTTATCCGACCTACGGGGTAGATCGCCTTTGTAGGCCTGATAAGCGCAGCGCATCAGGCGTTGTTTGATGCCGGATGGCGGAGCCGAGCGTTTTTGTAGGCCTGATAAGCGAAGCGTATCAGGCAAATCCGTTCAGCCCAGCGCCTGCACTGCTTTCTCCAGCGCACTATGCAATAGCTGGCGGTCATGGCGGTAGGGAATATCGCTGGCTTCCAGCACTTCCTGGATCACAACGCGGTCGGTAACGGCGGAAGCATCCACTTTCGGCCCCACAACCACCGCATCAATCACTTTCTTCCCGACGTACTGTTCAATAATGGCCAGCTTATCGCTAAGCGTCAGGCTCGCTGCTGGCAGGCTTAATTCGCGCCCAAGATTGCCTATATAGACCATCGGAGCCGGTGTGCGACGTAATGCCTGTGACATTTCATCGAGTAACAGAATCGGCATCAGGCTGGTGTAAAAACTGCCGGGGCCTATCAAAATTAAATCCGCTTCAGCGATAGCCTCAACGGCCTCCCGTGTAGTCGGGACTTTTGGCGAAAGCATCAGTTCCTGAGGTGGGACGGTGAGCTGATCGATATTCACTTCGCCATAAACTTCGTGTCCCTGGTCATCAATGGCCATCAGATCCACCGGCAGCTCCGACATCGGAATTAAATGTGCGTCAACTTTCAGCAGGCTACGAATTAAATTGATAGCTTCCAGAGGCCGCACGCTGAGGTGATCGAGCGCCTTTAACATTAGATTTCCGAGGTTATGCCCGGAAAGTTCGCCATTACCGCCAAAACGATACTCAAACATAGCGGATGCAACGCTGGGTTGGGTAATTAACTGGTTCAGACAGTTACGCATGTCTCCCCAGGCAATCCCTCCTTCAGAGCGACGAATACGACCTGTCGACCCGCCGTTATCGGTGGTGGTGACGATACCCGTCAGGCGGGAACCTAATGGGGAAAGAGAGGAGAGAACGCGTCCTAATCCATGCCCTCCGCCGAGAGCGACAACGCGGTCCAGATCTGCCAGCGTGCGAGTGCGCATATATTTTCCTGATATCAATTGATCGGCGCTACAGTAACGTAAATAGCGTGTTTTCAGCAATTATCCAGTCGGCATCTGCCGTAATTTTTTTCTGCGATCTACTCCTTTCTGACGACACCCACCTGATGGCAAGATGATGTATATCAATGCAAAACTGTGATTTTTGCTTATTCTGTAGCGAAATTGCACGATCATGTCGCTATGTACATATTTATACAGCGAAAGTGTGCATGGCAAAAGCGCCATTTACACGCTAGTATCGGCATAACCACAAAGTACTCTTAATAATTTGAGTTGTCGGAAGCCAACGCATCTGCAACTCGAAGTATGATGAGTATAAACACTCTAGCCTCTGCACCTGGGTCAAATGATACGGTGCTTTGGCCGTGACAAGACTTGAAAAAGTTTGTCACCAGGGCGCAGGAAGAAATGACTACGTCTCCCGTATTTGGAAAGGTGTACATGGGCTCTCAACTTACCGATGCTTTCGCACGTAAGTTTTACTACTTACGTTTGTCGATTACCGATGTGTGTAACTTTCGTTGCACCTACTGCCTGCCGGATGGCTATAAGCCCGGCGGTGTCACCAATAACGGCTTTTTAACCGTTGATGAAATTCGCCGTGTCACGCGTGCGTTCGCCAGTCTGGGAACGGAAAAAGTGCGTCTGACGGGGGGCGAACCTTCACTGCGTCGCGACTTCACTGACATTATCGCCGCCGTGCGCGAAAACGACGCCATCCGCCAGATTGCGGTAACCACCAATGGTTATCGTCTGGCGCGCGATGCCGCCGCCTGGCGCGATGCCGGACTGACCGCGCTCAACGTCAGCGTCGACAGCCTCGACGCCCGTCAGTTTCACGCCATTACCGGACAGGATAAGTTTCAGCAGGTGATGGCAGGCATTGATGCTGCCTTTGATGCCGGTTTTGAAAAAGTTAAAGTCAACACCGTGCTGATGCGCGACGTAAACCATCATCAACTGGACACCTTCCTGGCGTGGATCCAACCTCGACCAATCCAACTGCGTTTTATTGAACTGATGGAAACGGGCGAGGGCAGTTCTCTCTTCCGTAAACACCATATTTCCGGACAGGTACTGCGCGATGAGCTGCTGCGTCGCGGCTGGATCCACCAGATCCGACAGCGTAGCGACGGCCCGGCTCAGGTTTTCTGTCATCCTGATTATGTTGGCGAAATTGGTCTGATCATGCCTTATGAGAAAGACTTCTGCTCCACCTGTAATCGTCTGCGCGTTTCCTCTGTCGGCAAGCTTCATCTGTGTTTATTTGGTGAAGGCGGCGTAAGCCTGCGTGATTTGCTGGAAGACGATGCTCAGCAACCGGCGCTGGAAGAACGTATTTCAGCCGCGCTGCTGGAGAAAAAGCAGACCCATTTCCTGCATCAGAACAATACCGGTATTACGCAAAACTTATCTTACATTGGCGGCTGATCGCTAAAAGGAGTTTTTCATGAGTCAGGTAAGCGCTGAATTTATCCCGACACGCATTGCTATTCTTACTGTTTCCAACCGCCGCGGCGAAGAAGATGACACCTCCGGCCATTATCTGCGTGACTCGGCGCAAGAAGCGGGTCATCAGATTGTCCATAAGGCGATTGTTAAAGAGAACCGCTACGCCATCCGCGCCCAGGTTTCTGCCTGGATTGCCAGTGACGATGTACAGGTGGTGCTCATTACCGGTGGCACTGGTTTAACCGAAGGGGACCAGGCGCCGGAAGCGCTGCAACCGCTGTTCGACAGAGAAGTTGAAGGGTTTGGCGAAGTATTCCGTATGCTGTCGTTTGAAGAGATTGGCACCGCGACGCTGCAATCCCGCGCGATTGCCGGGGTGGCGAATAAAACGCTAATTTTTGCCATGCCGGGTTCGACCAAAGCGTGTCGTACTGCCTGGGAAAATATCATTGCGCCGCAGCTTGATGCCCGTACGCGTCCGTGTAATTTCCACCCACATTTGAAGAAATAAGTATGTCGCAACTGACTCATATTAACGCCGCTGGCGAAGCGCATATGGTGGATGTCTCCGCCAAAGCGGAAACCGTACGCGAGGCGCGTGCGGAAGCATTCGTAACCATGCGTAGCGAAACGCTGGCGATGATCATCGACGGCAGTCACCATAAGGGTGACGTTTTCGCCACGGCGCGTATTGCCGGTATTCAGGCTGCCAAACGCACCTGGGATCTTATCCCGTTGTGTCATCCGCTGATGCTGAGCAAGGTTGAAGTCAATCTGCACGCTGAACCGGAACATAACCGCGTACGCATTGAAACGCTGTGTCGCCTGACCGGTAAAACCGGCGTTGAAATGGAAGCGTTAACGGCAGCCTCCGTGGCGGCGTTGACCATCTACGATATGTGCAAAGCGGTGCAAAAGGATATGGTGATTGGTCCGGTGCGTTTGCTGGCAAAAAGCGGCGGCAAATCGGGTGATTTTAAGGTGGATGCACATGATTAAGGTTCTTTTCTTTGCTCAGGTACGGGAACTGGTGAACACCGATGCGTTAGAAGTTGCCGCCGAGTTTGCAACGGTAGAAGCGCTGCGCAAGCATCTGGCGGCGCAAAGCGATCGCTGGGCGCTGGCGCTGGAAGACGGCAAGCTGCTGGCGGCGGTGAATCAGACGCTGGTCAGTTTTGACCATCCTCTTAACGCGGGTGATGAAGTCGCTTTCTTCCCGCCGGTAACCGGAGGCTAAAATGGCTGAAACGCGAATTGTTGTTGGCCATGCGCCGTTCAGCGTCGGGGATGAGTATCCCTGGCTGGCAGAGCGCGATGAAGACGGCGCGGTAGTCACTTTCACCGGTAAAGTGCGCAATCACAATCTCGGTGACAGCGTTAAGGCGTTAACGCTGGAACACTATCCGGGAATGACCGAAAAAGCGCTGGCGGAGATTGTCGACGAAGCGCGTTCGCGCTGGCCGCTGGGTCGGGTGACGGTTATTCATCGCATTGGCGAACTGTGGCCGGGTGACGAAATCGTTTTTGTTGGCGTAACCAGCGCGCATCGCAGCAGCGCGTTTGATGCCGGGCAGTTCATTATGGATTACCTGAAAACCCGCGCGCCGTTCTGGAAGCGCGAGGCTACGCCGGAAGGTGAGCGCTGGGTTGATGCCCGCGACAGCGATAAGCTAGCAGCAAAACGCTGGTAGAGTACAATTGTTGTAGGCTCATACTGATTCAGGAGATTGTCATGGACCGATTCCCACGATCCGATTCTATTGTACAGGCCCGTTCCGGCCTGCAAACGTATATGGCGCAGGTGTACGGCTGGATGACCTGCGGACTGTTGCTGACGGCGTTTATCGCCTGGTATGCGGCAAATACGCCCGCGGTGATGATGTTTGTCTTCTCCAGCAAAATCACCTTCTTTGGCCTGATCATCGCTCAACTGGCGCTGGTGTTTGTCCTGTCCGGCATGGTGCAAAGGCTGAGCGCGGGTATGGCGACCACGCTGTTTATGCTCTATTCGGCATTAACCGGGTTGACGCTATCAAGCATCTTTATTGTCTATACCTACTCGTCTATCGCCAGCACCTTCGTGGTCACTGGTGGGATGTTCGGGATCATGAGTTTGTATGGCTACACCACCAAGCGCGATCTAAGCGGCTTCGGCAATATGCTGTTTATGGCGCTGATCGGTATTGTGCTGGCTTCGCTGGTTAACTTCTGGCTGAAGAGCGAAGCGCTGATGTGGGCGGTAACCTATATCGGGGTGATTGTGTTTGTTGGTTTGACCGCCTATGACACGCAGAAGCTGAAAAATATCGGTGAGCAGATCGACCTGCGCGACAGCTCCAATCTGCGTAAATACGCAATTCTTGGGGCCCTAACGCTGTATCTGGACTTCATCAACCTGTTCCTGATGCTGCTGCGTATTTTCGGCAATCGTCGCTAATTGTCTGTTGCCGGATGGTATAAAAAGTAGGCCGGATAAGGCGTTACGCCGCATCCGGCACTATATACATCCTCATTTCGCCATCGCCTTCTCGTTCTTTTCCCGTAGCTTTTTCGCCCGACTCTCCAACAGCAAATAACACATCAGCGCCAGCAATAGCGGAATAAAATAGTACAGCACGCGATACGCGAGCAGGGCAGCAATGATCGTGCCCTGAGACGTATTCTCTCCCGCCAGCAGCGCCATAAACACCGCCTCCAGCACGCCGATCCCCGCCGGAATATGCACAATAACCCCGGCAATACTGCTTACCAGCAGCACGCCAAGCACGAAGAAATAGTTAATATTCTGACCCAGCAACAACCAGATAATCGCCCCCATAACCATCCAGTTAGTCCCGGATATCGCCATCTGCGCGAGGGCAAATTTCCAGGAGGGGAGCACCAGCTTTTGGCCCTTGATGGTGATGTGACGATGTTTAGCGAAGGTGCAAAACCACAGATAAACAACAATAATCAGCAGCAGCGCTATGCCTAAAATGCGCAATGTGCCTTCATCGATATACCAGTGAGCGGGCAGTTCGACGACGCCGAAGGTAAATATAAAACCGCCCAGCAGAATATAGCCCAGCCAGTTAGTGGTAATGCTCAGCGAAAAAATCCGCGTTATTGTGCCCCCCGGCAACCCGAGACGCGAGTAGAGCCGATATCGCATCCCAATACCGCCCACCCAGGTGCTTAACGTCAGGTTGAACGCGTAACAGATAAACGACACCAGCATGACCTGGCGTTTTGCCAGCTTGTGCCCACAGTAGTAGCGCCCGAGCAGGTCATAACAGCCGTAAAGTAAATAACTGACGATCACCAACCCCACGGCACTGAGCAGGGCAATCCGATTATAATCGCGGATTACCGTCCACACTTCCTGCCAGTTGACCTTGCTGGCATAAACGACCAGCAATACGATCACCGCAATAAAAAAAAGCCATGTGAGGATCTTTTTCACTGACCGCCAGCGTCGGTGGTTTTTTGCCATCAGGTTTTCCCTCCTGCATCCTCAGTTTGTATACGGTCCTGAGTTTCCAGAGCGGGCTGCGCGGGCGGCTCTACCTCGGCCAGGTGCGGGGTATGCGCCGGAAGCCAGCCGACCAGCGCCGGGAAGTGGCGTAAAAAGTGGAAGGCCAGCACGCTCTTAGTCAGGTTCCACCAGGTGCGTTTTGGCAGCATGGATTCATCAACCCGCTTGCAGTCCTGCGCAATAATAGGGTTCAGGTTGTCGCGCAGGGTCTGGTTAAACGTGCGGTCATGAATAATCAGATTCGCTTCCAGATTCAGCGACAGGCTCAGCGGATCAAGATTGCTGGAGCCCACCGTCGCCCAGTGATCGTCCATCAGCGCCACTTTGCCATGCAGAGGTTTACGGCGGTATTCGTAGACATGGACGCCACCTTTAACCAGATAGTTGTACAGTAGGCGGGCACCCACTTTCACAATCGGCATATCCGGTTCACCCTGCACAATGAGTTTTACCCGAACGCCGCGTCGTGCTGCTTTACGCAGGGCATGCAGCAGGCGATAACCGGGAAAGAAATAGGCATTGGCAATGATCACTTCCCGTCGGGCCTGGGTCAGCATTTTAAGATAGTGGCGTTCAATATCATCGCGATGCTCATCGTTATCGCGCCAGACAAACAGCGCCTGCGCTTCGCCGGGGCGATGATTGTCGATTGCCCGGTGATGACGTCGCCACCAGCGCCGTACGGCGCTTTGCCCGGGCAGGTTTTCCAGTACAAAGTTCAGAATGTCAGCAACGACTGGACCTTCAACGCGCACGGCGTAATCTTGCTTAGCCTCCGGGCCGTAATCCGACATATGTTCAGCGGAGTAATTGATGCCGCCGACAAAGGCAACACGGTCATCAATGACCACTATTTTTCGATGCATACGGCGAAAGAGATTGGTGCGCATTCCAAAAAGACGCGGATGCGGATCGTAGTAGCGGAAAACAACACCGGCTACGGTCAGCTCTTCAACAAAACTGTCGCTCAGATCCGGCGAGCCGTAGCCATCCAGCAGCACCTCTGCTTTGATTCCTCGTCGGGCGGCTTCGAGCAACGCGGCATGCAGCTGTTTTCCTACCGCATCTTCAAACCAGATAAAAGTCTCAAGGATAATTTTTTGCTGTGCCTGCTCAATGGCGTCAAATACGGCGGGGTAGAATTGATCGCCGTTTTCCAGCAGTTGAATTTGATTGCCTTCACGCCAGCCATATTTCATAAATGAATCTCCGCACTCAGAGGGGCATGATCGGACAAATGTCGCCAGTGACGCAGCGCAAGCGTCGTTGGGGTACTGGCATTCGCGTTTTTCACATAGATCCTGTCCAGGCGCAGCAGGGGAAACTGCACCGGAAACGTTCGCGCCGGGCGACCGTGGGCGCGGGTAAAAATCTCGTCAAGGCCAGCTTTGGCTTTCAACGGGCGATTGGCCGTTTGCCGCCAGTCGTTAAAATCTCCTGCGATGACCACGGGTTCCGCGTCGGGCAGGGCGTTGACCCAGTCTGCCAGCATAGCGAGCTGGGCCTGGCGGTGAGCTTCACGTAGGCCGAGATGCACACACATCACATGAATGGGGAGGGAGAGCATTGGCGGTACGATGCGGCAGTAAAGGACTCCGCGCTTTTCACTCGCGCCGACTGACACATCACGGTTTTCATAATGCTCAATGGGATACCGCGACAACACCGCATTACCGTGATGTCCTTGCGGGTACACGGCGTTACGCCCGTAGGCGAAGTCGCTCCACATCGTGTCCGCCAGAAATTCGTAGTGCGTGGTGTCCGGCCAGTTTTCCACATGCAGTGGATGCACCTCGTGTGCGCCCATTACCTCTTGTAGGCACACAATGTCCGCACCGACCGTTCTGACGGCTTCTCGCAGCTCCGGCAAAATAAAACGCCGATTGAAGGCGGTAAACCCTTTATGAGTATTAATGGTGAGCACATTGAATGAAAACCGTTCTGTTTGTCTGGCCATGATTCTCCCGTTGGCGTCACTTTCCTGATTAAAATAGTGTAGTCGTCGTCACAAAAAGATGCGGTGTTGCGGAATTTTCCGTAAAGTCCGGTACTCTGAACAATTAGTCGAAAATCCTTCAGGAGAATAGCCATGAGGTGGCAACAACGTGTTCGTGTCGCAACGGGTCTAAGTTGCTGGCAGATAGTGTTGCATTTACTGGTAGTGGCGTTGCTGGTAATGGGCTGGATGAGCGGCAGACTGGTGCATGTCGGCCTGGGATTGTGCGTCGTGTACGGCGTTACGGTTTTATTGATGCTTGCATTGCAACGTCACCACGAACAGCGCTGGCGCGACGTGGCTGATGTGCTGGAAGAGTTGACCACGACGTGGTATTTCGGTGCCGCCATGATCGTACTGTGGCTGCTGTCACGCGTGCTGCAAAACAACGTCTTGCTGGCACTGGCGGGGCTGGTCATCCTTGCCGGACCCGCCGTGGTCTCGCTGCTGGCGAAGGACAAAAAGCTACATCACCTTGCGTCTAAACATCGCATACGCCGCTGATCCGGTCGTGGCCGCTATCACTAATAGCGGCCACAAGCTTCCCCAGACAATCTGCAGACTCGCATCTTTCAGGTAAATCTGTTTCGTGATGTCCGTAAAATGGCGGATCGGGTTTATCCACGTCAGATTCTGCAACCAGACCGGCATGTTTTCGACAGGTGAGACATAGCCCGAGAGTAAAATCGCCGGCATCATAAACACAAATACCCCGATAAACGCCTGCTGCTGGGTGGCGCATAGTGACGAAATCAGCAGACCAAAGCCAACCAGCGACAGCCCGTAAATCACCATTGTGAAATAGAACAGCCCCAATGAACCGGCAAACGGAATGTGATAAGCCCAGATACCGATCGCCAGCACAATGGTGGCCTGAAAAGTAGCCACAATTAGCGCGGGTACAGCTTTACCGATGAAAATCTGCCAGGTGGTAAGCGGGGAAACCAGCAGTTGATCCAGCGTGCCTTGCTCGCGCTCGCGGGCAACCGAGAGTGAAGTAACGATCATTACGCCGATGGTGGTGATCATGGCGATCAGCGACGGAACCACAAACCATTTGTAATCCAGATTCGGGTTATACCAGTTACGCACTACCAGCTCGCTGTTGTTCGGTTTCGGCTTGCCGTCCATCAGCTCCTGCTGATACTCCTTAACGATTTGCTGCAGGTAATTCGCGGCAATTTGCGCGCTGTTGGAGTTACGTCCGTCGAGGATAATCTGCATGGGAGCCTGCTGGAAGGTATCCAGATTACGCGAAAAGTTGGCCGGGAAACGCACCAGTAGCAGGGCTTTTTGCGTGTCGATGGTGGGCTGGATCTCCTGCGGGCTTTTCAACAGCAGAACATGCGTAAAGGCGCTGGCGCGGGCGAAGCGCTGGGTTAGCTCTACCGAATGTTTACCGTTGTCTTCGTTATAGATAGCGATAGTGGCGTTGGTGACTTCCAGCGTTGCCGCGAACGGGAACAGGATAACCTGAATCAGCACCGGTAAAATCAGAATGGCTCGCGTCTGCGGTTCGCGTAACAGCGATTGCAGCTCTTTGCGAATTAATGTCCATAAGCGATGAAACATGCCTGTCCTCTCAGTCCAGTTTGTAGGCCTGATAAGCTAAGCGCATCAGGCATAATGCCGGATGGCGACGTGAACGCCTTATCCGGCCTACGGCTACAATTATCCATACACGAATTTAATCCAGCCGACGTTTGGTTTTAAGCCACGTCAGGCCAATAAACATCACCGCCGAAGCGATTAAAAACAGCACGTTGATAATCAGCACCACCGGAATATTTCCCGCCAGAAACAGGCTTTGCAGGGTGCTGACGAAATAACGCGCCGGAATAATGTAGGTTACCGCCCGGATAATCGCGGGCATGCTGTCTATCTGGAAGATAAATCCCGACAGCATAATCGAGGGCAGGAAGGCGGCGTTCAGTGCGACCTGCGCGGCGTTAAACTGGTTGCGGGTGATGGTGGAAATAAGCAACCCCATGCCGAGCGTACTGAGCAGAAACAGGCTGGTAATGAAAAACAGGATCAGCAACGAGCCACGGTAGGGCACGCCAAGAATAAACACCGACACCAGCATACACAGCAGCATCGCCAGCATGCCCAGAAAGTAATACGGGATCAATTTGCACAGCAGCAGCTCGACGCGGGTGACTTCGGTAGACAGCAGCGCTTCCATGGTGCCGCGCTCCCATTCGCGCGCCACCACTAATGAGGTGAGGATGGCACCAATGACCGTCATGATGATGGTGACCGCCCCGGGAATAATAAAGTGCTGGCTGATGGCCGCCGGGTTAAACCAGTAGCGGGTTTGCACGTCGATCAAAGGTTTGAACGATTCCCCACGATCTTCTGCCCGCTGTTGCTGCCAGATTTGCCAGATGCCTTCGACATAACCCTGCACAAAGTTGGCGGTATTCGGTTCGCTGCCGTCGGTGATCACCTGGATCGGGGCGACATCGTTAGGTCGCGCCATCTGCTGGGCAAAATCCACTGGGATCACCACCAGACCGCGAATGCGCCCGGCCTGCATTTTCTCAATCAGTTCCTGGCGATTATCGCTGATGGTGGCGTCAATATACGGCGAACCGGTCATGGTATGGGTAAAATCCAGCGCCTCTTCACTCTGCTGTTCAAGCAAAATCCCGACCCGCAGCTTGCTGGAATCGAGGTTGATCCCGTAGCCGAAGATAAACAGCAGCAGCAGCGGGATCACCACCGCAATCAGCCAACTGCTGGGATCGCGGACGATCTGGCGCGTCTCTTTCACGCACAGCGCGCGGACGCGACGCCAGGAGAGAGTGGAGTTACTCATGCGTATGCTCCTTATCCCAGTCATTGATTAGCGTGATGAACGCCTGTTCCATGGTCGGGTCCGGCGTGTCGCTGTCGGCAGCCTGAGCCTTCAGGTCGTCTGGCGTACCGCTGGCAATCAGTTTGCCGCGATACACCAGCCCGATGCGATCGCAGTATTCTGCCTCATCCATAAAGTGGGTGGTCACCATCACCGTGACGCCTTTTTCCACCATGCTATTGATATGCAACCAGAACTCACGACGGGTGAGGGGATCGACCCCGGAAGTGGGTTCATCAAGGAACAGAATGTCGGGTTCATGCATCAGCGAGCAGGCCAGCGCCAGACGCTGCTTAAAGCCCAGCGGCAGTTCGTCGGTGGCGTGGGAAGCGATACTTTTCAGGCCAAATGCCTCGCTCATACGATCGATTTTCTCTTTCTGCGCCCGACCGCGCAGGCCGTAGACGCCGGAGAAAAAGCGCAGATTCTGTTCAACCGTCAGGTTACCGTACAGGGAGAATTTCTGCGCCATATAGCCCAGATGCTGACGCGCTTTGCCGGAGCTGACTTTCAGGTCCATATCCAGCACCAGCGCTTTGCCGGAGGTGGGGACCAGCAGGCCGCACATCATTTTAAAGGTGGTGGATTTGCCAGCGCCGTTGGGTCCTAACAGACCAAAAATCTCGCCGCGCTGCACGGCAAAGTCTACGTGGTCGGTAGCGGCAAAATCGCCAAATTTCTTGGTCAGCGCTTTGGCTTCGATCACCGTTTCGCCTGGCGTGCCTTCCACGGTATGCAGGATAGCGCCCAGTGGGGACTCCGATGTTCCGGCTCCGCCGAGTAAATCGATAAAGGCATCTTCGAAGCGGGGAGCTGTTTCGTTGATGGTTATCTCCGGCATGCCGTCAGCGTTTTGGATCTGCTGAGCCGTAGCCTCTTTTTTCAGGATTAAACGGACTGATTTCCCCTGAATCATTCCGTCGCTGACCAGCGGCAGTTTTAACGCGCGTTGCAGCAGTCGGCGGTTGTTTTCCTGCGGACTGCTCATCAGGAAGCTGCGACCTGCCATGGTTTGCGTAAGCTGAGTAGGATCGCCCTGGTATAACAGTTCACCTTCGTTCATCAGCAGCACATCACGGCATTGCTCTGCTTCATCCAGATACGACGTACTCCAGAGGATCAGCATGCCGTCCCCGGCCAGCTCGTGGACCATTTGCCACAGTTCGCGACGGGAAATAGGGTCGACACCCACGCCTGGCTCATCCAGCAGCAACACTTTGGGTTCGCCAACCAGCGTACAGGCAAGCCCGAGCTTCTGCTTCATGCCGCCAGAAAGCTTGCCAGCCAGTCGTCCGGTAAATGGTCCCAGCGAGGTGAATTCCAGGAGTCGGGCAAAGGTTTTTTCTCGCGCTTCACCGGTGACGCTGCGTAAGTCGGCATAGAGATTGAGGTTCTCCATGACGGTTAAATCTTCGTACAGACCAAATTTTTGCGGCATATAGCCCAGCACCGCATGTAGTGCGCTGTCGTCTTTGATGGGGTCAAAACCAATCACCGCAGCACTTCCGGCATCAGGTTTTAATAATCCCGCCAGCATTCGCATCAACGTAGTTTTGCCCGCGCCGTCCGGCCCGACAAGCCCGGTCACGTAGCCCGCATGAACGGTACAGTCGAGCGGGGCGACGGCGGGTTTTTCCATTCCGGCAAAGTTTTTCGTCAGCCCTTTAAGCGTAATGACGGCGTCATTCATGCCGTGCCTCATCGCCAAACTTTATCGTTACCGGCATTCCCTGGCGCAGCGCATCGTCCGCGTCGGTGACGACAATTCGCAGGCGATAAACCAGGTCGGTACGCAGGTCAGGAGTCTCGACCGTTTTCGGGGTAAATTCGGCGGTAGGAGAAACGAAGCCGATTTTGCCGTGATACGGTTTGTCCGGGCGGCCATCGGTATAGAGCAGGATCTCACGTCCTGGCTGCGCCTGGCTCAGATTTCGTTCGTCAACGTAAGCACGAACCCATACCGGACGCGTGAGCGACAGCGTCAGTACCGTGCCGCCTTCGTTCAGCATGCTGCCGGGTTCAACTGCACGGGTGAGAAGCGTGCCGTCAGACGGCGAGGTCAGGGTGGTGTCATGCAAATTCAGCTCTGCCTGTGCCAGCTCGGCCTGAGCTTGTTCGAGCGTGGCTTTTGCCTGCTCGATGTCCTGCACACGATTACCGCTGCGATATTGCGTGAGTTTATCCTGTGCGGATTTCAGCGAAGCTAGCGCCTGATCGCGTGATGAACGGGCGTTTTCCAGATCGTTGGCTGAAATGGTGCGGCTTTTCCACAATCCGACCTGCCGATTGTAAAAGTTCTGCGCGTAATCATAGGCGGCCTGTGCCTGTTTGACTGCCGCCGCGGTTTGCGCGATCTCTTCTTCGCGATACCCTGCCAGCATCAGATCGTATTGTGCCTGTGCGGCGGCAACGTTGGCTTTTGCCTGCATCAATGCGTTTTCATAAGGTGCGCGGTCCAGTTCACCCAGCACCTGACCGGCGGTAATCGCATCGCCTTCGTCAACCGCCAGCGAGGCCAGCCTGCCGCCGACACGAAAACTCAGGTTGACGCTACGGATATCGACATTGCCGTATAGCGTCAGGCCGTTATCTTGCCGACTCTGATACCACCACGTTCCACCGGCAATCACGGCAACGAGGGCCGCGATAACCAGCCCGAGAACGACAGGTTTTTTCATGACTCCAGACTCCTTTGCGTTAAACCTTGCAGAATAAGATCGATGTGACAGGTGATCGTTTGGTCAATCAGCGCGGTTTTATCCTCATCAAATTGTGACCAGCCTGTACGCAACAGAATGGTTTCTTTCCCCAGACGAAAAGCCAGCACCTCGCCGAGTATGGCGTGGGTGTGCAGAATCATTTGGGTATCATTGGCATCGCCGCCCGTATAGGCGGCAATCAGGCGCGTCAGATGTGTATGCAGCGGATTGATAACCTGGTCGTGCACCAATTGATAAGCCGCGGTGGGGGAAAGCTGTTCGCGCGAGATAAATTTGCTCAGGTTAACGGTGTCGTCCTGAGTTAACAGCATGATCATATTTTTGCAGGCGCGCAGGATCAGTTCGCGCATCGCGCCACGGTCCGGCTTAGGCTGGGCGAATAAACGCTCGGCCTCTTCAGCGTGCGGGCGAAACTGTGCACCGATAAAATCCGCAATCCACTGGGCGCAGGCGAGATATAAATCCTCTTTTGAGCCAAAATAGTAGGTGATAGCCGCAATGTTTTGCCCGGCCTGTGCAGCGATATCGCGCGTCGTGGCGTGCAGACCATACTCACCGAATTGCGCCAATGCGGCGGCAATGAGCTGGTTCTTCGCCTGTTCACCTTTGGTTGTCATGGTGGGTGTATTCATGGCACGACTCTGATCTTAATCAATCGATTGATTAAGATTATGACTGATGTGCAGCCTTGTCCAGTCCGGAGCGTTATTTTCCAGTGAAGGGATAATTTATGCGGCACATCACAAAAACTGCTACACTCCGCCCCTTCATGACATTGTGGTTTTTGTCATCTCTATTATATGTATCTCCCTGAAAACGACACCGGTAACGGTCAGGGTGGTTCGGAGTTGTTATGTCTTTTGATTCCCTTGGTTTAAACCCTGATATTTTACGTGCCGTTGCCGAGCAGGGTTACCGTGAACCTACCCCTATTCAGCAGCAGGCGATCCCTGCCGTGCTGGAAGGCCGCGATCTGATGGCCAGCGCCCAGACCGGCACGGGGAAAACGGCAGGTTTTACCCTGCCGCTGTTGCAGCACCTGATTACTCATCAGCCGCATGGTAAAAGCCGTCGTCCGGTTCGTGCGCTGATCCTTACGCCAACCCGCGAACTGGCAGCCCAGATTGGCGAAAACGTCCGTGATTACAGTAAGTATCTGAATATTCGCTCGCTGGTGGTTTTCGGCGGCGTCAGTATTAACCCGCAGATGATGAAGCTGCGTGGCGGCGTGGATGTGCTGATTGCCACTCCGGGTCGTTTGCTCGATCTGGAGCACCAGAATGCGGTGAAGCTGGATCAGGTTGAAATTCTGGTGCTGGATGAAGCTGACCGCATGCTGGATATGGGCTTTATTCACGACATTCGTCGCGTTCTGGCGAAATTGCCGGCAAAACGTCAGAACCTGCTGTTCTCAGCAACGTTCTCTGACGATATCAAGTCGCTGGCCGAAAAGCTGCTGCACAATCCGCTGGAAATCGAAGTGGCGCGTCGTAATACCGCGTCCGAGCAGGTGACTCAGCACGTTCATTTCGTAGATAAGAAGCGTAAACGCGAACTGTTGTCGCAGATGATAGGCCAGGGCAACTGGCAGCAGGTGCTGGTGTTTACCCGTACCAAACACGGTGCGAACCATCTGGCGGAACAGCTGAATAAAGACGGTATCCGCAGCGCGGCGATCCACGGTAACAAATCTCAGGGAGCGCGTACGCGTGCGCTGGCTGATTTTAAATCCGGTGATATTCGCGTGCTGGTGGCGACCGACATTGCCGCGCGAGGTCTGGACATTGAAGAGTTACCGCACGTGGTGAACTACGAGCTGCCAAACGTCCCGGAAGACTACGTGCACCGCATTGGTCGTACCGGTCGTGCGGCCGCTACCGGCGAAGCGTTGTCTCTGGTGTGCGTCGATGAACACAAGCTGTTGCGTGACATCGAGAAGTTGCTGAAAAAAGAGATCCCGCGTATTGCAACGCCAGGCTATGAGCCAGACCCGTCCATTAAAGCTGAGCCGATCCAGAACGGTCGTCAGCAGCGTGGCGGCGGCGGTGGTCGAGGGCAGGGCGGAGCAGGGCGTGGACAGCAGCCGCGTCGTCAGGATGGCGGAGCGCCAAAAGCGAAACCGCGTAGCGGCGAAGGCAAACCGGCAGGTGATAAACCTCGTCCACCGCGCCGTCCGCGCAAACCGTCTGCAGCGCAGTAATTCACCTTGCTGTATGGCAGTATAAACATGCTATCCGGTCTACACACTGTGTAGGCCGGATAGGTCAATCACTCCCCCGAACTTTGCGATTTCAGCACGATTGAGCAGGTATATCGTCCTGCCGGGTGAATCGAAATCGTCGTCTCAAATACTTTCCCGTCCCTGTCCAGATAACGACGCACGATTCTCATTGCTGGTGAATCAGGTGCTACATTGAGAATCTTTGCCACCTTTTTGGGCACGCCGACAGCCGTAATGGTCTGATGCACCTCATGGCTTTTAATACCGTAATGGGTTTCGATCAAATCGCTGATTAACGAGTGTGGGTCGTCACGGATGTACGTACGCAGTTTGGCGTAATCCGTGCTGGCATAGCTGTCCGTCCAGCAGATTGGCGCGTCGGGGTTTTGCGCATCTTCGCGAGTGCTGGCAATGTGCAGCCAACGGGAACCTGGCGGGCAGCCAATCATCTGGGACAACTCTATGTCCGCCACAATCTCATCGATTTTCTTGATGACGCGCAGATTGTTTTTGGCCAGCAGCAACAGATCCTCAAGATGCGATAGCGGGTGATTGACGCCGTTAGCCTTAGGTTCGCAAACGCGAGTTCCCGCGCCTTTACGCCGTGATATCAGACCTTGCTCTGTTAATTCCCTTAACGCCTCACGCATGGTGTGGCGGCTGACCTGCCATGTTTCACACAGTTCCATTTCCGTAGGAAACAGCGAACCGGGGGCAAAGGTTCCCACCGCAATTTGCTGCGCCAGTTCACGTGCTATTCGCTTGTACAGAGATTCTTTCATCGCAGTTTCATCAAAATATTAGTGATCTTTATCACGAAAATTTGTACGGACTATTCCCTACATTTCTTATGAATACTATAAATGTCCGTACATTTAAATGTACGGACATTTTTTTATGTCTGGACATTGTGGCGGCATTTGAATATCCAACAAACTGCCGTAAACACGCATCTTATCATTATCAGATTTTCCAGGGGGATTTATGGCTTCGAATGTACTTGATTCTGTTCTGTTCAGGGACTCTTTCGGCACACCGGCGATGCGCGCTGTGTTTGACGATCGCGAGCTGGTGCGCAAATACGTGGAAGTGGAAGTGGCATTAGCCAAAGCCCAGGCACGCTGTGGTGTGATACCCGAGGCTGCGGCGCAGGAAATTGCAGAAAAATGTAATGCTGACACGCTCGATTTTGATTTATTGCGCCATGAAACCGAAATTGTGGGTTATCCGATCCTACCGCTGGTGCACCAGATTTCTAAACAGGCAGGCGAGTCCGGCGGTTATGTGCACTGGGGGGCCACCACTCAGGACATTATGGACACCGCAGTGGTTCTGCAAATTCGTGATGCTTTTGCGCTCATTGAGTCCGATATGGACAAACTCCGCGCCACGCTGGCCGATCTTTCACGCCGCTACCGTGATACGCCGATGGCCGGGAGAACCCATTTACAACAGGCTTTGCCCGTGACATTCGGTTACAAAGCTGCCATCTGGCTGGATATGTTTGAACGCCACGCGGAACGTCTTTCCCAGGCGCGTCCTCGTGTATTGGTCGGCGAATTTGCGGGAGCGGCCGGTACGCTGGCATCGCTGGGGGATAAAGGGCTGGCGGTACAAAAAGCGATGATGGAAGAGCTTGGGCTAAATGTCCCAACATCCACCTGGCACGTCGCGCGTGATGGTTTTGCCGAAGCGGTGAACCTGTTAGCGGTGATTACCGGGTCGCTGGGCAAGATTGCCTACGACGTAATGCTGCTGGCAGCAAATGAGTTTGGCGAACTGTATGAGCCGTTTGTTAAAGGGCGTGGCGCCAGCAGTACCATGCCGCAGAAACGCAACCCTATTTCCAGCGAGCTGATGCTGGCCTGTGCCAAAGGCGTTCGCCAACAGGCAGGGTTGATGCTTGATGCGATGGTGCAAGATCTGGAGCGTGCAACCGGGCCGTGGCATGCCGAATGGATTGCTATCCCAGAAAGTTTCGTGCTCAGCGCGGGGGCATTGCATCAGGCCAATTTTATGCTGGCGGGGCTGGTGGTCGATGAAGAGGCGATGAAACGTAACCTCGGCATGACTAATGGATTGATTGTGGCTGAAGCGGTCATGATGGGGTTGGCTCCGTATATTGGTCGTCAGGATGCACATGACGTGGTGTATGACGCCTGTCGTATCGTCAACGAACAAGGTGGACGATTGGCTGATGTGCTGAATGCGATGCCATCTGTCTCTGAACGACTGGACCCACAGTTGATTGAAAAACTGACCGACCCGGCAAATTACCTTGGAATGGCACCGGCGATGGTGGATCAGGTATTAGCAAGATACATGTCGCGGAAATGAATGCTCTCGGGCTAACGGAATAAGGATCTTTTTATGTCAACGAATTCTGTCACGGGAAAATCCATTCTGTCGTTCCTGATACCGCTGGCGATAGGCGCGATCGTTTGGTTTTATCCTGTTCCTGATGGTCTAACGCCTCAGGCCTGGCATATGTTCGCGATATTTGCCGCGACCATTGCCGCCATTCTCACTCAGCCGCTCCCTTCGGGGGCGGTGATGTTGATTGCGCTTTGCGTGGTTATTTTCACCAAAACGTTGCCAGAGGCAAAGGCGCTGTCAGGGTTTGCGTCCGGTACGGTATGGCTCATTTTCTGCGCCTACGTCTTGTCTCTGGGGTTTGTGACGTCAGGACTGGGGAAACGTATTGCGTATAAAATGTTATCGCTCTTTGGCGGCAGCAGCCTGGGTATTGCTTACTCACTGGGGGTTTCCGATCTGATTATGGCCCCGGCAATGCCGTCAGTAACTGCGCGGTCCGGGGGCATAATTTTTCCCATCACACGTTCCATCAATGATGTGTTGGGCTCCGCTCCAGGGGTAACGGGCAAACGTATTGGCGATTTCTTAACCATGGTGTGCTTCCAGTTTACGCCGATTACCGGGGCGATATTTCTCACCGGGATGGCGGCGAATCCGCTGGTAGCGAGCCTGGCGAAATCGTCATTGGGTATGGAGATAACCTGGGGCGGATGGTTTATTTCCGCAGTAGTCCCTGCGATGGTTTGTTTCTGTCTGATGCCGCTACTGGTCTATAAATTATTGGATCCTGAGCTTAAGCGTACGCCAGAGGCAAAAGCGATGGGTAAGCAGGCGCTCGGTGAGCTCGGTTCGATGAGCAGCAACGAGAAAAAGGTCGCGTTTGGTTTTGTGCTGGCGCTGGTTGGCTGGGGCACCAGTTTGATTACTGGATTGTCTGCCACATCTGTCGGGCTGGGGCTGGCTGCTTATCTGTTTGCTTCGGGTGCTGTTAGCTGGAAAAGTTTGCTTAATGACCATGCAGCCTGGGATACGGTTATCTGGTTTAGCGTCATCATTAGCCTGGCGACCGGACTTGCCGATCTGGGGTTTATTAAATGGATGACAGTAAAGTTAGGCAGCGGTATTCAAGGGTTTGGTGCGATTGAGTCCTTTATTGTGCTGGGGATCCTTTACATTTATGTCCACTATCTCTTTGCTACGGCTACCGGGCACGTAGCTGCGCTGTATGCTCCTTTCGCGGCCACGGCGATCGCTGCGGGTGCACCGCCGATGATGGTCGCTATTTGCTTCGGCATCTTTAGTAATCTGATGTGGGGGAATACCGAGTATGGTGGCGGACCTGGTCCTATTTATTTTGCCCAGGGCTATTTTGAACGACCGCGTTTTTACAAAATTAACCTCTGTGTGGTAACGGCAAATGTGATTATCATTTTTGCAGTGGGCATGCTGTGGTGGAAGCTGCTGGGATACTATTAACCGACACGTTTATTCGGCCTGCAATATACCTGACTGTAGGCCGGATAAGGAGTAAGCCGCCCTCCGGTAATTTAAGCCAGAGCTGCGAAGCGCTTTCCAGAATGGGGGAAAAAGGTACATCCAACGCCTGAAATGTGCCACAATAGTGGCTGTTTATACAGTATTTCAGGTTTTCTCATGGCACTTACGGCTGCGCTAAAAGCGCAAATCGCCGCCTGGTACAAGGCGCTTCAGGAACAGATCCCCGACTTTATCCCCCGTGCGCCGCAGCGGCAGATGATTGCTGACGTCGCGAAAACGCTCTCCGGGGAAGAAGGGCGGCATCTGGCGATTGAAGCACCGACCGGGGTGGGGAAAACCCTGTCGTATCTGATTCCCGGTATTGCCATCGCGCGTGAAGAACAAAAAACGCTGGTGGTCAGTACCGCCAACGTCGCTTTGCAGGACCAGATCTACAGCAAAGATTTACCGCTGCTGCGCAAAATTATCCCCGATCTGCGTTTTACCGCTGCGTTTGGTCGCGGACGCTATGTCTGCCCGCGTAACTTAGCGGCGCTGGCCAGCACTGAACCCAATCAGCAGGATCTGCTGGCTTTTCTCGACGATGACCTGACGCCCAACAACCAGGAAGAACAAAAGCGCTGTGCCAGGCTAAAAGGCGATCTCGACAGCTACAAGTGGGACGGGCTGCGCGACCACACCGATATCGCCATTGATGACGGACTCTGGCAGCGTCTGAGCACCGATAAAGCCAGCTGTCTGAATCGCAACTGTCACTACTATCGTGAATGCCCTTTTTTTGTCGCCCGCCGGGAGATTCAGGAAGCTGAAGTGGTCGTGGCTAATCATGCGCTGGTAATGGCGGCCATGGAAAGCGAAGCCGTCTTGCCGGAGCCGAAAAACCTACTGCTGGTACTTGATGAAGGCCACCATTTGCCGGATGTCGCGCGCGATGCGCTGGAGATGAGCGCAGAAATCAGCGCCCCCTGGTATCGACTTCAGTTGGATCTATTTTGCAAATTAGTGGCTACCTGCCTGGAGCAGTTTCGCCCGAAGACCACGCCGCCACTGGCAAATGCCGAGCGTCTGAACGGTCACTGTGAGGAGCTGTATGAGCTGATTTCATCGCTCAATAACATTCTTAATCTGTATATGCCCGCTACCCAGGAGGCAGAACACCGCTTCGCGATGGGCGAATTGCCTACGGAAGTGATGGAGATTTGTCAGCGTCTGGCAAAGCTAACAGAAATGCTGCGCGGTCTGGCGGAACTGTTCCTCAACGATCTCAGCGAAAAAACCGGCACTCACGATATCGTGCGTCTGCATCGGGTTATTTTGCAGATGAACCGGGCGCTGGGCATGTTTGAGGCGCAAAGCAAACTGTGGCGGCTGGCATCGCTCGCGCAGTCGTCAGGCGCGCCGGTGAGTAAATGGGCGACGCGCGAGGTGCGTGACGGGCAGATCCACGTCTGGTTCCACTGCGTGGGGATCCGTGTGAGCGATCAGCTCGAACGACTGCTGTGGCGTAGCGTCCCGCATATTATTGTCACTTCCGCAACGCTGCGATCGCTCAACAGCTTCTCGCGTTTGCAGGAGATGAGCGGTCTGAAGGAAAAAGCAGGGGACAGGTTTGTCGCGCTGGATTCACCGTTTAATCACGTTGAACAGGGCAAAATCGTCATTCCGCAAATGCGCTACGAACCGTTAATTGATAACGAAGAGCAGCATATCGCGGAAATGGCCGCCTATTTTCGCGAACAGCTGGAGAGTAAAAAGCATCAGGGTATGCTGGTACTCTTTGCCAGCGGTCGCGCGATGCAGCGTTTTCTTGAGCACGTTACCGATCTGCGCCTGCTGTTGTTGGTGCAGGGCGATCAGCCGCGCTATCGTCTGGTGGAGTTGCACCGCAAACGGGTGGCCAACGGCGAGCGCAGTGTACTGGTTGGGCTGCAATCTTTTGCTGAAGGTCTGGATTTGAAAGGCGACCTGCTGACTCAGGTGCATATTCATAAAATCGCCTTTCCGCCAATCGACAGCCCGGTAGTGATCACCGAGGGTGAGTGGTTGAAAAGTCTGAACCGCTACCCCTTCGAGGTGCAGAGCCTGCCTGCGGCGTCGTTCAATTTGATCCAGCAGGTTGGGCGACTCATCCGTAGCCATGGCTGCTGGGGAGAAGTGGTTATTTATGACAAGCGTTTATTGACCAAAAGCTATGGCAAGCGTTTACTGAACGCGTTACCCATATTTCCGATAGAGCAACCTGCTGTGCCAGACGTTATAGTAAAACCAAAAGAAAAAGCGAAACCCACGCGCCGCCGTCGGCGTTAACGATGCGAGCAACAGGCAAGGAGTTATCGATGGATTACCGCAAAATCATTAAAGAGATTGGGCGAGGAAAAAATCACGCGCGTGACCTGGACAAGGATACTGCTCGCGGACTGTATACCCATATGATGAACGGCGACGTACCTGACCTTGAGATGGGCGGGGTACTGATTGCGCTACGTATCAAGGGCGAAGGTGAAGCGGAGATGCTGGGCTTTTACGAAGCGATGCAAAACCACACCATTCGCCTGACTCCGCCGGTAGCCAAACCCATGCCGATTGTCATTCCCAGCTATAATGGCGCACGCAAGCAGGCGAATCTGACTCCGTTGCTGGCAATTTTACTGCACAAGCTGGGTTTTCCAGTAGTGGTGCATGGCGTCAGCGAGGATCCAACCCGCGTACTGACTGAAACCATTTTCGAACTGATGGGGATTACGCCAACGCTGCATGCCGGGCAGGCGCAGGCAAAGCTGGATGGTCATGAGCCGGTGTTCATCCCGGTGAGCGCGCTGTGTCCTCCGCTGGAGAAACAGCTGGCGATGCGCTGGCGCATGGGGGTGCGTAACAGTGCGCACACGCTGGCTAAATTAGCCACGCCGTTTGCTGAAGATGCCGCGCTGCGTCTTTCCAGCGTGTCCCACCCGGAATATGTTTCGCGCGTGGCGAAGTTCTTCGGCGATATCGGTGGGCGCGGCCTGTTGATGCATGGTACCGAGGGCGAAGTGTATGCCAACCCGCAGCGCTGCCCGCAGATAAGCCTGATAGATTCATCCGGTGTGCGAGTGCTACAAGACCGACAGAGCGAGATGCCTGACGAGCCGGTACCGCTACCGGTAGCAAAAGACCCGGAAACCACCGCGCGCTGGATTGAGCGTTGTCTGGCTGGCAGTGAGCCTGTTCCGGCATCGTTGAAAATCCAGATGGCCTGCTGCCTGGTGGCAACCGGTGAGTCCGCCTCACTGGCTGAAGGACTTGCCCGCGTCGAGCAAAGTTTCTAAACCATTTGTTATCCCGACGGGCCTGTTGCCTGGCCTGTCGGTTCTCTCTTTTCGGCAATGTGAAATTTCTGCACGTTTATTGACCTCCAGCGCACCGTGGCGCAGCATAGTTTGTTGAAAAATAAGAAACACAACAAACACGCGACACAACAGGAGATAACAATGAACAGTGGACATCGCTTCCATGTGCCAACGCTGCACGCCTTTATCCAGGCCGTTTTTCATCAGATGGGAAGCAATGATCAGGAGGCGCGGCTGGTGGCCGACCATCTGATAGCCTCTAACCTCGCCGGTCACGACTCCCATGGCATCGGTATGATCCCAAGCTATATTCGTTCATTCTCGCAGGGGCATCTGCAGATCAACCGTCATGCCAAAGTGGTAAAAGATGCGGGGGCGGTGATTACGCTTGACGGCGACTTTGCGTTTGGTCAGGTGGCGGCACACGAGGCAATCACGCTTGGAATCGAAAAAGCGCGTCAGTACGGAATCGCCGCCGTGGCATTACATAATTCGCACCATATCGGCCGTATTGGCTACTGGGCGGAGCAATGTGCGGCGGCAGGTTTTGTCTCGGTACACTTTGTGAATGTGGTGGGGATCCCGATGGTCGCACCGTTTCATGGCCGCGATAGCCGTTTTGGAACCAATCCCTTCTGCGTCGTATTCCCGCGTAAAAATACCTTCCCACTGTTGCTGGACTATGCAACCAGCGCCATCGCGTTTGGCAAAACCCGTGTGGCATGGCATAAGGGCGAGCCGGTGGCTCCAGGATGCCTGATTGATGTGGCGGGTGTTCCCACTACCGATCCTGCGGTAATGCAGGTTTCTCCGCTGGGGTCGTTGCTGACTTTTGCCGAGCACAAGGGGTATGCGCTGGCGGCGATGTGCGAAATTATGGGCGGTGCGCTTTCTGGCGGTAAAACCACACATGAAGAGAGCCTGCAGACCAGCGCGGACGCCATCATTAACTGTATGACCACCATCATTATGAATCCACAACTGTTCGGCGCGCCGGACTGCGACAACCAGGTCGCGGCATTTGCTGAGTGGGTGAAAGCGTCGCCGCATGCTGAAGATGCCCCGATCCTGTTGCCTGGGGAGTGGGAGGTGAATACTCGCGAGGAACGGCTGGAACACGGTATTCCGCTGGATGCCGGAAGCTGGCAAGCGATTTGTGAGGCAGCACTGCAAATTGGGATGCCAGAGGCCGTGTTGCGGGAATTTTGCCAGCGGCTGAAACAATAGGCAAAAAAAAGCCCGTCCAGTGGCGGACGGGCAAACAAAGGGTAACAAACAGGGTCAATGAGGGTTGGAGCATTGGGTCGTACAGGTAATCTTTCGGTTATTTATAGATAACCGCGGTGCCGCTCATTTTGTCTTTGCCGATAGCGGAAGTGATGCTGTACCCAGTTGCGCCAGCAGCATTCGCTTTCTCAGCCAGTTTGGCTTCCAGGCCGTCCAGCGTAGTGGCGCCGTCAGCAGATACCACACCAATTTTGTTCATGTTTTGCGCCTGAGTTGAGGAAACCGGCTCGGCAGCGAAAACGCCAAATGACAGGGTAGACAGGGCGATGGCAGCAACAGCAAATTTGATATTTTTCATGATTAATCTCTCGCAGGGTTGTTCTGTTAGTCAGTGTTCTTTAAGAAGACGTTGTTCCGTCGATGTGATAAGTATCACGTTTTTTTTGGTGAGAGAAAATCGAATAGAATTGACGACATCAATCAAAAAAATTGAATGACAAATAACTTATTGAATATTAATAAATTCGAGTAAGGGATTTACAGTTCTTGTCATTGCGCTTTACAGAGAAGGCGACAACGGCACATTTTGCTACACAGGGTGCAAAAAAGCGTGCTCGTAAAGGAAATCGTATGCGCTGAAACTTTTGGTAAAGATAAGTCAACGTAGCTGGCTGTCTTTCGAACCTCTGCGATTATATCCTGAAAATGATGCGCTATGTGAATCTTTATCCTGTTGGCAAGTGATGCACAAGCGTACCCCTGGCACTGCCTCACGTCTGGCCTGAGGGATAGGATTGCCGCATTCTTCGCATTCATACAGACTTTCCCCCGTCGGTAACTCACCGCGAGCGCGGGCAACAGCATCTTCAATAGTATTGTTGATCTGTTCGTTAACCGCGTCGTCATTTGCCCATCCGGATGCCATGTGTACCTCCTGCTGATGTCTACAGACTAAGTATAGCGAAGGTGATGGCTGAAAAACGACCACGCGCCAGCAGTATCAGATTTCAGACCATTCACGCAGCAGGTTATGGTAGAGATTGAGTAATGACAGGATCTCGCTGCTCTCCCCATGACGAGTCTTCAGGGACTGAATGTTTTTATCCAGCTCAAAAAGCATGGCGCGATTTTTGTCGTCACGGATCATTGACTGGATCCACATAAAGGATGCTACACGAACCCCACGAGTCACCGGTGTGACACAGTGTAGGCTGCTGGAGGGGTAAAGCACCAAATCGCCTGCCGGAAGCTTCACCGCATGCTGACCGTAGGTATCATTGACCAGCAGTTCGCCTCCTGCATAATCATCCGGGTTACTCAGGAATAAGGTGGCGGAAAGGTCTGTACGCATCCAGCCGTTTTGCGGATGGCTACGTACCGCACCGTCAACGTGAAAACCGTAGGTCTCATTGTCCTGGTAGCGATTAAACAGCGGTGTGGAGAGCGTTTTCGGTAGTGCTGCGGCGAAGAAAAGCGCGCTGTTATTTACCGCAGTCTGTACCGCTTGTTGTAAAACGCTGTAGCGTTCACTTTGCGTATTCACCTGCTGGTTGTTTTTAACCTGCGCCCCCTGAGCACCGGTGGTTGCGCGGCCATCAACCCAGTCGGCAGCGTCCAGTTGTTCGTGAAACCAGGCTACATCCTGCGCCGACAGAACGCCGGGAATGTGGTACATCATCAGTGTTTCTCCTGAAAGTGGGGCTGACGCCCCACGTGATGGATCAGAAATGCATATTGGCGGTGAGCAAGAAGGTTCTTGGTTCGCCCGGATGGTAACGGTATCCGCTCTTGTTTATGGAGGATACATAATCGGTGTCGAACAGGTTATAGACGTTTAGCTGGAAATCGAGATTGCGATTCACGCGATAACCCAGTTTGGCGTCGGCAACCCAGTAACCTTCAGTGTAGGATGGCGTACCCACCGCACCGTCGGAACCGCGATGCATACTGCCCACGTAGCGAGCGCCCGCGCCAACGGAGATATCATCGGTAGCCTGATACTGGCTCCACAACGTGAACGCATGTTCAGGCGTATACGGCAGGGATGAAGAGCCATCCTGAGCAACATTTTTACCGCTGTGGATGGTCGCGCGTTGCTGGGTGTAGCCGCCAATAACCTGCCATGCGGGGGTGATGTTGCCTGCTACCGAGAGTTCATAGCCTTCAACGCGTTTCTCTCCGTATTGGGAATAGGTACCGTCGTCGTTCTGCTCAACTTCATTCTCAATATCCGTGCGGAAAATCGCGGCGGTTAACAGCAGGCGCTTATCCAGCACCTCCCATTTGGTGCCGATCTCGCTGGTTTTCGCTTTCTGCGGTTTGAAATCGGTACGGTTCGCACTGTTACCGCTGCCGCCCTGAGCAAGAGCAAAGTTGCTGCCGCCCGGCGGTTGCTGAGAAACGGCATAGTTGATGTACACGTTACCGTTATCGGTCAGGTGATACAGCGCGCCCGCTTTCCAGTTCACCAGATTGCCTGATTTGGCGGTATCCACAATGGTGACCGGGGAACCTTTGGCCACACCTGTCGGGCACGCGACTGCGCCTCGACCGGAAGCGCCACAAGCGGTGGCACTGTCATATTCAGTGCGGTAATTGTCGAGGCGAATACCACCGTTCAGTTCGAACTCACGGGTAATTTGTAGCGTATCAAAAGCATATACGCCGAAGGTATCTGTTTGCCCGTTAGCATTGGCGCCGTTACGAGACAATCCGCCGATATTCACATTGCTGTCGGGGTGATAGATATTCACCGGTGGCGGGGTGATCGGGGCTACACCGTAGTTGGTTTGTGTTTCGCGCGTCAGCTCCACGCCGGTGCTGATGTCGTGACCGATGGATCCCGTGTAAAACTTTGAGGTCAGGTTGGTCTGGTTGGTCAGGATTTTATTGCTGACATCTTTTGTATTTGCCAGGCGTGACCAGGTCCAGGTGTCGACGCTGCTGGTGGGTTGGGTGATGTTAGACGCACCGCCCATCACCGCCGTCATCAGATAATCCTGTTTAATGCGCGACCAGCGGGTGGTGTTGCGAATAGTAGTGCTGTCGTTCAGGTCATGTTCAAAACGCATCGTCGCGGTATCGGTCGTCGAATCGTCGTAATCCGAGTTGGTACCGTAGAAATTATGCGTATCCACTTTTCCTGAATGATTTAGCGCAGAAGTCCCCGCAGAAGGCGCGGAATATCCCGGCAGACCGATGGTGGGGACACCGCCATCCGGCGTGTTGTGCTGGGTGACGTGCAGATAGTTCAGGTACAGTCGGTTCTCAGTGCCTAAGCCAAAAGCGAGAGAGGGGGCCACACCATAACGTTCATTCTTGACATTATCGCGACCAGCATCATGCGTTTTTTCACCCATCAGGTTTAAACGTGCGGCTGTGGTCTCGCCGATGACCTGGTTAATGTCCAGTGTACCCCGGCGGAACCATGCGCTACCGACGCTGGCTGAAGCATCGATGCCTGAGTCGGTGCGCGGCTGTTTGCTGATCATATTGATAGAGCCAGTCGGCGCGCTACGTCCATAGTCGGTGCCGGAAGGACCTTTGATCACTTCCACCTGTTCGGTATTGAAGGTGTCGCGCGTGACGCTGCCAATATCACGAACACCGTCGATATAAATACTGTTCGAGGTATCCGCACCACGCATATAAACCGCGTCACCGGTGGTGGAGTTACCGTTCTCACCGGCGAAAAATGCGCCAACGCCTGGGACGTTTTTCAGCGCATCGGTCAGATTTGTTGCGCCTTGATCCTTAATCACCTGCTCAGAAATTACTGTCATGGTGCGGGTTGTATCCGCCACCGGACGGGAGAATTTAGGGTCGGCAGACTGTGTTGGGGCGTACAGCGAAGGTTTGGCCGCTTCAACGACCAGGGTGTCTTCTTGTTTTTTATCCTGGTCACCCGCAGCGACAGCCTGAGCTATCGGGGAC
The DNA here is from genome assembly GCF_030332915.1 of Citrobacter sp. Cpo040. Taxonomy (NCBI): domain Bacteria; kingdom Pseudomonadati; phylum Pseudomonadota; class Gammaproteobacteria; order Enterobacterales; family Enterobacteriaceae; genus Citrobacter; species Citrobacter sp. Cpo040. The sequence goes on from NZ_JAOWGX010000036.1 coordinate 556,187, forward strand.
AGACCAATGCACAGACCGGCAAAAAAAGTCAGTGAGTGGAAGCTACTGGACGGCAAGTTGCGATTTTTATCCATGTTAATGAGTGACTTATTATTTTTTGAGTGGACGGTTTCACTCACGCGAAGGGACATCTCTATGGATGTTATACCCTGCAGGCCTCGCGGAAATGAATGTGTAATTGATAATGATTTTGATAATCATTGCTAATCAGTGCGACGTTTTAGCATTCATTAATTCAAAAATAAATACATTTATTTACATTGGATTCAAAATGCCAACACATTGATTACAACTTGAGCTGCAAATGAAGTGAACAGCGCGCAGAAAACTGCATTCGGGATGAATGCAGTTAGGCTAAGGAAGGGGGGTTACTTATAGATAGTTGCGGTGCCGTACATCTGATTTTTACCGCCTGCAGAATTAACGACAAAACCTTTTGCCCCTTGCTCTTTCGCTTTCTCTGCCAGCTTGTCTTCGAGGTCGCTCAGGTTAGAGGCGCCGGTAGCGGATACTGTGCCGGAAGCTTGTAGCTGACCGGTAGCCGGGCTGGTGTATGGCTGTGCTGCAAAGGAGGCAAATGTCATGCCGGTAAGTACGGTAGCGGCAAGTAATGTGAGGCATTTCTTCATGGTGATATCCTCTGAAAAACAACAGGTGTGCCTGATAAGTTTAGGTCGTCAGCGGATGACATTTACCGCAAAAAACTGGTGATGAACTGTCTGTTTTTTGAACAATCCGCAAAGCATCAAACAGGCGTAAAAAATCAAATTTCCTTGATGAGTGTGTTTACCGCGTGGCGTTATGCGGGTATCTTACGCCGCTGTTAAAAGGAGAATGCTATGTCCCCCCAGAAACCGGGATTACACCCACGCAACCGCCACAATGGCCGTTATGATCTTGCGACTTTATGCCAGGTTACGCCCGAGCTGACGCAATTTCTCACCCTCACGCCCGGCGGCGAGCAGAGTGTTGATTTCGCGAATCCGCAGGCAGTAAAGGCGCTCAATAAAGCACTGCTGGCGCATTTTTATGCGGTGAAAAACTGGGATATTCCAGATGGTTTTTTGTGTCCGCCGGTGCCTGGTCGTGCTGACTACATACACCATTTGGCCGATCTGTTGGGTGAAACAAGCGGAACCATTCCGGCAAATGCGAGCGTGCTGGACGTGGGAGTTGGGGCAAACTGTATTTATCCACTGATCGGCGCGCATGAATATGGCTGGCGATTCACGGGTAGTGAAACCAGTAGCGAAGCGTTTAACAGCGCTCAGGCGATCGTCAACGCCAATCCGGGATTAACCCGTGCTATTCGTCTGCGTCGCCAGAAAGATGCAACGGCAATCTTCAACGGCATCATTCACAAAAATGAGCAGTATGAAGCCACATTGTGTAACCCGCCATTCCATGATTCTGCGGCCTCAGCCCGTGCCGGAAGCGAGCGCAAACGCCGTAATCTGGGACAGGACAAAGACGATGCGCTGAACTTTGGCGGACAGCAGCAGGAGCTGTGGTGTGAAGGCGGTGAAGTGGCGTTCATCAAGAAAATGATTGCTGAAAGCCAGGCCTTTGGTCGTCAGGTGATGTGGTTCACCACGCTGGTGTCGCGCGGTGAGAACTTGCCTCCGCTGTACCACGCATTAACGGATGCGGGCGCGGTGAAAGTGGTCAAGAAAGAGATGGCCCAGGGACAAAAGCAGAGTCGCTTTATTGCCTGGACCTTTATGGATAACGATCAGCGTCGTCGTTTTATGGCGCGTAAACGCTAAAGCGTTGGCTCGGTTGGCGGTAGTGGTTCGCTTGCCGCCGACGCAGGACCATTCCCCGGTGCAGGTAACACTTGATACGTCTGTACCGGGGCGCGTATGTTGGCTAGATCGAAGTATTTCTTCACCTGGCTGTCGAGCGCAAAACGTACCGTCCACTGCTTCAGCGGCAAGGTGGTAAACGAGACCCGTAGCGTGAATGCCGTATTGGTTAATCCTACAATCCCGGCAAACGACGGCTCGCCGATAATCAGCCCGCGAATATCATCTTTTTCCATCACCGCAGCAACCGCGTCTTTCAACGCCTGATTTGCTTTATCCGCATCCTCATGACGGTCTACGTCGTAATTGGCGACGACCGATCCAATTCCACGCACAAAGTTGGCGAAGGTCGTTATCGATGACCAGGGAATAATATGGTACGCCCCGGTGTCCTGACGCACGCCCACAGAACGAATGGACATTCGTTCAACCGTACCGGTGAGTGGACCGATGGTCACTAGGTCGCCGGTGTTCATGCCATTTTCAAACTGAATAAAAATCCCGGTAATAATATCTTTTACCAGCGTTTGCGAGCCGAAAGAGATTGCCAGCCCCAGCGCCCCGGCCCCGGCCAGCAATGGGGCGATATTAACGCCAATTTCCGACAGCACAATCATGATGGTGATCGTGCTGATGATCACCGCCAGCGCGTTGCGAAACAGCGTCAACAGGGTTCGGGTACGAGCGCTGGGTAGCGGGCGGCCATGAATATCGGAAGCCAGACGATTTTCAATCAGGCTGGCAAGGATCGTCCAGCCGATGGCGGAGAAGAATAAAATCAGCGCGATACGGATCAGAATATCCACCGTTTTTTCTCCTGCGCCGTAATGCAGCCAGTTCCAGAAGTCGAACAGTCCCCAGGCATTCAATAGCAGCATCACCGCAACGCACACCGTCAGGATCCTGGCCACGCTTAACGCCGTCGACAGCCAGCCATTCAGCCGCTTTTGGAGTTCCGGATAGCTGCGCTGGGTGTGTGGCGAAAGGGTAATAGTTTTGGCTATCCAGCGGGAAAACATGCCGGAAACAAAGGCGGCAATTCCAATGATTACCAGGCTGCGCAGCGTAGCGCCCATCATGAATTTCAGGCTGTTGCCCGGATCAAACAGTGAAAAGAAAAACAGCACAATGAAGTAGGCGCTGGCCAGCCAGTGCCATACCAACGCAAAGGCGCGGATAAACAGGCTGAAAAAAGCTAACGATCTTTCTGCCAGATTCTGTAAATGCAGCGTTATCTCTTTCTTGTTTCTGAAAATCAGGTACAGCGCCCATAGCGTGATACACAGCATGATGATGACGTTGGCCATCGCGCCGACCTGCACATTGACCTGATTGGAGATAATGGGAACGGCAACTATAAGCCCGTAACCAATCAAACTGCTTAATGAACTCAAACGCCGATTCCAGTAGCGCGCACCGGCATCATGAATGTTAAACGGGCGCAGTTCGGCCACTGTTGGGCAAAATATCAGACGCAGAATGGCTTTGAAGAACTCAATCAGGGCAAAGGCATTGAGAAACAGGCTTTGCTGAAAGGCGATGGTGCGACTGCCGGCGTTCATTCTGTCGCTCAGTATCTGCCCGACAAACAATGTCAGCGCCAGCAGAAGCAAATCAATAATGAATGCGCCAACGATCATTGCCGGAAGCTGCAGCCAGTTGCTGCGTTCGCGGTTTTTCCGCCGTGCCCATTGCCCCATTTTGCGATACAGCGGCAGCGCGCACAGGCGGATCAGCCAGTAAAACCCGAACACTGACGCCGCCAGCATTAAAAAATGAGTCAGGGCATTGGTGAACGTTTGCGGGTTAAAGGTCTTGTGCGGTGCATCGGTAATATTGCGATAAAGTTGGGCAAAGCGGCTGGAGAGCGCCTCACCGTAGTGCCGTGTGACATCCGTGACGTTTTCCAGCACCGTTTTTTCTTCTGTTAATGTGGGTGGAACAATGGTTGGCACCGGCTCGGCAGGGGGCGCTGTCGCCACTTTGCGTAACTGATCGATCAGTTCCTTCCGCGAGGTGTCATTTTCCAGCACATCAGCCAGTGCGCCGTAGGCCGCTTTCTTCTGTTCAACATCCGGCTCCTTTGCCGGGGCGGTTTGTGCGTTGGTTGACGTTGGCGTGGTGACGCCTGGTATCGTCACTGCCTGAGTCGGAAGACTCAACAGACAAACAAAGATGAACAGGATCCAGCGCATGACTCCTCCCATGAGAAAATAAATTCAAAAGGATAAGTATAGATGTCAGAGCGGGAGGGAATTGAAATGAGAGGATTCTGGTGAAAAACCTCCCTTCGGGCGAAGGGAGGTTGAGCTATCAGGAAACGTGCTGCAAGAATTCCTGTAAGCGTTGGCTGGGGGGATTTTCAATCAGGGCCTGCGGATTACCGTCTTCGGCAATTCGTCCCTTATCAATGAAAATCAGGCGTGAAGCCACTTTTTCGGCAAAGCCAATTTCGTGGGTCACAATCACCATGGTCATCCCTTCTTCCGCCAAATCCTGCATCACTTTCAGAACTTCATGACGCAGTTCCGGGTCGAGTGCTGAGGTTGGCTCATCAAACAGCATCATTTTCGGTTTTACTGCCAGCGCACGGGCAATAGCCACACGCTGTTGTTGACCACCGGACAGTTCAGAAGGGTAGTGATGTGCACGTTCGGCCAGACCCACTTTTGCCAGCAGCTCTTTCGCCAGTTTCTCGGCCTGTTCTTTATTCGCCCCGCGTACGCGCTGCGGTCCGAACATGACGTTTTCCAGTGCCGTCAGATGTGGGAACAGGTAGAACTGCTGAAACACCATTCCGGCTTCCTGACGGATTAAGCGCTCGTCTACCTTCGGATCGTTTACTTTCAGACCGTCGACGATCAGATCACCGGAGGTTATCTCTTCCAGCTTGTTAATGCAGCGCAGCAGGGTAGATTTACCGGATCCTGACGGCCCGATAATCACCACTACTTCACCCTGCTCAATGTTCAGGTCAATATTGTGCAGCACCTGGGTTGGACCAAAGTGCTTAGAAACGTTTTTAAATTCAATCACAGGATTTTCATCCTTCTTTCCAGACGACGCAGAATGAAGCTCAGCACCAGCGTAATGATCAGATAGAACACCGCAACGGCGCTCCAGATTTCCAGTGCACGGAAGTTACCGGCAATGATTTCCTGGCCCTGACGGGTCAGTTCAGCGACGCCAATGACAATAAACAGCGAGGTATCTTTAATGCTGATGATCCACTGGTTGCCCAGCGGTGGCAGCATACGACGCAGTGCGAGAGGTAAAATAACGTGGCGGATAGTCTCTGTGCGTGAAAGTCCAAGCGCCAAACCGGCTTCGCTGAACCCTTTATGGATTGAGAGCACCGCACCGCGGGTGATTTCCGCAATATAGGCCCCGGAGTTGATCATGATGGTGACAACGGCGGCGCTAAAGGGGTCAATGCGTAAATCGTTAAATGCCATTGGCAGAGCGAAGTAAATAAACATTACCTGCACAACGATTGGCGTACCGCGAATGACCTCGATAAACACCAGCGCTACGTGGTTGGCGATCCAACCGCCGAAAGTGCGCGCAAACCCTGCTGCAAGTCCGATTATCAGACCGCCAGCCAGACCGAGGACCGAGATCCACAGGGTCATTTTGGCGCCTTCAATCAAAAGCGGGATGGCGGGCCAGATGGCACTCCAGTCAAACTGCATATGTCGTTCCTGTTACCGTGGTGTAAATATTCAAATGCCCGTTTTGCCGGATGTGCTGTGCTTATCCGGCCTACAGGTCTCAAAAATCCCGGCGTAAGCCCGGTAAGCATCACGCCACCGGGCAACGCTGCCGGTTATTATTTAGGTTCAGTACCGAACCATTTTTTGTAGATTTCGTTGTAAGTACCGTTCTCTTTCAGCGTTTTCAGCGCGCCGTTCACTTTCTCGCGCAGTTCATCGCTGCCTTTCGGGAAGGCGATACCGTACTGCTGGGCTTCCAGCGATTCGCCTACAGCTTTGAACTGACCATTGCCAGCTGTTTTGATGAAGTAAAGAATGTTTGGTGTGTCGTGCAGTACAGCGTCTGCGCGGTTGGTGCCCAGTTCCATATATGCGTTATCGATATTCGGGAACTGACGCAGGTCTTTGGTTTTGATATTCGCTTTCGCGTAATCAACGGAACCGGTGCCGCTCTTAACTGCAACGACTTTACCGTCCAGATCTTTTACGCTTTTGACGTCGTTGTTATTCGCTTTCACCATCACTAACAGACCGCTTTTGTAGTAGCCGTCGGAGAAGTCGATCGCTTTTTTACGCTCATCAGTGATGGTGATACCCGCCAGTGCCAGGTCGATATTTTTGGTTTGCAGAGCCGGGATGATGCCGCTGAAATCCATTGGCTTCAGTTCATAATCCAGCTTCAGTTCTTTGGCCACGGCAGCCCACAGATCCACATCAAAACCAACGTATTTGTCACCCTGTTTGAATTCGAACGGTACAAACGCGGTGTCGGTTGCGACAACCAGTTTCTTATCTGCGGCATGGGAGGACACCGCAAAAGCCAGGGTAAGTGCAGCCAGTGAAACTTTTAATACAGACTTCATAGGATTTCCTTTTATATCCACGGGGCGATCCCCTGCGAGAACATATGGCTTAATGAAAAAATCGTGCCAATTTTGCAACTCATTGTTTTAACAAGAGGGTGTCTCGTTTCTCTGCACAATAAGTAGGGCATAGCGAATAATCTGCACTGTTTTGGGGCACTCATTTGGTGCGAACCAGTCACGGTGCAAACGGTATGACTATTTAGCGTAAAAATTGTTGATAAAACAATCTTTCGTTAACGATTGTGTGAGGTGATTATTACAAATAATTTACTTTGGAGTGACGAATGATCAATGTTATGCACCATAGATGTGCAAAACCCCCGCCGAAGCGAGGGTTATATAGGTAATTCTTATGTCTGCTGTTACTCAATGTTGGCTTCGATAAACCACAGGAATTTATCGAGGTCGCGAGAAGCTGCGGTAAAGATATCCGCGGTATCTTCGTCTTTTGCTTCGCTGATAGCTTTACGTACGCTGTTTGCAACTACGGCATAACGTTCGGCCAGCTCTTTTAAGTGGTCCTGTACGCTATGGATATCCAGCGGGTAACTTTTCAGAGGCGTTTTGCTGTTAATTACCTGAGTTGTGCCCAGTGCCACACCGCCCAACTGTACGGCGCGTTCAGCCATGGTATCGAGGTGATCGGTCAGAGCTGTACGGAAGCCATCCAGCATTTCATGTACTGCAATGAAGTTTGCACCGCGCATGTTCCAGTGAGCCTGTTTGGTGATCAATGACAGGTCAATGAACTGGATTACTTGCTGATTCAGCAGTTCTACGGTCGCTTTCTTTTCGCTATCAGACACATCGTTGCGGGTATAAAGGAGGGCGGATGCTTTTGTTTTTACCAGTTTCGCGGTACTCATATTTTCATATCCTCTTGATATTTATGTCCCAACTCTTCAACGGAATTAAGTATAGCGCTAAATTTGGATTTTTGTTTCCGGTGTTGCCTATCACTTTAATAGCGAAGAAGAGGGTAAATATAAAATATCAAATAAAATCAATGTAATGAGTGTTTTGTTACTTGCGTGGTGTTATTTTTATGTTAATTTTAAGATTAAATGAAATATGCGGATGAGAAAATTATATTTATTAGAATTATTATCACGCAGATTTACAATTGGATATTCTGCATGATTATGCAAACCATGCAGAATAATACGTGGTTAATTCACGTCGACTTGTTTTATTTGTGGCTCTTTACGAATAGTGAGCGTAGAACCCATTGATGCGACAATAATGGCACCCAGAGCAAGCGTCTGGATAAGCGTCAGCGTTTCACCGAGGAAGATCATTCCGGAAACCGCTGCCAGCGCGGGTTCCATGCTCATCAATGTACCGAAAGTACGCGTAGGCAGGCGCGTCAAAGCAATCATCTCCAGCGAATAGGGAAGCGCAGTAGAGAGGACTGCAATGGCCAGGCCTAACGGCAGAATGGACCAGTGCCACAGGGCATCTCCGGCCTGGAGTGCGCCGATTGGAACAAATACCAGTGCTGCAATGAATGACCCTACCGCGACGGTTGCCGGACCGTGTTCCGCCCCGGCTCGCTGCCCGGTAAGAATATAGATGGCCCAGCAGGCGCCAGCCCCCAGCGCCAGCGCTGCGCCGGTTAAATCTACGTGAGAAACGTCCTGACCCAGAGGCAGCAGGAACCAAAGCCCGAGCACTGCCAACGCAACCCAAATGAAATCCACCGGGCGTCGGGATGAAAACAGCGCTACCGCGAGCGGGCCGGTAAATTCCAGCGCCACGGCGATTCCCAGTGGAACGGTTTGGATTGACAGGTAGAAAAGGTAGTTCATCCCGCCCAGAGACAGGCCATAAAACAGTAGCGGCAGGCGTTGTTCTTTGGCGAATCGTAAACGCCAGGGCTTAAAGAAAGCGATAAGAATGAGCGTACCCAGCGCAAGGCGCAGCGCGGTAACGCCCGGCGCACCGACGAGTGGGAACAACGATTTTGCCAGTGATGCTCCGCTTTGAATGGAGGACATAGCAATAAGCAAAACCAAAATAGGCAACCAGACTGGCGCTTTACGTGACAACCCCGGCATCCTTTCTCCTGTCAAATGATGATTACACGTCTCCATCTGTGCCACGCTTCAGCATTGTTACGGCGCAGATGATTTTATGTATAGAAAAGTAAAACAGCGAGTGTAATGGAATTACGCTCAACTGGTTGAGTATTCGTTGAAAAAAAAATTGCTCAGTTCCGTACAATGGCATGAAAATGATGGATTAATAATCTGTGTGATTAGGAATATTCTGGATGAATGTGCCATATTGTGCGCGCAATAATGGTATTTTCAGTTGAAAAAGTGATGTTAATTGAAAGAGATAGCGGGTTTTTGAAATGTTCTGTTACATGAAAGACCCCGTTAGACATCGCGAATCGCAAAGAGTTTCCCATCAATTTTTGGTATATTTAAAACTTAAGATTTACTTGAAGCACATTTGAGGTGGTTATGAAAAAAATTGCATGTCTTTCAGCACTGGCCGCTGTTCTGGCTTTCTCCGCAGGTACTGCTGTAGCTGCTACTTCTACCGTTACCGGTGGTTACGCTCAGAGCGATGCTCAGGGCGCAGCGAACAAAATGAACGGTTTCAACCTGAAGTATCGCTACGAGCAGGACAACAACCCGCTGGGTGTTATCGGTTCCTTCACTTACACTGAAAAAGATCGTACCGATGCTTCTGGCGACTACAACAAAACCCAGTACTACGGCATCACTGCTGGTCCGGCTTACCGTCTTAACGACTGGGCAAGCATCTACGGTGTAGTGGGTGTTGGTTACGGTAAATTCCAGAACGCAGCATCTCCGGCTGACAACCACAGCACCAGCGACTACGGTTTCTCTTACGGTGCTGGTCTGCAGTTCAACCCGATCGAAAACGTTGCTCTGGACTTCTCCTACGAGCAGAGCCGTATTCGTAGCGTTGACGTTGGCACCTGGATTGCTGGCGTGGGTTACCGCTTCTAATCACTTCGGTGATATGAAAAATCCGCCTCTTGGGGCGGATTTTTTTTGCGTGTAATGCAGGAAGGAATGTCGTTGTAGGCCTGATAAGCGCAGCGCATCAGGCATCGGTAGCAAAATGCCTTATCCGGCCTACAAGCGTATTATTTGGTTGAGAAAATATCGGTACCCAGATGGTTGTAGTCCACCTTCTGCAGTTTGAAGTTGGTGATGTACACCGGCCCGGCTTTTTTCTCTGAGATAAAGCGGTAGTTGTTGGTGATTTCTTTTGCGCTTATCCCCGTCCACTGCGAGAAAAAGCTGAGGAAATCATTGGCGGAGCGACGGGCTTTAATCACCCGATGCGCTTTATCATCGCTCGACAGCACCATGAAAGGCACCTGGAAATTCTGCTGGAACTGATCGTCATGCGCCAGGTACTGCACCTCTTTTCCCCGCTCTTTAAACGCGAGGCCATGATCGGAGAAATAGACCATCGAGAAGCTATTACCGCTGTTACGTAACTGCTCGTAAAGCTGGCGCAGTAGGTCATCCGTCTGCGTCATGGTGTACAGATAACAAGATGTCTCTTTTGACTGGACGAAAGTCTCGTATTTACCCTGCGTTCGGTCACAGGCCTGCGGATGCGAGCCCATTAAATGCAGCACGATGAGCTGTGGCTGGGTGCGCTCGGTTGCCAGCACCTGGGCAGTCATCTTCAACAGCGCTTCGTCACGGGTGTTTTTATCCGCTTCGAAGTCACCGCTTTTGAGGAACTGAACCTCATCAGCGCGCTTCGCAATGCTGGCGATGGCCGTATCGTATTCACCAATCTGTCCCTGATTGGAAAACCACCATGTCTGAAAGCCCGCGCGGTTAGCCAGGGTGACAAAGTTATCCTGGAACTGGGGTTTATTATCCACTACCCGATTAAGCGTTAAGCCGAGCGATTTTTGCGTTGAACCGCTGGCCGCAATGTAATCCGCGAAGATATAGCCGTTAACGGAGCTGGCAAACGGGGTGTTATCCCAGTGGCCGCCAAACGCCCCTAACGCATCGCGGCGGGCGCTTTCGCCGATCACCACGACGTAGGTGTGATACTTCGGTTTAACGGCGGTTACCGTCCAGCTGTCTTTTACGCTCGACAGTTTCGCCATACGCTCTTGTTCGTCGAGCACTTCGTTGTTATTGACGATAACGTCCTTGGCGAAACGGAAAACCGGATAGCCAGTGTCTTTCAGCTTGAACACGCCGCCCCAGGCCAGGTTTTGTACCGGGGTAACAAAGAATGCGACAACGCTAAACAGCAAACAAATGCTGTCGAACTTATTCCAGCTGCGCTGCTGCACATCTTTTTTACGGCGTACGGCGATAACGCCAAGGGCAAAAATAAACACTCCAACCAGATAACTGTACCAGGGGAAGATGGTCAGGATCTCGGTTGACTCTTCCATATTGGTTGAGTGCAGCGCCAGCAAGGTATTGAAGTTCGGTGAACCATAAGCCTGGCCGAACGGAAAGTACATTGCTGCAATGAGTGAGCAAATGCCAATCAGTGCTTTCTGCGCGCGCGGCGCGCTACGCCACAGCAGCATCAATATGCAGGTGAAAGCAACGCTATAGAGCAGGCTAAGCGGATAGCCCAGTGCAAGGTTGATCAGCAAAGACTGTAAGAAATAGAGGCCAGTCCACGGACTAATCGCTCGGCTACGAGCAATGATTGAATCTTTGAGGGTTAAATTCATATGCCACTGTTACAAAAACGCCATGTGCTTACCCTGGCGCTAAGGGTCATTGCCTGCCTGAGAGAGCGAGAAGAGGGATAGGGTCCGCATCCGCGAGCCGCAATATACGCAGGGCTGCGAAAAGATAGAGTGTGCGCAAGAGAAGGTCAACTACTACAAAGAAATTGTTTTGCGAGGGACGTGGCAAAACTGACAAAAAGAAGGGTTATTGAGACGAAAACCACCACCGTACCCGAATGACGGCAGGAAAATGAAGCGGCGTACCGCGACGCCGCATTATTTTTCTGAAGGTTTATCCTGCTCTGGTTTGCTGTTAATCATGTCACACAGCATAGAGATCAGCATCAACCGTACTTTAAAGGGAGAGTGGCTAAACACGCGTATACACCTCTTAAATTCATTCATGTAAACCTCCTGACTTCACGATCCCATCAGTCCTTGAGGGATGTCTTTATTATATACAGATATAGCACAGGCTATATTATATAGCTATTGCTAAAACGTTAATTTTTTGTGCCCACGCAACTCTGGTTTACAATGAGCGCTCTCTAATCAGATGCCGTTAACGCGTCACAGTAACGAGGAAGCAGAATGAGTCGTCGCGCAGGTATGCCAACAACAAAAAAAGTGACGCAATTGGTGAATGTCGAAGAACACGTTGAAGGATTTCGTCAGGTCCGGGAGGCGCATCGCCGCGAGCTGATTGATGACTACGTAGAGCTGATTTCCGATCTCATTATTGAGGTAGGTGAAGCGCGCCAGGTGGATATGGCAGCGCGACTTGGGGTTTCCCAGCCGACGGTTGCTAAAATGCTTAAGCGCCTTGCTTCAGTCGGATTGATTGAAATGATCCCGTGGCGTGGGGTGTTCTTAACTGCAGAAGGTGAACGACTGGCCCAGGAGAGCCGGGAACGTCATCAGATTGTGGAAAATTTCCTGTTGATGTTAGGCATCAGCCCGGAAATTGCCCGTCGCGACGCGGAGGGGATGGAGCATCACGTTAGTAAGGAAACGCTGGAGGCTTTTAGCCGGTTTACGCAACAGCAAGGAACGGGCTCTGAATGAGTTTTCCTTTATTACGTGCTTTACAGCGCGATCGTTTTTTCCAGCTGTTAATCATCGTTGGGGTTGTACTGAGTCTGTTCACGCCATTTACGCCCCGGTCCTGGCCAGGGGCGATTGACTGGCACACGATAATCACGCTTAGCGGCCTGATGTTACTGACCAAAGGCGTGGAGCTAAGCGGTTATTTCGATGTGTTAGGTCGCAAGATGACCCGCCGCTTCAAAACAGAGCGCCAGCTGGCGATATTTATGGTGCTGGCGGCGGCGTTGTTGTCGACGTTTCTGACCAACGACGTTGCATTGTTTATTGTTGTTCCGCTGACCATCACCCTGAAAAAATTATGTGCCATTCCGGTGAATCGCCTGATTATCTTTGAGGCGCTGGCGGTAAACGCCGGATCGTTGCTCACGCCAATAGGTAATCCGCAAAACATTCTGATGTGGGGACGCTCAGGCTTATCGTTTACCGCGTTTACCTGGCAAATGGCGCCGCTTGCGGGGGCCATGATGCTGACGCTGGTGGTGCTGTGCTGGTTCAGTTTCCCGCATAAAGCGTTGCACTATCATACCGGTACGCGCGCGCCTGACTGGCAACCACGCCTGGTATGGAGTTGTCTGGCGCTGTATATCATCTTCCTGGCGGCGCTGGAGTTAAAGCAAGAGCTGTGGGGTCTGGCTATTGTGGCGGCAGGGTTCATGGTACTGGCGCGTCGCGTGATCCTCAGCGTGGACTGGACGTTGCTGTTAGTATTTATGGCGATGTTCATTGATGTGCATTTGCTAACGCAGCTCCCGGCCTTGCAGGGGATTTCCCACCAGATTGGCACGCTCTCAGCACCGGGACTTTGGTTAACGGCTATTGGCCTGTCGCAGTTTATCAGTAATGTGCCCAGTACGATTTTGTTGCTGAACTATGTCCCGCCGACGCTGCTGCTGGCCTGGGCGGTTAATGTGGGCGGCTTTGGTCTGTTGCCGGGATCGCTGGCGAATCTCATTGCGTTACGGATGGCAAACGACCGACGGATCTGGTGGCGTTTTCATTGGTATTCGGTACCGATGCTGATATGGGCGGCGCTGGTGGGGTATGGTTTGTTGTTATTAATGTAATAGCGGCATTGAGGTAATAAAAAAGGCGGATGAATCATCCGCCTTTTTCGTTTTAGGTATGTGCTTAGTTCAAACGAACCGGCATACCTGAACGGTTCTGTACCGCCTGCTCAACGACGGCTTGATCGACGTCAGACTGGCCGGTGATGCTGGTAATGCTCTTGGTCAGGGTAATCGGTACGATTTCTCCGCCTTCGAACTGTGCTTCAGTCGTAGACAGTGGGTTATGTACTTCGATGTAACGGCTGCCGTCTGGTTCGGTAGTGGCTTTTACCGGCTCATCAATAAACTGTACACGGGTGCCGACTGGCACATTTTCAAACAGGAATTTGATGTCGTCGTTACGCAGACGCACGCAACCGTGGCTGACGCGTAAGCCTACGCCGAAGTTAGCATTGGTGCCGTGGATAGCATACAGGCGACCGATATACAGCGCGTACAGTCCCATCGGGTTATCCGGACCTGCCGGAACAACGGCTGGCAGCGGCTCGCCCGCAGCGCGGTATTCCGCATGCATTTTCGCCGTTGGCGTCCAGGTTGGGCCCGCTTTTTTACGTTCTACTTTGGTTGTCCAGTTGATTGGCGTGTCTTTGCCCAGCTGGCCGATACCGATCGGCAGAACAATTACGGTGTTGGTGCCTTTCGGGTAGTAGTACAGACGCATTTCAGCGCTGTTGATAACAATACCTTCATGCACGGTATCCGGCAGGATCAACTGCTGAGGAATGTTCAGCACGGTGCCGCCTTTCGGCAGGAAGGTATCCACGCCCGGGTTGGCTTCCAGCATGTTAGACAGACCCATCTGATACTCTGCCGCAAAATACTCCAGCGGTTGGGTGTTGCCTTCAGGAATAGTAATGACCTGGTTTTGGCCAATCAAACGGCTACCATCAGTCGGCAGCGGGTACGTGACGGCTGAAGCGGTATTACAAAAACCAACTATTGCGAGTGCCGCCGCGAAAAGCGTTGTTAATTTCATATTCATATTCATGTATGCGAGATTCAGTGCCAGGCAGGCTAGTGGGTTGAGATTTATGTAGTGTTGGGCACGCATTATATGTGCAATCTGAGCAACAAGGAATTCGGATGTGTACTAAATCACATTTTTTTCCTTTTGGTTTCACTTTTTCCCTTCCGCATGAAGACGCGATCTTCTTGCAGACTTATGGCATAATAAGCGGTTTGTCACATATTTCTTTCTCTTTCAGGATACGCCAGTGTTAGTTTCCAGCAACGTCACCATGCAGTTCGGCAGTAAGCCGCTGTTTGAAAATATTTCCGTCAAATTTGGCGGCGGCAACCGTTACGGCCTGATTGGCGCGAACGGTAGCGGTAAATCCACTTTTATGAAAATTCTCGGCGGCGATCTCGAACCGACGCTGGGCAACGTTTCCCTCGATCCTAACGAGCGCATTGGTAAGCTGCGCCAGGATCAGTTCGCCTTTGAAGAGTTCACCGTGCTTGACACCGTGATCATGGGTCACGCTGAACTGTGGGAAGTGAAGCAGGAGCGCGATCGCATTTACGCTCTGGCCGAGATGAGCGAAGAAGACGGCTATAAAGTTGCTGACCTCGAAGTTCAGTATGGCGAAATGGACGGCTACTCTGCGGAAGCGCGTGCGGGTGAACTGCTGCTGGGCGTAGGTATTCCGGTAGAACAGCATTACGGCCCGATGAGCGAAGTCGCACCCGGCTGGAAGCTGCGTGTGCTTCTGGCGCAGGCGCTGTTCTCTAACCCGGACATTCTCCTGCTCGACGAACCAACGAACAACCTGGATATCGACACCATCCGCTGGCTGGAGCAGACGCTGAACGAGCGTGACAGCACCATGATCATCATTTCACACGACCGTCACTTCCTGAACATGGTCTGTACGCACATGGCGGATCTGGACTACGGCGAACTGCGTGTTTATCCGGGTAACTACGACGAATACATGACGGCGGCAACCCAGGCGCGTGAACGTCTGCTGGCCGATAACGCCAAGAAGAAAGCACAGATTGCCGATCTGCAATCCTTCGTCAGCCGCTTTAGCGCCAACGCGTCTAAATCTCGACAGGCGACTTCTCGTGCGCGTCAGATTGATAAGATTAAGCTCGACGAAGTGAAAGCGTCCAGCCGTCAGAACCCGTTCATCCGTTTCGAACAGGATAAGAAACTGTTCCGTAACGCGCTGGAAGTGGAAGCGCTGGCGAAAGGTTTTGATGAAGGCCCGCTGTTTAAAAACTTCAACCTGCTGCTGGAAGTAGGGGAGAAGGTTGCCATCATTGGTGCCAACGGCGTGGGTAAATCCACTATGCTGAAAACGTTGGTTGGCGACTTACAGCCGGACAACGGTACCGTTAAGTGGTCTGAAAACGCCCAGGTCGGTTACTACGCGCAGGATCATGAATACGAGTTCGAAAACGATCTGACCGTTTTCGAATGGATGAGTCAGTGGAAGCAGGAAGGCGATGATGAGCAGGTAGTACGTAGCTTCCTTGGTCGTCTGCTGTTCAGCCAGGACGATATCAAGAAACCTGCAAAAGTCCTCTCCGGTGGTGAAAAAGGACGCATGCTGTTCGGTAAGCTGATGATGCAGAAACCGAATATCCTGGTTATGGATGAACCGACCAACCACCTGGATATGGAATCTATCGAGTCGCTGAACATGGCGCTGGAAATGTACCAGGGCACGCTGATCTTCGTTTCTCATGACCGTGAGTTCGTCAGCTCGCTGGCAACCCGCGTGATTGAAATTACGCCGGAACGCGTAATCGACTTCACCGGTAACTACGAAGATTACCTGCGTAGTAAAGGCATCGAATAAGTCTCCCGTCGTTCTCGTGTTACAGGTGTGATGGTTGCACCTGTAACACGAGATACTTAGGGATAAGGGGATATAAAATTAAACAATCCCGAGCGCGCGTTTACCGTGGATATTCAAATCCTCCAGCGTGAAGCGTCCTTCCCAGTTAGTTTCATAATCCTCCCGTGGAAAATCACCCGGTGATGCACCTTTTTCCAGCGCGGCCTTCACTTTGTGGGCGTAGGCCAGATTCTTTTCGCACATCGGTGCGGCAGGAATGTACATCACGTTACCCCAACCCTGCTGATTTTCCACCGGTGCGACGGAGTGAATCACATCACAATGCCACCAGACGGAGTCTCCGGCGTCCAGTTGTGGAATGCTGGTTAACGCTTCAATCAGCAGAGGATGCCATTGCGTGGAAATCGGCAGCACCCGGCCGGGCGCGACGCCGCAAAGTTCATCTTCCGGCACATCGTCAAGCAATGGGCGTAACAGCACATACGCCATCGCTTCAGGGATCGGGACCACATGCAACAATCCCTGACCTGGCAGCATATCGGACAGTGCAGTCCAGCCCTGGAAGGTACGGAATACCGAACATTTGGTGGTGTTATCCACCGTATACTCTTCTACCTCAGTGCGATGCGCCGCCTGCCACGGATCGTAATCTTCCAGCTTGCCATTGAAAACATGAGCAAAGACCTGCTGATATGCCGGAAGAAGCCAGCGTTCCAGCGCGCCGGAATCCGTATGCGCGCCCAGCCCTTTAGACGTGGTTCCCGGCGGTCGACGGCGAATGCGGTCAGGGTAAATAACGCTGATATCCGGGTTAAACCATTGTTTACCTTCGCTTGTAAAGGTCCACAAACGATTGAGGAACGACTGTGCATTGGCCATTTCTTCACTCTGGCGGGCCTGCATCTGCGCCTGGGACCAGTAGATGGGGTAGATTTCAGGCCGTGATGCGCTCAGAGTACCGAAGAAATTATCGCCGGGTCCTTTATAGACGTCGTCAAAGTGGTTGCGGTCCAGATAGTCCAGCATTGAGCTGTCCCATCCGAGAGCCTGTTCGCGAGGGAAATGACCTTTAATGACTGCGCATCCGCGACGCTTAATTTCTTCACGCTGCTCTGCACTTACGTGGCCTGCTTTGATATCTGCATAAGATATCACTGGCCACACTGGGGCACCTTGCGCTTTGAGGGCGTTGATTTCCGCCACGCGGGTGGCGATAGCATCGCTCAACTGATTGAAGATTAACTGAACATCCCCAAGCTGTGCCCGCAGTTGCTGTTTCATCTGCCGGATTGCCGCTTTGTGATCGGCAGGCAGCGTGTCGCTGGTAAAAGTAAAAGCCATATCCACCTCGCATTAACTTTCATTCGAAACTTAACTAACTTACAGATGATAATATAAGTTAAAATTTAGTTAACGCAAGTTTAAAACTTGATGGAGTGAGCAAAATAGAAAAAGAGTGAAAACCGGGATGAGGGATACCCCGGTTGGCAGGATTAGACGTTAAAAGGGGAGGTGTTATCCAGCACAGCCTGAATTACGTTCAGCGCGCCCTGATGGTTATTGTCGTCGGTCTGATAGCGAGCAATCGCTTTGATATTCTCTGCCGCGTTGGCCATGGCGAAAGAGTAGTGCGCCATTTTCAGCATTTCCGCGTCGTTTCCGCTATCGCCAATGGCGACTACGTTTTGCGGTGACAGGTTCCAGCGTTTAAGCAGGCGGCTGATCCCGTTGGCTTTATGTAGACCCGGAATGATCAGATCGATAAACCCGAAGCCGCTGGTGACGGGCTTCATAATGCCGTCCAGCGCAGCATGCAGGTGATCGATAACCAATGGGATTTGTTGGTCCGGTAAATTTAGCGAGAACTTGAACAGCACATCATCGATATCCTGATAATCCTTTACGGGTTTCAGGCGATGGTAGTGTTTTGACATCAATGCGACAAAGGACTCCGGCGCATTTTCGCTAACGTAAGCGCTTTGCAGCCCACAAGCCACAAAGTTGAGCTGCTTATCTTTTAGTAGTTCACCAATGACAATACGGGATTCGTGGCGGGTAAGCTCGCCGTGAAACAGCTGTTTGCCATGTTCAAAGACCAAAGCCCCGTTCTCAGCGACAAAAGAAATTTCCTCTTTGAGCTCCGGGAAAAAGGAGATCAGCTGGTAATACTGGTTACCGCTGGCCACGACAAATTCGATATTTCGTTTTTTCAGTTCCAGATACTGCGCCATAAAACGTGCACGATCGTATTTCTTGGCGTCGTCGAGAAAAGTTCCGTCCATATCGGTGACGATAACTTTGATGGTCATAAAGATAGGCTCCTGGCGATTACTGCAACCAGAAACATTCTAATAACAATGTGACCTGTAGCACAAATTTAATTTCGAATGAAAGTAAAAAGCCGGATGGTAGCTTCGCCTTACCCGGCTACGGGAAGAATCGTTGTAGGCCGGATAAGCGTCAGCGTATCCGGCAATGGGGAGGGTGGCGTGCCGGATGGCGGTGTGGAATCTCATCCGGCCGACAATATTGTTTACAGCATATGTTCAGTACGCGCGATGATGTCGTCTTGCGCATCCGGAGAAAGCGCAGTGAAAAAGGCGGAATAACCTGCGACACGGACCACCAGGTCACGATATTGATCCGGGTGTTTTTTGGCTTCCAGCAGCGTTTCACGGGAGACAATGTTGTACTGAATATGCCAGCCTTTGTGCTCTTCGAAGAAGGTACGCAGCAGGATCATCAGCTTTTGCTTATCGGATTCATTTTCCAGCGTGGCCGGGTTGAGCTTCTGATTTAACAGCACGCCGCCGAGAATCGAACCGGTCGGCAGTTTACCCACCGAACCAATTACCGCCGTTGGGCCGAGATGGTCCGTACCGGAGGCCGGGCTAGCGCCTTCTGCCAGCGGAGTGTGTGCTTTACGGCCATCCGGCGTTGCCATCGTTGCTGCGCCAAACGGCACGTTTGCCGAAATAGATGAGGTCCCGGCGTAGTAATTGCCGCCAACCGGGCCACGTCCGTAACGCGGATTATGATACTGTTTCAGTTCATCGATATAGGTCTGATAAGCGCGGGCCAGCAGCGTATCAACGCTATCGTCATCGTTGCCGTATTTCGGCGCGCCGTTGATCAGTCGTTGGCGTAACTGCTCATGGGTCAGACCGTCAAAATCATCGGCCAGCGCGGCGGCCAGCTGTTGTTGACCAATAGCGCCCTGTTCAAAGACCAGTTTCTTCACTGCTGCTAGGCTATTACCGAGGTTGGCAATACCCACCTGCAAACCCGATACCCAGTCATACTTCGCGCCGCCTTGCTTAATGCTTTTCGCCCGTTCAATGCAGTCGTCTACCAGCGCGGAACACAGAATATCGTGCACGTTCTCTTCCAGCATGGTGTCGACGACATACTCAATTTCTATGGATTTACGCGTGTAGTAGCGGATTTGCGTATCCCAGGCATCCATCACTTCGTCGAAATTGTTGAAGTTACCAGCCGAGAGCGCTTTTTCCTGTGGCAGAAAGACTTTGCCACTGGTGGCATCACGCCCACCTTCCAGTGCCGCCAGCATCACGCGGGCAAAGTTAATAAAGCTCATGCCGGTGCAACGGTAGCCCCATTTGCCGCCAACGGCGGTTTCGATACACCCAATGGCCGCATAGTCATAGGCATCCTGCGGTTCAATGCCCAACTTAATGAATTCCGGTATGACGATTTCATCGTTGTTAAAGGCTGGCATCCCGAAACCGCAGCGGATCACCTGCACGCAGGCATCAAGGAAGTCATTACTCATCCCCGCGTGATAACGCACGCTCAGGTTTGGCTGCGTAGAACGCAGACGGCCACAGGACTCCAGAATCGCGTAGGAGAGCGGGTTGACGGCATCCATCGACTGGCCGTTGACCAGGTTTTGACCACCAATGGTCACGTTCTGATACAGCGGACTGCCCGCCGAGGCTTTCGAATGGGAGCCGGAACGGATTTTGTTCACTTCCAGCAGTTTCAGCCAGCAGCTGTGCAACAGTTCAATAGCGTGCTCACGATCAAGACTCTGGTTCAGCTCGACGTCGCGACGATAGAACGGGTAGAGGTATTGATCCATACGACCAAACGACACCGAGTGACCGTTTGATTCAATTTGCAGGATCAGTTGGATGAAATAGCACAACTGCAATGCCTGCCAGAACGTTTTTGGCGGCTCATGGGCGATCACATCGCAGTTTTCCGCCATGGTCAGCAGTTCATCTC
The DNA here is from genome assembly GCF_030332915.1 of Citrobacter sp. Cpo040. Lineage (NCBI taxonomy): Bacteria > Pseudomonadati > Pseudomonadota > Gammaproteobacteria > Enterobacterales > Enterobacteriaceae > Citrobacter > Citrobacter sp. Cpo040. Next base: position 576,505 of record NZ_JAOWGX010000036.1, read on the forward strand.
GACGGCTGGTGCGGGTTTCCGTGGACGCCATTTTACGCGCCAGCGCGGCAAAGCGCTCAATGTGAAGGCTGACGGCTTCCAGCACGATATCAATCGCTTTCAGGAACTGATCGCCATGGAGGTCTTCCAGACATGTCAGATTGATGCGGGAGCGACGTTCATCGACTTTGTGACGCAGGCCGTCGAGACCTTTTTCCAGCAGCAGCGGGAAGTTTACCGCCAGGTGTGCGTCGCCGGAGGTCATGTTACCTTCGGCTTTGATAATGCCGGTTTCCAGCAGCCCTTTCTGCTCATCAGTGAACATCCCGTAGCAGCGATCCTGCACGGTTTGACCACGCCACCATGGGCACACCTCATGCAATACACGTTTGTTCTCTTCGCTTACCGCAAAGCCTGCGCCCGGTCTGTCGGCGAGGTCGTCGATCTCTTTTTCAATCCACGAGACGGTGTATTCCGGGAAAATAGGCGCGGCACGCACTTCGCTTGCCTGGTTACCAATGATCAGTTCGTCATGTTTGATCCAGATGGTGCGTTCCGCCAGATGATGAGCTAGTGCCAGTGCACGACGTACCGGGATAGGCTTATCCAGGTGTTGCTGATACATCTCGGTATAGTGCTGGGCGCGCTCGGTACAAACCGGTGGTTTCACGATGTGGATCAGGGCCGTTTTATGCGCTTTGATACGGTCGCTGAGTGTGTCCAGTTTCAGAGTGGTCATGGCGATTATCCTCGTAGGGTCGCGGTTAAACCTTTAAGGCTGGCGTACTGCTGGGCAAATTCGAGCAGTGCTGGCGCATCAAGCGGTTTATCCGGTGCGTTGTAGGGTTGACTGAGTAAGTGGTATTTGTTGATGCCAAGGGTGTGGTAGGGCAAAAAATGGATCTCACCGACGTGAAGCTCATCGGCGGCAAAATCGGTAATGGCCTGAATAGCGGCTTCGTCTGCGTTGAATCCCTGAATCAGCGGTACGCGGATAATCATTTTTTTACCGGCGGCAGCCAGTTTTTTTAGATTTTCCAGTACGCGAGAGGCACTGCCATCGGTCCATTGTTTAAACGGCGCATCCGCCACGTGTTTTAGATCGGCCAGAAACAGATCGACGTCAGGTAATGATGGTTCAATATACTTCCACGGGACATGCAGACAGGTTTCGACCGCGGTATGAATGCCTGCGTCGTGGCTGGCTTTGAATAATTCTGCCGCCAGTTCTGGCTGCATAAACGGTTCACCGCCGGACAGGGTGAGGCCTCCGCCACTGCGGTCGTAAAACGGTTTATCTCGCAATACGGTCGCCATGATATCGTCCACGCTTTTTACCTCTCCGCAGACGGTTAACGCCTGAGTCGGACAGCAGTCGGTCAGTACGGTGAGAGCGTCATCGGTCAGTTTTTCGCGATGAATAAGTAATCCGCCCAGCGCCCGTTCAATCACCGCGGGTGCAGCCTGAGCACAGAGATCGCAACCGTCGAGGCACAAACGCGCGTCATAAAGCAGGTCCTGCGTACGGGCGCGGCTTTCCGGATTCTGGCACCACCGACAGCCCAGGGAGCATCCCTTAAGGAACACCACGGTACGAATACCGGGACCATCATGCGTGGAGTAGCGCTGGATATTGAAAATCATAAGCGACCTCTCTTCTTTCGTATAAAGATTAAATTACTTTCGAATGAAAGTTATATTGACGTGCGTCAACTAACCGTGAGGTTTCGCCGTGCTACCTTTTATTCATGCTAATTATTCGTTTGAGGAAAGGTTATGGAACTCTATTTAGATACGTCGGATGTTGCCGCTGTCAAAGCTCTGGCGCGTATTTTTCCGTTGGCCGGGGTGACCACTAACCCGAGCATTGTGGCGGCAGGGAACCAGACGCTGGAAGTACTACTGCCGCAACTGCAGGAAGCGATGGGGGGACAAGGCCGTCTGTTTGCTCAGGTGATGGCGACGACCGCCGAAGGTATGGTCAGCGATGCGCGTAAACTGCGGACAATCATTGCGGATATCGTGGTCAAAGTACCAGTGACGGCAGAAGGTCTGGCGGCGATTAAGCTTCTAAAAGAAGAAGGGATCCCGACGCTGGGTACCGCGGTATACGGTGCTGCTCAAGGGTTATTGGCTGCTCTGGCGGGTGCGGAATACGTTGCGCCTTACGTTAACCGCGTGGATGCGCAAGGAGGGGATGGCATTCAGACGGTGACCGACCTGCAGACGTTACTGAAAATGCATGCCCCGCACGCCAAAGTACTGGCGGCCAGTTTTAAAACACCGCGTCAGGCGCTGGATTGTCTGCTGGCGGGCTGCGAGTCCATCACGCTACCGCTGGACGTTGCTCAGCAGATGATTAGCTCTCCGGCGGTTGATGCTGCCGTCGCGAAGTTTGAGCACGACTGGCAGAGCGCATTCGGTCGCACGTCGATCTGATGCTGTTGCCGGGTGGTGCTAACGCTTACCCGGCCTACGTTCGAGCCGTTGTAGGTCGGGTAAGGCGAAGCCGTCACCCGACTTTTTTACCGACTACAAACCTCACATCCCGGGTTGCGCATCAGCTTCATTTCGCGAAACTGGCAGGTCATGGCATCGTACATGACGATTTTTCCGGATGCCGGTTTACCGTAGTTTGCCAGTAGCTTAATGGCTTCCATCGCCTGTAACGATCCGATCACGCCGATCAGCGGGGCCATCACTCCGGCTTCTACGCAGGTCAGGGCATTTTCACCGAACAGACGACTCAGGCAACGGTAGCAGGGCTCACCGTCCTGGTATGTAAATACGGTAATTTGTCCTTCCATGCGAATAGCTGCACCGGAAACCAGCGGGACTCTGGCGGCAAAACATCCGGCATTCAGCTGATTGCGGATGCTGACGTTATCCGTACAGTCCAGCACCAAATCGTGTTCGGTAATAAGCGCGTGAATCTCGCTATCGTCAAGCAGCGCATTCACCGGCGTAATGGCGATATAAGGGTTAATCCGCGCTAGCGCGTCACGGGCGGATAGCACTTTGGGTTGCCCGACTGTTGCATCGCTGTGCAGCGTCTGGCGTTGGAGGTTTGACACGGAGACCGTGTCAAAGTCGAGCAGGGTTAAATGCCCGACGCCAGCGCCCGCAAGGTACTGGGTTGCTGCGCATCCCAGTCCCCCCAGACCAACGACCAGTACCCGCGCATCTTTGAGCGCTTCCTGACCTTCGAAATCGAAGCCGCGCAGAATGATTTGCCGGTTATAGCGCATCATCTCCTGGTCGCTGAGTTCTGCCATTACAGGCCTCCAAACAATGCGTTAAACGGCTCTACCTCAACCCATTCTCCGGCCTCAACGTTACCGCGATCGCGCTCCAGCACGATAAAGCAGTTGCCCTGGCTAAAGGAGCTAAAAATATGCGAGCCCTGGTGTCCGGTGGTGGTGACTTCCAGTTCGCCTTCCGCGGTACGCTGCAATACACCACGTTGAAAATCCAGACGCCCTGGCGTTTTCTTCAGGCGTGAGGCGGTGCGCACGCGCTGGCGCGCAGGCAACCCACAGGCGGTGTTGCCGCTGAGTTTCGCCAGCATCGGTTGCACCAGCTGATAAAAGGTGAGGGCCGCAGAAACCGGATTACCCGGCAGGCCGCAAAACCAGCTGTTGCTCAGTTTACCAAACGCGAACGGTTTACCGGGTTTGATGGCCAGCTTCCAGAAGGCAATTTCTCCCAGCTCTTCCAGAATGGTTTTGGTGTAATCCGCTTCGCCTACCGAAACGCCGCCAGAGCTGATGACGACGTCGGCCTGGCTGTCGGCTTCGATAAATGCGGCTCGCAGCGCGTTGGGATCGTCGCGAATAATTCCTAAGTTGATCACTTCGCAGCCCAGCTGCTGCAGCATCAGGTGAACGGTCAGACGGTTTGTATCATAAATCTGCCCGTCGCCCAGCGGTTGACCCGGCAGTTGCAGCTCATCACCGGTGGAAAACAACGCCACGCGAACTTTGCGCACAACCGGTACTTCGGCAATGCCGAGCGAGGCCAGAACCGGAAGCTCAGCGGTTGTCAGACGAGTTCCGGTGGGGAATACCACCGCGCCGTTTGCGATATCTTCACCGCGCAGACGAATATTTTGTCCGCTGCGGACCTCGGCGGTAAAACGCACACCGTCGTCAGTTTGTTCCGTTTGCTCCTGCATGACCACTGCTTCACAACCGGCAGGCACCGGGGCACCGGTCATAATGCGGATGCAGGTTCCCGCAGGCCACTCGCCGTGGAATGGTTGACCAGCAAAGGCTTTGCCAGCCACCGCAAGAGGCTGGTCTGATTGTAAATCGGCTAATCGCACCGCATAGCCATCCATTGCCGAGTTATCGAATCCCGGCACATCGATCGGGGAGATGACGTCGGTGGCCAGAATGCGGCCAAAGCATTGAACCAGCGGCAGCGTTTCGACGGCGGTGAGTGGGGTAATACGCGAAAGCATCTGAGAGAGAGCCGTTTCAAGCGGCATCAGTCCGGCGGTAAATTCCATGAGAAGACTCCTGCGGGGCAAAATCGAATCCGCTCATTATGTCAGAAAATGGACGCGGACAGTATGCTACCTCAGGCTTAGGATCCGATCTGAGACAGGTTTTCTGCCAGAGAATAGCGCTACAGGAAAAATGCAGTATAGACTCATTATTTCTGCTTTTTTCCAGGAGGCTAAATGGCTGCGACTATCCCGAATTCAATTCGACAACAGGTGAATGCCGCCAGTGCACTGATTGCGCGGATTATCGAGGGCGACCTGGTTGCTGTTCATTTGTATGGCTCTGCTGTTGAAGGTGGCTTAAAGCCCCAAAGCGATATCGATTTACTGGTTACCATTAGGCAGCCACTGAATACCCGGCAAATAAAAGATCTGATGCAGGGGTTTCTGGAAATATCAGCACCGCCTGGCAGCGTTGATAACTATCGGGCGCTGGAAGTGACCATCGTGGTCTATTCACAACTTGTGCCGTGGCAATTCCCACCGTCAAGAGAAATGCAATTTGGCGAATGGTTGCGTGACGATATTCGCGCGGGAATTTTTGAACCGAGACAGGTGGATCCTGATCTTTCCATCCTGCTGACCCAGGCCCGGCGCGTCAGCGTAGCGTTGTTCGGTGAACCCGCTGAGACGTTATTCAACGTCATCCCTTTTAGCGATGTCTTGCAAACGTTTCGGCATATCCTTGATATGTGGCAGAAACCGGGCGATTTAGAGGGTGACGAGCGAAATATCATCCTTACTCTGGCGCGTATTTGGTACAGCGTAGTTACGGGCAATATTGTCGCTAAAGATGAAGCCGCCTCCTGGCTTATACCGCAATTACCCGATGAGTATGCTGATACGCTGCAAGCCGCACGTGCGGAATACCTGGGGTTAACCAAAAAGAACTGGGCTGCGTCTATGCCATCTGTTGAACGCTTTGTGTTTTATGCAAAAAAACAGATTGCCGATCGGCTTGAATAATATATTCAACGATGTTGGAAGATACTCTTTCTGTTTAACTCATCTAAATAACCTGATGGGATGGGGCGTGAGGTACGGGCCTTTACCTTTACATGACGTCTGCATCTTTCTATATTCAAAAATCGAATCAATAAGTCACAGAAATTCTGATATTTATAACCCCGGTACCTGCCACCTAATGGACGAAAAAAATGGGTAAAGCAGTCATTGCAATTCACGGCGGCGCAGGGGCTATCACCCGTTCGCAGCTGAGTCAGGAGCAAGAGTTGCGTTATATACAGGCGCTGTCGGATATCGTTGAAACCGGTCAGCGGATGCTTGAGGACGGTCGTAACGCACTGGATGTCGTTACCGAAGCCGTGCGCCTGCTGGAAGAGTGTCCGTTGTTTAATGCCGGAATTGGCGCGGTGTATACCCGTGATGAAACCCATGAACTGGATGCCTGCGTGATGGACGGTAACACGCTGAATGCGGGAGCCGTCGCCGGAGTCAGCCATTTACGCAATCCGATTCTCGCGGCGCGCCTGGTAATGGAACACAGCCCACACGTCATGATGATAGGTGAAGGGGCTGAAAACTTTGCCATTGCGCAGGGTATGGAGCGCGTATCAGCGGATATTTTCTCGACGCCAGAACGCTACGCTCAACTACTGGCGGCGCGAACAGTGGGTGACACGGTGCTGGACCATAGCGCGAGCCCGCTGGATGAAAACAACAAAATGGGTACCGTGGGGGCGGTCGCGTTAGATATGTTTGGCAATCTGGCGGCCGCAACATCGACCGGGGGGATGACCAACAAATTACCGGGGCGGGTGGGTGACAGTCCGTTGGTCGGCGCAGGCTGTTATGCCAATAACGCAAGTGTGGCAGTCTCCTGCACCGGAACCGGGGAAGTCTTTATTCGTGCGCTGGCGGCCTATGACATTGCGGCGTTGATGGACTATGGCGGCCTGAGTTTATCCGAAGCGTGTGAACGCGTAGTGATGGAAAAATTACCGGCGCTTGGCGGCAGTGGCGGTTTAATTGCTATCGATCATGAGGGCAACGTGGCCTTGCCGTTTAATAGCGAAGGCATGTACCGCGCCTGGGGATACGCAGGCGATACGCCAACCACCGGTATTTATCGGGAAAAAGGAGATAGCGTTGCCACACAGTGATGAGCTTGATGCCAGCGACGTGCTGGCAGTCAGCAATCTGAATATTGCCTTTGAACAGGAGCAGCAGCGTGTCAGCGCAGTGCGTAATCTGTCATTTCGCCTGAAGCGTGGCGAAACGCTGGCGATTGTTGGTGAGTCCGGTTCAGGAAAGTCGGTGACAGCCTTGTCGCTGATGCGTCTGATTGAACAAGCAGGCGGCGAGGTAAGCTGCGATGAAATGCTGCTGCGACGCCGCAATCGGCAGGTTATTGAGCTGGGTGAGCAGAGCGCGTCGCAGATGCGTCACGTACGCGGCGCGGATATCGCCATGATCTTCCAGGAGCCGATGACATCGCTCAATCCGGTATTCACCGTGGGTGAGCAGATTGCCGAGTCAATCCGTTTGCATCAGGGGGCCAGTCACGAAGAGGCGATGGTGGAAGCTAAACGGATGCTCGATCAGGTCCGTATCCCTGAGGCGAAGGCGATTTTATCGCGTTATCCGCACCAGCTTTCCGGCGGCATGCGTCAGCGGGTGATGATCGCCATGGCGCTGTCTTGTCGCCCTGCGGTTTTAATTGCCGATGAGCCGACCACCGCGCTGGATGTCACTATCCAGGCGCAGATCCTGCAACTGATAAAAGTGTTGCAGCAGGATATGTCGATGGGCGTGATTTTTATTACCCACGATATGGGCGTCGTGGCGGATATTGCCGACCGCGTGCTGGTGATGTATCAAGGCGAGGCGGTAGAAACCGGTAGCGTTGAACAGATTTTTCACGCACCCCAGCATCCCTATACCAAAGCGCTGTTGGCAGCCGTGCCGCAGCTTGGGGCGATGAACGGACATGAACTTCCGCGCCGTTTCCCGCTTATTTCATTGCAGGATCCCAGTCATGTAGAACCGCAGACCGAGCAGGACACCGTGGTTGAAGGCGAGCCTATTCTGCGGGTACGTAATTTGGTGACGCGTTTTCCTCTGCGCAGCGGCATTCTAAATCGCGTGACTCGCGAGGTGCATGCAGTGGAAAACGTCAGCTTTGACCTGTGGCCGGGAGAAACGCTCTCGCTGGTGGGGGAGTCGGGCTGCGGGAAATCCACCACCGGGCGGGCACTGCTGCGCCTGGTTGAGTCTCAGCGTGGGGAAATCATTTTCAACGGACAACGTATTGATACCCTTGCTGCCAGCAAGTTACAGCCGCTGCGTCGGGATATTCAATTTATCTTCCAGGATCCGTATGCCTCGCTCGATCCGCGCCAGACTGTGGGATATTCCATTCTGGAGCCGCTACGGGTACATGGGTTATTGCAGGGTGACGCGGGATCAAAACGGGTTGCATGGCTGTTGGAACGTGTAGGCTTGCTGCCTGAGCATGCCTGGCGCTATCCGCACGAGTTTTCCGGCGGTCAGCGTCAGCGCATCTGTATTGCACGGGCATTGGCCCTCAATCCCAAAGTGATTATTGCTGATGAATCTGTCTCGGCGCTGGATGTTTCAATTCGTGGGCAAATCATCAACCTGATGCTCGACCTGCAGCGAGAATTGGGTATCGCATACCTGTTTATTTCTCACGATATGGCGGTGGTGGAACGGATCAGTCACCGTGTGGCGGTCATGTATCTGGGACAGATCGTTGAGATAGGCACCCGGCGGGCGGTGTTTGAAAATCCGCAACATCCGTACACTCGCAAGCTGATGGCGGCAGTTCCGGTCGCCGATCCATCGCATCACCGTCCCCAGCGCGTGCTGTTGTCGGACGATATCCCCAGCAATATTCGCAAACGTGGCGAAGAGATTTCCCCCGTTTCGCTCCAGTTAGTTGGTCCGGGGCATTATGTTGCGCGTGGGCAACCAGAAAATGCGCTTTCGCGTTTATAACAGGCAGGCAGGGTTTAAGGAGAATAACATGACAAAAATTGTTGCTCGAAAATGGCTGGTTGCTGTGGGAGTGGCCTCTGCACTGGCTGCATCGCCTGGCTGGGCCGCCAAAGATGTAGTGGTGGCCGTGGGATCCAATTTCACGACGCTCGACCCCTATGACGCGAATGACACGTTGTCGCAGGCGGTAGCGAAGTCGTTTTATCAGGGGCTGTTTGGTCTTGATAAAGAAATGAAGCTGAAAAATGTGCTCGCGGAGAGTTATACGGTTTCTGATGATGGGCTGACCTATACCCTTAAGCTGCGCCAGGGCGTGAAGTTTCAGGATGGAACTGACTTCAATGCCGATGCGGTAAAAGCTAACCTCGATCGGGCCAGTAACCCGGAAAACCATCTGAAACGTTACAACCTGTATAAGAATATCGATAAAACCGAAGTCGTTGATCCGTCGACGGTGAAGATTACGCTGAAACAGCCGTTCTCTGCCTTTATCAATATTCTGGCGCATCCGGCAACGGCGATGATTTCTCCCGCCGCGCTGGAGAAATACGGTAAGGAGATAGGTTTCCACCCAGTGGGGACCGGGCCGTACCAGCTTGATACCTGGAATCAGACGGATTTTGTGAAGGTTAAGAAGTTCGCGGGCTACTGGCAGCAAGGGCTGCCAAAGCTGGATACGATTACATGGCGTCCAGTGACCGACAACAACACGCGTGCGGCCATGCTGCAGACCGGGGAAGCGCAGTTTGCTTTCCCGATCCCTTACGAGCAGGCGGCGTTACTGGCGAAGAACAAAAACCTGGAACTGGTGGCCAGTCCGTCTATTATGCAGCGTTACATCAGCATGAACGTCACGCAAAAACCGTTCGACAACCCGAAGGTGCGTGAAGCGCTGAATTATGCCATCAACCGCCAGGCGCTGGTGAAAGTGGCTTTTGCCGGTTACGCGACGCCGGCAACCGGCGTTCTCCCCCCGTCGATAGCCTATGCGCAAAGCTATACGCCGTGGCCCTACGACCCGGCGAAAGCGCGCGAACTGCTGAAAGAAGCAGGTTATCCGAACGGTTTTACCACCACGCTATGGTCTTCGCATAACCACAGTACCGCGCAGAAAGTGCTGCAATTTACCCAGCAGCAGCTGGCGCAGGTGGGCATTAAGGCTCAGGTTACAGCGATGGATGCCGGCCAGCGTGCGGCGGAAGTTGAAGGGAAAGCGCAGAAAGAGAGCGGGGTGCGGATGTTCTACACCGGCTGGTCTGCCTCTACGGGTGAAGCTGACTGGGCGTTGTCGCCGCTGTTTGCATCACAAAACTGGCCGCCGACTCTGTTTAACACGGCGTTCTACAGCAACAAACAGGTGGACAGTGATTTAGCTGCAGCGTTGCAAACCAACGATCCGGCGCAGAAAGCGAAGCTGTACAAGGATGCGCAGGATATTATCTGGAAAGAGTCGCCGTGGATCCCGCTGGTAGTGGAAAAACTGATTTCGGCGCACAGCACCAGGTTGACCGGGTTCTGGATTATGCCGGATACCGGATTTAGTTTTGATGATGCGGATTTAAAATAAGCTATGCATTCGGCCCCTTAGCACAGGGGCCGACAAAGGGAGCCTGATGCTTAACTATGTTTTCAAGCGCCTGCTGGGGTTGATTCCAACTCTGTTGATTGTTGCGGTGCTGGTATTTTTATTTGTTCACCTGCTACCCGGCGATCCGGCCCGGCTGATTGCCGGACCGGAAGCTGACGCCGAGGTGATTGAACTGGTGCGCAAGCAGCTGGGTCTGGACCAGCCGCTGCACGTTCAGTTCTGGCATTACATGACCAACGTATTGCAAGGCGATTTTGGCACCTCGATGGTGTCTCGTCGCCCGGTTTCAGAAGAGATAGCCAGTCGTTTTATGCCATCACTATGGCTGACTATTGCCAGTATGGTGTGGGCGGTATTGTTTGGTATGACGGCGGGGATCATTGCTGCCGTATGGCGCAATCGTTGGCCGGACAGATTAAGCATGACGCTGGCGGTCACCGGGATCTCGTTCCCGGCGTTTGCGCTTGGCATGCTGCTGATGCAGATATTCTCTGTTGAACTTGGTTGGTTGCCTACCGTGGGCGCAGACACCTGGCTGCACTACGTCCTCCCGTCTATTACGCTGGGCGCGGCGGTGGCTGCGGTGTTAGCTCGATTTACTCGCGCCTCGTTTGTTGATGTGCTCAGCGAAGATTATATGCGCACCGCGCGGGCTAAAGGGGTGAGTGAAACTTGGGTGGTGTTAAAACATGGTCTGCGTAATGCGATGATCCCGGTGGTCACCATGATGGGACTACAGTTTGGCTTTTTGCTTGGTGGATCAATCGTGGTTGAGAAGGTGTTCAATTGGCCCGGGCTTGGGCGGCTGTTGGTGGACTCCGTCGAAATGCGCGACTACCCGGTGATTCAGGCCGAGGTGCTGTTGTTTTCTCTGGAATTTATTCTTATTAACTTAGTGGTGGATGTGCTCTACGCTGCCATTAATCCGGCTATCAGGTACAAGTAAGGATGCGATTTTTTAACTGGCGCCGACAGGCGATTTTAAATGCGATGCCCCTTGTTAAGCCAGAGCAGATACGCACACCGTGGCATGAGTTCTGGCGTCGGTTCCGTCGACAGCACATGGCGATGGTCGCTGGGCTGTTTGTATTGCTCCTGATCGTGGTAGCGATTTTTGCCCGCTGGCTGACGCCATTTGATGCCGAGAATTACTTCGATTATGACCGTCTGAATGACGGGCCATCGATGCTGCACTGGTTTGGCGTTGACTCACTGGGACGGGATATCTTTAGCCGCGTGCTGGTTGGGGCGCAAATCTCGCTGGCGGCAGGGGTCTTTGCCGTATTTATTGGCGCGGCGATTGGTACGGTTCTGGGTCTGCTGGCGGGGTACTACGAAGGCTGGTGGGATCGACTGATCATGCGAATCTGCGATGTGCTGTTCGCCTTTCCGGGGATATTGCTGGCGATAGCCGTGGTCGCCGTGCTGGGCAGCGGTATTGCTAACGTGATCATTGCCGTGGCCATTTTCTCCATTCCAGCCTTCGCGCGCCTGGTGCGTGGGAATACGCTGGTGCTGAAGCAACAGACGTTTATTGAGTCTGCGCGTAGTATTGGTGCCAGCGATGCGACCATCATCTTCAACCATATTCTGCCTGGAACGGTCTCATCGATCGTGGTCTTTTTTACCATGCGAATTGGCACGTCGATCATCTCTGCCGCGAGCCTGTCATTTCTGGGATTAGGCGCACAGCCGCCGACGCCGGAGTGGGGGGCAATGCTTAATGAAGCGCGAGCTGATATGGTGATCGCACCGCACGTGGCGATTTTCCCGGCGGTAGCGATATTCCTGACGGTGCTGGCGTTTAACTTACTGGGAGATGGTCTGCGTGACGCGCTGGACCCGAAGATAAAAGGGTAAACCGTAGGCCTGATAAGACGCTTCAGCGTCGCCATCAGGCATTGCCGGATGCGGCATAAATGCCTTATCCGGCCTACGTTGGGTTACGCTAATTAAACGCGGGTGCCCCACAGATCGTATTCATCTGCGTTTTCGACCTTCACGCGGATGATATCGCCAGGTTTCACCTTGGTTTCACCATTCAGGTATACCGCGCCGTCGATTTCTGGAGCATCAGCCATGCTACGACCAATTGCGCCTTCTTCGTCAACTTCATCAACGATAACCAGAATCTCGCGGCCCACTTTCTCTTGCAAACGTTCAGCAGAGATCTGCTGCTGCAATTGCATAAAGCGGTTCCAGCGTTCTTCTTTCACCTCTTCCGGGATTTGATCCGGCAGGTCATTAGCGCCAGCGCCTTCTACCGGGCTGTATTTAAAGCAGCCCACGCGATCCAGACGCGCTTCCTTCAGGAAGTCGAGCAACATCTGGAAGTCTTCTTCCGTTTCACCCGGGAAACCAACAATGAAAGTGGATCGCAACGTCAGTTCAGGGCAGATTTCACGCCACTGCTTGATGCGCGCCAGCTGTCTGTCCACGGAGCCCGGGCGTTTCATCAGTTTAAGAATACGCGGGCTGGCATGCTGTAACGGGATGTCCAGATACGGCAGGATTTTGCCTTCCGCCATCAGCGGGATCACATCATCAACGTGCGGGTAAGGGTAGACGTAATGCAGGCGCGTCCAGATCCCCAGTTTTGATAACTGTTCGCACAGATCAACCATGCTGGTTTTGACCGGCTCGCCGTTATGGAAACCGGTACGATGCTTCACATCTACACCGTACGCCGAGGTATCCTGAGAAATTACCAGAATCTCTTTCACGCCCGCATCGACCAGACGCTTGGCTTCGCTAAGGACGTCGCCAATCGGACGGCTCACCAGATCGCCGCGCATGGAGGGAATAATGCAGAACGTGCAGCGGTGGTTACAGCCCTCGGAAATCTTCAGATAGGCGTAATGGCGAGGAGTCAGCTTGACGCCCTGCTCAGGAACCAGACTCTGGAACGGGTTGTGTTTTGGTTTTGGCACATAGTGGTGAACGTGCTCCAGAACCTGTTCATAGCTATGCGGCCCGGTGATTTCCAGCACCTTCGGGTGGACTTCACGGATCTGATCGACTTTCGCGCCCAGACAGCCGGTGACGATCACCTTACCGTTCTCGTTCAGCGCTTCGCCAATTGCTTCCAGGGACTCCTGAACCGCACTGTCGATAAAGCCGCAGGTATTAACGATAACCATATCCGCGTCGTCGTAGCTTGGCACAACATCATAGCCTTCGGTACGAAGTTCGGTCAGGATGCGCTCAGAATCGACGAGGTTTTTCGGACAACCTAGTGATATAAAACCAATTTTTGCCATTTTCTTATACTGTACATTGCTCGTAATCGGGGGATTATACAGATGCCTTCACGGTACATCTATATCTGATCAGCATAAGACGGAGAGAATAAAGAGCGATACCTATAAAGAGTAGATCGGTCAGTGAAAGGTGTTTAGTGAGTCTAATTCCGGCTTTAAGTGCCGCTTCTTGGCTATAGACACTCATTATCGTAAATTTTATCTCGTCGAGCGTTACTAATGAGGTTAAATTTGAAAGATATTGTTTTGAAGTCGAAACTTGAAATGGCTAAAACTCTTTATGCTAATGGTGTGAGTTTATATTATATCTCGCTTGCCACAGGCTTAAGTTGGCGTGTATTAATGACAGAATTAACGTTTATCGCCAGTCATGAAAATATTCGACAAAAAGCTAACGCTCACGTACCCAAACTTTAAATAATTCACCTGTCTATTACCATCCTACAAAATTTGAAAGGTAACGTTAATATGTATATTTCGCCACTTCCGGTCGTCACGGACTCTGATGTTGATAAACTTAGAGATGATATTGCTAATAAACTTTTATTCATAATTGGCAAAGATCCCGCAATCGCCACGAAACGGGAGTGGCTTAATGCGACGTTATATGCGGTACGCGATCGGATGGTCGAGCGCTGGCACCGTTCTAATCGGGCGCAATTCTCTCAGGATGCGCGCCAGGTATATTATCTGTCGATGGAATTTTTAATTGGTCGTACGCTATCCAATGCATTGCTCTCTTTAGGTATTTATGACGAAGTCAGAAGCGCGCTGGAGGCAATGGGGCTTGAACTGGAAGAACTGATTGACGAAGAAAACGATCCCGGATTAGGTAATGGTGGTCTCGGTCGTCTGGCGGCCTGCTTCCTTGATTCACTGGCGACGCTTGGGTTGCCGGGATGTGGATACGGTATTCGTTATAACTACGGTATGTTCAAACAAAATATCGTTAACGGTGTACAAAAAGAGTCGCTCGATTATTGGCTGGAATACGGTAATCCCTGGGAGTTTAAACGTCATAATACGCATTATAAAGTACGTTTTGGCGGGCGTGTTCAACAGGAGGGGAATAAAACCCGCTGGCTTGAAACCGAGGATATTCTGGCCGTGGCGCATGATCAAATTATTCCAGGTTATGCGACGGACACGACTAATACGTTGCGCTTGTGGAACGTGCAGGTGAATAGCGAAGTTAATGCGGGCAAACTGAATCAGCAGGACGACTTTGCTACTGAAGTGGAAAACAAATACCACTTCGATCGTATCTCGCGGGTTTTGTACCCGGATGATTCCACCGATGCGGGGCGTGAATTGCGTTTACGCCAGGCCTATTTCCTGGCCTCGGCGACGATTCAGGATATTCTGAGTCGTCATTATCAGTTGCACAAAACCTACGACAATCTGGCCGATAAAATTGCGATTCACCTTAATGATACGCATCCGGTACTGGCGATCCCTGAGTTGATGCGTTTATTGATTGATCATCATCAGTTTAGTTGGGATAACGCGTTTGACGTGACTTGTCAGATTTTTTCTTATACCAACCATACGTTGATGAGTGAGGCGCTGGAGACCTGGCCAGTAGAAATGCTAAGTCGAATTTTGCCGCGCCATTTGCAGATTATTTTTGAGATTAACGATCGTTTTCTGAAGACCTTACAGGAACGTTATCGTAATGACAGCGATCTGCTAAAACGTGTGTCGTTAATTGATGAGTCCAATGGTCGTGTGGTGCGTATGGCCTGGCTGGCGGTAGTTGTCAGTCATAAGGTAAACGGCGTGTCGGCATTGCATTCAAAACTGATGACCGAATCACTGTTTGCAGATTTTGCGAATATTTTTCCCCTGCGTTTCACCAACGTAACCAATGGTGTGACTGCGCGTCGTTGGCTGGCGCTGGCGAATCCACCGCTTGCCAAAGTGCTGGACGAAAATATCGGTGACAGCTGGCGGACTAAATTAATGCAGTTGGGCGAGCTGAAGCAGTTTATAGATTATCCGTCGGTGAATGAGGCTGTGCATCGTGCGAAACGTAAAAATAAGCAGCGACTGGCGCACCATATTGCCACCCACTATGGCGTGGTGGTGAATCCTGATGCGCTGTTTGATGTGCAGGTGAAACGCATCCACGAGTACAAGCGGCAACTCATGAATGTGCTCCACGTTATTACACGCTATAACCGAATTAAAGCCGCGCCGGATGCCAACTGGGGACCGCGAGTGAATATCTTTGCCGGAAAAGCAGCCTCCTCTTATCACATGGCAAAACAAATTATTCGCTTGATTAACGATGTGGCGCAGTTAGTCAATAACGATCCGCAGATTGGCGGCAAACTGAAAGTAGTGTTTATCCCGGATTACAGCGTCAGTCTCGCTCAGCTAATTATTCCGGCAGCCGATCTGTCAGAGCAAATTTCCCTGGCCGGGACGGAAGCCTCCGGGACCAGCAATATGAAATTCGGTATGAATGGTGCGCTCACTATCGGTACGCTCGACGGTGCGAATATCGAAATGCGCGAATACGTTGGGGAAGATAACATCTTTATCTTTGGCAATACGGCGAATCAGGTTGAAACTCTGCGACGTGATGGCTATGACCCGAGGCACATCTTTGAAAAGGATGAGGAACTTCATCAGGTGTTGACGCAAATCGGTACGGGGATGTTTAGTCCGCAGGAGCCAGGGCGTTATAGGGAGGTGTTGGATTCATTGATTAACTTCGGCGACTACTATCAGGTGTTGGCAGATTACCGCAGCTATGTAGATTGTCAGGATGCGGTGGACGAGTTGTATCGTACTCCCCGGGAGTGGACGACAAAAACCATGCATAATATTGCTAACATGGGGTATTTCTCGTCGGACAGAACGGTTCAGGAATATGCCGACCATATCTGGCGCATAGCAAAAATTCGCGTGTAGTCAGTATTTCTAACGCTCAGCCTCTCTGGTTTTCATAACAGAGAGGCTGTTTGTAAATTAGCCAGAATAGGGGCTAGGATCTTGTGGGTATTGCTTTCTTTGCGCGATGAGGCAAACACGCTAAATTGCGGCAGGGGAAACGGCGTGTTTATTTTTTTTAGTCCATACAGGTGGGCGTGTGTTTCAAATACCTTTTCCGGGATTACCCCTAAACAATGTGTATTGGACACAATCGTCAGAATCGCCGTAAACGATGAGGTAAGCAGGCAGCGTTCTCCGGTTCTAAATTTTTTATCTACAATACTGCGATGATAAATGATTTTCTCATTCTTAGTATTGTAACCGACCAGGTTAGCGTTTCTGAATTGCGCTTCACTGATGGTGTTACCATATAAAGGATTATTCTGCGAGGCCGCCAGCACCAGGCGCATATCGCATATTTTCTGGCATGAAAGACTTGCTGACTCTACAGAAAAGGTAGAAAAAACGGCATCTGCCTGACGCATATTCAGCAGTTCAATAATAATCTGTTCATTCAGGTCGGCGGTAAGGTGCAGGAGGCTGATATCGGCGTCAGTCTCGATTATTCTGGCGGTGACATCTGGAATAACGATAGGGGAAATAAAAGATTCCGTATAAAGCGTTAACCTTTTTTTGGTGGCAGGCGTGGAAAGCGGCATCAGCGTTGACAGCTTATCGATAATTGGGATTGTATTATCATACAGTTCATCAGAATAGACCGTCGGTAACAGTGCATTCCCGCTACGGACAAACAGATTATCCCCCATCATTTCGCGCAGTTTTCTTAATGACTGGCTGACGGCGGAAGGTGAGATGTTCAGCATGTCAGCGACTCTGGAAATGCTACCCACGCTATAGATCAAACAGAAAATGGTCAGCAGATTGAGATCTATTTTTGATAGTGTGCGTATCTTTTCTGCATCATTTGCTTTCGACATAGACCCCTCATCATCAACACCATGGCAGTAACCACATCAGGTATAGCAAAAAAAGTCAGGCGAGTCAGACACTGGGCGCTTTCGATAAGCGTACCGGATGAAGTTGTAACATTGTAAATTATGTTAATCAATTGGGCTTTATTGATGTAGGACATCTATTTGTTCAAAAAACAACCATACTATTAAGTTGCACCATAGTTGGAAAGAGGAGGAACAAAGTATGGTTGTTGACAGACTGAGAACCGATCTTCTCAACAAATTGATAAACGCCCGTATCGAACTTGCCGCTTATCTGCAGTTGAGAAAAGCGAAAGGCTACATGTCAGTTAGCGAGAGCGATCGCCTGCGTGATGTTTTTTTTGCACTGAATCGCGAATTGCACGAGCAATCACAGCTTCACGGTATGCATCTTGATCAGGAAGAGTGGAATGCCCTTCATCGTGCTGAAGGGGCGTTAGCCGCCGCCGCTGTTTGTCTTATGAGTGGACATCACGATTGTCCAACGTTTATCGCCGTTAACGCAGAGAAACTGGAAAACTGCCTGACAACGCTGACGCTAAGTATCCAGAGTTTGCAATCTTACCCAACGCTGGAACACGTCTGAATCAGGGGGAGGGCGCTCCCCCTTTTCGTCAAGATTATGTAAATGTAGCGGGATAATTCCCCTTGCTGGCTACGCTTTATGCAGAGCCATTAAGGAGGTGTTATGCGTCGACTCTTTCTCTGTGCTATTCCACTTGCGCTATTTTCCACTTATGCCGCCGCGGTAAAAGTGGAAGTGCTGCAAACTAAACTCGATCACCCATGGTCACTGGCTTTTTTACCCGATAACCGCGGTATGCTCATTACGCTCAAAGGTGGACAGCTTCGACTCTGGCAGCCTGATAAAGGGCTTTCCGACCCGCTGACCGGCGTACCCAAAGTTTGGGCAAATGGTCAGGGAGGACTGCTTGATGTGGCGTTAGCACCGGATTTTGCACAATCTCGCCGGGTATGGCTAAGCTTCGCTGAAGCCGACCGCGAAGGCAAAGCGGGCACTGCGGTAGGCTACGGGCGATTGAGTGACGATCTCAAACATCTGCAAGGATTTCAGACCGTTTTTCGCCAACAGCCAAAGCTTTCCACCGGAAACCATTTTGGTGGACGTCTGGTATTTGATGGTAACGGTTATCTGTTTATTGGCCTGGGGGAGAATAATCAACGCGCTACCGCCCAGGACCTGGATAAATTGCAGGGTAAATTAGTCCGACTGACCGACGAGGGAAAAATTCCGCCGGATAATCCGTTTGTGAACATGGCAGGAGCGCGGGCAGAGATTTGGTCGTATGGCATCCGCAACCCGCAGGGTATGGCGATGAATCCGTGGAGTGATGTGTTGTGGCTCAATGAGCATGGTCCACGCGGAGGCGATGAAATCAATATCCCCGAGAAAGGGAAAAACTACGGCTGGCCTATCGCGACCTGGGGTGTTAACTACAGTGGTTTGAAAATTCCCGAAGCAAAAGGTCAAATTGTTGCTGGCACGGAACAACCCATCTTTTACTGGGAAAAGTCGCCGGCGGTTAGTGGAATGGCTTTTTACAATAGCGATACCTTCCCGCAGTGGCGGCAGAAGTTGTTCATCGGCGCGTTGAAAGATAAAGAAGTGATCGTGCTGAGCATTAAAGGGAATACGGTCACTGAGGATGGTCGTCTGTTGCAGGAAAGGGGGCAGCGGATCCGTGATGTGCGCGTCGGACCAGACGGTTATTTGTACGTGTTAACCGACGAGTCCGACGGGGAATTACTGAAAGTGAGTCCCTGATTTGGTTAGCTGACCGGGATCATCACGATTTTTTGAAACGCCGGGCGCTCGGTCAGTTGTTGATACCAGCGTTCCAGATGCGGGCGCGGGGTCCAGCTCAGACCAACGTTGAACAGGTTATAGATGAACGGTGCCACAGCGATATCCGCGGTGCCAAATTCAGCGCCGGAGAACCATGGCTGGTCTGCCAGCGCGTTATCCAGAATGGCAAACAGGTTCTCGCAAACTTGCTTACTTGCCTCAATGGCCGCCATATCGCGCTGATCGGCAGGTGTTCTGACCAGACCAAATAAGATAACCCGATGCGCAGGGCTTAGCGTCTGATTTGCCCAGTCCATCCATTTTTCACCGACTGCGCGCGCGGCCGGGGCGTCAATCCACAAACGTTTTTGTCCGTACTGAGCGGCCAGATAGCGGACAATGGTATTGGATTCCCACAGAACAACGTCTGTTTCATCATCGCGTAGCAGCGGGACCAGTCCGTTCGGGTTCAGTGCCAGATAGTCGGCATCGCGGTTACCGCCATGCTGTCCGCCCGCCAGAATTTGGTTATACGGCAGTTCCAGTTCCTCGAGCGTCCACAATACTTTTTTTACGTTGGTCGAGTTATTGCGACCCCACAGTGTAATCATAGTAACCCCGCAAATTAATTGAGCAGCTTTATGGCTGCAGATGCCATCTGACTAGCTCACATGGTGGGGTAAACCTAATATTTACGCAACAAAGTCTAAAAAAATCGTGCCAGGAGCAGCGCACCGCGGCGTTATTGCATAAACTTTAAAAACTTTACCAACTTACGGTTTCTTTAAGCTCGTTAGTGCGTTATTACTCACCGCACTTATTTTACACGTCATCCATCAGACTTTTTCTGCATGGGTTGGTCGAGGTCGCTTGGCCGGTTTTGTGTAAACACGGTGTGGTATGACGTGGTTTTTTGGAATGGATACTCGGGTGGCATTTATGACGCAATACTTCTCTTCACTTCGCAGCTTTGCTGCAGGTTCTGCACTCTTAATCCTTTTGGCGCCGACCGTACAGGCGGCGGAGCAACCGACGGCCCCGCCGAGCGTGGACGCGCGCGCGTGGATTCTGATGGATTACGCCAGTGGTAAGGTGCTGGCGGAAGGTAATGCTGATGAGAAACTGGATCCTGCCAGTCTGACCAAAATCATGACCAGCTATGTGGTTGGGCAGGCGCTGAAGGCCGGGAAAATTAACCTCAACGACATGGTCACCGTGGGCAAAGACGCCTGGGCGACCGGTAATCCAGCCCTGCGCGGTTCGTCGGTCATGTTCCTCAAGCCCGGCGATCAGGTCGCGGTGTCCGATCTGAATAAAGGCGTTATCATTCAGTCAGGTAACGATGCCTGTATTGCACTCGCTGATTACGTTGCCGGTAGCCAGGAATCCTTTATTGGCCTGATGAACGGCTATGCGAAAAAACTGGGGCTGACCAACACGACTTTCCAGACGGTACACGGCCTGGATGCGGCAGGACAGTTCAGTACCGCACGTGATATGGCGTTGCTCGGGAAGGCGTTAATCCACGATGTGCCGGAAGAGTACGCTATTCACAAAGAGAAAGAATTTACCTTCAATAAAATCCGCCAGCCGAACCGCAACCGTCTGTTGTGGAGCACCAACCTGAACGTGGACGGTATGAAAACCGGGACCACTGCCGGGGCGGGATACAACCTGGTGGCCTCCGCGACCCAGGGCGATATGCGCCTGATCTCCGTGGTGCTGGGAGCAAAAACCGACCGCATTCGTTTCAATGAGTCAGAAAAACTGCTGACCTGGGGCTTCCGTTTCTTTGAAACCGTTACGCCGATTAAACCAGATGCGACTTTCGTCACCCAGCGCGTCTGGTTTGGCGATAAGAGTGAAGTGAATTTGGGCGCCGGAGAAGGGGGTTCTGTGACCATTCCGCGTGGCCAGCTCAAAAACCTGAAGGCCAGCTTTACCCTGACTGAACCACAGCTAACTGCACCGCTGAAGAAAGGTCAGGTTGTGGGCACTATCGACTTCCAGTTGAACGGAAAATCCATTGAGCAGCGTCCGTTGATGGTGATGGAAGATGTGGAAGAGGGTGGTTTCTTTAGCCGCATGTGGGACTTTGTGATGATGAAATTCCACCAGTGGTTTGGTGGTTGGTTCTCTTAATCTTATTTATTGCCGGATGGCGCAATCGCCGTCCGGCAGTATCTGTTAGTACTTCAGCGTGATACGTTGTGCTTTAGCGTACTCAACAAACTCATCGTCAGGGCGGTTATCACTGATGATGGTATCAAAGCGTTTCAATTCCCCCATCCTCGCAGGTCGCACCTTGCCAAACTTGCTGTGATCGACCACCAAAACGTGATGCTGTGCCATCGACATCGCCCAGTGCTTCACCGGCAGTTCTTCCAGATTAAAACAGGTCGCGCCTTTCTCGATATGAACACCTGCCGCAGAATAAAAGGCGATATCCGGACAGAGGTTGTTCAGCGTTTCCTGGAAATCGAGCGGTTTAAAAATCGCGTTACTGGCATGGAATTCACCACCACACAGAATGACGCGGCAATGCGGTTTTTCCTGCAGCACCAGAAACGTATTCAACGAGTAGCAGATTGCGGTGAAGGGCAGTTCATTGTCGATCGCTTCAATGATCCACGGCGTGGTCGTACCGCAATCGAAAAAGATGGTCTGATGCGCCTGCACGAGACTCGCCGCCTGCTGGGCAGCGCGACGCTTTTCATCAACCAGACGGGATTTTTGATCGCTGATTAAATAGTGGTTAGCGCTGCGGGGTTCCAGAACAATATAGCCCCCGAGCAGCACGACGGGAGCATCATGATTATTCAGGTCGCGACGAATGGTCATCTCAGATACGCCCAGCAACGTCGCGGCTTCTTTGAGGTGTAATTTATCGCTGCGTTTCAGCGCCTGCAGTAATTGACCAATACGCTCGTCGCGTCGAGTTTCCATAGTTCCCCTGGAGAATAGAATAAGTGCTTAGTTTCGCGCTTAATACTACTCTTTTTACCGCGGGTTAGTCACGTACCCAACCTTTACGGATGGGGAGAGCGAAGCAGGTGCGATAGCACGTCTGCAAGCCGAGGTACAAGGTTGTGCCGAACCGTTGCCAGATCATCTGGGCGCTCAGACAGCCGATCAACCCGGCCAGTAATCCGCCCAGCATATCCATCGGCCAGTGAACGCCAAGGTAAACACGTGACCAGGCAATCGCCACGGCGACAACCATCAGCAGAGCACCCGTCCACAAGCGATGCCAGAACAGGAAGGCCAGAGCAAAGGTAAAGATAACCGTACCGTGGTCGCTTGGGAAAGAGTCATCTGCCGCATGGTGCAGGAAGTTATAGCCGATGTGGTTAACGAACGGACGATCGTGGGGGAAAAAATGCCCCATCAGCCAAGAAATTGTCAGACCGACTACCAACGCAATGGCCATTTTGATGACCAACTGGCGCTGGAGCGTAACCTGACCACGAGGTCCCCAAAGCCAGAGCACAACGGCTAACAGCGGCACAATGCTGATCAGATCTTTGGCAATGAAAATGGCGAGCGAAATTGCCCATTGCTCAGAGTCGGGTGTTGCATTGATCAAGTAAAAAAGCGAATTGTTCAGATTTTCCAGCATAACGTCCAGACTCAGTGTAATCGTTAAATAGACCCATTTGGGGAGAGCATAAAATTGCTTCCACGGGATAAAAAGCGGTCTTGTCTTATTTGCCTGTTAAATGACGATTTTTAAGACAATTAATGAGACTTATTGAGCATGATAGCGGTCTCAACTTAAATTAACCTTAAAGCAAAATGTTCTTGAGCAAATGAGTGTAAAAATGTGCGCATTTTGCTTTCAAATCACATAATTCACTATCACCAGTACGGCGCATTTATTACACTTTGCGCGATTTTTCTATAGTTAAGAGATTGCATGCAGAACCGTTTATCTTCAGGCGTCCGTTTGGGGCGTCAGGCATTACTTTTCCCGCTCTGTCTGGTGCTTTACGAATTCTCCACTTATATCGGCAACGATATGATCCAGCCCGGAATGTTGGCGGTGGTGGCGCAATATAACGCCGGATTAGATTGGGTACCTACGTCCATGACCGCCTATCTGGCAGGCGGCATGTTTTTGCAGTGGTTGTTAGGACCGCTGTCGGACCGTATTGGTCGTCGTCCGGTAATGTTAACCGGTGTGATCTGGTTCATCGTTACCTGCCTTGCAACCCTGCTTGCACAGAATATTGAGCAATTTACCTTCCTGCGTTTTTTGCAGGGGATAAGCCTGTGCTTTATTGGTGCGGTGGGTTACGCCGCCATTCAGGAATCCTTTGAAGAAGCGGTCTGCATAAAAATTACCGCGCTGATGGCAAACGTGGCGCTGATTGCGCCACTGCTGGGTCCGTTGGTAGGCGCAGCCTGGGTACATGTTCTGCCGTGGGAAGGGATGTTTATCCTGTTTGCTGCTCTGGCGGCCATCTCCTTTTTTGGTCTGCAACGCGCGATGCCGGAAACGGCAACCCGGCTTGGTGAAAAGCTGTCCATTAAAGAGCTGGGCAAGGATTATAAGCTGGTGCTGAGGA
This sequence comes from Citrobacter sp. Cpo040, assembly GCF_030332915.1. NCBI lineage: Bacteria > Pseudomonadati > Pseudomonadota > Gammaproteobacteria > Enterobacterales > Enterobacteriaceae > Citrobacter > Citrobacter sp. Cpo040. Next base: position 600,091 of record NZ_JAOWGX010000036.1, read on the forward strand.
ACGTGCGCTTCGTTGCAGGCGCACTGGCGTTGGGTTTTGTCAGCCTGCCGTTACTGGCGTGGATTGCGCAGTCCCCGATTATTATCATCAGTGGTGAACATCTCAGCAGCTACGAATATGGTCTGTTGCAGGTACCGATTTTTGGCGCGTTGATTGCCGGTAACCTGGTGCTGGCGCGTCTGACTTCGCGAAAAACCGTGCGTTCGCTAATTATCATGGGCGGCTGGCCAATCGCCGTTGGCCTGATTATTGCTGCTGCGGCCACGGTAGTGTCATCTCATGCATATCTATGGATGACGGCAGGTTTGAGTATCTATGCGTTTGGCATTGGCGTGGCGAATGCGGGGCTGGTGCGCCTGACGCTGTTTGCCAGCGAAATGAGTAAGGGTACTGTTTCTGCCGCAATGGGTATGTTGCAGATGCTGATTTTTACCGTCGGTATTGAGCTGAGTAAACACGCGTATCTGCTGGGAGGGAACGGCTTGTTCAGCTTGTTCAATCTGGCAAGCGGCGTACTGTGGCTGATTTTGATGGTTATCTTCCTGAAAGATAAACGGGTAGGGAATTCCCGGGAAGGTTAAGGCCCGGTTGTCCGCAATCCAGCGCAGATAAGCATAATGACGCCGATAAATTCATCATTATGTTGATAATAGAATCACGCTGTAGGCCGGATAAGCGAAGCGCCATCCGGCGGCCTGTAGCAAATTGCCGGATGGCGGCGTAAACGCCTTATCCGGCCTACCGCTCACCAAAGATCTTAACTGACCAGTATTACTGTTGTCTGGGCCTGGCGACAACTTAGTGGTGGTCGTCAATCTGATGTTCGATAACCATCCCTTCACCGACGCTTGCCACATGTCGCGCATAAGGATGTGCGCGATAGACAGGGGCCGGAGCAGGCGCTGGAGCAACATATACCGTTTGTGGTGCGGTCGTTACGCTGACCGCCTGCGGGACGCTGACGGAAGAGGGCACTACCACCACTTTATAACCGCTGGGGACATCAACGGTAACGCTCTGTGCAAATGTTGTCCCCGCAAAGCCCAGCAACAATGTCGCCATCAGTACACTTTTCTTCATGATCCGCTCGCCTGAAATATTCACTGGAAGTAATAATCCAGCGGGTTAATTTGAGGCGGATTATGAATAGATCATGCCATCATTTTGTTGCCGTCTGTGCTGAGCCGTTAATACGTAAACGGTGCTTCATTCTTTAACACGCGGTCGATAACATCCAGCACGCCCTCTTCGTTGTTCGAGCCTGCACGATATTTTGCCGCCTGGACAACCGGTTCGTGAGCGTTGGCCATTGCGAAACTAAATCCCGCCTGACGCAGCATCTCAATATCATTTCCGCCATCGCCAAACACAACAACCTCGTCGTCGCTAATATTCCAGCGTTGTTGCAGCAGGCGCAGACCGTTAGCCTTATGCACGCCGGGTATTATTAAGTCGATGCTGCCGTAGCCGGTATGCACCGGTACCATAATATCGCCAATCGCCTCGTGGAGATCGGCCTGTACCTGTGGAATTCGGTCGTCGGAAATATTCAGCCCGAACTTGAAGAAAACGTCGTTAAGATTGTCAAAATTATCTACAAATTCGAGACGATGATAGTACATGGCGGAAACGTTCTTATGCTCATCGCTGTACTGTTTCAACGTATAGGCGCTGTTTTTACCACAGGCAATAATGTCGATATCGGCGCGGGTCAGCAGATGATCTACGATGGCATGGAAATCGTCTTTAGCCAGTTCGCCGTTAAAGACATCTTCTCCTTCACTGACCACCCAACCGCCGTTTTCGGCGACAAATGAGATCTCATTGGCCAGTTCGGGGAAAAAGGAAATCAACTGATAATATTGGTTGCCGCTGGCGACCACAAAGCGGATCCCTTGTTCTTTCATCTGGCGGTATTGCGCCATAAAGCGCTCACGGTTATAGGTTTTTTGGTCGCTTAAAAATGTGCCGTCCATGTCGACCGCAATTAATTTGATACTCATTAGCTGTTCTCCATCACCGTAGTATTTTTGAGATCCGGTTTCGCTACCGCTTTCGCGACGACGGCGGCGACAAGCACCAGCGCCAGCACCACTAACATAGCGCTGCGCAGGCCATAGTGTTCACCCAGATAGCCCAGCAGCGGCGGTCCAACAAGGAACGCCAGGTAACCGGTGGTCGCTACGACGCTGACGCGGGTCGGTGCATCGGGGCCGGTGTCGCTGGCAGCTGAAATCGTCAGCGGGAAACCGAGCGATGCGCCGAGTCCCCACAGAATAACGGACACACCGGCCACCCAAGAGCTGTCGACAAAAATAATCAGGCTAATCCCGAGAGCGCCCATCAGCGCACTGGCGCGCACCACCGCAACGCGGCTGTAACGGTCGATGAACCAGCCACCGGTAAATCGCCCAACGGTCATACCCAGCGTAAAACCGGCATAAATCAGCGAGCCTGATGTCGGGCTAAATCCATGTCCGTCCACCATTAACAGTGGAAGCCAGTCGTTGGCGGAACCTTCAGCAAATGCCATCGCCAGCACTACAACGCCGATCAGCAATAGCTGGATATCACGATAAAAAGGCAGTCCTTTTTCACCGGAGTGAGAACCGTCAGCGGCATTTTTGCCCGTGCCGTCAGGAATAGCTTTGATGGCGATGAAAATAGGTGTGATAGCAACCATTGCAGCCAAAATAATATGCGCGGTAGCCGGGACGCTGAAGGCGGTAAGCATCATTCCAACTCCAGCCCCTGCCAACGTTCCCAGGCTGTAAAAACCGTGCATCATCGGCAGCACGGTTTTGTTCATTTCGCGCTCAACTGCCGCACCTTCGACGTTGATGGCAACTTCTGTCGCACCAAAGCTGGCGCCAAATACGCCCAGGCCAAACGCGAAAAGCCATGCGGAATGCAGCCAGAGCGCTACGCTGAGGATCGCCATTCCGAGGACTGCACAAGACATGGTGGTGCGAATCACCTTACGCGTGCCAAATCGTTTCACCAGCCAGGCCGAACAAAGTATGCCACTCATCGAACCAATAGAGAGCCCAAACAACACCGCGCCCATTTCGGCAGTGGAGATGGAGAGGATATCTCTGATGGCAGGGGTACGCGTTGCCCAGGAGGCCATTAATAATCCTGGTAAAAAGAAGAACGTGAACAGCGCCCAGGTGCGACGTCTTAAGGCTTTGCGTGATGAGATGCCAGTCATGAATTCGAGCCAAAGAAAAGAGGGAAGGAGACAACATTAGCAAGACTGTGTACATTTGTACACAAATGCAAGAGGAGGAAATGTAGTGCGACGTGCAAACGATCCGCAGCGGCGGGAAAAAATAGTTCAGGCGACTCTGGATGCAGTAATAGCCCATGGTATTCATGGGGTTACACATCGTAAAATCGCTATGATTGCCGAGGTGCCACTGGGTTCTATGACCTATTACTTTTCGGGAATTGATGAGCTTTTGATGGAGGCATTTGGCCGTTTTACTGACAGGATGCTGTTGCAGTATCAGGACTTTTTTGCCGACGTTAAGGATGCGTCGCAGGCTTGCCATGCCATTACCGATATGATTTACGGCTCTCAGGTCACAACGCCTGATAATATGGAGCTCATGTATCAGCTGTATGCTTTCGCCAGCCGTAAACCAGCGTTGAAAACGGTGATGCAGAACTGGATGCTACGCAGCCAACAAACGCTGGAGCAGTGGTTTGACCCGGTTACGGCGCGGGCGCTGGATGCGTTTATTGAAGGAATGACGCTGCATTTTGTCACGGACAAAAAACCGCTGCAGCGAGAAGATATCTTGCTGATGGTGGAGCGTATTGCAGGGATACCCGCGACAGTCAGCTGTGCGTAGCGCCTCCGGTAATATTCACCACCGTCGCGGTCATGGCGCTGGCATGGTCTGAAGCAAGAAAGGTCATGACCTCAGCGATTTGTGCAAGCGTAGGCAGGCGCGCGAGCATGGTACTTTGCGCCGCACCTCCTAACCATTGATCGACGGTTAAACCCATTGACTGTGCTTTAGCGGAGAAAATTTCTCCGGTATAGGAGCCAGCTGCAACAGCATCCACAATCGCATGCGAGCGCACGCCGACGACCCGGATATTTGCCGGTCCTACCTCGCTGGCGAACGCTTTAATAAAAGCCTCTGTTCCTGCACAACCAACAATATGACCCAGATGACCAGGCATCGCCATCGGGGCCGCGGGGGCAACAACGCTGAGAATGACGCCCGCACGATTGCCGCCCATGTGCGGCGTTACGGCTTTAGCGATATTGAACTGCGCCGAGAGGAAAGGGGTGATGCCGCTCATAAACTCAGAGAGGGATAATGCGTCAATGCGTTTGCCCTGTTCGTGCATAAATCCCGTTGCGTTAACCACCACATCTATTCCACCAGTTTGCTGCGCAAGGCGGGTAACTTCCTTCGATGCGTTGTGCTCGTCGAGTACATCGGTGATAAAGGTTTCGACTGTACCACCTGCCGTTCGGATAATACTGGCCGTCCGATCAAGTTTTTCCTGGCTGCGAGCACCCAGACACACATGGGCTCCTTCGCGTGCCATGGCCTGCGCAACCGCACTACCAATAGCCCCGCTGCCACCAAAAATTACTGCGACTTTGCCAGTAAGCAACATGACTAACCCCCATCCCCGATAAAGCACCGTTTTAAAGTATGTGCCATAACCGGCATGCTGCAAATTAGAGGGGCGTTTCAGAGGTGGAAGGCGATGAGCGCGAATTTCAGGCAACAAAAAACCCATTTATGTAAACGGGTTAGTGAAAACAATGACTTGCAGGATAATCAATAAGTTAGTTTGGTGGTGAGAGGTGACGATTACGGGGTATTGCCAACCGCTGTCGCCACTTTGTCGCCACTTGGTAGGGTAGCCAACGGGTTGAAGCGCAGGGCTGTTTCAAGATGGTCTGGTGCCAGATGAGCATAGCGCATGGTCATTTTAATGTCGTGGTGACCCAGGATTTTCTGCAAGGCAAGGATGTTTCCACCTGACATCATAAAGTGAGCTGCGAACGTGTGGCGCAGGACGTGGGTAAGCTGCCCGCGCGGCAGCACGATAGAGGTCTTATCCATCACAGATAAAAATTGGAAATAGCAGTCGGTAAAGAACTTGAAGCCATCCAAAGCAATGATTTCCTCATACAGCTCTTTGCTGATCGGAATGCTGCGGTTCTTTTTACCTTTGGTCCTGACAAATGTGATTCGGTATTTAGTGACTTGGGAGCGTGTAAGATTTACCGCTTCGCGCCAGCGTGCTCCGGTACTCAGGCATATCTTAACGACTAGGGCGAGCAGGGGGCTTTGGCAGTTGCAGTCGTACAAAAGCTCAGTAATTTGTTCATGCGTCAGCCAGGCCATCTCCTTTTCTGCGATGGTAAATTTGCGCATGTTCTCCAACGGGTTCGGCGCTGTCCATTCACCTAGTCGGGTCAGCTCGCTAAAAACGCCGCTAAGGTAGCTTTGCTCGAGGTTGATAGTTACCGGGCTGGCACCTTTCTTCCACTTGTCGCTAAAGTAAATTTCACCCGTTAGGCGTTTATCACGGTAGTGCGCGAACAATTTGGAACTGAGATCTGTAGCGAGAGGATTCCCGAGGGCATCGACCATCAAGAGTAGCTTGTCGTAAACATGCTCGCCAGCGGTAAGGGATTTGCCGTGCAGTTTGAACCAGAGTTCAACGATATCTTTCAACGTCCGACGGTCTACCGATTCACCCAGCCAGGGTTTCGCCTCCGTCTCATCCATAGTGTGACGTTCAAAAGCTAATGCTTCACCTTTGGTGGCGAACTGCTTACGCACACGACGCCCGCTGCGTCCGGCAGGGTAGCATTCACAAATCCATTTTCCGGTGTCGAGTTTACGTACTGCCATAAAAAAGCCCTCATGTCTGAGGGCTAAATTTAACTGTATATTCAACCAGTGGTCAATGTATGATTAACGTAAATCATACATGCTATGCAACGATTAGTTCTTCGTTTTCTTCTGTTACTGCGTTGCGCGCATTCTCAATGGCTAAAGACTCTCTATACTCTTTAGCTTCTGCAAACATTGTCCAATGTGCATTAATGTTCATGTTTTCAATAGTAGACTTAATATCCTTTATGCCAACATTGAAGAACTCTTTGCGTGAGTTAACCTTGTTCAATTGCTTGTCGTTAAATACTTTATGCAAGTGGTTTTCTAATGATGGAGCATCATCACTGTAGATCATTGCATGTACATCAAATGAGAATGGCACACTGGCATCGCCAAGTTCACGAATGCGATCCAATGGCTCAAGGCGGCGTGTCATCCCAATTTTATATACATTTTCGCCGAAGGAACCGATGTTACTAATAACATAAACATGGCCTGAGCGTGTTTGCTGTGCCATTGAAATAGCTCGCTGGTTTTTGGCTTCAGCCTCTTCATATTTAGCTTGTAATTCAGCCAATTTCTGTTCAAGAACTAAGCGTTGCTCTTCTCCAGCGAGCATTAATTCTTTGGTCGCCTTATCAATGGCCTGCTGAATGGCTTTTTCTTCTTTTTCAGCTTCTTTTATTGCTTTTTCATACTCTCTGCGAGCTCTTTCCTCTTCGCGAAGTTGTTCTTTAATTCTTCTTTGTTCTTCTTTCTCTTCAAGCATAATTTCATTAACTGCAACACCCCATTTTAGTTCATTAAGTCGTGCTTGAAGATATATGTCACTTATTTTAGCTGACCTAAATGCAGAACCGTTATAATTAACTAGCTGAAAGGCATCTTTTATTTCTTGGGATAGTTTACCGAAGTTGTTATGTTTTATTTTTGATAGAATAGTGTCTACTTTTCCATTGAAAGCATCCAAAACAAAGTTGATTGCAGTAGTGCGTCTATTCTGTTCAACATAATCACACGAGGCTGCTTTATTAGTTCTTATTAATGAATCTGTTAATTCTCTAGCTTTTTTCAACTCCTTACCTGCATCTGTAAACTCATAATTTTCCGCCAACTCATCAAGTACACTGCGATTAGGAATTATCCATTCATCCCCATAGCCATCAATTTTATTCTTCATTGATTTGGCAACGGATTCATATCTTTCTGCAAATTCTTTCGCTTCATAAGCTGACCCAGCAATCTCCTTTGCCCTTTCTTCAGCATTTGAAATTATTTTTACTGCATTATCATTAGCATTTGAGATCAGTTCATTCGCTTTACTGTTTGCATTATCAAGGCGTTCTTTGGCTTTCAAGCGTGCATCGCGAGCGTCTTTGGTGATAGCTATTGCTTCGCTATTTGCATTGCTTATTGTGAGCTGAGCTTGATTATGTGCTTCGTTTACTGTTTTAGCTGCCATTATTTGAGCTGCTTCTATTTTCTGTTTAGCTATAGAGTCGGCTGTCTTAATCTTTTTCTCTGCATCCAGTACCGCGCTGTGTAATTCTGCATATTGCCATAGGGGGGCAGCTCTTCCTTCTAACTCAGAGTGCTCACGTATAGCTTGAGCTATTTTTTTATCGGACTCGATCAATTGATTTGTTAGAGAGTCTCTTTCTTTTTTTAAGTTATCATTCTCTAATGATAAGTTTGTGACTGTTAACTTATTTTTCTTGGCTATTTTGTACAAGATAATAGCCAAGACGGGCGAGGATAATGCTAAAAATAATACTATTATAAGAAATAAATCCATTTCTAAGTCCTTTTATTCTATCAATTTGAAACAGTTGTGCTTCTCACATATGCGATAACTTCTATATCTGAAAAAGCACATTCAAAACTATTATCTACAGTAGAAATTTTAATCATGCCCTTAGGCAGCCTGGTGATAAGCCTAATGGAATAAGTTCCATCAATGTTGATCAACCAGTACCCATCAAGCACTTCTGCAAATTTTTGCTCACAGATGTATGTAGTAGGTCCGTCCAGAACAACAATCGGTGCAGAAAGCTTCGCGGGAAGAAATGACGCGTCAAATACACATGAGCCATCTTCAACCATTTTTCCCGCAACCAGACGAAACTTCACGAGCTCTTCAGTGGTTGCTGTTTGAGAACTTAGCTTAAGACCTTGCCCGGTGGTCAACCAATTGAGCGAAGTACCTGTTTCCAGGGCACATTGAATTATCCAATCTGCGGGGAAGGTATCTCGCAGGTATCTATTAGCCAATGTGCTTTTTGACACTCCTAAGTGGTCAGCAAGGGCCTGCCGAGTTGTAAATCCATATGCCTCGACCAGTCGCTCAATCGCAGCCTTGCCACCCTGATTGGGATTTATTTTGATCTCATTTGGGTACTTTGATGTTGACATATCTCTTATGCGATCCTAGTATCAATTTCGTTCCCATTTGGGGACTTGTCACGATTACTACCGGCTCACCACAAGCCAATAGGAGATGTTGCATCATGACCCCTAACATTTCAATCACTCTGAATACACCGCACGTCACAATTGAACGCTACAGCGAGCTAACAGGACTGCCTGTAGACACCATTAACGACATGCTCGCTGATGGTCGTTTGCCTCGCCACCGTCTGCGTAAGGACAAGAAGCGCGAGAAAGTGATGATTAACATCGTCGCGCTCACTGTTGATGCGCTTTCTGATTGCAATGTCGCTATTAGTTAGTTCCATTTTGAGATACATCGGAGTCTCTTGCTATGTTTGACTATCGAGTTTCCAAACACCCGCATTTCGATGATGCCTGCCGTGCCTTTGCCTTACGTCATAACATGGCGAAGTTGGCAGAACGCGCTGGCATGAATGTCCAAACCCTGCGCAACAAGCTAAACCCGGAGCAACCTCACCAGCTTACCGCGCCGGAAATCTGGATACTTACCGATCTTACTGAGGACTCAACTCTGGTTGACGGTTTTCTGGCGCAGATTCATTGCCTGTCTTGTGTCCCAATAAATGAAGTGGCAAGCGAGAAAATGCCGCATTACGTGCTGAATGCAACAGCAGAGATTGGCCGGGTTGCTGCCAGCGCAGTTTCTGGTGAGCTACAAACCACCGCCAGCCGGCGCCAGGTTATCGACAGCATCAACTCTGTCACTCGTTTGATGGCACTCACCGCTGTTTCATTGCAGGCGCGTTTGCAGGCTAACCCGGCGATGGCAAGCGCGGTAGATACCGTGACGGGCCTCGGCGCTTCGTTCGGTCTGATCTGAGGTGGTTATGCTGACTAAAGAACCATCTTTTGCATCACTGCTCGTTAAGCAAAGTCCTGCAATGCACTGCGGTCATGGCTGGATTATGGGGAAGGATGGCAAGCGCTGGCATCCGTGCCGCTCTCAGGATGCGTTGCTGGCTGAGCTGTCCACTAAAAAGCAGGGGAAACCATGGCTATTGAAGGCGATGCTGCGACTGTTCCTCTAAGCGCTGGCCTCCGTCTTAATGGGTTAAACCACATCGCGGAATTAAGGGCGAAAGTGTTTGGCTTAAATATTGATTCAGAACTGGAGCGCTTTATTAGCGATATGCGTGACCAACGGGATATTAACCATGAGCAGAATAAACGCGCACTAGCCGCAATATTCTTTATGGCAAAGATTCCGGCGGAACGTCATAGCGTCAATGTTAGTGAGCTGACGACTGACGAAAAGCGGGAGCTGATTAAAGCAATGAACCATTTCCGTACAGTGGTGAGTTTATTTCCAAATCGGCTAGCCATGCCGAATTAATCCACAACCGAAATTAAAGGCGTAAACCCGCCGGGCATCTTATTGCCCAAATTCAGGAGAAACAACAATGCGAAATATTGAAACCCTAATCACCAAAACAGGACCAGATGATGCTGGCATTAACCAGATGCTGACTGATGCACGCATGGAAGAACGCCGTGCACGTGCCGCGGCAATGGCAGCCCGTCTTGATAGCCTGGCTTGCCATATCACGTCACGTCAGCTTAACCACGTTGAAGCGGCGGAGCTGCTGCGTATTGCGGCTGAAAACATTCAGAACGAAGCGCAGGAGATCCACTGATGGCTGATTCAATGGACCTTGTACAGCAACGCGTTGAAGAAGAGCGTCAGCGCCACATCCACACCGCCCGGAACAGAACGCCGGGTGTTTCTCGTGTTCTCTGCGTTGATTGCGATGCACCGATCCCGCCAGCACGCCGCCGCGCCATTCCGGGCGTGCAGTGCTGTGTCACTTGTCAGGAAATCGCAGAGCTGAAAGGCAAACACTATAACGGAGGTGCAGTATGACTATGCGCATCCATCAGATAAAAATTGCACCTAAGTATTTTAATGCCGTAGTCGCTGGCAGCAAAAAGGCAGAGCTTCGTAAAGATGATCGCGGCTACAAAGTTGGTGATGTCCTTTCTCTCTGCGAATGGAAGCACGGTTCATATACTGGTCGGGAATGGGCCGCTGTTATTACCCACACTTTGCCGATTAATGAAGTTGTAGCAGTGGAAGGGCAATGGGTAATTCTTTCTATTCGCTCATTAACGCCGCTTGAGGCTCTCTCCTATGTCATTTCAGGGGGAGCTATATGACCACTATCCTGAAATGGGCGGGAAATAAAACCGCTATCATGCCGGAATTGATTAAACACCTTCCTGCGGGCCCGCGACTGGTTGAACCTTTCGCGGGTTCCTGTGCTGTGATGATGGCGACAGACTATCCTCATTATCTTGTCGCGGATATTAATCCAGACCTGATTAATCTTTATCAGGTGATTAAGAATGATGTTGAATACTTCATCAAAGAGGGCCGATACCTTTTTGAAGCCCGTAATGATTCAGAGGCATATTATAAGACGAGACAGGAGTTTAACTTGCGCCATGGTGGCGCAATTGAACGCGCATTGTATTTCTTATATTTAAATCGCTATGGTTATCGCGGACTGTGTCGCTATAACTTGAACGGTTATTTTAATGTTCCTTACGGTAATTATAAAAAACCGTACTTCCCTGAAAACGAAATACGTGCATTTGCAGAAAAAGCAAAACGCGCGACGTTTATCTGCGCCAGTTATGACGAAACGCTGGCACTGCTGCAGACGGGTGATGTGGTTTATTGTGATCCGCCATATGACGGCACGTTTAACGGATATCACACCGCTGGTTTTACAGAGGATGATCAGTACCATCTGGCGTCTATTCTTGAACGCCGGTCATCAGAAGGCCATACGGTTATCGTGTCCAACAGCGATACGTCTCTGATCCGTTCGCTTTATCGTGATTTTACCCACCATCGTATAACCGCTAAGCGCAGCATGGGCGTGTCAGCCGGTGATGGTAAAACTGCAGTAGAAATTATCGCCACAAAATCAGTATGTTGGTTTGGTGTTGATTTGGCCTCTGGTCCTGATGTCTCGGTGGAAACTGAGGTGCGGGCGTGGCAGTGAGTAAATTCACATTACATCATGCACAAACCACCGGCGGCTCGAATGAGGCCGCCGTGGCCTTTCCATGGAATACCCCAAAAAGAGCGGTTAACCCGTATCTGGAACCGGCGGAAGTTGCGCCGGAGTCTGCGCTTTCAAACCTCATCACTCTGTACGCTGCGGATAACGAGCAGGAGCATCTGCGGCGTGAGGCGCTGAGTGATAAGGTTTGGGAACGTTATTTCTTCAATGAATCCCGTGATCCTGTCCAGCGTGAAATAGAGCAGGATCGGCTGATTAGCCATGCAAAAATGGCCCGCGAACAGCAGCGCGTTAATCCCGATTTGGTGATTATTGCCGATGTAAGCGCCATGCCTGCCCATATCAGCAAGCCTCTGCTGGAGCGAATTAAATACTTCCATAGCCTGGGCAGGGCTAAAGCTTATTCCCGCTATCTGCGCGAAACAATCAGACTGTGTCTTGAGCGGCTGGAGCGCGTGCGTGACAGCCAGGTGTCTGCGTCTTTCCGGTTCATGGCGAGCCAAGAAGGGTTGGAGGGGCTGCTGGTACTGCCTGAAATGAGTCAGGAGCAGGTCAAGCGCCTTTCCACGCTGGTTGCGGCACATATGAGCATGTGTCTTGATGCGGCTTGCGGTGATCTGTTTGTCAGTGACGATGTTAAACCAGAAGAAATCCGCCAGGCATGGGAAAGGGTTGCTGCAGAAGCCATGCGCCTTGAGGTCATCCCGCCTGCCTTTGAGAAGTTGCGCCGCAAAAAGCGTCGCCGCAAGCCGGTGCCTTATGAATTGATCCCACCGTCGCTGGCGCGCATGCTGTGTGCGGACTGGTGGTATCGCAAATTGTGGCAGATGCGCTGCGAGTGGCGGGAGGAGCAGCTGCGTGCCGTCTGCCTGGTCAACAAGAAAGCGTCCCCGTATGTCAGCTATGAAGCGGTGATCCATAAACGCGAGCAGCGCCGCAAATCGCTGGAGTTCTTCCGCTCGCATGAGCTGGTCAACGAAGACGGCGACACGCTGGACATGGAAGACGTGGTGAACGCCAGCAACAGCAACCCGGCACACCGCCGTAATGAAATGATGGCCTGTGTTAAGGGACTGGAGCTGATCGCGGAAATGCGCGGAGACTGCGCGGTGTTTTATACCATCACCTGCCCGTCACGCTTCCACGCAACCCTCAACAACGGCAGACCTAATCCGAAGTGGACCAGTGCCACTGTCCGGCAGAGCAGTGACTACCTGGTTGATACGTTCGCCGCTTTCCGCAAGGCCATGCACAAAGCCGGGTTGCGCTGGTACGGCGTTCGCGTTGCAGAGCCGCACCATGACGGCACCGTGCACTGGCATCTTCTGTGCTTTATGCGCAAAAAAGACCGTCGTTCCATCACCGCGCTGCTGCGTAAGTTTGCCATCCGTGAAGACCGCGAGGAGCTGGGCACCAATACCGGGCCGCGCTTCAAGTCCGAGCCAATCAACCCGCGCAAGGGCACGCCGACAAGCTACATCGCCAAATACATCAGTAAGAACATCGACGGGCGCGGGCTGGCTAAAGAAATCAGCAAAGAAACCGGCAGATCACTGCGTGACAGCGCCGAGCATGTCAGCGCCTGGGCGTCGCTGCACCGTGTTCAGCAATTTCGTTTCTTTGGTATTCCGGGGCGTCAGGCATACCGCGAGCTGCGCTTGCTGGCAGGTCAGGCGGCGAGAGTGCAGGGCGAACGCAAAGCGGGTGCGCCGGTACTGGATAATCCGCGTCTGGATGCGGTACTGGCAGCTGCGGATGCAGGTTGCTTTGCCACCTACATCATGAAGCAGGGCGGTGTACTGGTTCCCCGCAAATATCACCTTGTCCGCACGGCTTATGAGCTTAACGACGAACCGAGCGCCTACGGCGATCACGGTATCCGTATCTATGGCATCTGGTCCCCGATTGTAGAGGGCAAGATTTGCACGCACGCGATGAAGTGGAAAAAGGTTCGTAAGGCCGTTGACGTTCAGGAGGCGGTAGCCGACCAGGGCGCTTGCGCCCCTTGGACTCGTGGCAATAACTGTCCCCCTGTTGAAAATCTGAACAAATCAGGGGGTGATTTACCCGATATTAAAACCATGGATGAGAAGGAGCTGCAGGAATATCTCCACAACATGGGCCAGAAGGAACGGCGGGAGCTGACAGCCAGGTTGAGGCTGGTAAAACCGAAGCGGAAAACAGCATACATACAGAGTATTTCGGAGCAGCAGCGCCTGCAGCTTGAGGCAGAACTGACTGCCAGAGGGTTTGAAGGTAGTACATCTGAGATTGATTTGCTTCTGCGTGGCGGCAGCATTCCATCCGGAGCCGGGCTACGCCTTTTCTACCGGGATCAGCGCCTGCAGGAGGATGACAAATGGCGGCAGTGGTACTAAGCCGCCTCAAATTGAAGGTTATAAACCAGCTAGACTCTTGCCGCGAATGCGGGCAACTTCATACTTAAGTTCGACCGCTTTGGCCTCGCAAAGCCTTAAAGATTTAAGCCATTGTTCTGTTGTGGGCTTACCAAATATGTCTTCCATTACTACAACCAAGTAAAGGCAGCGGCCAGTGCCTAGTTCGCCTGCAACCAGACAGGCTGCGTTAGTTCCTGCCATAAGTTCAATACATGCTTTACGCATCGATTTATTCCTCATTCCGTTGTCTCTTGTAAAGCATCGCATTTGAGCCATCTGTTTGAAACATAGAAAAAACAATTTACATTTGATGGGTAATTATATACTGTGTTTATATACAGTTGTTTTGATTGGAGGGGAAAATGCAGGACTATTTTTTGGAGTCGTTGAAGCTCCAGCGCATTGATTTTTTTGTGAAGCTTGTAGCGGCTAGTGAGTGCGATGATGAAGAGAAGCGGCTTGCTATCCAATGGGTTTCGGAGCTGACCGACGAGTTGATGGCGAAAATCCGTACTCATGAGTACAGCCGTTCAATGGATCTCCCCAGTTAGGCATAGGAACGTTGCTGGCGTTAGGACTTGATTCTGACGCCAGCAAGGTTGAACAACTAGTTTAGTGGGGCGTTAGTCATGGGGTAAAATACAGTAACCATTATTTTCACTTCCGCTCCGATTTAACCGAACGTTAGTTTTGCTACGTATGATGGGCTGCAAATTACCTTTTGGGATTTGTGATAGATACGAAAATCCTATTAGATGCTTGTTAGACTGGAAGCGCCACTTCGAACGAAAAGTAATGGCCACTTATGCCGGTTTAACAGCCTTAACCTTGTATAGTTATTTGAATATTTTCTTCATTAACACCAAAGTATAGGGCTAGCCCTGCTTTTGCCTCCTGAAGTGTTAACGGCTTAACTACATTTTCTTCTTCTTCTTCGTACTCATCACCAGCTTGCTCGACAATCAAATTAGTCGGGGTTAATTTTGGAAGAGCTTTAAATTCCAACTTGTCAGCCTCAATGCCAATGTCTTTGAGGTTGCGATAAGAAACGGGATTTCGATTGCCATCCCATTGTCCTGGAATGTCAATTTCAGCATAAGAATTGATGTTTATGATCCAGCGTTTAGGGTTTTCTGGAGCCCTGCTTACTCCCGAGATTCGACCGATCATAAAAGCATGATGATGTTTTGCTTCTTGTGATCCCCAGTCCTTTCTCGAATTTTGCACACAAACTAAATATTCGTGCTTAGCTGCATGGCTGGCGTCAAGTCTCCATGCTTGGCTTCCCCCCGTGTTCAAAATCTCTGTTATGCCACGAGCAGTAAGTACAGTAATACAGTTGGTAGTAGCCATTGAATTGTGACTCCGTCTTTTTTAGAGAAATACTATTGATGAATGTAGTTTACGTATTTCTTCATGGAGTAGTCAAGTGAGTATTTTGCGCATTATTGGCTGTTTGTGTGATTTTTGTGAGTTAGTACTTTGTGTAGTACTTCTTGGTTTATGAGGCTTGAATCTAAGTTATGACAAAGGGAGGCAGGGGTAACGTACAGCGCAAGGTGTACAGGAGGCTATAAGGACTCACTTGAAGTAAGAAAAGATCGATAAAGCAACTATGCATGTCTATGCCGCATGAATTTGCATGATCGTTTGAGGATCGTTTTAGCTGAGGCCCGCCAGGAATGGCGGGCTTTCGTTTATGTCATGCAGGTGCATGAAAATCACTACATAAAGCGGGCAGGCGTGGCGGGGATACGAGCGCGCGCTAGTATGTGAACATGCTGTTGAAAAATACGTGGAGCAAACATTCTGTTTAATTTACAATCTGCGACTATGATTTTTTTAGAGCATCATTAATCGCATTCTTCAGCAAGCGATCTGCGTGAGAAGAGAGAAAAATGGGGCAAGTTGTACACATTGGTTATCATAATTGTCGCAACCGTGGTAGTTATGAGGATATTCGCCAAGGAGTGCCTTTCCTGAGTGGACCAGATGAAAATCAGTGGCTGACTCAAGGCTTTTATCTATGGACTGATTCTCCACACTATGCGATGTCATGGAATGGCGGTAGGAACGTCGTAGTTAGTGAGTTCGAAGTGACCTTTGAATCAAGAGATGAACTCTTAGATTTAGTTGGTAACGCGCGAGACATTTTTGAGTTTGAAGAAATGGTTGACCGTGCCATCAAGGTCCTGCATGGTGGAGATGCAACCAAGATAACTGTTAACCAAGTTATCTCATATTTCCGAGAGTTGGAGAATGATGCTGAGTATGCGGGGATTTTTCCATATCATGCTGTAAAGGCTCAGGATAAATCCAATACTTCGTCAGGTGAAGTGGTTGTACGCTTTGTTAGAACAAGGCGTGAAAGGTTGGTTGCTTTGACCAGACAACAGATGTGCGTATTCGAAAATGCCCGGGACAAGATAACATTTAAGAGTTTTGTCGCCCCTGACGAATTTGCACAAAGACAAGGTTAAGGAGGAAAAATGCTTTCCTTTGAAAAAAGAATGGCTCTGTTAGACAAAGCGTTAAGTAAGCATACAGCTGAATCGCTTTACGAAAAATTGGCTTCCTATGAAGCAGTAGGTCCGACAGTAGTAGGATACGAGTTAAAGAGTGAAGTCAAAGCTGTGGCCCTTGAACCGAGAAATTTGGCACAGCGTTATGTTAAAACGTTTGGTTCAGATCTGGATTTTTGGGCAGACAGTTCACAATTGGATCAAGCGGCTTAAGATGAAACTCTTACTTAAAGAAAGCTTTGTTAATAGATTGCTTCTTGTTGATGCTGAGGGGCGAACCATCGATTCAGGGTTCGCTCTACGTTTTAAACCACTCTTCAATGAAGAAGGCAAAGAGTTTACTGTGATGTTTGATTTTTACTACATCACCGAAACAGATAAGGCTTTACGAGTTGAATTTCATAGTGTTTTTTGCACAGATACTGTGATTGACGAAGATTTTAAGAAATCTCGCTTCCCTGTTGTGAATGCTCCTGCTATCTCGTTTCCTTTCTTAAGAGCTTTCATTGCAAATTTCTTGATCAGTGTTGGATGCAATCCTATCTTATTACCTAGCTTCAATTTCACTACTTTTGAAGCTGAGGTTGGAGAATTCCCAGATTAAGGGCCAAATGGCCCTTTTTCAGACAACGCTTAACTCATATTTTTCGAATTTAACAACATCCTCGCCAAGCCAGTTATTCAATTCTTGCAGTCGTTTCTGTAGTGGCATTAGTTCATTTCGGACAAATACGTGGCTGGCCTTCTCTACATCTCCAAACCCCCCAACATTGCTCGGCATGATTCCCATCATCTGCGGCGGCACTCGATGTGCCGCCATCATGTCATCGCGGCTCACGTTCTTGATATTCAGAAACTCATCCTTTGCCGCAACTTCTGACAGCGGAATGATCTGGATACCGTCTTTTTTCCCGTTCGGCGAGTACATAAAGAGGTTGCGGAAGTTGCCGGGTCCCTTTGCGCTTTTCATGGCCTGGCGGATGTTGTTCACGTCCTCCTGGTTCTGTGCTGCGTCGGTCATGTACATGATAAATCCTGCATGACTGCCGTTGATGTAATACTTTCGGCGAAACAGCGTGGCAGATTCATTCAGTAGGGTGGAGGGAATGGCGGACAGATATTCCGGTAGGCCGTATATTTCCTGGTTCAAATCTGGCTCCATCAGGTGAAAGATGCTGCCTTTGGTGAACTCATACGGCTGAGTGGTCATGCCATACTGCACAAACCAGTAAGTGTCGAGATCGATCCCGCGTCGTGTGTATTTCGCCAGTGATGGCTCCAGCGATAGAATACCGCCCAGCCGGTTGGTCCTTTTCTCCAGGTAGGCGTTGCCAAACACCAGATAGTCCTGCACGAAGCGGCTGAATGCCTGCTGGCTCAACAGCGGGTGCGGGATAAATGTGCTGGTCAGGATGTTGCGCTTAACGGCAATCGGCGAGCTGTGATGCACGGCGGCGCGGTATGTGCGGGCCAGCCCGTCAAAGCTCACGGGCGGCTCATACCAGCGGTCCATCTGCACGCATTCCACGTAATCCAGCAGTTCGCGGCGGTCCAGTACCGGGATCGGATCGCCAAAGTTGAAAGCCTCGGCAGTTACGCCTGCGTTTTTAGGCGCTGTAGCTTCTGTTGGCGTTGCGCTGGTTAGGGTTTCGAGTTCACTCATCAAAAAATCTCCACAATATTGCTGGTATTGGCGGATTCGCCCTGCAGCGGTTCGTTAAACAGTGTGTGCATCGTTGCCCAGGCCAAATCGGCATGGCTGGCTTCCTCGCTGCGGCTGGCTTCGTAGGTTGGGCGGTTGCCACTGGCGGTAGTGGCGCGGCGGATTGCCATAAAGGACTGCGCAATATCGGTGTGCCCGGCGTCAAACTCAAGACGGCGGTGGCTGATAATGTCGTACGCCTTGAGCACCAGGGCGTTTTTGACATTGGGGTTGTAGACAAACTCTCGCACGGCAGGAAAGAACGCTTTTACGTTCTCATAAACACCGTGCCCGACGCCGGTCGAGTCGATGCCGATATAGGTCACGTTGTACTGCTGAGTTAGTTTTTTGATAGCGTCCGCCTGGGCGCGGAAGTCCATCCCGCGCCACTGATGACGCTCCAGAATGCGGAACTTCCCGCCCGGTACAGTGGGTGGAGCCATAACAACGCAGCCTGCGCTGTCACCGTTCTGCGTACCTTTCGCCGGGTCATAGCCGATCCAGACTTCTCGCCAGCCAAACGGGCGCAGCGCCAGAGCCTGAAAATCGGTCCAGACTTCCCAGCTGTCCACCATGCACGCCTGCAGTTCGCTGAGCGGGAATACTGACGCCAGATCGTCAATAAATTCGCACATCAGCAGGTTCTGGTATTCGTCCGGGCTGTACTCCATGCGCAGCTGGTCGAGGTCGAACAGGTTACAGCCGCCGCGCACCGCATCCTCCACGGTGACGATCTGGCGGTATTGTCCGTCAGGGCAGAGCAGGCCGCGCGCAAGGTTGCTGTGGGTCAGGTCAATATCCACCTTGTCCGCTTTGGCACGGCCCCGGTTAAATAGCGCGCCAGACCAGAACGGATAGGCGCTGTGGGTCAGGCTGGACGGCGTGGAAAAGTAGGTTTGTCGCCATTTCTTGTGAATGGCCATACCGGAGGCCACCTTGCGCAGTTCCTGGAATTTCGGTATCCAGAAATATTCATCCAGGTACAGGTTGCCGTGGTAGCTCTGCGCCGTGCGGGCGTTGGTGCCGAGGAAGTACAGGCACGCGCCGTTGCTGAGCGTCATCGGGTCGCCTTTCAGCTCAACATCCACCTCTTTTGCAAAGTCGATGATGTACTGCTTAAAAACGTGTGCCTGCGCCTTACTGGCAGAAAGGAAAATCTGGTTGCGCCCGGTCAGCAGGGCGTCAATCAATGCTTCACGGGCAAAATAAAACGTTGCGCCAATCTGGCGCGACTTGAGCAGATTACGGATGCGGTTTGTTTTCCCGGCTTCAAACCAGTGGCGCTGATAGTCGAACATAGAGGCGTGGAAGACTTCTTCCAGCTTTTCGATCTGTTCGTCGGTGAAAACGTTCTTTTCCGGTTGCCTGCGCGGGCCTTTGTTACGGTTGGCAACTTTCGGGTTTAAATCAGCTTCGTTCCCGCCGTCGTTAAATTTGCCGATCCGGGCGTGGCGCTCTGACTGGCGCGCCAGCAGGTCAATTTCCTTGAAGTCTTTCCCTTCTTTCTGCTCCTTCATGATGAGCTGGCAGTAACGAGCGGCGGTTGTGAGCTGCATCTGATCAAGCGGCCCATAGTCGCCCCACTTGTCGCGTTTTTTCCAGCTGTGAACGGTTGCAACTTTTTCGCCCAGCATTTCAGCAATGCGGGCTACGCGGTATCCCTGAAAGTACAGCAGCATGGCCTGCCTACGGGGATCGAGGTCTGCGGGGGTCAGTGTCGTGTTCATGGCCCAAACATACGGCCTTGGATGGCGGCTTTCCCCGGTTGCGGTTTGTGTGGTTTACCGTACAAATACCGCGCGTTGTCTCACTCCCCCCATCACCGCAAACATAAGGCTCCAGTAAGTTATTTCTAACGGAGCACGGCTCATGACAGTGAAAGCAAAGCGTTTCCGTATCGGGGTGGAAGGTGCCACTACCGACGGACGCGAGATCCAGCGTGAATGGCTGGAACAAATGGCGGCCAGCTACAACCCGACGGTCTATACCGCGCTGATCAACCTGGAGCATATCAAGTCTTATTCCCCGGACAGTGCCTTCAACCGTTACGGCAAAGTGACGGCGCTGGTTGCAGAAGAAATCCAGGACGGTCCGCTAGCGGGCAAGATGGCTCTTTACGCCGACGTGGAGCCGACGGACTCCCTGGTGGCACTGGTGAAAAAAGGCCAGAAGCTGTTTACCTCCATGGAGGTCAGCCCGAAGTTTGCCGACACCGGCAAAGCCTACCTTGTGGGGCTGGCGGCAACTGACGATCCGGCAAGTCTCGGCACCGAAATGCTGGCATTCAGCGCCAGCGCCGCCCATAACCCGCTGGCGAACCGTAAGCAGAACCCTGAAAACCTGTTTACCGCTGCCGAAGAAACGCAGATCGAACTGGAAGAAGCCCAGGACGAAAAACCGTCCCTCTTTGCCCGCGTAACCGCGCTGTTCACCAAAAAAGAGCAGACCGACGATGCGCGCTTCTCTGATGTGCATAAAGCTGTGGAACTGGTCGTAACCGAGCAGCAGAACCTGAGCGAACGCACGGATAAATCCCTGTCCGATCAGGACCAGCGCCTTTCTGAGCTGGAGTCCTCCCTGCAGGAACAGCAGATCGCCTTTGCCGAGTTACAGCAGCAGCTGAGCCGTGAAGACAGCCGCAAGGATTACCGCCAGCGCGCGCCGGGCGGTGACGCACCGGCAGGTACCCTGACCAATTGCTGATGGAGCATAAAACCCGATGAAAAAGAAAACCCGCTTTGCCTTTAACGCTTACCTGCAGCAACTGGCGCGCCTGAACGGTGTGGAGGTTGAAGAACTCTCCAGCAAGTTCACCGTGGAGCCGTCCGTGCAGCAGACGCTGGAAGACCAGATCCAGCAGTCCGCCGCTTTCCTGACACTGATTAACATCACGCCGGTCACTGAGCAGTCAGGGCAGTTGCTGGGGCTGGGCGTTGGCAGCACCATTGCCGGAACCACCGATACCACCACCAAAGAGCGCGAGCCTACCGATCCGACGCTGATGGAAGACGTGGAATACAAATGCGAACAGACCAACTTTGATACGGTGCTGACCTACGCAAAACTGGACCTGTGGGCCAAGTTCCAGGACTTCCAGGTGCGTATCCGCAACGCCATCGTCAAGCGTCAGGCGCTGGATCGCATCATGATAGGCTTCAACGGCGTGAAGCGTGCCAAAACGTCCAACCGTGCTGAAAACCCGCTGCTGCAGGACGTCAATAAAGGCTGGCTGCAGAAAATCCGCGAAGACGCGCCGGATCATGTCATGGGTAGCAAAACCGCAGAAGACGGCACTACTACGGCGGAGCCGGTAAAAGTAGGTACGGGTGGTAAGTATCTAAATCTTGACGCGGTGGTGATGGATACCGTCAACGAGCTGATCGATGTGGAGTATCAGGATGATGACGAGCTGGTTGTTGTCTGCGGACGTGAACTGCTGTCTGACAAGTATTTCCCGCTGGTCAACAAAGAGCAGGACAACAGCGAGAAAATCGCCGCCGATCTGATCATCAGCCAGAAACGCATGGGCGGCCTGCAGGCTGTGCGCGCGCCTTTCTTCCCGGCAAATGCCCTGCTGATCACCCGTCTGGATAATCTGTCCATCTACTGGCAGGAAGACACCCGCCGCCGTTCTGTTATCGACAACCCGAAACGTGACCGCATCGAAAACTTCGAATCGGTGAACGAGGCCTACGTGGTCGAAGACTACCGCTGCGCGGCACTTGTGGAAAACATCACTATCGGCGATTTCAGCGCGCCAGCCGCGCCGAAAGCTGAGGAGTAACGCATGAGCCTGAGTCCCGCACGGCAGCACCGCCTGCGCATTCAGGCCGAGCAGGCCGCCCGCGAGGGCGGCAGTGTTCGCCATGCGTCGGGCTATGACCTGATGCTGCTCCAATTGGCAGAAGACCGCCGCCGCCTCAAGGGCGTCCAGTCCACGGTGAAAAAGGCGGAAATCAAGGTGGAGCTGCTGCCGAAATATTCCGCCTGGGCGGAGGGCGTGCTGGCTGCCGGAGGTGCGCAGCAGGATGACGTGCTGATGTACGTGATGCTGTGGCGTATCGACGCCGGTGATTATGCCGGTGCGCTGGAAATCGGGCGTCATGCGCTGCGCCATGGCTGGGTGATGCCGCTGGGCAACCGTAACGTGCAGACCGTGCTGGCAGAAGAAATGGCAGACGCGGCGCAAAGCGCCCTGCTTGCCGCTGCTGGTTTTGATGCCGATCTGCTCCTGCAGACGCTGGACCTGACAACCGATCTGGATATGCCGGACCAGTCGCGGGCGCGCCTGCATAAAGCCATCGGCGCTGTACTGAGTGAAAGCAACCCGGCATCTGCCCTGAATCACCTTAACCATGCACTGCAGCTTGATCCCCGCTGTGGCGTGAAAAAAGAAAAGCAGCAGCTGGAGCGCAGACTGCGCAATGACAGCCGCTAAAGAACGTGCCCCGCGCACGGGCGGCACGGGGTGGCGAAAGGCACTGCCATATCAAAACCCCGTCCACCGCCCACTTATTCAGGAGAAAGCCGCATGAAGTTTGTTGCGCCCGAACAGGCACCGGAACAGACGGAGGTCATCAAAAATACGCCGTTCTGGCCTGATGTGGATCTGTCGGAATTTCGCAGTGTGATGCGCACTGATGGCACGGTGACGCAGCCGCGTTTAAAGCAGGTCGTGCTGACGGCGATCTCTGAGGTTAACGCTGAGCTGTACGACTTCCGCAAGCGTCAGCAGATGCTGGGCTGGCAGACACTTGTAGACGTTCCGGCAGAAATGCTGGACGGCAAAAGCGAGCGTATCCAGCACTACCACAACGCTGTTTTTTGCTGGGCGCGCGCTGTGCTTAATGAGCGTTATCAGGACTATGACGCCACGGCGTCAGGCGTGAAGCGAGGGGAGGAGCTGGCGGAGGCCTGCGGTGATCTGTGGCGTGATGCCCGCTGGGCCATCAGCCGGGTGCAGGATGCGCCGCACTGTACGGTGGAGCTTATCTGATGAAAGTGCGTGCGCATCAGTATGACACGGTGGACGCGCTTTGCTGGCGTCATTACGGGCGCACGCAGGGGGTCACTGAGCAGGTTCTGAAGGCAAATCCCGGGCTGGCAGAGTACGGCCCATTTTTACCGCACGGGCTGCAGGTGGAACTGCCAGACATTACGGCGTCAACCACGGCGCAGACCGTCCAGCTATGGGACTGAATTTATGACGCTTGAACGAATCAGCGCCTTTATCACTTACTGCATCGCCGTACTGCTGGCATGGCTGGGCGATCTGTCGCTCAAGGATGCATCAACGGTTGGCGGCGTGCTGATTGGTGTGCTGATGCTGGCTATCAACTGGTACTACAAACACCAGTCTTTCAGGTTGCTGCGCGATGGCAAAATTTCACGGGGGGAATATGAATCCTTCAATCGTTAAGCGCTGTCTTGTCGGGGTTGTGCTGGCTATCGCCGCCACGCTGCCAGGTTTCCAGTCGCTCAAAACCTCCGTTGAAGGGCTGAAACTGATTGCCGATTACGAGGGATGTCGTCTGCAGCCGTATCAGTGCAGCGCAGGTGTCTGGACTGACGGGATCGGAAATACATCTGGGGTGGTGCCCGGGAAAACTATCACGGAACGGCAGGCGGCGCAGGGGTTAATAAACAATGTACTACTGACTGAAAAAAGGCTGGATGCCTGCCTGACGGTTAAGCCCCCGCAGCATGTCTACGATGCGCTGGTGAGTATTGGTTTCAATGTGGGGACCGGCGCGATCTGCAGGTCAACCATGGTGTCATATATCAATCGCCAGCAGTGGTGGCAGGCATGCAACCAGCTACCGCGCTGGATTTATGTTAACGGTGTGAAAAATAAAGGTCTGGAGAACCGCCGCACGCGGGAACTGGCCTGGTGCTTAAAAGGAACTGGGGCATGACGCGCTTGTTGGCGGTCGTGCTGGCGCTGGCTATTGCGGCGCTGGGCTGGCAGTCGTGGCGGCTTAACAATGCCAGTCACACCATCGAGACGCAGGGACGTGAGCTGGAAACGAAAGGGCAGGAGCTGGCGAAGAAGAACAGTCAGTTGATCGGCCTGTCCATTCTGACCGAAACAAACAGCCGGGAGCAGACGCGGCTTTATGCGGCAGCGGAACAATCTACAGCACTGTTGCGAAGCCGCCAGCGCCGGATCGAGGAACTGAAACGTGAAAACGAGGATTTGCGCCGCTGGGCTGACGCTCCTTTGCCTGCTGACATTATCAGGCTGCGCGAACGTCCGGCCCTTGCCGGAGGTGCAGCTTACCGTGAATGGCTGTCCCAGAGTGACGCAGTGCCGCCTGGAAAGGTCAGCGCCGCGCAGTAACGGTGATCTTAATGCGGTGCTGGATGAAACAGAGGCCGCCTGGGCGGTCTGTGCTGATAAAGTCGATACGATAGTTGCGTGTCAGGAGCGAAACAGTGAACAAACCGCAGTCCCTGCGCAGCGCCCTCAATAAAGCGGTGGCGTATGTCCGCAACAACCCGGATAAGCTGCACCTTTTCGTTGATAACGGCTCATTGGTGGTAACCGGTGCCAGCTCTATGTCATGGGAATACCGCTACACCCTGAACGTGGTGATCGAGGATTTCAGCGGCGACCAGAATCTGCTGATGGCTCCCGTGTTGCTGTGGCTCAGAGAAAACCAGCCGGACGCCATCAACAACCCGGAGCTGCGCGAAAAACTGTTCACCTTTGAAGTGGATATTCTGCGCAATGATGTATGCGATATCAGTCTGAATCTGCAACTGACGGAGCGTGTACTGGTCAGCACTGACGGTAATGTGTCGAGCGTTGAAGCGGTGCCGGAGCCTGACGGATTCGAGGAAATGTGGACGGTGAAACGTGGATGAGCTGCAGAGGGTGGATGACTGGCTAACGGCATTGCTGGCAAATCTGGAACCTGCAGTACGCAGCCGTATGATGCGGCAACTGGCGCAACAGCTGCGCCGGACGCAGCAGCAGAACATCAGGCTGCAGCGTAATCCTGACGGCAGCGGCTATGAGCCGCGCCGGGTGACAGCCCGCAGCAAGAAGGGACGTATCAAACGCCAGATGTTTGCAAAGCTTCGCACCACAAAATACCTGAAAACTGCAGCCAGTTCCGACTCTGCCAGCGTGCAGTTTGAAGGCAAGGTGCAGCGCATTGCCCGTGTTCACCACTACGGCCTGCGTGACCGCATCAGCCGTAAAGGCCCGGAGGTCCGCTATGCTGAGCGTCGCCTGCTGGGTGTAAATGATGAGGTGGAAACCGTTACCCGTGACACTCTGTTTCGCTGGTTATTAGAGTGATTTTGTTGGCACTATCTTCTGGACTCTAACTCATTCCTCTCTCTTGGTGATGCTCACCCACTGAAGTGATCTTGGAATTAAACACCACTGTTTATCAATTGATAAGTTGATTTTTTGTGAGGTAGGTGGAGCTTTAGGAATCACAAATCCATCATAGTTCTACAAAAGTTATGATAAAGTATTCCTAAACTAGAACTCAATGAAGAATTGTAATGCAAAATTTTATTCAAATACTTCAAGTTTTACTTACATGGCCAACTGCTTTTATTTTTGGTATTTGTGTTTTATATAAGCCCATAAATTTGTTACTGAATCGTTTAGTGGAAAGCAATACAGCGAAAGCTAAGTTAGGGTTTATAGAATTGGAGTTGGGTGAATTTACAAGAAAAGGGAAAATTGCTGTCGATCATTTTAATGAGTTATCGATCGTGCTGGCAAAGACAAGACTGCTTGAATTAGAAGTTACAAAGGAAAACTTTGCTCATGCGTTTACTGCTAATCAACAAGTAAAGCTTAATGGTTTAATGATTGAGTTGCAGAAAATAATGTCGAGTTTAGAGGATGGGAAGGATGAAATTATATCTTCTAAAAAATAAAATCGTAATATCATTTTCATCTGTTATTCCGTTGGCGATAAAAGTGTATGTCAGAGATGGTCAGATTTTATCAGATATACATCATGAGTCTAACGTACAGAGAGGTGAAATAGATTGTGGTATTCCGTTATTCAATGTTGAGGTTGTTGGTAAGGATTGTGTTGAGCACTTAATTAATATGCTTAATATTGAGATTCATTCTAATATTGAGAGGATATTGTGCTATAACGATGCTCAAATTGAGTTATTTAATGCTATAAATACGAGCAAGTCACTCTCTGAGTTATATTTTGATTGCTCAAGCTTGGCTTGGGGAATTGTTCTTGATAATTATTATGGTCATAACGCTCATACTGTGGAATATTTATCAAGAATGAAAAGGAAAATTTTGCTTTCTATTGTCGCTGGCACGCCTCCTCAGGAAAGACTGGTAACGTTATTAAAAAAAACAATGTTGTTGCATGGTCGAAAGTATGAGTTTAGTTTGCTCTCGAAAATTCTAAGAGATGAAGAGGTTATTGAGGATTATAGACATAGTAAGACCGTTGCTATTCAAGAGCTTTATATGGCGAGTAGATATAAGTTATTCTCGGGTTCTGTTTTACTTAACCATCTTTGTCAGTCTAAAAAGGATTTTTTTAGAGAATATAAAATTGGTATGGCCTATCTGGAAAGATTGGTTCGAGATAGTATAAGAATTGGGGAGAATATAGGTATAAAAAAATCCCACGATATTGTCTTGAGTTGTTCGAATGTAGAGCAGGTACAACAACTTCATGATAGATGGACTCAGAAGTTACGAGATACTACGAAATATATAAAAGATGATATTTGGTTTGAGGAACCAAGTATAAGTGTATGGGATGGTATAGAGTTTATCGCTTCAGTTAATGGACTTATTAGGGAAGGGAAAGAAATGGAACACTGTCTTGCTTCTTATAAAATGAAGGCTTTGAACGGGGAAAGCTATATATATAAATATTCAAGCGCTGGACGTAATAGACTCACCATAGAGCTTGGTCTTTCAAATGGTATCTATATACTAAAGCAAGCGAAAGGATATAGAAATTCTGAACCGGGTAATGTTGAGATTAATTACATTTATAGTTGGTTGAATAATGAAAATAAAGACCTTAAAGCACGTGTAAAAGAGTATGAACAACATTATTTGAAAACATTAAGTGCCTAAACCAATTTTGTGTCATGGATGACACAACCCTGAAATTTTTCTTCCAATCCCAAATGCGTTCAACATATTCGTATGAACGTACAACTTACCGAAATCATGCGCCTTATCACCAATCTGATCCGCACCGGCATTGTGACCGAAGTGGACCGGAAGAAATGGCTGTGCCGGGTGAAAGTGGGCGAGCTTGAAACCAACTGGATTAACTGGCTGACGCTGCGCGCCGGTGGTGCCCGTACATGGTGGTGTCCATCGCCGGATGAGCAGGTGGTGGTGCTGAGTATGGGCGGCAATCTGGAAACCGCTTTTGTGCTGCCCGCCATCTACTCCAATCAGTTTCCTCCGCCGTCGGATTCCGTGGACGGCTGCGTGACGGAGTACCCGGACGGGGGCTGGTTTGAGTATGAACCCGCCACCGGACGATGGCATGTCCGGGGTATCAAATCCATGGTGATCGAGGCGGCGGATAATATCACCCTCAAAACCAGTGAGTTTGTAGTGGAGGCTGACAGAACGCGTATTAACAGTGACATAGTGATCAATGGCGGCGTCACCCAGGGCGGAGGCGCAATGAGTTCTAACGGGATCGTAGTTGATGACCATGAGCATACAGGTGTTCTGAAAGGCGGCGCTAACACGGGAGGTCCGGTATGACATTGTATATCGGTATGAGCAGGAATGACGGGCAGGCCATTGCAGATACGGACCATCTGCGCCAGTCGGTTCGGGATATTCTGCTGACGCCGCAGGGCAGCCGTCTTGCCCGCAGGGAATATGGCTCCCTGCTGTCTGCCCTGATTGACCAGCCACAGAGCCCGGCGCTACGCCTGCAGATTATGTCTGCGGTCTATGTGGCGCTGAACCGCTGGGAGCCGCGCCTCACACTGGACTCCATCATCATCAACGGCAATTTTGACGGCTCTATGGTGGTTGAACTTACAGGGCACAGCAATAACGGCGCGCCGGTTTCCCTTTCTGTATCAACAGGAGCAGACAATGGCAGTTATTGACCTTTCCCGGCTACCGCCGCCGCAGATTGTGGACGTGCCGGACTTTGAGGCATTGCTGGCAGAACGCAAGGCCGCCTTTGTGGCCCTTCATCCGGCTGATGAACAGGAGGCCGTTATGCGCACGTTAGCGCTGGAGTCAGAACCTGTCACCAAACTGCTGCAGGAAAATACTTACCGCGAAATCCTGCTGCGTCAGCGAATTAATGAGGCTGCGCAGGCGGTCATGGTGGCCTATTCCACGGGAAATGACCTTGAGCAACTGGCAGGCAACTGCAACGTGAAGCGCCTGACGGTAGTCCCTGCCGATAATGACGCAGTGCCGCCGGTCGCCGCAGTGATGGAAAGTGATGAAGCATTACGCCAGCGCATTCCTGCAGCATTTGAGGGGCTGTCCGTTGCAGGGCCGACGGGAGCCTATGAGTTCCACGCCAGAAGCGCCGACGGGCGGGTGGCTGATGCCAGCGCAACCAGTCCGGCACCGGCAGAGGTGGTGCTTACCGTACTGAGCCGCGAGGGTGACGGTACGGCAGGGGCTGACCTGCTGGCAGTGGTTGAGCAGGCGCTTAACAGTGAAAAGGTTCGCCCGGTGGCAGACCGCCTGACGGTGCGCAGCGCTGAAATTATTCCGTACAGCGTGGACGCAACGATCTTCCTTTATCCGGGGCCGGAGGCTGAGCCGGTGATGGCAGAAGCAAAAGCCAGTCTGCAGAAATACATCGTCAGTCAGACGCGGCTGGGACGTGATATCCGCCGCAGCGCCATTTATGCCGCGTTGCATGTGGAGGGCGTCCAGCGTGTGGAGCTGACGTCCCCGCTGGGTGATGTGGTGCTGGATAAGACGCAGGCGGCATCCTGTACTGAATGGAGCGTCACCAACGGGGGCACAGATGAATAGCCTGTTGCCGCCGGGTTCGTCGCCGCTTGAGCGCCGACTGGCGCAGACCTGCAGCGGGATTTCCGATCTGCAGGTATCGCTACGTGATTTGTGGAATCCGTCAACCTGCCCGGTCAGATTCCTGCCTTATCTGGCCTGGGCGTTTTCTGTTGACCGCTGGGATGAGAGCTGGACAGAAAGCGTCAAGCGCCGCGTTGTGCAGGACGCTTTTTATATCCATCAGCACAAGGGGACAACCAGCGCCGTGCGGCGCGTGGTGGAGCCGTTCGGCTTTCTGATCCGCATCATTGAGTGGTGGCAGACTGGCGAAACACCAGGGACGTTCCGTCTGGATATTGGCGTGCAGGACCAGGGCATAACAGAAGAAACCTATCTGGAGCTGGAGCGCCTGATCGGTGACGCCAAACCGTGCAGCCGTCACCTGGTTGGTATGTCCATCAACCTGCAGACAGGCGGCCCGTATTTTGTGGGCGCAGCCACCTACACCGGCGAAGAAATCACGATCTACCCGTATATCAACGAAACCATTATTTCCGGCGGCACCGTTTATGAGGGCGGGGCGGTCCATGTTATTGACACAATGAGAGTGAACCCATGAGCGCAAAATTTTACACCCTGCTGACGGATATCGGCGCGGCGAAACTGGCTAGCGCCGCCGCGCTCGGTGTCCCGCTTAAAATTACCCATATGGCGGTGGGTAGCGGTGGCGGTGCGCTGCCCACACCCAACGCGCAACAGACCGCGTTAGTGGCTGAGGAGCGCCGTGCAGCGCTGAATATGCTGTATATCGATCCGCAGAACAGCAGCCAGATTATTGCTGAGCAGGTGATCCCGGAAAATGAGGGCGGGTGGTGGATTCGTGAAGTCGGCCTGTTTGATGAAACAGGTGCGCTGATTGCTGTGGGAAACTGCCCGGAGAGCTATAAGCCGAAGCTGGCGGAGGGCAGCGGACGCACGCAGACCGTGCGTATGATACTGATTACCAGCAGCACCGATAACATCACCCTGAAAATTGACCCTGCAGTGGTTCTGGCAACCCGCAAATATGTGGATGATAAGGTGCTGGAGCTTAAGGTGTATGTGGATGACCTGATGGCAAAACATCTTGCTGCTGTTGATCCTCATTCGCAGTATGCACCAAAGGCCAGTCCATCATTCACGGGGACGCCGAAAGCGCCGACGGCGGTGGCAGGAAATAATTCCACCCAGATTGCCAACACTGCCTTTGTGCAGGCGGCAATTGCCGCGCTTGTTGATTCCTCTCCAGGAGCGCTGGATACACTGAACGAACTGGCTAAAGCGTTAGGCAACGATCCTAACTTTGCTACTACCGTAACTAATGCGCTTGCCGGGAAAATGGATAAATCGGCTAACGGTGCAGATATTGCTGATGTTGCTGTATTCCTTAACAACCTTGGCCTGGGGGCCGGTTCTGCTTTGCCTGTGGGTGTGCCAATTCCATGGCCACTTGCTGCAGCACCTGCAGGATGGCTCAAGTGCAACGGGGCGGCCTTTACCGCTGTGCAGTACCCAAAGCTGGCCCAGGCCTACCCTGGCCTGAAATTGCCCGACTTACGTGGGGAATTTTTGCGTGGCTGGGATGACGGACGTGGGGTTGATTCTGGCCGTGGAGTATTTACCAGTCAGACTGAGGATTTCAAAGCGCACCGCCATGAGTCCTATTTCTATGCAGGGGTGAATCGAACGGAAATTCCTTTAATTAACCTTAGCAACTCGGACGAAATGTTAACCCTGAGTTCATCAGTAAATGCACTCAATCCGACTGATATTGACAACACAGGAACGCTTATCGGGCAGGATGATTACAACTGCGTGCAGGAAGGAACAAAAAACACCAGGCGAACAGCTACTTCGTTAAGTTCAAGCATTGTGGGGGGAGCAGAAACGCGTCCGCGCAACATTGCCTTTAATTACATCGTGAGGGCCGCATAATGCAGACTGCAATAATAGAAAATGGTTTTGCCATCGTGGCAGGTGAGATTGTTGTATTCAATTACGACAGTCAAACGCGGGTTCATTTATCTCAGTCTACCGAATACCTGCCGGTAGGTGTCAGCATTCCCGCAAATTCCTGCACTGACAAACCTCTAACCGCAAAGGATGGATACGTGGTCTGCCGAAACAGAAAGCTGACCGGGTGGGAGTACCTGGCTGATCATCGCGGTGAAATTGTCTGGAGTATCGAAACAGGCGAACCCCTACAAATTACTGTGCCGGGCGATTATCCCGCAGATATCACGCTTTACGAACCCGCTACACCATACGATAAATGGAACGGTGAACGCTGGGTTACAGACAAGACTGCGCAGCAGGAGGCGGAAATTTCGGCAGCTAACGCCACCAAGGCCGCGCTTGTTAAAATCGCCAGCGAGCATATCGAACCCTTGCAGGATGCGGTTGATCTGGGTATGGCGACGGACGACGAAAAAGCCAGGTTTAACGCATGGCGAAAATACCGTGTTTTGTTGGCCCGAGTAGATACCAGTACCGCTCCCGCCATCATTTGGCCTGGTATTCCGGGATAAATCGAACGCCCTTTATCAATAAGGGCGTTTTTATGGATTTAAAAAATAATAACTGGTTGAAAGTTGGGGTGCTTATAGGAATATAAAGAGAGCAATAAATGCCGAGGTGTAAATGAACTTAATTCCTGCGTGTGAGGTGACGCGATTGAAAATAAGGGGTTTGTCTCTTCTCAGGAAGTAATAAATGTTCAAAGTGATGTATGTTAGTAGTCCGATGCAAAATATTGAATATAGAGTAAGGAAGAAATCTTTCAAGGTTGCATCTGACTCACTTATAAGTAGCGCAGGTAAGGATACTGAAAGTACCAATAAAAGAGATACTGATAGACCACCGACCCATAGCAGTAGCTCACAGGTGATCTTCCTTACTATCATACCCATTTTTGAAAAAAATGTGTCTCCATCCCATCTATCTGGTTTCGAGTGTTTAATTTCTTTGAGGAAAAAGGCTAATAAGACTACGTAAAGTAAAAATTCCCAAACAAAATTTAATTTATCTAGTTCATTGTGAATTAAAGGAATAGCGTAATTTTTGAGAGCAAAAGATGGATTATTAAAACTGATATAGAAAACCAAAACTGTGAATGTCGACCATGCTCCTACGCGAAACAACATTTCTCTTTTCACAGATTCTTTCAGCCAGCTATCAACAAAGTTGTCTTCTGCTTTCATGAATTAAACGAAACCTCTACATGCATTGTGTGGATGACAGGACAATTCGAATCAAATGCTTCCTCAACTTCCAACATGCAGCATAACAGCACCCCTGTAAACCGGAGAATTGCCTTATGGCTCAGGATTACCACCACGGGGTGCGCGTTGTTGAAGTCAACGAGGGCACCCGATCTATCACCACGGTGAGCACCGCTATCGTGGGCATGGTCTGCACCGGCGATGATGCTGATGCGTCCGTATTCCCTCTCAATAAGCCGGTTCTGCTGACGGATGTGCTGGAGGCCAGCGGTAAAGCAGGCGAGTCCGGCACGCTGGCCCGTTCGCTGGATGCGATTGCCGACCAGTCAAAGCCCGTAACGGTTGTTGTGCGCGTGGCGCAGGGCGAAACCGAAGCGGAAACCACCTCCAATATTATCGGTGGCGTCACCTCCGACGGTAAAAAAACGGGGATGAAAGCGCTGCTTTCTGCGCAGTCGCAGCTGAAAGTTAAGCCGCGCATTCTCGGTGTGCCGGGGCACGACACGCAGGCGGTAGCCACTGAGCTGATGAGTATTGCGCAGAGCCTGCGTGGATTTGCCTACCTGTCTGCCTATGGCTGCAAGACGGTGGAGGAAGCCATTGCTTACCGGGACAATTTCAGCCAGCGAGAAGGGATGCTGATCTGGCCTGATTTCATCAACTTTGACACCGTTCTTAAAGCCGATGCGACGGCTTACGCCTCCGCACGTGCGCTCGGTCTGCGCGCCAAAATCGACGAACAGACCGGATGGCACAAAACCCTGTCCAACGTGGGTGTGAATGGCGTCACCGGTCTTTCCGCTGATGTGTTCTGGGATCTGCAGGACCCGGCAACGGACGCGGGACTGCTGAACCAGAATGACGTCACCACGTTGATCTGCAAAGACGGCTTCCGCTTCTGGGGTTCCCGCTGCCTCAGTGACGATCCATTGTTTGCGTTTGAGAACTACACCCGCACGGCGCAGGTGCTGGCTGACACGATTGCAGAGGGGCATATGTGGGCGGTGGATAAGCCACTGAATCCGTCACTGGCCCGCGACATTATCGAAGGTATTCGCGCCAAATTACGCAGCCTGGTAAATCAGGGATACCTCATCGGGGCTGACTGCTGGCTGGATGAGTCAGTGAACGATAAAGACTCTCTGAAAGCCGGGAAGCTCACCATCGACTACGACTACACGCCTGTGCCGCCGCTTGAAAATCTGATGCTGCGCCAGCGCATCACCGATCGCTACCTGGTCGATTTTGCCAGCCGTGTCAGTGCATAAGGGGGATACATGGCATTACCACGCAAGTTAAAACACCTGAATCTGTTCAACGACGGGAACAACTGGCAGGGGATCGTTGAGTCCCTGACTCTGCCGAAATTCACCCGCAAGTTTGAGAAGTATCGCGGCGGCGGTATGCCGGGCGCGGTAGATGTGGATATGGGGCTGGATGACGGCGCACTGGACACGGAATTTTCAATCGGCGGCACCGAACTGTTGTTATTCAAGCAGATGGGCAAGGCAACCGTTGATGGCATCCAGTTGCGTTTCACCGGCTCTATTCAGCGTGACGATACCGGCGAAGTTCAGGCCATTGAGCTGGTTGTGCGCGGGCGTCATAAAGAAGTGGATTCCGGCGAGTGGAAAACCGGCGAGAGCAGCACCACCAAAGTCAGCAGCACCAACAGCTACGCGAAGCTGACCATTAACGGCGAAGTGCTCTATGAGGTTGATCTGGTCAACATGATTGAAATCGTTGACGGCGTGGACCTGATGGAAGCACACCGTAACGCCCTTGGCCTCTGATTTAACTTAACGGCGCGGTGATCCGCGCCAGTATCTGATTAACAGGAAACGAACATGAGCGACAAGCTGACTGAAAAAACCGTACAACTGGATACGCCAGTCATGCGCGGTAAAACCCAAATCACCGAAATTGTGCTGCGTAAGCCGCAGTCCGGTGCGCTGCGCGGCACCCGCCTGCAGGCCATTATGGATATGGACGTGGGGGCCATGATGACAGTGATCCCGCGTATTTCCACCCCAACGCTGACCGCACAGGAAATGGCTGAACTGGACCCCGCCGATCTCACCGCGCTGTCGGTCGAGGTGGTGACTTTTTTGTTGAAGAAGTCGGTGCTTGCCGGTTTACCGACAGCCTGACGATTGATGACCTGGTGGCGGATATCGCCACCATCTTTCACTGGTCGCCGTCCATCACTGACGTTATGCCGCTGACAGAGGTGCTGGAGTGGCGGCATAAAGCGATTCAGAGAAGCGGGGCCAGCGATGAGTGACAATAACCTGCGTCTGCAGGTGATTCTGAATGCGGTTGACAAGCTCACCCGCCCATTTCGATCCGCGCAGGCCAGCTCAAAAGAGCTGGCTGCCGCCATTCAGCAAAGCCGCGCCCGGCTGAAAGAGTTAGATTCTCAGGCGGGCAGAATTGATGGCTTCCGTAAGGCCAGCGCGCAGCTGGCAGTCACAGGTAACAGCCTTAAAGCCGCCCGCGAAGAAGCGGCAAAACTCGCCACGCAGTTTACTGCGACCAACCGCCCGACGGCAGCTCAGGCCAGGCTGCTTGAGCAGGCTAAAAATCGCGTCACCGATTTACAGGGAAAATATAACGGGCTGCGTCAGTCAGTGCAGCGTCAGCGCCTTGCGCTGAATGAGGCAGGGCTTGATACAAAGAAACTGAGCAGCGCACAGCGTGAGCTACGGCAGAACGCCGATGAAACCCGACTGGCACTGGAACGACAGCAAAAATCCCTGAAACGCCTGGGTGAACAGCAGGCGAGAATGAATGCGGTTCGTGATCAGTATTCGCGCCGTCTTGAGGTTCGGGATCGTATAGCCGGAGCCGGAGCCACCACCACCGCTGCCGGGCTGGCAATGGGTGCGCCGGTTATGGCTGCAGTGAAAAGCTACGCCAGCATGGAAGATGCCATGAAAGGCGTGGCAAAGCAGGTAAACGGGCTGCGGGACGATAACGGCAACCGTACAAAACAGTTTTATGACATGCAGGATGCCATTAAGGCTGCCAGTGAGCAGCTGCCGATGGAGAATGGCGCTATAGACTATGCCGCGCTGGTTGAAGGGGGCGCGCGCATGGGCGTGACCAACCAGGACGATCCTTACGAAGACCAGAAACGTGACCTGCTGGCCTTTGCATCCACGGCGGCAAAAGCTGCAACGGCCTTTGAGCTGCCCGCCGATGAGCTGGCGGAAGGATTGGGGAAAATCGCGCAGCTCTATAAAGTGCCGACGCGCAATATTGAACAACTGGGCGATGCGCTGAACTACCTGGACGATAACGCCATGTCAAAGGGTGGGGACATTATCAACGTCCTGCAGCGTATGGGGGGCGTGGCTGACCGCCTTGACTTCCGAAAGGCTGCTGCGCTGGGTTCAACATTCCTTTCTCTTGGGGCTGCCCCGGAAATTGCCGCCAGCGCCTCTAATGCCATGGTGCGTGAACTGTCCATTGCCACCATGCAAAGTAAGCGCTTCTTTGAAGGTATGAACCTGCTGAAACTCAATCCTGCGGAGATTGAAAAGCAGATGACTACCGATGCCATGGGCACCATTCAGCGGGTTCTGGAGAAGGTCAACAATCTGCCGCAGGATAAACGCCTGTCAGCCATGACAATGATTTTTGGTAAAGAGTTTGGCGATGATGCGGCAAAGCTGGCTAACAACCTGCCGGAGCTGCAGCGTCAGCTGAAACTCACATCAGGCAGTGGTGCTAATGGCTCGATGCAGAAAGAATCCGACATTAACAAGGATTCATTGTCTGCGCAGTGGTTGCTGGTTAAGACTGGCGCGCAAAACGCTTTCAGCAGTCTGGGGGAAACGTTGCGCCAGCCGCTGATGGATATTATGGGCATGGTTAAGGGCGTGACCGGGGCGCTGCGTCGCTGGGTGGAGCAGAATCCCGTGCTGGCTGGCACGCTGATGAAAGTGGCGGCGGCTACGGCGGCTGTCACTGTCGGGCTGGGTACACTTGCCGTGGCAGTGGCTGCTGTGCTGGGGCCGATTGCGGTGATTCGGTTTGGCCTGTCTGTGCTGGGTGTCAAAACATTACCTTCCGTTGCTGCAGCGGTAACACGTACTGGCGGTGCCCTGTCATGGCTGGCAGGTGCGCCACTTTCCCTGTTGCGTCGGGGTATGGCGTCATCCGGTGGCAGTGTCGGGTTGCTGAGTGCCCCGCTTAATTCCCTGCGTCGCTCAGCCGGAATAGCGGGTAATGCACTGAAAACGGTGGCAGGTGCGCCGCTAGCCGTGTTCCGTGCCGGTACGTCAGGCATCCGTAATATTATCGGTATGGTGATGAACCCGCTGGCGGCGTTGCGGGGTGGGCTGACAGCTACCGGTGGCGTATTGCGTTTTCTTGTTTCTGGTCCGCTGGCATTACTTCGCGGCGCGCTATTTGGTATTTCCGGCTTGCTGGGTGCGCTGCTCAGCCCGATAGGGCTGGTTGTGGCTGCGCTGGCTGGTGTGGCGCTGGTTGTGTGGAAATACTGGCAGCCCATCAGTGCATTTCTGGGGGGCGTGGTGGAAGGGTTCAAAGCCGCTGCTGCACCCATCAGCGCCGCCTTTGAGCCGCTCAGACCCGTGTTTCAGTGGATTGGTGACAGGGTGCAGGCATTGTGGGGCTGGTTCAGTGATTTGCTGACCCCGGTTAAATCCACTTCCGAAGAACTGAACAGCGCAGCTGCAATGGGGCGCCGGTTTGGTGAGGCGCTGGCGGAAGGTCTGAATAGGGTGATGCACCCGCTGGAGTCTCTTAAATCCGGTGTGTCATGGCTACTGGAAAAGCTCGGTATTGTCAGTAAGGAGGCGGCAAAGGCGAAACTGCCTGCGCAGGTCACGCAGCCGCAATCCGCCACGGTGAACAGTGACGGCAAAGTGGTGCTGCCGCCAGGCGGGTTCCCGGCTTACGCAGGGATGTACGACACGGGCGGGATCATTCCACGCGGGCAGTTTGGCATTGTTGGAGAAAATGGCCCTGAAATTGTGAACGGACCGGCAAATGTCACCAGCAGGCGGCGTACTGCTGCGCTTGCCTCTGTCGTTGCTGGCGTGATGGGGGGAGCTGCGACACCTGCAGAAGCGGCTCCGCTTCATCCGTTCAGTCTGCCTGCGAGGGCATACCAGACGCAGCCAGTGAAGGCTGACAGCCCGCCGTCAGTTATTCGTTATGAGATAAATGCGCCCATTCATATCGTCGCTCAGCCGGGACAGAGTGCGCAGGATATTGCCCGTGAAGTGGCACGCCAGCTTGACGAGCGGGAACGCAGGGCCAGGGCAAAAGCGCGCAGCAATTTCAGCGATCAGGGGGGATATGAATCATGATGATGGTGCTGGGCTTATATGTATTTATGCTGCGTACTGTCCCTTATCAGGAACTGCAGTATCAGCGCAGCTGGCGACATGCCGCCAACAGCCGGGTGAATCGCCGCCCGTCAACGCAGTTTCTTGGCCCGGATATTGATTCACTGACACTGTCCGGGGTTCTGCTGCCGGAAGTGACCGGAGGCAGGCTGTCATTACTGGCGCTGGAGTTGATGGCAGAGCAGGGTAAAGCCTGGCCTTTGATTGAAGGCAGCGGAACCATTTACGGCATGTTTGTTATTGAGAGTCTGAGCCAGACAAAGACGGAGTTTTTTGCCAGCGGTATGCCCAGGCGCATTGAGTTTACGATCACCCTTAAACGGGTTGATGAATCGCTGTCTGACATGTTCGGGAGCCTGAGTGACCAGCTCAGCAACCTGCAGGACTCTGCTGCCTCTGCGATTGGGGGGATTAAGAACACCGTAGGAGGATTGCTGCAGTGAACGTTAATTCTGATCTTCTGAATCTGAACAGCAAAAGCCCGGCTTTCAGTATCGTCATTGAAGGTAAGGACGTGACGACCGTGCTGGATACCCGCCTGATGAGTCTGACGCTGACCGATAACCGGGGCTTTGAAGCGGACCAGCTTGATCTGGAGCTGGACGACGCCGACGGGCTGATCGCCCTGCCGCGACGTGGGGCAGTGATTCAGCTGGCGCTGGGCTGGAAAGGCCAGCCGCTTTTCCCTAAAGGGGCTTTTACTGTGGATGAAATTGAACACAGCGGTGCCCCTGACCGGCTGACCATCCGGGCGCGTAGCGCAGATTTCCGTGAAACCCTCAATACACGGCGCGAAAAATCATGGCATCAGACAACGGTGGGGGAGGTGGTAAAGGAAATAGCCGCCCGGCATAACCTCAAAATGGCGCTGGGTAAAGACCTGACGGATAAGGCGCTGGATCATCTGGACCAGACCAATGAAAGCGATGCAAGTTTTCTGATGAAACTGGCGAGACAGTATGGGGCGATTGCTTCCGTTAAGGACGGGAATCTGCTGTTTATCCGGCAGGGACAGGGAAGAACGGCGAGCGGCAAGCCGCTGCCGGTTATCACCATCACGCGCAAAGCCGGTGACGGTCATCGGTTCACCCTTGCTGATCGTGGTGCCTATACCGGTGTTATTGCCAGCTGGTTGCATACGCGTGAACCCAGGAAAAAAGAGACAACCAGTGTTAAGCGTCGTCGAAAGAAAACCACCACACCCAAAGAGCCGGAAGCAAAACAGGGCGATTATCTGGTGGGAACGGATGAAAACGTGCTGGTTCTTAATCGTACCTACGCCAACCGGAGCAATGCAGAGCGCGCAGCAAAAATGCAGTGGGAACGTCTGCAGCGTGGGGTTGCTTCATTTTCCCTGCAGCTCGCTGAGGGGCGGGCTGATCTCTATACGGAAATGCCGGTGAAGGTGACGGGGTTTAAGCAGCCGATCGATGATGCAGAATGGACCATTACCACCCTGACGCATTCTGTCAGCCCGGATAATGGATTTACGACCAGCATGGAGCTTGAAGTAAAAATAGATGAGTTCGCAATGGAATGATTAGTTCCAAATTGCGAACAATGATGTATCATTATTGCGAACTGGTTAATAATGAGGGCTGATTATTATGATGAATTGTCCTATGTGCGGGCAGGCTGCACATACCCGAAGCAGCTTCCAGGTTTCCAATGAAACCAAAGAACGCTACAACCAGTGCACTAACATCGAGTGCGGGCATACTTTCGTGACGCATGAGACTTTTGTGCGATCAGTATGCCGGCCGCAAAAAATCAGCGCCGCACCGCCACATCCGCAAGGAATGCAGGAACAATTAGCCTACTGATATTGACCCGCCGCTGGCGGGTTTTTTATTGATTGCTGTCGCCATAACAAAAGCGCTGCCGCCACTTTGTCGCCACACATGAAGAAGAAGTTATCTAAGTGGTTGATTGGAAAGGGGATGAATTTCAGGCAACAAAAAACCCATCAACCTTGAACCAAAATGGCGGGGTTGATGGGCTCCACAAATTGGGGACATCAAAGAAAAGCAGTGGCAATAGTTATGACTGACGCCTTGAAGAAAAGTTCTGCTTACCTGCAAAAATTTTTCAATTAAGGGAAAATTTCAGCGCTAACCAAGGCCAGGCCAGACAATGACGATGAGTGTCCCCGCTAATGTCAGAAGAACGTTAGCAATCGCGTAAGTCCCGGCATAGCCTAACGCAGGGATGTTGCTGCGTGCGGTGTCGCTGATGATTTCCATTGCTGGAGCACAGGTACGTGCGCCCATCATGGCACCAAACAGCAGGGCACGGTTCATGCGCAATACGTAAGCACCAAACAAGAAACAGATGACAACCGGAACCAGGCTGACTACCAGACCGGCAATCAACATTTGACCACCGACGGCACCCAAGCCATTACCAATGCCACTGCCTGCGCTTAAACCGACGCCTGCCATGAATACCATCAGGCCAAACTCTTTCACCATATTCAGCGCACCCTGTGGGATATAGCCAAATGTGGGG
Source organism: Citrobacter sp. Cpo040 (assembly GCF_030332915.1). Classification (NCBI taxonomy): domain Bacteria; kingdom Pseudomonadati; phylum Pseudomonadota; class Gammaproteobacteria; order Enterobacterales; family Enterobacteriaceae; genus Citrobacter; species Citrobacter sp. Cpo040. The sequence goes on from NZ_JAOWGX010000036.1 coordinate 640,194, forward strand.
TGGTTGGCTCGCAGGAAGCCCAGCATGATCCCAGCGAACAGCAGTCCAGCCGCATTCCCGATGCCGAAGCTGAAATTACTGAACTGGAAGGTGATCATCCCGATCATCAGACCGATGATAAAGAAGGCGCAGAAGGCCAGCAGATCGGTCACCTGACTGTGAATGGAAATGAAGCCGATACGATCGGCAATGGTTTTCACGCGACGAGCATCACCGCTGACCTGCAACACGTCGCCTTTATTGAGTACGACGTTGTCATCAATAGGCATTTCAATCTGGCTGCGGATCACGCGGTTCAGGAAACAACCGTGGTCGGTCAGTTTCAACTGGGCCAGGCGACGACCAACGGCATTGTGGTTTTTCACCACAATTTCTTCAGTGACGATGCGCATATCGAGCAGATCGCGATCGAACACCTCTTTACCGTTACGGAAGCTGGGATCGAGGCGAGCATGGGCGTCCGGATAACCCACCAGGGCTATCTCATCGCCCATTTGCAACACCGCATCACCATCCGGGTTGGCCAGAATGCCGTTGCGACGGATGCGTTCAATGTAACAACCGGTCTGGCGATAAATACCCAGTTCGCGCAGATTCTTACCATCAGCCCATGCCACCAGCTCCGGGCCCACGCGGTACGCGCGGATCACCGGCAGATAAACCTTACGGTTGGCGTCAGTGTCCAGACCACGCTCACGTGCAATTTGTTGGGCGCTGGTTTGCAGGTCCTGATGCTGAAGTTTCGGCAGGTAGCGCGCACCGACAATCAGACTGACCAGTCCAATCAAATAGGTGAGGGCGTAACCCAGGCTCAGGTTATCGAGAGCGCTTGAAAGTTGTGTCCCTGTCATTCCTGAATGGCGCAAGGTATCACCCGCGCCGACCAGCACCGGCGTTGAGGTCATCGAGCCAGCCAGCATACCCGCCGTCAGGCCGATATCCCAGCCAAATAGCTTACCCAGCCCCAGCGCGATCAGCATTGCGCTACCGACCATCACCAGGGCAAGCATTAGATAATTTTTCCCATCGCGAAAAAAAATCGAAAAAAAGTTGGGACCGGCTTCGACGCCGACGCAAAAAATAAACAGCATAAAGCCGAGATTTAATGCATCGGTGTTAATACTAAAGTGCTGCTGACCTAATAATAGGGAGACCACTAAAACGCCAATGGAATTACCGAGTTGGACTGAACCCAGACGTAATTTGCCCAGACACAGGCCCAGAGCCAGGACCACAAATAATAACAGGATGTAATTCCCATTTAACAAATCTGCGACGTTTATATTCACGGAGACTAACTTCTTGTTTACTAGTAAGCTATTGAAAGAAATGGCAATTTACGCTAATGTTTTTGCCAGAAATTAAGGGGCGATAGCATCGTACACAGCCCCGAATAATGCAGCATAACAATATATGCGGTTAGTTTAATCTCATTACGTATCAACGGCTATAAGAATCGTGTGGGTGTGTTTTTGGCATGGAATGCCGAGTTACTTTATCTGACTGGACGCCTGCGGGCGAAAAGAGTGTTCGATAGAGAATGTGTCAGGAGGAACGATTGAAACATAAGCAAAGTTGGGCGAGTGCGGTCTGCTGCTTTGTGCTCTTTATTGTGGTGTGTCTTTCATTAACGCTGAACGTGAAAGGGGCATTCAGAGCGGCAGGGCATCCTGAGGTCGGATTGTTGTTTTTTATCTTACCTGGTGCAGCAGCAAGCTTTTTTTCCCATCGTCGGGAAGTGCTCAAACCCCTGCTTGGTGCAATGTTGGCGGCGCCGTGCTGCCTGTTACTGATGCGGTTCGTTTTTATGCCGACGCGTTCATTGTGGCAAGAGCTGGCGTGGTTGTTTAGTGCGGTGTTTTGGTGCGCGCTTGGCGCATTATGTTTTTTATTTATCAGTAGCTTATTCAATCAGCATCAACGGCGGAAAAAGAACTGATGACGCCCTCAAGGTGAGGGCGTAGAAACCGCTATCAGGCGAACAGATTCATGTTCTCTTTTGCCCAAGCTTCAAAATCCGTGCAGCCGCCGATGTGTTTTTGATCGACAAAAATCTGCGGAACGGTTTCAACTGGCTTACCTACCGTCTTTTCCAGATCTGCTTTGGTAATTCCTTCAGCATGGATATCAATGTAGCGGAAGTTAAAATCTTCATGCTCACTGCTTAATTTTTCTGCTAATTCTTTTGCGCGCACGCAATACGGGCACCCTGGGCGACCAAAAATAACGGCAAACATCTCTTTCTCCTCGAACTTATCAGGCCGGATGGCAATACTTGTTATGATGCCGCGATTTGTGACGGATGGAAAGCAGGTTCAGCCTGTTGCTTTGATATCCTCAAGCTATATCTGTTAAACACGGCAAGCCGGAACGTTTTATAATGGAAGCCATTTCGCCGGGAGGCCGCGTATGCGCACAATTGGTGTATTACCCAAAAGCGTATTGATGCTGGAAATAATTGGGATGGTTTTGTTATCGCTGGCGCTGCTATCGCTTAACGATTACCTCACCTTGCCCGCACCGCTTAACAGCCCGTTAGCCTGCGTGGTGATGATATTTCTGGGCATACTGCTGATGCTCCCTGCTGCGGTGGCGTTGATGTGGCGTGTTGCTCAATTGCTGGCACCGCAACTGATGTCTCGCGCACCCGGTGATTCAACTGATTCAGACAGAGACAAAAGAGATGACTCCAACCATTGATTTACTTCGCAGCCACCGTTCCATTCGCCATTTTACTGATGATGCCATTTCGGATGCACAGCGTGAGGCGATTATTGCCGCCGCTCAGGGAACGTCAAGCTCCAGTTTTCTACAGTGCACGACGATCGTTCGCATAACGGATAAATCCCTGCGTGAATCACTGGCTACCTTATCTGGCGGCCAAAAGCATGTGGCTCAGGCCGCTGAGTTCTGGGTGTTTTGCGCTGATTTTAACCGTCATATGCAGATTTGCCCTGACGCGCAACTTGGGCTGGCGGAACAGCTGCTGCTGGGCGTGGTTGATACTGCAATGATGGCGCAAAATGCATTGACGGCGGCAGAGTCGCTGGGACTTGGCGGCGTGTTTATTGGCGGTTTGCGTAACAATATTGAGCCGGTCACCGAACTGCTGAAGCTTCCGCAACATGTTCTGCCGCTCTTTGGATTGTGCCTCGGCTGGCCTGCGGATAACCCGGATATCAAGCCGCGGCTGCCCGCGTCGCTTGTGGTGCATGAAAACCAATACCAGCCACTCAACAGCGATGTTTTGGCGCAATATGATGAGCAGCTCGCGCAGTACTATCTGACCCGAGGAAGCAATACCCGTCGCGACACCTGGAGCGATCATATTCGCCGTACCATCATTAAAGAAAGTCGCCCCTTTATCCTGGAATATTTGCATAAACAGGGATGGGCCACGCGCTAAAGATTTTAACCCAGTGTATGATACGCCAGCTTTTACCAGGTCATTCAGAGAGGTGCAGGGTGAAAATTGCCATTTTGTCCCGGGACGGAACGCTCTATTCTTGTAAACGCCTGCGTGAAGCGGCGATGCAGCGCGGTCACCTGGTTGAAGTTATCGATCCCCTTTCTTGCTATATGAACATCAGCCCGGCGGCATCCTCTATTCATTACAAGGGCCGTCAGCTTCCCCATTTCGACGCGGTGATCCCGCGGATTGGTTCCGCGATTACCTTTTATGGGACGGCGGCGCTGCGCCAGTTTGAGATGCTGGGTAGCTATCCGTTGAATGAATCGGTAGCGATTACGCGAGCGCGCGATAAGCTGCGTTCGCTACAACTGCTGGCGCGTCAGGGAATTGATTTACCCATCACCGGAATTGCTCACTCTCCGGACGATACCAGCGACATGATTGACATGGTTGGCGGTGCGCCGTTGGTGGTGAAACTGGTTGAAGGCACCCAGGGGATCGGCGTGGTGCTGGCGGAAACGCGGCAGGCTGCAGAAAGCGTGGTAGATGCCTTTCGTGGGGTGAATGCCCATATCCTGGTTCAGGAATATATCAAAGAAGCGAAGGGGCGGGATATCCGCTGTTTCGTGGTGGGCGATGAAGTAGTGGCCGCCATTGAACGACGTGCTAAAGAGGGCGATTTTCGATCTAATCTCCATCGCGGTGGGGTGGCGACTATTGCGAATATCACGCCGCGCGAAAGAAAAATTGCGCTCAAAGCCGCTCAGACCATGGGGCTGGATGTTGCAGGTGTTGATATTCTGCGTGCAGAACGTGGGCCGCTGGTCATGGAGGTTAACGCATCTCCGGGTCTGGAAGGGGTCGAGAAAACCACCGGGATAGACATTGCCGGCAAGATGATCCAGTGGATCGAGCGCCATGCTACGCCTGAATTTTGTCTTAAAATCGGCGGCTAAACACAATATCGATTGCGATCGTGGTATGACACGCTCTTTTTGCGTAAGCTGTGCCGGTATTTTTTTCATCAATAGAGGTCGCACATTATTATGACATCACTGGTCGTTCCCACTCTGGATACGTTGCGTCAATGGCTCGACGACCTGGGCATGAGTTTTTTTGAATGCGATACCTGTCAGGCGCTGCACTTGCCACACATGCAGAATTTTGACGGCATCTTTGATGCAAAAGTTGATTTGGTCGATAACGTCATTCTGTTTTCTGCGATGGCGGAAGTCAGACCTTCTGCATTGCTGCCACTGGCAGCCGATCTGTCTGCGATCAATGCCAGTTCACTGACTGTGAAAGCGTTTCTGGATATGCAGGATGATAATCTGCCAAAGCTGGTGGTTTGCCAGTCTTTATCCGTTACGCCGGGCGTAACGTTTGAGCAGTTTGAATGTTTTGTTCGCCAGAGCGAAGAGCAAATATCGATGGTGATCCTCGAAGCCGGAGCGCATCAGCTGTTATTTAATGCTGAAGAAGATGCGCAAAACAGCACCGCTGAAATTCATTTCCTCCATTAATTCTTCCTGAATCTGGACATATATTGCGCAGCCGCTGCCAGAGCGGTTGCGTATTGCCTGTTTTTATTCTGCATTTAACCTTTCATTAAAGAATTATTCACCTCGATTCAGCGCCTTCCGCTTTATGTCATAGACAATTCTTGCATAAAAAATTGATAAAAGACGTTTTTTAATCTGGGCTATATCCACAATTCCTGGCTAAAGTTATTCTTGCGAAGCTTACCAACGTCATCATTTAAACAACCCCTTGTGACCTGACCTGTGGCCACAATGTGTGTTGAATGCATCGGCGGATGCCAGCGAGCAACAGCGGCATGAGGAGAGGTCTCTCTTTTCATCGGTGCCGCATGAAAGAATATGCACGTTTCTTGCATATCATTAGAGTGTGACATTTTTGTTCGTTTGTTAACGAACTTTCAGAAGGAAAGAGATTATGACCGCCTTAAATAAAAAATGGTTATCAGGCCTGGTTGCGGGCGCTCTGATGGCTATCTCTGCCGGTACGCTCGCTGCTGAACAAAAAACGCTGCATATTTATAACTGGTCTGATTATATTGCCCCGGATACGGTGGCTAATTTTGAAAAAGAGACCGGAATTAAGGTTATCTATGACGTATTTGATTCCAATGAAGTGCTGGAAGGTAAGCTCATGGCTGGCAGTACCGGCTTTGACCTTGTTGTTCCATCCGCCAGTTTCCTTGAGCGTCAACTGACTGCAGGCGTCTTTCAGCCGCTGGATAAGAGCAAATTGCCGGGCTGGAAAAACCTCGATCCTGAACTGCTAAAGCTGGTGGGTAAACACGATCCGGACAACAAGTTTGCGATGCCGTACATGTGGGCCACGACCGGCATTGGCTATAACGTGGATAAAGTCAAAGCGGTGCTGGGGCCGGATGCGCCGGTTGATAGCTGGGATTTGATCCTTAAGCCAGAGAATCTGGAAAAACTCAAAAGCTGCGGCGTCTCTTTCCTTGATGCTCCCGAAGAGGTGTTCGCCACGGTGCTGAATTATTTGGGTAAAGACCCAAACAGTACCAAAGCGGATGATTACACCGGGCCGGCAACGGATCTGCTGCTAAAACTGCGTCCGAATATTCGCTATTTCCACTCCTCGCAGTACATCAACGACCTGGCAAACGGTGATACCTGCGTCGCGATCGGCTGGGCCGGGGACGTATGGCAGGCAGCAAACCGTGCGAAAGAAGCGAAAAATGGCGTCAATATCTCATTCTCCATTCCTAAAGAAGGTGCAATGGCGTTCTTTGACGTGTTCGCGATGCCAGCCGATGCGAAAAACAAAGATGAAGCCTATCAGTTCCTCAATTACCTGCTGCGCCCTGATGTGATTGCGCATATCTCCGACCACGTGTTTTATGCCAATGCCAACAAAGAAGCGACGGCTCTGGTCAGCCCTGAAGTTCGTGACAACCCGGGTATCTACCCGCCTGCAGATGTTCGCGCCAAGCTGTTCACACTGAAAGTACAGGATCCGAAGATCGATCGTGTACGTACCCGCGCATGGACGAAGGTAAAAAGCGGGAAATAAACCGATGTTTGGGACATGACCCGGCAGGATTTTTGCCTGCCGGGCAGCGTTGAACCCGGACACATATAACCCGGCAATACGCACCGTTATGGTGCGTTATTTGCACCGTTTCTTTGTTTTATGCCGGAGAGCACCTGAGTGAATGATGCAACCCCACGCCCACAAGCGAAAATCCGCAAGGCGCTGACCCCGCTGCTTGAAATTCGCAATCTGACCAAGTCATTTGACGGTCAGCACGCCGTTGATGACGTCAATCTTACTATCTACAAAGGTGAAATATTTGCTCTGCTCGGCGCGTCCGGCTGTGGCAAATCGACTCTGCTACGGATGCTGGCGGGATTTGAACTGCCGACTACCGGGCAAATCATGCTGGATGGCGTCGATTTAGCGCATGTCCCGCCTTATCTGCGTCCGATTAATATGATGTTTCAGTCCTATGCCCTGTTTCCGCACATGACGGTGGAGCAGAACATTGCCTTTGGCCTCAAGCAGGACAAGCTGCCGAAGGCTGAAATCGCCAGTCGGGTGAATGAGATGCTGGGACTCGTGCATATGCAGGAGTTCTCCAAACGCAAACCGCACCAGCTTTCCGGCGGTCAGCGTCAGCGTGTGGCACTGGCGCGCAGCCTGGCAAAACGTCCAAAACTGCTGCTGCTGGATGAGCCGATGGGAGCGCTGGATAAAAAACTCCGAGACCGCATGCAACTGGAAGTGGTGGATATCCTCGAACGCGTCGGGGTGACCTGCGTGATGGTGACACACGATCAGGAAGAAGCCATGACGATGGCGGGACGTATTGCGATCATGAACCGTGGCAAATTTGTCCAGATCGGCGAGCCGGAAGAGATCTACGAACACCCGACTACGCGCTACAGCGCAGAGTTTATCGGTTCGGTAAACGTTTTTGAGGGACTGCTAAAAGAACGCCAGGAAGATGGCCTGGTGATTGAGTCTCCTGGACTGGTGCATCCGCTGAAAGTGGACGCCGATGCGTCTATTGTCGATAACGTCCCGGTATACGTTGCGCTGCGCCCGGAGAAAATCATGCTCTGCGAAGCCCCTCCGCCAGAGGGTTATAACTTCGCGGTAGGCGAAGTGGTACACATTGCCTATTTGGGCGATTTGTCGGTGTACCACGTACGTTTGAAAAGCGGCCAGATGTTGAGCGCCCAGCTACAAAATGAGCATCGTTATCGCAAGGGATTACCAACCTGGGGTGACGAAGTCCGTTTATGTTGGGATGCGGACAGCTGTGTGGTGTTGACGGTTTAAGGAGCGAAGATGAGTACACTTGAACCTCCGGCACGCGTGGATAAAGCAGGGCGATTCACGCTGTTTATGTCGCGGCTGCAAATGAAGCACGGGCGCAAGCTGGTGATCGCGCTGCCGTATGTGTGGCTGCTGCTCCTGTTTCTGCTGCCTTTTCTGATCGTCTTCAAAATCAGTTTGGCTGAAATGGCGCGCGCTATTCCTCCCTATACGGACCTCGTTTCATGGGCTGACGATCAGCTATCCATCACGCTCAACTTAGCCAACTTCCTGCAGTTAACGGACGATCCGCTCTATTTCGATGCCTACCTGCAATCGTTACAGGTGGCGGGAATTTCGACAATCTGTTGCCTGCTGCTGGGATACCCGCTGGCATGGGCCGTCGCGCACAGTAAACCCTCAACGCGTAATATTCTGCTGTTGCTGGTGATCCTGCCGTCCTGGACCTCGTTTTTAATTCGCGTATATGCCTGGATGGGGATCCTAAAAAACAACGGCGTGCTGAACAACTTCCTGATGTGGTTGGGCGTCATCGACCAACCGTTGACGATTTTGCACACCAATCTGGCGGTCTACATCGGTATTGTTTACGCCTATTTGCCCTTTATGGTGCTGCCGATTTATACCGCGCTGACCCGTATCGATTACTCGCTGGTGGAAGCGGCGCTGGATTTAGGTGCCCGGCCGCTGAAGACCTTCTTTAGCGTGATTGTGCCGTTGACCAAGGGCGGGATTATCGCCGGGTCAATGCTGGTATTTATTCCGGCTGTTGGCGAGTTTGTGATCCCGGAACTGTTGGGCGGCCCGGATAGCATCATGATTGGTCGCGTGCTGTGGCAGGAATTTTTCAATAACCGAGACTGGCCGGTGGCTTCTGCTGTCGCGATTATTATGCTGCTGCTACTGATTGTGCCGATCATGTGGTTCCACAAATATCAGCAAAAAAGCGTGGGGGAACACGGATGAATAACTTACCGGTCGTTCGCTCGCCGTGGCGTATTTTTATCCTGGTAGTGGGCTTTACCTTCCTGTACGCGCCGATGCTGATGTTGGTTATCTATTCGTTTAACAGCTCGAAGCTGGTGACGGTCTGGGCGGGGTGGTCAACACGTTGGTATGGCGAGCTTTTTCACGATAGCGCGATGATAAGCGCCGTCGGCATGAGTTTAACGATTGCTGCGGGTGCTGCGACGATGGCGGCAATCCTTGGCACCATCGCCGCCGTGGTAATGGTGCGCTTTGGTCGTTTTCGTGGTTCGAATGGTTTCGCTTTTATGATCACCGCGCCGCTGGTTATGCCAGATGTCATTACCGGTTTGTCGCTGCTGCTGCTGTTTGTAGCGTTGGCTCACGCCATCGGCTGGCCAGCGGATCGCGGTATGTTGACCATATGGCTGGCGCACGTCACTTTCTGTACGGCATATGTGGCGGTGGTGATTTCTTCACGTTTGCGCGAACTGGATCACTCCATTGAGGAAGCGGCGATGGATCTCGGCGCCACGCCGCTGAAGGTCTTTTTCGTCATCACCCTGCCGATGATTATGCCGGCCGTGATTTCCGGTTGGTTATTAGCCTTCACGCTGTCACTCGATGATCTGGTTATTGCCAGCTTTGTCTCTGGTCCTGGCGCCACAACGTTACCGATGTTGGTGTTCTCCAGCGTACGTATGGGGGTGAATCCGGAGATCAACGCCCTGGCGACGCTGATCCTTGGTGTGGTAGGAATTATCGGATTTATCGCGTGGTATCTGATGGCGCGAACAGAAAAACAACGGATCCGCGATATCCAACGTGCAAGACGCGGCTGAAAAAACTAAAATCTGCCAACCTGTCTATACGGCGCAGCTGTGGTGGCTGCGCCGTTTTCATGGAAGACGACGCGTTGGGATTTTTTAAGAAATCATCCACATCACATGCTCGCTTAAACGTCCCTGCTTTGGTGCAGGTGGCGGCGCTGGCTATTATCATGATCCGCTGTCTCGATCTGTTGATGATTTTTAATACGCTTGGGTTTCGTGGAACCAGTGAGTTTATTCATCGCAGTGTGCAGACCTGGAATTTGACGCTGGTGTTTCTGGGCAGTCTGGTGCTGCTATTTATCGAAATTTACTGCGCATTTTCGCTGGTAAAAGGACGGAACTGGGCACGCTGGATCTATCTGTTGACCCAGATTATCGCCAGCGTCTATCTGTGGGCTGCTTCGTTGGGCTACGGATATCCAGAATTGTTCAGCATTGCGGGGGAGTCCAGACGCGAAATCCTGCATACGCTGGTGATGCAAAAACTGCCGGATATGCTGGTATTGCTGCTGCTGTTTGTTCCTGCGTCCAGCAGGCGGTTCTTCCGTTTGCAATAACGTGTATAATCTTGGCCCCCGGTTAATTTGTAGGTCTTTGTATGCAGTGCGCACTATATGACGCCGAACGCTGCCGCTCCTGTCAGTGGATAACACAGCCTGTCGCCGATCAACTCTTCGAAAAAACAGCCGATCTGCAGAATCTGCTGGCCGAGTATCCGGTCGGAGAATGGTGCGCGCCGGTCAGTGGTCCGGAAAGCGCGTTTCGTAATAAAGCCAAAATGGTAGTCAGCGGCAGCGTGGAAAAACCGCTGCTGGGGATGCTGCATCGTGACGGTACGCCTGAGGATTTGTGCGACTGTCCGCTTTATCCTGAGTCTTTTGCGCCCGTATTTTCCGCGCTTAAGCCGTTTATCGCTCGGGCGGGGCTGACGCCCTATAACGTAGCGCGCAAACGCGGGGAACTGAAGTATCTGCTGTTAACGGAAAGTCGGTTTGACGGCGGTATGATGCTGCGTTTTGTCCTGCGTTCTGAAGCAAAATTAGCACAGCTGCGCGCGGCGCTCCCCTGGTTGCAGGCACAACTCCCACAGTTAAAAGTGATCACTGCCAATATTCAACCGGTGCATATGGCGATTATGGAAGGGGAGACAGAAATCTTCCTGACGGAACAACAGGCGCTGGCGGAACGCTTTAACGATGTGCCGTTGTGGATCCGCCCGCAGAGCTTCTTCCAGACTAACCCGGTGGTGGCGGGACAATTATATGCCACGGCGCGCGACTGGGTGCGCCAGCTTCCGGTTAATCACATGTGGGATCTGTTTTGCGGCGTAGGGGGTTTTGGTCTGCATTGCGCTACGCCGCAGATGAAACTGACGGGTATTGAAATCGCGCCAGAGGCGATTACCTGCGCGAAGCAGTCAGCGCAGGAGCTTGGGTTGCAGAATCTGCATTTTCAGGCGCTGGATTCAACTCAGTTTGCTACCGCTCAGGGCGAAGTACCGGACCTGGTGCTGGTGAATCCGCCGCGTCGCGGGATTGGAAAGCCGCTATGCGATTTTCTCTCCCGCATGGCACCGCGTTTTATCGTTTATTCCAGCTGTAATGCGCAAACCATGGCGAAGGATATTCGTGAGTTGCCTGGGTATCGCATTGAACGCGTCCAACTTTTCGATATGTTCCCACACACCGCGCACTATGAAGTGCTAACGCTGCTCAGCCGACAATAACTGCCATGCCTGATGGTGCTTCGCTTATCAGGCCTACAGAGATATGCAGGGCTGTAGGCAGGATGACAAATCAATAAATATATTAACGCATTACATTTTTCTGGTGCTCGCGCGAACTTGTAACGTTGATGGTAATTCAATGAATTTATCCGTCGAATTGCCAGCAAGGAGATCAAGTAACGTTTTTCCTGCGCGAGTTCCTGTTTCACTCCACGGGAACTCGACAGCAGTCAGAGAAGGTGAGCAAACTGCGGCAAGAGTACCACCACTCAAGCTTGCCAATGCCAGGGAGTTGGGCACTTTTTGTCCTGCACCGTGGCAGGCCATAATGCAGCCGCAGGCAATTTCATCAGATGTACAAATCAGCGCATCCAGCTCTGGCCAGGTGATACGAATATCTCCCAGCAGGTTTAAACCGGTCGTTATGCCTGCTGGTAGGTGAGAGGTCACCACGCGATGTGGGGAGTGGTTAACCGAGAGCATGGCGCTGTTCCAGCCGCTCAGCACCTGGCGAAACATAATGTTATTGGAGGCGGTGCAGAGCAAGCCGATATTTTTATATCCGCTCTGCGCAAGGGAGGTGACCAGCTTTTTAATGGCCGCAGCGTAGTCAACGCCGATACTGACCCAGCTAGCATCGCGATTAATAGCACCAATCTCAACCACCGGCACGCCGGTATTACTTATCATCTGCGAACAACTGCTGATGTTATCAATATTGAACTGAACAATCGCCGCCGGATTATAGGCGAGCATTTGTGCAAAGGCTTTTTCTTCGCTTTGTCCACCCTGGCCGGACTCGATAAACATCATGCTGTAGCCCTGGGTCGCGATCACCGTCTGTAGCGTTTCGGAGACGGCAAGAAATCCAGGGGAGGAAAAAGAAGGCACCACACCCATTACGAGACTGGAGTCAGCAGAGGCGAGGCTGCGGGCCTGCAGGTTTGGCACATAGCCCAACTCGTTCACCGCTGCTTCGATGCGGGTGCGTAGTTCAGGATTCACTTTTTCAGGCATACGTAATGCGCGCGACACGGTCATCGTGCTAACGCCGACAAGTTTTGCCACTTCGGCGAGCGTAATTTTGCCAGTGTTTTTCCTGCGTTTTTCTCGCGCGCTATCGTCCGCTTGTAACGTCTGCACTGATGTCCTCCTTTAGCCTGTCTGGGCTCCTATTGTAAATGATGTTTAGCGTTTTGCGCATTGCCCAACTGCAAAGTAATAATAAGTATGGTTAATGAAGTTAGCGGTAACAAGAATTTTAACATCACCATCGTGTTAGCGCTAACTTTGCGAGGAAGATCACGGTAAGGCATGAAGGCATTCCTCTATAGTAGGCTCAATTTCAACGCTATCGGGGTATTTATGATTACGACCTGGTTACCTACGGAAAATATCCAAATTGTGGATTCAGTCTGTGACTGGAAACAGGCCATTACGTTAGCGGCACAACCTTTATTGGATAAAGAGTCGATAACTCAGGCTTATATTAAAGCCATTTTAAATAGCCATCAGGAACTCGGTCCTTATTATATTTTAGCACCTGGTCTGGCGATGCCCCATGCTCGTCCGGAACAGGGTGGGATTAAAAATGGCTTATCGCTTTTGCATATTAAACAAGGCATTTCTTTTGACTCGGATGACAATGATCCTATTTATGTGGTGATTATGTTATGTGCGATTTCGGGAGATGAACACATTAATATGATCACATCCCTTGCGGATACTTTTAGCGATGATGAAAGACTTTCAGCATTGTTAAAAGCATCCTCATTGGAGAAAATTCAATCCGTTATCAACGGATAGTGAGGTAAAGATGAAAAAAATTCTGATTGTGTGTGGTAACGGTTTAGGCAGCAGTTTTATCGTTGAAATGAACGTGAAAAAAATTATTAAAGAGCTAAATAAAGAAGCAATTGTTTCTCATACTGATCTGGCGTCGGCAAAAAGTGAAACTGCAGATATTATTCTTAGTGCTAAAGATATTGCTGAACATCTATCCAGCCATGCTGCACAGGTCTTTGGCTTATCTAATTTACTGGATAACAATAGAATCAAAGAAATTCTTTCCGAGAATCTCTGACTAATTTTTTGCGGCCCTACGGAGTCATTCTATGCTGCAGTTTATTATTCATGATGTATTGGGTACACCAGCAATACTGGTCGGTCTGTTTTCCTTGATCGGTTTATTATTGCAAAAAAAAGCAGTCTCCGAGGTTATTTCCGGAACTCTTAAAACTATAATGGGTTTTGTAATACTAACATCCGGTGCGGCGATTGTTGCCACTACGTTAACAACGTTTAGCCAGTTGTTTGAGTACTCATTCCATATTCAGGGCGTTGTGCCAAATACTGACGCCATGGCGGCGTTGGCGCAGAAAAACTACGGTACCGCGACGGCAATGATCATGGTGCTGGGGATGCTGTTTAACATTGTACTTGCCCGCATTACACCGCTGAAATACATCTTTCTGACGGGGCACCACACGCTGTATATGGCGGCGATGCTGGCTGTCATTCTCTCCGTCGGCGGCCTGTCACCATTTTGGGTGATACTGGTCGGGGCGGTGATCCTCGGCATCATGATGGTGGTCTCTCCGGCCATTCTGCAGCCGTTCACTCGCAAAATAACCGGTACTGATGATCTGGCACTAGGTCATTTTGGTTCAACTGGCTATCTGCTGTCGGCGCTGGTGGGAAAAGCGGTCGGTAAAGGTAGCCCGTCAATTGAAGAAATGCAGGTGCCGAAATCACTGAATTTCCTGCGGGACTCCTCGGTTGCTATATCTCTGACGATGATGATCCTGTTTGTCATTCTGGTGCTGGTTGCAGGTAAGGAATTTGTTGAGAGCAGCGTCAGTGGTGGTCAGAACTTTATCATCTTCGCCGTTATCCAGTCGCTGACCTTTGCGGCAGGCGTGTGGATCATCCTTGCGGGTGTACGCATGATTATTGCCGAAATTGTTCCAGCCTTTAAAGGTATCGCCGACAAGTTGGTGAAAGACGCCAAACCGGCGCTCGACTGCCCAACCGTCTTTCCGTTCGCCCCGAATGCCGTAATCGTCGGTTTTCTGTCAAGTTTTGCCGCCGGTCTGGTGAGCATGTTCCTATGCCCTCTGTTTGGTTTAAGCGTCATTGTTCCGGGTTTGGTACCGCACTTCTTCTGCGGTGCGACGGCGGGCGTCTACGGCAACATCTGCGGCGGTCGCCGAGGTGCGGTGGTGGGGGCCTTCGCTCACGGTCTGCTGATTTCGTTTTTGCCTGCAATCTTGCTGCCTCTAATGGGCGACCTTGGTTTTGCATCCACCACCTTTGGGGATGCGGACTTCGGCGTTGTTGGCATCATACTTGGGCATGTCGTTTCATTATTTAACTAATTGATTCTTATGGAGGTAAGGTATGGCAGCTAAATTTTCGCCCTCGTTAATGTGTATGGATTTAACGCGGTTCAGAGAACAAATTACGGCAATGAACGGCCGGGCTGATTTTTATCACGTCGATATTATGGACGGTAGCTACGTGAAGAACATTACGCTATCACCATTCTTTATCGAAAACCTGAAGAAAATTACCGATGTACCAATAGATGTGCATTTGATGGTGAATCACCCGGAAGATATTATTCCAATGTGTATTGATGCGGGAGCCGATATTATCAGTTTCCATCCGGAAACGGCGAATAACAAAATATTCCGCCTGCTGAACCAGATTAAAGATGCTGGTCGCCGCTGTGGCGTGGTGTTGAATCCGGCAACTCCAGCGGATGCTATTAAAGAGTACGCACATCTGCTGGATAAAGTGACCGTTATGTCGGTTGACCCCGGCTACGCAGGGCAGAAGTTTATTCCGGAATCACTCACCAAAATCAAAGAACTGATTGCGATGCGTGAAAATAAAGGTTACCACTACTTGACTGAGATTGATGGATCCTGCAACGAGAAAACCTTTAATGTGATCTCCCGGTCCGGTGTTGACGTCTTTATTGTGGGAACCTCGGGCCTGTTCTCCTTAGCGGATAATGTCAGTGATGCCTGGGATAAAATGCTCGATATCTACCAGCGCGAAGTCGCTGCCTAAAATTACAGCGCGCTCAACCGTATTAAGCCATTACTTGGGGTAAAGAGTCTATTTAACCGATCTGTCTCTTTACTCTCGCTCTTGATTTATTCGGTTGAGGGCGCTGTAACCCTATTGTATTAATGAAGGTGAGTTATGAATATTTCGGATGTGCTTAATGCAAAGAACATTAAGCTAAATATGATGGCTAAAACAAAAGAAGAAGCCATTGAAGAATTAACCGACTTATTAGTACTTGATGGAGTTGTCATCAGTAAAAATGATTTTCTAAAAGATGTCTGGCTACGCGAGGAACAAGGATCCACTGGGTTCGAGAATCATGTTGCGATCCCACATGGGAAATCCTCAGGCGTAGCCCGTACTGCATTGGCTATTGGACGAACCCAGCATCAAATACCCTGGGAAACAATGGATGGTAGTGATGTTCGTTGTATTATTTTATTTGCTGTTTGTCTGGTGGATCAAAATGCAACTCATATCCGTTTACTATCACAAGTCTCTGGCTCATTAGCAGATGAAGAAATAATAGAAAAATTGCTGAAAGAAAATGATCCTCAGAAAATCATCGAACTTTTGATCCCTGAAGATGAAGGCATCAACGCTTGATTTAATCAACACCTCTGCCATAGCATAGCAAATAATTAAATCCTGGAGAATAGTTATGAATATTGTTGGCGTTACAGCCTGTACTGTAGGTATTGCACATACATATATTGCGCAAAAGAAAATTGAAATAGCTGCGAAAAAAGCAGGGCATAATGTCAAAATTGAAACACAAGGTACTATAGGTATCGAGAATACCTTAACCGCTGATGAGATCATACAAGCCGACATTGTCCTGTTAGCCGCCGATGTTAAGGTTTCTGGTGAAGAAAGGTTCGCTGGAAAGAAAGTAGTCAGAGTGCCAACTGAAATGGCAGTTAAATCTCCCAATAAGCTTATTGAAAAACTCAGTGAATTAGTAAATTCATAACTTTTACCTATGCGTATCCTATATAAATTAAAGGGCGTAATTTATGAATATTAAAGAAGTATGGAAAGCAGCAAACCCTAAGGGTCATCTGCTTACTGCCATCTCATTCTTGATTCCCATTGTTTGTGGTGCTGGATTTATTATTGCAATTGGTATGGGCCTTGGGGGGACGGTTCAGGACACTTTAGTACCGGGTCAATTTGATCTGTGGCAGGCCTTCGCGACTATGGGGGCCAAGGCGCTTGGACTATTACCCGTCGTTATAGCTATCGGGATTTCCGGTTCTATCGCAGGTAAGCCCGGTATTGCCCCTGGTTTTGTCGTTGGTTTGGCGGCTAATGCTATTGGTGCGGGCTTCATTGGTGGCATGATCGGCGGCTACATTTCCGGGTATATTGCTCTTGCTATTATTAAAAATATGAAGGTGCCTGACTGGGCTAGGGGGTTAATGCCCACATTGGTTGTACCATTTTTTGCATCCGTTCTCAGTGCCCTGATTATGGTTTATATCATCGGTACGCCTATTGGTATTTTTACAGACGCTCTGACATCGTTCCTGAGAAGTATGGGAACTTCATCTAATTTACTATTAGGTGCTGTTATAGGAGCGTTGTGTATCGTTGACTTTGGCGGTCCGATAAATAAAACATGTTTTGCATTTGTCTTAACACTCCAGGCACAGGGTATAAATGAACCAATTACGGCCCTGCAGTTAGTTAACACGGCAACACCTATTGGTTTTGGGCTTGCATTCTTTATTGCCAAACTTCTTCGCAAAAATATTTATAATAACGAAGAAATTGAAATGTTAAAATCGGCTGTTCCTATGGGGGTGGTGAATATTGTCGAAGGATCTATACCCATAGTTATGAATGATATCGTTCGTGGTATTGCTGCTGCAGCAATCGGCGGTGCTTGTGGTGGTGCAATCACCATGGTTTATGGCGCAGATGCAACAGTACCTTTTGGTGGTGTTTTGATGATTCCTACAATGTCACATCCAATGGCCGGTATTATGGCATTGATAGTTAATATATTTGTCACGGCTACTGTCTATGCCGTTATCAAAAAAGATGTTCCTCGGGATGTAATTATAAATAATGTTCAAGAAGAGGAAGATATCGATTGGGATGATATTAAAATAAGCTAAGTACGCAATAAAAGCACTCCGAACATATCGGAAAGCGTTCATCATACAGTGGGGGATTTACCCCCCCACTGGCGCGCAACATGCGAAAAAAAAGCCCGTACTTGCGTACGAGCTCTTCTTAAAATATGGCGGTGAGGGGGGGGATTGACTCGCTTTGCTCGCCCCTGCGGGGCAGCCCGTTCGCTGCGCTCCCGGTCTGTCCAACTGGCTGCGCCAGTAGTCGAACCCCGGTCGGGGCTTCTCATCCCCCCGTAGATGTGCAACATGCGAAAAAAAAGCCCGTACTTTCGTACGAGCTCTTCTTAAAATATGGCGGTGAGGGGGGATTGACTCGCTTTGCTCGCCCCTTCGGGGCAGCCCGTTCGCGATGCTCCCGGTCTGTCCAGCTGGCTGCGCCAGCAGTCGAACCCCGGTCGGGGCTTCTCATCCCCCCGCTGGTATGCAACATGCGAAAAAAAAGCCCGTACTTTCGTACGAGCTCTTCTTAAAATATGGCGGTGAGGGGGGGATTCGAACCCCCGATACGTTGCCGTATACACACTTTCCAGGCGTGCTCCTTCAGCCACTCGGACACCTCACCATATTGTATTGCTGCCTGACCGCTTGGGGGGCAACGGGGCGCTACTATAGGGAGTTGCGCTAAAACGGTCAAGCAGAATTTACGTGTTAACTCTCGTTTGGTTACGCAATATACATATTCCTCCGCCCAGGCAGGCGCGGAGGAAAGGATTAGCGCTGAGAGTCCAGTTTTTCGCCGCTGGTCACGACTTCCTGAGCTTTGCTGTAGCTTTCGATCAGCAACTGATAAGCCGGGAAGACTTTGGTATACACTTCCGCCCATTCGGCGGCGTCTTCACGGTTCCATGTACCCTGAATTTCAGAAGCGACGGCGGCGGTATCCATCGGCACGACGCCAGCCTGAACAACACGAGCCAGGGTGATTTCCTGCGCCATTTTGCTGTAAGTACCGGAAGCGTCGATCACTGCGAAGACCTTATAGCCTTCCGCAACCGCGCTGATAGCCGGGAAAGCCATGCACACGCTGGTAATCGTACCGGCGATAATCAGCGTTTTACGACCCGTTGCTTTGACCGCTTTCACGAAATCTTCGTTATCCCAGGCGTTGATTTCGCCTTTACGCGCCACGTATTGGGCATGCGGCGCATTGGCGTGGATCTCAGGGATCAGCGGGCCGTTAGGTCCCTGCGGTACGGATGCCGTGGTAATCACCGGCATCTTCGCCAGAGTCGCCATTTTAGCCAGCGCGGCGGCACGCGCACGCAGTTCTGGCATTGGCATGTCGCCGACGGTCTGGAACAGCCCGCTCTGATGATCGATAAGCAGCATGACGGAATCATTCACATCGATGACCGGACGTGAACCATTAAAGTTTGCAGGACTGGACATATTCTTCTCCTTCGATTCAGATTTGGCCAAAGCGGCCGGAGTTAAAATCGCGTACGGCTTCAGCGATTTCTTGTTTCGTGTTCATTACAAACGGACCGTAACCTACAATCGGCTCGTTCAACGGTTCTCCAGAAAGCAGCAGCACGCTGGCGTCGCTGGAGGCTTCAATATGCAGCGTTTTCCCCTGCTGGCTCAGCACCACCAGTTGCGCTTCGCTGGCAGACGTAGTGCCGTTTACGGTGATATTTCCTTTCAATACCACCAGGGCAGTGCTCCATCCTTCCGGCTGGGACAACGTGAGCTGATGATTACGTTGCAAACGCATATCCCAGACGTTCAGCGGCGAGAAGGTATGTGCCGGGCCTTTTGTATCCTGATAGCTGCCCGCAATCACACGAACGCTCCCTGCTTCATCAGGCAGGGCGACAGTGGGGATCACATCGCTGCTGATGCCCTGGTAACCCGGAACGGCCATTTTGTCTTTTGCTGGCAGATTGACCCACAGCTGTACCATTTCCAGTTCGCCACCCTGACGGGTAAATTCAGGTGAATGGAACTCTTCGTGTAATATTCCTGCTCCTGCGGTCATCCACTGCACGTCGCCGGGGCCGATAATGCCGCCGCGACCGGTTGAATCACGGTGTTCAACTTCGCCGCTGTAAACGATGGTCACCGTCTCAAAACCACGGTGAGGGTGTTCGCCTACGCCGCGTTTTTCGTTACCCGGCGTAAACGTATGTGGGCCGGCGTAATCCAGCAGCAGGAACGGACTTAGTTGCTCAGCATGAGACTGGTAAGAAAACATCGAGCGAACCGGAAATCCATCGCCAACCCAGTGTGGGCGAGGTGCGGTGTAGACGCCTGTTACTTGTTTCATATGTGTCTCCTCTGTGGCGTTATCTTGATGTGAATAAGCTTATATTCATGACAGCGAGCTGAGTAGTAGCTAAAATAGTCCTCACTGTCTCATAAATAGGACAATTAGATGACAAAGCCGGATCTCAATGATTTTGCATGGTTTGTGCATGTTGTAGAGGAAGGGGGATTCGCGGCGGCGGGTCGGGCGCTTGATGAACCGAAATCAAAACTAAGCCGACGGATAGCGCAACTGGAAGAGACGCTGGGAGTTCGACTGATTCAGCGAACCACCCGCCAGTTTAACGTGACGGAAGTTGGGCAAACCTTTTACGAGCACTGTAAGGCGATGCTGGTGGAAGCGCAGGCAGCGCAGGATGCGATTGCCGCGTTACAGGTTGAACCGCGTGGCGTGGTGAAGTTGACGTGTCCGGTCACGCTGCTGCATGTGCATATCGGGCCAATGCTTGCCCGTTTTATGGCGCGTTATCCTGACGTATCAGTGCAACTGGAGGCCACTAACCGCCGCGTGGACGTTGTTGGAGAGGGCCTGGACGTGGCGATTCGCGTCAGGCCCCGACCATTTGAGGATAGCGACCTGGTGATGCGTGTGCTGGCGGACAGGGGACATCGTTTGTATGCCAGCCCGCAGTTAATAGAGCAAATGGGAACGCTACATTCTCCGGCGGAGTTGACGCGTTGGCCGGGCCTGAGTCTGGCGACGGGTAAACATGTGCATCGTTGGGAGTTATTCGGGCCGCAGGGTGCACGTGCGGAGGTGCATTTCACGCCGCGTATGATCACCACCGATATGCTGGCGTTACGTGAAGCCGCAGTTGCCGGTGTTGGGGTAGTTCAACTTCCACAGCTGATGGTAAAAGATCAAGTAGCCGCGGGTGAACTGGTGGCATTGCTCGACGGCTGGGAACCGAAGCGAGAAATAATTCACGCAGTCTTTCCATCACGCAGGGGATTATTGCCGTCAGTACGCACATTAGTGGATTTCTTAACGGAAGAATATGCGCGGATGATTGAGGATTAAATACCTGACCTTGGCCCACAAAAAAGGCCGGTTAAACCGACCTTTTATTATCTGGACGCCATTCGGGCGTTAAAAACAATCAGCGACTACGGAAGACAATGCGGCCTTTGCTCAGGTCGTACGGGGTCAGCTCAACAGTCACTTTGTCGCCCGTCAGGATGCGGATATAGTTTTTACGCATTTTACCGGAGATGTGTGCAGTAACCACGTGACCGTTTTCTAACTCTACGCGGAACATGGTATTAGGTAACGTATCGAGAACGGTACCCTGCATTTCAATATTGTCTTCTTTGGCCATCTAATCCTCTGGGGTATCACTACCGTAATTTGAACCGGCAAGATAATGCCGAAGTTCTTTTAATAAGTAAAGATTTGTGCGTTTAAAACACAGCAAATCGGGTTTGGCGCATTACTCTAACCACACACGGCAAAGCCGCACTTAAAGCGCAACGTGTAAGGGAACGAGGAGATAAACGATAGGCGTTGCCTGACGCGAACTGTTCCTTAACGGCGGCGGGGTAATGGGCTAAACCAACTCTGCGCGACAATTATAACACCCCGACAAAAAATGTGCCGAAAACATTCACCCCTGAGGCGAAAATAACGTCCTGGGAACCCAGAAATGGCTCGGTAGCCGCTGCTGGCGCAGTCTGCTCAGGTGTTCAAGGTACTCCCGACGTGGGGTTTCGACGGCGCCTAGCGAAGCTGTGTGGCTATTTAATACCTGGCAATCGATTAATTTTCCGCCCTGACGGATAAATTCAGCGCAAAAAACAAGCAGTGCGGTTTTGGACGCATTTTCCTGACGGCTGAACATTGATTCGCCACAAAATAGCGTACCTTGCGCCACGCCATACATACCGCCCACTAATTCATTTTGTCGCCATACTTCAATGGAGTGCGCATGGCCCAGCTCGTGCAGGCGATGGTAGGCGTCCACTACATCATGCGTTATCCAGGTACCTTCTTCCCGGTCGTTGGCGCAGCCTTCAATCACCTGACCGAACGCGTAATTGAGCGTCACGCGATAAGGCGAGTTTTTATGAAAACGTTTCATGCTGCGGCTGAGATGAAATTTCTCGGGCCAAAGAATGGCGCGTGGATCGGGCGACCACCAAAGGATTGGGTCGCCAGGTGAAAACCACGGGAAAATTCCGCGCTGGTAGGCCATTAACAGTCGGGCTGGACTGAGATCACCGCCAAGCGCCAACAAACCGTTAGGCTCGCGTAAAGCGCCTTCCGGTGAAGGGAAGGCTATAGAATGGCGGGACAATTGCACCAGGCGCATGACAGCGAAACTCCACTACGCGAGTTTGATCGTTCAATAATAGCTTACAGACGTTGCTTAAACTGGTAATAACGCCCCTGCCGGGCTAACAAATCTGCGTGATTACCTTGCTCAATAATGTGTCCGTTGTCCATCACTATTATTTGATCAAAACGTGACAAGCCGCGCAGACGATGTGTCACCATCAGTACGGTTTTATCGCGCATGACATCGCCAATTAATTCAAGCATTTGGCTTTCTGTTGTGGCATCAAGCCCTTCGGTCGGTTCATCCAGCAGCATCAGTGGGGCATCGTGCAATAAGGCGCGAGCGATAGCCAGACGACGGAGTTCGCCGCCAGAAAGCTGACGACCGCCTTCGCCTAACCAGGCATTGAGTCCATCACCCTCTAGCAGTTTGTCCAGACCGACGCGGCACAGCATTGCGGATAATGTGTCATCACTGGCGTGCGGTGCTGCCAGCAGCAGGTTATCGCGAAGCGTCGCGCTGAACAGGTGCACGCGCTGTGGCACGACGCTGATGCTCTGGCGCAGCGTGGCTTCACTGAGGGCTGAAATCGGCTGCTCATTAATCAGAATTTCGCCATGCTGCGGATCCCATGCGCGGGTCAGCAATTGTAGTAACGTTGACTTACCGCAGCCAGTGCGACCGAGAATCGCAATGTGTTCACCGGGCTGAGCCTGCAGTGAAAGGGTGTCGAGCGCTTTTTGTGTTTGCCCCGGATAGCTGAATGAAACATCGCGTAGCGTGAGAGTGACCTGCTCAGAAACTGGAGAACCGGCATCCGGGAAGGTGACTTCTGGCTGCTGTTCGGTCAGTTCGGTGATGCGCAGCGCAGAGGCAATAACCTGTCCGAGATGCTGAAATGCCCCGGTGACGGGGGCCAAAGCTTCAAACGCGGCCAGCGCACAGAAGACAAACAGTGCGATCAGCGCGCCAGGCTGGGTATTGCCACCCACGCCGCCGGAGGCCATCCATAACATCACAACCACTGCCAGTGCGCCGACTAACAGCATGACCGCCTGTGATAGCGCCGTTAATTCAGACTGACGTCGTTGGGCTT
This sequence comes from Citrobacter sp. Cpo040, assembly GCF_030332915.1. Taxonomy (NCBI): domain Bacteria; kingdom Pseudomonadati; phylum Pseudomonadota; class Gammaproteobacteria; order Enterobacterales; family Enterobacteriaceae; genus Citrobacter; species Citrobacter sp. Cpo040. The sequence continues at coordinate 663,324 of NZ_JAOWGX010000036.1, forward strand.
CATGCCACTGCAACTCGGTGGCTTCCATTTGGGCGCGGTAACGTTCACTGGCGCCAAAGATGGTCAGTTCAGCCTGGCCCTGCAGCCAGGATGTTAACTGCTGACGATACTGCCCACGTAAATGCGTCAAACTTTGCCCGGTGCTTTTACCTGCCTGATAAAAGAGTGGGGGCAGGATAAATAAGGTCAGCAGCATAATACCGCCGAGAGTGATAGCCAGCGTGAAATCGAGAACGCTTAGCCCGAGCGTGACCACCATGATGACGACAAAAGCGCCCACAAGCGGGGAGAGCACGCGCAAATAGAGATGATCGAGCGTGTCGACATCCGCCACCACGCGGTTAAGCAATTCACCTTGTCCATAACGGGACAGGCCAGCAGGGGAGAGCGGCAGCAGTTTGCTGAAGGTATAAATACGCAAATGTTGCAGCACGCGGAACGTCGCGTCGTGACTGACCAATCGCTCGAAATAGCGGCCCGCGGTTCGGGTGATTGCCGCACCGCGCACCCCGGCAGCAGGGAGCATATAGTTAAAACTGTAAATCCCGGTGACACCCACCACAGCAGAAGCCGACAGGAACCAGCCGGAAAGCGTCAGCAAACCAATACTTGCCAGCAGTGTGACGATCGCCAGAACGATCCCCAGGGTTAACATCCATTTGTGACGTTTATACAGCGTCAGATAAGGTAGCAAAGCGCGCATTTAAATGTCCTCCTGACGATGAGCCAGTAATGTCGCAAACGCCCCGTTGGCTGCGCTAAGTTCGGCATAAGTGCCTTGTTCAACGATCTGTCCGTCCTGCATCACCCAGATAACGTCCCAGTCGGCAAGATCTTCAAGTTGGTGTGTCACCATCAGCGTGGTCTGGCGGCGTGACGCTGCTTTCAACGCCTGCATCACGCGTTGTTCGCTGTGTGCATCAAGGCTGGCGGCGGGCTCGTCAAGCAACAACAACTGACATGGATTGAGTAAGGCGCGAGCCACGGCAACGCGTTGCGCTTGTCCGACAGAAAGTCGAGCAGCCTGATCGCCTACTGGTGTATCCACACCCTGTGGCAGAAGTGGTAAAAACTCACTGACCCAGGCGCTGTCGAGTGCGGCTTGCAGCTGTTCTTCGCTGGCATCGGGGCGAGCGAGCAGCACGTTATCGCGTAACGTGGCGGCAGGGAGCTGCGGGTTTTGTCCAACCCAGGACAGCTGTTTGCGCCAGCAATCAGGCGACAGGTCGCGCAGCTCAAAGCCGTTAATCCGCAGCGAACCCTGATAAGAGAGAAAACCGGACAGGACATTGAGCAACGAACTTTTGCCGGAGCCGCTGCGGCCAACCAGCACCGCGCGTTGGCCCGCTGGCAGGGTAAAGTTGAGCGGACCTGCAAGCACTTTACCTTCCGGCGAGGTGATGACCAGATCTTCTGCTTCAATTGTAACTGCGTCTTTTGTTGTCAGCTCAATATCGCCACGCTCAGGATGTGCAAGCGGGGTTTCCATGAAGGTTTTCAGACTGTCTGCAGCACCAACGGCTTGTGCTTTGGCGTGATAGAACGTACCCAGATCGCGCAGGGGCTGGAAAAATTCCGGCGCCAGAATGAGCGCGAGGAAGCCAGCCGCCAATGTGACGCCCGTCCCGTAGTGGCCAAAATCGAGTTCACCGAGGTAGGAAAAACCGAAGTAAACCGCGACCAGTGCAATGGATAGGGAGGTAAAGAACTCAAGGACACCGGATGACAGAAACGCCAGGCGCAGGACTTCCATGGTGCGCTGGCGGAAATCCTGTGACGCTGCGCGGATGCTTTCTGTTTCGGCTTCACCGCGGCCAAAGATTCTTAGCGTCTCCATGCCCCGCAGGCGATCGAGAAAATGGCCGCTGAGGCGGGCAAGAGCCTGAAAGTTGCGGCGGTTAGCATCGGCTGCACCCATACCAACCATCGCCATAAACAACGGGATCAGCGGGGCAGTTCCAAGCAGAATAAGGGCGGCTACCCAGTTTGACGGGAATACCGCCGCCACGATCAATAAGGGGACGCATACGGCCAGCGCCATTTGCGGCAGATAACGTGCATAGTAATCATGCATGTCATCAATCTGTTCCAGGATTAGCGTAGCCCAGCTCCCGGCTGGTTTGCCTTGTATCCAGGCGGGACCTGCTTGTTGCAGACGGTCAAGCACCTGGCGACGAATCTCAAAGCGGATATGTTGGCCAGCATGAAACCCGACGCGTTCGCGTAACCAGACGACCCATGCCCGCAGGATGAAAATCAATACCAGCACAATGAAAGGGAGCAGAAGCGCCTCTCTGGGGATATTGTCCATGATCATATGGTCGAGAATTCGGGCCATGAGCCAGGCCTGAGCGACAATTAACAGGCCGCTCACGAAACCCAACAGGCGTGAAATGTTCAGCCATCGTTGGGAAATTACACTTTGCTGTTTTAACCAGCGGGTCAGCTCTTTTTGACGGGTTTTATTCATTGCACGCTTAGCAGGTGAGTTATTGGAATTTTTGGGCAGGACAATGTTACAACGAGGCAAAAATAAAGGCGACTTATAGTCGCCTTTTTTACTTTTGTTACTGATTTGTAAAACTTATTTGCAAGCGTCTGCCAGACCGTCGAGATAACGCTCTGCGTCAAGCGCAGCCATACAACCGGTGCCTGCTGAAGTGATCGCCTGGCGATAAATATGGTCCATCACATCACCGGCGGCGAATACACCCGGGATGCTGGTTTGGGTGGCGTTACCATGAATACCGGACTGAACTTTGATGTAGCCATTTTCCAGTTCAAGCTGACCGTCAAAAATGGCGGTATTCGGGCTGTGACCGATAGCGACAAACAACCCTGCAACGTCAAGTGACTCGACGTTGTCAGTGTTTTGCGTATCGCGCAGGCGCAGTCCGGTTACGCCCATTTGATCGCCGGTCACTTCTTCCAGTGTGCGGTGGGTATGCAGCACGATGTTGCCGTTTTCGACTTTATCCATCAAACGCTTGATCAGGATTTTTTCGGCGCGGAAGCTGTCGCGACGGTGAATCAAATGCACTTCAGATGCGATATTCGCCAGGTACAGCGCTTCTTCAACAGCAGTGTTGCCGCCGCCGATCACCGCAACTTTTTGGTTACGGTAGAAGAAACCGTCGCAGGTCGCGCAGGCGGAAACGCCACGGCCTTTGAAGGCTTCTTCTGAAGGCAGACCCAGGTAGCGTGCTGACGCACCGGTGGCGATGATCAGTGCGTCACAGGTGTATTCACCGCTGTCGCCGGTCAGACGGAAAGGGCGGTTTTGCAGATCAACTTTGCTGATATGATCAAAAATAATTTCAGTTTCAAATTTGGTCGCATGTTCGTGCATGCGTTCCATCAGCAATGGGCCTGTAAGATCGTGCGGATCGCCAGGCCAGTTCTCCACTTCTGTTGTTGTGGTCAACTGACCACCTTTTTCCATACCGGTAATCAGTACCGGTTGCAGGTTCGCGCGTGCAGCGTAGACCGCAGCGGTATACCCCGCAGGGCCAGAGCCCAGAATAAGAAGTTTACTGTGTTTGGTTGCGCCCATGAGATCCCCATAGTTGTTAGCAGGCAATGAGCAGGATTGTAGGGAATTTACAGGCGTAAAAAAAGAGTATGGCGATTTTGTTAACAATATGTGTAATAGCGAGAACCGATGAACGGCAGAATTAGTCGTAATACTATAACGATTTCTACTTAAAATCGGTCAGTTATAAGGTGATAAAATGACGATTTTCCATCACTGCGAATGAATAACTGGCATGTTGTACTAAAAATCGATGTTTTGCTTTGACAATCCCCTGCTGTTTTGCGAAAACATTCAAGGAAGAAAAAAACTGTGTCATGTATGTGCTGCATAATCATGCATGTAGATACCATGTTTACCGTGTTAGCGAAATCTACGCATGGTGTGGACAGATGCCATTCGTGATGTCGATAGCCGCCGACAGGCAACGGTCTTCTCACCATAAACCCAGGCATTGCGAACCGAAAATCCCTCTGGGTTGCGGTTTATTTTGATGGGTAGCGACTCTGAACAGTGATGTTGGTAGAGTCAGGCAGGAGTAGGGAAGGAATACAGAGAGACAATAATAATGGTAGATAGTAAGAAGCGCCCTGGCAAAGATCTCGACCGTATCGATCGTAACATTCTTAATGAGCTGCAAAAGGATGGGCGTATTTCTAACGTCGAGCTTTCTAAACGTGTGGGACTTTCACCAACGCCCTGCCTTGAGCGTGTGCGTCGGTTGGAAAGACAGGGTTTTATTCAGGGCTATACAGCGCTGTTAAACCCGCATTATCTGGATGCATCACTTCTGGTTTTTGTTGAGATTACTCTGAATCGTGGCGCCCCGGATGTGTTTGAGCAATTTAACTCTGCAGTACAAAAACTTGAAGAAATTCAAGAGTGTCATTTGGTTTCCGGTGATTTCGACTATTTGCTGAAAACACGCGTACCGGATATGTCGGCATACCGTAAGCTGTTGGGGGAAACCCTGCTGCGTCTGCCTGGCGTGAATGACACACGTACTTATGTAGTAATGGAAGAAGTCAAACAGAGCAATCGTCTGGTAATTAAGACGCGCTAACACGGAACAGGTGCAAAATCGACGCAGTTTGATTACACTCCTGTTAATCCATACAGCAACAGTGCCGGGGCAACCCGGTGCTGTTGTCCGTTTTAGCATCGGGCAGGAAAAGCCCGAAACCTGGAGAGCCGTTTTTGAGCCAGGAATACACTGAAGACAAAGACGTCACATTGACGAAGTTAAGCAGCGGGCGCCGACTTCTGGAAGCGCTACTGATCCTTATTGCCCTTTTTGCCGTCTGGTTGATGGCTGCCTTACTCAGCTTTAACCCTTCGGATCCCAGTTGGTCGCAAACCGCGTGGCATGAGCCTATCCATAATCTGGGTGGAATACCTGGAGCATGGCTGGCGGACACGCTGTTCTTTATTTTTGGCGTCATGGCCTACACCATCCCCGTCATCATTGTCGGTGGCTGCTGGTTTGCCTGGCGACATCAGGCCAGCGACGAATACGTCGATTATTTTGCCGTCTCGCTACGCATTATTGGCGTTCTGGCGCTGATTCTCACTTCCTGCGGGCTGGCCGCAATTAACGCCGATGACATCTGGTATTTCGCCTCTGGCGGCGTGATCGGCAGTCTGCTCAGCACCACGCTACAACCATTGCTGCACAGCAGCGGCGGCACGCTGACGTTGTTGTGCATTTGGGCAGCGGGATTAACGCTGTTCACCGGTTGGTCATGGGTGAGCATTGCGGAAAAACTGGGTGGCTGGTTACTCAATATCCTGACGTTTGCCAGCAACCGTACCCGCCGCGACGATACCTGGGTCGATGACGAAGAGTATGAAGACGAAGAAGAGTCTGTCGACGCCGCTGATGGCAAACCCCATGAATCGCGCCGAGCTCGTATCCTGCGCGGTGCGTTAGCGCGCCGTAAACGTCTGGCGGAGAAATTTACCAACCCGCTTGGTCGTCATACCGATGCGGCGCTGTTCTCCGGCAAACGCATGGATGATGAAGACGAAATTGAATACAGCGCCCGTGGCGTGGTTGCCGATCCTAATGATGTGCTGTTTTCCGGTAATCGCGCGACGCTGCCTGAATATGACGAACTTGATCCACTGCTTAACGGCCACTCGGTGACCGAGCCTGTAGCTGCAGCAGCTGCAGCTACAACAGCCGCTCAGGCCTGGAGCGCACCGGTCGATCCGTTACTGCAAACGTCACCCGTGACCAACACTGTTATGGAGCAACCGGTCCCAACCGTGGCCTGGCAACCCGTGCTTGGCCCGCAAACCGGTGATGCCGCGATTGCACCAGCGCCTGAAGGTTATCCGCAGCCAGCCCAGTACGCGCAACCTCCGGTGCAGCAGCCTTATGAGCCATGGCAACAACCGGTTGTGGAGCAGAGTCCGCAGCCGCAATATTACGCACAGCAGCCCGTTGAACCTGTTTATACGCAGCCTGTCGCGCCGCAGCCGGAACCTGTTTATCAGCCGGAGCCCGTGCTGCAACCTGTCTATCAACAGGATCCGACCTCTCAACAGAACGCCGCATTCCAGCAGCCTGGTTATCAGCCGGAGCCTGTGCAGCAACCTGTTTATCAGCAGGATCCAACTTTTCAACAGAGCACTACGTTCCAGCAGCCTGTGGTTGAACAACCAACAGTGGTGGAACCTGAGCCGGTGGTTGAAGAAGTTAAACCGACTCGTCCGCCGCTCTATTACTTTGAAGAAGTCGAAGAGAAACGTGCGCGTGAGCGTGAGCAACTGGCCGCATGGTATCAGCCGATTCCAGAACCTGCTCAGGAACCTGAGCGTGTTAAGCCGTCTACGCCGTCTATGCCGACGACTGCATCCATACCGCCCGTTGAGTCTGTTGCTGCCGTTGCACCGCTGGCCGCTGGCGTAAAAAGCGCCGCGTTAGGGGCGAGTGCCGCTGCCGCAGCACCTGTCTTTAGCCTTGCAGGCAGCGGTACGCCGCGTCCGCAGGTGAAAGAGGGCATTGGCCCGCAGTTGCCGCGTCCGAATCGTGTGCGCGTGCCTACTCGTCGTGAGCTGGCTTCATATGGCATAAAACTGCCGTCACAGCGTATGGCTGAAGAGAAAGCGCGCGAAGAGCAGCTTGATACAGATGCGTACAGTGACGATGAAATGGATGCAATGCAGCAGGACGAGCTGGCACGTCAGTTCGCTCAGTCGCAGCAGCATCGTTATGGCGAAGAGTATCAGGACGATACCCACCAGACTGATGACGAAGATTCAGCCGCAGAAGCGGAGCTTGCTCGCCAGTTTGCGTCTTCTCAGCAGCAGCGTTATTCCGGTGAACAGCCTGCCGGAGCGAATCCATTCTCCCTCGATGACTTTGAATTTTCGCCAATGAAAACGCTGGTGGATGAGGGGCCGCATGAGCCGCTGTTTACGCCTGGCGTAATGCCGGAGCCCGCGCCGCAGTACCAGGAACCCGTTGCGCCGCAGCAGCATTATCAGCAACCGGCGCAGCCAGTTGCACCGCAGCAGCACTATCAGCAACCGGCGCAGCCAGTTGCACCGCAGCAGCACTATCAGCAACCGACACAGCCAGTTGCACCACAGCAGCATTATCAGCAACCAGCGCAGCCAGTTGCATCGCAGCAGCATTATCAGCAGCCAACGCAGCCAGTTGCATCGCAGCAGCATTATCAGCAGCCAACGCAGCCTGTTACACCGCCGCCGCAGGATAGTCTGATCCATCCGCTGCTAATGCGTAATGGCGACAGTCGTCCGGCGCACCGTCCAAGTACGCCTCTGCCATCGTTAGATCTGCTCACGCCGCCGCCGAGCGAAGTTGAGCCGATAGATACGTTCGCGCTGGAGCAAATGGCACGTCTGGTGGAAGCGCGTCTGGCGGATTTCCGCATTAAAGCCGATGTGGTGAACTACTCTCCAGGTCCGGTGATTACACGCTTTGAGCTTAATCTGGCTCCAGGGGTTAAAGCGGCGCGTATTTCCAACCTGTCACGAGATCTGGCGCGTTCATTGTCGACCGCGGCGGTACGTGTGGTCGAGGTTATTCCAGGCAAACCGTATGTCGGACTGGAGTTACCGAATAAAAAACGTCAAACCGTTTATCTGCGTGAAGTGCTGGATAACGCTAAATTCCGTGATAACTCATCTCCGCTGACCGTGGTGCTGGGTAAAGATATTGCGGGCGAACCGGTGGTTGCCGATCTGGCGAAAATGCCGCACCTGCTGGTGGCAGGGACAACCGGTTCCGGTAAGTCTGTTGGGGTGAACGCCATGATCCTCAGCATGCTGTACAAAGCGCAGCCGGAAGACGTTCGCTTTATCATGATTGACCCAAAAATGCTGGAACTTTCTGTTTATGAAGGTATTCCGCATCTGCTTACTGAAGTTGTGACCGACATGAAAGATGCCGCCAATGCCTTGCGTTGGAGCGTCAATGAAATGGAACGTCGCTACAAACTGATGTCGGCGCTTGGCGTGCGTAACCTTGCCGGTTATAACGATAAGATTGCTGAAGCCGCCCGTATGGGACGTCCGATTCCGGACCCATACTGGAAGCCGGGCGACAGCATGGATGTTCAACATCCGGTGCTGGAAAAACTGCCGTATATCGTGGTGCTGGTGGATGAATTCGCAGACCTGATGATGACCGTTGGCAAAAAGGTGGAAGAACTGATTGCTCGTCTGGCGCAAAAAGCGCGTGCGGCGGGTATTCACCTGGTGCTGGCAACCCAGCGACCGTCAGTTGACGTTATCACCGGTCTGATTAAAGCGAACATCCCGACGCGTATCGCCTTTACAGTGTCCAGTAAAATTGACTCGCGTACCATCCTTGACCAGGGCGGCGCGGAATCGCTGTTGGGTATGGGTGACATGCTTTATTCTGCACCAAACTCGACGATCCCTGTGCGTGTACACGGCGCCTTTGTACGCGATGAAGAAGTTCACGCGGTAGTTCAGGACTGGAAAGCGCGCGGCCGTCCACAATACGTTGATGGCATTACCTCTGACAGCGAAAGCGAAGGCGGCGGTGGCGGCTTTGATGGTGGTGAAGAACTGGATCCGCTGTTCGATCAGGCGGTGAACTTTGTTACTCAGAAACGCAAAGCCTCAATCTCCGGCGTCCAACGTCAGTTCCGTATCGGTTACAACCGAGCGGCGCGCATCATCGAACAGATGGAAGCGCAGGGAATAGTCAGCGAACAAGGGCATAATGGTAATCGTGAAGTGCTGGCTCCGCCGCCCTTCGAATGATTGCAAAGTTAAGTAATTCAGTATTTTCTACTTTCCTCATGCTGATTTTTGGCCTGAAATGGATAGCAGAGGGATCTCCCCGTTGGGAGTGACGTATTTTGAGGAATAACGATGAAAAGAATCGCAATCACCTGTGCATTACTGTCTAGCTTTGTGGTGAGCAGCGTCTGGGCTGACGCTGCCAGCGACCTGAAAAGCCGTCTGGATAAAGTCAGCAGCTTCCATGCCAGCTTTACTCAGAAGGTCACGGACGGTAGCGGCGCTGCGGTGCAGGAGGGTCAGGGCGACTTATGGGTTAAACGCCCTAATCTTTTTAACTGGCATATGACGCAGCCTGACGAGAGCATCCTGGTTTCCGATGGTAAAACGCTGTGGTTCTTTAACCCGTTTGTTGAGCAGGCGACTGCGACCTGGTTGAAAGACGCCACGGGCAACACGCCGTTCATGCTGATTGCGCGTAACCAGGCCAGCGACTGGCAACAGTACAACATTAAGCAAAACGGCGACGATTTCGTGCTGACGCCAAAAACCAGCAGCGGTAACCTGAAGCAGTTTACTATCAATGTTGGGCGGGACGGGACGATCCATCAGTTCAGTGCCGTTGAGCAAGACGATCAGCGCAGCAGCTATCAGCTGAAATCTCAGCAGAATGGTGCGATTGAACCTTCGAAATTCACCTTTACCCCGCCGCAAGGTGTAACGGTTGACGATCAACGTAAGTAGAGGCGTGTGAGTGAGCAATCTGTCGCTCGACTTTTCTGATAATACCTTTCAGCCACTGGCCGCACGTATGCGGCCAGAAAATTTAGCGCAGTACATCGGCCAGCAGCATCTGCTGGCTGCGGGTAAACCCTTGCCGCGCGCCATCGAGGCCGGGCACCTGCACTCTATGATTTTATGGGGTCCGCCGGGGACGGGGAAAACCACGCTAGCCGAAGTTATTGCCCGTTACGCTAACGCCGATGTTGAACGAATTTCGGCGGTCACGTCTGGTGTAAAAGAAATTCGTGAAGCGATTGAGCGGGCGCGTCAGAATCGTAACGCGGGTCGACGTACGATCCTGTTCGTGGACGAAGTTCACCGTTTTAATAAAAGCCAACAGGATGCGTTTTTACCGCATATTGAAGACGGTACCATCACGTTTATTGGCGCCACCACTGAAAATCCCTCGTTTGAACTGAACTCGGCACTGTTGTCGCGGGCGCGTGTTTATTTACTGAAATCGTTAACCACCGACGATATTGAACAGGTGCTGGACCAGGCGATGTCAGATAATGCCCGTGGTTACGGTGGTCAGGATATCGTACTGCCACCAGAGACGCGTCGGGCGATTGCCGAACTGGTGAATGGCGACGCGCGGCGAGCGCTGAATACGCTGGAAATGATGGCCGATATGGCCGAAGTTGATGATTCCGGTAAGCGCGTATTGAAACCAGAATTGCTCACTGAAATTGCCGGTGAACGCAGCGCACGCTTCGATAATAAAGGCGATCGTTTTTACGATCTCATCTCCGCATTACACAAATCGGTTCGCGGCAGCGCCCCGGATGCGGCACTTTATTGGTATGCGCGCATCATTAGTGCAGGCGGTGACCCGCTGTATGTAGCCCGTCGCTGTCTGGCAATTGCCTCTGAAGATGTGGGCAATGCCGATCCTCGCGCCATGCAGGTGGCAATTTCCGCATGGGACTGCTTTACCCGCGTGGGACCCGCGGAAGGTGAACGAGCGATTGCTCAGGCGATTGTATATCTGGCCTGCGCGCCGAAAAGTAATGCGGTTTACACCGCCTTCAAAGCCGCGCTGGCTGATGCCCGTGAACGTCCGGATTACGACGTGCCGGTCCACCTGCGCAATGCGCCAACTAAGCTGATGAAAGAAATGGGCTATGGTCAGGAGTATCGTTACGCCCATGATGAACCAAATGCCTATGCCGCCGGAGAAGAGTACTTCCCGCAGGAAATGGCACAAACGCGCTATTATCACCCCACAAACAGAGGTCTTGAAGGCAAGATTGGCGAAAAGCTCGCCTGGCTCGCCGGACAGGATCAAAATAGCCCTATAAAACGCTACCGTTAGTGTTATCGTTGCGGTAATGTTGTCTCTGTATCCCTGTGACCGCAGGCTGTGGTCACTTTCTCCTATTTTAATTCGATAAGCACAGGATAAGCATGCTCGATCCCAATCTGCTGCGTAATGAGCCAGACGCAGTCGCAGAAAAACTGGCAAGCCGGGGCTTTAAGCTGGATGTAGATAAGCTGCGCGCTCTTGAAGAGCGTCGTAAAGTTCTGCAGGTACAAACTGAAAACCTGCAGGCAGAGCGTAACTCTCGATCGAAATCCATCGGCCAGGCAAAAGCGCGCGGGGAAGATATCGAGTCTTTACGTCTGGAAGTGAACAAACTGGGCGAAGAGCTGGATGCCGCGAAAGCTGAACTTGATACCTTACAGGCCGAGATCCGCGACATTGCGCTGACCATTCCTAACCTGCCAGCGGACGACGTTCCGGTGGGTAAAGATGAAAATGACAACGTTGAAGTCAGCCGTTGGGGTACGCCGCGTGAGTTTGATTTCGAAGTGCGCGATCACGTTACCCTGGGTGAAATGCACACGGGTCTTGATTTTGCCGCTGCGGTTAAGCTGACCGGCTCTCGTTTCGTCGTGATGAAAGGGCAGATCGCGCGCATGCACCGTGCGCTGTCTCAGTTCATGCTGGATCTGCATACCGAACAGCATGGTTACAGCGAAAACTACGTTCCGTATCTGGTTAACCATGACACGCTGTACGGAACAGGGCAACTGCCGAAATTTGCTGGCGATCTGTTCCACACCCGTCCGCTGGATGAAGAAGCTGACAGCAGCAACTATGCGCTGATCCCAACGGCAGAAGTTCCGCTGACCAACCTGGTTCGCGACGAAATCATTGACGAAGATGCGCTGCCGATCAAAATGACCGCGCATACGCCGTGCTTCCGTTCTGAAGCAGGTTCTTACGGTCGTGATACCCGTGGTCTGATCCGTATGCACCAGTTCGATAAAGTTGAAATGGTGCAGATCGTTCGCCCAGAAGACTCTATGGACGCGCTGGAAGAGATGACCGGCCATGCCGAGAAGGTTCTTCAGCTGCTGGGCCTGCCGTACCGTAAGATCATTCTGTGCACAGGCGACATGGGCTTCGGCGCATGCAAAACGTACGATCTGGAAGTGTGGATCCCGGCGCAGAACACCTATCGCGAAATCTCCTCTTGCTCCAACGTGTGGGATTTCCAGGCTCGTCGTATGCAGGCGCGTTGCCGCAGCAAATCCGACAAAAAGACCCGTTTAGTACATACGCTGAACGGTTCTGGTCTGGCGGTTGGACGTACGCTGGTTGCGGTGATGGAAAACTATCAGCAGGCTGATGGCCGTATTCAGGTTCCGGAAGTGTTACGTCCGTACATGAATGGCCTGGAGTTTATCGGCTAAGCTACCTTTCTTTGCTAAAAAAGCGCCTCAGGGCGCTTTTTTTATGCCCGTTTGACGTCGGACAATAACGCCTACCTCCATAGGAGTAATACTGCCTTCGAATGAAAGTCAGTATTTATCTCTGTCTTTTCGCAAATTCGATATCTACCAGTCTGTATATCGATATTAACGCTATATAAAAATCTATATAACGAATATTTCTCTTTTGTTTATTGTGAGCAGCAGAGTGAGCCACTATGAAAACTAAGATCCCCGATGCCATGCTGGCAGCTGAGGTTAGTCGCCGAGGTTTGGTGAAAACGACGGCGATAGGCGGACTGGCGGTGGCCAGTAGCGCGTTTACCCTGCCATTTAACCGTATTGCAAATGCTGCAGAAGCCCTTAATCCGACACAGGCCAATGAGAAAGTCATCTGGAGCGCGTGTACGGTGAACTGTGGTAGCCGCTGTCCTCTGCGTATGCACGTGGTAGACGGTGAAATAAAGTATGTTGAAACCGACAACACCGGTGATGACAACTATGACGGCTTGCACCAGGTACGCGCCTGTCTGCGTGGTCGCTCCATGCGTCGTCGCGTTTATAATCCCGACCGTCTGAAATACCCGATGAAACGTGTCGGTAAACGTGGCGAAGGGAAATTTGAGCGTATCAGCTGGGATGAAGCCTACGACATCATTGCCAGCAATATGCAGCGTCTTATCAAAGACTACGGCAACGAGTCTATCTACCTGAACTACGGCACAGGTACGCTGGGCGGCACCCTGACACGCTCCTGGCCGCCAGGCAAAACGCTGGTAGCACGTCTGATGAACTGCTGTGGCGGCTACCTGAACCACTACGGTGACTACTCTTCAGCACAAATCGCTGCCGGGTTGAACTACACCTACGGCGGCTGGGCAGACGGTAACAGCCCGTCCGACATTGAAAACAGCAAGCTGGTGGTTCTGTTCGGGAATAACCCAGGTGAAACCCGTATGAGCGGGGGTGGGGTAACCTATTACCTTGAGCAGGCGCGACAGAAATCCAATGCCCGCATGATCATTATCGATCCTCGCTACACGGATACCGGCGCGGGTCGTGAAGATGAATGGATCCCGATCCGCCCAGGTACCGATGCGGCGCTGGTTAATGGTCTGGCGTATGTGCTGATCACCGAAAACATGGTCGATCAACCGTTCCTTGATAAATACTGCGTGGGTTACGACGAGAAAACCTTACCGGCCGACGCACCGAAAAACGGTCACTATAAGGCGTATATTCTTGGGCAGGGCAAAGACGGTATCGCCAAGACCCCGGAATGGGCAGCGCAAATTACCGGTATTCCTGCTGATCGAATCGTCAAACTGGCACGTGAAATCGGTAGCGCTAAACCGGCATTTATCAGTCAGGGGTGGGGACCGCAGCGCCATGCTAACGGTGAAATAGCGACTCGTGCCATTTCTATGCTGGCAATCCTTACCGGTAACGTTGGGATTAACGGCGGCAACAGCGGGGCGCGTGAGGGCTCATACAGTTTGCCGTTTGAACGTATGCCTACGCTGGAAAACCCAGTCGAAACCAGCATCTCTATGTTTATGTGGACGGACGCCATTGAGCGAGGTCCGGAGATGACGGCGCTGCGTGACGGTGTTCGTGGCAAAGATAAGCTCGATGTTCCGATTAAGATGATCTGGAACTATGCCGGTAACTGTCTGATTAACCAGCACTCTGATATCAACCGCACACATGAAATCCTACAGGATGATAAGAAGTGCGAGATGATCGTTGTCATCGACTGTCATATGACCTCCTCGGCGAAATACGCGGATATTTTGCTGCCGGACTGCACCGCTTCGGAGCAGATGGACTTCGCACTGGATGCCTCCTGCGGAAATATGTCGTATGTGATTTTCACCGATCAGGCGATCAAACCACGCTTCGAATGCAAGACTATCTACCAGATGACCAGCGAGCTGGCGAAACGCCTTGGTGTTGAGCAGCAGTTTACAGAAGGTCGTACTCAGGAAGAGTGGATGCGTCATCTGTACGAGCAGTCGCGCAAAGCCATTCCTGAACTGCCAACGTTTGAAGAATTCCGCAAGCAGGGGATCTTTAAACAGCGCGACCCACAGGGACATCACGTGGCCTACAAGGCGTTCCGTGAGGATCCTAACGGCAATCCGCTGACCACGCCGTCAGGTAAGATCGAAATTTATTCGCAGCAGCTTGCCGAGATCGCGTCAACCTGGGAACTGCCGGAAGGTGATGTGATTGATCCACTGCCGATTTATACCCCAGGTTTTGAGAGCTTAAACGATCCGCTGGTGGAGAAATTCCCTCTGCAGTTGACCGGCTTCCACTATAAGTCTCGCGTCCACTCGACCTATGGCAACGTGGATGTTCTGAAAGCATCCTGCCGCCAGGAAATGTGGATCAACCCGATGGATGCCCAGCGACGCGGCATTAACAACGGCGACAAGGTGCGCATCTTTAACGATCGTGGTGAAGTGCACATCGAGGCGAAAGTAACGCCGCGTATGATGCCTGGCGTGGTGGCATTGGGCGAAGGGGCGTGGTATGACCCGGACGCAAAACGCGTGGACCAGGGCGGTTGTATTAACGTCCTGACGACCCAGCGTCCGTCTCCTCTCGCGAAGGGGAACCCATCACACACGAACCTTGTTCAGGTTGAAAAGGTGTAAGGAGTAACCGATGACAACCCAGTATGGATTTTTTATTGATTCCAGCCGTTGCACCGGTTGCAAAACCTGCGAACTGGCGTGCAAAGATTTCAAAAATTTAACCCCTGAAGTCAGCTTCCGCCGCATTTATGAGTACGCGGGAGGTGACTGGCAGGAAGACAACGGCGTCTGGCATCAGAACGTCTTTGCCTATTACCTCTCCATTGCGTGTAACCACTGTGAAGACCCGGCCTGTACCAAGGTGTGTCCGAGCGGTGCGATGCACAAACGTGAAGATGGTTTTGTCGTTGTCGATGAAGATGTGTGCATCGGCTGCCGCTATTGCCACATGGCCTGTCCTTACGGCGCACCACAGTATAATGCTGACAAAGGGCACATGACCAAATGCGATGGCTGCCATGAGCGCGTCGCTGAAGGTAAGAAACCTATTTGCGTCGAGTCCTGTCCACTGCGTGCGCTGGATTTTGGCCCAATTGATGAACTGCGCAAAAAACACGGTACTTTGGCTGCGGTTGCGCCACTGCCGGGCGCGCACTTTACCAAACCGAGCATTGTCATCAAACCTAACGCCAATAGCCGCCCGACCGGGGATACCACAGGTTATCTGGCTAATCCGAAGGAGGTGTAAGATGGGAAGTGGATGGCATGAATGGCCGCTGATGATCTTCACGGTCTTTGGACAGTGTGTGGTTGGCGGTTTTATTGTTCTGGCGCTGGCGTTGATGAAAGGGGGCTTACGCCCAGAATCGCAGCAACGCGTAATTACCTGCATGTTTGGGCTTTGGGTATTAATGGGCATTGGTTTTATTGCCTCTATGCTCCACCTGGGCTCACCGATGCGCGCCTTTAACTCACTCAATCGCGTTGGGTCATCTGCGTTGAGTAACGAAATTGCCAGCGGCTCACTCTTCTTTGCCGTTGGCGGTATCGGCTGGCTGCTGGCTATGTTGAAGAAAATGTCGCCCGCATTACGCAATCTGTGGTTAGTTGTCACCATGGTGCTGGGTGTGGTTTTTGTCTGGATGATGGTGCGCGTGTATAACACCATCGATACCGTACCGACCTGGTACAGCGTCTGGACACCGCTGGGCTTCTTCCTGACGATGTTTATGGGCGGTCCGCTGCTGGGATATCTGTTACTGAGAATTGCTGGCGTGGATGGTTGGGCGATGCGCCTGCTGCCGGCTATATCAGTGCTTGCTCTGGTCGTGAGCGCTATCATGTCGGTAATGCAAGGGACTGAACTGGCGACGATCCACAGTTCGATTCAACAGGCCTCTGCGCTGGTTCCGGATTACGGTTCGCTGATGGCGTGGCGGATTGTGGCACTGGCGTTAGCGCTGTGCTGCTGGATAGTACCGCAAGTGAAGGGTTACCAGCCTGCCGTTCCGTTGCTTTCCGTCGCGTTTATTCTGCTGTTAGTCGGCGAGCTGATTGGTCGTGGCGTGTTCTACGGGCTGCATATGACCGTCGGTATGGCGGTGGCGAGTTAATTCATAATATGCCGGATGGCGGCTCGTGCTTTATCAAACCTACAATATCCGTAGGCCTTAAAGCTGCGCGCTATCCGGCTACATGTCAGGCCAGGGTTTTGCCCCAGTCTTTACTTCTGCTTAGTTAACGTGTCATAGCTGGTCATCAGATTGCGATAATCCGGAATGTGATTAGAGAACAACGTCGCCAGACCTTCGATATCGTTGCGCCAGTCGCGGTGCAGTTCGCATGCTACTCCGAACCATGTCATCAATTGAGCGCCTGCTTGAGACATCCGATCCCATGCTGAATGGCGGGTAATTTCATTAAACGTGCCTGAAGCATCGGTGACAACAAAGACGTCAAAACCTTCTTCAATAGCCGAGAGCGCTGGGAAAGCGACGCAAACCTCCGTCACGACACCAGCGATAATCAGCTGCTTTTTGCCGGTCGCTTTTACTGCTTTCACGAAATCTTCGTTATCCCATGCGTTAATGTTTCCTGGGCGAGCAATGTAGGGCGCATCGGGAAATTGAGCTTTCAGTTCCGGTACCAGCGGTCCGTTTGGTCCTGTCTCAAAACTGGTTGTCAGAATGGTTGGGAGGTTGAAGTATTTTGCTAAGTCACCGAGCGCAAGCACGTTGTTTTTAAATTTATCGGGATCGATATCCCGAACCAGAGAGAGCAGGCCAGCCTGATGGTCGACCAGCAGTACTGCCGCATTGTCTTTATCAAGTCTTACGTAAGGTTTAGTCATGGTATTTCTCCTGTTCAGTATCAGTGGGGGAAATTTGATGAGTTTAAGTCTACGAAAAGAACGATATTTGGATTAGATAGATAAATAAGAACTCACTGTTCTATTTTGAAGACAATGCAGCTCAGCATCCCGAATACAGTTTAGTAAGAAATAAAAGTAAGGGGAGTCCATGAAATTTTTCGACTGAACGTAACGCGAGATTTTTGTTTTAGATCAATAAAAACAAGCAGATGTGTTTTTGTGTTTTTTATCTATTCACATTAAGAATCAGTAATGCAAATCGATCGACCAGAAAGCGCCTCAGCCCTCTGATTCCGCCGATTGACAATGTTTTTAGCAGTGGCATGATGCGCATGAAATTTGAACTTCCTCACGGTTTTTATTCATGTCCACCTATACCCGTCCCGTCATGCTATTGCTGTGCGGGCTACTTCTGTTGACCCTGGCGATCGCCGTGTTAAACACGCTCGTCCCGCTTTGGCTCGCCCATGAAAATCTGCCTACCTGGCAGGTAGGCGTGGTGAGCTCGTCTTACTTTACCGGTAATCTGGTAGGGACGTTGCTGACAGGGTATTTAATAAAACACCTTGGTTTTAACCGCAGCTATTACATCGCCTCGCTTATTTTTGCCGCGGGCTGTGTCGGGTTGGGGATTATGGTGGGATTCTGGAGCTGGATGACATGGCGTTTTATCGCCGGTGTTGGCTGCGCCATGATCTGGGTGGTCGTGGAAAGCGCGCTGATGTGCAGCGGGACGTCCCGTAATCGCGGACGGTTACTTGCCGCCTATATGATGATCTATTATGTGGGAACGTTTTTAGGCCAATTGCTGGTTAGTAAAGTATCAACAGAATTGATGAACGTCCTGCCGTGGGTGACGGGTACTATCCTGGCGGGTGTTTTGCCACTGCTCTTTACGCGCATTGCTAATCAGCAGGGCGATGAACAGCAGTCTACGCCTATTGTCTCCATGCTGAGGTTGCGTCAGGCGCGCCTGGGCGTTAATGGCTGCATTATTTCCGGGATCGTGCTGGGATCTTTGTATGGCCTGATGCCGCTGTATCTCAACCATCAGGGGGTGAGCAACGCCAGCATTGGTTTCTGGATGGCGGTTCTGGTAAGTGCCGGTATTCTGGGGCAATGGCCGATTGGCCGTCTGGCGGATAAGCTGGGACGTCTGCTGGTTTTACGCGTCCAGGTCTTCGTGGTGATCGTCGGGAGTATCGCCATGCTGAATCAGGCGGCGATGGCGCCCGCGTTGTTTATGTTGGGTGCGGCAGGCTTTACCCTCTATCCGGTCGCGATGGCCTGGGCCTGTGAAAAGGTGGAACATCATCAGCTGGTCGCCATGAATCAGGCATTGTTATTGAGCTATACCGTGGGTAGCCTGCTGGGACCTTCGTTTACTGCGATGCTGATGCAGAATTATTCAGACAGCTTGCTGTTTATCATGATCGCCAGCGTATCGTTTATTTATTTACTGATGCTGTTGCGTAAGACTGGCCATACGCCCAATTCTATTGCGCACATTTGACCTGATTTAACAGAATATGAACAGGTTCCCATACATACTGTTTATGTATGCTTTATGGGAACCTGCATTATTTAATCGCACACGTCTGTCCTGAAAATAAAGTGTGCAGAAGGTTATAGTTTTACATCCTTCCGTTTCCGCTCGCTCATTTTACCGCGCATAATCCCACGCCTCATATATTGATAATCAAAAAGCTTCCACAAAGGATTGCGTATGGCTGGTGTGCAGGAAAAACAATTGCGATGGTACAACATTGCATTGATGTCATTTATTACCGTCTGGGGTTTTGGTAACGTCGTTAACAACTATGCTAATCAGGGATTGGTTGTTGTCTCCTCCTGGATATTTATTTTCGCGCTCTATTTTATTCCTTATGCGTTGATCGTCGGGCAGCTTGGCTCAACCTTTAAAGAGGGTAAAGGCGGAGTCAGTACCTGGATTAAACATACCATGGGGCCAGGGTTGGCCTATCTTGCTGCCTGGACCTATTGGGTTGTGCATATACCTTATCTGGCGCAAAAACCGCAGGCTATTCTGATTGCGCTGGGATGGGCGCTGAAGGGCGATGGTTCGTTGATTAAAGAGTACACCGTCGTGGCGTTGCAGGGGCTGACGCTGGCGCTGTTTGTCTTTTTCATGTGGGTTGCGTCCCGTGGCATGAAGTCACTGAAAATTGTTGGGTCAGTTGCTGGCATCGCGATGTTTGTGATGTCCATTTTGTATGTCGTGATGGCGGTAACCGCGCCTGCAATTACGGATGTGCAAATAGCGACAACCAATATCACCTGGGAATCGTTTATCCCACACATCGATTTTACCTACATTACCACGATCTCCATGCTGGTCTTTGCCGTGGGCGGTGCGGAGAAAATTTCGCCATATGTTAATCAGACCCGTAATCCGGGCAAAGAATTTCCAAAAGGCATGCTCGTTCTGGCTGTTATGGTAGCGGTATGCGCGATTCTCGGGTCGCTGGCTATGGGAATGATGTTTGACTCCCGGCATATTCCAGATGACCTGATGACGAATGGTCAATATTACGCCTTCCAGAAATTGGGTGAGTATTATGGTATGGGTAATTGGCTGATGGTTATTTACGCGATTGCCAATACGCTGGGACAGATTGCGGCATTGGTATTTTCTATTGATGCACCGCTTAAAGTTCTGCTGGGTGATGCTGATCGTAAATATATTCCCGAGAGCCTGTGTAAAACCAACGCTTCCGGTACGCCGGTAAATGGTTATATTCTGACGCTGGTGCTGGTGGCGATTTTGATTATGTTGCCAACGCTGGGAATTGGCGACATGAACAACCTGTATAAATGGCTATTGAATCTTAACTCTGTCGTGATGCCATTGCGTTATTTATGGGTGTTTGTGGCGTTCATTGCCGTTATTCGCCTGGCGCAAAAATATAAATCGGAATATGTCTTTATTCGCAACCGCTCGCTTGCGATGACCGTGGGGATCTGGTGCTTTGCCTTTACCGCATTTGCCTGTCTGACCGGGATCTTCCCGAAAATGGAAGCCTTTACCCCTGAATGGACATTCCAGCTCACGCTGAATATTGTGACGCCATTTGTGCTGGTTGGACTGGGATTGATTTTCCCGCTACTGGCGAGAAGAGGACGCTAAAGACAAGTGTGGCAGAAGAGCAGGAGATAGTGATGCTATCTCCTGCTTTGCTTCTCAAAACAACGGGGACAGTTCTTTTGGGATGGCATACTGTTTGCCATCATAACGCAGCACCCAACTGGCTTTCCCCGGTTTATCCTTTGATGCGCACTGCTCGTTGGCGTCTGTATAGGCCGTTGATTCCACGTTTTTCTCGTTTACCCGAATATCGGTGTACCCATTATGTGAATCAGGCGCAAGGGCAAGGGTACGTTTAATATCGTGGAATGTTCCCACACAGTTTCCGTCCCATTCACCGGTGCTATTCTCAAGTACGATTCCGTTTAATACCGCCCGTAGTTGATTATTTTCAATAACAAACAGCGATAGCGCATCTTCACTATAAGGATTTACACGGGAACTGCCGGTGCGGGTGACTCGCAACCCAAATGCGGTCTGATCTGGGGTAACTTTCCAGCGCGCAGTATCCAGCGCCAGACCGGTAATTTGAATGGCATCGTCATTCATACGTTCGGGCAGGCGTAGCCGCTGTTTTACGTCGAGGCTTGTGGAATCCAGTACCAGAAGCTCCAGATCGCCAATGCGATCGTAATCGCTATATTGTTGTGCCATCAGCGGGATCGCCGCTAAGGTCAGTTCCGGGTGGGCTGGCCAGACACGGCAAATTGCGCTTTGCGGTGAGTTACCTGTGATTTCGATAACCTGATTATGCTGTGTGAGTAGCTTGCCTTCCGCTGTCGGTTTTGCATCCGGCCACGCATGTTGCACAATGGCGTTGATATCACAGTTGCTGGTGGCATTTACGTATTGGGCAGATAACAGCAACATGCCAGAAATGAATAACCGCATGGCGTCCTTTCCTTTAATTCGAGTGGTTGTCGCTTAGATAGCAAAACGGCTGCCGTTCAGGGCAGCCGTTTCGTGGTGGCTAAAACTCAATACATCACTTTATGTCCATATTGCTCGAGAATGCCCTTCACGCGCTCCATGGTCTCTTTCTTCGGTGGTTTGACGCCATCCAGTTTGTATTCTTCGCCCATTGCCACCCATTTGTGTTTGCCCAGCTCGTGGTAAGGCAGCAGCTCAATTTTTTCAACGTTACTCATATCGCGGGTAAATTCGCCGAGGCGGTGTGCGGAGTCATCGTCATCAGACCAGCCAGGTACGACAACATAGCGGATCCACACTTTGATGTCTTTGTTTGACAGGTAACGCGCAAACTCCAGCGTACGATGGTTAGATACGCCGACCAGATTCTGATGTATTTCATCGTTCATCTGTTTGAGGTCGAGCATGACCAGGTCGGTGACTTCCAGTAGCTCATCGATCACCGGATCGTAGCGGCGAACAAAACCGTTGGTATCCAGACAGGTATGAATACCTTCTTTTTTACAGGCGCGGAACCAGTCACGTACGAATTCAGCTTGCAGGATAGCTTCGCCGCCAGATGCCGTCACGCCGCCGCCGGATGCGTTCATAAAGTGGCGATAGGTCACCACCTCTTTCATTAATTCGTCGACGGTGACTTCTTTACCGCCGTGTGTATCCCACGTGTCGCGGTTATGGCAATACAGGCAGCGCATCAGGCAGCCCTGAAAGAAGGTAATAAAGCGGATGCCCGGGCCATCAACAGTGCCACAGGATTCAAAGGAGTGAATGCGACCAATAACTGACATTGCGGTGTTTCTCCAGGTGTGGCCCATCCGGGGCCAGTGTTAGTGCACAGTTATTAACTGTGTCGAGTCTGTTTTGGCTGCTATCCATACTTTTCGTCTTTCAAGCTGCATCTTTGTTAGCTTCCTTCGCTCACCCCAGTCACGTACTTCTGTACGCTCCAGGGGATTCACTCCGTTGCCGCCTCAATGCAACTCGAAATCCATCGAGTATATAAGTATAGATAGCTGACAAAGCAGGCTATTAAAAAGGCCCCACTTACGTGGAGCCTTTATTGTACGCTTTTTAAAGTACGATTTCAGTCAAAACCAATTACATGGTCTGAGTGAAGGTACGAGTAATAACGTCCTGCTGCTGTTCTTTAGTCAGGGAGTTAAAACGTACTGCGTAGCCAGAAACGCGGATGGTCAGCTGCGGATATTTTTCCGGATGTTCCATCGCATCCAGCAGCATTTCGCGGTTCATGACGTTCACGTTCAGGTGCTGACCACCTTCGATGGACGCTTCGTGGTGGAAGTAACCATCCATCAGACCAGCCAGGTTGGTCTTACGAACTTCGTCGTCTTTACCCAGAGCGTTCGGAACGATAGAGAAGGTGTAAGAAATACCATCTTTAGCGTAAGCAAACGGCAGTTTAGCAACGGAGGTCAGAGAGGCAACAGCACCTTTCTGGTCACGACCGTGCATTGGGTTAGCTCCCGGTCCGAACGGCGCGCCAGCACGACGACCATCTGGGGTATTACCAGTTTTCTTACCATAAACCACGTTAGAGGTGATGGTCAGAACAGACTGAGTCGGGATAGCGTTACGATAAGTAGTCAGTTTCTGAATTTTCTTCATGAAACGTTCTACCAGGTCAACCGCCATGTCATCAACGCGAGAGTCGTTGTTACCAAACTGCGGGTATTCGCCTTCGATTTCGAAGTCGATAGCCAGACCGTCTTCGTCACGAATCGGTTTAACTTTCGCATATTTGATTGCAGACAGGGAGTCAGCAGCAACGGACAGACCAGCGATACCACACGCCATGGTGCGGATAACGTCACGGTCGTGCAGCGCCATCAGAGAGGCTTCGTAGCTGTACTTGTCGTGCATGTAGTGGATAACGTTCAGCGCGGTGACGTACTGTTTAGCCAGCCAATCCATGAAGTGATCCATGCGGTCCATAACTTCGTCGAAGTTCAGAACGTCGCCTTTGATCGGTTCAGATTTAGGACCAACCTGCATTTTCAGTTTTTCATCAACGCCACCGTTGATTGCGTACAGCATGGTTTTCGCCAGGTTTGCACGCGCACCGAAGAACTGCATTTGTTTACCAACAACCATCGGGCTTACGCAGCAAGCGATAGCGTAGTCGTCGTTGTTGAAGTCCGGACGCATCAGGTCATCGTTCTCGTACTGCAGAGAAGAGGTGTCGATGGACACTTTAGCGGCGAATTTCTTGAAGTTCAGAGGCAGTTTTTCAGACCACAGAACAGTGATGTTCGGCTCCGGAGAAGGACCCATGGTGTACAGGGTGTTCAGGAAGCGGAAGCTGTTTTTGGTAACCAGAGTACGGCCATCAACGCCCATACCACCGATTGATTCAGTTGCCCAAATCGGGTCACCGGAGAACAGTTCATCATATTCAGGAGTACGCAGGAAACGAACCATACGCAGTTTCATGACCAGGTGGTCGATCATTTCCTGTGCGTCTTGCTCGGTGATTTTGCCTGCTTTCAGGTCACGTTCGATGTAAGCATCCAGGAAGGTGGATACGCGACCGAAGGACATTGCTGCACCGTTCTGAGATTTAACTGCGGCCAGGTAGCCGAAGTAAGTCCACTGGATAGCTTCCTGAGCGTTGGTAGCCGGACCAGAGATATCGCAGCCATATTTAGCAGCCATTTCTTTGATCTGACCCAGAGCGCGGTGCTGTTCAGCGATTTCTTCACGCAGACGGATAGTTGCTT
This sequence comes from Citrobacter sp. Cpo040, assembly GCF_030332915.1. Classification (NCBI taxonomy): domain Bacteria; kingdom Pseudomonadati; phylum Pseudomonadota; class Gammaproteobacteria; order Enterobacterales; family Enterobacteriaceae; genus Citrobacter; species Citrobacter sp. Cpo040. The sequence continues at coordinate 687,286 of NZ_JAOWGX010000036.1, forward strand.
CTAGGTTTACGCCGTTTTCCAGATCGGACTGCAGAGAGACGAACTGAGCGTATTTGTCTTTCATCAGGTAGTCGATACCGTACAGCGCAACGCGACGGTAGTCACCGATGATACGGCCACGGCCATACGCATCTGGCAGACCAGTCAGAACACCGGATTTACGGCAGTTCAGAATGTCTTTGGTGTAAACATCGAATACGCCCTGGTTGTGGGTTTTGCGGTATTCGGTGAAGATTTTTTTCAGCATCGGGTCCAGTTCGCGATTGTACGCTTTGCAGGAACCTTCAACCATTTTGATGCCGCCAAACGGAATGATCGCACGTTTCAGCGGAGCTTCAGTCTGCAGACCAACAATCTTCTCGAGCGCTTTGTTGATGTAGCCAGCGTCGTGAGAAGTGATGGTAGAAGCAACGGAGGTGTCAAAGTCAACAGGCGCGTGAGTGCGGTTTTCCTGTTTAACGCCTTCCATCACGCTGTCCCACAGTGCAGTGGTCGCATCAGTTGCGCCAGCCAGGAAGGACTCGTCACCCTCATACGGAGTGTAGTTTTTCTGAATGAAGTCACGTACGTTTACTTCATTCTGCCAATCACCTTTGGTAAAACCTTCCCAGGCTGTGGCTAACTTTTCATTAAGCTCGGACATGTAACACCTACCTTCTTAAGTGGATTTTTTATTTACTGCGTGTAATGGGCATCAACAGATTAATGATGATCGTTACCACGCAGATAAATGACCCAGTATGTCAACCCGACCAACAAACCGCCGCCGATAATGTTACCGATCGTAACCGGAATCAGGTTATCGGTGATGAAATTCATCACGGTCAGGTGAGAAAAATTCTCCGGAGAAGACCCAACTGCGGTCCAGAATTCCGGGGTGGCGAAATCGCGTATTACAATACCCATAGGGATCATAAACATGTTTGCGATACTGTGCTCAAAACCGCTGGCAACAAACATTGCGACCGGTAATACCATAATAAACGCTTTGTCCATCAGGCTGCGGCCCGAGTAGCTCATCCATACGGCCAGACACACCATCAGGTTAGCCAGGATACCAAGGCTCACTGCCTCAACAAAAGTATGGTGCACTTTGTGGTCGGCTGTTTGCAGAACGTTGAGCCCCCATGCGCCGTTGGCGGTCATATACTCGCCAGAAAGCCACATGAGTAACACAAAGATCAGGGCGCCAATCAGGTTGCCGACATAAACGTTAAGCCAGTTTTTCGCTAACTGACCCCAGGTAATACGACCACTGGCTTTAGCAACGACGATCAGTACGGTTGAAGTGAAGAGGTCTGCACCGCAGACAACACAAAGGATCAGCCCCAGGGAAAAGCAGATACCACCTACTAATTTCGCCATGCCGAAAGGCATAGTACCAGTGCCGGTTGTGGCGGTGATATAGAAAACAAAGGCAATTGAAATGAATACACCGGCAGTAATTGCCAGATAGAACGTCTTAAGCGGATGTTTCGTTGCTTTATAGACGCCTGCTTCTTCGGCAACTTTGGCCATTGCAGCAGGTAGAATAAGATCAAAAGGGTTGTCAGCTTTCACACTAACTCTCTCTTTATTAAGTCGGCGACGAGATACTAACAAAGCATTATAGATGAGAATTTGATATAGATCATATCTCGCCTGGCTTATAGGCCCGCAAGACGCATGGTTTTTATGCGATTACGGTGTAACATGTTGATTATCCATATAAAAATAAATTTTAAAAATTATAAAGTGAGTTGAATTTTTTCTTTCAGCCTCCTATGGTGCGGTTAATTAAAATGGAGTAATTGAGATAAAAAACCACATTAATAAGCTAATTTTTTTAATATCAACTACTAATATTTAACCTTGTTTTTACATTTATTTTTTGGTTTGACCAAAATAAAAAACGGGGCGCTTTAAGCGCCCCGTAATATAGCTCAGACAATACATTTAGCCTACTCGAGGCAAGTTGTTTGTCACTATTTTGACCAGTGTGCCGCTTTCGCGCGTTGCAATTTCTCATAGGCTTTCAGCAGAGACTGATGTGCCGGGAATGCGTGCAGATCGCTGTCTACTGGCTGAAGTCCATAAAACGGCGCTTCACCACTCAGTGCCGCACTTGCCGCTTCAACCGCCTCAGCGCCGTACATGCGGACGAATGCGTTCAGATACTGCAGCGGCTGACGGTCTTCTTCCTGAGACAGCAGCAACAATGTTTGCAGGCAGCGATAGTAGTTTGCACGTTCCGTGCTAAAGACGGAGGCGTTAAATTCCATCGTCCATTCGGTCCACGCCAAGGCCTGCTCCAGATCGCCACCGGCCAGCGCCAGCATCACTTTAAGCTCGCCAATACGCAGGGTGTACCAACCGTTATCCGCACCGGTCGCCAGACCGAGCAGCTCGCGCACGCGGGTGAAGTCGTCAAAACCTTCTTCATCCAACTGTTCAATCAGATTGAGGTAGTCTTCTTTATCCCACTCACTGCCTGGCAGAGAAAGAATGGTGTCACGCAGATGGGTGCCCATAGCGTTGTTGGCTAACCACAGATCTTCTGCCGGATAGATGTCAGACATTCCCGGAACAATAATGCGGCACGCGTAAACGCCCAGGTGCTCATAGTCAGCGATATACACTTCTTTATCTTCAGCATTGAAGATGGCCATCAGGGTGGCGAACTCTTCTTCCGTGGTGCCGGAGAAATTCCAGTCAACGAACGGATAGTCGGCATCCTGCTTGAACAGATCCCAGGAGATCAGACCGCTGGAATCGATGAAGTGAGTTTCAAGGTTGGTATGTTCTGCCACTTCCTCATCGTCGAAGGTCGGTGGGGTGAAGACATCAAGATCCTTCAGACCACGGCCCTGCAGCAGTTCAGTCACGGTACGCTCCAGCGCAACGCCGAAATCCGGGTGTGCGCCGAAGGAGGCAAAGCAGGTACCGTTGGCCGGGTTGAACAGGACAACGCAAATCACCGGATACTTGCCGCCCAGCGAGCCATCGTAGGCAAAAATTGGGAAACCTTCCGCTTCCAGTGTGGCGATGGACTCCACCACTGCCGGATAGCGCGCCATCACCTCGGCCGGGATTTCCGGCAGGCTGATGCTTTCGGCGATAATACGGTTCTTCACATGGCGCTCAAAGACTTCAGACAGGCCCTGAACGCGAGCTTCGTTAGGTGTGTTACCCGCAGACATGCCGTTAGAAACATACAGGTTGCCGATAATATTCATCGGAATGTAGACGGTCTGGTTATCAGACTGGCGGGTAAACGGCAGGCCACAGACGCCACGCTCTTCATTACCAGACTGTAGATCGATAAGCATGCTGCCGGCCAGTTCGTTATCTGGATCGTAAAACGCACGCAGACGTGCATCCAGTAAACCTTCTGGAACATCGTCGTCTTCAGTCAGCGGGAACCATTTTTCGTTCGGATAATGCACGAACGGGCCATTGGCGATAGTTTCGCCCAGCCAGAAATCTGCAAAGAAGTAGTTAGTCGACAGACGCTCAAAGTATTCACCCAGCGCAGAAGCCAGCGCCGCTTTTTTTGTCGCACCTTTACCGTTGGTGAAGCACAGCGCGCATTCTTTGTCGCGAATATGTACAGACCAGACGTTAGGGACGGGATTCAACCACGAAGCTTCTTCAATTTGAAAACCAAGGTCGAGTAATTTTTGCTGGAAGCGAGCGATGGAGTCTTCCAGAGCGGCATCTTTGCCGGGGATAAATGTTTGCGTCATGAAAATCACTTTTGTCGTACGGAAAGCGCGCAATGATACGGGTTTTCAATGAACGGCGCTATCGCCGCCGGAGCCCAGGCGTAAATAAAACTATTGGCTATGCTTTCACACAGTCAACAATGTTAAGAGCACAAAATGAAAGCATTCGATTTACAGCGTATGGCACTGGATAAGGTGCCAATGGAGTTTCTTGGTGAGGTTGCGCTGCGCAGTCTCTATACCTTTATATTGGTTTTTCTGTTTTTAAAGCTTACAGGGCGGCGTGGCGTAAGGCAGATGTCGCTTTTTGAAGTGCTGATTATTCTTACGCTGGGCTCTGCGGCGGGCGATGTTGCGTTTTATGACGATGTGCCGATGATTCCGGTGCTGGTGGTTTTTATTACCCTGGCGCTGCTTTATCGTCTTGTCATGTGGCTGATGTCACACAGCGAAAAGCTGGAAGATCTACTGGAAGGCAAGCCAGTGGTCATCATTGAAGACGGTGAATTGTCATGGTCAAAGCTTAATCGCGCCAATATGACGGAATTCGAATTCTTTATGGAGCTGCGTTTGAACGGCGTAGAGCAACTGGGGCAGGTAAAACTCGCTATTCTGGAGACGAATGGGCAGATCAGCGTTTACTTCTTTGCCGATGAAGACGTAAAACCGGGTCTTAGCATTCTGCCTAAACATTGTACGCAGCGATTTAAGGTGGTACCTGAAACAGGCGACTATGCATGCGTACGGTGTAGTGAAGTGGTGCAAATGAGCGCGGGGGATCATCAATTATGTCCGCGCTGCGCAAATCCAGAATGGTCGAAGGCCAGTCGGGCAAAACGGGTTACCTGACAGCAAAAATCTCGGTTTTTACCCGTCAATCCGATAGATTCTGTTGTGTGACGGATGACGCATTTTTACCCTTGCCAGTTTTACCCATTGCGGCGCGTGTCACTGAATGATAAAACCGATATCCACAGGAATAACTTATACCAATGTCTGTCACCGGATTATCGTCAATGACAGGATGTTGATTGGACAACAACACAACGTGGTGAGGGGAAATGGCTCAGGTCTTCAATTTTAGTTCAGGTCCGGCAATGTTACCGGCAGAAGTACTTAAACTGGCTCAACAGGATCTTTGTGACTGGAACGGTCTTGGCACGTCAGTGATGGAAATTAGCCACCGTGGCAAAGAATTCATCCAGGTCGCAGAGGAAGCGGAGCAGGATTTTCGCGATCTTCTCAGCATCCCCTCCAACTATAAAGTGTTGTTCTGCCATGGCGGTGGTCGCGGGCAGTTCGCGGGTATCCCGTTAAATATTCTGGGCGATAAAACCACCGCGGATTACGTCGATGCCGGTTATTGGGCCGCCAGCGCAATTAAAGAAGCGAAAAAATACTGCACGCCAAACGTTATTGATGCCAAAGTCACCGTGGACGGCCTGCGTGCTGTTAAGCCGATGAGTGAATGGCAGCTTTCTGATAACGCGGCATACCTGCACTATTGCCCGAACGAAACCATCGATGGCATTGCGATCGATGAAACGCCGAATTTTGCCAGCAACGTTGTGGTCACGGCGGATCTGTCCTCCACCATTCTTTCCGCACCGCTTGACGTTAGCCGTTATGGCGTAATTTATGCCGGGGCACAGAAAAATATCGGCCCGGCCGGTCTGACGATTGTCATTGTCCGTGAAGATTTGCTGGGTAAAGCTCATGTGTCCTGCCCGTCAATCCTCGACTATACCGTGCTGAATGACAACGATTCCATGTTCAATACGCCGCCAACCTTTGCCTGGTATCTGTCTGGCCTGGTCTTTAAATGGCTGAAAAAGCAAGGCGGTGTTAATGCGATGGATAAAATTAACCAGCAAAAAGCGGAATTGCTCTACGGCGTAATCGATAACAGCGATTTCTACCGTAACGATGTGGCGAAATCCAACCGTTCACGCATGAACGTCCCGTTCCAACTGGCTGACAGCGCACTGGATAAACTGTTCCTGGAAGAGTCTTTTGCTGCGGGCCTGCACGCGCTGAAAGGGCATCGTGTGGTCGGCGGTATGCGTGCGTCCATCTACAATGCAATGCCGCTTGAAGGTGTAAAAGCACTGACCGATTTCATGGTCGATTTCGAGCGCCGCCGCGGCTAATCTGCTGTACTTTTCATCCCCACAGCCCGTCTGTGGGGTTTTTATATCTGTTTTTGAGAGTCGAGTTTCATGGAATCCCTGACGTTACAACCCATTGCGCGGGTGGATGGCACCATCAATCTGCCTGGATCCAAAAGTGTTTCTAACCGCGCTTTGCTACTGGCTGCATTAGCCAATGGCACCACTGTCCTGACCAATCTGCTGGACAGCGATGATGTTCGCCATATGCTCAATGCTCTGAATGCGTTAGGGATTAGCTATACCCTTTCTGCCGATCGTACCCGCTGCGAGATAATCGGCAATGGTGGTGCATTGCACGCAGAAGGTGCAGTTGAGCTGTTCCTTGGCAATGCCGGAACCGCAATGCGCCCGCTGGCCGCAGCGCTATGTCTGGGTAGCAATGACATCGTGCTGACGGGTGAACCGCGCATGAGAGAGCGCCCGATCGGCCATCTGGTTGATGCGCTGCGCCAGGGCGGAGCCAAAATTGACTATCTGGAGCAGGAAAACTATCCACCTTTACGTCTGCGCGGTGGCTTTACCGGAGGCCAGGTTGAGGTAGACGGTAGCGTTTCCAGCCAGTTCCTTACTGCGCTGCTGATGACTGCGCCGCTGGCGCCACAGGATACGACGATCGCAATTAAAGGTGAACTGGTATCCAAACCCTACATTGATATCACACTGAACCTGATGAAAACGTTTGGTGTTGAAATTGAAAATCAAAACTACCAGCGCTTTGTCGTGAAGGGGCAGCAGCAGTATCAGTCACCGGGAGCATACCTGGTTGAAGGCGATGCTTCTTCCGCTTCCTATTTCCTCGCGGCGGGTGCTATTAAAGGCGGTACGGTAAAAGTTACCGGGATTGGCCGCAACAGCATGCAGGGTGATATTCGTTTTGCCGATGTACTGGAAAAAATGGGTGCGACCATTACATGGGGCGACGATTTTATTGCCTGTACTCACGGCGAGTTGAACGCAGTGGATATGGATATGAACCATATTCCTGACGCGGCGATGACCATTGCAACGGCGGCGCTGTTTGCGAAAGGCACCACGACTTTACGTAACATCTACAACTGGCGTGTCAAAGAGACCGATCGTCTGTTCGCGATGGCGACGGAGTTACGCAAAGTGGGCGCGGAAGTGGAAGAGGGGCATGACTTTATCCGCATCACCCCGCCTGCGACATTGCAATTTGCGGACATCGCGACCTACAACGATCACCGCATGGCAATGTGTTTCTCGCTGGTGGCGTTGTCTGACACGCCGGTGACCATTCTTGACCCAAAATGTACCGCCAAAACCTTCCCGGATTATTTCGAACAGTTGGCTCGTATTAGTACATCTGCCTGATTCTCCCGGAACGCCGATCCTCCCGGACTGGCGTTCCGAGGTCCGTAACCGCACTGTTTTTATGCTTTCAACTAATGCTAATTTGTTGATGATTTAACTTATTTATTTGTTTTTACTATAAATATCAACGGAAGATTAGCATGAAGCATAAATCACTCTTTTTGGCGTTAGCAGTTTCCGCCACGTTGCTGGCTGGTTGTAAAAATGGTGTGAATGGCGACCTTGTTGCCAGTTCCGGTATGGCTGCTTATAAAGCAGCGACACTTTCTGATGCTGATGTCAAAGCCCTCTCTAACAGTTCATGTAAGCAGATGGATAGCGAAAATCAGCTGGCGGGCGCGAAAAGCAAGTACACTAAGCGCCTGAATAAAATTGCGAAAGCGTTGGGTAATAACATTGATGGAACGCCAGTTAACTATAAAGTTTATATGACCAGTGATATCAATGCCTGGGCAATGGCGAATGGATGCGTACGTGTTTATTCGGGCTTGATGGACCTGATGACTGACAATGAAATAGAAGGCGTGCTGGGTCATGAGCTGGGCCATGTTTCTTTAGGGCACTCGCGTAAAGCAATGCAGACCGCGTATGCCACTCTGGCTGCGCGTGATGCTATTTCTGCGACCAGCGGCGTCGCTTCTCAGCTTTCCCAGTCTCAGTTGGGCGATTTGGCAGAAGGCGTGATTAATTCAGCGTTCTCCCGTAGTCAGGAATCAGATGCGGATGACTTTTCCTATGACTTGCTGAAAAAACGCGGTATTGACCGCCAGGGCTTAGTGACTGCGTTTGATAAGTTTGCCACGATGGACGCAGGCCATGCCAAATCACTGATGGATTCTCACCCAGCATCTGACGATCGCGCTCAGCATATGCGTGAACGTATCGCTGCAGATAAAAAGTAAATCAGTGTCATCTTCCGGGCTGGTTTCTCACCAGCCCGCTATAATTGCGCAATTCTTCCTCATATCGTTACAGACTAATCGGGTTTTTACACTCTGTGTTAACGATTATTTGCGTTGGCGCGTATAATGCGCGGCGTTCACGTTAACGTATGCCCGTTTAAGGAGAAAAAGATGACGGCAATTGCCCCGGTTATTACCATTGATGGCCCAAGCGGTGCAGGTAAAGGCACCTTGTGCAAGGCAATGGCGGAAGCATTGCAGTGGCATCTGTTAGATTCAGGCGCGATCTACCGCGTACTGGCGCTCGCAGCGTTACATCACCATGTTGATGTCACATCTGAAGATGCTCTGGTACCGCTTGCCTCACACCTGGATGTGCGTTTTATCTCAACAGACGGCAACCTGGAAGTCATTCTTGAAGGTGAAGATGTCAGCGGTGAAATCCGCACTCAGGAAGTAGCGAATGCCGCCTCTCAGGTTGCGGCGTTTCCCCGCGTGCGTGAAGCGCTTTTACGTCGTCAACGCGCGTTTCGCGAAACCCCTGGCCTGATTGCCGATGGACGTGATATGGGCACCGTGGTGTTCCCGGATGCGCCGGTGAAAATTTTTCTGGACGCCTCCTCGCAAGAACGTGCGCATAGACGTATGCTACAGTTGCAGGAGAAGGGCTTTAGTGTTAACTTTGAACGCCTTTTGGCCGAGATCGAAGAACGCGATTATCGCGATCGTAACCGTGCTGTAGCGCCGCTGGTTCCCGCTGCTGATGCTTTAGTTTTGGATTCAACCCGATTAAGCATTGAGCAAGTGATTGAAAAAGCGTTACAATACGCGCGCCAAAAACTGGCTCTCGCTTAAGTGCGACCGAATTTGCAGTACCCCCGTTGCAATGGATTGACAGCGGGTATGTTAAACAACCCCATCCGGCATGGAGCCAGGTGGACGTTAAATATGAAACCTGAAGATTAAACATGACTGAATCTTTTGCTCAACTGTTTGAAGAATCCTTAAAAGAAATCGAAACCCGTCCGGGTTCCATCGTTCGTGGTGTTGTTGTTGCTATCGACAAAGACGTAGTACTGGTTGACGCTGGTCTGAAATCTGAGTCCGCCATTCCGGCAGAGCAGTTCAAAAACGCCCAGGGCGAGCTGGAAATCCAGGTTGGTGACGAAGTTGACGTTGCTCTGGATGCAGTAGAAGACGGCTTCGGTGAAACCCTGCTGTCCCGTGAAAAAGCTAAACGTCACGAAGCTTGGATCACGCTGGAAAAAGCTTACGAAGAAGCTGCAACCGTTACTGGTGTTATCAATGGCAAAGTCAAGGGTGGCTTCACTGTTGAGCTGAATGGTATTCGCGCGTTCCTGCCGGGTTCCCTGGTAGACGTTCGTCCGGTCCGCGACACGCTGCACTTGGAAGGCAAAGAGCTTGAATTCAAAGTCATCAAGCTGGATCAGAAGCGTAACAACGTTGTTGTTTCCCGTCGTGCCGTTATCGAATCCGAAAACAGCGCAGAACGCGATCAGCTGCTGGAAAACCTGCAGGAAGGCATGGAAGTTAAAGGTATCGTTAAGAACCTCACTGACTACGGTGCATTCGTTGATCTGGGTGGCGTTGACGGCCTGCTGCACATCACCGACATGGCATGGAAACGCGTTAAGCATCCGAGCGAAATCGTAAACGTTGGCGACGAAATCACTGTTAAAGTGCTGAAGTTCGACCGCGAGCGTACTCGTGTATCTCTGGGCCTGAAACAGCTGGGCGAAGATCCATGGGTAGCTATCGCTAAGCGTTATCCGGAAGGTACCAAACTGACTGGTCGCGTGACCAACCTGACCGACTACGGCTGCTTCGTTGAAATCGAAGAAGGCGTTGAAGGCCTGGTTCACGTTTCCGAAATGGATTGGACCAACAAAAACATCCACCCGTCCAAAGTTGTTAACGTTGGCGATGTAGTGGAAGTTATGGTTCTGGATATCGACGAAGAACGTCGTCGTATCTCCCTGGGTCTGAAGCAGTGCAAAAACAACCCATGGCAGCAGTTCGCGGAAACCCACAACAAGGGTGACCGTGTTGAAGGTAAAATCAAGTCTATCACTGACTTCGGTATCTTCATCGGCCTGGACGGCGGCATCGACGGCCTGGTTCACCTGTCTGACATCTCCTGGAACGTTGCAGGCGAAGAAGCAGTTCGTGAATACAAAAAAGGCGACGAAATCGCAGCAGTTGTTCTGCAGGTTGACGCAGAGCGTGAGCGTATCTCTCTGGGCGTTAAACAGCTCGCAGAAGATCCGTTCAACAACTGGGTTGCACTGAACAAGAAAGGCGCAATCGTAAACGGTAAAGTCACTGCAGTTGACGCTAAAGGCGCAACCGTAGAACTGGCTGACGGCGTTGAAGGTTACCTGCGCGCTTCTGAAGCTTCACGTGACCGCGTTGAAGATGCAACTCTGGTTCTGAGCGTGGGCGACGACGTTGAAGCTAAATTCACCGGCGTTGATCGTAAGAACCGTGCAATCAGCCTGTCTGTTCGTGCTAAAGACGAAGCTGATGAGAAAGATGCAATCGCAACTGTTAACAAACAGGAAGATGCTAACTTCTCTAACAACGCAATGGCTGAAGCTTTCAAAGCAGCTAAAGGCGAGTAATATCGAGTGCTCTAAATCCTTTGTGCTGTTAACGGCACAAAGGGTGACGAGTAGCTTGACAGATTACAGGATTCGTCCTGTAATCAATGACAAAGGGCGGCTACGGCCGCCCTTAATCAATGCAGCAGCTAATTATGCCTTTAAGGAACCGGAGGAATCATGACCAAGTCAGAATTGATTGAAAGACTTGCAACCCAGCAACCTCATATTCCCGCGAAAGCGGTTGAAGATGCAGTTAAAGAGATGCTGGAACATATGGCCTCGACTCTTGCGCAGGGCGAGCGTATTGAAATCCGCGGTTTCGGCAGCTTCTCTTTGCATTACCGCGCACCACGCACCGGACGTAATCCGAAGACCGGCGATAAAGTGGATCTGGAAGGGAAATACGTTCCGCACTTTAAACCAGGTAAAGAATTGCGCGATCGCGCCAATATTTACGGTTAAGTTTTTAGCGAGACTTAATGCCGAGAAAAGCACCCAAATGGGTGCTTTTTTCATTTCTGTTCACCTATCCTGGAATCCTCATCCCAGTTAATTTGTACGTTACAACCATCACTAAATGTCTGCGGAACTCAGGTCGTATAACGATAAATTGATGCCAGACAACCGTCGAAGAGTACTGCACACTCCCTGTAACAGGGAGGTGATTGATGAAAATAACAACGGTGAGTATCTGCGCATTACTCGGCATTCTCCCACTCATGCTATTGCCTATGCTGCCAGGCATGTTGTGTATCGGCATTGTATTTTGTCTGGCATGTCTGCTCTGTTTTCTCCCCTACAAATATATGCGTTCCGCCGGACTAACCCTGTTGTTTTTTCTTTGGGGAATCCTGGCCGCGAAAGAGGCTATGTGGGCCGGTAATATGCTGCCTGCGAAAACCCAGCAAGCCATTGTGCGGATAACCGGAACTGACAATATGACAACGCACTATGGCCAGATCACTCACCTTCAGGGGAAACGAATCTTTCCTGCACAAGGAATCGTCTTGTACGGGCAGTATTTACCCGGTGATGTTTGTGCGGGTCAGACATGGGCGATGACGTTGAAAGTCCGCGCTGTACACGGTCAATTAAACGAAGGCGGATTTGATAGCCAGCGTTACGCATTGGCGCAGCATCAACCGCTGACGGGACGATTCTTGCAGGCTTCGGTAATCACACCAAAATGTAGTTTGCGTTCGCGGTATCTCGCCTCGCTGAAAACGGCACTCACCGACTATCCCTGGCAGCAGGTCATACTGGGTCTGGGAATGGGGGAGCGCTTGTCTGTGTCACAAGAAGTGAAAACGATTATGCGTGATACCGGCACGGCTCATTTGATGGCTATCTCCGGGCTGCATATTGCGTTTGCTGCATTACTGACCGCAGGATTGATACGTGCTGGACAATTTTTTATGCCAACAAGGTGGATTTGCTGGCAGATGCCATTAGTGGGTGGGATTGTCTGTGCCACATTTTATGCCTGGCTGACGGGGCTGCAACCCCCGGCATTACGAACGGTTGTTGCGCTGCTAGTCTGGGGGGCGCTGAGACTTAGCGGCAGGCAGTGGAGTGGATGGTCGGTCTGGATCTGCTGTCTGGCAGCCATCGTGGTGGTGGATCCTGTTGCTGTTCTTTCGCAAAGCCTATGGTTGTCTGCATCCGCCGTTGCGGCACTGCTGTTCTGGTACCAATGGGTACCGCTCCCGGACTGGTCGCTGTCGCGTGCTGGACGTCAATTTCTGGCGCTGGCGCATCTGCAAATGGGTATTACGCTTCTGCTTCTTCCCGTACAAATCGCAATGTTTCACGGTTTTAGTCTGACCTCGTTTCTGGCTAATTTGTTTGCCGTCCCTTTGGTCACGTTTGTTTCCGTACCCTTGATATTAGCAGGCATGATCGTGCATTTAGCCGGGACGGTGATGGTTGAATCAAGCCTGTGGTATCTAGCGGATCGTTCTCTGGCGCTGCTATTTTGGGGGCTCAGGAGCCTGCCTGAAGGGTGGATCAATATTGATGCACGCTGGCAATGGCTCGCATTTTTACCCGGAATGATGATTATCGCATGGCGACTAAATATTTTGCGTACGCTACCGGTGGTCTGTTTCTCTGTGCTCCTTTTGCTGAGTGGGCCGCTTTGGCGTGCACCGCGTACTGATGTGTGGCAAGTGCATATGCTGGATGTCGGGCAGGGGCTGGCGATGGTGATCGCGCGAAATGGGAAAGCGCTGCTTTACGATACCGGTCTGGCATGGCCTGAAGGCGATAGCGCACAACAGCTGATTATTCCCTGGTTGCGTTGGCATAATCTGGAGCCGGAAGGAATTATTTTAAGCCATGAGCACATGGATCACCGCGGCGGGTTGCACTCCTTACAACAAGCCTGGCCGTCGCTATGGGTAAGAAGTCCGCTGAGCTGGAAAGGTCATCTCCCGTGTTTTCGCGGAGAGCATTGGCAATGGCAAGGGTTAACCTTCAGTGCGCACTGGCCTGTGCGTGGAAATACAGACCAGGGGAATAACCACTCCTGCGTGGTTAAGGTCGATGACGGATATCAGAGTATTCTGCTGACCGGCGATATCGAATCTCCTGCTGAACAAAAAATGCTAAGTCACTATTGGCAGCACCTTCAGTCGACGGTGATGCAGGTTCCACATCATGGCAGCAATACTTCATCATCACTGGCACTCATTCAGCGGGTTGACGGGCAGATCGCACTCGCCTCTGCATCCCGTTACAACGCCTGGCGTCTGCCGTCCTGGAAAGTGAAGCAACGTTATCGGCAACAAAATTATCAATGGCTGGATACCCCCCATCAGGGACAGATTACGCTGGATTTTTATCAAAAAAACTGGCGCATACGCAGCATGCGGGATCAGATTTTACCTCGTTGGTATCATCAGTGGTTTGGCGTGTCGGAGGATAACGGGTAGAATATGCGGCTATTCTAACAAATGCTGGTTTTTTGAATGCATAACGATAAAGATCTCTCTACGTGGCAGACGTTTCGCCGACTATGGCCAACCATAGCGCCTTTTAAATCGGGTCTGATCGTGGCGGGTATAGCGTTAGTCCTTAACGCGGCCAGCGATACCTTCATGTTATCGCTCCTTAAACCATTACTGGATGATGGTTTTGGTAAAACGGATCGCTCGGTGCTGCTGTGGATGCCGCTGGTGGTCATTGGGCTGATGATAGTTCGTGGCTTAACCAGCTATGTCTCCAGCTACTGTATCTCATGGGTGTCAGGCAAAGTGGTTATGACCATGCGCCGCCGCCTGTTTGGCCATATGATGGGCATGCCCGTCTCCTTTTTTGATAAACAGTCTACAGGGACATTGTTATCGCGTATTACCTATGATTCAGAACAGGTTGCGTCATCGTCTTCCGGCGCGCTGATCACCGTGGTACGTGAAGGGGCCTCAATCATTGGCCTGTTTATCATGATGTTCTATTACAGCTGGCAGCTGTCACTGATCCTGATTGTACTGGCGCCAATTGTGTCAGTGGCAATCCGTGTGGTTTCCAAGCGCTTTCGTAGCATCAGTAAAAACATGCAAAACACCATGGGTCAGGTTACGACCAGTGCGGAGCAGATGCTGAAAGGCCACAAAGAAGTTCTGATTTTTGGTGGTCAGGAAGTCGAAACCAAGCGCTTTGATAAGGTCAGCAACAAGATGCGTTTGCAGGGTATGAAGATGGTTTCCGCTTCTTCTATCTCCGACCCTATCATCCAGCTGATTGCGTCTTTGGCACTGGCCTTCGTGTTATATGCGGCTAGCTTCCCAAGCGTAATGGAAAATCTGACAGCAGGGACAATTACGGTTGTCTTCTCCTCAATGATCGCATTAATGCGTCCGTTGAAATCGCTGACCAACGTCAACGCGCAGTTCCAGCGCGGTATGGCGGCATGCCAGACATTATTTACGATTCTGGATAGCGAACAGGAGAAAGATGAAGGTAAACGTGTGATCGAGCGTGCTACCGGCGATCTCGAGTTCCGCAACGTGACGTTCACTTATCCGGGACGTGAAGTACCGGCTCTGCGTAACATCAACCTGAATATTCCCGCGGGTAAAACTGTTGCTCTGGTCGGCCGTTCGGGCTCAGGGAAATCCACCATCGCCAGCCTGATTACGCGCTTCTACGATATTGATGAAGGGCAGATTCTGATGGACGGACACGATCTGCGCGAATATACCCTGGCATCACTGCGCGATCAGGTTGCGTTGGTTTCGCAGAATGTGCACTTGTTTAACGATACGGTTGCCAACAACATCGCCTATGCGCGTACCGATATGTACAGCCGTGAGCAGATCGAAAAAGCGGCACAGATGGCCTACGCTATGGATTTCATCAACAAGATGGATAATGGCCTGGATACGGTGATTGGTGAAAACGGCGTCCTGCTTTCCGGCGGACAACGTCAGCGTATCGCTATCGCCCGTGCCTTGTTGCGTGACAGCCCAATTCTGATCCTTGATGAAGCAACATCGGCTCTTGATACTGAATCTGAACGCGCGATTCAGTCTGCGCTGGATGAGCTACAGAAAAACCGTACTTCTCTGGTCATTGCTCACCGTCTTTCAACCATTGAACAAGCCGACGAAATCATCGTGGTGGAGGATGGTCTGATTGTCGAACGCGGAACCCATAGCGAGCTGATTGAGCAGCGCGGGGTGTATGCGCAATTACACAAAATGCAATTTGGTCAATGATCGCACGTATCTGGTCTGGTGAATCGCCGCTGTGGCGATTGTTACTTCCACTCTCCTGGCTGTATGGCCTGGTGAGTGGTGCGATCCGCTTATGCTACAAGTTAGGGCTTAAACGCGCATGGCGCGCGCCAGTCCCGGTAGTGGTGGTCGGAAACCTTACCGCGGGCGGAAACGGTAAAACGCCGGTGGTGATTTGGTTGGTTGAACAACTGCGACAACGCGGGATTCGCGTGGGTGTGGTATCGCGTGGATATGGCGGGAAAGCGACTGCTTACCCGCTGTTGCTAACAGCTGATACTACTACCGCAGAAGCGGGCGATGAACCTGTGCTGATCGCCCAACGTACCGGCGTGCCGGTAGCGGTATCCCCGGTAAGATCGGATGCGGTAAAAGCCATTTTGGCCCAACACGACGTGCAGATTATTGTGACGGACGATGGACTACAGCACTATCGTCTGGCGCGAGATGTTGAAATCGTAGTCATTGACGGCGAACGTCGGTTTGGCAACGGCTGGTGGCTTCCCGCTGGTCCAATGCGGGAACGCGCAGGTCGCCTTAAATCGGTGGATGCGACTATTGTTAACGGTGGCGTTGCGCAACCAGGGGAAATCCCTATGCGACTTGAACCGGGGCTGGCCGTTAATTTACGTACAGGTGAACGCCGTGGTGTGGCGCAATTGTCCAATATTGTCGCCATGGCGGGCATTGGTCATCCACCGCGTTTTTTTGCCACGCTGAAAGCATGTGGTGCTAGCGTGCAAAAAAGCATTGCGCTGGCAGACCATCAGTCTCTGACCTACAGTGACGTCAGTGCGTTTGTAGACGCCGGGCAAACGCTGGTCATGACGGAAAAAGATGCGGTTAAGTGCCGGGAATTTGCCGATGAAAACTGGTGGTATTTACCTGTTGATGCACATTTGTCAGGCGATCGGCCTGATGTATTGCTGAATAGCTTAATCTCGCTGACTCGCTAACTGATTCACGCTGCGGCAGCGAATCATTTATGAGGCCATAAATGTCGTTGCCGCGCCTTTCTCTGACGGATGCCCGTCATCTTCACCTTGCTGCTCAAGGTCTGCTGAAAAAAACACGCCGCCGGGCAACCCCGGCAGATATTCTCGCGACCATTTCGCGCATGTCGTTACTGCAAATCGACACCATCAATATTGTGGCGCGCAGTCCTTACCTGGTGCTGTTTAGTCGTTTAGGCGATTATTCCCCCCAATGGCTGGACGACTCGTTACAGCAGGGCGAACTGATGGAATACTGGGCGCACGAGGCCTGTTTTCTGCCGCGCAGCGATTTTATGCTGATACGTCACCGCATGCTGGCCCCGGAGAAAATGGGCTGGAAATATAAAGCGGCGTGGATGAAAGAACATGCGCATGAGATTGAGCAACTGCTCCAGCACATCCAGCATAACGGGCCGGTACGCTCAGCTGATTTTGAGCATCCACGCAAAGGGACCAGCGGCTGGTGGGAATGGAAACCGCAGAAGCGTCATCTTGAAGGGTTGTTCACTGCCGGGAAAGTGATGGTCGTGGAACGGCGTAATTTCCAGCGAGTGTATGATTTAACCCATCGCGTCATGCCGCACTGGGACGATGAACGCGACCCACTTTCGCAAGAAGATGCTGAAAGTGTCATGCTGGATAACAGCGCCCGCAGTCTGGGGATTTTCCGCGAACAATGGCTGGCAGACTACTACCGCCTGAAGCGCCCGGCGCTAAAAAACTGGTGCAACGAACGGGCGGAACAGCGGCAGATTATTCCTGTCGACGTTGAGGGGCTAGGAGCCTTGTGGCTGCATAGCCACCTTCAGCCGCTGCTTGAACAGGCGCTGGCGGGCAAATTAACGGCGACTCACAGTGCAGTATTATCACCTTTTGATCCGGTGGTCTGGGATCGTAAACGGGCAGAGCAGCTATTCGATTTTAGCTATCGGCTGGAGTGTTACACGCCAGCACCAAAACGTCAGTACGGTTATTTCGTCTTACCGCTGCTGCATCGCGGACAGTTAGTTGGGCGGATGGATGCCAAAATGCACCGCAAAACAGGTGTGCTGGACGTTATTTCGCTGTGGTTACAGGATGGGGTTAAGCCTGGAGTGACGTTGCAAAAAGGATTGTTTCAGGCGATTGACGATTTTGCCCGCTGGCAGCAGGCAGCACGCGTGACGCTGGGACGTTATCCTGAAGGTTTATTTGCTGATGCACGCCATGGTTGGGAAATAGACCCAGCCCTTTAAGCGATTATGTTAATATTTACGGATTCACAATCCGGTCCATCTGGAGGAACTATGGATCATCGTCTGCTTGAAATCATTGCCTGCCCGGTATGCAATGGCAAACTCTGGTTTAACCAGGAAAAACAGGAACTGATTTGTAAACTGGATAACCTTGCTTTCCCACTGCGTGATGGCATTCCCGTGTTACTGGAAACCGAAGCCCGCGTTCTGACTGCTGATGAGAGTAAATCATGAGTTTTGTGGTCATTATTCCTGCGCGTTATGCGTCCACTCGTCTGCCGGGTAAGCCGTTGCTGGATATCAACGGTAAACCGATGATCGTGCATGTACTGGAGCGTGCGCGTGAATCTGGCGCTGAACGTATCATCGTTGCCACCGATCACGAGGATGTCGCTCGCGCGGTAGAAGCGGTGGGTGGCGAAGTGTGCATGACTCGCGCCGATCACCAGTCTGGTACGGAGCGCCTGGCGGAAGTCGTCGAGAAATGTGGTTTTAGCGATGATACCGTTATTGTGAACGTACAGGGTGATGAGCCGATGATTCCGGCGGTCATTATTCGCCAGGTGGCTGAGAATCTGGCGCAACGTCAGGTCGGTATGGCGACTCTTGCGGCTCCGATTCACAGTGCGGAAGAGGCATTTAATCCGAATGCGGTAAAAGTCGTGTTGGACGCTGAAGGATATGCTCTCTATTTTTCACGCGCGACCATCCCATGGGATCGCGATCGTTTCGCCAAAAGTCTGGAAACGGTGGGGGACACCTTTCTGCGCCATCTGGGCATTTACGGCTATCGCGCCGGTTTTATTCGCCGCTATGTTAACTGGCAGCCTAGCCCGCTTGAGCATATCGAAATGCTGGAGCAGCTGCGAGTGCTGTGGTACGGCGAAAAAATTCACGTTGCCGTCGCAAAAGAAGTCCCGGGTACCGGCGTAGACACTGCCGAAGATCTTGAGCGCGTTCGCGCCGAGATGCATTAGTTTTTCTCACGGCACTCCCCCATATTGAGGCGTATTTTTGGGAGGAGTGTCGTATCGTTGCGCTTTCCCTCCACTTTTCTTTTCATCAATTGATCTCATCCGGGTGACATCTGTCTGCACGACGCTCATTATGAAAGCAGTAGCATTTATGAGGGCAATCTGAAATGGAACAGTTGCGTGCCGAACTCAGCCACCTGCTGGGCGAAAAACTGAGTCGCATAGAATGCGTGAATGAAAAAGTGGATACGGCCCTGTGGTCACTGTACGACAGCCAGGGAAATCCGATGCCGCTGATGGCGAGAAGTTTCACCACGCCAGGTATGGCGCAGCAGCTGGCATGGAAAACCTCCATGTTGGCGCGCAGTGGTACGGTGCGAATGCCCGTCATTTACGGGGTCTTAACCCACGAAGAGCATCCCGGTCCCGATGTGCTACTGCTTGAGCGTTTACGCGGTGTGCCGGTGGAAGCGCCAGCCCGAACGCCCGAACGCTGGGAACATTTAAAAGATCAGATCGTAGAAGGTCTGCTGTCATGGCATCGGCAGGATAGCCGTGGTTGCGTGGGAATGGTGGATAACACGCAAGAGAATATCTGGCCATCCTGGTATCGTCAGCGTGTTGAAGTGTTGTGGACCACGTTAAATCAGTTCAACAATACCGGGCTGACGATGCAGGATAAGCGGATCCTGTTTCGTACCCGTGAGTGTTTGCCCGCTTTATTTGAAGGATTCAATGATAACTGCGTGCTGATCCACGGTAATTTTAGTTTACGTAGCATGCTCAAAGACGCCCGTAGCGATCAGCTTCTGGCGATGGTCGGACCGGGATTGATGCTGTGGGCACCCAGAGAGTATGAATTGTTCCGTTTAATGGATAATGCGCTGGCGGAAAGTCTGCTTTGGCAATACCTGCAACGCGCGCCCGTGGCGGAGTCCTTCATCTGGCGGCGCTGGCTGTATGTGTTATGGGATGAGGTGGCGCAACTGGTCAACACCGGACGTTTTAACCGCTCCAACTTTGACCTTGCCACGAAATCACTGCTGCCGTGGCTCGCCTGATGAACATGTGAACGCCTTATCCGGCCTACAATTCTGCGCTGAACACGTAGGCCTGATAAGACGCGTTAGTGTCGCCATCAGGCAACATTACTGTCAATGTTCCGATCCCTTTAGCCACTGCCAGATTCGCCCCAACGTTTCGTAACCAACACGATCGCTATGCATCAACCAGACGGGAGAGGGGATCGCGCGCTCCCACGGATTAAGCGGTGAGTCAATCGCTAACTGGTTGGCTGGTGCGGGCAACGGATGTAGTCCGGCCTGTTGGAAGAAAATCATTGCTCGTGGTAAGTGCGATGCGGAGGTCACCAGCAGGAACGGCGCGCTGCCGATGGCCTGCTTCACCGCTGCGGCTTCTTCTTCGGTGTCTTTGGGTTTATCCAGCGTGATGATATCACCGGGCGGCACACCCAGTGACTGCGCTACGCGGGCGCCCGCTTCTGCAGTACTGACGTTATTGCTCTTTGCCGCAGCACCGGTAAAGATAAGCTTCGATCCCGGGTTAGCACGCCAGAGGCGAATACCTTCATTCAGACGCGGAAGACTGTTGCTTATCAGGTTTGAACTCGGCGCCCACTGTGGATTCCAGGTATACCCACCGCCCAGCACCACAATGTATTCCACTTTTTGTGTATCCTGCCAGGTTGGATAGCTGTCCTCAATCGGTTTCAGCAGACTGTCAGCGACGGGCTGCAAGCTTAGAAGTAACAGTGCCAGCCAACTCAGGCTAATGCATACTTTCCCTGTTTTTTGAAAGCGGCTAAACCAGAGCAGCGCCAGGCCTATGCCCATGATAATGAGCATTAGCGGAAGTGGCAGCATCATACCGCCAATCACTTTCTTCAGCGTAAAAAGCATCCTTTTTGGTTCCTTTTTTAACCATACAGCAGGGGATCAGCAGGGATATTACACCAGGAAGGTTCATTCTCGGCGTGGGTGTGACAAAATAGCGGTTTTACTTAGTCACCCTAAAGCCAGCATGTGGAGAGCCCGATGCGGGATCGCAATTTTGATGACATTGCAGAGAAGTTTTCCCGTAACATTTACGGCACCACCAAAGGTCAGCTTCGTCAGACGATCCTCTGGCAGGATCTGGACAAACTTCTTGCCGACTACGCGGGCCAAACGTTGCGTGTGCTTGATGCGGGTGGCGGAGAAGGGCAGACAGCCATTCTGATGGCGCAGCGGGGCCATCACGTCACCTTGTGCGATCTTTCTGCTGAGATGGTGGCGCGAGCGCAACGGGCGGCAGAAGAGCAAGGTGTGAGCGACAACATGCATTTTATACATTGTGCCGCTCAGGACATTCCACAGCATTTGGATTCTCAGGTTGATCTGATATTGTTTCATGCTGTGCTGGAATGGGTGGCCGATCCGCAAGCCGTCTTAAAAACATTGTGGTCGATGTTACGCCCGGGCGGTGCTTTATCGCTGATGTTCTACAATGCAAACGGTCTGTTGATGCGTAATGTGTTGGTCGGTAATTTCGGCTATGTACAGCAGGGAATGTATAAAAAGAAACGGCGCACGTTGTCTCCCGATTTTCCGCGCGACCCTCAGCAGGTCTATGGCTGGCTGGAGGAGATTGGCTGGGAGATAATCGGTAAAACGGGCGTGAGGGTGTTTCATGATTATCTGCGTGATAAACAAAAACAGCATGACTGTTTTGATGCTTTAACAGAAATAGAAACACGTTATTGCCGCCAGGAACCGTATATCAGCCTTGGGCGCTATATTCATGTCACCGCGATTAAACGTCCGGCCCGAGCCGCAGATGCAAGGATAACCTATGAGTGAATTTTCCCAGACAGTCCCCGAACTGGTTGCCTGGGCCAGAAAAAATGACTTCTCCATCTCTCTGCCGGTAGACAGACTTTCGTTCCTGCTGGCTGTTGCCACACTAAACGGTGAGCGACTTGACGGTGAGATGAGTGAAGGTGAACTGGTGGATGCGTTCCGCCATGTGAGTGATGCGTTTGAGCAAACCAGCGAAACCATCGGCGTCCGCGCCAACAACGCGATCAACGATATGGTGCGTCAACGTCTGCTGAACCGCTTTACCAGCGAGCAGGCTGAAGGCAACGCCATTTACCGTTTAACGCCGCTCGGGATTGGCATCACAGATTACTATATTCGTCAGCGCGAATTCTCTACGCTGCGTCTTTCTATGCAGCTGTCAATTGTGGCAGGCGAACTGAAGCGCGCGGCGGATGCGGCAGCGGAAGGTGGTGATGAGTTCCACTGGCATCGCAACGTCTATGCGCCATTGAAATACTCGGTGGCGGAGATTTTCGACAGTATCGATCTGACCCAGCGCATCATGGATGAACAGCAGCAGCAGGTAAAAGACGACATCGCACAGTTGCTAAACAAAGACTGGCGGGCGGCGATTTCTAGCTGTGAAATGCTGCTGTCAGAAACATCTGGTACGCTGCGTGAGCTGCAAGATACGCTGGAAGCGGCAGGGGATAAGCTACAGGCTAACCTGTTACGCATCCAGGACGCCACGATGACGCATGACGATTTGCATTTTGTCGATCGGCTGGTGTTTGATTTACAAAGCAAGCTCGACCGCATTATTAGCTGGGGTCAGCAGTCCATTGACTTGTGGATCGGCTACGATCGTCACGTGCATAAATTTATCCGTACCGCGATCGATATGGATAAAAACCGCGTCTTCGCCCAGCGTCTGCGTCAGTCCGTGCAGACCTACTTTGACGACCCATGGGCGCTGACCTATGCCAACGCCGATCGTCTGCTGGATATGCGTGACGAGGAGATGGTGCTGCGTGACGAAGAGGTCACCGGTGAACTTCCGGAAGATCTGGAATATGAAGAATTTAACGAGATCCGTGAGCAGCTGGCGGCGATCATCGAAGAACAGCTGGCTATCTACAAATCCAGACAAACACCACTGGATCTCGGTTTGGTAGTGCGCGAGTATCTGGCGCAATACCCACGTGCGCGTCATTTCGACGTCGCGCGCATTGTTATCGATCAGGCGGTACGCCTTGGCGTAGCGCAAGCAGACTTCACCGGACTGCCAGCAAAATGGCAGCCGATTAATGATTACGGAGCCAAGGTACAGGCGCATGTCATTGACAAATATTGAACAAGTGATGCCGGTAAAGCTGGCGCAGGCGCTGGCGAATCCGTTATTTCCGGCGCTGGATAGCGCCTTACGTTCGGGCCGACATATCGGCCTGGATGAACTGGATAATCATGCCTTCCTGATGGATTTTCAGGAATATTTTGAAGAGTTTTATAGCCGATATAACGTGGAATTAATCCGTGCGCCGGAAGGGTTCTTCTACCTTCGCCCGCGTTCCACGACGCTCATTCCGCGTTCGGTCCTGTCTGAACTGGACATGATGGTCGGTAAAATTCTTTGCTATCTCTATCTCAGCCCGGAACGCCTGGCGAACGAAGGGATTTTTACCCAGCAAGAGCTGTACGACGAGCTGCTAACGCTGGCAGATGAAGCGAAGTTACTGAAGCTGGTGAACAACCGTTCAACCGGTTCTGACGTTGACCGCCAGAAGCTACAGGAAAAAGTGCGTTCTTCGCTCAACCGCTTGCGCCGCTTAGGCATGGTGTGGTTTCTGGGTCACGACAGCAGCAAATTCCGTATTACGGAATCTGTCTTCCGCTTTGGCGCGGATGTGCGTAGCGGTGACGATCCGCGTGAAGCACAGCGTCGCTTAATTCGTGATGGTGAAGCGATGGCGGTCGAGAACCGTCTGCAGCTCAACGATGAGCCCGAAGAGAATCAGCCGGACAGTGGAGAAGAAGAATAATGATTGAACGCGGTAAATTTCGCTCACTTACGCTGATTAACTGGAATGGTTTTTTTGCCCGTACGTTTGATCTCGATGAGCTGGTCACCACGCTGTCCGGTGGTAACGGTGCGGGTAAATCCACCACCATGGCGGCATTTGTTACGGCGCTCATTCCGGACTTAACCCTGCTGCATTTCCGTAACACCACCGAAGCCGGTGCAACCAGCGGTTCACGTGATAAAGGCCTGCACGGTAAGCTGAAAGCAGGGGTTTGTTATTCAATGCTCGACGTCCTTAATTCGCGTCATCAGCGCGTGGTCGTGGGTGTGCGTCTGCAACAGGTTGCTGGTCGCGATCGCAAAGTGGATATCAAACCGTTTGCCATTCAGGGGCTGCCGATGTCGGTACAGCCAACCCAACTGGTGACGGAAACGCTGAACGAACGCCAGGCGCGCGTACTGTCTCTACCTGAGCTGAAAGAGAAGCTTGATGAGATGGAAGGCGTGCAGTTTAAGCAGTTCAACTCAATAACCGATTATCACTCATTGATGTTCGATCTGGGCATCATTGCCCGTCGTCTGCGCTCTGCGTCCGATCGTAGTAAATTCTACCGTCTGATTGAAGCCTCGCTGTACGGCGGGATCTCCAGCGCCATTACCCGTTCACTGCGTGACTACCTGCTGCCGGAAAACAGCGGCGTACGTAAAGCGTTCCAGGATATGGAAGCCGCGCTGCGTGAAAATCGTATGACGCTGGAAGCGATTCGCGTAACCCAGTCTGACCGCGACCTGTTTAAGCATTTAATCAGTGAAGCGACCAACTATGTGGCCGCAGATTATATGCGCCACGCCAATGAACGTCGCATCCATCTGGATAAAGCACTGGAATATCGTCGTGAACTGTATACCTCGCGCAAGCAGCTGGCGGCAGAGCAGTACAAACACGTGGATATGGCGCGTGAACTGGGTGAACACAACGGTGCGGAAGGCGATCTGGAAGCTGATTACCAGGCCGCGAGCGATCACCTGAATCTGGTGCAAACCGCGCTGCGTCAGCAGGAAAAAATTGAACGCTACGAGGCGGATCTCGAAGAATTGCAGGTCCGTCTTGAAGAACAAAACGAGGTGGTCGCGGAAGCCGTTGACCGCCAGGATGAAAACGAAGCCCGCGCAGAAGCCGCTGAGCTGGAAGTGGATGAGCTGAAAAGCCAGCTTGCCGATTACCAGCAAGCGCTGGACGTCCAGCAAACGCGAGCCATCCAGTATACTCAGGCGATCCAGGCCCTAAACCGGGCGAAAGAACTCTGCCACTTACCGGACCTGACAGCCGACAGCGCCGCCGAATGGCTGGAGACTTTCCAGGCCAAAGAGCAGGAAGCCACTGAAAAACTGCTGACGCTTGAACAAAAAATGAGCGTGGCGCAAACCGCGCATAGCCAGTTCGAACAGGCTTATCAGCTGGTGGCGGCTATCAACGGCCCGCTGGCGCGCGGTGAAGCCTGGAGCGTGGCGCGTGAACTGCTGCGCGAAGGCGTGGAGCAGCGCCATCTGGCGGAACAGGTTCAGCCGTTGCGTATGCGACTGAGCGAACTGGAGCAGCGTCTGCGCGAACAGCAGGATGCCGAGCGTCTACTGGCCGAATTCTGCAAGCGTCAGGGTAAACAGTTCGATATCGATGAGCTGGAAGCGCTGCACCAGGAGCTGGAAGCGCGCATCGCCGCCTTGTCGGACAGCGTCTCGTCTGCCAGCGAACAGCGTATGACACTGCGTCAGGAGCAGGAACAGCTGCAATCCCGTATTCAGCATTTGATGAAGCGGGCACCTGTCTGGCTGGCTGCGCAAAATAGCCTGAATCAGCTTAGCGAGCAGTGTGGCGAAGAGTTTACCTCCAGCCAGGACGTGACTGAGTATCTGCAACAATTGCTGGAGCGCGAGCGTGAGGCCATTGTTGAGCGTGATGAAGTCGGTGCACGTAAAAATGCAGTTGATGAAGAGATTGAACGTTTAAGTCAACCGGGCGGGGCGGAAGATCAGCGTCTGAACGCGCTGGCGGAACGCTTTGGCGGCGTACTGCTGTCAGAAATTTATGATGACGTTAGCCTTGAAGATGCACCGTACTTCTCTGCGCTATACGGTCCTTCGCGTCATGCCATTGTGGTACCGGATCTGTCGCTGATTACCGAACAGCTTGAAGGGCTGACGGATTGCCCGGAAGATCTCTATTTCATCGAAGGGGATCCGCAGTCGTTTGATGACAGCGTCTTCAGCGTTGATGAACTGGAAAATGCGGTGGTGGTGAAAACTGCCGAGCGTCAGTGGCGTTATTCTCGCTTCCCGACGGTGCCTATTTTTGGGCGTGCAGCACGTGAAAGCCGTATCGAAACCCTGCATGCCGAGCGTGAAGGGCTGTCTGAACGTTTCGCCACGCTCTCCTTTGACGTCCAGAAAACCCAACGTCTGCATCAGGCGTTCAGTCGCTTTATCGGCAGCCATCTGTCGGTGGCGTTTGAAGCCGATCCAGAAGCGGAAATTCGCCAACTGAATAGCCGTCGCGTTGAACTGGAACGTGCGCTGACCAATCATGAAAATGATAACCAGCAAAGCCGTATGCAGTTTGAACAGGCGAAAGAGGGCGTCTCTGCGCTGAACCGCCTGCTGCCGCGCTTGAATCTGCTGGCAGATGATACGCTAGCCGATCGCGTAGACGAAATTCGCGAGCGTCTGGATGAAGCTCAGGAAGCCGCGCGTTTTGTACAGCAACATGGCAATCAGTTGGCGAAACTGGAACCTATCGTTTCGGTTCTGCAAAATGACCCTGAGCAGTTTGAACAGCTGAAGGAAGACTATGCGTACTCCCAGCAGATGCAGCGCGATGCGCGTCAGCAGGCTTTTGCGCTGACCGAAGTCGTACAGCGTCGGGCGCACTTTAGTTATTCCGACTCAGCCGAAATGCTGAGCGGCAATAGCGATCTGAACGAAAAATTGCGTGAACGCCTGGAACAGGCGGAAGCCGAACGTACCCGCGCTCGTGAAGCGCTGCGCAGCCACGCCGCACAGTTAAGCCAGTACAACCAGGTCATGGCATCGCTGAAAAGCTCTTTTGACACCAAAAAAGAGCTGCTTAACGATTTACAACGTGAACTGCAGGATATCGGCGTTCGTGCGGACAGCGGTGCCGAAGAGCGCGCGCGTATCCGCCGTGACGAACTGCATGCGCAGCTCAGCAACAACCGTGCACGCCGCAACCAACTTGAGAAAGCACTGACCTTCTGCGAAGCGGAGATGGAAAACCTGACCCGCAGACTGCGCAAGCTGGAACGTGATTATCATGAAATGCGCGAGCAGGTAGTCACCGCCAAAGCCGGCTGGTGTGCAGTCATGCGGATGGTGAAAGATAACGGTGTGGAACGTCGTCTTCACCGCCGCGAGTTGGCCTATCTTTCCGGTGACGAACTGCGTTCGATGTCGGATAAGGCGCTCGGTGCGCTACGTCTGGCGGTTGCGGATAACGAGCACCTGCGCGATGTGTTGCGTCTGTCTGAAGATCCAAAACGTCCAGAGCGCAAAATTCAGTTCTTCGTCGCGGTTTACCAGCATCTGCGTGAACGTATTCGCCAGGATATTATTCGTACCGATGATCCGGTGGAAGCCATTGAACAGATGGAGATTGAGCTGAGCCGTCTGACGGAAGAGTTAACCTCACGTGAACAGAAGCTGGCGATCAGCTCACGCAGCGTGGCGAATATTATTCGTAAGACCATTCAGCGTGAACAGAACCGTATTCGCATGCTGAACCAGGGGCTGCAAAGCGTGTCGTTTGGCCAGGTCAACAGCGTTCGCCTGAACGTCAATGTGCGTGAAACACATGCTACCTTGCTGGACGTACTTTCAGAGCAGCATGAACAGCATCAGGATCTGTTTAACAGCAATCGCCTGACCTTCTCAGAAGCGCTGGCGAAGCTGTATCAGCGTCTGAATCCGCAGATAGACATGGGGCAACGCACGCCGCAAACCATTGGTGAAGAGCTGCTGGATTATCGTAACTATCTGGAAATGGAAGTTGAGGTTAACCGTGGCTCTGACGGCTGGCTGCGTGCTGAGTCTGGTGCGTTGTCAACGGGTGAAGCGATCGGGACCGGGATGTCTATTCTGGTGATGGTGGTGCAAAGCTGGGAAGATGAAGGCCGCAGATTGCGCGGGAAAGATATCTCTCCTTGCCGCCTGCTGTTCCTTGATGAAGCTGCACGACTCGATGCACGTTCTATTGCGACCTTGTTTGAGCTGTGTGAACGTTTGCAGATGCAGCTGATTATCGCTGCGCCGGAAAACATCAGCCCAGAGAAAGGCACCACCTACAAACTGGTGCGTAAAGTCTTCCAGAACACCGAACACGTTCACGTGGTGGGGCTGCGCGGATTTGCGCCTCAGTTACCGGAACCACTGCCGGGGACTGAAGATGCCTCCTCGCAGGCAAGCTAAGCAAAAAGGCGGCTACATGGCTAATGCTCATCAGTTAAGCATGTATGATGAACATGTGATTCTTGCTCAGGGTTCCGTTCACCTCAGTGGTGTCATTTCTCTGAAGCGCAGATACCTGTGAACGTGCAAGGGAGGCTCATCGCCACCTCCCTTGCAACCCAGGCTCTCGGCGGGAAAATCGTCGCTGCGCGAGTTGTTCGTCTTATGCCGTCTGCCTGTCGGTTCGGGGCCGAGCCTGCATCCATGCAGGCCATCCCCTCTGCCCGCATCCCTGCGGGCAGTCCCGGGCAGACGTCAACGCCTCATCGATTTTCAGCCGGACAGGGTCATCGCTTCAATGCCCTGACTTTCAGTAAAAGCTGTTTTGCTGTTTAAACAAAAACGCAGATGGTCAGGTGTGGGCTGGTCCGGCTGAAAATTGCCGACGTGTTTCCGTAAGGCCGGGAGAGCCAGCATGGATGCTGGCTCAGGGCGCGCTTTGCAGGGACGCTTCCTCGCGCCCGGCCCGGTAGCCAGGAGGAATAAGCGGAGGGTATTGCGTAGCAACAATTTTTCCGCCGGGAGCCGGGATTGTAAAGGGCGTGGCGGAGAACGCCCTTTACACGTTCACGGGAATCCGTGTTTCAGAGAAACAATGAGCATGAGGTGAACGGAACTCTATTTCCGAGATAGCATGTTCTTTACCTCCGCCAGTTTACTGAGACTGAGGCGCTAACTGACTGGCATTACGGCTACATGGCCGCCTTATTTTTTTCCGAAAAGACTTCATGCCTGGTGTAATTTCTTTAGACTTCTTTACATTAGGTTAGGCAAAAAGTTTTTGATGTTTATATACTAAAGGTGAGCCTAACGCGTCACAGGCTTGCTCGTCATACTTCAGTTTGTATTGGCGTTTTACAGGTCCGACCCTCGTCAGAATAAAGGGGAATACAGACGGCCTGGCTATTCAGAGTATGATAAAGAAAACAGGGGGCAAGGGATGTTGCTTAATAAAATGTGTGGTCGTCGGCTGTCGGCAATCAGTTTGTGCCTGGCCGTAACATTCGCTCCACTGTTCAATGCTCAGGCCGATGAGCCTGAAATGATCCCTGGCGATAGCTCTGCGACCGTCAGTGAACAGCCAACAGCGTTATCGCAGCCGCAGGTTCAATCTTCTGCGACGGCTATCATGGCGGGTATTCAACCGCTGCCAGAAGGCGTGTCTGTCGATAAAGCCCGCGCTGAAATACACTCTCAACTGCCAGCAGGTTATACGCCGGTTTACATGAGCCAGCTGGAACTGCTGTATGCCGCACGCGAAATGAAGCCGATGTGGGAAAATCGTGATGCGGTAAAGGCATTTCAGCAACAGTTAGCCGAGGTCGCAATTGCCGGCTTTCAGCCGCAGTTCACTACCTGGGTTGCACTTCTGACTGACCCGGCAGTAACCGGTCAGGCGAGAGACATTGTGCTCTCTGATGCGATGATGGGGTATCTGCACTTTATCGCTAACATCCCTGTCAAAGGTAATCGCTGGCTTTACAGCGATAAGCCCTATGCGCTAACGACGCCGCCGATTTCCGTCATCAATCAGTGGCAGGTCGCACTGGATAACGGTCAACTGACTTCATTTGTGGCCAGCCTTGCGCCTCAACATCCGCAGTATGCAGCCATGCATGAATCACTGCTCAAGCTGGTGGGCGATACACGTCCCTGGCCGCAGCTCACCAGTACAGTAACGCTGCGTCCGGGGGATTGGAGTAATGACATTCCCGCGCTGCGTGAAATTTTGCGCCGAACCGGGATGCTGGAGCCTGCCGTCAGTACGTCTGGCAAAGAAGGGCGTGGCACCTACGATCGTGAATTGGTTGATGCGGTAAAGCGTTTTCAGACGTGGCAGGGACTTGGCGCAGATGGCGCGATTGGTCCAGCCACACGTGACTGGCTGAACGTGACGCCTGCTCAGCGTGCGGGCGTGCTGGCGTTAAATATTCAGCGCTTACGCCTGCTGCCGAGTGAGCTGTCTACCGGTATCATGGTGAACATTCCTGCCTATTCGCTGGTTTATTATCAGAATGGCAATCAGGTGCTGGCCTCGCGCGTTATTGTCGGGCGTCCCGATCGTAAAACGCCGATGATGAGCAGTGCGCTAAATAACGTGGTCGTTAACCCACCGTGGAACGTTCCGCCGACGCTGGCACGTAAAGATATTCTGCCTAAGTTATGGAATGATCCGGGATATCTTGAACGTCATGGCTATACCGTAATGCGCGGCTGGAACAGTAAAGAGACGATAGATCCGTGGCAGGTTGATTGGGCGACCATCACTGCGTCCAATCTGCCGTTCCGCTTTCAGCAGGCTCCGGGTGCACGTAACTCGCTCGGACGCTATAAATTCAATATGCCGAGTTCGGACGCTATTTATCTGCACGATACGCCGAACCACAATCTGTTCCAGAAAGATACGCGGGCGTTAAGCTCCGGATGCGTGCGTGTGAACAAGGCATCTGAGCTGGCGAATATGCTGCTACAGGACGCGGGTTGGAATGATTCACGCATCTCGGATGCCCTGAAGCAAGGGGATACGCGGTATGTGAATATTCGCCAGAATATTCCGGTCAACCTCTACTATCTGACCGCATTTGTCGGCCCTGATGGGCGCACGCAGTATCGTACAGATATTTACAATTACGATCTGACAGCGCGATCCAGCGCACAAATTGTGTCAAAAGCCGAGCAATTAATCAGATAAATGAAGCAGTTCGAGGAAAATGATTGTCGTAAGTTATGCTGGAAACGGGGCAAAATGGCTGTGAGCCCCGTATTTCCTGGGGTTGGGAGCCTTGACGTGGACTACTTAGCCAGATAAGGTTTCCCGCGTGCGCTAGAGCATACATACGATAACATTGACCTTGTAGACCTTAATACCATGGACAAATTTGACGCTAATCGCCGCAAACTGCTGGCGCTTGGTGGTATTGCCCTCGGCGCTGCCATCTTGCCTACGCCTGCGTTTGCAACACTCTCTACCCCACGTCCGCGTATATTGACTCTGAATAACCTGCATACCGGTGAGTCAATAAAAGCAGAGTTTTTTGATGGCAGGGGCTATATTCAGGACGAATTAGCAAAACTTAACCACTTTTTCCGTGACTTTCGGGCCAATAAAGTGAAATCCATTGACCCGGGATTGTTTGATCAACTCTTCCGTCTGCAGGGCCTGCTTGGCACGCGTAAACCCGTACAGCTGATCTCAGGCTATCGCTCTATCGATACCAATAATGAACTCCGTGCACGTAGCCGTGGTGTGGCCAAGAAAAGCTACCACACTAAAGGTCAGGCCATGGATTTTCATATTGAAGGCATTGCATTAAGTAATATTCGCAAAGCTGCGTTATCTATGCGCGCAGGTGGTGTAGGATACTACCCCAGCAGTAACTTTGTGCATATTGACACCGGCCCTGCACGGCACTGGTGATCCATAAGCTTAATGAAACAGGAGCTGTATGAACTATCGTATTATTCCGGTCACTGCCTTCGCCCAGAACTGCTCGCTAATCTGGTGTGAGCAAACTCGTCTGGCCGCGCTGGTCGATCCCGGCGGCGATGCCGAGAAAATCAAACAGGAAGTGGATGCCAGCGGTCTGACGCTAATGCAGATCCTGCTTACTCACGGTCATCTTGACCATGTTGGAGCGGCGGCTGAACTGGCACAGCATTATGGTGTACCGGTTATTGGCCCGGAAAAAGAAGATGAGTTCTGGTTACAGGGACTCCCTGCTCAGAGCCGCATGTTTGGCCTGGGAGATTGTGAGCCGCTGACGCCCGATCGCTGGTTGAATGAAGGTGACCGGATAAGCGTTGGCAACGTGACGTTACAGGTTCTGCATTGTCCGGGTCATACACCGGGACATGTGGTCTTCTTTGATGAGCAATCAAAATTACTGATTTCTGGTGATGTGATTTTCAAAGGTGGCGTAGGGCGCAGCGATTTCCCGCGCGGTGATCACAGCCAACTGATCGATTCGATTAAACGTAAACTATTGCCGTTAGGCGATGACGTGACGTTTATTCCGGGTCACGGCCCACTCTCTACGCTGGGTAATGAACGGCTACATAACCCGTTCCTGCAGGATGAAATGCCTGTCTGGTAATTCGTTTAATAAATAAAAAGGCCGCGTTTGCGGCCTTTTTTGTGTGCGATAGATTACAGTACTGCGACAATCGCTTCGCACAGCGGCGCCATATTATCTGGCGTCATTCCTGCCACGTTTACGCGTCCGGAAGCGACGGCATAGACGCCAAATTCTTCACGCAGACGCAGAACCTGTTCTTTGGTCAGGCCGCTGAATGAGAACATGCCGTTCTGTTTGATGATAAAGCTGAAGTCGCGGTTTGCACCTTTCTCCTGCAGCGTATTCACGAACAGTAGACGCATGCGCTGAATGCGTTGGCGCATATCAGTCAGTTCCTGTTCCCAGATAGCACGCAGCGCGTCGTTGCTCAGAATAGTGGCGACGACGGAAGCGCCGTGTGCTGGCGGGTTGGAGTAGTTAGCGCGAATGGCGGATTTCATCTGGCTAAACGCACGGTCAACGGTTTCAGCATCGGCTGCAACCAGCGTACAGGCGCCTACGCGCTCATTGTACAGACCAAAGTTCTTGGAGTAGGAGCTAGCGACGATCAGCTCTTTGTGCAGCGCTGCGAATGCGCGCAGACCTTCTGCATCTTCTTCCAGGCCACGGGCAAAGCCCTGGTATGCGAAGTCAAACAGCGGCAACCAACCTTTTTCGACAGAAAGCTGGGCCAGCGTTTGCCACTGCTCCAGAGTAGGGTCGATACCGGTTGGGTTATGGCAGCAGCCGTGAAATAACACCACGTCGCCAGCCTGCGCTTCGCTGAGGCTTGCCAGCAGCGCATCAAAGTCTAAAGAATGGTTCGCCGCATCGTAATAGTTGTATTCACGAACTTCCAGACCGGCGGAGTTAAACACGCTCTTATGGTTAGGCCAGCTTGGATTGCTCACCCATACGCGTTTAGCCGACGTGTTTTTCGCCAGGAAATCAGCTGCCACACGCAGTGCGCCAGTACCGCCAGGGGTCTGTGCTGTACGTGCGCGTTTGTCGTTGATAAGCGAACTCTCTTTACCAAACAGTAATTCCTGAGTGCAACGACCAAACTCTGGAATACCGTCAATGCCAAGGTAATTTTTGGTGGTTTCATTTTCCAGTATATATTGCTCGGCTTTTTTAACGCTGGTCAGTACCGGCGTTTTGCCTGTCTCATCTTTATATACACCGATCCCGAGGTTTATTTTTCCAGGGCGGTCATCGGTACGAAACAAATCAGCCAGACCCAAAATGGGGTCGGCAGGAGCGGCGGTAATGTTCTCAAACATGACGAGGTTCCATAGTGATTACAGAAGGGAAGTCCGCTATCAGGTTAACGGTAGATTTACAAAATGCCAACCGTTACTGACGAAAAGCTGAGGTGTTTTTTTAAGACGCAAGAATCCGCTAGCAGAGATAAAAAAACAGGACCGAAGTCCTGTTTTTTAGGCATTTAACAAAGAGGTCTGCTATTAGAACTGGTAAACGATACCGACTGCAACGATGTCGTCAGAGTTCACGCCCAGTTTGTTGTCAGAGTCAATCTGGTTGATCTGGTAGTCAACATAGGTGGACATGTTTTTGTTGAAGTAGTAGGTCGCACCAACTTCGAAGTAATCAACCAGATCTACGTCACCGATACCTTCTACGTCTTTCGCTTTAGATTTGTTGTAGGAGATGGACGGACGCAGACCGAAATCGAACTGGTACTGAGCAACGACGAACACGTCTTCAGTTTTGTTTGCGAAGCCGCTGTTACCAGCACCTGAGATGCGGGTTGCGTTACGGGTTTCACCGTAGTTTGCCGCCAGGTAGATGTTGTTAGCATCGTATTTCACCCCGGTAGCCCACTGCTCAGCTTTTTTACCGCCGTTGCCGTAGAAAGAGTTTTCCTGCGCGTTGGTGCGGTCAGCAGCGCCGTATGCACCGACGATACCGAAGCCATCCATTTCGTAGCTTACAGATCCGCCAACGCCGTCGCCGTTAGAACGACCGGTATTGCCATCACGCTCGTTTTTACCCAGATACTGGATACCGAAGTTCAGGCCGTCAACCAGACCGAAGAAGTTAGAGTTACGGTAGGTTGCAACACCACCAACACGACCAACGAAGAAGTTGTCGCTGTACGCGGTATCACCACCAAACTCTGGCAGCATATCGGTGTAACCCAGCGCATCGTAAACGATACCGTAGTTACGACCGTAGTCGAAAGAGCCCAGATCGGCATATTTCAGACCAGCAAATGCCAGACGGGTTTTGTTACCGTTCTGAGCGTCGCTGCCGCCTTCAGAATTGTTACCGGCAAAGTTGTATTCCCACTGACCGTAGCCGGACAGATCGGAATTAATCTGAGTTTCCCCTTTGAAACCAAGACGAGCATAAGTCTGATCGCCATCGTTATCAGCGCTGTCAGAGAAATAGTGCAGACCAACGGTTTTACCGTAGATATCCAGTTTGTTGCCATCTTTGTTATAAACTTCTGCAGCGTTAGCTGCCCCGGCTACCAGCAGAGCAGGGATAACCACTGCCAGAATATTGCGCTTCATCATTATTTATTACCCTCATCGGTTTTTATATGACACCTGCCACTGCCGCCAATAAATTCCGTCAATCAAAATTTACGGAACTATTGATGAGAGTTTGGTGTCTTTATGTGTCTGACAGGCATCTTTCCATTCAAACTACCGTTTCGCTACCGTCAAAGTGCTACAAATATAAAGATTTGGTTTCAAAAAGAAAAAATGTGTAACAAAATGTTATTTTTGTGCAACTTTGTGAACAGCGTCAAACTTCGGATGCCCCTGCGCTTAAAATTCTCGTTTTTATTTCTATTTATATGATTTTCTTATGTTTAATTTTGCTAAGGTCATTTTTTATCCGTTATGCCGGAAAGTTCGGATTTTACAGGTAACGATTTTTGGACGTCTGGAGTGCCGTGCGCGAGGCTAAAAAATGTACTATTTAATCAGAAAATGCTAACCCACAATAAAATTGCTGATTATTTTTTGTGCAAATGTATTGCGATGAAATATTACGTAACAGGTGGAGGGGGGTGAAAGGTTGTGTTTAACGTGAGATGGGTATCCAGATAACACGAAAAGGGTATAAAAAAGGCCAGCAATGCTGGCCTTTGAAACAATAACGCATGTTTAGAAGGTGGCGTTACGTGGAGTACGCGGGAACGGAATAACGTCACGGACGTTCTGTACGCCGGTGACGTAAGCGATCAGACGCTCGAAGCCCAATCCGAAGCCGGAATGCGGAACGGTACCGTAGCGACGCAGGTCGCGATACCACCAGTAATCCTCTTTGTTCAGACCCATTTCCAGCATACGGGCATCCAGCACGTCCAGGCGCTCTTCACGCTGAGAACCACCGATGATTTCACCGATTCCCGGGGCCAGTACGTCCATTGCAGCAACGGTTTTACCGTCTTCGTTAAGGCGCATATAAAACGCTTTGATATCTTTCGGGTAGTTTTTCACCACCACCGGCGCTTTAAAGTGCTCTTCAGCAAGATAACGTTCGTGCTCGGAAGAGAGATCCACTCCCCAGTAAACCGGGTTTTCAAACTGCTTGCCGCATTTTTCGAGAATGCTTACCGCGTCGGTGTAGTCCACCTGCGCGAAGTCGGCGTCAATGAAACGTTCCAGGCGTGAAATCGCATCTTTGTCGACACGTTCAGCGAAGAATTTCATATCATCCGCACGCTCTGCCAGTACGGCTTTAAACGCGTACTTCAGCATCGCTTCAGCCAGGCCTGCAACATCATTCAGGTCAGCAAAAGCCACTTCTGGTTCCAGCATCCAGAACTCTGCCAGGTGACGACTGGTGTTAGAGTTTTCTGCACGGAACGTCGGGCCAAAAGTATAAATTTTGGACAGGGCGCAGGCGTAGGTTTCACCGTTCAGCTGACCGGAAACGGTCAGGAAGGCTTCTTTACCAAAGAAGTCTTTATCGAAATCGACTTTGCCTTGATCGTTACGCGGCAGGTTTTCCAGATCCAGCGTAGAAACACGGAACATTTCACCGGCACCTTCCGTATCGGAAGCGGTGATCAACGGAGTCGATACCCAAAAGAAACCCTGCTCGTGGAAGAAACGATGCAGAGCTTGCGCCAGCGTATGACGTACACGCGCTACCGCACCAATCATGTTGGTACGAGGACGCATGTGCGCCACTTCACGCAGATACTCAATGCTGTGACGCTTGGCTGCCATTGGGTAAGTGTCAGGATCTTCAACCCAGCCGGTTACTTCAACCTCAGTGGCCTGAATTTCAAAGCTCTGTCCTTGTCCAGGAGATGCAACGACTTTACCCGTTACGATAACTGAACAACCCGTCGTCAGGCGCAGTACGTCCTGATTGTAATTGGGCAGAGAATTATTGATGACGGCCTGTACAGGATCAAAGCAGGAACCGTCATAAACGGCGAGGAAGGAGATGCCAGCTTTTGAATCTCGGCGGGTACGCACCCATCCGCGCACGGTGACTTCGCTGTCAACGGCTACGCGGCCCTGGAGTACGTCGGCTACAGGCACAACGCTCATAATATTCTCTCTGTTAATAGTCGGATATATAAACACATGTCCACCCGTAATGGGGGGATACCTATGTTACCTGGCATCTGCAATCAGACAAGCAGAATTCGTAGCTGGAGTGAAAGATTTCGGAAATAAACGCGAAAAAGGGAGCCAAAATGGCTCCCTGGAAGGCTTAACTGGCTTTTTTGATATGCGGGAGATCGAAGGCTTTGCGCAGTGCACGAACAAATGCTTTATCGTGGCAGATAGTTTTACCCGGGCTGTCAGATAACTTCGCCACCGGTTTGCCGTTACATTCCACCAGCTTGATCACAATATTGAGTGGCTTAACCTGCGGAATGTCGCATGTTAGCCGTGTCCCAATACCAAAACTCAACTGTACGCGGGAAGAGAAGTGGCGGTAGAGTTCAATCGCTTTTTTCAGATCGAGATTATCTGAGAAGACCAGCGTTTTGCTCAGCGGATCAATACCCAGTTTTTCATAATGAGCGATAGCTTTTTCACCCCATTCCACCGGATCGCCTGAGTCATGGCGTAAGCCCTGGTAACGGGTCGCAAACTCGACGCCAAAGTCGCGTAAAAACGCGTCCATGGTGATGCAGTCGGTCAGTGCAATCCCGAGTTGGTCAGGATATTCATTTAACCATGCGGCCAGCGCAACACGCTGGCTGGTGGCAAGCTCTGGGCTGATTTGCTGATGAGCCTGGAACCACTCATGCGCCTGTGTACCCATCGGGGTTAATGACAGACGGCGGGCGAGATCGTAGTTGCTGGTGCCGACAAACCAGGATTCTTGCTGCAAGCGTTTAACAATGGCCTGCTGTACTTCGCGTGAAAAACGACGGCGCGTACCGAAATCCATCAGATGGAAGCGGGACATATCGACATCTTTCGTTAAAGCAGAGAATTCGACTAGTTTGCTTTCCAGCTCATCGAGTGCCTGCGGGACGCCTGATTCGGGCGAACGGTAACGGTGCACCAGTTCACTGATAACCGCCAACAGCGGAACTTCCCACATGATCACTTCACGCCATGGCCCGGTTAAGCGGATGTTCAGCTTACCGTTATCATTAGTGACGTGAACCTGTTCCGGGTTATAGCGGAAATCACGTAGCCAGGTGAGGTAATCAGCTTTAAAGAATGGCAGGCCGGAGAGCCACTGGTACTCATCCTCTTGCAGTCGCAGGTGCTGCATAGCATTCACCTGCTCACGAATAGAATCGGCATAAATACCGAGCAGGTCATCGCCACGGCAACGAAATTCAGCCGCTACTTGTACATCATAGTAGTGGTGAAAAACGGCTTGCTGCATATGCAACTTATAAGCGTCTGTATCCAGCAGCGAGTGCAGAACAGGAGAAGCGAATTGTGTCATAGGTGCGCAGTAGCATCCTCTCACGGGAGCGTTTAGTACAATAAACAACTAAGAAAACCGCTGGAGTATACCCTGTTTAGCGATTTATTGAACCCCGATCACACCATAAGCTCTCTTTCTGGTCGAGGGCAATTCGTGCCACGTGTTATGAAAATGTAGCAAAAAGGGTGTTTGTGCCTGAAAAGATGAACATTCTGCGTAGCGCGATTTACGCAACAGGAATAGACTGAAGCCGAGACTCTATTAAAGATGCTAAAGGTTTTTTATGACACAACAGCCACAAGCCAAATACCGTCACGACTATCGTGCGCCGGATTACCAGATTACTGATATTGACTTGACCTTTGACCTGGATGCTGAAAAAACCGTGGTCACCGCAGTGAGCCAGGCTGTCCGTCATGGCGCGTCTGATGTGCCCCTGCGCCTGAATGGCGAAGATCTGACCCTGGTGTCGATCCACGTGAACGACGAGCCGTGGACAGAGTATAAAGAAGAAGAGGGCACTCTGGTCATTAGTCAGTTGCCGGAGCGTTTTACGCTGCGTATCGTGAATGAAATTAGCCCAGCGGCCAATACTGCGCTGGAAGGGCTGTACCAGTCTGGCGAAGCGCTGTGCACCCAGTGTGAAGCAGAAGGGTTCCGCCATATTACCTGGTATCTCGACAGACCCGATGTTCTGGCGCGTTTTACCACCAAAATTATCGCCGATAAAACCCAATATCCGTTCCTGCTCTCCAACGGTAACCGTGTGGCGCAGGGCGAACTGGAAAATGGTCGTCACTGGGTACAGTGGCAGGACCCGTTCCCGAAACCGTGCTATCTGTTTGCGTTGGTAGCCGGTGATTTCGACGTTCTGCGCGATACCTTTACCACCCGTTCCGGGCGTGAGGTGGCGCTGGAACTGTACGTCGATCGCGGCAACCTTGACCGCGCGCCGTGGGCGATGACCTCGCTGAAAAACTCCATGAAATGGGATGAAGAGCGCTTTGGCCTCGAGTATGACCTCGACATCTATATGATTGTCGCCGTGGATTTCTTCAACATGGGCGCGATGGAGAATAAAGGTCTGAACGTCTTTAACTCCAAATATGTGCTGGCACGTACCGATACCGCCACCGACAAAGACTACCTCGATATTGAGCGCGTTATCGGTCATGAGTATTTTCACAACTGGACCGGCAACCGTGTGACCTGCCGTGACTGGTTCCAGTTGAGCCTGAAAGAAGGCTTAACTGTGTTCCGCGATCAAGAGTTCAGTTCCGATCTCGGCTCACGCGCGGTAAACCGCATCAGCAATGTGCGCACCATGCGTGGTCTGCAGTTTGCTGAAGATGCCAGCCCGATGGCGCATCCTATCCGTCCGGATATGGTCATTGAAATGAACAACTTCTATACCCTGACTGTGTACGAAAAGGGCGCTGAAGTCATTCGTATGATCCACACCCTGCTCGGTGAGGCTAACTTCCAGAAAGGGATGCAACTGTACTTTGAGCGTCATGACGGAAGTGCTGCAACTTGTGATGATTTCGTGCAGGCGATGGAAGATGCTTCTAACGTTGATCTCTCCCATTTCCGCCGCTGGTACAGTCAGTCCGGTACGCCGATTCTGACCGTGCGTGATGACTACAATCCGTCAACTGAGCAGTACACGCTGACGATCAGCCAGCGCACGCCGGCCACGCCGGATCAGGCCGAAAAACAGCCGCTGCATATTCCTTTCGCCCTCGAGTTGTATGACAACGAAGGGAAAGTGATGCCGCTACAAAAAGGCGGGCACCCGGTGAATTCTGTACTCAACGTCACCCAGGCAGAGCAGACGTTTGTCTTTGATAACGTCTACTTCCAGCCGGTTCCGGCGCTGCTGTGCGAATTCTCCGCGCCGGTAAAACTGGAATACAAATGGAGCGATCAGCAGCTGACCTTCCTGATGCGTCATGCGCGTAACGATTTCTCTCGTTGGGACGCGGCGCAAAGCCTGCTGGCGACCTATATTAAGCTTAACGTTGCCCGTCATCAGCAGGGACAACCGCTGTCGCTGCCGGTACACGTGGCTGATGCATTCCGCGCAATTTTACTGGATGAGAAAATCGATCCGGCGCTGGCGGCAGAGATCCTGACGCTGCCTTCAGTAAATGAAATAGCTGAACTGTTCGATATCATCGATCCGGTGGCGATAACCGAAGTACGCGAAGCGTTAACCCGCACGCTGGCGGCCGAGCTTGCAGATGAATTCCTCGCCATCTATAACGCTAATCATCTTGATGAGTACCGCGTTGAGCATGCCGATATTGGCAAGCGTACGCTGCGTAACGCCTGCCTGCGTTTCCTGGCCTTTGGCGAAACCCATCTGGCTGACACGTTGGTAAGCAAGCAGTATCGTGAATCGAACAATATGACCGATGCGCTGGCGGCGCTATCCGCGGCAGTGGCGGCGCAGCTGCCTTGTCGCGACGCGCTAATGCAGGAGTATGACGATAAGTGGCACCATGACGGTCTGGTGATGGACAAATGGTTTATCCTGCAATCCACCAGCCCAGCGAAAAACGTGCTGGAAATGGTACGCGGCCTATTGAAGCATCGCTCTTTCAGTATGAGTAACCCGAACCGAATCCGTTCGCTGATCGGTGCTTTTGCAGGTAGCAACCCGGCGGCATTCCATGCGGAAGATGGTAGTGGATATCAGTTCCTGGTCGACATGTTGACTGAGCTTAATAGTCGTAACCCGCAGGTGGCGTCACGTCTGATTGAGCCGCTAATTCGCTTAAAACGTTATGATGCAAAACGTCAGGCGAAAATGCGTGCGGCGCTGGAACAGCTGAAAGGTCTGGAGAATCTCTCAGGCGATCTGTTCGAGAAGATTGACAAAGCGTTAGCCTGAAACGTTGACCTGTAGTTTAGTAGGCCGGATAAGGCGGTAACGCCGCCATCCGGCAAAAGGCCCGGTACGCGCTACCGGGCCTGGTTTTCTGAGCGGTTATCCATGTCGAAGGATCGGTTGTTCCGTCTCGCCGCGTTTCATAACCCGGTTCAACACTTCCGCTTCCAGATCGGCTAACCGTACCGATCCCAAACGGCGGGGGCGCTGAATATCCACCGTAAGATCCAGTCCGATTTTTCCGTCCTCAATCAGCAACACGCGATCGGCCATAGCCACCGCTTCACTGACGTCATGAGTGACCAGCAGTACGGTAAAGCCGTGCTCTTGCCATAAAGAGACGATCAGATCCTGCATTTCAAGGCGGGTTAGGGCATCCAGAGCGCCGAGGGGTTCATCCAGCAGCAGCAAACCAGGGCGATGAATTAATGCCCGTGCCAGGGCTACACGCTGTTTTTGTCCACCGGACAGCGCAGCCGGCCATTCGTGAGCACGACTCTCCAGCCCAACTGCGGCCAGCGCATCTCGGGCCGCATCGCGCCACTGACCTTTCAGACTCAGGCCCACATTATCGATAACCGTCTTCCATGGCAGCAGACGCGCATCCTGGAACATCATACGTGTATCATCCTGAATTTCCGCCAGTGGGGTGGTTCCGGCAAGTAATGCGCCTGAGGTGGGCGATTCCAGCCCTGCCAGCAGACGCAGCAATGTACTTTTACCACCGCCGCTGCGGCCAACCACGGCAACAAACTGTCCGGCCGGAATATGCAAATCTAATTGATTGAGCACTGTATTGGCGGCGTATTGTTTTGTCACGGCGCTCAGCAACAGCGGTGTACCCTGATTCAGGCGAGCGGTATTCATATGGTAGCCTCCTTTACATGATAAGCCGGGTGCCAGCGTAGCCAGACTCGCTCCAGCAGTTGGGCGCTGACGTCGGCAAGTTTGCCGAGCAGGGCGTAGAGAATAATGGCCACCACGACCACATCGGTTTGCAGAAATTCGCGGGCGTTCATCGCCAGGTAACCAATACCGGCATTGGCAGAAATGGTTTCCGCCACAATCAGCGTCAGCCACATCAGCCCGAGAGCAAAACGCACGCCGACCATAATCGAGGGCAGGGCGCCGGGGAGGATCACATGAACAAACAGTGAAAAGCCGGATAATCCATAGCTGCGCGCCATTTCTACCAGCCCACGATCGATATTACGGATCCCATGCCAGGTGTTGATGTAAATTGGGAACAGTGTGCCCAACGCCACGAGAAAGATCTTGGCGGATTCATCAATGCCGAACCACAAAATCACCAGCGGGATCAGCGCCAGATGCGGTACGTTACGCAGCATCTGCACCGAGGTATCCAGCAGGCGTTCTCCCCAACGCGAAAGACCGCTGATAAGTCCCAGTGTCAGGCCAATCGATCCACCGATGGAGAATCCGATCAGTGCGCGCCAGG
Source organism: Citrobacter sp. Cpo040 (assembly GCF_030332915.1). Lineage (NCBI taxonomy): Bacteria > Pseudomonadati > Pseudomonadota > Gammaproteobacteria > Enterobacterales > Enterobacteriaceae > Citrobacter > Citrobacter sp. Cpo040. The sequence goes on from NZ_JAOWGX010000036.1 coordinate 729,618, forward strand.
AACTGATGGCCAGATGCTGCCAAAGCTCGCCGCTGGCGGAAAGCGTCCAGAAAGCTTCGATAACACCTTCCGGAGAGGGCAGAATGCGAGTGGACAGCCAGCCCATTGAAGATGCGAGCTGCCAGAGCGCCACCAAACCTACCGGTAAAAACCAGGGCGCGAGGCGTAATAACCACCTGTTTTTCGGCGTTGCCATTAGCCGCTCCTTAGCTTTGCGCGATTTTGCGCGGGATAAATTCGTTTGCAACCGCTTCGCCTTGTTGGTGCAGACGCTGTGGCTGTGGAATTTCAGGTATCGAAACATCCAGATGCGGGAACAGTAGCTCGCCAACTTTGTACGCCTCTTCCAGATGTGGGTATCCGGACAACACAAAGCTGTCGATTCCCAGCGCGGCATACTCGTTGATACGCGCCGCGACAGTCGGACCATCTCCGACCAGCGCGGTACCCGCGCCACCGCGTACCAGTCCAACGCCTGCCCACAGGTTCGGACTAATTTCCAGTTTGTCGCGTTTACCATTGTGCAGTGCAGCCATTCGCTGCTGACCAACCGAATCCGTTCTTGAGAAGGCGGCCTGGGCTTTGGCAATGGTGTCGTCATCAAGGTGGGCTATCAGACGATCCGCTGCCTGCCACGCCTCGTGGGTTGTCTCCCTTACGATCATATGCAGACGAATACCAAAGCGGATCTTGCGCCCGAGCGCCGCTGCTTTGGCCCGCACCTGTTCAATCTTCGCTTTCACCTGTTCCGGCGGCTCGCCCCAGGTCAGATAGAGATCAACCTGCTCGGCAGCAAGGTCTTGTGCGACATCAGACGAGCCGCCGAAATAAAGTGGTGGCCGGGGTTGTTGAACGGGAGGGAAAAGCAGCTTCGCGCCGCGGACATGAATATGTTTGCCGTTGAAATCCACCGTTTCACCTTGCAGCAAGCGCCGCCAGACCTGAGTAAATTCAGCAGAGGCTTCATATCGTTCTGTGTGATCGAGGAACACGCCGTCACCTGCCAGCTCCTGCGGATCGCTGCCGGTCACCAGGTTAAATAACGCCCGGCCATTTGAGAGTCTGTCGAGCGTCGCAGCCTGACGTGCGGCAACCGTTGGCGAGGTGACGCTTGGGCGCAGCGCGACCAGAAACTTTAATCTCTGGGTGACCGGGATCATCGAAGCGGCGACCAGCCAGGCATCTTCGCAAGAGCGACCGGTTGGGATCAGGACGCCGGTAAATCCAAGACGATCGGCCGTTTGCGCGATTTGTTGCAGATAACTGTGATCGACCGGGCGCGAACCTTCTTCCGTTCCAAGATAATGACCGTCACCGTGGGTGGGTAAAAACCAGAACATATTCAGACTCATAATTTTTCTCCTGCCTGCTGAGTGGGTTGCCAGATACGCTGGCGAATATCGATTTTTTTCGGCACCAAACGGTTGTCATAAAACAGATCGGCGGTTTGTTGTTGCAGGGCAGCAACAGAGGCGTTGACTGGCACAATGGTGGTTGGCGGACGGTGATCCAGATAAGACGCAATCACCGGTTCGGGCAGCCCCATGGTTTTGGCCAGCAGGGTAATGCTTTGCTGGCGCTGGTTGAGCGTTAGCGCATCGGCCTGGCTAAAGGTATCCAGTACGCCAAGTACAAAAGCGCCATTTTTCTCGGCATAAGGACGGGCGGCGAGATAAAACGAACCGGTTTGCTTGAGGTCTGAGCCGTCCTTCAGTACGCGTACATCACCTTGCAGTAACGCGGCGGAATAATAGGGATCCCAGATAGCCCACGCATCCACGTTTCCTTGCTGAAAGGCCGCTCGCGCATCGGCGGGAGTCAGATACGTTGGTTGAATATCGGTAAATTTCAGTCCGGCCTGTTGCAGCGCCCGGAGCAGTAAATTGTGGGCGCTGGAGCCTTTCTGGAAGGCGACTTTATGTCCTTTAAGCTGCGCGACGCTCTGGATCGGGCTATTTTTGGGCACCAGAATCACTTCGGCTTTCGGTTTGGGCGGCTCGACGCCCACGTAAACCAGATCGGCCCCGGCTGCCTGGGCGAAAATCGGCGGAATGTCACCGGTACTGCCGAGATCGATACTGCCGATATTGAGTGCTTCCAGCATTTGCGGTCCAGCCGGGAATTCGACCCACGAGATTTTAGTCTGCGGATAGCGTTTCTCGAGTAGCTGATGGCTTTTGGCCAGCACCATACTGACGCTTCCTTTCTGGTAACCAATACGCAGAGCATCGGGGGCCGATTCTGCGGCATGCCCCAGCGTTGACAGCGACAACAACCCGGTCAGTGCCAGCCATGACGTGTGACGCCTGAGAAAATCAAGCATGAGCGGCACCTCGCAGGGTGTTCAGTTGAGGAAGTTGGACATCGCGACGATGCAACGCCAGCCAGAAGGTATCGAGCGCACTGTCCAGACGCTGCTGAAGGTTGGGCGTAAACTGAGGTTTATGCTGATAATCAATCACCTGTGAATCATCGGCAAACACACCGTGCAGGATCTCCTGGGCCTTTAATGCGCTCAGTACCGGTTTCAGCGCGTAATCGACGGCAAGTAAATGCGCCACGCTGCCGCCGGTCGCCAACGGCAAAACCACTTTCCCTTCCAGCGCCCGCTCGGGGAGTAGGTCGAGCAGGGTTTTCAGCGCGCCAGAGTAAGCGGCTTTATAGACTGGTGTTGCGACAATCAGCCCGTCTGCATCCTGCAATTGTTCGATAAATGTGTTCAGCGCCGGACTGTCGAAACGAGCATAGATCAGGTCTTCCGGGGCAAAATTGTGCAGGTTCCAGTGAAAGATTTCGACATCCTGACCGTGAAGTTTTTCTCGGGCATATTCCAGTAACGCACTGGATCGAGAGGGAAAGCGAGGGCTCCCCGCCAGAGTGATGACGCGCATAATTTCATTCTCCCCTTATAACTAATTGTTTGCTTTTGGTTAACATTGATAACAATTTGAGCAGTCTGGCAGAGAGATTTTGTTTATCGAAATGATTTATACGGGATAGAAAAGTTGGAAATTGAATAAAAAGGCAGAGGCGAGGAAAACGATTGCTATTTATTGCCGCAGGTCAATTCCCTTTTTGCTCGCGATCGCACATAATACGCCCCCGGTTTGCACACCGGGAATCCAGGAGAGTTCATGTACTACCCCTTCGTTCGTAAAGCCCTTTTTCAGCTCGATCCAGAGCGCGCTCATGAATTGACATTCCAGCAATTGCGTCGCATTACCGGCACACCGCTTGAAGCGCTTGTGCGCCAGAAAGTACCGGCAAAACCGGTTACCTGTATGGGGTTGACGTTTAAAAATCCGCTCGGGCTTGCTGCCGGACTGGATAAAGACGGGGAGTGCATTGATGCGCTCGGCGCGATGGGATTTGGTTCCATTGAGATTGGTACCGTGACGCCACGCCCTCAGCCGGGTAACGATAAACCGCGTCTGTTCCGTCTGGTCGATGCAGAAGGTTTGATCAACCGCATGGGGTTTAATAACCACGGGGTTGATAACCTGGTTGAGAACGTTAAAAAATCGCATTTCGACGGTATTCTGGGTATTAATATTGGTAAGAACAAAGATACCCCAGTAGAGAACGGCAAAGATGACTATCTGATTTGTATGGAAAAAGTCTATGCCTATGCTGGTTATATCGCGATTAATATCTCTTCGCCGAATACGCCGGGATTACGTACGCTGCAATACGGCGAGGCGCTGGACGATCTCCTGACGGCAATTAAAAATAAGCAAAACGATCTGCAAGCGATCCACCATAAATATGTTCCGGTGGCGGTAAAGATCGCGCCGGATCTTTCTGTGGAAGAACTGATCCAGGTCGCCGATAGTTTAGTTCGCCATAATATTGATGGCGTAATTGCGACTAACACCACCCTCGATCGTTCTCTTGTTCAGGGAATGAAAAATTGTGATCAAATGGGTGGTCTGAGCGGTCGACCGTTGCAATTAAAAAGTACAGAAATTATTCGCCAGTTGTCTCAGGAATTAAAAGGTCAGCTGCCGATTATTGGCGTTGGTGGTATCGACTCGGTGATTGCTGCACGTGAGAAAATAGCTGCTGGTGCAACCCTCGTACAGATTTATTCGGGCTTTATTTTTAAAGGTCCGCCGTTGATAAAAGAAATCGTCAGCAATATCTGAATGCTACCTTAATCACAATCCAGGGCTTTATTTCTAGCCCTGGTTGTTTTATATTCCTTTACTGTTGCTTATTTAAACATTCTGAGCTTTTATTATTAGGGCAATAAACGAAGCGGCAAAAGGATACTGTCGTAACGGTGATGATTAAGGAAAGGAGAGAAACTGATGCGAATTAAACCCGACGATAACTGGCGCTGGTATTATGATGAAGAGCACGATCGTATGATGCTCGATTTAGCCAATGGCATGTTATTCCGTTCGCGTTTTGCTCGTAAAATGCTCACTCCTGATGCATTTTCTCCGTCTGGTTTTTGTGTTGATGACGCCGCGCTTTATTTTTCCTTTGAAGAAAAATGTCGCTACCTGGATTTAGCCAAAGAACAAAAAGCGGAACTGGTGCTTAATGCGCTGGTGGCGATTCGTTATCTCAAACCGCAAATGCCAAAAAGCTGGCACTTTGTCGCACACGGTATTAACTGGTCGCCGGTCGTGGGTGACGCAGCCTGTGTTGATTTAAGCGATACCGATGAACAGGTAAACCTGTTAGTGGTTGAGCCGGGTGAAAACGCCGCGCTTTGCCTGCTTGCGCAACCTGGCGTGGTTATCGCCGGGCGTACGATGCAGCTTGGCGATGCGATTAAAATAATGAATGACAGACTGAAACCGCAGGCCGTTGTTGACAGTTTCAGCCTTGAGCAGGCGGTTTAGCTCTCCAGCCTGATTGCCGTTTTGGGAACACAGCTGCAGCACAGAATTGTTCCGTCGTCCCCCATCGCTGATTTCTTCAACGGGCTAACTTCGCCTTCTACCAGTCGAATTCGACAGCATCCGCAAATGCCTGCCCGGCATGAATAGGGAACCCGGATACCCTGGCTCTCCAACTGCTCAAGCAATACCTGTTGATTATTTCCGCGAAAGGTCTGTCCCTGCCAGTCAATAAGCACCGTGGCATCAGGTTGTTGTTCGGGTGTAGTTTCGTCTGATTCAGCCGCGCCGTACGCTCTGGCGGGGCCGGTTGCCAAAATTTCTACCTCATCGCCGACGCGAATAACGCCACTGTTACGCGCGATAAGATTCTGACCGAAATCGACATCGCCGTTATCTACCGCAGTACGGAAGGTTTGCAATGTGACAAGCGGTTCACCGGATGGATGTTTCTGGCCTTTTTCCGGGCTAACTGTCGTGAAAATACAGCGGCTACAGGGTTTTGCTACATCAAAAATAACCTCGCCAATGCGAATCACTTTCCAGGTATCTTCTTCCCAGGCACCAGCTCCCGAAACCACTATATTGGGGCGAAACTGTTCCATTTTGACGCTTGCCGGACAGCGCTGTTGCACATCGCGCAGGGATGCTTCGTTGGCCAGCAGATAAGGATAACCATCAGCGAAGGATAAAGGAACATCAACATGGCGTTTTACACGGCGCGTCAGCTGCGGGCCGACCCAGCGTAACTGCACGTCACGGGAGAAAAAGCCGCTAAGCCACTGGTTGATAGCCGCTGGCGCAATACGCGCGGTAAAATGGTTTCCCCATACTTCTGTTGGCGCATCCTGGAGAGCGAAGTCGGCAAATCGCACGAGCGCGCTGCTGCCATCTGGAGCTGTAAGATGCAGTCCATCGTGGAATGGGGAAGGCGTAAAACGGACCATTTGTGGGAACTGGCGGGCGGTTATGAACGTTCCGTCAGGTTCAGTGATCATAAATATGCGATCAAAGGCGAGACCGCTAATATCTGCCAGGGCATGCGTAAGCCCAATGCCGCGCATTGATTTAACCGGATGAATAAAAAGTCGGGTTAACGTGACCACTGTACAGCCCCTCGAATGAAAATAAGCCTTCAACTTTATGACATACAGCCCATATTAGCTATAATGCGCAGCAATTTTCTTGGAGTAAAAGTGACATTATGAATTCTCTGTTTGCCAGTACGGCCCGCGGGCTGGAAGAGCTGTTAAAAACTGAACTGGAAAACCTCGGCGCGCTGGAGTGTCAGGTCGTTCAGGGTGGGGTCCATTTTAAGGGCGACACGCGGCTTGTTTACCAGAGCCTGATGTGGAGCCGCCTGGCCTCGCGCATTATCCTGCCGATGGGAGAGTGCAAGGTCTACAGCGATCTTGATCTGTACCTCGGCGTTCAGGCAATCGACTGGACAGAGATATTTAACCCTGGTGCTACGTTTGCCGTCCATTTTAGCGGACTGAACGAGACCATTCGTAACAGCCAGTACGGCGCGCTGAAGGTCAAGGATGCGATTGTCGATGCCTTTACCCGCAAAAATATGCCGCGTCCGAATGTGGATCGTGAATCCCCGGATCTGCGCATCAACGTCTGGCTGAACAAAGATACTGCCAGCATTGCGCTCGATCTAAGCGGTGACGGTTTGCATCAGCGTGGCTATCGCGATCGCGCGGGTCAGGCACCGATTAAAGAGACGCTGGCCGCCGCTATTGTTATGCGTTCTGGCTGGCAGCCGGGAACCCCGTTACTCGATCCGATGTGTGGTTCCGGCACGCTGCTGATTGAAGCGGCAATGTGGGCGACCGATCGCGCGCCGGGTCTGCACCGTGGATACTGGGGCTTCAGCGGTTGGGCGCAACACGACGAAGCTGTCTGGCAAGAAGTTAAAGCCGAAGCGCAGGTGCGTGCGCGTAAGGGACTGGCTGACTATACCTCGCATTTTTATGGATCCGATAGCGATGCGCGCGTGATTGAAAAAGCGCGTAGTAATGCTCACCGCGCCGGTATCGCCGATCTGATGACGTTTGACGTGAAAGATGTCGCCAAACTGAGCAATCCGCTGCCGAAAGGACCGTATGGGACAGTTATCAGTAACCCGCCTTACGGCGAACGTTTGGATAGCGAACCGGCGCTGATTGCCCTGCACAGCCTGCTGGGCCGTACGATGAAAAACCAGTTTGGCGGCTGGAATTTGTCGCTGTTCAGCGCCTCGCCGGATCTGCTCAGCAGCCTGCAATTACGTGCCGACAAGCAGTTCAAAGCGAAAAACGGTCCGCTGGATTGTGTGCAGAAGAATTATCACGTTGCAGAGACCACTGCGGACAGCAAGCCTGCCACGGTCGCGGAAGATTATGCCAACCGCCTGCGCAAGAATATTAAGAAGCTGGAAAAATGGGCGCGTCAGGAAGGCATTGAATGCTATCGCCTGTATGACGCTGACCTGCCGGAATACAACGTTGCAGTAGATCGTTACGGTGATTGGGTCGTGGTTCAGGAATACGCACCGCCGAAGACGGTTGATGCGCAAAAAGCACGTCAACGCTTGTTCGACATCATTGCCGCCACGCTGTCAGTATTGGAAATCGCGCCAAACAAACTGGTGCTGAAAACCCGTGAGCGTCAGAAAGGCAAGAATCAGTATCAGAAGATGAATGAGAAGGGTGAATTCATTGAGGTAAGCGAGTACAACGCGCGCCTGTGGGTTAACCTGACTGACTACCTTGATACGGGTTTATTCCTCGATCACCGTATTGCGCGCCGTATGTTGGGGCAGATGAGTAAAGGTAAGGACTTCCTCAACCTGTTTTCCTACACCGGTAGCGCCAGCGTACATGCAGGATTGGGCGGTGCGCGTAGCACCACGACGGTCGATATGTCGCGTACCTATCTGGAATGGGCGGAACGTAACCTGCGTCTGAACGGCCTGAGCGGTCGCGCTCACCGTTTAATTCAGGCCGATTGCCTGGGCTGGCTGCGTGATGCGAATGAACAGTTTGATCTGATTTTCATCGATCCGCCGACGTTCTCTAACTCAAAACGTATGGAAGATTCGTTTGATGTGCAGCGCGATCATCTGGCGCTGATGAAAGATCTGAAACGTCTGCTGCGTAAAGACGGCACGATCATGTTCTCCAACAACAAACGTGGGTTCCGTATGGATCTCGACGGTTTGGCTGAACTGGGATTGAAAGCACAAGAAATTACCCAAAAAACGCTTTCCCAGGACTTTGCCCGTAACCGTCAGATCCACAATTGCTGGCTGATTACCGCAGCCTGAAAGGATAAATAAATGTCATTGATCAGTATGCATGGTGCATGGCTGTCGTTCAGCGATGCGCCGCTTCTTGATAATGCAGAACTGCATATCGAAGATAACGAACGCGTCTGTCTGGTTGGCCGTAACGGCGCAGGTAAATCGACGCTGATGAAGATCCTGAACCGTGAGCAGGGGCTTGACGACGGGCGTATCATTTATGAGCAGGATCTGGTTGTGGCGCGTCTGCAACAGGATCCGCCGCGTAATGTTGAAGGCAGCGTGTATGATTTCGTTGCCGAGGGTATCGAAGAGCAGGCCGAGTATCTCAAGCGTTATCACGATATTTCGCGTCTGGTGATGACTGATCCGAGCGACAGGAATCTGAATGAGATGGCGCGGGTTCAGGAAATGCTCGATCATCACAATCTGTGGCAGCTCGAAAGCCGTATTAATGAAGTACTGGAGCAGTTGGGGCTGGATCCAAACGCCGCACTTTCTTCGCTTTCAGGCGGTTGGCTGCGTAAAGCGGCGCTGGGCCGCGCGTTAGTGAGTAATCCGCGTGTACTGCTGCTGGATGAACCAACGAACCACCTGGATATTGAAACTATCGACTGGCTGGAAGGGTTCCTGAAATCCTTCAATGGGACAATCATCTTCATTTCCCACGACCGTTCATTTATACGCAATATGGCGACGCGTATCGTCGACCTCGATCGTGGCAAGCTGGTGACTTATCCGGGGAATTACGATCAGTATCTGCTGGAAAAAGAAGAAGCGCTGCGCGTAGAAGAGTTACAAAATGCAGAGTTTGACCGCAAGCTGGCGCAGGAAGAGGTCTGGATCCGTCAGGGGATCAAAGCGCGTCGTACCCGTAATGAAGGCCGCGTGCGCGCACTGAAAGCCATGCGTCGCGAGCGTGGCGAACGCCGCGAAGTGATGGGCACGGCGAAGATGCAGGTCGAAGAGGCGAGCCGTTCAGGCAAGATTGTTTTCGAAATGGAGAACGTGGATTACCAGGTTGATGGAAAGCAGCTGGTAAAAGATTTCTCCGCACAGGTACAACGTAGCGACAAAATTGCGCTAATCGGACCGAACGGCTGCGGCAAAACAACGCTGCTGAAGCTGATGTTAGGCCAGCTTCAGGCTGACAGTGGACGCATTCACGTCGGCACCAAGCTGGAAGTGGCCTATTTCGATCAGCACCGCGCCGAACTGGATCCAGATAAAACCGTGATGGACAACCTGGCTGAAGGTAAGCAAGAGGTGATGGTTAACGGTAAACCTCGCCATGTGCTGGGTTATCTGCAGGACTTCCTGTTCCATCCGAAACGCGCGATGACGCCAGTGCGAGCGCTCTCTGGTGGGGAACGAAATCGCCTGCTGTTGGCGCGTCTTTTTCTGAAACCCAGCAATCTTTTGATTCTCGATGAACCAACGAACGATCTTGACGTCGAAACGCTGGAACTGCTTGAAGAACTAATTGATAGCTATCAGGGGACTGTACTGCTGGTAAGCCACGACCGTCAGTTTGTGGATAATACTGTAACTGAATGCTGGATCTTCGAAGGCGGCGGTAAAATTGGTCGTTATGTCGGTGGTTATCATGACGCGCGCAGCCAGCAATCTCAGTATGTGGCGTTTAAACAACCGGTCGCGAAAAAAACAGAGGAAGCTGTTGCTCCTAAAGCAGAAATTGTCAAACGTGGCACGAGCAAACTAAGCTATAAACTGCAGCGCGAACTGGAGCAGCTCCCCGCTCAGCTTGAAGAACTGGAAGCTAAACTGGAAAGGCTACAAGCGCAGGTTGCTGACGCCGCTTTTTTCAGTCAGCCACATGAGCAAACGCAGCAGGTATTAGCTAATCTGAACGAAGCGGAACAAGAACTTGAGCAAGCCTTTGAGCGCTGGGAGTATCTTGAGTCTTTGAAGAACGGCGCATAATTTAAAGGAGCACATATGTGCGAACATCACCATGCCGCGAAGCATATTTTGTGCTCGCAGTGTGACATGCTGGTGGCGTTACCTCGCCTTGAGCATGGTCAAAAAGCGGCATGTCCACGATGTGGCACTACGTTAACGGTTGAGTGGGACGCGCCGCGGCAGCGTCCTACCGCCTATGTATTAGCAGCATTATTCATGCTGCTTCTGTCAAACCTCTTCCCCTTTGTGAATATGAACGTCGCAGGGGTGAGCAGTGAAGTGACGTTGCTGGAGATCCCCAGCGTTCTCTTTTCTGAAGACTACGCCAGTCTCGGCACCTTCTTTTTATTATTCGTGCAGTTGGTCCCCGCGTTTTGCCTGCTGACTATCTTGCTGCTGGTGAATCGGGTGCAGATGCCCGCCAGACTTAAGGCGGGTCTTGCACGCGTCCTGTTCCAGTTAAAAAGCTGGGGGATGGCGGAAATCTTCCTCGCTGGCGTGCTGGTCAGCTTCGTTAAGCTTATGGCTTACGGCGATATTGGCGTGGGCAGCAGCTTTATTCCGTGGTGCTTCTTTTGCGTTTTGCAACTGCGCGCATTCCAGTGCGTTGACCGTCGCTGGCTGTGGGATGATATTGCGCCAATGCCAGTGATTAAGCAGGAGTTAAAACCTGGCGTGCCCGGCATTCGACAGGGACTGCGTTCCTGCTCTTGCTGCACCGCGATTCTTCCCGCTGATGAACGGGTGTGTCCGCGCTGCCAGACGAAAGGCTATGTGCGGCGTAAAAACAGTCTGCAATGGACGTTGGCATTACTGTTCACGTCGATCATGCTTTATCTTCCTGCCAATATTTTGCCGATTATGATTACCGATCTGCTCGGGTCAAAGCTGCCATCAACGATACTTGAGGGGGTGGTTTTAATCTGGAGCGAAGGCTCTTATCCGGTGGCTGCGGTTATTTTTATCGCCAGTATTATGGTGCCGACGTTGAAAATGATCGCCATTGCCTGGCTATGTTGGGATGCCAAAGGGCACGGCAAACGCGACAGCGAACGTATGCACCTGATTTATGAAGTTGTGGAATTTGTCGGTCGCTGGTCAATGATCGACGTCTTTGTGATTGCGGTACTCTCTGCGCTGGTACGCATGGGAGGGTTAATGAACATTTATCCTGCAATGGGTGCTTTGATGTTTGCTTTAGTCGTCATTATGACAATGTTTTCTGCGATGACATTTGATCCGCGTCTGTCGTGGGACCGTGAACCAGAACCAGGCCATGAGGAGTCCTGACAGCATGGAATCTAAAAGTGGGGAAGCCAAAGTGCAAAAGGTAAAAAACTGGTCGCCCGTGTGGATATTCCCTATCGTCACTGCACTCATTGGCGCGTGGGTACTGTTTTATCACTACAGTCATCAGGGGCCACAGGTCACGCTGATTACCACCAATGCCGAAGGTATTGAAGGGGGCAAAACGACGATTAAGAGCCGCAGCGTGGATGTCGGTATCGTCGAGAGCGCAACCCTGACTGATGATTTGACCCATGTGGAGATTAAAGCGCGTCTTAACTCCGGAATGGAAAAGCTGCTGCATAAAGATTCTGTCTTTTGGGTGGTGAAGCCGCAGGTTGGACGTGAAGGTATCAGTGGGCTCGGCACGTTATTGTCCGGGGCTTATATTGAACTGCAGCCCGGCAATAAAGGCAGTAAGCTGGAAAATTACCAACTGCTGGATTCACCGCCCCTGGCCCCGCCAGATGCAAAAGGGATCCGTGTGATTCTGGACAGTAAAAAAGCCGGTCAGTTGAGCCCAGGCGATCCGGTGCTTTTCCGCGGCTATCGTGTGGGCTCGGTTGAAACCAGCACGTTTGATGCGCAAAAGCGTACGATCAGCTATCAGCTTTTCATCAATGCGCCTAACGATCGTCTGGTGACCAGCAATGTACGTTTCTGGAAAGACAGCGGGATCGCCGTAGATCTTACCTCAGCAGGTATGCGCGTAGAAATGGGATCGCTCTCCACGCTGTTTGGCGGTGGTGTAAGTTTTGATGTGCCCGAAGGACTGGAACAAGGTCAACCGGTTGAGCAGCAGGCCTCATTTAACCTCTATGACGATCAAAAAAGTATTCAGGATTCCCTGTATACCGATCATATTGATTACCTGATGTTCTTTAAAGATTCGATTCGTGGCCTACAGCCTGGTGCACCGCTGGAATTCCGTGGCATCCGCTTGGGTACGGTGAGTAAAGTACCTTTCTTCTCACCGAATATGCGTCAGGTATTTAACAATGATTACCGCATTCCGGTGCTGGTGCGTATTGAACCAGAACGTCTGAAGGCACAGCTGGGAGAAGATACCGATGTTGGCGCTCATTTGGAGCAACTGCTTAAACGCGGATTACGAGGATCGCTCAAAACCGGGAACCTGGTGACCGGCGCGCTGTATGTCGATCTCGACTTCTACCCGAAAGAGCCGCCGATTACCGGTGTACGCGAATTCAATGGTTATCAAATTATTCCGACCGTGAGCGGTGGTCTGGCGCAGATCCAACAGCGTCTGATGGAAGCGTTGGATAAGATTAACAATCTGCCGCTGAACCCGATGATTGAGCAGGCAACCAATACGCTGTCGGAAAGCCAACGCACGATGAAACATCTGCAAACCACGCTGGATAACATGAACAAGATCACGTCCAGCCAGTCGATGCAGGATCTGCCGGCGGATATGCAGAATACGCTACGTGAACTGAATCGTAGTATGCAGGGCTTCCAGCCTGGTTCCGCGGCCTACAACAAGATGGTGGCGGATATGCAGCGTCTTGATCAGGTACTGCGTGAACTGCAACCGGTACTGAAAACGTTGAACGATAAGAGTAATGCGCTGGTATTTGAAGCGAAGGACAAAAAAGATCCAGAGCCGAAGAGGGCGAAACAATGAAAAAGTGGCTAGTGGTGATGATGGCGGTCTGGCTGACGTCATGCAGCTCCAGCGGAGAAAATAAAAGCTATTACCAGCTCCCTATCGCACAAGGCGGAGTGCAGAGTTCTGCCAATCAGGGAAACCGTCTGCTGTGGGTTGAACAGATTGCGGTACCTGATTATCTGGCCGGTAATGGGGTGGTTTACCAGACCAGCGATGTGAAATATGTGATAGCCAATAATAATCTCTGGGCCAGCCCATTAGATCAGCAATTGCGCAATACACTGGTTGCGAACCTCAGTATGCAGTTGCCTGGCTGGGTTGTCGCTTCACAGCCGCTGGGAAGCACTCAGGATACGCTGAACGTTACCGTAACCGGCTTCCACGGTCGGTACGATGGTAAGGTTATTGTGAGCGGTGAATGGTTGCTGAATCATCAGGGACAACTGATCAAACGCCCGTTCCACATCGAAGCTGTACAGACTAAAGACGGCTACGATGAGATGGTGAAGGTTCTTGCCAACGCCTGGAGTCAGGAAGCAACGGCCATTGCTCAAGAGCTGAAACGCATCCCTTAAGCTTAAATAATTGTAAATTATGCCGCCCCTGGTTCATTGCCCGGGGCGGTTTTTTTTATTTTTTTAGCCGTGAAGATAGCTGTTCTGACTGACTATTTTTGTACAAATGATTTAGAGGCTAGCTCACAAATATGACACTGGCGTGAATTTTGCGCATTGACGAGCCTGATGTTTAGGGGTATTCGTTTAGTGTGATTGCACACTTAGTAATCACTGTTTTCTTTTCCACCAGACCCAAAAATGAGGGAAACGAGGCATGAAGAGACAAAAACGAGATCGCCTGGAACGGGCACATCAACGTGGATATCAGGCCGGCATTGCCGGACGCTCAAAAGAAATGTGTCCCTATCAGACGCTGAATCAGAGGTCATACTGGCTGGGAGGCTGGCGAGAAGCCATGGGGGATAGGGTTTTAATGGCCTGATTCTGTCTCTTTAGATAAAAGAAACCTCCGCAGAGCGGAGGTTTCGCCTTTTTGCACACCAGATAAAACGAAGAAACGTTAATGTCTGGCTGCTTCCCAGTTCTGGATTAGAACGCGGAAGTGTCCTGGAAAAGACCCACTTTCAGATCGTTTGCGGTATAGATCAGTCGACCATCAACCAGCACTTCACCATCTGCCAGGCCCATGATCAGGCGACGGTTAACGATGCGTTTGAAGTGAATGCGGTAAGTGACTTTCTTCGCGGTCGGCAGAACCTGGCCGGTGAATTTAACTTCGCCTACGCCCAGCGCACGGCCTTTACCTTCGCCGCCCAGCCAGCCGAGATAGAATCCAACCAGTTGCCACATGGCGTCGAGACCCAGGCAGCCCGGCATCACCGGATCGCCGATAAAGTGACAACCGAAGAACCACAGGTCCGGGTTGATATCCAGTTCAGCTTCAACATAACCTTTGTCAAAGTTGCCACCGGTTTCGGTCATCTTGATGACACGGTCCATCATCAGCATGCTTGGTGCTGGCAGTTGTGGCCCTTTAGCGCCAAACAGCTCACCGCGACCAGAGGCAAGAAGGTCTTCTTTCGTATAGGATTCGCGTTTATCTACCATGTTCTCTGTAAGCCTTATTTTATTGAAGCACGCAGGATAGCTAACACGTGTACGCTGAACAAGTCCGATCAGTTCGGAATAATCCAGTTCAGCCAACGTAGCGGCCATGGAAAACGGTGACGACCTTCCTGTTGCGTTGCCGTGGCAATACGCTCCTGAATGGTTTGCATCAGCGTTGTCTGGCCTTCGCCATCCCACACCAGATTTAACAACAGTGGCAGCGCATCGGTCACGTCGTCCACCGCCCAGATAGTGAATTTTTCTTCTTCTATGGCCTGTAGCAGCGCAGGCTGCAGGCTGAGGTGTCTGACGTTAGCCGAAGGAATGATGACGCCCTGTGTGCCTGTCAGCTCGCGCTGCTGGCAGATGGCGAAGAAACCTTCAATTTTCTCATTCAGACCACCGACAGGTTGTGCCCGACCAAACTGATCGACAGAACCTGTAATGGCGATACTTTGATTAACAGGAACGTCGGCGAGGGCGCTAATCAATGCGCACAGTTCTGCCATAGACGCGCTGTCACCGTCCACTTCACTGTAAGATTGCTCAAAGGTCAGCGAGGCAGAGAAGGGGATTTGTTGCTCCAACTGGAGTTCCGACATCAGGAACGCCTGCATAATCATCATACCCTTGGCATGAATATTTCCGCCAAGCTCGGCTTTGCGCTCAATATCCGTAAACTCGCCGTCGCCAATATGCACGACGCAACTGATACGAGAAGGCTCGCCAAATGCGCGTGGGTGGCCTGGAAACTCAATCACCGACAAGGCGTTGATCTGGCCAATACGCTCGCCTTCTGTCTCGATAAGGATCTGCTCTTGCAGAATTTCATCCTGCATGCGTTCAGCCAGGAATCCCTCACGCCATTCGCGCTGAGCCAGCATCAGGCTGAACTGTTCAGCGTTACAGGTTTCGTCCTCGCATAACGGAGCCACCTCTTTGAACTGTCGGGTGATCCACAGCGGGTTAAGCGGCAATGTATCCTGTTCACCGGTATAGCGAACGGCTTCACGGATCAGAACCTGCCAGGCATCGGGAGCGGGGTAAGGCAAATTATTGCGCATGGCAGTATGCGTGACCCATTGACACCACTGTGTCATGGTTTCGGCATCGACTATCTGCAGGTTGTCTTCAAATTCGCTGTAAATGGCCTGCTCAGCCAGTTCTGGCTCCATGTCCTGGAAATCCGCCAGCGATTCACGCTCACCCACCAAAATCACTTTCAGTTTAAGCGGCATAGGCGGAACGGAGACAGGCAGCGGACGAGACTCATCAAAAGCTACCCAGTCAAAACGCTCGTGGCTGACAATGGCTTTCAGGCGCATCCACAACAGGGGTTGGGCCAACAGCGTGCGCAATGAGATAACCAGCACACCCCCATTGGCCAGATGTACCAGACCTGGCTGCAGCGTAATTTCGCCATTGAACTGACGCAGACAGCCAAACAGTTGTTCGGCTTCGGCCCAGTCAGCGCTGACCACCTGCGTCAACGTCGCAAAATTGTCTTCCGCTTTCTCAGCTGTACGATAATGAATAGTGTGACCGGAGATGTCGTAATGACCGCCAGTCAGGCTTCCTGCATCCGTGTGCAAGGGACGTGCAGCCTTTGCAATAAGGTTGAGATACTCAAGCTCTTCCGGTGCTTTTACCAACATGAACGAGGATGTTGTCCAGTGCTGAAGAAGCTGCTCTAGCGCGAATTGTAAACGTGGCTGAGTATCACTAAGTAAGGTGTCGGTGTCGTCAGTGACGTGCGGCTGTGCAAATACTTCCTGATAACTGTCGGTATCAGGAACCAGATCACGCCATGCAAGTTTCGTAATGGTCAAAGTTGATGTTTTTTAGTCTGTTGTAAAAAACGAGATTATACCGTAACCCTCACCACTAAACACCTGGAAAGCGCCGCGAAACGCTTGTGATGACGCGCGGCAGTTCACAGGCTGGATATTCTTTTCTTCAGATGCCGAAAAAGCTGATATTCTGATAAGAGTTACACGGTAACATTGAGATCGCAATGAAATATCAACAACTTGAAAACCTTGAAAGCGGCTGGAAATGGAAGTATCTGGTGAAGAAGCATCGTGAGGGGGAATTAATCACCCGTTACGTCGAGGCCAGCGCTGCCAAAGAAGCCGTTGATTTATTGCTAACCCTCGAAAATGAACCGGTTCGGGTCAATAGCTGGATTGAAGAACACATGAATCCGGCGCTGCTTAATCGTATGAAACAAACCATACGTGCCAGGCGCAAGCGGCACTTTAATGCTGAGCATCAGCATACCCGGAAGAAATCCATCGATCTGGAATTTATGGTCTGGCAGCGTCTGGCAGGTCTTGCGCAGCGGCGCGGAAAAACGCTTTCTGAAACTATTGTGCAGCTGATTGAAGACGCAGAGCATAAAGAGAAGTACGCGAACAAAATGTCGACATTGAAACAGGATTTACAGGCGTTGCTGGGGAAAGAGTAGCGGTCGGCTGGTTTAATGCGTGGCTTACTTTGGATGAAAACAGATGAAAAAAAACCCCGCATAGCGGGGTTTTTTATAAGACGATAACTTAAGCCTGAGGCTGAGTTACAACGTCTTTGATGCCTTTAACTTCGATCTCAACACGACGATCCGGAGCCAGGCAGTCGATCAGTGCAGCGCGAGCTTTCACGTTGTCACAGGTGTTGCCAGTAACTGGGTTGGATTCACCCATGCCACGTGCAGAGATTTTGTCAGAAGGAATACCTTTAGAGATCAGGTAATCAACAACGGACTGAGCACGTTTCTCGGACAGACCCTGGTTGTAAGCGTCAGAACCGATGCGGTCAGTGAAGCCCAGAACCACTACGGAGCCGTCTTTCGGATCCAGGTTGCTCAGCTGGCTGTACATCTGGTCCAGAGCCTGCTGGCCTTCTGGTTTCAGAGTTGCTTTGTTGAAGTTGAACAGAACGTCAGACTTCAGAGTGAAGTGCTTGGTCTGTACTTCTGGAGCCGGAGCCGGAGCAACAACTACTGGAGCTGCTTCTTCCTGCTGGCCGAAACGGTAAGAAACACCAACGCTCAACAGGCCGTTATCTGGACGACCACCAACGGTGTTCGCGTCACCGATGTTGTTGGTCCACTGGTATTCCAGACGGGTAGCGATTTCAGGAGTAATTGCGTACTCTACGCCACCAGCGAATACTGGGGATACACCAGTGTCGTGGTCTTTGAAGCCGTTGCTGCTTTTAGCGTCTGCACGCCAAACCATACCACCCAGACGGGTATAAACGTCCAGATCGTCAGTGATTGGGTAACCCAGTTTAGCGGTCAACTGAACGCCCTGAGCTTTGAAAGCGCCATTTTGATTGGTAGTGTCGGCAGTGCCTTTGTACGGCATACGACCTAACCAGTCATAACCCATTTCGAAACCAACGTACGGGTTAACCTGATAACCACCGAACGCACCGGCACCCAGTTGGCTTTCGTGGGTAGGCCCGGTGTTATTGATCTGGTTGTTGCCAATATCATGGTACTGAGACCAGCCCATTTTAGCACCAGCGTACCAGGTGTTATCTTTCGGAGCGGCCTGCGCCACGGTAGCGAAACCAGCCAGTGCCACTGCAATTGCGATAGCTGTCTTTTTCATTTTTTGCGCCTCGTTATCATCCAAAATTCGCCATGAATATCTCCGAAGAGAGATAACACGGTTAAATCCTTCACCCGGGGACCAGTTCAATAGTTACTCTACCGATATCTGCGGCTTACGCCGAGCACCCCTGGCGATGTAAAGTCTACAACGTAGTTGAAAACTTACAAGTGTGAAGTCCGTCAGGCATATGAAAAAAAAAGGCTTGTATACACAATATTTAACATTTATAGCTGAACAAATGTACTGAGGATATCCTGAAAACCGCTTCAGACAGGCGTTCAGACGAAAAACACATTACAGCTCAAAGGCAAATTGAGTGATGAAAAAAAATTCCAGGATAAATCCTAATTTTACTCAATGATACAAATTCGAGTGAATTTTTAGCCCAGAATGCTGTCTCCCCGCAAGTGTCTGAGCGCGAACTGGACGCATGATAAATCCCATCGCATTACCTTCATCAGCCGCTTTGACAAGTTCGGCATGTTCATCTTCCGTTAATTCTTCCGCCAGCCAGCCAATAACGACGCTGTAATTACCCGTGCGCAGCGCACGAATCATCGATTCCAGCGTATTGCAGGGGGAGAGCTGACTAATTTGCATGACTTTCGTCAATGGAAGTCCAGCTGACTGCACCCACTCCCGGCTTAATTTTTGCTGAGGCGTCAGCCACAGCTGCCAGCGTGATTGTTGCCCTAACTGTTGCAGCAGGGGAAGCAGCAGCAGTTGTGTCATCATGGGCTGGTCCTCGCGATAGACCACTTCACTGATAAGCCCAGCGGTTGCGTTCTCTGATGAAACGCGCGCAATGTTGCTTGATGTGGAAGAGAACGACGAAGAACGATTTGCATAGCCTGAAGTGTACATAATCAATCCAGCCCTGTGAGTTACTGTATGAATATACAGTAACTCTGCCTTCAACAAAGATCAACCTTATTTTCGGAAACAGGTTCGCAATTTTTAGTCGTCGTCATGGGAAAAATAAAATTCATCTTGCCCCATACGCATAAGTTGCCTATTTTCGTCATTAACGGATCCGCTACTGAAAATCATTTGCTTACGTTATGATTTAAAAAGGATTTTTATGAAAGAGCTTTCTTATGCAAGGATCTATAAATCGCAGGAATATCTGGCTTCTCTGGGGACAATTCACTATCGCTCACTGTTTGGTGGCTACAGTCTGACGGTTGGCGATACGGTCTTTGCCATGGTCGCTAATGGTGAGCTGTATCTTCGCGCCTGTGAGCAGAGCGCCCAGTATTGTGTACAAAATTCTCCTGTCTGGCTGACATTTATTAAGCGCGGACGTCCTCTTGTACTTAATTATTACCAGGTGAACGATGCCCTGTGGCAAAACCAGCAGCAGTTGGTGTCGTTATCGCGATATTCGTTGGATGCAGCGGTTAAGGAGAAACAAAGTCGCTTTGCCCAGCATCGTCTGCGGGAATTGCCGAATATGACGTTTCATCTGGAGACTCTGTTGAATGAAGCTGGAATTAAAGATGAGGGGACCATGCGATCGTTGGGAGCACAAATGTGCTGGCTGAAACTTAGGCAAAATAATCCGGCTCTGACGGTAAAAGTACTCTATGCCCTTGAAGGCGCGGTAGGGGGGATACATGAAGCCGCGCTCCCGGCGACGCGTCGCCAGGAGCTGGTTGAGTGGGTAAGTTCTCTTACGCCGGAACCGGGGTATTAGACGGCAGCACGTCAATTTGCTGCTGTAATCGCCGGATTTCCGGGAGCAGAGCAATCAATAACCCAACTTGCTGAACGACCAGAGGCTCTTTACTGTCCGGGCGTGGTTCCAGGTGCTGAATTCGCTGCTTCAGCCCTTCTAACGCCTGGTATACACGCTGCTCGTCAGCGGGTTGATGGTGAAGGGCATCATCAACATAGCAAACAGCGTCATCCAGCAATGCCAAAACGTCTGGATTGGTCAACTGTTCGCGATGTGCGCCCAGCGCAGAAATATAGCTGGTAAACGTATGGTTGAGACACAGTAAACGGAACGCCGTTTCGCGCGTCTGGGCCGTGACATCAGGCTCGCTCGACATGTTTGACACCACGGAGGCGAGTTCAGCATCACGGTTATGCGCGTCACGGCGAGCGATACGGTAGGCCAGACGATTATCACGACCCTGATGATATTGTTCGAGAATTGCATCAAGGTAGCGGCAGTTAGCGTCAGTCGCCCGTTCAATTACCCGTGGTAGGTTACGAAAACGCCAGTCTGGCCAGATGAAACTGACAGCAGCCCAGGCGATAGCACAGCCAATTAGCGTATCGATGACACGCGGCAGCGCAACCTCAAAACCTTCGCCGAGCAGGTTAAAGCACAGTAACACCAGCAGCGTGATAAACATGGTGGCGTGTGCATACTGGACGTTGCGAAAGGCAAAAAACAGTACACCAGTGATCACCAGGAGTATCAGCTGCCCTTCGAGAGAGGGCACAAACCACAGGATCGGTAAACCAATGGCAATCCCAACCAACGTGCCGATAATCCTGAGCGCCAGGCGATGTCGGGTGGCGTTGTAGTTTGGCTGACAGACAAACAGGCTGGTCAGCAAGATCCAGTATCCGTGATTCATGCCGGTTATCTGGATAATGGCATAACCAACACAGAGCACTAACGACATGCGAACGGCATGGCGAAACAGAGCAGACTCAGGGGTGAAATTACGGCTCAGGCGTAACCAGATATCACTGAATCCATGGGGACTGTCATCGGCAAGCTGATTTTCAGACTCATTGCGCGAGAGTACCTGAGCCTGTTCAGACTCTATGGTAGCAAGCTGCGCGTCGATTGCCCGTAGGTTTGACAGTAAAAAACCCAGCGTATTGAGCAGGTCGGCAGGTTCACCACTGGCACGCATGCGCTCAAGTGCGGCATCTATATGGGTGAAGGCGCGCTCAAAGTGCGGATCGTGCTGGTAAGGTGTGCGCAATAAAATACAGCGAGATAATTGTGAACAGGCTTGCCCTTGCATCGACATCAACCGCTGGAAACGGAACATCACATCGCTGTGACGGAAATGATCGCGTAGCGTTTGATACTGAATATGTGAGGAGCTTGCGCGTTCATGAATATCCTGCGCCACAAAATAGTAATGTAGCGTGCGACGTGTTCCTCGTTGTCCACGGTCACCGCGCAGGCGCGTCAACAGCGACACTTTAGTCTGATTCAGCGTTGCCATCAGTTGGCCATTCGCGAGAGCTAAATCATACAACGGTGCCTGGCTTTCATCTTCTATGTCGGGGTCAAAAAGACGCGATTTCAGTTCCAGGTAGTGCGCTAACTGTTCGTAGCTGCGTGCAAGATTGTCCTGTAAGGGGCGGATGGGGAACAGAAGATGACCGGTGAGCGTCAGCAGGTTATACCAGATAGCGCCAGCGAGCAGCAGGATGGGTTGTTGATACCACTGATCGTAAAGCGAGGTGCCCAGCATCGTGTAAATGGCGATCAGCAATGCGCCAAAAGCAATAGTTGCATAGCGCTGGCCTAATCCCCCCAGCAGAATAAAGCCGCTGGTGGAAAGCGTTAACCCAATAGCAAACAGCCATGGCCATGGGAAGAGCAGCTCAACGGAGGCCGAGGCAATAAAAAAGCACACCAGTGTGATGATTAAATTGCGCAGTCGGCCTGCGAGACGATCGTCCAGATCGGTAAGTGCGGCAGCGACCATACCCAGCGTGAGTGGGATAGTCAGCTTGACGTCACCCAGCCACCAGGGGAGCGCCGTTGTGCCACATAGCGCGATAAAAATCCGCACGTAGTACAGCCAGGTGCTGTTCCAGGTATAGCGTTTGAGCAGAGGACTTAACATAAAGGCCATCGGTCCTGATTATTCAAAACGACGACGCGCATTGGCTTCACGCGCTGCACGGGCAACTTCTACTGAAACCACCCGGCGACCCACCGGCCAGAGCGCAATGGCAGCGATTTTAAAGTTTGCAATGCCAACCGGAATACCAATAATCGTAATGCACTGAGCAATACCAGAGATAATGTGCATCAGGCACAACCACCAGCCGAAGAAAATCAGCCAGAAAATATTGAGCACGGTGCCGCCGGTATTTAACAGGACGCTTTTACCGGCCGGATTCAGTTCATCGACATGAATCGCTTCGTTACCATAGGGAAACAGCGAAAGTCGGGTTATCTCCCAGCATGAACGGGTCAAGGGTAAAGTAAAAATAAGCACGACACTGACCAGCGTTGCCAGTAACCAGGCCAGGGTGGTGGCGAACCCCCCAAGCACAAAATTTAAAATATTCAGAACAGTACGCATAAACCCTCGGTTAACTCTGGTTTTCTGTGAATTCGGCAATTGTAACGTTTTTTTGGGCTGGAGCACGTTTTCTCTGGCGGTTACACTGATAAGCAAACCTCTTCGTGTGGATCCGCTTGAGTCTTATGGAACTGAAAGCAACTTCTCTTGGAAAACGTCTGGCACAACACCCTTACGATCGGGCCGTTATTCTCAATGCCGGGATTAAAGTTTCCGGCGATCGTCACGAGTATCTTATTCCCTTCAATCAGTTACTGGCTATTCATTGCAAACGCGGCCTGGTATGGGGCGAGCTGGAGTTTGTACTCCCGGATGAGAAGGTGGTTCGTCTTCACGGTACAGAGTGGGCGGAAACCCAGCGCTTCCATCATCATTTGAATGCGCTCTGGCAACAGTGGAGCCAGGAAATGAGTGACGTTGCTGCGAGGGTTTTACAGCAGCAGTTGGATGCGATAGCGGCGCGTACTAGTGAAAGTAAATGGCTGACGCGCGAACAAACGTCAGGGCTGCAGCAGCAGATTCGCCGTGCCTTTGCCGCGTTACCGCTCCCGGTTAATCGGCTGGAGGAATTTGAAAATTGCCGGGAGGCGTTACGTCAATGCCAGGCATGGTTGAAAGACATTGAAGCCTGCCGCTTACAGCACAATCAGGCGTACACCGATGCAATGCTGGAAGAGTATGCCGAGTTTTTCCAGCATATTGAATCTTCGCCGTTGAACCCTGCTCAGGCGCGCGCGGTGGTGAATGGTGAGCAATCATTGTTGGTACTTGCAGGTGCTGGAAGCGGTAAAACATCTGTGTTGGTTGCCCGGGCTGGTTGGTTGCTTGCGCGAGGAGAAGCTGCACCAGAACAAATCCTGTTGCTGGCGTTTGGACGCAAAGCCGCCCAGGAGATGGATGACCGCATCCGTGAGCGTCTGCATACGGATGCGGTCACCGCACGGACGTTCCATTCACTCGCGTTGCACATTATTTCGCAAGGCAGCAAAAAAGTTCCAACGGTGAGCAA
Organism: Citrobacter sp. Cpo040; assembly: GCF_030332915.1. Classification (NCBI taxonomy): domain Bacteria; kingdom Pseudomonadati; phylum Pseudomonadota; class Gammaproteobacteria; order Enterobacterales; family Enterobacteriaceae; genus Citrobacter; species Citrobacter sp. Cpo040. The sequence goes on from NZ_JAOWGX010000036.1 coordinate 753,143, forward strand.
GCTTGAAAATGATGCTATCGCGCGCAACAAACTCTTTATAACAACCTGGCGTCAGCAGTGCAGTGAGAAAAAGGCTCAGGCTAAAGGCTGGCGACAATGGTTAGAAGAAGAAATGCAGTGGTCTGTACCCGAAGGTAACTTCTGGGATGACGAAAAATTACAGCGGCGTCTGGCTTCCCGGTTGGATCGCTGGGTTAGTTTGATGCGTATGCATGGCGGAGCACAGGCGGAGATGATTGCTAATGCTCCGGAGGAGATCCGTGATCTGTTCAGTAAACGCATAAAGCTAATGGCGCCGCTGCTCAAGGCCTGGAAGAGTGCCCTGAAGGATGAGAATGCCGTCGATTTCTCCGGGTTGATCCATCAGGCTATTGTCATTCTGGAGAAGGGGCGGTTTATCAGTCCGTGGAAACATATTCTGGTCGATGAATTTCAGGATATTTCCCCTCAGCGCGCCGCCCTGTTAGCCGCCTTGCGTAAGCAAAACTCGCAGACCACGCTGTTTGCCGTGGGAGATGACTGGCAGGCCATTTACCGGTTCAGCGGAGCACAGCTTTCTCTGACAACCGCATTCCAGCAAAATTTTGGTGAGGGCGATAGCTGTAATCTGGATACGACTTACCGTTTTAATAGCCGTATTGGCGAAGTCGCAAACCAGTTTATCCAACAAAACCCACACCAGCTCACAAAACCGCTGAACAGTCTGGCGACCGGTGATAAAAAAGCCGTCACGTTGCTCGACGAAAGCCAGTTAGATCTGTTGCTGGATAAGCTGTCGGGTTTTGTAAAAGCCGAAGAGAGAATTCTGGTGCTGGCGCGATACCATCATCTCAAACCTGCCAGCCTGGACAAAGCGGCCACCCGCTGGCCCAAGCTGCAGTTGGATTTTATGACTATTCATGCCAGCAAAGGGCAGCAGGCGGATTACGTCATTGTTATGGGGCTTCATGAAGGGAATGACGGTTTCCCGGCTCCGGCCCGCGAGTCGATTATGGAGGAGGCGTTACTCCCGGCTGTTGAAGATTTTCCTGATGCAGAAGAGAGACGGTTGCTGTATGTGGCGCTAACGCGTGCGCGGCATCGGGTATGGCTACTGTTTAGCAAAGACGCGCCATCTTGCTTTGTTGATGAGCTTAAGCAATTAGACGTTCCGGTGACCCGGAAACCCTGAAAAGCAGGCGGCAGTTGCCTCCTGCTTAGCGTTTATTTGAGGCGTTCTGCAAGATAACGGACGTAATCCGGGATCAAGATATCTGTTGCGTCGTTGAAGTTTGGCGACTGGATAATAAAATCAGCCGTTGACACGTTGGTGGCGACTGGAATGTTCCAGACCGTGGCCAGGCGTAGCAGGGCTTTGACATCAGGATCGTGGGGAACGGCGTTGAGCGGATCCCAGAAGAAAATCAGCACATCAATTTTCCCTTCTGAAATCAGCGCACCCACCTGCTGGTCCCCCCCCATTGGGCCGCTCAGCATGGCGTTGACGTCCATTCCTGTCGCGCGTTGAATTAAGTTTCCTGTTGTTCCTGTTGCATACAGAACGTGTTTTTCCAGTAATGGCTGGTGGCGTTCAACCCAGCTCATCAACATCTTTTTGCAGTGATCGTGTGCGACCAACGCAATATGTTTCTGCGCTGGCAATGTGCGAGTCGTTAATTCCATAGTACAGCTCCCAAGTTAACCTTGTTACAGAGTACTGGAAGCACTTGACGCTGCAAGAGAAAGACAAAAAAAATGCGTATACGAACATAAATGTCACGATGGGGGTTGTTTCTCCGCCCATTGTAAGAAGTTACTTCGCGTTTGTGCGTCAGCCTGTTGAAACCAATATTTTAAGCGCTGCTCGGTCAGTGTTTGCGACTGAGGCGGCACGCGATCCAGTTCAGACACCCCGGAAAGCAGCGAACTGTCATCGGCCATCATCGTGGCAAATTGTGGTAAAGAAGCATGCTTAGCCGCTTTGTTATAGCGCTCTGTTTCCATTTCATAATCTACGATTTTTGCGGTGGACGTGATTGACAGAATATCCAGCTTAACCGGTATAGGCATGGAGTCCCCATCCAGCAGTTCTACGCGCGGGGCATCATCAAAATGCGTTGCATCCCGCTCGTTGCTCAGGCGTGGGAGGTGGAAATTAACCTGACTGACGAGTTGGGTATCAAAGCTGATGACCAACGGAGGCGAAATATACAGACGTTCTTCGTGGCTGGACAGGCGAATGGTTTTTTCTACGCGAAACACGAGCTGGTGCCGACCATTTTCCAGCTCAATACTGTCGGCACCACGCAGTAATGAGCTGGAGACTTTTTTTCCGTCCAGTACCAGAAGGTCAATATCATTGGACAGACGTAAAGAGGTAGCAAAAACGGTTGCCGGCAAACATAGGGCAATCAAGGCTGTCACAATGCCGGCTTTCATAGGTTTCTCCTGTCCAGAAAATATCTCTATAAGATGTATCTAAATTTTTCGATAATCATGTTTACTAACATATAGACATATTTTTGAGTTTAGCTCTCATGCGCCAGTATGGGATGAATGGTTGCAAAGTCAGGTTTGTCGTACACTTTGCTAAACAGCCTGGAGGAAAACGATGAAAGAGACCGATATTGCTGGCATTTTGACAACGACCCGTACGATTGCGCTGGTGGGGGCAAGCGATAAACCCGATCGTCCAAGCTATCGGGTGATGAAATATTTACTCGATCAGGGCTATCACGTTATTCCTGTTTCACCGAAGGTCGCTGGAAAAACACTGCTGGGGCAGCAGGGTTATGCGACGCTGGCAGATGTACCAGAGAAAGTGGATATGGTAGATGTCTTCCGTAATTCTGAAGCGGCGTGGGGTGTTGCTCAGGAGGCAATTGCCATCGGAGCGAAGACGCTATGGATGCAGCTCGGCGTGATTAACGAGCAGGCAGCCGTGCTGGCTCGCGATGCAGGGATGACGGTGGTGATGGATCGCTGCCCGGCGATTGAGATCCCGCGGTTGGGACTAGCGAAGTAAGGCTGATCTGTAGCCGAACAAAACGCACAGGCCCGATTAGCGAATCGCCATCGGGCCTGTGTTAGCATCAATTGCGCAGGCGCGGGGCCTGAAGCTGTTTTCGAATTGTTCGCGCCAGTTCATCCATCGACGGTTGTTCCGGATGTTCTTCCTGTAGCTCACTACTCAGCTGTGCTTCGGCCAGATACGTATGCACTGGCAGACCATTATCGTCTTCCATCACCACGTGATACCAGGGAGCGGCGCGAAGTTCGTCGTTAACCGCCAACTCATCGGCTGACGGTTGATCAAGCGAATATTCCGGGTCGATATCCACGACCACTCCGAGGTAACCTAACAGGGAATGGCGGACCTGCTGGCCGATACCGAATTTGCTGGCAATCATAGTCACCTCCCGGGAAATAGATACCCTTTATGTAAGGGTAATATTCCACTTTTCAAGTTACATGATGCGACAGGCAAACCCTTTCAGATACAGCCCTTCCGGGTAGGTAGCGATCACCGGGTGATCGGCGGCCTGACGGAACTGCTCTATAAATTGTACATCACGACCAGCATCTATTGCGGCATCAGCGATGATTTTCTGAAATAAATCGGTGGTCATTAGCCCAGAGCAGGAGAAAGTCAGCAGCACACCGCCCGGATTGAGCAACTGAATAGCCAGCATATTGATGTCCTTATAGCCGCGGCAGGCACCCATCAACTGGCTTTTGTTTTCGACAAATTTCGGCGGATCCATCACGATGACGTCGAATTTCTCACCACGATCGCGATAAGCACGCAGAAGTTTGAACACATCATCACGCACGAACTCAGCTTTGCTCAGATCCAGCTTGTTCAGTTCCACGTTCTGGCGGGCAATATCGAGCGCTTCCTGAGAGGTGTCAACGCTGACGACCTGACGGCATCCGCCCATTAATGCTGAGACCGCAAAGCCGCCGGTATAAGAGAAACAGTTCAGTACACGCTGATTTTCCACATAACGACGCGTGGCCAGGCGGCTGTCGCGTTGATCGAGGTAATAGCCGGTTTTGTGACCATGCTGAATATCAACCAGCAGCTTCATTCCGTGCTCTTCAATTGGCAGCAGGGCTGGCGGAAGCTCACCCGTTACTGGCCCTTGAGTCAGCTCCATACCTTCTTTTTTACGTACGGCCACATCGCTACGGTCATAAATGGCGCAGTCCGGGAAAACAATTTGCAGAGCGCTAATCAGCGCGGCGCGTTGGTATTCAGCCCCCGCACTGAGCAACTGCAACACCAGGAAGTTGCCGAAGCGGTCAATGGTGATGCCCGGCAGGCCATCGGATTCTCCGGCGATCAGACGGTAACTGTCCAGACCGTCTTTTTTCGCCAGCCAGTCACGCCATGTTTGCGCTTGTTGTAGACGACGGGTGAAAAAATCAATATCGATGGACTCAGACTTGTCGAAAGTCCAGACGCGTGCACGGATCTGCGACGCGGGTGAGTACGCGCCGCGTGCTAACCATTTACCCTGATGGTCAACAATATCGATGGTTTCACCGAGGTTGGCTTTACCTTCCATACGTGCGACAGCACCGGAAAATACCCACGGATGGCGGCGCAGTAATGATTTTTCGCGCCCTTTGGCTAACACTAAACGAGGATAATGTGGAATTGTAGATTCAGTCATGCGGAGCAACCTCTCACAAACAGTGACGCGGGCTGGAGTAAAGTACCAACCTGAAACCATTAAAATAAAATGGCGCGTAGAGTAGCACAGATGGTGAGGTCAATCATCAGGGTATGGCGTTGAGCGTTTCGGCACAAAACTCAATCACAGAGGCACAGTTTCTTTTATGCCCACCGTTTACATTGCTATTTCTTAATCAGAAAAAGGAAATGCAATGAAAGCTGTCTACTTTCTGGCTACCGCCGCCATTGTTGCGTTGAGTTTTAATACCTCTGCCGCCTCGACGTTTCGCCTCAACAGCACCGACATACCCGCTAACCTGAAGTTAACGCAAAAACAGGTGTTTAAGGGATTTGGCTGCAGTGGCGACAATATCTCCCCGCAACTGAGCTGGCAAAATCCGCCAGTTGATGCCAAAAGTTTTGCCATTACGCTGTTTGATCCTGATGCGCCAACGGGAAGCGGCTGGTGGCACTGGACCGTCGTAAATATTCCTGCTCAGATCCACACTCTTCCTGGCGGGGCCAGCATGGATAAGTTACCCGCTGGAGCAGTTCAGGGACGCAATGATTTCGGTTATGCTGGATTCGGTGGCGCCTGTCCACCGCCGGGCGATAAACCTCATCGCTATCAGTTTACCGTGTGGGCGTTAAATACAGACGAGTTGCCAATTGACAGTAACGCCAGCGGTGCCCTAGTCGGTTTTATGCTGAACAGCCACGTGATTGCTAAAGCTGAATTAACCGCCACTTACGCAAGAAAATAAAGAGGATACTCTGGTGCAGGATGTACATTTTCGCCATAACAACCTTACCACCGCTGAGGTGCGTTCCGGCCATCTGCACCACTTGCATCGGGTTAAACTGTTTTCTGCTGCTATTTGCCATATTACGCAGGGAAGTAAGGTCATTATTCAGGATGAAAATCGTCTGGTTGCAGGACCGGGTGAGCTGATTATCATCCCGGCGAATACGCCTCTGGAGATTATTAATCAGCCGGAACAGGGAGCATTTCGCTCGGATTTGTTGTTGCTATCGACGAGCATCATTACCGCGTTTAAAAATAACTGGGTCGAGGATTTCCCTCCGGCAAAATTGACGTCGCTATGTACGCCAATGAGCAACGGACTGGCTTTTATGTGGGAAAGCCTGCTGGATGCAGTACGCCAGGACTTACCTGCAAAATTGCAGGAGCATCAGGCGATGGGATTATTGCTGGCGCTACTGCATGATGGTATGGCAGGGCCTCTGCTTATCGAGCGACGGTTTAATCTTACTGAACAGGTGCGGCAACTAATTATGTTATCCCCTGCTAAGCTATGGACAGCTCAGGAGATTGCTGGTCGCCTGTCTATCGGTACCTCGACGTTACGCAGACGATTACAGATGGAATCGCAGAGTTACCGGCAGATAGTCGAGGAGGTGCGAATGTCCTGTGCGCTCTCTCAACTACAGTCGACCACGCTGCCGATTGGCGAAATTGCGTTACGCTGTGGCTATCTGTCAGGTTCACGATTTACTGCAAGATTTCGCCAGCATTACGGATGTCTGCCGAAACAGGTGCGATGAGGCCTCGGTACCTGTTCCTTCATTTACGTTAATAAGGAGAACCGCAATGTCGAAAGTCTGCATAATCGCCTGGGTCTATGGCCGGGTTCAGGGGGTAGGATTTCGCTACACCACCCAGCATGAAGCACAACGGCTGGGGTTGACCGGCTACGCGAAGAATATGGATGACGGCAGCGTAGAGGTTGTCGCCTGCGGTGAAAGCGACCGGGTTGAACAACTGATGAAGTGGTTGAAAGCCGGGGGGCCGAGCAGCGCCAGGGTTGACCGGGTTCTTAGTGAACCACATCGTCCTGGCGACGAGCTAAAGGGATTTAGTATCCGCTATTAAATACATTTCACCGGTTTCGGCAGGCCGGCAATTTTAGTTGCCTGCTTGGCCGGACCTTTCGGGAACAGGCGGTAGAGATAACGGCTGTTGCCTTTCTCTTCGCCAAACTTGTTGGCCATCGCTTTTACCAGCATGCGGATAGCGGGGGAGGTATTAAACTCCAGATAAAACTCGCGGACAAAACGCACCACTTCCCAGTGTTCCGCGGAGAGCGTAATGCCTTCGTTTTCGGCGATTCTCTCCGCCAGCGCCTCGCTCCACAGCGTGGTATCTTTCAGATAGCCTTCGCTATCGGTACTGATTTCTTTACCTTCAAAGATCAACATAATTCGTCACTGCGTTAGTCAAACTGGCGGCAGTTTACCAAAAAAGAAAGCCCCGCATAAGCGGGGCTGGATAATGCGTGTGGACATCTTAATCGCGGCTGGCGAAGCCCAGAATACTCAGCAGGCTGACGAAGATGTTGTACAGCGAAACATACAGGCTAACGGTGGCACGAATATAGTTGGTTTCACCGCCGCGGATGATATTGCTGGTTTCAAACAGGATTGCGCCTGAAGAAATCAGAATGAACACCGCGCTGATTGCCAGATGTAATGCTGGCAGTTGCAGGAAGATATTGGCAACCATACCAATCAACACCACTACAACACCCGCCATCAGCATACCGCCGAGGAAGGACATATCTTTACGCGTGGTCAGCACATAGGCCGAGCAGCTGAAGAAGACCAGCGCCGTACCGCCCAGCGCCATGGCGATAACATCACCCATGCCTGCGGACAGGTATGTATTCAGCATCGGTCCCAAGATGTAGCCCAGGAAGCCAGTGAAAGCGAACGCTGACAAAATACCAACCGGTTTATCTGCCGTTTTGTAAGTCAGGAACATCAGGCCATACATACCCACCAGCGTCAGAATAAGTCCCGGAGAAGGTAACATCAGTACGGTACTGGCGGTCGCAGTGATCGCTGAAAACGCCAGCGTCAGGCTGAGCAGGAAATAGGTATTGCGCAGCACCTTATGCGTGCTGAGTAGCGATGTACGCTCGCGCGAAGAACTAATAATACGATCCATGAGTCACTCTCTTATGACAGATGTAATTAATGATGGAGGATAATGAAATCAGGGGGAATGACACAGCGGTTTTACCCATCTTTACGCATTTTAGCCCGCCAGACTTAAGCATATTATTTCAACAAAAGTTCCCGAATTAGATGTTAGCACTGTATGTGCAAAAATGTCAGATCGCTATCTACCAGGTAACTGAAAAATATTGCGTTATTCCTGAATCTCTTTGACAGTGACAGCGGTGTCTACATAAAACAGAGCAATAAGGTAAAGGGAATGATTCAACATAAATCGAAGATATTGACGTTTACGCTGTTGGCTGTCTGTTTGATGTCTATAAACGGCGCGGCGAGGGCGGCAAATGTTCCCGCAGGAACACTACTGGCAGAAAAACAGGAACTGGTCAGAAACAACGGCAGTGAGCCGGCATCGCTGGATCCGCATAAAGTTGAAAGCAACGTTGAGTTTAATTTAATCAGCGATATGTTCGACGGTCTGGTGGCTGTCAAGCAGGATGGGTCTATCGAACCCCGTCTAGCCGCGTCCTGGGAGAATAAAGGCAACGCTGTCTGGACCTTCCATTTACGCCCGGGCATAACCTGGTCAGATGGATCTGCTATTACCGCACAGGATGTCGTCTGGAGCTGGCAGCGTCTGGTTTCGCCGCAAACGGCTTCACCTTATGCTTCGTATCTGGGCAACATGCACGTTGCGAACGCGGTTGATATTGCCCAGGGGAAAAAAGATCCCGCTACGCTGGGAGTCAAAGCCCTGGATGATACCACGCTGGAAATTACCCTGACGCAACCGACGGCGGCGTTTCTGGCGATGCTGGCGCATCCATCTCTGGTCCCGCTGGATAAAGTGTTGATAGGTCGTTTTGGCGATAAGTGGACCCGGCCAGAGCATTTTGTCAGCAGCGGGCCGTACAAATTATCGCAGTGGGTGGTTAATGAGCGCATCGTTGCCGAGCGTAACCCACATTACTGGGACGATCGGCATACGGTTATTAATAAAGTTACTTATTTGCCTATTAGCTCAGAGTCGGCTGACGTAAATCGCTATAAGGCCGGTGAAATCGACATTGTGTATAGCGTACCGGTTAACCAGTTCGCGCAACTGAAAGAAACAATGGGGGATGAACTGCATGTCTCGCCTCAGCTTTCAACGTATTACTATCAGTTCAATACAACCCGCGCGCCGTTTAATGATCCGCGCGTGCGCCGGGCGCTGAATATGGCGTTGGATAAAGACATCATTGCGCAAAAGGTGATGAGGCAGGGGCAGCGAGCAGCGTGGGTTATCAGCCAGCCGGAAATAGGTGGGGTGAAACTGCATGCGCCGGAGTATGCGTCATGGCCGCTCGAAAAACGTATTGCTGAAGCCAAAAAACTGCTGGCTGAAGCCGGTTTTGGTCCTGAGCATCCGCTTAGCTTAAATCTGCTCTACAACACCTTCGAAACGCACCAGCGTATTGCGATTGCCGCATCGTCGATGTGGAAGAAAAACCTTGGCGTCGAGGCGAAGCTGCAAAACCAGGAATGGAAAACCATGCTGGACACTATGCACACCGGTAATTTTGACGTCGTGCGCTATGCGTGGATAGCCGACTATGATGATGCCTCAAGTTTCCTCAATATCTTCCGGACCGGTGATAGCGAGAACACCACCAAGTACAGTAACCCCGCCTTTGATGAAGCGATGCGTAATGCGGCAAAAGCAAGTTCACGGGAAGAACGCGGCAAATACTATCAGCAGGCTGAAGACCTTTTAGGTGAGGATGTGCCCGCGATTCCGGTTTACCACTATGTCCGCACGCATCTGGTGAAGCCGTGGGTGGGGGGATTTGCGCCGGATAACCGGGGAAATTACTACACCAAAGATATGTACATCAAAAAACATTAAGCGCTATAGCCGGTATTCGTGCTGAATAAATGGTCAATCTGTTGTTATTTCAGTCGATTAACAACATTTTGGCTATTTTTCAGGCAAGCGAACACATTGGTGCTTTACAGGTCCGTTCGGGATGTTTATAGTGCGCCTCATTGGAAGCGTGGCCGAGCGGTTGAAGGCACCGGTCTTGAAAACCGGCGACCCGAAAGGGTTCTAGAGTTCGAATCTCTACGCTTCCGCCAAACATGAAAAGGGGTTACCGAAAGGTAACCCCTTTTTGCTTTTGAGAAAGATTTAAAACAGGGTGTCGTGAATGTCGGTGGTGCCGAAGCGCATTACATGCTCTATATTTGGCAAGTAAACTGAATAACGTAAGCAGCCATCATATTTTCCAGCCCAGCCTGAGTGAGCTATGGTAATCCCTGATATCACTTGAAATGACTGGTGTAGAAACTTCTTCAAAAACAAAGCCCTCCACATTTAGGTGTGAGGGCTTGTAATCGTTAATTGTTAAATTTACCTAAGTAGACGATAGCGGTGTTATCTGAGATGAATAATGAATAATATTCATTAGATGATACAGGTTTAATTCCTTTGTTAATCATATCTGCAAATTGATTTTTGCTTTCATTCACATCAGTATAACCATGTCGTGTTTGTGTTAATCCTTTATTGATCAATTGAAAGGACGCTAAGAATTCAGTGGCTGGGAAAACGAAGTAACCTATGAGCGGTTTGCTCTCTACTATTAGCTTTGCTCTTTCATTTATATTTAATTGACCTACAGTACCAATAGATACGATGTTTTTATGATTGGCAATATCTTGCGCAATCATGTTAAAAACAAAATCTTCGTATTCTTGTTGTGATTTCATTGTGTTGCTTAGTTGAGCACTAAAAGCAAGTGAAGCAATAACCGGTATCAATGCTGCATATTTAAAGCGTGGAGCAAAATGCATAATGGGTATAGCAATTATAACCAATATGACTGAAAATGATACTAAGGTACGGGGGAGTACCGGTGCATCCTGAAGTAATATAGTTGGCCCCATAAGAGATATAATGAATATTAAAAAAGACAATCCACTATACAAAATAAAGGATACTATACTCCCTATGTTTGTGCGATAAGAAATGAGCATAAACACCAGGCTAATTAGTATCGGAATAGCAAAGTAAATGTAAACAGGGTGGTAAAAATATGAAAGGGTTATTGCTTTTAAAGAGGTTAATGTTCCGATTAGGTGCTCAAATCCTCCCTTATCCAAAGATATTAACGCTGAGCGCGAGTTGTGTTTTGGAGAGAAGAAAATCATGTAGATAAGATAAAATGAGACAAATAAAATTGTTTTTTTAAATAAAAATATTACCGATTCTTTGATATGTGCCTGTTTTTTTATTGCGATAATTATTACGTCAACAGCCAGCAAACCGATGAAAATATTTGCACACGGTTGATACAATGTTAAGGATAATACACCCGCTATCAACTTTATTGCTATCTCTAGTGTCAAGTTTTTATTTTGGTATGTATATGCCACTACAGCCACGAAAAAGGAAATAGACATTCCCAGGCTATCGTATCTATAAGCGATATTTTGCAGGATAAATGGGTTGAATATTAAAAGTGCGGCAACTATTTTAGCGTTAGGTACATCTGATTTAATCAAATGTTTACTAAGTGCAAGTGAAGATGCTCCTAAGAGAATACAGGACGCGATCATGGTATAAGGAAATAAATCTAGATTGTAGTGGCCACTTGCAGAAAAAATTCTTGCTATAACATCCGCAAAAGGTCGACCTAAACCTCGCCAGCCGTAGTTTCCAGTGATCGATCTGTCTAAATCATCTCTATAATATATTCCAGCTTGAATTAGAGGGTAAATAAATAGGAGGGCCAGTCCTGAATAAATAAAAAATAATTTTTTATCGAATTTAGAAAACATGTTAAATCCCATCTTGTTTTTTAACTATGTAGCGCGGTCTTTGTTTGGTTTCAATATATATTCTACCTATGTACTCCCCGAGTACACCGATTCCAATTAACTGAATACCGCCTAGGAAAAGAATTGAAACAATAATAGATGGATATCCCGCTACCGGATTGCCCCAAAATATTTTGTCTATAATCATCCATGCGCCGAATAAGAAGGATAAAGTGGCGACAAAAAAACCAATGTAAGTCCAAATTCGGAGTGGGAACGTTGAAAAACTGGTAATACCTTCGAGTGCGAGATTCCACAATTTCCAGCCATTAAACTTTGATTTACCGGCTATGCGGCCTGCTCGAGTGTACTCCACTACGTCAGTACGACCTCCCACCCAGCTAAGAACACCTTTCATAAAGAGATTACGTTCCGGCATGAGTTTGATATTTTCTACGACATCGCGGGACATGAGTCTGAAGTCACCAACGTTCTCTTCGATCTTCGGGTCGCTTATTTTATTGTGCAATTTATAGAACCATTCAGCGGTTTTTCGCTTAAGTTTGCCATCTGTAGAACGGTCCGCACGCTTTGCCAGTACAATATCTGCACCCGATAACCATTTATTTATCATCAATGGAATTGTTTCAATTGGATCCTGTAGGTCGACATCGATTGGGATAACGGCTTCGCCAGTGGAACATTCCAGGCCTGCAAATATGGCGGCTTCTTTTCCAAAATTACGTGTGAATGAAACGGGAACAACGAGCGAATCAGATAAGGCAAGGGCATTAATAATTGATTCTGTAGCATCTTTGCTACCGTCGTTGATAAACACAATTTCAACATCGTACTTTTTTAGTTCTTCGTATCCTCGCACCGTCTTGTAGAAAATAGGTATTGTATCTTCTTCATTGAAGACTGGCACTATCAGAGAAATTTTCATTTCGGATCCCTAAAAACAACAAATTTAGAGTATACAAACCCACATACTAAGCTGATTGAGGAGAACTCAATCAGCGTTATGAGTGGGGAAATATTAAAGCGATCGGAAATCTGACCGGAGATGAAACTCAACAACCCCATAAAACCAACAAACAGTATGTATCCTCTGCTGGTGGCTTTTGCATTGAAGGTGAATTTTGCATTAGCAAAAAATGAAAATGTTACTGCGCATAAGAATGCCACTACATTGCTCACAGCTTGGTCATTTTTCATGATGTACACCATGATGCCGAACACGGCCCAATGCAATGCCGTGTTTACGATTCCGACGGAAATGTAGCGAGAAAGTAGTTTTATCATGATTAAAAACGCTTAACAGGAAGAAAGGGAGTTTAACATTGATGTAAAACCAGATCGACATGTTGACGCCAGTCAGCGCAGTAAGCAGAGTCATTTGGGGATGATTAAGGGGCTGTAAATGCCACAGCCACGTCATCTGTAAGAATAGGTTGCCGAAAGCCCCCGCTTTTTGCTTTATACTTTTGGCGCAAGTCAGCTGATATAAGGAGATTATGATGATAAAAGTTGGCACCTTGCTGGCGCTAAGCATTCTGTCATTGTCGGCGTACGCAGCAACGACTGGGCTAAACAGTCCAGCGCCGGGCGTATTGTGCGATAAAACCATCTGTGCCGATGAACACGGTTTGTCGGTGGCGTTGACCACGAAATATCTTGGCAAGCAGCAGGCCGAAAAACTGGCAGCTGCCGGACAGTTCGATACCTCGGCTTTTACATTCCGCGGTGGCCTGTTTTGTGACACCAACGAACGTTTGTGTCGGGATGACCGCTATTTCGGCACCGACGGTAAGCGCAGCGGTAAAATAAACACCCATTACACCGCGTTACTGTTCGGAAAGGTCGACAAGCCCTGACAATCTCTGACGTGTCCCCAGCCTGTATTGCGGGGCACTACAACACTAACTCTCAAAAATGAGAGGCCGATCCTCTGAGCAGGACTTTTGTCCTCAATCACCTCACAAACGTCTGGTTACAATCCCTGCATATCTTCAATACCCATAATTCAGGAATTGTTATGACTGCACATATTAATGCCAGGCCAGGTGATTTCGCGCCAACCGTTATTATGCCGGGCGATCCGCTCCGCGCTAAATTTATTGCCGAAAATTATCTAATGGATTACCGCGAAGTCACCAATGTACGTAATATGCTGGGTTACACCGGTTTATATTTTGGGCAACCTGTTTCGGTGATGGGACATGGAATGGGCATTCCTTCAATGACGCTTTATGCCCATGAACTGGTACATGATTTTGGTGTGCAAAGAATTATTCGCGTCGGCAGTTTAGGGGCAACACAACATCATGTCAAAATGCGCGATATTATCCTGGCCGTCGCCGCCGGAACGGATTCAGTCACAAATTTAAAACGTAGCGCAGGCTATGCGATGGCAACATCCGCCTATTTCCCATTATTGCAGCAGGCGTGGACGCTGGCACAGAAGGCCGATATCGATATTAAAGTCGGCAATGTTTTCAGCGGTGATCTTTATTACGATCCTGACGAAAATTTAATACCGGCATTGGAAAAATTCGGTGTGCTGGGTGTAGATATGGAAGTAGCAGGCTTATACGCTTTAGCGCATCAGTTTAATATTGAAGCGCTGGCTATTTTAACTGTCTCCGATCATTGTCTGACCGGTGAAGAAACAACCGCAGAAGAACGACAATTGACCTTTAACAACATGATTGAGCTGGCACTAAATACGGCTGTTACCGCTTAGTTCCGGCTTTTAATTGAACCAATCAGAGATGGCATTATATGAAGAATAAAATAGCACTTACGCTGATTAGTTTTCTGGCAAATTTTATTATGGCAGGGTTTGCCAGTCAGTTCGGTATGCTAATCGAACCGATTGCAGTACGCTACGGTGCCGATGTGAATACCGTTGCTTCGATATTTTCGTTGCTCAATGGTGGAGCATTAGCCGGCACCATCGCCGCCTTTTTCCTGATTGAGAAAATCGGTGTGAAGCGTATGACGCTCATTATCTATTCGATAGTGTTCCTTTGCGCTCTGGCAATGCATTTAAGCCCTGGCTTATGGCCGGTGATGGTCGCCATGACCCTGGTGGGTTTTTGCGGCGGGATCGGTTTGTGCGTGGCGGGAACGATCGTGGTTTCGGTTTGGCAGGATCGCATTCAAAGTACAATGCTGGTGGTGCAGGACGCCACCTTTAACGTCGCGGGCGTGGTTTTTCCGCTGATCACGACCTTCGCCCTGACGCACAATATGTCGTGGAGTTACAGCTATCTGAGCGTAGGTATGGTGGCCTTACTTACGCTGGGTGTTGTAGCGCTCACCCGCTTTACTACCTGCGAGGCGGCTCCCACGGCAGATCGGACAGACAAGGTAAAATCGGAGTGGAATCCAGGGATCATCAGCGGAGGCATTGGCCTGTTCTTAGGTATGCTGGCGCTGTACACCTTCCTGACCTGGGCACCATTATTTGTGAAGAACAAATTTGGCATTCCCTTTGAAGAAGCAGGAAATATTATTACGCAATACTGGGGCGCTGCACTGGTCGGGGCATTAGTATCAACCGTCATTGTTTCTCGGGTGAAGATACATTATTTCCTGCTAAGTATTATTTTGCTGGCTAGCATTATTACCACAATTATCGTCACGAAGGATAATATCTCCGGGCTTGATTATCTGGCCTACAGTTACGGGTTTGTCTGTGCTGCACTGTATAACTCATTTATTGCCTACGGTGTTTCTTTCGTGAAGCGCGCGAGCAGTCAGAACGTTTCTTATATTTTAATTAGCGGCAGTGCCGGGGCCATGTTTAGTCCGGCGATTAGCGCGCTCATGGAAAAAACAATGGGATTGCAGAAAATTATGTACGCAATACCGGTGTTGTATTTAATTATCTTTGTCATGTTGATGGTGACATTAAAACTCAAGCGTAATTAAAAGCACTAATAACACTTAGCTCTTTAATTAAATAGCCAGTCGCCACACTATTTATATGGTGGGGCGATACTCAACCTTACTCAAAGGAATTGAAAAATGCTGAAGAACAATAAGTTAATGATTAAAAAAACAATCCTGGGTGCAGTAGTGACAATGAGCTGTATGCAAGCATTCGCAGCTGACTATACTGATGGCAACATCCGTAAAAATGATTTTAACTGGATGCAGATGAACTTAATGCAAAGTGTGGACGCGAAAGTGCCATATGGTATTCGCAATGATACCTATCTGGAACTGGAGTTTGGTGCACGCTCTGGCATTATCGATCTGTACGGTTATGTGGATTTCTTTGATATTTTGGATCGCGAACAGGACGATCGTCATGGGGGGGATAACTTCTTTGCCAAGATATCTCCGCGTTTTTCCCTGGACGCCATTTTTAATAAAGATTTATCGGTTGGGCCGTTTAACGAATTCTATATTGCAACGGTAAATAACATTGGCGACCGGGAATTATTTGAACATTACGTTGGCCTGGGTACAGATGTGAAGGTCCCGTGGTTTGGTCTGGTGGGAATGAACATCTATGCGCACTATGTTCGTGAAAACTACGGCGCGGATAACGAAGGAAAGTGGGATGGCTATATGTTCTCGACTAACTGGTCGACGCCATTCTATACCTTTGCCAACGGCAGTTATCTGAACTATCAGGGGTACTTTGACTACCAGTTCGCCGCGAATAAGATTGCTAATCAACCGTTATACAGCAATAACGCAATTGAATGGTATAACGGTATCTACTGGCATTCAGAGCATTATGCAGTCGGTTATGGCCTGAAGTATTTCCGTAACATGGCATTGATGGAAAACCACGGCGGAGCAGGGCGTACCACCGGGCTCGGTCACTATTTCAGCCTCACCTATAAGTTCTGATTGCGCCGAAATGACACACCAATGTTCTGTTAACGAGAGTTGGTGTGTCAGTCAATGATGTCATTGCCGAGAAATTTACGCAGCCCATCCAGATCCTTAATTTCCAGTCCTTGCTTCGTTCGCGTTACCAGCCCGGCATCCGTCAGCGCTTTAACCGCCCGCCGATAGACCCGGTCGGTTGTGCCGAATCGCTCAGCTTCCTGGTATTTTTTATGGAAACCATCCATCGGCTGCTTGTTCTGATGCTGGCGATACAGGTCATACGCCACGTTATGTACGATAGGGTAGAGCATCCGGTGCAGGAAGATTTCCAGCATATCCTGATAATCAATCGCCATTGCACTGGCAAAAAATATCGCCAGTCTGGGGTGCTGATTCAGCGCTTCTTCCAGACGGTCACAGCTGCACACCGCTACGGTCAGTGGTTCTTCCGCGACGATATCAAGCTGGCAGCGATACCCGGTAAAAAACTCCATTTCACCAAACAGCTGCTCGTCGCATTCCATGGCGCCCAACTGGAATCGGCGGCCATTCTCCGCGCTATAACGCAGCGAAATTCTTCCGGATTGCACCATGATCAGTCGATCGACAACCTGTCCCTGGCGGTATAGATACTCATCTTCCTGGATAATCTGCGTTTCAGAGAGCAGTTCCTGAAATATCTTCTCAATCAAGGCATCATCCTGCTGCCAGATGTTGTGAAAACGACCTTTCGTGAGGGGTTTAAGCTGCATGACTTAACGTCTTATTGTTTAAGATAATTCTTATCTCAGACTGTATGCCATCTGCTGGGCAATGTCATTAAGAGCGCGGGGCGGATAATAAAAGGACCAGCACCATGCTGGTCCTGACATACTAAGGACGGCTGATAAAGCGAGACAGGCGCTGGCGCAGCAGGCGGTTTTCCTGGCGTAACTGAGCGTTCTCCTCCAGCAACGTCAGCGCAACGGCAATCCCTGGCCAGTCAAGTTCCAGCTCCTGACGCAGGCGCACCGCGCGACGCATTACTGTCAGCGCATGATCGTCAAACGTCTCGTCTTCATGGGGTTCTATCACCCCTAAGCCGACAATCTCATGCAGTTCTTCTTCTGACACACCGGTGTACAGACAAAATTCGGTAATGGTAAAAGTGACGGTAACGTTAGCCATTATGCTTTCCCCCACTCTTTGCGCGGATCAAAGGCCTTTTGTGCATCCGCCAGTTGTTGCCACAGGGCGGCACTGGCGTCGTCAGGTTTCGGTGGCATGACGATCTTTATCACCGCATACAAATCGCCGGTATGTTTTTTACTTACCAGACCCTTGCCCTTAATGCGTAGCCGCTGACCGGCCTGACTGCCTGCAGGAATGGTCAGCAGGATGCTCTCTTTCAGCGTCGGAACGGTTACTTTCGCACCCAGCGCAGCTTCCCACGGCGCGAGGGGAACGACAACTTCCAGATCCTGATTAACGATATCGAACAGCGGATGCGGTGCAATATGAATCACCAGCCACAAATCACCGTTCGGCCCACCGTTTTCGCCGGGGGTGCCCTGGCCTTTCAGACGGATACGCTGACCGTTACCGACGCCAGCCGGAATTTTCACATTCAGCGTTTTAGGAATTTCTCGTTCTACCATGCCAAACGCATTATAGACTGGCAGGTTGTAACTGATAGTGCGGCTATGTTCAGTAAGCGTTTCTTCGAGGAATACGGCAACTTCAATTTCGATATCGTGCCCGCGGCTGGCAGGGCGCTGGCGCGACTGGTGCGCACGCTGGCCAAAAATGGAGGAGAAGATATCGTCGAAATCTTCGGCGCTGTAGCTTTGATTCTCTCCTTGCTGGAATTGACGGCTGAACTGTGGGTCGTTGCGGTGCTGCCACAGCTGGTCGTACTCGGCGCGTCGCTGCTCATCACTCAATACTTCCCAGGCTTCTGCAACCTCTTTAAACCGGGCCTCCGCGTCAGTCTCTTTGCTGACATCTGGATGATATTTACGGGCGAGTCGACGATAGGCGGTCTTGATTGTCTTGAGATCGTCTGTCGGTTTCACGCCCATAATGGCGTAATAATCCTTTAATTCCATAGCGTTCTCTCGTGTAAATCAACACTTGCAGAAGGTGAACCCTGACAACAGGTATCACCGCTAAGTTTAGGGTAATCCTGATAACGGCGTATGCCAACCGGGAAGGGAGGATATTGCGATAAACGATGCAGGCATTGCACCACCAACAGCGCAGTTGAGGTTACGGCATCTGTTGTGTGGTGCGAAAAATGAGATTAGCTAAAAATCAGGATTTGCTTATCAGGAAGCGGACCGTACCAGCATAGTTTTGCACGAATGCATTAAGGTCATCTGACTTCAGTCCTTTTGGATTGATCATATATTTTCCGTTGATAAAAATGGCGGGCACACCGGTTAAATCAACTGCCTTCGCCATTTCTTGCTGCTTAGCGGTCAGTGATTTCACGGCAAAGCTATTCCATGCCGCATCATAATCACTGGCGCTGACGCCCGCGCTGATAAATACGTTACGAATATCCTCCGCTGTTTTAACGGTTTGTTTTTTCTGAACGGCATCAAAAAGCAACGGCTTAACTTTATCTTGTACGTTCAACAGCATGGCGACGGACCAGGCGTGGGTCATGTCTTGCCCCAGCGGACCTAAAAAGTCGACGTGGTATTCGGTGAGTTTGACATCTGCAGGCAATACTTTTTTCACGTTATCAGTGATTTCAAAAACTTCATCGTACTGATAACAGGAAGGGCAATAGAATGAGAAAAACTTCAGTGCGGCTGGAGCGGAAGCGACAGGTTTTTCCAGTGAGATATACTCTTTGCCGTCGGTAAATGATGCTGCCTGAGCGCTAACTGTAAAAAGTAACCCAATCAGGGGTAATAAATATCTTTTCATTTCCATATACTCTAAATAACATTTAATAAACAAATTATCTGCTAATGAATACGTTATTCATTGCGTCTGAATATAATAAGGTAATTCTCTGGAAATGCGCTGACCCTTACTTTCATTTACGCATCAGTACATGGTGGGCATTATTTGTGTACTGTCATGGAAATATCTACATGCACTCTTCGCAAATAGCGAATAATAACTTGCGTGATATTTTCAGGCGTACTTTTAGCAATGTTATAGTGTAATAAAAAAAGACGAAAATATGATTAATTATCATTTCGTTTTTAAAGCGTGAATTGCAGGTTGTTGCGTTAAGTTCTGCAAATAACTCCGTAGATTTTCTTTTTCTTGTCGCGCGTGAATGTATAGGGTAAGTGTCAGAGATGAGCAACCCAAATGGATATCGCTATGATCGACCACCTGGATCACCTGGTACTAACCACCAATCATGAAGAGGCTTGCGTTCGTTTCTATGTCGAGCTTTTAGGCATGAGGCTGGAAACCTTCGCGCAAGGTCGGAAAGCCTTCGTCTTTGGCAATCAGAAAATCAATCTCCACATTCGGGGAAAAGAGTTTGAACCCAAAGCCTACGCGCCAACGCCGGGGGCGCTGGATTTATGTTTTATCACCACGCGTACGCTGGGAGAGGTGATGGAGACGTTTCAAACCCACGGGGTCGAGATTATTGAAGGGCCCGTTGCACGTACCGGTGCGACAGGACCTATTCGCTCGGTGTATGTCAGGGATCCCGATCTCAATCTGATTGAAATCGCGGTATATCCAGCAGATGGCAGGACATAACTTTACAGCGTAAAGGTTGCCAAAAACCGGCGAGTGGTTAAGATAACTCGCATCAATGAGTGAGGGTATAATGGCGAAACGTCAACGGATGGGATGGTGGTTCCTCTGTCTGGCATGTGTTGTGGTGATGGTTTGCACCGCACAACGCATGGCGGGCCTGCATGCGTTGCAGATGGATACCGCCGTTACAAGCGTTGTCGCCAGCGCACAAGTGCAGACCGATGAGGCCTCACCCGTTACCCCTTGTGAACTGAGTGCGAAATCATTACTGGCTGCGCCACCAGTACTGTTTGAAGGTGCTATTCTGGTGCTGTGCCTGCTGCTGTCGTTGCTGGCGCCAGTGCGGGCGTTTCGTCTACCTTTTTTCCCACCGCGAGCCATCTCGCCGCCCACTCTCCGGGTGCATCTCCGATTTTGCGTCTTCCGTGAATGACAGAACAGCCGTTGCTGACTGTTAGATAATTATTCACGGAGAAAAACTATGATGACTGTTTTCAGGCAGGCACTGCTCTGTCTGTTATTGCTATGGCTGCCCGTATCCTGGGCGGCTGAACCCGGCTGGCTGCGTTCACCCGATAACGATCACGCCAGCGTGCGGTTACGCGCTGATACGTCCGCTGGCGGTGAAACCCGTCTGCTGCTGGATGTCAAACTGGAGGACGGCTGGAAAACCTACTGGCGTTCTCCAGGCGAGGGGGGCGTTGCGCCTGCTATCGCCTGGAAAGGGGAAATGCCCGCGGTCGACTGGTTCTGGCCGACCCCTGCTCGTTTTGAGGTCGCCAATATCACTACCCAAGGGTATCACGATAAGGTGACGTTCCCGATGGTGGTGCGCGGTAGAGCGCCCGCCACGCTAAGCGGCGTTTTGACGCTATCCACCTGTAGCAACGTTTGCCTGTTGACGGATTTTCCTTTTTCCGTGACGCCCACAGCCCAGGACCCGACTTTTGCACATGACTATGCTCAGGCGATGGGACAGATCCCACTTGCCAGCGGCCTGACCGATGCTCTGAGCGCTGGCGCACGGGCGGGAGAGTTAGTCGTCGAGGCTCGCCGTGCGGGAGGCTGGACTGAACCAGGGCTGTATCTGGATGCTGTTGATGATGCGGATTTTGGCATGCCGCAAATTCATGTTGCGGGGGAGACGTTACGCGCTACGGTACCTGTACATGACGGTTGGGGAGAAGGCGCGCCGGATCTGCGTGGTAAGTCAGTCACGCTGGTGCTGGCCGATAACGGTGTTGCCCAGGAGAGTCGTCTTGCGATTGGCGAAGCCCCGGTTGTTGAGAACGCCTCACTCCCACTGTGGCAAGTGGTGCTCATGGCACTGCTGGGTGGTTTGATCCTCAATCTGATGCCTTGTGTGTTACCGGTTCTGGGCATGAAGCTGGGCTCTATTTTGCTGGTCGAGGAAAAAAGTCGTCGCCAGATCCGTCGTCAGTTCCTCGCATCGGTAGCCGGAATACTGGTCTCGTTTATGGCTCTGGCGCTATTGATGACGGTGCTGCGTTTAACCAATCAGGCCCTTGGCTGGGGGATCCAGTTTCAGAATCCGTGGTTCATTGGTGTCATGGTGCTAGTGATGCTGACGTTCAGCGCCAGCCTGTTCGGGTGGTTTGAATTCCGACTCCCTTCTGCGATGACCACCACGCTGGCGACTCACGGCGGCAACGGACTGTCGGGACATTTCTGGCAAGGTGCATTTGCGACACTGCTTGCCACGCCGTGCAGTGCCCCGTTTCTGGGAACGGCGGTGGCGGTAGCATTGACCGCTTCGCTGCCGACGTTGTGGGGATTGTTTATCGCACTTGGGCTGGGGATGAGCTTACCGTGGCTGCTGGTGGCCCTGCGTCCCGGTCTGGCGCTGCGTTTGCCGCGGCCAGGGCGGTGGATGAATATTTTGCGACGTCTGCTTGGCGTGATGATGCTGGGTTCGGCTATCTGGCTTGCGACGTTGCTGCTCCCACACATAGGGTTTAGCGGACAAAGTAGCGCTAAAGAAAGCGTGAACTGGCAACCGCTAAGCGAGCAGGCGATTGAGGATGCGCTGGCGCAACATAAGCGCGTGTTCATTGACGTCACAGCCGACTGGTGCATCACCTGTAAGGTAAACAAATACAACGTGTTGCATAAAGAAGACGTACAGGCCGCATTGCAACAGCCGGATGTGGTGGCGCTGCGCGGCGACTGGACACTCCCTTCTGAAGCTATTACCGAATTTCTAAAAAAACGCGGCCAGGTTGCTGTGCCGTATAACCAAATTTATGGCCCCGGTCTGCCGGATGGCCAGGCGTTACCCACGTTGTTAACCCGCGATGCGGTACTGCAAACGTTGAATGATGCCAAAGGAGTAACCCCATGAAAATGATGATTGTTCTGCTGTTAACCCTGTTTTCTGCCGTCAGTATCGCGAAAGAGCCTGCGCCGTTTACCCCGGAACAGGAAAAGCAAATTGAAGCATTAATTCAGGAAGCCTTGTTTAACGATCCCAACAGCCCGCGGCTTGGCGCGAAGCAGGCGAAACTGACCCTGATAAATTTCACCGATTACAACTGTCCATACTGCAAGCAGTTGGATCCAATGCTGGAAAAAATTGTGCAGAAATATCCTGACGTGGCGGTGGTGATTAAACCGCTACCGTTTAAAGGTGAAAGTTCGGAACTGGCGGCGCGGACCGTGCTGACGACATGGCATGAGCATCCGCAACAGTCCCTGGCATTACATGAAAAATTGATGCAGAAGAAGGGCTATCATACCGACGTCAGTATCAAACAGGCGCAGGAAAAAGCGGGGGCCAGTCCGGTGACGCTGGACGCCCAAAGTGCTGAAACGCTGAGCACTAACCTGCAACTGGCGCGACTGGTGGGGGTGCAGGGAACCCCCGCAACGATTATTGGTGATGAACTTATTCCCGGCGCGGTACCGTGGGAAACCCTTGAGGAAGTGGTAAAAGAAAAACTGGCGGCGGCCAATGCTCAGTAAACTGCGCCGCTGGTTGCGCGAAGGGCTGATCTTACTGGCGCTGTTGGCGGGGGCAATGCTGCTGATGGATGCCTGGCGCGCGCCGCAGCTCCCTGCCTCCTTTGACAGCACGCCTTTACAAACACTGGATGGTGAAACCGTCACGCTGGCGGCGCTCAGCAAAGACGAGCCGGTGTTGCTTTATTTCTGGGCGAGCTGGTGCGGCGTATGCCGCTTCACGACGCCGGAAGTCGCCAGGCTGCGTTCGGAAGGGGAAAATGTGATGACCATTGCGTTACGTTCCGGAAATGAAGCTGAGGTATCTCGCTGGCTGTCGCGTAAAGGCGTGGACTTTCCGGTCATCAATGATGCGAACGGGGCCATTTCCCGCAGTTGGGCAATCAGCGTCACGCCCACGCTGGTGGTGATGTCACAAGGTCGGGTAGTATCAACCACCAGCGGCTGGACCAGCTACTGGGGCATGAAACTTCGGTTGTGGTGGGCGAAAACGTTCTGATAAATGTGCCGGGGAAACCCGGCATTTTTTATGGCGTCGCCCTCCCCAGGAAGGCATATTTCGTTGCCTGACGAAGCAAACACAGTGATTAACGTCCAGAATCAGTCATCTTCTCTTTTCCAGGAAAGTGCAACATGACGAGTTCTTTAGCGTTTGGACCCGCCCTGGTGGTGATGATTGCCGCCACATTTGTCCTCGCCGGGATGGTGAAAGGCGTTACGGGTATGGGGTTACCTACCGTGGCTATGGGGATCCTCGGATCGCTTATTTCGCCAGTTGCCGCGGCGGCCATGCTGTTATTGCCTTCGCTGATAAGCAATTTGTTCCAGTTTGGCGGTGGTGGAAATACACGCCAATTACTCAAACGACTGTGGCCAATGCTGCTGACAGTAGTGGTGGCGACACTGCTTGCCAGCGCCTGGATTACCGGTGGTGACACCACCCGAACTCAGTTTGCACTCGGCGTAGCACTGGTGGCCTACGCTATCTGGACGCTGGCGGGAAAGAAAATCGCGGTGGCCCCGCAGCGTGAAAAACCGTACTCCCTCGTTATTGGATTTGTGACCGGCTTTTTGACCGGCGGAACCGGGGTGTTTGTGATGCCCGCCGTGCCCTGGATCCAGTCCCTCGGCTTTGAGAAAGATGAACTGGTGCAGGCGCTCGGGATCTCTTTTACCTTTTCGACCCTGGCATTGGCGCTGGGTCTGTGGTGGCATAACGCGCTGCCCATACAATCGTTAAGTTTGTCGGCTTTGGCCATTGTTCCTGCGCTGATTGGCCAATGGATAGGTACCCGTGTGCGAAGGGTTATTTCTCCGCTCGTGTTTAAACGCTGTTTTCTGTTTTGTCTGGTCGGGTTGGGTACAGAGATGATGCTGCGTGCTGTGTGACCGGTGCGGTGACTTTGCGCGACTTTCATGGCATCGTTAATTCAGAGATTCAGGGCCAATGAGGTCGTTATGGCATCCGTGATGTTACATGAGGAAGAGGGCGATCTGGAGTCGAAAATGGCACTCACTGCGGCAGTGATGGCCGATAAATCGCGCTCACGTATGTTGTGCGCCCTAATGGATGGCTGCGCCTGGACTGCAACTGAGCTCAGCGCGGTGGCGGATATATCCGCGTCGACCGCCAGTGCGCATCTGGCGCGTCTGTGCGAACAACGTTTTGTTGTCGCGTTGGTGCAGGGCAGACATCGTTATTTTCGCCTTGCAGGTTCCGATATCGCTGAACTGCTGGAACGCCTGATGGGCGTTGCGTGGGCGACATCAACGCCCCGCAGAATCACTACACCGCCAGGTTTGCGGCATGCCCGCACCTGCTACGACCATCTCGCCGGAGAGGTCGCGGTGAGGTTGTTCGATACGCTGGTTTCCCGTCAGTGGTTAACGCCGGATGGTGAAACGCTGACTCCTCTTGGCCAGGAAAAGCTGGCACAGATGGGGATTGTCCTGGCGGCTGGCTCATCCCGGCGGAAGTTAACTTGCGGTTGTCTGGACTGGAGCGAACGACGTTATCATCCTGGTGGTGTGCTTGGCGCAACGCTGCTGCGCTGGTTCACTGAACAGCGATGGATAAAAACCGAACAGGGCAGCCGCCATGTCATCTTCACACCTCTTGGCATTCGTAAACTCGAAACCGAGTTTGGTGTTAAAACGACACGCTAGATGGTCTGTTTTGCGAAAGCGTTCCCGGAAATATGTCATATTTCTGTCACACTCTGTTGTGATTGATAACAACAAGAGGTCGTAGGGATGAATAAATCGTTAATCGCCACAGCCGTGGCAGGGGCTGTCTTATTGTCAACCGCCGCGCAGGCGCAGACCGCGCCGGAAGGCTATCAGCTTCAGCAAGTATTGATGATGAGTCGGCATAACTTACGCGCACCTTTAGCCAATAATGGCAGCGTTCTTGAACAGTCCACCCCCAAACAATGGCCAGAATGGGATGTCCCCGGTGGGCAACTCACTACCAAGGGCGGTGTGCTGGAAATCTATATGGGCCACTACATGCGAGAGTGGCTGGCAGAGCAGGGGATGGTGAAATCGGGCGAATGCCCGGCACCGAACACGGTCTATACCTATGCTAACAGCCTGCAGCGTACGGTCGCCACGGCGCAGTTCTTTGTTACCGGTGCTTTCCCTGGTTGCGATGTTCCGGTCCATCATCAGGAAAAAATGGGCACCATGGATCCCACCTTTAACCCGGTGATCACCGATGATTCCGCCGCCTTCAGCCAGCAGGCCGTTCAGGCCATGGAGAAAGAGCGCAGCAAAATGCAGCTCAACGATAGCTATCAGTTGCTTGAGCAAATGACCGACTACAAAGACTCTCCGTCCTGCAAAGAAAAACAGCAGTGTTCCCTGACCGATGCCAAAGATACGTTTAGCGCGAAGTACCAGCAGGAGCCAGGCGTTTCGGGGCCGCTGAAGGTGGGAAATTCGCTGGTTGATGCCTTCACGCTGCAATTTTACGAAGGCTTCCCGATGGACAAGGTTGCCTGGGGCGAGATTAAATCGGATCAGCAGTGGAAGGTTCTGTCGAAGCTGAAAAACGGCTATCAGGATAGCCTGTTCACCTCCCCGGAAGTGGCGCAGAACGTCGCCAAACCACTGGTGAAATATATTGATAATGCGCTGGTTACTGAACGCGCGAAAGCACCGAAAATAACCGTGCTGGTGGGGCATGATTCAAATATCGCTTCGCTGCTCACCGCGCTGGATTTTAAACCGTACCAGCTTCACGATCAGAACGAGCGTACGCCGATTGGCGGGAAGATTGTCTTCCAGCGCTGGCATGACAGCAATGCAAATCGTGATCTGATGAAAATCGAGTATGTGTATCAGAGCTCGCAGCAGTTGCGTAATGCAGACGTTCTGACGCTGAAATCTCCGGCGCAGCGCGTAACGCTGGAGCTGAAAGGATGTCCGATAGATGCGGATGGTTTTTGCCCGATAGATAAGTTCGATAGCGTGCTGAATGAGGCGGCTAAGTAAATGAAAACTCCCCCGTGTTCGCGGGGGAGTTAGCGCGCTAGACGTTTTTGCGTTCGATAGTCTGTTCACCCCAAAAGAGCGAGTCTTTGTCTGTTTTTTCAAAGGCTTTGATGAGTACCTCATCGCTACCTTCTTCCCAAATTTTTTCCGCCAGTTTCTCGTCATAATGTGCGACTTCAAAAATGGCTTCGGCTATTTCCGGCGATGTATTGCGCAGACTTGCCCATTCGCCGACGCGATGGGCTTTCGCTTCTTGAGTTGGCATTCGAATCCTCCTGTTGAAGATTAGCCGTTGAGTTTTACTGCCAGACCTGCGACATATTCACCCTGATAGCGGGCGATAGATAATTCTTCCTGACTTGGCTGGCGGGAGCCGTCGCCTCCGGCAATGGTGGTTGCGCCGTAAGGGGTACCGCCGCGAACTTGAGAGACATCAAACAGCTCTTGCGCCGCGTAACCGATAGGTACAATCACCATCCCATGGTGGGCAAGCGTAGTCCAAGTTGATGTAATGGTTTGTTCCTGACCGCCGCCGGTTCCCGTTGAGCTGAATACGCTGGCGAGTTTACCGTACAGGCCGCCAGAGGCCCACAGCCCGCCAGTCTGGTCGAGGAAGGTACGCATCTGACCGGACATATTACCAAAGCGCGTGGGGGTACCAAAAATGATGGCGTCGTAATCAGCCAGTTCTTGCGGGGTTGCGACTGGTGCGTTTTGTGTTTTGCCGCCAGCCTTAAGGAAAATCTCGGGCTGCATGGTCTCCGGTACACGCTTAATAATCACTTCCGCGCCATCTACCTTATTTGCGCCTTCTGCGACTGCGTGGGCCATAGTTTCAATGTGTCCGTACATGGAATAATAAAGCACCAGAACTTTTGCCATTTTACACTACTCCTCGAGTTAACCGTGTCCGTAGCGATTCGCTACCTACCTTTAAAGATATGACGTACTGTCAGGAGTGCAAATTTCACAATCACTTCTTTGATTTATAACAATTTTTATAACAACCTGCTTTGTAGCAAAATGATACATATTTAACCGGGTAGAATTCGGTAGTCATAAGAAAGACTTATTGATTTCTTATGGTGATTATTTCTTTGTCACTCCTGATCCTGTTGCAGGATATTACAGTAAGCGTCTGCCCAGGCCACACTTCACTATGCTTATTCCCACGCAGTTATTTCAGGGCCTCGCCCGTAACGCTGCGTGAGGTATCACTCCTCAGTACCTATGCAATATGATGTCTAATCAATGACGGAGGTCAGTAATGGCAAACCATCGGGGCGGTTCCGGCAACTTTGCGGAAGACCGCGAAAGAGCATCAGAAGCAGGTCGAAAAGGTGGCCAGCACAGCGGGGGCAACTTCAAGAATGACCCGCAACGCGCTTCAGAGGCAGGTAAAAAAGGGGGCAAAAATAGTCACGGCAACAACAAATCGTAATTGTCGGGCTATCTGTCAGATATGTCGTGACGGCTGAGAGTCAGAGACAGACGTTACGTAGCCACCGCCGCCGGGTCTTTCCGGCGGTTTTTTTTGTCTGCAAGGTTGAACTGTAACAAAACGCAACGCAGACTAATGACATTCAGTTAATCGGGTGTCTCATGTCATTACTTTCTCGTTATTCCTTCTCTGTTAAACCTCAGGAAGCGATCCTCATTGTGATCACCATGTTCTGGGGTGGCACGTTTTTGGCGGTGCAATATGCCGTTACCCTGAGCGGCCCTTTTTTCTTTGTCGGTGTGCGTTTTGCCACTGCCGCGCTGGCGGTCGCGCTTTTGTCATTACACACACTGCATAAGCTGACGTGGCTGGAAGTTAAAGCAGGGGTTGCAATCGGTATCGCAATTGCACTGGGCTATAGTCTGCAAACCTGGGGGTTACAGTTTATTCCCAGCAGTAAATCGGCGTTTATTACCGCGATGTACGTACCGTTGGTGCCGCTTTTACAATGGTTGTGTCTGGGACGCATACCAGGTCTGATGCCGTGCGTCGGCATTGTGCTGGCCTTTATCGGATTGATTTTTCTTGCCGGACCGGGAGGCAATTTACTGGCTTTAGGCGAAGGCGAGTGGATCACGCTCGCCGGTGCGGTGGCGATTGCGGCAGAAATTATCCTGATTAGCGCGTGGGCGGGAAAAGTGGATGTACGTCGGGTAACGGTAGTGCAACTGGCAACCGCTTCGATAGTGGCGTTTATGGCGATGGGACCGGCCGGAGAGACCGTACCACCAATGTCTACCGGATTGCTGGTGGTGGCGCTGGGGCTGGGGATTTTTAGCGCGATTATTCAGGTCACCATGAACTGGGCGCAGCGCAGCGTTTCGCCGACGCGCGCGACGGTTATTTATACCGGTGAACCGGTGTGGGCGGGGATCTTTGGCCGTCTGGCGGGTGAACGCTTACCGCTACTTGCATTGCTTGGTGCGGCATTCATTATTGTTGGCGTACTGGTCAGCGAGCTGAAGTTCAAAAAGAAAAAATCGCTTGGACAAGAGGCGCCGCCGGAATCGCTTTAATTTAACCATTCACCGCGTGATTTGGTATACTGACGCCCTCACAAGAAGGAGAGGGCGCATGGTCCAACGCGCAGAGAAAAAAACAGGTAAGCGCTCGCAGGCCGTCAGTGCAAAACGCCAGGCCATCTTAACCGCGGCATTAAATATCTTCTCCCAATATGGGATCCACGGCACGCGCCTGGAGCAGGTGGCAGAGCAGGCGGGCGTGTCAAAAACCAATCTACTTTATTACTACCCGTCAAAAGAGGTGCTTTATATCGCCGTTTTACGGCAGATCCTCGACATCTGGCTGGCTCCATTGAAAGCTTTTCGCGAAGACTTTGCGCCGCTGGTGGCCATTAAAGAATACATTCGCC
Source organism: Citrobacter sp. Cpo040 (assembly GCF_030332915.1). NCBI lineage: Bacteria > Pseudomonadati > Pseudomonadota > Gammaproteobacteria > Enterobacterales > Enterobacteriaceae > Citrobacter > Citrobacter sp. Cpo040. The sequence goes on from NZ_JAOWGX010000036.1 coordinate 782,501, forward strand.
TTAAGCTGGAAGTGTCGCGCGATTACCCTCAGGCCTCACGGCTGTTTTGTATGGAGATGCTGGCCGGAGCGCCTTTATTGATGGCAGAACTGGAGGGGGATCTCAAAACGCTAATTGATGAGAAATCCGCGCTGATTGCCGGTTGGATCAAAAGCGGAAAACTGGCTCCGGTCGATCCGCATCATCTGATTTTTATGATTTGGGCTTCAACTCAGCACTACGCCGATTTTGCCCCACAGGTAGAGGCGGTAACGGGCGCAACGCTGCGTGATGAAGCCTTTTTTAACCAAACGGTGGAGAGCGTACAGCGGATGATTATTGAAGGGATCCGCGTGCGTTAACTGGCCGGTGGTAACGGGCAGCTTAAATCGCCTTCTTCACACTGCAAAAGTGAGGCGAGAAACGCTTCGCGCTCGTTGGTCTTATCCGTCAGGCACTGGCTGGAAATCATCGCCTGAACGCTACCGCCTTCAGTGCCAGAACTGATTAACGCACAGTCCGCATCGCGCAAAGTTATCCAGGATACTTGCGCTTTTTTCAGTAAATCGCGCTGGGTTGGGGCGGCGCGCTTCAGCGCATTCTGATAAGTTTCATTAAGTTTGGCGTCGGCCGCTTTATACTGCTCTGCCGCACAGGTGTTCATCTCAATCTGCGTGTTCGCGTTGGCGCAGTCATCCGCCAGCGCCTGGCCACTCAGCAGCAATGCTGCACATGTCAGTACGATTCGTTTCATGCTTCCCTCTGGCTTCATAAAAAAAGGCCCCGTTACCGGAGCCTTAATTAACCACAACCTTAGCCGATTGTCATCAGGCTGGCGTTCCCCCCGGCTGCGGCGGTATTGACGCTCAGGGAGCGCTCAATATACAACCTTTCCAGCAGGATATTGCTTTCGCCGCGGGCAAAGCCCTGGACCGACACAATTGCCCCTTCGCGGGCCGCCACTGCTTCACACAGTGCGCGAAGCTGATCGGAATCGCCGTGGAAAATTACAGCATCAAACGGCTGCGTGGCGATGTTGTCCGCTTTGGCAAACTGAATGCGCCCGGTAACCGCGGTTGGCAGGCGTTTTGCCAGGTCGCGATGGAACGTATCATCTGGCCACAGGATTAAGCTACCAACGGAAGTTACAGCGGCAACCTGTACCAGTGCGTCCTGTTCATCATCGGCGATACACAGCACGCGTTCGCGCGGCAACAGTGTCCAGGTATTGCGCTCGCCGGTGGGTCCTGGCAGCAGGCGTTGCGTTCCGGCCTGCGCCAGTTCGCCAAACTGCTGGCAGAGCGCACGCAGTGCTGGACGGTCGGTTGCCCATTCGCTGAGTGCTTCCAGCGGCTGAACGAGCGCGGTTTTAAGCTGCGCATCGACCGGGTATTCCGCATCCTGACGGGCAAGGGTAATGCCTAACGCATTTTCCGGGCGGTTAGCCAGCAGGCGGTACAGATACAGCGGTCCACCCGCTTTTGGCCCGGTTCCTGACAAACCTTCACCACCGAATGGCTGTACGCCGACGACGGCGCCGACCATATTGCGGTTAACGTACAGGTTCCCCACATGTGCCGAGCCCGTGACCTGGGCGATGGTTTCATCGATACGGGTGTGCACGCCCAGCGTCAGGCCGTAGCCGGAGGCATTGATTTGCTCAATCAGGCTGCCCAGATTGTTACGGGTGTAACGCACGACGTGCAGTACCGGACCGAACACCTCTTTTTGCAATTCGTCGAAACTTTCCAGCTCGATAAGCGTTGGCGCGATAAAGGTACCGGTTTGCCATTCACGCGCATCGTCGCTGTTTTCACGCACGGCCTGGAACACCGGACGTCCTTTGGCGCGCATGGCCTGAATATGGCGCTCAATATTGGCTTTGGCTTCTTCATCGATAACCGGTCCAATATCGGTGGTCAGGCGACCCGGGTTACCCATGCGGCATTCCGCCATCGCGCCGCGCAGCATTTTCAGCGTATGGTCGGCGACATCGTCCTGCAGACACAGGACGCGAAGCGCGGAGCAGCGCTGCCCGGCGCTGTCAAAGGCAGAAGCCAGAACGTCGACCACCACCTGTTCCGTCAGCGCGGAGGAGTCGACAATCATGGCGTTCATCCCACCGGTTTCGGCGATAAGCGGGATTGGACGCCCCTGAGCATCCAGGCGAGTCGCGATATTACGCTGCAACAGCGTGGCGACTTCCGTTGAGCCGGTAAACATGACGCCGCGTACGCGCTCATCGGAAGTGAGCTGCGCCCCAACTGTTTCACCCTGACCAGGCAACAGTTGCACCACGCCCGGCGGTACACCTGCTTCGAGTAAAATGGCAATACCCTGGGCGGCAATCAGCGGGGTTTGTTCCGCGGGTTTGGCCAGCACGCTGTTGCCTGCCGCCAGCGCGGCGGCAATCTGTCCGCTGAAAATAGCCAGCGGGAAGTTCCACGGGCTGATACAGACCACCGGCCCTAACGGACGATGGGTTTCATTATCAAAGTCATCGCGGACCTGACCGGCATAATAGTGCAGGAAGTCTACCGCTTCGCGCACTTCCGCAATGGCATTGCTGAAGGTTTTGCCCGCTTCGCGCACCAGGATGCCAATCAATTGCTGCATCTGGCCTTCCATCAGAACGGCAGCGCGATGCAAAATAGCGGCGCGCTCTTGTGGCGGGGTGGCGAACCAGATCGGCGCGTTATTTACCGCGTTCTGCAATGCCTGCTCCACTTCGCTGTGAGTCGCTTCACGCACGTAACCGACAATGTCTTTCGGTTCGGCCGGGTTGACGACTGGCGTCATTTCACCGTCAGCAACCGGATGTTCGAGCATCGGTTTGGCGTGCCATTTTTGCAGTGCGCTGTTGAGTAGGGCAGAGGACAGCGAGGCCAGACGATGTTCGTTTGCTAAATCCAGACCGCCTGAGTTTTCGCGTCCTTTACCGTACAGATCACGCGGCAGGGCAATCTTCGGATGCGGCAGCCCGGCCAGGCCTTCCTGCTGCGCCAGTTTTTCAACGGCTTCGACCGGATCGGCTACCAGTTCATCCAGCGGCAGGGTAGTGTCTGCAATGCGATTGACGAATGAGGTGTTAGCGCCGTTTTCCAGCAGACGGCGTACCAGATACGCCAACAGCGTTTCATGCGTGCCGACCGGTGCGTAAATGCGGCATGGGCGGTTCAGTTTGCCATCGGCAACTTTGCCGGTGACCTGCTCATACAGCGGTTCGCCCATGCCGTGCAGGCACTGGAACTCGTACTGACCCGGGTAATAGTTTTGACCGGCCAACTGATAAATTGCCGCCAGCGTATGGGCGTTGTGGGTGGCGAACTGTGGGTAGATCAGATTCGGCACCGCAAGCAGTTTTTTCGCACAGGCCAGATAGGAAACGTCGGTGTACACCTTACGGGTATAGACCGGATAACCTTCCAGACCGTCCATCTGGGCACGTTTGATTTCGCTATCCCAGTAGGCGCCCTTAACCAGACGGATCATCAGGCGGCGGCGACTGCGGGTAGCGAGATCGATCAGATAGTCGATAACAAATGGGCAGCGCTTCTGGTAGGCCTGAATAACAAAGCCGATACCGTTCCAGCCCGCCAGTTCAGGTTCAAAGCACAGTTTTTCCAGCAGATCGAGGGAGATCTCCAGTCGGTCGGCCTCTTCAGCATCGATATTGATACCGATGTCGTACTGGCGGGCCAGCAGAGTAAGCGACTTCAGACGCGGATAGAGTTCATCCATCACGCGGTCATACTGCGCGCGGCTATAACGCGGATGCAGCGCCGACAGCTTGATAGAAATGCCCGGCCCTTCATAGATGCCGCGACCATTTGAGGCTTTACCAATGGCGTGGATTGCCTGTTGGTACGAAACCATATAAGCCTGGGCATCTGCGGCAGTCAGAGCTGCTTCACCCAGCATGTCGTAAGAGTAGCGGAAACCTTTTTCTTCCAGTTTACGGGCGTTAGCCAGCGCTTCGGCGATAGTCTCTCCGGTGACGAACTGTTCGCCCATCAGGCGCATCGCCATATCGACGCCTTTACGCACTAGTGGTTCACCGCTCTTGCCGATAATACGGTTGAGTGAGCGTGAGAGGCTGGCTTCATTATGCGTAGAAACCAGACGACCGGTAAACAACAGCCCCCAGGTCGCCGCGTTGACGAACAGGGACGGGCTGCGTCCAATGTGCGACTGCCAGTTGCCGTTGCTTATTTTGTCGCGGATCAACGCATCGCGGGTTGCCTTATCTGGAATACGCAGCAGGGCTTCGGCCAGGCACATCAGCGCGACCCCTTCCTGCGAAGAAAGTGAGAATTCCTGCAATAAACCCTGTACCATCCCGGCGCGGCCGCTGGCGGTCTTTTGGTTACGCAGTTTGTCAGCCAGATCGTACGCCAGCTTGTGCGCTTGCTCCGCGATGGGTTGCGGCAGACGAGCCTGCTCCATCAGCATCGGCACAGCATCGGTTTCGGCTCGGCGGTACGCGGCGGTGATTGCTGCGCGGGAAACTGACTGCGGCAGGATTTGTTCGGCAAATTCCAGGAAAGGTTGATGCGCTTCATTCTGCGGCGTGGTTGACTCCTCACCCTCATTCGCGGCACCCGCCAGCAGGGCCGGCAGTTCAGGAAGCGCGTCGTCATTTTCCAGTCTTTCGAGATAATTAAAGATGGCTTGCTTGATCAGCCAATGTGGCGTGCGATCGATTCGTGATGCTGCTGTTTTAATACGCTCGCGAGTGGCGTCATCCAGTTTAACCCCCATCGTGGTGGTTCCCATGCCGTTTACTCCTGTTGTACTGAAATACGGGTCTGATAGTTACCGAGAAATATCCACTATGTTGCAACTTTGTGCAACCGTGTTAAATGTGACTTGGTTTGCAAGCTTGGAAATGAATGAGATGTTAATAAATATGAGTCTTATGATGTGGGCTGTAAAAATTGCAAAATCTTTTTCTCTGCGGTAGTTAACACTTTTAAAAGGTGCAACCGGAAAAAGTGTGAGAGAGTGCAACCTACAGAAAAATGCTATCTACTCTGGATCAAATTTGATGTAAATGGTGTGTTAAATCGATTGTGAATAACCATCGCTTCCGGCAGGATACGGTCGCCCTGGTCAACATAGATATCTTTGCCACGTTCCGGCAGGGTAATAAAACGGCAAGCCACGGCATTGCTGATACATAATTTTGGAGAGTTTTGATGGCTATTAGCACACCGATGTTAGTGACATTCTGTGTCTATATTTTCGGCATGATATTGATAGGGTTTATTGCATGGCGTTCAACCAAAAACTTTGACGATTACATTCTGGGTGGACGCAGTCTGGGTCCATTCGTGACCGCGTTATCCGCCGGGGCATCTGACATGAGCGGCTGGTTGCTGATGGGTCTGCCTGGCGCGATTTTCCTGTCGGGGATTTCAGAAAGCTGGATCGCCATCGGCCTTATTTTGGGCGCCTGGATCAACTGGAAACTGGTGGCCGGACGTTTACGCGTACACACCGAATACAATAACAATGCGCTGACGTTACCGGATTACTTTACCGGTCGCTTTGAAGATAAAAGCCGAATTCTGCGTATTATCTCCGCGCTGGTTATTCTGCTGTTTTTCACCATCTATTGTGCTTCCGGTATTGTGGCAGGGGCACGTCTGTTTGAAAGCACCTTTGGCATGAGCTACGAAACAGCACTGTGGGCGGGCGCGGCCGCGACGATCATTTATACCTTTATTGGTGGTTTCCTGGCGGTTAGCTGGACCGATACCGTCCAGGCCAGCCTGATGATCTTTGCTCTGATCCTGACGCCGGTGATGGTAGTCATTGGTGTGGGTGGATTCGACGATTCGCTGGAAGTGATTAAACAAAAGAGCATTGAGAACGTGGACATGTTCAAAGGGCTGAATTTTGTTGCCATCATTTCCCTGATGGGCTGGGGTCTGGGCTACTTTGGTCAGCCGCATATTCTGGCGCGCTTTATGGCTGCAGATTCCCACCATAGCATCGTTCATGCTCGCCGCATTAGCATGGCCTGGATGATTCTGTGTCTGGCAGGTGCTGTGGCCGTGGGCTTCTTTGGTATTGCTTACTTTAACAACAACCCACAGCTTGCCGGTGCCGTTAACCAGAACGCCGAGCGTGTGTTTATTGAACTGGCGCAAATCCTGTTCAACCCGTGGATTGCCGGTATCCTGCTGTCTGCGATCCTCGCTGCGGTTATGTCGACCCTGAGCTGCCAGCTGCTGGTGTGCTCCAGCGCAATCACCGAAGATTTGTACAAAGCGTTCCTGCGTAAAAATGCCAGCCAGAAAGAGCTGGTGTGGATTGGCCGCATCATGGTGCTGGTTGTGGCCCTGGTGTCTATCGCGCTGGCTGCGAACCCGGAAAACCGTGTACTTGGTCTGGTAAGCTACGCCTGGGCGGGCTTCGGCGCTGCGTTTGGTCCGGTAGTCCTGTTCTCCGTAATGTGGTCGCGTATGACCCGCAACGGTGCGCTGGCAGGGATGATCATTGGTGCGGTGACGGTGATCGTCTGGAAGCAGTTTGCCTGGCTGGGTCTGTATGAAATCATCCCGGGCTTTGTTTTCGGCAGCATCGGTATTGTGGTCTTCAGCCTGTTGGGTAAAGCGCCTTCAACTGCTATGCAGCAACGTTTTGCCGAGGCTGATGCGCATTATCACTCAGCTCCGCCATCGCGTTTACAGGCAGAATAATCTGCCTCTGTCTTCAAGCCCGCCGCGAGCGGGCTTTTTTATTGCTTCCGTTGTAAACCTGCTTTAACCATTACCCGCTTAGCCTTTTACATTCATTCATCATTCTCAAAACATTCTGCTTGAGTTTTTCTTTTCTGTAATGATAATCACTATCACTGTAATTTACTTTTCTTTTCATCAATTGACCGAGAATAACGTTTAAGGGTTCTTCGCATGTTTGTTCCATTTCTAATTATGTTGCGCGAAGGGTTAGAGGCCGCGCTGATTGTCAGCCTGATTGCCAGCTACCTGAAACGGACTCAGCGTGGTCGATGGATTGGTGTGATGTGGATTGGTGTTCTGCTGGCGGCGGCGTTATGCCTGGCGTTAGGGATTTTCATCAACGAAACCACCGGTGAATTTCCGCAAAAAGAACAGGAGCTGTTTGAAGGCATCGTGGCGGTCATTGCCGTGGTGATCCTCACCTGGATGGTGTTCTGGATGCGTAAAGTTTCGCGCAACGTCAAAGTCCAGCTTGAACAGGCTGTCGATAACGCGTTGCAACGCGGCAACCATCACGGCTGGGCTCTGGTGATGATGGTCTTTTTTGCTGTTGCCCGTGAAGGGCTGGAGTCGGTGTTCTTCCTGCTGGCAGCATTCCAGCAGGATGTAGGTATCTGGCCGCCGTTAGGCGCGATGCTCGGGCTGGCTACCGCGGTGGTACTGGGTTACCTGATTTACCTCGGCGGCATTCGCCTCAACCTCGGGGCATTCTTTAAATGGACCAGCCTGTTCATTTTGCTGGTGGCTGCCGGTCTTGCCGCTGGGGCGATCCGCGCTTTCCACGAAGCTGGGTTGTGGAATCATTTTCAGGATGTGGCGTTTGACCTGAGCAGTGTGCTGTCGACGCATTCGCTGTTTGGCACATTGATGGAAGGCATTTTCGGCTATCAGGAAGCGCCAAGCGTTAGTGAAGTCGCTGTCTGGTTTATCTACCTGATTCCGGCGTTGATTATGTTTGCGTTACCGCCGCGTTCAGGCACTACGGCATCGCGTACCGCACCTTGATAAAAACGCGATGCAGAATACTTTTTAGTTACAACATACTTATTTATAGGGATAGGTTATGACGTTTAATTTTCGCCGTAGTGCGCTGCAGCTAGGTATCGCCGCGCTGTTTGCCTCCGCTTTTAATGCACAAGCTGCCGATATTCCGCAGGTGAAAGTCACAGTTAACGACAAACAATGTGAACCGATGATTATCACAGTTAATGCCGGGAAAACGCAGTTCATCATCCAGAACCATAGCCAGAAAGCGCTGGAGTGGGAGATCCTCAAAGGCGTTATGGTGGTTGAAGAGCGCGAAAACATTGCACCAGGCTTTAGCCAGAAAATGACCGCTAACCTCCAGCCTGGCGAATATGATATGACCTGCGGTCTGTTGACTAACCCGAAAGGCAAACTGATCGTAAAAGGTAGCGCAACGTCGGATGCCGCGCAAAGCGATGCTCTGCTGAGTCTGAGCGGCGCGATTACCGAATACAAAGCCTATGTGACAGCCGAAACCGCGCAGTTGGTTGCGGGCACTAAAGCCTTTACCGATGCGATTAAAGCAGGCGATCTGGAAAAAGCAAAATCCCTGTATGCGCCAACCCGTCAGCACTACGAGCGTATTGAACCGATTGCTGAACTGTTCTCCGATCTCGACGGCAGCATTGATGCGCGGGAAGATGATTACGAACAAAAAGCCGCCGATCCTAAATTCACCGGCTTCCACCGCCTGGAGAAAGCGCTGTTTGGCGACAATACCACCAAAGGTATGGATAAGTACGCCGACCAATTAAACAGCGATGTTCTTGACCTGCAAACGCGTATTAGCGAGCTGGCTTTCCCACCGTCTAAAGTTGTTGGCGGGGCAGCAGGACTGATTGAAGAAGTTGCTGCCAGCAAAATCAGTGGGGAAGAAGATCGCTATAGCCATACCGATCTGTGGGATTTCCAGGCCAACGTCGATGGTGCGCAGAAAATTGTCGATCTCCTGCGTCCTCAGTTGCAAAAATCCAATGCTGAACTGCTTGCGAAGGTGGATGCGAACTTCAAAAAGGTCGATACCATTCTGAGCAAGTACCGTACCAAAGACGGCTTTGAAACCTATGACAAACTGACTGATGCCGATCGTAATGCACTGAAAGGGCCAATCACGACGCTGGCGGAAGATTTGTCGCAATTACGCGGTGTTCTGGGTCTGGATTAAGCACTATGCAGCAAGATAATGAAAACGGCGTGAGCGAACCGTCACGCCGACGTTTACTGAAAGGGATGGGCGCCCTGGGTGGGGCGCTGGCGGGTGGGTGTCCGGTTGCCCACGCGCAAAAACCACAAAGCGCGCCGGGCACGTTGTCTCCGGATGCACGTAGTGAAGCGCAGCCGTTTTATGGTCAGCATCAGGCGGGGATCCTGACGCCGCAGCAGGCATCAATGATGCTGGTGGCATTCGATGTTCTCGCCAGCGACAAGGCCGATCTTGAGCGTTTATTCCGGTTGCTGACCAGCCGTTTTGCGTTTCTGACCACCGGTGGACCGGCGCCGGATACGCCGAATCCGCGTCTCCCCCCTATGGATTCCGGTATCCTCGGCGCATATATTGCGCCAGACAACCTGACGATGACGTTGTCAGTCGGCTCCTCGCTGTTTGATGAACGCTATGGATTGAAATCGCAGATGCCGAAAAAGCTGCAAAAAATGACCCGTTTCCCGAATGATTCACTGGATGCGGCGCTGTGCCATGGCGATGTGCTGCTGCAGATTTGTGCCAACACCCAGGACACTGTCATCCACGCGTTGCGCGATATCATTAAACATACGCCCGATCTCCTTAGCGTGCGCTGGAAACGTGAAGGTTTTATTTCCGACCACGCCGCACGTAGTAAAGGCAAAGAGACCCCGGTCAATTTGCTTGGCTTTAAAGACGGCACCGCGAATCCGGACGCTACGGATGCGAAGTTGATGCAAGACGTGGTGTGGGTTACGGACGGGCAGGGCGAGCCTGCCTGGGCACAAGGCGGAAGCTATCAGGCCGTCAGGCTCATTCAGTTTCGCGTTGAGTTCTGGGATCGTACGCCGCTGAAAGAGCAGCAAACGATTTTTGGTCGCGATAAACACACCGGCGCACCGCTGGGTATGCAGCATGAGCACGATGTGCCTGACTATGCCAGCGATCCAGAAGGTGAGGTGATTGCACTCGACAGCCATATCCGTCTCGCAAATCCGCGTACGAAAGAGACCGACTCCAGCCTGATGATGCGTCGTGGCTACAGTTATTCGCTCGGTGTGACTAATTCCGGTCAACTGGATATGGGACTGTTGTTTGTCTGCTATCAACACGATCTGGAAAAAGGCTTTTTGACGGTGCAGAAACGCCTGAACGGCGAAGCGCTGGAAGAGTATGTCAAACCGATTGGTGGGGGATACTTCTTTGCTTTGCCGGGTGTTAAAACCGCAGACCGTTATTTGGGACAATCCCTGCTAGAAGCCTGATAGTGATGCCCCGCCGTTTGGCGGGGCTTTTCCTGACATATTGATGAAGGAACAAACTATTTTTTATGATCGGTATGCGACTGAAATAATTCTGTCATCTCTGGGCAAGAAACTGTCTCTGGTGATAAGATAGAATTTAAGTTAATAACAAGTAAAAATATTGTTGCATCTGCGAAAGGTTATGATGTAATTATAAGTAATAGCGGTAGTTCCCGGCGGTGATTGTCATTCACTATGGAGATCGCGAATGGAAAAGTCCTGTACTGGACATGTTTTTCACAGTAACAGCAGTACCTTACGCGGACGTTTCTCTTCCGGTAGCCTCCTCGTCACCGCTAAATCTCTCTCTCATTCACTTCTTATCTTCGCAACTGACGCCCTGTACGGTGCGCGTAGCTGTGCGTGGCGTCTTATCCGAAAGCAAGCAATGGCTTACAAGGAAGCCAACCCTCAGATGTTCGTGCGCATAATCGTGCCGCCAACGGCGCGTGTGATGTATACCTACAACTCAAGGTGCTATCCATGGGAAGACAAAAAGCAGTGATCAAAGCTCGTCGTGAAGCAAAACGTGTGCTGAGGCGGGATTCGCGTAGCCATAAGCAACGTGAAGATGAATCGGTCACCTCGCTTGTGCAGATGGGCGGCGTAGAAGCGATTGGTATGGCGCGTGACAGTCGCGACGCCTCGCCAATCACGGCGCGGAATGAAGCTCAGGCGCACTACCTGAATGCTATCGAGAGTAAACAGCTGATCTTCGCCACCGGTGAAGCCGGGTGTGGTAAAACCTGGATTAGCGCGGCAAAAGCAGCAGAGGCCCTGATCCATAAAGATGTGGACAGGATCATTGTAACCCGTCCAGTTCTGCAAGCTGATGAAGACCTCGGCTTCTTACCTGGAGATGTTTCCGAGAAGTTTGCTCCCTATTTTCGCCCCGTGTATGACGTGCTTGTCAAACGGCTGGGAGCCTCCTTCATGCAATATTGCCTGCGACCTGAGATTGGTAAGGTGGAAATCGCGCCGTTCGCCTATATGCGTGGACGTACATTTGAAAATGCAGTGGTCATTCTTGACGAGGCTCAGAACGTCACTGCTGCGCAAATGAAGATGTTTTTGACCCGCCTCGGGGAGAATGTGACGGTGATTGTGAATGGGGATGTGACCCAGTGCGATCTACCAGCCCACGTTCGCTCAGGGCTTAGCGATGCGCTGGCCCGTTTCGAAGAAGATGAGATGGTTGGGATTGTTCGTTTCAATAAAGACGATTGCGTCCGCTCTGCGCTCTGTCAGCGGACGCTCAACGCTTACAACTGATAAGTACTCCGTCTTCAAGGCCCGGGAAACCGGGCTTTGTTGTTTGACGCCAGTACATGACCGGTCGGGGCTTCTCATCCCCCGCAGATGTGCAATATGCGAAAAAAAGCCCGTACTTTCGTACGGGCTCTTCTTAAAATATGGCGGTGAGGGGGGGATTGACTCGCTTTGCTCGCCCCTGCGGGGCAGCCCGTTCGCTGCGCTCCCGGTCTGTCCAACTGGCTGCGCCAGTAGTCGAACCCCGGTCGGGGCTTCTCATCCCCCCGTAGATGTGCAACATGCAAAAAAAAAGCCCGTACTTTCGTACGAGCTCTTCTTAAAATATGGCGGTGAGGGGGGGATTGACTCGCTTCGCTCGCCCCTGCGGGGCAGCCCGTTCGCTGCGCTCCCGGTCTGTCCAACTGGCTGCGCCAGTAGTCGAACCCCGGTCGGGGCTTCTCATCCCCCGCAGATGTGCAATATGCGAAAAAAAGCCCGTACTTGCGTACGAGCTCTTCTTAAAATATGGCGGTGAGGGGGGATTGACTCGCTTTGCTCGCCCCTGCGGGGCAGCCCGTTCGCTG